>NZ_BAHE01000067.1 GCF_000298235.1 Gordonia namibiensis NBRC 108229
CGCCGCGCTGCCGCCGGTCACGGCGGTTGATCCGCGTCCGGATCGTGTTCCGTTGTCGTTTGCGCAGCAGCGGATCTGGTTCATCAATGAGTTGGAGCCGGAGGCTCCGACGTACAACATCTCGGTGGGGGTGCGGCTGGCTGGGCGTTTGGATGTGGCTGCCCTGGAGTTGGCGGTGCGTGATGTGGTGGCTCGTCATGAGGTGTTGCGGACGACGTTCCCGGCGGTTGACGGGGAGCCGTTCCAGTTGGTTCATGCTGTGGGTTCGGCTGTGGCGGAGCCGGATTGGGCTGTGGTCTCCGGTGAGGAGGAGTTGGTGGCCGCGGCGGGTTCGGGTTTTGATGTTGCTGCGGCGCCGCCGTTCCGGGTGCGTTTGTTGCCGGTGGGTGAGGATGAGTACATCTTGTTGGCGGTGTTGCATCATCTCGTCGGTGACGGTGAGTCGATGCGGCCGTTGATCGGTGACATCGTGACGGCGTATCTGGCTCGGTCGGTGGGGGAGGTGCCGGGGTTCGCGCCGTTGGATGTGCAGTTCGCTGATTTTGCGTTGTGGCAGCGTCGTGTTCTGGGGTCGCCGGATGATGCGTCGTCGGTGGTCGGGCGGCAGTTGGAGTACTGGGCGAAGCAGTTGGCGGGTACGCCGGATGTGTTGGAGTTGCCGGCTGATCGCCCGCGGCCGCGGGTGGCCTCGCACCGGGGTGCCACCGTGTCGGTGCCGTTGCCGGCCGCGACGGGTGTCCGGGTCGACGAGCTTGCCCGTGAGCGTGGGGTGACCTCGTTCATGGTGGTGCATGCGGCGTTGGCGGTGTTGTTGGCGCGGTTGTCGGCAACTGATGACATCGCGGTGGCCACGCCGATCGCCGGTCGTGGGCAGCAGGCGCTCGATCCGTTGGTCGGGATGTTTGTCAACACCTTGGTTTTGCGGACGTCGTTTGCGCCGCGGGACAGTTTCGCGGATCTTCTCGACCAGGTGCGCTCGGTCGATCTGGAGGCGTTCGCGCATGCTGACGTGCCTTTCGAGGCGATTGTCGAGCGTGTGCAGCCGGTGCGTTCGCAGGCGTTCGCC
>NZ_BAHE01000066.1 GCF_000298235.1 Gordonia namibiensis NBRC 108229
GGCAGGTTCAAGTGATCGCTGCAACAGCCTGACTTGTGGAGGCTGTGGTGGCTGTTGCTGGGGTGCGTGTTGGCGAGGAGCTACGGACCCGGTTTTGGGTTGAGATCGAGTCGGGAGCCTCGGTGGTGGCCGCGGCCCGATCGATCGGGGTGTCTCCGTATACCGGCTACGCGTGGATGCATGCTGCTGGTCGGTCGTTGCCCAGCGGTCGCGGTCAGGGTCGGCCGAAGTCGGCTCAGACTCGTGAGGTGTTCTGGGGTGGGCTGCGTCGAGGGTTGACCGTCGGGGCCGCAGCCAGAGCCGCTGGCGTGTCGAAGTGGGCTGGTCAGACCTGGTTCAAGCAGGCTGGTGGGGTGCGTCCGGTGACGAGCAACCCGCAGCTAGAAGCCGTCGTCGACCCCGGTCGAGGCCGACTGTCCTGGACCGATCGATGCCGGATCGAAGAGCTGGTCACCGCCCACTACCGTCCGGCGCAGATCGCCGGGTTGATGGGACGGGCACGCTCAACGATCAGCCGGGAATTGGCCCGTGGAACACCGACTGATCGGGCGGGTCGGTATCGGGCGTTGGTAGCCCAGAACAGGGTCGATGCCGCTCGGCGCCGCCCCAAACAACGCAAACTGGTGCCCGGTAGTCGGCTCTACACTGAGGTCGCTGATCGACTCAAACTTCGCCAGAGCCCCGAACAGATCTCGGGATCGTTGGCGGTGGAGTTTCCCGACGACCCGGAGATGCAGGTGTCGCACGAAACGATCTACCAGGCCCTCTATGTCCAAGCCAGAGGCGGCCTGAAGAAAGAAGTCCAAGCCGCATTGCGTACTGGCCGTATCCGTCGTAAATCACAGGGTCGCAACCCGTCTGGTCGTAGTCGGTTCAAGGACATGGTGTCGATCAGTGAACGGCCGGCCGAAGCAGATGACCGGGCGGTGCCCGGTCATTGGGAGGGCGACCTAATCATGGGCGCCGGGAACGCCTCGGCGATCGGAACGCTGGTCGAGCGCACCACCGGGTTTGTGATGCTGCTGCATCTACGTGATGACCACACCGCTGAAACCGTGGCCGCCGCCATGACTGAGGCGGTACCCCAAA
>NZ_BAHE01000065.1 GCF_000298235.1 Gordonia namibiensis NBRC 108229
GACGTGGTCGCGGGGTGCGGTGGTGGAGTTGGGGTGGGGTGGTCGTTCGGTGGGTTCGGTGGTGGCTGAGCGGGTGGGGTTGTCGGGGTCGCAGGTGGCGGTGTGGTGTGGGGATCGGGTGGTGTCGTATGGGGAGTTCGGTGGTTTGGTGGCGGGGGTTGCGCGGCGGTTGTTGGGTGTGGGTGTGGGGGTGGATTCTGCTGTTGGGGTGGTGATGTCGCGGTCGTTGGAGTTGTTGGTGGCGGTGCATGCGGTGGTGGTTGTGGGTGGGCGGTATGTGCCGGTGGAGGTGGATGCGCCGGTGGAGCGGGTGGGTTACATGTTGTCGACGGCGGGTGTGGGTGTGGTGTTGACGCGGGGGTCTGAGGAGGTGGTGGTGCCTTCTGGTGTGGAGCGGTTGGTGGTGGATTGTGGTGTGGGGTCGGGTGTTTCGGGTGTTGATGGTGGTGTGGAGTTGGGTGCGGTGGTGGATGAGGTGGGGGTGTTGTCGCCGTTGGTGGGTGTGTACACGTTGTTCACGTCTGGGTCGACGGGTCGGCCGAAGGGTGTGACGGTGTCGCATGGGGCGGTGGTGAATCGGTTGGGGTGGATGCAGTCGTTGTTCGGGGTGACTGGTGATGATGTGGTGTTGTGGAAGACGCCGGTGTCGTTTGATGTGTCGGTGTGGGAGTTGTTCTGGCCGTTGATGGTTGGTGCTTCGGTGGTGGTGGCGGAGCCGGGTGGGCATCGGGATCCGTGGTATGTGGCGTCGGTGGTGGAGCGGTTTGGTGTGTCGGTGTGTCATTTTGTGCCGTCGATGTTGTCGGTGTTTGTTGATGCGCTGGGTGGTTCGGGTGGTGTGGGTTTGGGGTCGTTGCGGCAGGTGTTCTGTTCGGGTGAGGCGTTGGGTGTTGCGGGTGTGGAGGGGTTGCGGGGGTTGGTGCCTGGTGTGCGGGTGGTGAATTTGTATGGGCCGACTGAGGCTGCGGTGGATGTGACGTCGTATGTGGTCGGCGGTGGTGAGGTGGTGGTGCCGATTGGTCGTGCGGTGCCGAATGTGTCGGTGTGGGTGTTGGATTCGCGGTTGCGGCCGGTTCCGGTGGGTGTGGTGGGTGAGTTGTATCTGGGTGGGGTGCAGGTGGCTCGGGGGTATGCGTCGCGGTCGGGGTTGACTGCGGAGCGGTTTGTGGCGGATCCGTTTGGTGGGTGGGGTTCGCGGTTGTATCGGACGGGTGATCGGGTGCGGTGGTCTGGTGTTGGTGAGTTGGAGTATTTGGGGCGTAGTGATTTTCAGGTGAAGTTGCGGGGGCAGCGGATCGAGTTGGGGGAGATCGAGTCGGTCCTGCA
>NZ_BAHE01000064.1 GCF_000298235.1 Gordonia namibiensis NBRC 108229
GCACCTAGTAATAGCTCCAAGGTGGTGAAATGAAGGACATCCTCCTGTTGTGGTCGTAAGGGCTTGGTGTCCCAACCACAAAAGGAGGATGTCGATGTTCGAGGCTAGTCCGTTGAGCCGAGGAGCGAAACGCCGAAACGACCGGTTGACCCGGTTCCGAGAAATCGTGGGCCGCGACTATGCGGTGGTGGCGATCGACCTGGCAGCCAAGAAGCAGGTGATCGTGGTCGCCGATCACGACTCCCGCATCCTGGCCCGCAAAACGTTTACCTTCACACCGTGGAAGTTGGGGCCGGCGATCGCCTGGGCCCGCACCCAGGCCGAGGTGGCCGGATTCGCCGGCATCGTGCTCGCCTGTGAACCGACCGGGCACCGCTGGAAAGTGGTCGCTGATCTGGCCGCCGCAGTCGGAGCGCAGATGGTGTGCGTGCAACCGATGGTGGTGGCACGGGCTCGGGAGACCGAAGACTTCACCCGCGACAAATCCGACGACAAAGACGCCCTGCTGATCGCTCGCCTGACCACCCAACTCCACATCTACCTGCCCGAACACGCTGATCAGCACTGGGCACGGCTGCGTCACCTCGGCGTGCGACGGACCGAGCAACTCACCCGCCGAGCCGCGGCCCGCCAACAAATCCGCGACCTCCTCGACAGTGCCTGGCCGCAGGTGCTCGATAGCGCCGCCCAACCCCTGGACTCGGCCACCTGGCTGGCCACCATGACCATCATCGGCTGCGATCCACGCACCATCACCGCCTACCGCAGCCCCGCCCGCGCGCGCACCCGGCTACGGGCCCGACTGCACCGCGAACTTCCCCGCTGGGGTGCCCACCGGATCCACGGGCCGATCCTGACCGCGATCATCACCTCCGCTTTCGCGACCACCATGCCGCCCGAGCGGACCGGAGCGTTGGAACGTGCCCACTACGGTCTCAACGACTTTCACCACGCCACCGTCGAGTGCCGGCAGGTCGAAAGCCACATGCTGGCTGTGCTCGACGAGTTGCAGCTGACCGCACTGGCCAGCAGCATTCCCGGCGTCACCGCGGTCTCGGTCGCGGCGATCCTCGCCGAAACCGGTGACCTGTCCCGCTTCGATTCCGCCCGGGCGGTGGTCAAACACGCCGGCCTGTGCCCGCGTGAGAACTCCTCGGGCAGCTACCAGGGCACAACCACCATCAGTGGCCGTGGGCGGCCCCGCCTACGAACTGCCGCCTGGCGAGCGGCGTTCGGCGCGTTGCGGCACAACCCGGTCTACGCCGCCCGCTACCAACACCTGACCACCCGCACCCACAATCGACTGCAACCCAACCAGGCCTATGTGGCCATCGCCGCTGCCTTGCTACGCCAGCTGCACGTGGTGATCACCACCGCCACTCCCTGGGACCCGACCCTGGCCGGCGCACCCCAGTCCGCGGAGGTGAGCGCCGCCTGAACCGAAAACCCCACCGACCGGGACAAGCTCGCCGCACCTAGGGCACAACCCGCGCCTGAGCCTGAGCAGTCCCACCCGGCGCGACCCGAGCTCGGATGAAGGCTGTTGGGTAGCAACCCGTTTGACCGCTAGGTAGAGCCCGCGCCAGGCACGACCCCGGCCGACCAACCACCACCAGCACCCGCACCCGGACCGCCCAACCAGGCCGCCCGGCAACACCCACACGCCCACACCCCACCGCAGGACCCATTGACACAAACCCTCATAGGCTGCTCAGGCAACGGAA
>NZ_BAHE01000063.1 GCF_000298235.1 Gordonia namibiensis NBRC 108229
GGCCGCACCCGGCGTCGTCGCCGCCGCGGTTCTGGTGCGCGACGACCTCCTCGTCGCCTACGTCTCCGGCGATGCCGAGGTGACGCAGGTACGTGAACATGCGGCGCGTCGCCTCGCGCCGTACATGGTGCCGGACACCGTGGTCGTGCTCGACGACATGCCGCTCGGAACATCCGGGAAGATCGACCGGAAGTCGCTTCCCGCACCGGAGCTCGGTCCGCGTGAGATCGTGGCACCGGGGTCGGACACCGAACGCCTGATCATCGAGATCGTCGCCGACGTCCTCGACCAGGCCGTCGAACGGGTGTCGGTCACCGACAGCTTCTTCGAGATCGGCGGGCACTCGTTGTCCGCCACCAGGGTCGCCGCCCGGCTCTCGCACACGTTCTCGCTGCCGTTCACCGTTCGTGAACTGTTCGACGCCCCGTCCGTCCGTGCCATGGCCGAGTGGGTAGACGAGCGCCTCGGAAACGATTCGGTCGTCGCGCCGTTGCCTTCCGGCGATGACCTCCCGGACCTGGGATCGATCCCGCGTCCGTCGCGCCCGCCCCTGTCGGCGGCGCAGCAGCGGATGTGGTTCATCAACCAGTTCGATCCGGCGTCACCCGCCTACAACATCCCGTTCGCCATGCGGCTGCGCGGTCGGCTCGACACCGTGGCCCTGCGCGCCGCGCTCGCCGACGTGATCACCCGGCACGAGGTGCTGCGCACCCGGTACCCGCAGGACCTCGACGGTCGGCCATGGCAGGACATCGCGTCCGCCGACGAGGTGACCGTGGACCAGTGGTGGTGCGACGAGGACGTCGAGACCCTCACCTCCGCCGGCTTCGACGTCACCCGCGACCTGCCGATCCGTGCCGGGATCGTCGCCGAGTCCGACGACCACCTCCTGGTCGTGGTCCTCCATCACATCGCGGCGGACGGTGAATCCCTGCGACCGCTCGTCGACGACCTGTTGCACGCCTATGCCGCGCGTACGGCGGGACATGCGCCCGAACGCCCCCCGCTGGGCGTCCAGTACGCGGATGTAGCCCTCTGGCAACAGCGCGTTCTCGGGTCGGTGGACGATCCGGACTCTGCGCTCGGTCGCCGGGCCCGGTGGTGGCAGGAGGAGCTCGCGGACCTGCCCGATGTACTCGAACTGCCGACTGATCGTCCGCGGCCGCCGGTGGCATCGCTCCGCGGTGCCGTCGTGGAATTCGGGGTGCCCGAGGGACTCGCGTCGTCGATCGACGGGTTCGCACGTCGCCATGGGGTCACCGCGTTCATGGTGCTGCACGCCGCCGTCGCGGTCGTGCTGTCCCGCCTGGCGGGTTCCTCCGACATCGCACTCGCGACGCCGGTCGCAGGTCGTGGTCGCGCCGAACTCGATGCCCTGGTCGGCATGTTCGTCAACACCGTCGTCCTGCGCACCCAGGTCGACCCGGGTGCCACGTTCGGCGAGGTGATCGGGCAGGTCCGCGACACCGACCTCGACGCGTTCGCGGCTGCCGACGTCCCCTTCGAGCACCTCGTCGAGGTACTCGCCCCGACCCGCAGCGAGGCGTTCGCACCCCTCGCCCAGGTGATGCTGACACTGGAACAGTCCGCGATCGGCGACATCTCGGTGCCCGGTCTGACGGTCACGCCCGTCGAGGCGGGTGTTCCCGCCGCACGATTCGACCTCATGATCGGAATGACGGCCGCACGCGACGCAGCCGGCGACCTGACCGCCCTGTCCGGGCGGATCGTCTACGCCACCGACCTCTTCGAGGATCGCACCGTCCGCCGTCTGGGTGAGCGGATCGTCGACGTCCTCACCACCGGACTCGCCGACGACACGGTGGTGGTCGGCGACATCGACCTCGCCGACGCGACCGAGCGTGCCGCCATCGCG
>NZ_BAHE01000062.1 GCF_000298235.1 Gordonia namibiensis NBRC 108229
GGCCGCCGGGATGACGGTCGCAGCGGCGTGTGCGTGGGCAGGGTTGCCGCGGGCGAGCTTCTACCGCGTCACCCGCGGGTATCGGCACTACACGCCGGTGACTGACCCGGTCCCGCAGCGGGCTCGTCGTCAGCCGGCGGCGTTGACGTCCGGTGAACGCGCCCAGGTGTGTGCAGTGCTCGAAGATGAGCAGTACGCCGATCTGTCGGTGTGTCAAACCTATTGGCGGGCTTTCGATACCGGGCGCATACCGTGCTCGCAGTCCAGTTTCTACCGGATCGCCAAAGCCGAGCGGATGACTGGTGATCGCCGTCGCGGCCGCCACGGCGGCGGGATGCCACGCCCGGTGCCGAAGGCGGTGGCCACGGCACCCGGCCAGTTGTGGTCCTGGGATGTCACCGAACTCAAAGGACCGGGCCGGCAGCGTTTCAAGCTGTATCTGGTGATCGATGTGTTCTCCCGCTACCCGGTCGGCTGGCGGATCGAGCACCGCGAGGACACCACGTTGGCGGTGGACATGTTCGCCTCGGCGTTCACCCGCTACGGCGCCCCGCAAGTGCTGCACGCCGACAACGGGGCGATCATGCGGTCCCACGATCTGCTCGACGCTCTGCACGCCGCCAACACCGCGGCGTCGTTTTCGCGGCCCCGAGTCAGTGACGACAACCCGTTCTCCGAATCACTGTTCAAAACCATCAAATACGACCTCAACTGCCCCGACCGGTTCGACCACATCGACCATGCCCGTGCCTGGACTGCGGACTACCTGGCCGGCTACGCCGGCAAGCACCGCCACAGCGGGCTGGCCTGGCACACACCCGAGTCAGTGTTCGACGGCACCGCCGCCCACCAGCAGCAGCACCGTCAAACACTGCTCAACCGCAGATACCTGAGCCATCCGCAACGCTTCCGGCGCCCGCCCCGGGCCCCGGAGATCCCAACCATCGTCGGGATCAACCACAGAAGAACAACCCAACCCCTGTCTCAGACAGGTTGAGAAATTCCG
>NZ_BAHE01000061.1 GCF_000298235.1 Gordonia namibiensis NBRC 108229
AGGGCCCGCCCGTCCGCGGGGAGAGGAGTCAGAGATCGAGCGTGAGGTTCCCGCCGGCACTGCGTGAGACGCAGGTCAGCATGGTCCCGGCCTCGCGTTCGGGCTCGGTCAGGATGTTGTCGCGGTGATCGACGTCGCCGGACAACGTCCTGACCTTGCATGTGCCACAAAAGCCTTGCTGACACGAGTACGGCACCGACGGCATCACCCGCCGGATCGCCGCGAGCGCCGACTCGTCGGCGGCGACCGGGATCTGCGCACCCGTGGACGCCAGCGTCACGGTGAACGGTGAACCGTTCTCCACCGGTGGCGGGCTGAAGCGCTCGTAGTGCAGCTCGATGTCGGCGCGGTCGAACAGATGGTGGCGGAGGTTCTCCAGCATCGGCACCGGCCCACAGCAGTACACGGCGAGGTCGGCGTCGGAATCCGGTACAGGCCCGACCAGTTCCGACATGGTCGGGAGTCCGTGCTGATCGTCGGTGCGAATGGTGATGCGGTCGCCGAACTTCGCGACCTCGTCGAGGAACGGGATCGAGTCGGCGGAGCGCCCGGTGTAGATCATCGACCAGTCCAGGCCGAAACGTTCCGCGACCGCGAGCATCGGCAGGATCGGGGTGATGCCGATCCCGGCGGCGATGAAACGGATCCGGCGAGCCGGGGAGCCGTGGCCGGGAACGGCCAGCGGAAAAGCGTTGCGCGGTCCTTTGATCGACACCACGTCCCCGACCCTCAGGGCGTCGTGGACCTCGATCGAACCGCCGCCGCCGTCGGGGATACGACGCACCGCGATGCGGTAGTGCTCGCGGTCAGCGGTGTCGCCGCAGAGCGAGTACTCGCGCATCCGTCCGGACGGAAGCAGCACGTCGATGTGGGCACCGGCATGCCACGACGGCAGCACTCCGCCCTCGGCGGCGGCGAGCGTCAACGCGATCACGTTCTCGTCACGCGCGACGACTTCGCGCTTCACGATGCGCACCTGCGTGATCCCGGGATTGGCCGGTGCCGGCCTCAACGGGGACAACGGGCGCCACGCAGGCCACCAGGCCCGCATGAACGCGGTGCCGACCGTGAGGATCGGATCGTGTCGCCACCGCCCGTAGAGATGCGGGGGTGGTTGGGTCAGGCTCGTCGAATGCGGATGTGCGCGTTGGTTCATCGGAATCCCTCACGCGACGTTGCGCGCGGCCGGCGACGACGCGAGGTAGGCGACGGCCTGGGCGGTGCTGCCGATCTGCTCCGGGCGGAACCCGGGACGGAAGTAACTGAAGGTGGAGAAGACGATGCTTCGCAGCGGTGGGAGCACGTTGGCGCGTACGCCTCGGTGGAACTGCCACTTCTTCTGGAGGTAGTTGTACGACACCGAGGTGTCCTGCTTCATGATGAACCGGTAGCCGCGCTGTACCAGGAACAGCAGGATCGGCAGGACCACGAGCATGGCGCGTCCCCGCCGCAGGTAGCTGTCCCCGAAGTAGGCCGCGACATCGTGTGCGACCGCGCGGTGTTCCACTTCCTCCGCGCCGTGCCACATGAACAGGTCGGCCATCGTCGGGTGCGCGCCGGCCTCGACCCAGTTGTTGTTCAACGCGAAATCGCCGAGCACCGCGGTGTAATGCTCGAGCGCCGCGATCAGCCACAGCCGTTCGACGAGGTGCTTGTGTCGGGCCTCGGTGGAACCGCCCGTCGCCGGACCGAGAACCCGGCGGAAGATCCACTCCATCTGCAACTGGTACGGGCGCGGATCGATGCCGTGGTGATCGAGGAACTCCCACAGCACGTGATCATGGGCCTCGGCGTGCATGGCCTCCTGGCCGATGAAACCCCGCATCCGGGAGGCGAGTTCCTCGTCGGCGACCAGCGGCAGCGCCTCGTTGTAGGTCTGTACGAACCAGCGCTCACCTTCCGGCAGAAGGAGATTCAGGACGCTGATGAAGTTCGACGCCACGGGGTGGCCGGGAATCCAGTGCAGGGGCACGTCGTCCCAGTCGAAGGCCACATTGCGGGCGTGTAGTTCGACGGGTCCGGGATCGGCCTGGTCGGTCTGGGACAGATCAGTACGCGGGCGTTCGACGGTGCTCATCCGGTGACCTTCTGTCGGGCGCCGATGCGCGACAACCACGGCGCGAAACGATAGATGCGATAGCCGACCTTCGCCTCGGGTGTCACCGGGACGACGGCCTTGTTGTGCTCGACGGCCGAGACGATCTCGGTCGCCACGCGATCCGGGGTGAAACCACGACGCTGGTAGAAGCGGTCCAGGCGATCACGTTGCGTCCGTTCGGAATCCGAGTCGAGACCGGCGATCGGTGTCGACGACACGATGTTGGTGTCGACGATGCCCGGGCAGATGGCGCTCACGCCGATGCGGTGTTCGGCGAGCTCGGCCCGCAGCGACTCGGAGAACAGCAGGACGCCGGCCTTCGATGCCGAGTACAGGCCGAGGCTGCGCGACGGCGTGAACGCCGCAGCGGACGACACGTTGACGATGTGCCCGCCGACCCCGCGTTCCACCATCTGCCGGCCGAACTCGCGGCTCCCGGTGATGACGCCGCGCAGGTTGACGTCGAGGAGTCGGTCGACCTGCTCATCGGTGGCGGCGAGAGCTCCACCGGCCAAGCCGATTCCGGCGTTGTTGATCACGACGTCGGGGACGCCGTGTTGCTCTCGGACCGTCGCGGCGAAGGACACGAACGCGCCGGTGTCGGAGACATCGAGGAGATAGGCGTGTGCCACCGCCCCGGCGACCTTGCAGGCCTGCTCGGTTTCGGCGGCGGTGTCGAGATTCCGGTCGGCGAGCACGAGTTCGCAACCCCGCTCGGCGAGCAGCAGAGCGGTCTCGCGACCGATACCGCTGCCCGCACCGGTGATCACCACCAGCTTCCCGGCAAGGGGTTTCGGTTCGGCGAAGACCCGCAACCGTTCGACGGTCGGCGGTGCGTCGCTACCGGTCTGTGCGGCAAGGAAGTCCAGGACCGTGTCGGTGAGGTAGGCGGGGTGGGTGTACGGCAGCCAGTGGCCGGTGGGGGTGTCGCGTCGCCACAATTTCGCCGCATAGTCCGGGGTGTTGTCGTAGATGGCCGGGCGCAGGGCGATGTCGCGTTCGTTGACCACCTGCAGGACCGGCACCGTCGTCGGGCGCGGATCGGGACGGCTCAGCTTCTGGCGGATGTTGGCCCGGTACAACGCGAGTCCGGTGATCATGTCGCGACGCAGGGTTCCGGCGACGACGACGTTCTCCGGTGGTGTGCCCTCGACGGTGTGCAGGAACTGCTTCCACGCCCGGGGGTTCCCGAGCGCGGTCAGCAGGGCGTTCGGGAGGACGGGAAGCTGGAACAATCCTGTGTAGGCCGACGAGAGCGATTGCGTCGCAATGGTTCGCACGCGGTGGGGCGTCGGGCGGGTCAGCCCTGCACGGAGCAACTGGCCGAGGTGATCGAGATTCGGTCCGGAAACCGAGACGAAGGACGCGATGCGGGTGTGCGCCCGTGGCCGACTCACGGCCTCCCAGGCCTGGACCGAACCCCAGTCGTGGCCGACGACGTGGACGGGAGCATCCGGGCTCACCGCTTCGGCGACGGCGAAGAGGTCGTCGGCGAGTTCGGCCAACCGGTACGCCCCGACCTCGCGGGGACGATCGCTCTCGCCGAAGCCACGGCAGTCGTAGGCCACCACGTGGTACTTCTCGGCCAACCGGGGCGCGATGTGCGTCCAGAGGTGGTGGGTGTCGGGCCAGCCGTGAACCAGCAGGACCGTCGGATTTCCCGGGTCGCCCAGTTCGAAGGTCGCCAGCGTGACGCCGTCGCCGGACACCGTCCCCCGCCGCCACTCGGGCCGCACCTGCACTGCCTGTTCGGTCATCCGTGTCACCTCGCTGTAGACCCCGATTGGAGTTACACGTTACCAACGGTTACACAAATGTCTAGACCCTTGTGAGAACCCGTCTCACCGCGGATTCCCCGTCTACACGGGCTGAAACCGGACGGGTACGAAAAAGCCCGGGTCGGTGAGACCCGGGCCCTTCGAGACGGTCTTCCCCCTTCGAGACGGCCTTCCGCGAGCTTCGGGCCACCTCAGGGGGCGAGGTGGCCGAGCCTGTTCACTGCCGGTAGGACGACAGGAAATTGCCGATCCGCTCGACGGCCTCCTTGAGGTCCCTCGACCACGGCAGCGTGACGATGCGGAAGTGGTTGGTGTCGCCGAGGTTGAACCCGCTGCCCTGCACGACGAGGATCTTCTCCTGCAGCAGGAGGTCCTGGACGAACAACTCGTCGTTGTGGATCTCGTGCACCTCGGGATCGAGGCGCGGGAAGGCGTAGAGGGCGCCCTTGGGCTTCACGCAGCTGACGCCGGGAATCTCGTTGAGCTTCTCCCAGGTGACGTTGCGCTGTTCGAAGAGCCGGCCGCCGGGGGAGACGAGCGCGTCGATGGACTGATAACCGCCGAGCGCCACCTGAATGGCATGTTGCCCGGGCACATTCGCGCACAGTCGGGTGGAGGCGAGGATGCCCATGCCCTCGATGAATCCCTTGGCGTGGTCCTTCGGTCCGGTCATCACGACCCAGCCGGCGCGGTACCCGCACACCCGGTAAGCCTTCGACAGGCCGTTGAAGGTCAGGCACAGCAGATCGGGAGCCAACGACGCGACGTTCACGTGCTCGGCATCGTCGTAGATGATCTTGTCGTAGATCTCGTCGGCCAGGATCAGCAGCGAATGCTGACGGGCCAGTTCGACGAGCTGCTGCAGGACTTCGCGTGAGTAGACCGCACCCGTCGGGTTGTTGGGGTTGATGATGACGATCGCCTTGGTGCGATCGGTGATCTTCGACGCGATGTCGGCGATGTCGGGGTTCCAGCCGTTCGCCTCGTCGCAGCGGTAGTGGACAGGGGTGCCGCCGGAGAGCGAGGTCATCGCAGTCCAGAGCGGGTAGTCCGGTGCCGGGATCAGGACCTCGTCGCCGTCGTTCAGCAGCGCCTGCATGGTCATCGTGATGAGCTCGGAGACGCCGTTGCCCAGGATGACGTCGTCGACGTCGAAGAAGGGGAAGTCGGGGATCAGCTCGTACCGCGTGACCACCGAACGACGAGCGGACAGCACACCGGCGGACTCGGAGTATCCCTGCGAGTACGGGAGCGCGTGGATCATGTCGCGCATGATCACGTCGGGTGCCTCGAATCCGAACAGAGCCGGGTTGCCGATGTTCAGCTTGAGGATGCGGTGGCCCTCCGCCTCGAGCCGCTGCGCGTGCGCGTGTACGGGTCCGCGGATCTCGTAACACACGTTCTGCAGCTTGAGCGACTGCTCGAGCGGCTTGAGGTTCTGGTTCAGATGCGACACATGGGGCCTACTCACGAGTTCAATTGTCGCAGCCGGATGCAAATGGGTTTCCGCCAGTGCTGTCCGACCGTGGTCCAGCGCACGAAAAACGGGCCCCGACCGTGGTGGTCGGAGCCCGTTTCGGTACTGCTGTGACTACTTGTGGCCGGGCCGCTTCTTGCCGGCCGCGATGCCGAAGCCCTTGGCCTTCGACGCCCCGGTCTCGGCGATGGTCCGGGCGTCGCCCGAGCCGTTGTCCGACGGGGTCGGGACCTCGGTCCCGTTCGTCTCGGCCGGTGCCTCGGCCACCGGTGCTTCAGCTGCCGGTGCTTCAGCTGCCGGGGTCTCCTCGACCTCGGGTGCCTCGGCGGGCGCTTCGGCTTCCGGGGCTGCCTCGGGAGCGGGGGTGGCCTCTGCGGGGGCTGCAGCAGGTGCCGCGGCCTTCGGAGCGGCCTTGCTCGCGCCACCGGGGCGCTTCTTGCCCGCGGCCATGCCGAAGCCCTTGGCCTTGGCCGGCTTCTCCTCGGTCAGCACCGCAGCCGAACCGCCCTGGGGCGCCTCGGCCGCAGGCTCGGCCTCGGTTGCCGGTGCCTCGGCGGCCGGTGCCTCGGTCTCCGATGCCTCGGCGGCAGATGCCTCCGCGGCGGGAGCTGCTGCCGGAGCCTCCGCGGCCGGCTTGGGAGCGGCCTTGCCGATCCCGCCCGGACGCTTCTTGCCCGCAGCCATACCGAAGCCCTTGGCTTTGCCCGGCTTTTCTTCCGTCGCGGCAGCGACCGATGTGTCCGTCGCGGCAGCGACCGATGTGCCCGTCGCGGCAGCGACCGATGTGTCCGTGGCCGCGGTGGTCGCCGACTCGGTGTCGACGGTCGGGGCGGCATCGGGTGCCGACTCCGCCTCGTCGACCTTGTTCTCGGCGGGGGCGGTCACACCGGCGTCGGCTGCTGCCGCGTTCGGGGTGGCCGTCTTCTGCCCGGGACGCTTGCCCGCAGCCATGCCGAAGCCCTTGGCCTTGGCCGGCTTCGCCTCTGCCGGTGCCTCGGCCTTCACGGCCTCCGACGACTCGGCTTCGGCGGGTGCAGGAGCTGCCGACGCGGCAGGCTTGCTCGCCGCCGCGCCCGGCTTCTTGCCGCCCTTCATGCCGAAGCCCTTCGATGCGGGCTTCTTCTCGGCCGGTGCCTCGGCAGGAGCCTCCGTGGGCGCCGACGCGGCGGCCGGTGCCGCAGCCGCAGCGCCCGGCTTCTTGCCGCCCTTCATGCCGAAGCCCTTGGACGCGGGCTTCTTCTCGGCAGGAGCCTCCGCAGGCGCCTCGGTCTTGGCTGCGGCACCGGGCTTCTTGCCGCCCTTCATGCCCAGTCCGACCTTCGGCTTCGGAGCTGCCTCGGTGGTCGCCGTCGCGGTAGCGGCCGCTGCGGCCGGGACCTTCTCGGGCTCGGGTTCCGGCTCGGGAGCACTCGGACGCGGTCCGAGGTAACGGCCGCCGAGCTTGACCTCGGTCTTGCCGCGCTTGACCGAGTCGAGCAGCAGCTGCGCGACGTCGACGACCTCGACCTTGCCTTCGGACTCGGTGCCACTGGTCCGGGCGGTCACGCCGTCGGTCAGCATCACGCGACAGAACGGACAGCCGGTCGCGACCTTCTTGACCTCGCCGGTGGTGTCGCCGAGGGTGTCCAGCGCCTCGTCGACCCGGTCGATGTTGATGCGCTTGCCGATCTGCTCTTCCATCCACATGCGGGCACCACCGGCACCACAGCACATGGACCGTTCGCCGTGACGCGGCATCTCGGTGAGAGTCGATCCGGCCGCACCCATCAGCTCACGCGGGGCGTCGTAGACCTTGTTGTGACGGCCCAGGTAGCACGGGTCGTGGTAGGTGACGCCCTCGCCGAGCGGAGCGACCGGCACGAGGCGCTTCTCGCGGACCAGACGGTTCAGCAGCTGCGTGTGGTGGACGACCTCGTACTTGGCGCCCAGCTGCGGGTACTCGTTGCCCAGTGCGTTGAAGCAGTGTGCACAGGTGACGACGACCTTCTTGCGCTGCTCGGGAGCGGTCGAGAAGACCTCGCCCAGCATCTCGATGTTCTGCTGCGCGAGCATCTGGAAGAGGAACTCGTTGCCGGCGCGTCGTGCGGAGTCACCGGTACAGGTTTCGCCCTCGCCGAGGACCATGAAGTTGACCGCGGCCATGTCGAGGAGCTCGGCGACGGCCTTGGTGGTCTTCTTCGCGCGGTCCTCGTAGGCGCCGGCGCAACCGACCCAGAACAGGTACTCGAAGCCCTCGAACGACTCGACATCCTTGCCGAAGACCGGGATCTCGATGTCCATCTCGTCGATCCAGGCGGTCCGCGCGGAGGCGTTCTGACCCCACGGGTTGCCCTTGTTCTCGAGATTCTTGAACATGCCGGCCAGCTCGGTCGGGAAGTCCGACTCGATCAGCACCTGGTAGCGGCGCATGTCGAGGATGTGGTCGACGTGCTCGATGTCGACCGGGCACTGCTCGACGCAGGCACCACAGGTGGTGCAGCTCCACAGGGTCTCGGTGTCGATGACCGCACCCAGCGCCTCGGGATCGAATTCACCGTCGGCCGACTCGATGCCCTCGCCGCCGCCGATCCGGCCCTTGGACTCGCCGACCAGCTTGCGGGAGGCCTCGGCACGTGCGGCCTCGGGGATCGCGTTGAGCTTGTCCTCGAGGACGTTGCCCTCGGCGTCGACCAGACCGACCTCGTCGCCGCCCATGTCCTTGCGGCCGCCGGCCAGCAGGTACGGGGCCTTGGCGTTCCCGTGGTCGCGCAGCGACATGATGAGCAGCTTCGGCGACAGCGGCTTGCCGGTGTTCCAGGCCGGACACTGCGACTGGCAGCGGCCACACTCGGTACACGTGCTGAAGTCGAGCCAGCCCTTCCAGGAGAAGTCCTCGATCTTGCCCGCACCGAACGCGTCGACGTCCGGATCGGCGGTCTCCATGTCGAGGACCTTGCCCTGGCTCATCATCGGCTTGGCCGCACCGAGGGCGACGCCGCCGTCGGCCTCACGCTTGAAGTAGATGTTGAAGAACGCCGAGAAGCGGTGCCACGCAACGCCCCAGTCGGTGTTGAGGCCGACGACGGCCAGCCACACCATGCCGCTCATGAGCTTGATGACCGCGAAGATCGACACCAGGGTCGGTGACGCGGGCAGGATCTTCGCCACCTGCATGGTGAAGAAGTCCGAGTAGGCGTTGTAGTGGTGGTAGGTCGCGATCTTCGACGCCTTCACCAGGATCATGCCCAGACCCTCGAGCAGGACGACGGCCTCGACGAAGTAGGCCGCGCCGAAGCGGGATCCGGAGAACCGCGAGATGCGTTCGGGGACGCGCGGGTGGTTGAGCTGGCGGATCACGATCAGCACGAGAATGCCGACCACGGTGCCGATGCCCAGGAGCTCGTCCCACAGGTGCCACGCGAAGGTGTCACCGAAGACCGGCCAGTGGAACTTCGGGTCGATCGACTGGCCGTAGGCCTCGAACCACAGCAGGGCGCCGCCCATGAAGCCGATCATGACCAGCCAGTGGGCCCAACCCACCGTCCGGAATTTCACCATCCGCGTGTGGGCGATGAATTCCTTGATCATGGTCGTCAGGCGCGGGATCACCGGCCAGAACCGGGATCCGTCGACCTTCTGGCCGAGTTTGATGGTGCGGAACATCCGCACCACCCCGGCGAGGAACAGGTACCAACAGAAGAGGCTGATCACCGCTGCTGTGGTGCCGATGGCAATCGTCGTGGCTGTCACGGGCGCGTACCGGCCTTTCGTCTAGGTCGTCCCGCCACCGGGGGAAGCGCACAGAGTGCGCAGGGCTGCCCCCACGGAGCGGTGTACTACAGGTAACCGTAATTCTTCGCGCCGGTGGCGCGCTGCCAAGGTTGGCCTAATTCTTGCTGGTCTAAACTCACACCGAATGATACTCGCCAGTAACTTACTGTCGAGTCAGGGTGGGGAGGATCCCAATTGGCCTCCCGGCCGGCGCCGGGGTCAGCGGACGCGGGCCACTTTCTCCAGCTCCTCGAGGGCGGTGTCGAGGTGCGTCAGCAGTCGCTGCAGACTCGGGACCTGCGCACGGGCACCGATCAGCCCGAAGTTCAGGTGCTTCGCAGAGCTGGTCACGGTGATGTTCAACGCCAGCCCCTCCATGGCGATCGACACGGGGTAGACGCCGTCGAGTCGGGCGCCGTTCCAGTAGAGCTCCTCGGACGGTCCGGGCACGTTGCTGATGATGATGTTGAACTGCGGTGGGACGTACTGGACGAAGCCCGGCACGGTCGCAAACGCGAGCGGCGCGAAATTCGCGGCGCCCAGCGCGAGTGCCTGCAACGGCCTGAGTCCGCGGACGACGTTCTTCGCCTGCCGGGCCGACGTCACGAGCGAGTTGAGCCGGCGTTCGGGGTCGGGCTTGTCGGTCGCGAGGTCGACCATGATGGCGGTCACGGCATTGCCGTCGGAGTCGTCCTCGGTGTGCATCGACACGGGAACGGCCGCGATCAGTGGCGAATCGGGCAGCGCGTCGTGCTCGATCAGATACGAGCGCAGGGCGCCCGAACACATCGCGACGAGGACGTCGTTGAGCGTGATGTCCAGGGCGTCGGCGACCGCACGTAGTCGCTCGATCTCCCATTGCTGGGCGGCGAACCGGCGTGCGCTCCCGATCGCCACGTCGAGGATGGTCCGCGGGGCGCGGGGAACGGGCGGCACGAAGCCGGGCTTGCGCAGGCCGGCGACGGCGACCTTGGCGGCCGCGGGGGCGATCCCCGCCACCTGCAGGCCGGCGTCGGCGATCCCGGCGATCCGCGAGCGCAGGGTCGGTGCGGGTCGTGGACGCTTCTTCCCGATGAGCGTCGGGTCCCACGGTGCCGACCCGGAGCGGTCGTCGGGATCGGGTGTGAGCATGCGCTGCAGCAGGCGGAGCGCCGACACCCCGTCGACGATCGAGTGGTGGATCTTGCTGTAGATCGCGACCCGCCCGTCGTCGAGGCCCTCGATGACGTGGGCTTCCCACATCGGCCGGTTCCGGTCGAGCAGGGTGCCGTGGTTCAGCGACACATAGCGCAGTAGTTCGCGGATGCGTCCCGGGCGGGGGAGTACTGCGCGCCGGACGTGATAGTCGAAGTCGATCTCGTCGTCGTAGGTCCAGGCGACATTGCCCAGGATGGTGACCGGCGGCGCCGGGCGCTTGCGGAACAAGGGGTGGATCTCGCTGCAGGACGAGAAGGCCTCGATGACCTCCTCGGCGAGGTCGGCCGACGATTGCCCCTCGCGCGGCACGAAGAGCTGAAGTCCACCGACGTGCATCGGCTGCTCACGTGTCTCGGCGAGCAGGAACATCGACGAGGTCACCGGCATGTACTGCATGCACACTCTCTTCCACGGTTGTCGGTTACGCGGGGCGTCGGGTACGCGGGTGTCGGATACGCGTCGGGGCTGAGCGCAGCAGATGAGTTCAGTATCGGTCCGGTGCCACGGGAGCGGCGTGAAATCGTCATCTTGGGTGAGATGTGTTCGTACACCTAGGTTGTACAGGTGAGGTCAGCAGCCCGTCTCGTCGCACCGGTGTTGCTGGTGGTCGTCGAACTGTGGATCACCGTCGCGGCCACCTGGATGTACGTCGTGGCCGGCGACCGGGTCCTCGACGCCGAGCAGGTGCCGGACGGATCGACGCTCCTGGTGCTCGGTTCGCTGGTCGACGACGGCACTCCCGGCGACTACGTCCGCGGCCGGCTGGACGTCGCGGCGGAACTGTACCGGGATGGGCGCGCTGCACGAATCATCAATTCCGGCAACGGTTCTCCCGCGGCGGGTGACGAACCGGCAGTGATGCGCGGCTACCTCGAATCCGCGGGGGTGCCGGCCCGGGTGATGGTCGACGACCCGCTGGGACTCGACACCGCGGCCAGTTGTCGTCGGGCGCGGGAGGTGTTCGGCGTGGACCGGCTGGTCATCGTGACCCAGGATTTCCACCTCCGGCGCGCCATTGCGCTGTGCCGCGGCGAGGGGGTCGACGCCCGCGGCGTCGAAGCCCACTGTGACTGCCCGACATGGACATTGGTGCGCAACCACATCCGCGAGGCGGTGTTCGCGGGTCCGAAGGCGGTGCTCAGCCGGATCAGCTGAGAGCTGGCTTCGATACGGCTCCTCGCCTACTCAACCAGCGGTCTGTTGGCCGAGTAGCGCCGAGGGGCGTAGCCAGGTCATCACCAGCCGGTCACCACCAGCCGGTGGCCTTCTGCAGGTCGGCCTCGATCGCCGGGATGAGGCTGCGCACGAACGTGGCGGACAGGTGGTGGTAGTCGTGCCACATGAGGATGTTCCCGACCACCGCCGGGCAGTACGTGTCGTCGCACATGGCGTCGGTGTAGTCCAGGAAGGTCATGTTCGGGAACTCGTCGGCGAGCGCAGCGGCCGGGTCGGTCGGCGCCATGGCCTGTGCACGCGAGACTCCGCACACCTCGGGCTTGCGGCCGCTGGCGAGGCACTCCGGCGGCTTGAGCTTGCCGGTCGACCACGGGTTGTCGCGGATGCCGATCACCTTCTGTCCGCGGTCGCGGAACTGGGCGAAGATCTCCTCGTAATCCTTGGGTACGTAGTCGCCCTTGGCCGCCCCCTCGGGAGGCCGCGTCGAAGTGGTGAACACGTAATCGGGCTTGTCCACGGCCAGTCGTTCCATCACGCGATTCGACCAGTCGTTGCACTGGTAGTACTTCTGCCCGAACCAGGTGAAGACGTGCTCGGTGGTGAGCGCACAACCCACCTTGAGGTAGGTCGTGACGCGGAAGTTGTGCCGCTTGCCGATGTCGTTCAGCGCGGTGATCCACTGCTCGGCATGGGAGCCGCCGACCAGGGCGATGGTGCGGGTGGCGTTCACGTCGCCGTAGTACCCGACCTTGATCGACGGGTCCTTCCAGCCGCTGATGATCGAGTCGTAGGAGGTGATCGGCCAGTCCATGTCGACGACGTCGGGGCTCGGCTGGGCGGTCACCTTCGGTACCGGCGCACCGTTGAGGAACGCGCGACCACCCGGATAGAGGCGGGGGTCGAGATTCTCGGTGTCGAGGGTCGCGTTGGCGGCGTCGCGCTGCCAGGTCACCGCGGCACTGCCGGCGGCCACGCTGACGATCAGCAGGACCGCGAGAAGGGCCACCCGGTAGCCGCGGGAGTTCTGGAAGCCGGGCTTGCTCGGCTTCGTCGGCTTGGACGGAGTCTCCGACGCCGCGGTCTTCTTGCGCCGCAATGACCCGGACCGCAGCGGGGCCTCGACGTACTTCGTGGTGAGCCACGCGATCAGAACGGAGACGCCCAGGATCCCGGTGCCCTCCAGCCAGGACACCTCGTCCTGATAGCGCCACGCCATGTAGAAGATCAGCAGCGGCCAGTGCCACAGGTAGAGCGCATAGGCGATGGAACCGAGCCACACCAGCTGCGGATAGGCGAGACCACGAGTCACCTCGGCCTGTCCCTCGGCGGGGCGGGCGGTGGCCGGGGAGCCCGCCCAGATCAGGATGAGTGTCGCGCCGACGGGCACGAGCGCCCAGGCCGCGGGGTACTCCTGGACACCGGCGATCCACCAGCCGCAGGTGATGATCAGCCCGAGGGCGATGAGGCTCAGTAGATTGCGCATGCGCGCGGAGAGCGCGAGCTTTGGCATCCACACCGCGAGCAGGCCGCCGACGAGCGGCTCCCACAGTCGGGCGACGGTGTCGTAATAGGTGAACGGCTGGTTGATGCCGTGGCGGTAGTTGGCCCACGCAAAGGAGACCAGCGCGACGCCCAGGAGCGCGAACCCGACGATGCCGCGCACGACCTGCGGGCGGCGGAAGAACTCGACCTTGAGAGCCAGAGCGCGCAGCAGACCACCGAGGGCGAGTGCACTCAGCAAGGTGATCAGGAAGAACTGACCCTGCATCGACATCGACCACAGATGCTGCATCGGGCTGTTCGCGGAGTCGGCGGCCGCATAGTCCTGCGACTCGAACGCGAGATGCCAGTTCTGGTAGTACAGCGCGCTGGCCTGCAGTTCGGCGCCGAGCGGACCCCACCGGGTCGTCGGCATCACGAGAGCGATCAGCGCAGCGGTGAAGGCCAGCACCAGTAGCAGCGCGGGCAGCAGCCGTCGGACCAGGCGCCAGAACCGCGGCCCCGGGTTGAGCGCCCTCCCCCACGACGCGGAGGCGGGCTGGGTGGCGAGCACATGCTTGAGCAGCGATGCGACGAAGAAATATCCCGAGAGCGTCAGGAAGACGTCCACGCCGCCGGACACCCGCCCGAACCAGACATGGAAGACGGCGACCAATGCGATCGCGATGCCGCGCAGGCCGTCGAGGTCGAGCCGATAGCCCGAGGTGTTACCGGTCGCGGCGTCCTCGTTGGGCGTCGCGACGACCGGGGCTACTTCGGGAACGGGCGTGCGCACAGAGGGCGATGGTACTTGTCGGCGACGGTGCGTCGCCGCCGCCGCGGCGGGTGTCGGCGGACCCACAGGATGTTCGAAGGTTCCCGTTACCGGGTCTACCTCGAAAAACGGCCGTAGCCTCGGACAATCCCCTCGAAACCGACTGTGAGGAGTTGCATGCTGATCTACACGATGGGTGTCTCGGTGGACGGTTTCATCCACGATCGCGACGGCGACTTCCAGTGGCCGGGACACAGCGACGAACTCTTCGCATTCCACACCGATCGCGTCGGGAGCCTCGGCGGCACGATCCTCGGTCGTCGGTTGTACGAGACGATGCGGGTCTGGGAGACCGACCCGGCCATGCGCGACACCGAGGCGGGCGCCGTCTTCGCCGACATCTGGGCCGCCCTGCCGAAGGTCGTATTCAGTCGGACCCTCGACGCGGTCGACGGCAACGCCCGACTCGCCCGTGCGTCCGTCGCCGACGAGGTCGCGGAGGTTCGCGCCGCGACGGACCGGGACATCGAGATCGGCGGAGCGGACCTGGCGTCGCAGGCCTTCGAGCTCGGCCTGATCGACGAGCTGCGGATCTTCCGGTACCCGGTCGTCGTGGGCGGGGGTACCCCGATGCTGCCGCCGGTCACCGATCGTGTCGACCTCGATCTGGTGGAGACCCGGCTGTTCGGTGTCGTCGCATACGAGCGCTACCAGGTGCACGGGCTTCCGGTGGCCGAGTAGCGGCGACCGAGCGCGGCGAGGCCGCGCTGGGCTCCTTCGCCGGCCGAGTGGCGCCGACCGAGCATGGCGAGGCCGCGCTGGGATCCTTCGCCGGCCGAGTAGCGCCGACCGAGCGTGGCGAGGCCGACGCGTATCGAGGTCAGCCCCGCGACCACCCATTCGTTCGTGCTGCGTCTAAACCTTCAGCCACGACGATCCCCCCGGCACGCTGTCTCCCAGTCATCACATGCACCATTCGCATCCGATCTCAGGAGACACACATGACCACACGACGATCCGTCGCGATCATCGGCGCCGGACTCGCCGGGACCACCGCCGGTCTCGGCTTTCTCGACGCAGGCTTCGACGTCACGATCTACAGCGACCGCGACCGAGACTCGTTGCGCAACAAGGTGCCGCCGACGGGCGTCGGCGTGCTCTTCGGCAAGTCCCAGGAGTGGGACGCCGAGATCATCGAGGACCTGTACGACGTCGGCAAGACCACCGGCATGAGCGTGCGCCTGTACGGGGGCGCCGGCGAGGATCGCGCCCCCGTACTCGAATACGACCCCGACTACGGCTACGTCGCCGCGGCCGTCGACCTCCGCCTGCGCGCCGACGACCGGCTGGGTCGTTTCCTGGATCGCGGCGGACGCTTCGAGGTCACCACCGTCGGTCTCGACAACCTCGACGAGATCGCCGGCGGCGCCGACCTCACCCTCGTCGCCACCGGCAAGGGTGGACTGTCGACGCTGTTCCCGGTCGACGAGTCGCGGACGAAGTACCGCGAGCCGCAGCGTCGACTGCTGCAGGTCACGCTGAAGGGCGTCGATCACGGACCGGACGTGTTCTCCTACCGCTCGCAGGCGGGCGCCGGCCACTCGCTGTACAACCTCGACAGCGAGAACGGCGAGCTGTTCGTCGGCCCGTTCCTGCACAAGGACGAGGGAGCGACCTGGTCCTTCATCGTCTTCGCCAAGCCGTCGGGTGCCTGGGCGCCGCGCATCGACGACGTCCACGACGCGGTGACCGCACGGCGAACCATCGCCGGCATCTTCGCCGAGTTCTTCCCGGAGGACGCGCCGGTCATCGAGCAGCTCGAGGTCATCGAATCCGACCCGGTGTCGTGGCTGAAGGGTGCGGTCACCCCGACCGTGCGTCAGGCGGTCGCCACCACCAAGAGCGGTCATCCGGTGGCTGCGATCGGCGACACCGCGATCGCCGTCGACCCCGTCGCCGGCCAGGGGGCCCAGAACACGCTCATCCAGGTCGCCGAGCTGGTCAAGGCCGCCCGCGCCCACGACGGCGAGTTCACCGCGGACTGGCTCGCCGACGAGTTCGAGAAGCATTGGGAGCGCCGCGGTCACGCGGCCACCGAGGTCACCCGACTGTTCCTCGGTGACCCCGACTTCGCGACCCACCTCGAGTTGTCGTTTCCGGCTGCCGCCGTCGATCCGAACGTCGCGCAGGCCCTGCTCGGTCTGCTGTCCGACCCGAATCCGCTCCTCGGTCTGCGGACCCGTGAGGATGTCGAGAACTTCATCACCGCGGTGGCGGGAGAGCCGTTCGACCAGGTCCTCGCCAGGTTCGCGCCGGCCGGACAGTTCAGCGCCGCCGCCCCGGCGCCCCTGACCGTCTGACCTGTACGTCGCAGACCACTGGTTGCACCGCGCCCCGACTGCGTTCTCCAGAACGCGATCGGGGTGCGGTCGCGTGTGACACCCGAACCGGAACTGTCACAGGAGATGTGATACGAACAACAGCGTCCGTTGTGCCGGAGTCAGAGGGGGAGCACGTGAAGACGGGTTGGACATTGGCCGACGCGCCTCCACAGACCGGGCGGGTCGCCGTGGTCACCGGGGCCAACGGGGGAATCGGACGTGAAGCCGCCCGGGGGCTCGCCACTCTCGGCGCCACGGTGGTGCTGGCATGCCGCAACGCCGAGACCGCTGCCGCCGCACGCGACGACATCGTCGCCGAGGTACCCGGTGCGGAGGTGGAGATCCTCGACCTCGATCTCGCCAGTCTCGACTCCGTCCGCGCTGCCGCCGAGGAGATCCGGCGACGCCATCCGCGGATCGACGTCCTGGTGAACAACGCCGGGGTCATGCGCGCCCAGCGCGATCTGACGCCCGATGGCTTCGAGATGGACTTCGGTACCAACTTCCTCGGCCACTACGCGCTCACCGGGTTGCTGATGGACCGCTTGCTCGCCGCCGACGCCGCGCGCATCGTCACCGTCGGCAGTCACGCTCACCGTGCGGGCAACATCGATTTCTCCGACATCCCGATGGACCGCACGTTCACCAGCGCCGGAGCGTACTCGCGGGCCAAGCTCGCCCAGATGCTGTTCTCGCTGGAACTCGACCGTCGATTGAGAGCCGCTGACGCACCGGCGATCTCGCTGGCCGCGCACCCGGGTGGCACTCGGACCGGGGTGATGCGCGAGCAGAACAAATTCCTGCAGTGGGCGTATCACGCGCCGTCGCTGCGGTGGCTCACCGATCGTTTCATCATGGATCCGCCCGAGGGCGCCCTGCCGATCCTGCGGGCAGCCACGGACCCGAAGGTCTCGGGAGGCCAGTATTACGGTCCCACAGGGAGTTTCGGTCTGGCCGGTCCGCCGGTGCTGGTCGAGCCGTCGCCGAAGGCCAAGGACCGCGCCGTCGCCGAACGGTTGTGGGATGTCGGCGCCGAGCTCACCGGCATCAGTATCGACCTCGGCTGAAGGGGATTCCCGAAAGGCGTTCTCGAGGGGAGGAATTCTCGAGGAGTGGGTTCACC
Source organism: Gordonia namibiensis NBRC 108229 (assembly GCF_000298235.1). GTDB lineage: Bacteria > Actinomycetota > Actinomycetes > Mycobacteriales > Mycobacteriaceae > Gordonia > Gordonia namibiensis. Next base: position 17,235 of record NZ_BAHE01000061.1, read on the forward strand.
GAGGTCGATACCGACACCGCGCCGGCTCAGATCTTGAAGCGGCCGGCGAAGCTCCGTAGCGGGAGGTCGGTACTGGTCACGATCCCCGGCGGGGCCGCGACCACCGATCGTATCGAGTTGAGTGCGGGCAGACCGGTGACGGTCATGCCGATCGACGCGAAGTTCTCCGGGTTCGACAGGTCGAATCCCTTGCGCGGGAAGATCATGTGCTTGGAGTAGATGTTCGGGTCGCCGGTCACCTGGGTGATGTAGCAGGCCTGGATGTTCCACGACGGATCGGTGTGCGAAGTCATCTGCCATTCGAGATGGGATTCCACGCGCGGCACGCCGTCGACCATGCCCTGGTACTTGATGTAGCTGCCGCCCAACGACCCGGCGGGCAGCTGGTACCAACCGAGGTCGACGTCTTTGGTGCAGGCGCCCAGCTCGTAGGAGAACGTCACCTCGTCGAGTTCGAGATCGAAGGCGTCGGCCATGAGGTACACCGAGTCGGCGAAGACGGCGGTGTACTTGTAGAGCGAGTCCGGGATCGACGGGTCATCGACCGGTAGGCCGTAACCGACGGCCTTCCAGGTGTCGACCGAATGATGGCAGGAGACGTCGACCGACTCGGTGACCGTGACGTTCTCGATGTCGGCGACGTCGGCGGTGTGCACGATGCCGAGGATCTGTGCCAGACCGGGATTCATGCCCGTGCCGTAGAAGGTGGCGCCGCCCTTGGCGCAGGCCTCGGCGATGACCTCGCTGACCTTGCGTCCGGAGTGGTGCGGATGGTTGGTGTCCCGGTGGAAGCCGGTGATCCAGTCGGCGGTGGTCACGATGTCGATACCGGCCTCGAGGACCTGCACGTAGAGGTCCTCGTCGGGGAAGACGCCGTGGAAGGTGAGCACGTCGGGTCGTGCGGCGATGATCTCTTCCACGGAGCCGGTCGCAACCACGCCGATCGGGCCGATACCGACGATCTCACCGGCATCCCGGCCCACCTTGTCCGGCGAATAACAGTGCAGGCCAGCCAGTTCCAGATCGGGATGGTTGCGGATGCGGTCGATCATCTCGGTGCCCAGATTGCCGGTGGCCACCTGGAAGACCCGGATCTTTTCGGGTGCCGTCATCGTGAGGTCCTTTCGGGACGAGGGAGAAGAGTCGGGTCAGGACTGCGCTGCCGCACCGGTGTCGACGTGCGCTGCCGCACGGTTGTCGACGTGCGCTGCCGCGCCGGTGTCGACGTGCGCTGCCGCGCGGAGTGCTTCGAGCTCGGACCGGCGGATCCGGACGAACTCGTCGGCCGAGGCGCCGCCGTCGGGATAGAACTGCCGGGCCCACTGCCGCAGCGCGGTGAATCCCGCGTACTCCTTGCGGGACAGGGCCGGTGGGTCGGAGTAACGCTGATGTGCCCAGATGTCGATGTCGGCGGCGAACTGTTCGATGACCAACTCGGCCATGGTCTTTCCGTATCGGGTGATCTCGCCGGTCTCCTCGCCGGGTTTGCGCCCGATCCAGACGGTGAAGCGTACGTCCGAGGTGTGCTCGTCGATTGGGGTGACCGCGGGCATCGTCCGGTTGTCGACCATGCCCCAGCTCTTGGTGACCGAGCAACCGAGGCCGGCGTTGATGGATTCGACACCGCTGGTGGCACTTTCGAGGGTCGCACCTTCGTCGAAAGCGATGGTGAAGTCGACGTAGGAGACCGGGCCGGAGAAGTCGTGCCGGGTGAAGTCCGGCATGAACGGTGTCTTGTGGACGAACTTGAAATGGGCGAAGTCGACGCCGTTCTCCATGATGTACTGCGGGTGGATCTCGAGGCCCGGCCGGAACAGCGTCGCGCCGGGAATTGGTGGGTAATAGTCGGCCGCGGTCACGTCGTCGTCGAAGTCGGCGAAGATGTCCGGCACGTCGAAATGTGGTGCCCGCCCGTCGACGTCGTGCCAGATCCAGACGGCCTCGTTGCGTTCGACGACGGGGTAGCTGCGGATGCGTCGACCCTTGTTGGGGTGGTTCTCGTAGGGGATGCACACGTTGCGTCCCTCCTGGTTCCACTCCCAACCGTGGAAGGGGCAGACCAGATTTTCGCCCTCGACGTGGCCGCCGTGGCCGAGGTGGGCGCCGAGATGCTCACAGTAGGCGTCGAATACGGAGATCCGGCCGGACCGGGATCGCCAGGCGACCATCTCGCGACCGAAATACTTCATCGTGTGCACGGCCCCGACGGCGATCTCGGTCGACCATGCGACCTGAAACCATCCGGTGGGTGTCATCGACAGCGGCGTTTGCGCCATGCGGTCACGGTAGGACGCGCAGAACCGGAATACAAGAGGGTTCTGTGAAAAAGGTTGAAAACACGCGTTCAAGTGGAGGTTTGAGGGGGCTCCCATCCGGTTACTCGTGTGTCCAACAAATTTCCTTCGAAACTGTTGGAACATCCGACGCCGGTTTGTATCATTGCTCCGGCGCTGTGACGTGGCTTACAGCAATGACGCCGGGAGGCCGAGATGAACGCAGGTGGTGCGCTGCGCACTGCACGACTGGCGGAAGCCCAGTCGATGCTGACGGGACTTGTACGACCGGCTGAGGCCCGGCGCCGTCTCCGCAGCCGGCAGTTCGCGGATGCGATGTTCAACTCGCGCGAGCCCGAGCGTGCCACCTGGGCTCTCACCGACGATGGCGCCCGTCTCCGCGTTCACCACTACGGATCGCCGGATGCGCCGGTTCTGGTGCTGGTCCACGGATGGTCGTGCTGCATCGAGTACTGGAACCCGCAGATCAACGCCCTCGCCGAGCGCTACCACGTGATCGCCTACGACCAGCGGGGTCACGGCGAGAGCATGTGGGGCAAGCGCCGTTTCGACGCCGACGTCCTGGCCGACGACCTTCACACGGTGGTCGATCAGGCTGTGCCGCGTGACTCGAAGGCCGTGTTCGTCGGACACAGCATGGGCGGCATCACCGTGCAGGCATGGGCGCACCGTCATCCCGACCAGGTCGAGGAGCGTGCGGCCGCACTGGTGCTCGCGAACACGACCTGGGGCGGGATCGCCGCGGAGACCCGGGTCCTGCCGTTCCTCAACAGCATGTTCAAGGCGCCGATCTGGCTCGGTCAGGCCGCACTGTCGGTCCCGTTCCCGTTCCCCGGCGGCCGATTCGCCCGAAGTCTCGTCCGGACCCGCATCCTCAACGGCCGCTCGGCGACGGCGGATCACGCCGAGTTCGTTCTGTCGATGAGCCGGTCGTGCAATCCGGTCGCGCGGGCCAAAGCCGCGGTCGCGCTCATCGAGCTGGCTCTGGGGCCGGTCGGGGCCGAGGCCATCACCGTGCCGACCACGGTCATCGGTGGACGTCACGACCTGCTGCTCCCGCATGCGATGACCCAGCGCATCGCCCACACGCTTTCGATCCGCGGCTATCTGGATCAACTCGTCGTGCTGGACACCGGGCATGCCTCCAACATCGAGGCCGCCGAGGACTTCACCGCCGAGATCGATCGCGTCATGTACTCGTTCTCGACGCCGACCGAGCTGACCGAGCTGGAGGATGCCGCCAGCTGAGCCGACCCGGGAATCACTGCCCGGGCCGCTCGACCCGTCCACTCGGGAACCGGGCGAAGCGTCCCTCGGTCCGTGGGTGGACAGGGGCGTCGGAACCCCACGGCCAACCGCCGAACCGCGTGCGGCGGTAGTCGCTGTAGGCCTGATCGATCTCCTCGGCACTGTTCATGACGAACGGGCCGTACTGGACGACCGGCTCGCCGATCTCTGCGCCCTGCAGTACGAGGATCGTCGACGGTTCGTCCCCGTTGGCGAGGGCCAACGCCGACGCCCGGCTCTGTTCGAAGCCGAGTCCCGATTCGACTGTGGCACCGTCGATCTCGACGCGAGCCGCCTCTCCGTGGACGTACAGCATCCGGCGGGTGTCCGTCGAGGCCGGTGCCGGTAGATCGACCCTCGCGTGCGGTTCGAGATCGATCAGCCAGATCGCCACGTCCGCTGCCGGATCCGATGCCCAGGAGTGTTTCGGCGGCTCGAGTGCCGTGGCGGATCCGAAGGCTCCGGCGATCACCCGGACGGTGGCCTTCGCCCCGTCCTCGTCGTGCACGACGACGGGAATGTCCTCGGACCACTGCATCGTGAACTCCGGATCGGCGGTCTTGTCGCGCGCCGGGAGGTTCAGCCAGATCTGGTAGAGCTCGAACGGATTGTCGCGATCGGCGTTCACGAGGGGGAAGACCTCCGAGTGGGAGACGCCCTTGCCTGCGGTCACCCACTGCACGTCGCCATTGCCGTACCGCGCACTGGCGCCCGTCGAGTCGGCGTGGTCGACGACGCCCCGGCGGACCACGGTGATGGTCTCGAAACCACGGTGTGGGTGCGCGGGAAAGCCCGGAATTGTGGTCCCGTGGTACATGTTCCAGCCCGACGGGTGGCCGAAGTCGCTGCCGAGCTGCCTGTCGTCGACGCCGGTGGCGGGACCCATCTCGGCATTGCCGGCCGGGTAGGCGTCGAGATGATGGACTGCGAAGAGGAATGGGCCGATGCCGCGCCAGGGATGGCCCAGTTCGACGACACGGCCGGCGCGAGAGTGGTTCGCCGCGGGCGACTGGCTCGTTTGTGGGGAGGTCATGACGACTCCTTCTCGTTGTGGTTTCTGATCCTGCCGTCCACAACGCATCCACATTCACTCTTATTTCAAGAGTGCTCTTGTTTCCAGAGAGGCGTACGCTCGCAGCATGGACACGGGGCAGGGCGGATCGAAGGGTTCGGTCACGATCAAGGGTTCGGTCACGATCGACGACCTCCTCGCCGGTTCCGACACTGTTCGCGCCGCGCTCGAGACCATCGGGGGCGTCTGGCCCATGACGGTGCTCATCGCGCTCGACACCGAACCCCGACGCTACGGCGAACTGCGCCGGGCCGTGGTGGGTATCAACGACCGCATGCTGTCGCAGACGTTGCGGCGTTTCGTTCGCGACGGCTTGGTCGCTCGCGGGGTCATGCCGAGTCGGCGCTCCTGTGTGCAGTACGTCCTGACCGATCTCGGTGTGGAAGTGCGGGCGGCCGTCGCCGAGTTCGCGTCGGTCGTCATCGGGCTGGCGCCGCGGGTGGCCGCCGCTCGGAAAGAGTTCGATCGCCGATCCGACGAGGAGTCATCATGACCGACTACGGACAACCGTTGCGTTTCGGTTTCTTCCCGAGTCCGCGGGCCGACCGGATCGACGACCTGCTCCGTCTCGTGAACGTCGCAGAGGCGGCCGGGCTCGATCTCGTCAGTGTCCAGGACCATCCTTATCAGCGGCGTTTCCTCGACACCTGGACGCTGTTGTCCGTCATCGGTGCTCGGACGGAGTCGATCCGGTTGTCGCCCAACGTCGCCAACCTGCCGCTGCGTCCGCCGGTGATGTTGGCCAAGGCGGCGTCGACTCTCGACATCCTGACCGGCGGCCGCGTCGAACTCGGTCTGGGGGCCGGAGCGTTCTGGGACGGGGTGGTCGCCGCGGGTGGGCCACGCCGCTCGCCGGGGGAGGCGGTCGATGCCCTCGCCGAGGCGATCACCGTGATCAGGGCCTTCTGGGCAGGAGGCACGGTCGATCTCGACGGTGAGTTCTATCCCGTCCACGGACTCCACGCCGGACCCGCTCCGGCGCACGACATTCCGATCTGGCTGGGTGCGTTGGGGCCGCGGATGCTGCGGCTGACCGGAGAAGTGGCCGACGCGTGGGTTCCCAGCCTGCAGTTCGTCCCGCCGGATCAGGTGGCCGAGAAGGCCGCGATCATCGACGACGCGGCGCGTGCGGCCGGCCGGGACCCCGCGGACATCACCCGGATCTACAACATCGCGGGCACTTTCGGTTCCGACGCCGGCCTGCTCGCCGGTCCACCCGCGCAGTGGGCGGAACAGCTGACGGACCTGACCGTCTCCCTCGGCATGAGCACATTCATCCTGGCCACCGACGACCCCGACGATCTGGCGAGGTTCGCCGACGAGGTGGCCCCGGCGGTCCGTGAACTCGTGGCCGCAGAACGCCAGGCGTGAACGCCTAGCGGCTACCATCGGAGACCATGACCCCCGTCGACGCTCGCACCCCGGCCGGTACACCGGCGCCCGGTGCTCGGCGTGCGAATCGTCGGGGACAGGCGACCCGCGATGCGATGCTCGACGCGGCGATCAGTTCGTTGGCTTCGGGTGATCCGGCGTCGGTGTCGGGCAACCGGATCGCCAAGGACATCGGCGCGACCTGGGGTGCTGTCAAGTACCAGTTCGACGACATCGACGGCCTCTGGGCGGCGGTGTTGCACCGGACCGCCGAGCAGCGCGGCGATCTGCCGGTCAGCGTGAAACCCGAAGCGCCACTGGCCGAGCGGGTCGAGGCCATCATCGAACTCATGTATGCGGGGCTGACCGCGCCGGAATCCCGCGCCATCGAGACCCTGCGGGCGGCACTACCCCGCGATCCCGACGAACTCCGGCGACTGTTCCCCAAGACCGCCGCCGAGTTCGCCTCCTGGGGTCCGTCGTGGGTGGAGTCCTGTCAGCGCGCCTTCGCCGACCTCGACGTCGACCCGGAACGCGTCCGCGAGGTCGCGGCGTTCCTGCCCGGCGCCATGCGAGGTCTGGTGTCGGAGAAGCAGCTCGGCAGTTTCCAGGATCAGGAACTGGCGCGACGCGGACTCGCGCGAGCGATCGTGGCGCTCCTCGCACCGTGAATGCGGCCTTGACGGGCCGGTGACTGTTTGTTCGGTTTCCTGCCCGGGTAGGCGTCGGACAGTACGCCGGTTGTGGAAGGGAGCAGGTCATGTCAGAGGCGATGCCCAGTATCGGGAAAGCCGGGGTGCTCGACACTGCGCGAATCCTCGCCGGGGTGTTGACCCCGATCGTTTCCGAGGGCGTCCTGGCCAGGCGTGAAGTCATGGTGCGCCTCGGCGGCCGCCTGAACACGCACGGGCGAGCCGCACGAATACTCGACGACGTTCGCGACAAGTACGAGGCTGACGCGCTGCGACTTCGATTTCCGCGGGCGATGGTCGTGGCCCTCCGGCCACCGGCGGTACGGGAGATCCTCTCTCACACCCCTGACCCGTTCACCTCCGCGACCCGGGAGAAGGTGTCGGCGGTCGGCAGATTCCAGCCGACCGGCGTCCTGATCTCCGACGGGAAGATGCGAACCGTGCGCCGCGAGCTGAACGAGCGGGCGCTACAGACTTCCTCGCCCGTCCACACGCTGCATCAACGGTGTGCGGAGATCGTCGCGTCCGAGGTCGACGACCTCCTCGGCTCGTGTCCGGACGGGCGACTCACCTGGGACTCCTATGTCATCTCCCACTGGCGGATGGTGCGCCGTCTCGTCTTCGGCGACGATGCCCGTGACGACGACGAGGTCACCGACCTCCTGACGGTGCTGCGCCGCGATGCCAACTGGGCGTATGCGTTTCCTCGCCGCAAGTCGACCTACTCTCGTTTCCGACGCCGTCTCGAGCATCTGGTCGCACGAGCGCCGGCGGATTCCCTGGCCGGCCTCATTCGGGACGCGTCGGTCGTGGACCGGGTCGACATCGACCCGATAGGCCAGATTCCCCAGTGGCTGTTCGCGTTCGACGCCGTGGCGGTTGCCGTGCACCGGTCGCTCGCGTTGCTCGCCGCACATCCGGACGCCCTCGAGAGGGCACGGGAGGATGTTCGCACCCAGGACGGCGGAGGGCCACCCCGGTTCCCCTTCATACGTGCGACGGTCCTGGAATCGCTTCGGCTGTGGCCGACCACGCTGGCGATCCTGCGTGAGACCAAACGCGATGTGCAGTGGGTCGGCGGTGTCCTACCTGCGGGTGCCACCACGGTCGTGATCGGCGAGCACTTCCAGCGGGACGATGAGGCAATGGATTTCGCGCAGCACTTCACCCCCGACGCCTGGCTGGACGGTCGCACCCAAGAGCTGTCGGGCGTCGTGCCGTTCAGCGACGGCCCGGGGGAGTGCCCGGGCCGCAATGTCGTGATGCTGTTCAGCTCGCTGGTGATCGCAGCATTGTTGCGGCAGCACGGGTTACGGGACGACACCCTGACGCCGCGCGTGCGATCGGGGGTCACCGACATGCCGCATTCGTTCAACCATTTCGACCTCACGATCGAGCTGGTCCCGGTTGACCGATGACCCCCGCTGGCATCACATTCGACGGGCGACGAACCGTGCGCCGTCGAGCGTCATCCCGTTGACCGCGTAGAGCGTGTGCAGGGCGTTCGGGCCGCCCACCGGAGCGCCGTCGCAGATGGTGTCACCGGCCACGCAGTAACGCACGGTCTTGCCGCGATAGGGGGTGGAGACCCGCACCGGGGGCGCGCCGATGTCGGTGATGAACCGGTCCGACGGAGCGCCGAAGAAGACGATCGCCGCGACATTGCGCGAGAGCGATGCGGGCAGCGGCGGCGGGACGAAACGGTCGTAGGCCTTGTACTGCGCGGGGAGATCGAGTCCGGCGTGGACCGCGTACCCCGCCACGACGGCACCCTGCGAGTAACCGCCGAGGACGACCTTGGTGCGCGGGCAGTTGGCGGCCAGGTACTTCACCCGGTTCTGCGTCGTACGAACCTCGTCGGCGACGGTCTTGGCGAACTTCAGGCGGTTGCCGAACTGGTCGCTCGCCGGGTACGGGACGCCGTAGCCGGCGACGGACCTGCCGGGTAGCTGGCTACGGACGGCCTCGACGAAGGACAGGCCGGTCAGTCCCAGCGGGGGCGCGGGCTCGACGGTCCCGCGAGCGAAGACGACCTCGACGTCGGAACACGCCGGCCGGGCCTCCGCTGTCGTGTCACCTGCGATGACCGATCCCGAGACGGCCGCGATCAGTGACGCGGCCACGATGCCGAAGCGCGTGATCAGACCTCTCCGCCGGGGCTTTCGGAAGTTCACGTGCTGGTTCGAGTCGTCTCGGTTCGCCGCGTCTTGTGTCATCTGTCGGACCCTTCGTCGTCCTTCGTTTCCGTAGCGTCGTCTTCGCCCTCGGCCTGATCTGGTTGTGTCGCCTTCGATGTGAGCATCTCGGGGTCGCCGTCCGGGTCGTGCTGATCCTCGGGGTCGGTCGGCCCATGGGTGGGTTCGTTTGTCATTCGTCGTGACTCCCTTGTCGGATGGCGGGACTTCGGATGAGATTCGACGTTCCCCGGCCCCACCTGCCCGAAACCCGATCTACAGTTCGGTCATGCGGAGTCGTCATGTGAGCACGGTGATCGGTGCATCAGCCGAGGATGTGTACGAATTCATCTCCGATCCCGACAATCTCCCGAAGTGGGCGGCCGGGCTCGCGAGTTCCGAGGTGGTCCGACGCGGTGACGATCTCCTGGCGGAGTCGCCGATGGGCACCGTGACGGTCCGGTTCGTTCCGCGGAACACCCTCGGGGTCGTCGACCACGACGTGATCCTCCCGAACGGCGACACCGTGCACAATCCGCTGCGCGTTCTGCCGCATCCGGACGGGGCCGAGGTTGTGTTCACGCTCCGACAGTTGTCCATGCCCGACGACGAGTTCGACCGGGATACCCGCATGGTCGAGGAGGATCTGGCGCGGCTCAGGGCGCTGTTCTGACCTACTCGTCGATCCTCGATCCGCGGAGGTCGCGGAGATCGTCGCGGAGGCCTGTTTCGACCACCCTTGACCAGGGCGGTTTCGAGGATTCCGAGCATCGCCTGAAAACGGTGTTGCGCTGCGACGTTCGATTGATCGGACGTATTACGGAGGATTCCTGCGGTTCTGGCGATGCCGAATTGCTGGCTGACGACCTCAAGCATTAGATTCACTTCGGTTATGGGAATGTGACTCGGCCGTGATGGTCGGTTCCTTGAACGGGAGCATCGTGAAGAAGGTCGTACGGGTATCGGTCTGCGCGGCGGTGGCAGTGGTCGTCGCGCTCGGTTCGCTGGTGAGCGGGGGTACGGCATCGGCCGACTCCCTGTCGCGGTATCTGAACCTGCCGCTGGTCAATCGTGATGCCTCGCAAGGCCCGGGCGGTGTGCACCCGGCGTTGCCGACCGACCCCGCAACCCTGCAGCGGCTGGTCGGGCAGGCCCGCGGCCAAGGACTCGCCCCGTCCTCGTACCAGGCGTTGCTGTTCCAGTACTGGCTCGTCGAGACGACGACGCGCGCCGGAATCGACCTCGCGTCGTGGAACCCGCGTGCCGGCGTCGGCGCCAACCACCAGAACCTGCTGAAGTCCTACCGCTACTACGAGGACCTGCAGCTCGCGCATCGCGAACTGCAGTGGGCCGGCATGGGCGGCCTGGTCGGCGCCGACTTCGGCGGCGGCCTGCTCGACTACAAGGACGCCACCGAGATCTTCGAACTCAGCCGACTGCAGCCCGTCGCCCACGCCATCGTGGCCCGCGTCAACGAACTCGCGGGACCGCAGGCGGTCAACAGCCTCCCCGACGGACTCCGCGCCCTGGCCCGCGTCGGCGCCAAGATCACCGCCGACGACCTGCGGCAGGTCCAGGGCCAGATCCTGGTGATGCAGAAGAACATCTTCTCCGACCTGATGCCGATGCACCGGGCCTACGTCGTCGGCGGTCTGCCGGCACTCCGGGAGATGCACGAGGCGGGCATCTTCGACGACGAGATCATGAGCGCCTGGGAGGGCATCGCCTCCAAGAAGCCCGCCGCGGTCGCCGCAGGCAATGCTCGTCTGCTGCAGCGTGAGCAGGGCGAGGTCATCAACAAGCAGTGGGACGCGACCCGCAACTACAAGGGCGACGTCGGTGAGGCCATGACCTACGGCAGCACCGTGGCCGCCGCGCCGTCGGTCGCCGGTGTGGTCCCGCCGCGCGACATCCGTCAACTGAAGGTCCCGGGCCGTGCGCTCGACGGTCGCAAGGTGACCGTGAGTCTGCCGCTGCCCGAGTGGAACTGGTCGGTCTACGAGGACCGCTGGGTCTACATCTCCACCGAACTTCTGCCGAAGTACCGCACCCAGGTCGAGTACCACTGGCCCGCACTGCGTGCGGCCATGAGCGTTCCGTACTTCGAGCAGATGGAAACACATCGTCCCACCCGCAACCTGCTGCCGCTGATGGAGTCGGTTCTGACCTCGATCAAGGTGACCTACCAGTGATTTCATCCTTCTCGCGTGTGTCCCGACGGGTCACGCTCGCGGCCGTTCTGGCGATGCTCGTCTCCGGTATCGCACTGGTTGCGCCGGCCGCCACCGCCGCACCCAACCGGACACCGGGACTGAACGAGGTGCTGAACGGTTTCGTGGTCGGCGCGCTGCGAGATGGTCGTGCCGCGAGCCCGCAGGAGGTCATCGACCCGCTGGTCGCCGGCGATCCCTTCTATGCCGAGCCTCGCCTGTCGGGGCGCGAGAAGCCCGGAGATGTGTTGAAGGCCAAGAAGGTTGCCGTCCAGTTCATGGGTTGGCGTCCGGCGAAGCTCGACGCCTACAAGCTGATGTACGTGACCCGCGGGTTGCACGACGAGCCGGAGATCTCGACCGGTCTGCTGATGATCCCGCGCGACGGCAAGCCCGATGCCACCCGGCCGCTGATCGGTTACCAGCTCGCCAACGACAGCGTCGGCGCCTACTGCCATCCGTCCACGATGTGGACCGGCGGTGACCCGATGGACGGCGCGTCGTGGTCGGCGCTGGGCCCGCTGGGCCAGTTCTTCGGCAAGGGTTATGCGGTCATGATGAGCGACGTCGGCAACGACGGTGATCCCAAGCCGCACGGCGTCTTCGCCGGCAAGTTCGCGGGCAAGGCGCTACTCGACGGTCTGCGAGCAGCGCTGCGGCACGACGGAAACGAGCTCTCCGAGGCATCGCCGCTGGGCATGTTCGGCATCGCCGGCGGCGGTGTCGGCGCGGCCTTCGCCGCAGAGAATGCGAAAAACTATGCGCCCGAACTGGATATCAAGGGCGTCGTCCTCGAGGGCATGGTCGTCGACCAGAAGAACTTCATCGCCACCGCCGACGGGTCGGTCGGCTCGGCCTTCGTCCTCGCGACGCTGCTCGGTCTCGAACCGCGTTACCCGGCAATGAAACTCGACGAGAAGTTCACCCCGGCAGGCAAGGCCATCGCCGACGTCTTCCGCACCCAATGCCAGACCCCGGCCTACTTCACCATGCCGTTCGTGCCGATGAACACGCTGTTCAAGAGTGGTGAGAACCCCGCCGAGATCGCCGATTTCCAGCCGGTCTACGAGGACAACAAGCTGGGCCGCAAGTCGCCGACCGCGCCCGTGCTGATCGCGTCGTGCGCGAAGGACGACTCGCCGATGTCACTGGTGCCCGCGAAGGACTCCCGGAAGCTCGCCGCCGACTACCGCCGCGGCGGCACCGAGGTCGACTACCAGCCCACCGACTGCAGCATGGTCCGGTTCCTCACCAACCTCTACGGCTGGGGCACCGACCTGTTCGGCATGCAGACCGTCGACTGGCTGGCCGAGAAGCTCGCCGAGAAGCCGCTCAAGGGAAAGTGAGTCCCGCTTGGGGGCGGGCGAACGCCTCTCACTCCCTGAGGGGGTCGCCGCTCTCGCTGTTGGGGCGGGCGTGCGTGCCCCTCTCGCTCCCTGATCCGAAAGAACGCGACGCACCCAGCTCTGCTGCCTGAGGTGCGAGGAGCGCAAGCAACGAGCCTCGAAGGCCTGGTGAGGCACCGTCGCTCACCTGACTACCGGTCGACGTCAACCCGACCGGCAGACTTCGATCGACGTCTGCCGGTCGAGTTGAGGTTCGGCAGTCGGGATCCGGGCGCTTCTCAGGGAGCGGACCCTTTCGACCCTCGAAGGGCTCGCGACCCTCGATGAGAAATCGCATCGGACAGAGTCGGTCCCTGTAGCTGTACGACTACGAAGGGACCAACGATGCGTCGGCTGCTGTTCGCCCACGGCGCAGGTGGTTTCGCCGACGACCGCCCGATCGCCGACGGCCTCGGGAAGGCGCTCGGTGTGCCGATCGACATGCCCGAGTTCTCGAGCGATGACATGTCCCTGCGGGCCTGGGCTGATCCGTTGCGCACCCGGCTGTCGACGATGGGCGCCGACGACCTTCTGGTAGCCCACTCGTTCGGCGCGTCGATCCTGCTGCACGTGCTTGCCGAGCCGGGGTATGCCGGACCGAGACGCGCTGTTCTCCTGGCGATGCCGAACTGGGGGCCGAACGGGTGGGGCGTCGAGGAGTACGACTTCGCCGGTACGCCACCCAGTGGTGTCGAGCTGTCCCTACATCACTGCGTCGACGACGAGGAGGTCCCGTTCGGGCACCTGGACCTCAACGCCGCACTGCTCCCGGACGCGCAGGTGCACCGTCACGAGGTCGGCGGTCACCAGTTGGTCGGCCAGGTCGAGGCCGTCGCCGCTGACTTGCGCGCCGCTGCTCCCTGAGTAGCCCCGGAGCTTGCGGAGGGGCGTATCGAAGGGACCGGTTGCCCACCTGCCACGCGTCTGCCCGTGACAACGGTGGTTGCGCGTAGGCGTTCCGACCCCGACCCTGGGTAGACAGACCCGAGGCGTCCGGGAAGGCAGACATGACCGCGAACCGTCCGGCGGATGCAGCATCAGGCGGGATACCGGCTGCGTCGACGGCGGGTCGATGGTTGATCGTCGCAGCGGTGCTGGGATCGGGCGTCGCTTTTCTCGACGGCACGGTCGTCAACGTCGCACTGCCGGCCATCGCACGTGACCTCGACACCGGACTCCGAGGACAACAGTGGGTCCTCGACGGTTATCTGCTGACCCTGAGCTCACTCCTGTTGCTCGGCGGTGTCGCCGGTGATCGATACGGGCGTCGGCTCGTCTTCACCGTCGGGCTGGCGACGTTCGCGGTGGCGACGGTCGGGTGCGGGGTGGCGCCGACCGTCGAGTGGCTCGTGGCCGCCCGACTCGTCCAGGGTGTGGCGGCCGCAGCGGTCGTACCCGGCAGCCTGGCGCTGATCAATGCGGAAATCGCACCCTCGGATCGCGGTGCGGCGGTGGGGTTGTGGGCCGGGATGTCCGGCGCGACCAGTGCGCTGGGACCGTTCGTCGGCGGCTGGCTCGTCGACGCGGCGTCGTGGCGCTGGGCGTTCTTCCTGAGCGTTCCACTGGCGTTGGGTGCCCTGGTCATCGCGATGAAGCACGTGCCGGAGTCGCGCGATCCGTCGGCGCCGCGTCGGCTCGATGTCGCGGGAGCCGTGACGATGGCCTTCGGTCTCGCCGGAGTCGTCTACGCGCTGATCGAGGGCCCGTCGCGTGGTTGGTCGACCGCAACGATCACCGCGGGCCTTGTGGGCGTGGCGGTGCTCGTGGCGTTCGCGGTCATCGAGACGCGGGTACGGTCACCGCTGTTGCCGCTGCGGTTGTTCCGGTCGTCGCAGTTCACCGGCGCCAACCTGACGACGCTGCTGGTGTATGCGGCTCTGGGCGGCGCGCTGTTCCTGCTCGCCCTGCAGCTGCAGCAGAGTCTGGGTTACTCGGCCTTCGAGGCGGGTGCGGCGATGTTCCCGAGCACGTTCATCATGCTGTTCGGGTCTCCGTTGGTGGGGAAGCTCGCCCAGACCACCGGGCCACGGCCGCCGATGACCGTCGGCCCGCTCATCGCCGCCGGAGGCTTCGCGCTGATGGCTCGGGTGCAACCGGGGACGGACTACCTGGCGCATGTGCTTCCCGGTGTCCTGCTGTTCGGACTCGGTATGACGGTGACCGTCGCGCCGCTGACGGCGGCCGCACTGGGAGCGGTCGACGACGCGCTCGCGGGGACCGCGTCGGGCGTGAACAATGCGGTGGCTCGCGTCGCCGGGCTGCTGGCCGTGGCGGTGCTGCCAGCGGTGGCCGGCATCGACGCCGGTCCCGGTGAGCCGCTGGGCGACGGATTCCAGACTGCGATGTACATCTGTGCGGCGTTCTGCGCTGTGGGCGGGCTTGTTGCTGCATTCACCATCAGCTCTGGCACGGGCTTCCGGCCGCAGGTCCGGGCCGGGGTGGACACCGCCTGCCAGGATGCCTGCACCCGTCGCGAACTAGCCGCCGATCTATAGCTCGAACCCGCGCTCACCGCGGTTTCGAGCTATAGAAATCAGTCCCTGCGTTCGCCCGTGCCCGCTGCGATCGCCCACAGCACCAGAACGGGCTGGAAGAACAGGCGCGTCAGTCGTTTCTGGTCGGTGTCGAGGCCGAAGGCGTCGATGTGCTCGACGTACTGATGGATGTTGCCGGGGAACACCGCCACGAAGAAGGCCGCGACGATCCATGAGACGACCTTGCGATACCGCGGCAGCGCGATGAGGGCCGCGCCCAACGCGATCTCCACCCCGCCCGACGCCAGGACCACGAAGTCCTTGCCGAAGGGCACCCAGTCGGGGACCTGCGCCTGGAACTCGTCGCGCTGCGCGGTCAGGTGGCCGACGCCGGCGGTCGCCAGGACGGCTCCCAGCGCGATCCGGGCGATAGCGCGGCCCAGCGGCTGCCGGGTGGTGGTGGGGGACAGGATCGACATGCAGGCTCCTCGGGATCGCCGGTTGTGTATCCGCAGTTCGTGGCCGATCGGGTTCCGGACTGGCCAGTAACCAAGGGGCCGACGCGATTTGGTCGCTTGATCAGGGGGTCCGATATGTCGCATCGACCCGGATGTGTGTGGTACATAAGTGTGACCCCGGACACCGTCGTCCGGGTACCTGTCCGCACGGAGGTCAGCCCATGCCCCTCGACTCGATGTCGGTACGCCGACACCTGTCCTCAGGCCACTTGTTCGCCACGACGCGCCTCGGAGCGCGGTCATGACGCTACAGAGTGTGTGGGATGCGCTGAAGGCCTCCGCGGGAGTGGTCATCACGGCGGCGGCGTTCGCCGTCGCGCTGGCGGTGCTGGTCGTCGCCCAGGTTGTCGTTTTCGCGACCCGCCTCGTCGACCTCCCCGGCTGACCAAACCGCGGCGCTCGCATGCTGGTTGAGTAGGCGAGGAGCCCGCGACGAGGCGTCCCTGCCTGCTGGTTGAGTAGGCGAGGAGCTTGCGACGAGCCGTATCGAAGCCAGCCGAGGAGAGTCTGGCGGTGACGCACGATCGATCAGGAATCGAGAAGCGGGGACGGTTCGACGCGCCATAGCGTCGAAGCATGACGAACATCAACGCACTCACCCTCGAAGTTCCCGACATCAGCGCAGCGGAGGTCTTCTACGACAAGGCCTTCGGGCTCGGTGACCGCCTGCGGTTCCGGGCCGCAGAGGCGCCAAGCCAGGGTTTCCGTGCCTTCGTGATCTCGCTCGTGGTCGCCGACCCGACAGTCGCCGACTCCTTCCTCGGACCCGCGATCGACGCCGGTGCCACCGTGCTCAAGCCTGCCAAGAAGTCCTTCTGGGGGTACGGCGGCGTGGTTCAGGCGCCTGACGGTGCGATCTGGAAGGTTGCCAGCTCGTCGAAGAAACCGACCGGCGCACCAGCCCGGACCGTCGACGACCTGGTCCTCCTGCTCGGCGTCGACGACGTCGCGGCCACCAAGCGGTTCTACGCCGACCACGGATTCACGGTCGGGAAGAGTTACGGCCGCAAATACGTCGAGTTCGAGAGCGGCCCGGACGCGGTGAAGCTCGCGCTGTACGGCCGCAAGGCCGCGGCGAAGGATGCCGGTGTCGACGCCGCGGGTTCCGGCTCGCATCGGCTGGTGATCGGCGGTGACGCCGGGCAGTTCAGCGACCCGGATGGATTCATGTGGAGTGCTGACACCTGAGCGGTGGTAAGCAAGGGTCAGCGCATGGCGAGCAACTGGTTGACGAGGCGGTGCCCGTACGTTGATCGTCACCCGTTCGCCCCTGGCATAAATCACGCGGGAACAAACTTCCAGCCACCTCAGTTGAGTCGATCAGACTTAACTCTGGAGGTTTCATGTCGCAGACATATTCACTGCCGGTCCTCTTCGTCCCGGACGTCGTCGTCCTGCCCGGCATGGTCGTGCCGATCCCGCTCGACGATGCAGCTCAGGCCACCGTCGACGCTGCGCGGGCGAGTGAGAGCGGAAAACTGCTGGTCGCCCCACGGCTGGACGACCGGTACCCCACGTACGGGGTGGTCGCCTCGATCGTGCAGGTCGGGCGTATCCCGGGCGGCGGTCTCGCGGCCGTCGTCAAGGGTGAGAAGCGCGCGCAGATCGGGACCGGGACACCCGGCCACGGGGCCGCGCTGTGGGTCGAGGCCACCGAGGTCGAGGACCAAGAGGTCACCGACGAGGTGCGGACTCTGGCCGGCGAGTACAAGAAGCTCGTCCTGGCCATGCTGCAGCGCCGCGAGGCGTGGCAGCTGATCGACGCGGTCAACAAGATGTCCGACCCGTCGAACCTTGCCGACACCTCGGGTTACGCATCCTGGCTCACCGACGAGCAGAAGCGCGAACTCCTCGAGACACCGGATACCGCCGCGCGCCTGCGGCTGCTGATCGAGTGGACCGGCGACCATCTCGCCGAGTCCGAGGTCAGCGAGAAGATCGCCGAGGACGTCCGCGCGGGGATGGACAAGCAGCAGAAGGAGTTCTTGCTCCGGCAGCAGCTCGCCGCCATTCGCAAGGAGCTCGGTGAGGACGAGCCCGAGGGCGCCGACGACTACCGGTCGCGCATCGAGGAGGCCGAACTACCCGAGAAGGTCCGCGAAGCTGCACTGCGAGAGGTCGGCAAGCTCGAACGCGCCAGCGACCAGTCGCCGGAGACCGGGTGGATTCGTACCTGGCTCGACACCGTTCTCGACCTGCCGTGGAACACGCGCACCGAGGACTCCACCGACATCAAGGGTGCTCGCGAGATCCTCGACGCCGACCACCACGGTCTCGACGACGTGAAGGACCGCATCGTCGAATACCTGGCCGTGCGTGCTCGACGCGCCGAACGCGGCCTGCAGGTCGTGGGCGGACGCGGATCGGGTGCCGTCATGGTGCTCGCCGGCCCGCCCGGCGTCGGCAAGACGTCGCTCGGCGAGAGCGTCGCCCGGGCGCTGGGCCGCAAGTTCGTGCGCGTCGCCCTCGGCGGTGTGCGTGACGAGTCGGAGATCCGCGGTCACCGTCGTACCTACGTCGGGGCCCTGCCCGGCCGCATCGTGCGCGCCATCGGTGAGGCGGGATCGATGAATCCCGTTGTGCTGCTGGACGAGATCGACAAGGTGGGCTCGGACTACCGGGGTGACCCGGCCGCGGCCCTGCTCGAGGTCCTCGACCCCGCGCAGAACCACACCTTCCGCGACCACTACCTGGATCTCGACCTCGACCTGTCCGACGTCCTGTTCCTCGCGACCGCCAACGTCATCGAGAACATCCCGTCGGCCCTGCTCGACCGCATGGAGCTCGTCACCCTCGACGGCTACACCGAGGACGACAAGGTGGCGATCGCCCGCGACTACCTGCTGCCCCGACAGGCCGAGCGGGCAGCACTGACGACCGACGAGGTGAGCGTCACCGACGCGGCGCTCCGCGAGATCGCGGCGAACTACACCCGGGAACCCGGTGTGCGACAGTTCGAACGGCTTCTCGCGAAGGCGCTCCGCAAGGCGGCGACCAACCTCGCACAGGGGACTGCCACCGCACCGGTCACCATCGACGAGCCGGACCTGCGCGACTACCTCGGCCGGCCCCGGTTCACCCCGGAATCGGCCGAGCGGACCGCAGTGCCCGGTGTCGCAACGGGTCTCGCCGTCACGGGAATGGGTGGTGATGTCCTCTTCATCGAGGTCAACGCCACCGACGGCGAGCCCGGCCTGAAGCTGACCGGTCAGCTCGGTGACGTGATGAAGGAGTCGGCGCAGATCGCGCTGTCGTACGTGCGGGCGCATGCCGAGCAGCTCGGCGTCGACCCCGAGTTGCTCAACAGGACCATCCACGTGCACGTTCCGGCCGGAGCGGTGCCCAAGGACGGTCCGAGTGCGGGCGTCACCATGGTCACCGCGCTGGTGTCCATGGCAACGGGTCGACGGGTGCGCGCAGAGGTCGGCATGACCGGCGAAGTCACGCTGAACGGCCGCGTCCTGCCCATCGGTGGGGTCAAGCAGAAACTCCTTGCCGCACAACGCAACGGGCTGAAGACCGTCTTCATCCCGCAGCGCAACTCACCCGACCTCGACGACGTGCCGGCCGAGGTCCTCGACGCACTCGATGTGCGCCCGATGACCGACGTCGCCGAGATCGTCGCGCAGGCACTGGAACCCGCAGCGGGAGAACAGGTCAGCGCAGCCTGACGTCGGTAACGATCGAGCGGGGCGTCGTCCGGACCACCGGACGGCGCCCCGCTTGGTCGTGTCAACGAAGCCGCAGAGTGCGGGCGATCCCCTCCAACACGCGGTAGACGATCCAGGCGAGACTGGTGACGGCAGCGGCGGGCACCAGCCACAACGCGCCGACCGCCGCGATGAGACTGGCGGCCCACTGCCGTCCCCACAGAGGCGCGGCGATGAAGATCATGAGCAGAGCCACGGTGAGCGACCAACCCGGCGACGACACCGGCCACGGCCAATCGAAAAGCCACGGCCAATCGAACAGCAGCGCACCCGCGGAGCCGATGGTCGCGATGACCCCCGCGACGCTGAGCAGCAGCCACAGCACGATGCTCAGACGACGGTAACCGCCTGCGACCCAACGGGTACGGAGCGCGACGGCCGACCACATCAGCCAACGCTTCAGCCAGGGCACGCCGGACGTGCGCATCATCTCGCGGAAGAACCGATCGGACAGGGTGTCGCTGCCGAGCGCACCTGAGTTGACGGCGTCGGAAATGAGCTCGTCGTGGATCAACGCCGCCAGCGAGTGCTTTCCGTAGGAGTCCTCGAACCAGCGCATGAAGCGCGGGACCGATGCCAGATCCGTCGGATTGTCCTCGCGCGGAACGAACGTCCGGGCCCGGTCGACCGCCGCACGGGCCTGCGACTGCTCCATGCCACCGCGTACCAGCTTGGCCACCAGATCGTTCTCGACGCCCTGGTCGGAGTATCGAAAGGTGTTGAGGACGACGAACTGCCGCTCGTCGATCTGAACGATCCCGACGCTGCCCCTACCGGTCGGATCGTCGACCTCGAAACCCGACGCCGGCGCCACTCGCCATGGAACCCAGCGGGTGGTGCTCGATGTGGCGTCGCCCATCTCGACCTCCCGACCTCGGCGCCTCCGACGGTAGCGCCGCACGGTAGAGCGCCGAGCAGTAACCGGGGGACAGAGATCCAAGTGCAACCCGACGGTGCGTGAACCGCGAGCCGTCGATCACCGTGGGGCAGCGCTCGACGTCCACTCCGCGACGGCATCGGTATAGAACGCCATCCGTTCGCGTAGGGCATCAGGCTCGATCCCGAACTCCTCGGGGCTGTACCGGTGTCTGCCCTTGCCGTGCCGCGGCTGCTCCGCATTGTGCTGGGCGAGCATCGCCGCCACATCCGGGGCATCGAGATTCGCTGCTGCGTAAACCCGTTCGACGGTCTCCCCAGGGCGGGACACCAGGTCCCGGTAGTCGATGTCGACGACGGTCGCCGAACCAGCCGTTGGGGAGGCGCGGAACTCGAGCGCTCGACGGAACCACAACTCCGACTGTTCGATCTGGAAGCGGCCGACGTCGTGGCCGTCGACCTCGTCGCTGTAGGTCGACCGGTAGGTCGCGAACAGGCTGGCGCCCGACGCCACGGACTCCACGATGTCGCGATGCAGATGGACGATGCAGACACCCGGGTATGTCCGGGTCAGTGCGGCCAGTTCGGGCGTGTGGGCCGGTGCCTTCAGCAGCCATCGCCGCCGGGAACCGTCGTCGAGGATCTGCAGCATCGTCCGATGTGCTGCGTATTCGCCGGTGAAGTCGTGGTCGGCCAGCCATCGGGAGTAGCTGTCGAGGCGCATCGTCGAGCTGAAGCCCCAGTTGCGCATGGTCGTTCCCATGCCGAGGACGCACTCCTCCGGGAGGGCCGGTCCGGAATCGTGGACGGCGGCCATCGCCGGATTCAGCACGTGGAGCGGGTTGGGCTCGGCGGCCTGCGTTTCGATCAGCCGTTCGCGTTCCTCCGGGGACAGCCTTGCAACCCGCCACGGGGCGTACAGCTCCACCGGACGCGGCGCGCGGAGTCTGGGGTCGCGCGCCATGAGCCGGTACAGGAACGTCGTCCCGGTGCGCCAGCCGCCGATGATCACGATCGGCGGGAGTACCTCGCGTTCGGCCACTTCCGGGCTCTCCCGCAGGGTCTTGTCGAAGATGGAGCGAGCCCGCAGTTTCCCGATCACCGCGTCCTGCGCATTACGGATGCCGACAGCGTTCAGACGCCCGTCCTCGGCCGCCGACGCCAGATACTGCTCCAGGCCCGGCCGCCACAGTGTCGGGTCGCCCAATCCCTCGACACCGTGCTCGGCAGTGGCCCGTTCGACGATCGTGTCGGTTGCCTCGACCCCTAGCCGGTACCGCTCGGGACGGGCAATCCGATCGGCTTCTGCGGCCGCGTAGATGCTCTCGGCGACCTCACTCCGCTGCGGTGGCGTCCACGTCACGATCACTCGCCTCGCAGTTCGTCGAGCCGGACCACCCGAGCGGACGGCAGAGGAGGCGCGTCGGCAGGTTGGAGGAAACGCATCACGATGATCCCGAAGTCGCGCCCCTCGGAATCGATCCAGTCACCCGAACCGCCCGGGTCCTCCGTCGCGACCACGAACCGATACCGTCCGTCGACGACGGTCGCGGTCGTGCCCGTGTACGAGACCGGTCGGTACCGGAAGTCCAGCGAGTTCAGAAAGCGGCTGTACGCCAGGATGTTCCAGTACCGACACTCGACGACATCCCCTTCGACGACCAGCGCCTCGCCGGGGCCGAGCTGCCAGCCGCCGCGGACGTAGTGGATTCCGGGTTCGGTGAACACGGCGCCACCGGCCATCTCCGACCAGTGCCGCAACACGTTCGGTGGATCGAGATCGTCCTTGGTCGACATCTCGAAGATCGTCGGGAGCATCGAGGTCGTGGCCGCCAGAGTGCCGAGCGAGGACGCGAATCTCGCCGCGTCGATGGACGGCGGCACCGGCGGTTCGACGACCGGATCGATACTGCACCAACCCATTTCGTCCCGAGCCACGTCGTCGTGGAAGAACCGGACCCAGACGACGCCGGCCTTCTCCGGTAGCTCCAGCCGGTCACCGGCTCCCGGCGCGGTGCCGCCGAGCACGATCTCGAAGGCGCCGTCGTCGTCGAATCCGATGGTGTCGCTGTCGATGCGGGCCGTTGCCTCGGCGCCGATGCCGCCGGTCCGGCGGTAGACGGTCACCGACATGTACGACGCATCGCCGCGGTTCCCGCGGAGGCGGTAGGCACGGTGACCTCGGACCTCGGTGACCCAGTACCGGAAATCGGGGTTGTCCATCAGGAACTTGTGCCGCCACCCGTTGAACGGCACGAGCTCCGGGCGTTCTCGGTCGACCTCGAAGCGCGACAACTGATTCGACAACCCGCGCACCAGGGCGCGGAATCCGTCGGCCTGTTCTGTCGGGTCCAAACCCGCGGTGTCGGCGGCGAGTTTGTCACCGGCGGAGCGGAGTGCGTCGACCAGACCGTTCCACGCGGCGACCTCTGGTCGGGCGTCCTCGGTCACGGCAGCCGGACCCGGTCGTCGTGCCGGTAGTGGGGTCCGATGTCGTCGATGAGGATGCCCGGTTCGGCGTCGACCACCGCCGGGATGGCGTCGAGCACGGCCCGTACCGACGCGGTCGTGATCGGGTTGGTGTGGCCGGACCCGACGCCGAACTCGAGCTGGGTGCGCATCTCGGCCGGTTCACCGCTGATGACCAGTGTGTACGCGATCGGGCTGGTGAACCCGCCGAACGGCAGATCGTCGCCTCGATACACCGCTTCGGCGCCTGGAGCGGGCCGAGTGGGTACCGAAGCGAGATACCAGCATTCCTCGTTGGTGAAGAAACGATGGTCACCGAGGTAACCGCGATGCGTCAGGTGCAGGGCGGCCGCAGTGCCCTCCCTGATGGTGGTCGCGCCCACCTGCGCATCACGTTCGGCGGGGATTCCGCGTAGCGACGTCTCGACCCTCACCTCGGAACTGTCCGCGCCGTACAGCGCATGGGCGACGTTGCCGGTGAGATCGCCGTAGTAGATGTCGCCGCCGCGTGCGACCGGGGATTCGGCACTGAGGGAGTCGAGTTCGGCGCCGAAGCCGAGTGCTCCCAACCCGCCCCACATCGATCCGGCACGAGAGAAGTCGACGGCCTCCACCGACCGCACATGACTGACCGACGACATCGCCCTGGCCATCGTCATCGCGACCCGCTCGACGATGAACGTGGGATGGACGCCGGTGCCGTGCAAGGTGGCGCCGCCGGCATGGCAGGCCTCGAGCATCCGTTGCGGGGACTTGCGGAACGGGCTGAGCCAGTTCGGCATCGACACATTGTGGTACGCCGCGGTCGCCACGACGTTCTTCCCCGCCTCCAGCAGATCGATGACGTCGTCGTCGAGCCCCTTGATCACCGCGGCCGGCGCCGGGGTGAGGACGACACAGTCCACGTCGAGTTCCTTGAACGCCTCGCGGTCGCGGGTGGCGGCGATCCCGATGGGATCGGTCCGCACCAGTTCGCCGATGTCCCTCTCGTCCTTCTCACGGTTGTGGACGAGGGCGCCCACCACCTCGAAGGCGGGGTCGGCGAGTGCGGCCCGGATGACGGCACCGCCCACCTCGCCGGGACCCCAGACGGCGATTCGATACGGACGACAGGGCGGGGAGTCCCTGGTGCCCCTCGTGGGTGTAGGACTGGTCTGCGTCATGGGCGATCCTCGGCAACGGTCAAGTGGAATCGTGTGCTTCCTGTTGCTGGTGAATCTGCCCGGCGGGCCCAGGTGTGTCAAGGACCACATCATCAGGTCGCCGATTGAGCGAAACTCGCTCAACTTTTTCCAGTCATCCGGGAACAAACCCGAATGGGCTCCCGTTACACACTTCGAGAAACCTGAGTGACACTGACTCAAGTAAGTTTGACTCGACGCTCCATTGTGAGTAGGACATGAGTCGGACGCACTGAAGTCCGGTCCCGCCGGGTTTCGGACATCATCCCCGCGTCATCGAACCGCGGGGCCAAGGACTTGGGTGCACACCCACAAACTAGGAGGAAGCCAAACATGTCTCGTGCTGTTGGAATCGACCTCGGCACCACCAACTCCGTGGTTTCGGTGCTCGAGGGTGGCGAAGCGTCGGTCATCGCCAACGCCGAGGGCTCGCGGACCACGCCGTCCGTGGTCGCCTTTGCGCGTAACGGCGAGGTGCTCGTCGGTCAGCCGGCCAAGAACCAGGCGGTCACGAACGTCGACCGCACCATCCGCTCGGTCAAGCGTCACATGGGTGAGGGTGACTGGACGGTCGAGATCGACGACAAGAAGTACACCCCGCAGGAGATCAGCGCGCGCACGCTCATGAAGCTCAAGCGCGACGCCGAGGCGTACCTCGGCGAGGACGTCACCGACGCCGTGATCACCGTGCCCGCCTACTTCAACGACTCCCAGCGTCAGGCCACGAAGGAAGCCGGCCAGATCGCCGGCCTCAACGTGCTGCGCATCGTCAACGAGCCCACCGCGGCCGCCCTGGCCTACGGTCTCGACAAGGGCGAGAAGGAGCAGACCATCCTGGTCTTCGACCTCGGTGGCGGTACCTTCGACGTCTCGCTGCTCGAGATCGGCGACGGTGTGGTCGAGGTCCGCGCGACCTCCGGTGACAACCACCTCGGTGGTGACGACTGGGATCAGCGTGTCGTCGACTGGCTCGTCGAGAAGTTCAAGGCTCAGAACGGCATCGATCTGACCAAGGACAAGATGGCCCTGCAGCGTCTGCGTGAGGCTGCCGAGAAGGCCAAGATCGAACTGTCGAGCTCGCAGAGCACCTCGATCAACCTGCCGTACATCACCGTCGACGCCGACAAGAACCCGCTGTTCCTCGACGAGCAGCTGTCGCGCAGCGAGTTCCAGCGGATCACCTCTGATCTGCTCGAGCGCACCCGCGCGCCGTTCCAGGCCGTCATCAAGGATGCGGGCATCTCCGTCGGCGACATCGACCACGTCGTGCTCGTCGGTGGTTCCACCCGTATGCCGGCCGTCACCGACCTGGTCAAGGAGCTGACCGGTGGCCGCGAGCCCAACAAGGGCGTCAACCCGGACGAGGTCGTCGCCGTCGGCGCCGCCCTGCAGGCCGGCGTTCTCCGCGGCGAGGTCAAGGACGTGCTGCTGCTCGACGTCACCCCGCTGTCCCTCGGCATCGAGACCAAGGGCGGCGTGATGCACAAGCTGATCGAGCGCAACACCACCATCCCGACCAAGCGCTCGGAGACCTACACCACGGCCGAGGACAACCAGCCGTCGGTGCAGATCCAGGTGTACCAGGGTGAGCGTGAGATCGCCTCGCACAACAAGCTGCTCGGCAGCTTCGAGCTGGGTGGCATCGCGCCTGCGCCGCAGGGTGTCCCGCAGATCGAGGTGACCTTCGACATCGACGCCAACGGCATCGTGCACGTCACCGCGAAGGACAAGGGCACCGGCAAGGAGAACTCGATCCGCATCCAGGACGGTTCCGGCCTGAGCAAGGACGAGATCGACCGCATGATCAAGGACGCCGAGGCGCACGCCGACGAGGACCGCAAGCGTCGCGAGGAGGCCGAGACCCGCAACCAGGCGGAGTCGCTGGTCCACCAGACCGAGAAGTTCCTCAAGGACAACGAGGACAAGGTCCCGGCCGACGTGAAGGAAAAGGTCGAGGCCGCGGTCAACGACGCCAAGGAAGCACTGAAGGGCACCGACTCGGCCGCGATCAAGACCGCGATCGAGAAGCTGTCCGAGGAGTCGCAGGCTCTCGGCCAGGCGATCTACGCCAACGCCGCTGCGGAGTCCGCCGACGGTGAGGCCGGCGCTGCCGCCGACAGTGATCCCGATGTCGTCGACGCCGAGGTCGTGGACGACGCCGACACCAAGGAGAACAAGTGACCGCAGGATCCCATTCGTCGAATGGGTCCGGCGAGGAGCCGGTGACGGTGACCGACCGTCGTCGCATCGACCCGGAAACGGGTGAGGTGCGCGACGAGCCGGCCGCCGGCCCCGGCCCGGCCGACGCCGAACCCGTCGTGGACGAGTCCGACACCGAACAGCCGGCCGACGAGGCATCCCCGGACGCCCGGCTCGCCGAGCTGACGGCCGACCTGCAGCGGGAACGCGCTCAGTTCGCCAACTTCCGGCGGCGAGCTGCCGAGGAGAAGCAGGGATCGGTTGCCTACGGCAAGCAGATCCTGATCGACAAGCTCCTCCCGGTCCTCGACGACCTCGACCGTGCCCGCGAGCACGGCGATCTCGAGACCGGCCCGCTCCGGGCGGTCGCCGACAAGCTGACCGCAGTGCTGAACGCCGAGGGCCTCGAGTCCTTCGGCGCCGCGGGTGAGGAGTTCAACCCCGAACTCCACGAAGCGGTTCAGCACGACGGCACCGGCGACCACCCGGTCATCGGCGCGGTGTACCGCTGCGGTTACCGACTGGGCGAGAAGGTGATCCGCACCGCCATGGTGACGGTCACCGATCCCGAGCCCGCCGGCGACCAGACCGGTGCACAATAAGGCAACAATCGCCCGTGCATGAGGGGCGATCCGACCACCGATCCCTGAGGTGCGAGGAGCGCAAGCGACGAGCCACGAAGGGCGAGGAACCCTTCGTGGCTCGCTCCGCTCGCACCTCAGGGGCGGGTGGCTCTCCGCTCGCACCTCAGGGAGCGGGTGGCTCTCCGCTCGCACCTCAGGGGGCGGGGGAACAACTGAAATACCCATCCAGACAACAGAAGACTTGAAGGAGGTGACGTCTGGTGGCTCCACAACGTGAGTGGTTGGAACACGACTTCTACAAGGACCTGGGCGTTGCTTCTGACGCTTCGGCTGAAGAGATCAAGAAGGCCTATCGCAAGCTCGCACGCGAGCTGCACCCGGATGCCAATCCCGGCGATTCCGCGGCCGAAGAGCGCTTCAAGCGGGTGTCCGAAGCCCACAGCGTGCTGAGCGATCCGGAGAAGCGCAAGGAGTACGACGAGACCCGTGCGATGTTCGCCGGCGGACGATTCCGCGGCGGCGGCAACGGGTTCCCGGGCGGCGGTTTCCCCGGCGGCGGTACGACGTACACGACCGGGGGCGACTTCGACCTCGGCGACCTGTTCGGCGGCGGTCAGGCCGGCGGCGGTGGCGGATTCGGCGACATCTTCGACGGACTCTTCAACCGGGGCGGCGGATCCCAACGCACATCGACGGCCAGCCGTCCCCGTCGCGGCAAGGACCTCGAAACCGAGACGACGCTGTCCTTCAAGGACGCGGCACTCGGCACGACGGTCCCGCTGCGGGTGACCAGCCCGTCCCCGTGCACCACCTGTCACGGGTCGGGTGCCAAGCCCGGCACCAGCCCGCGAGTGTGCCCCAATTGCAACGGCTCCGGCTTCGTCAGCCGCAACCAGGGCGCCTTCGGGTTCAGCGAACCCTGCCAGGACTGCCAGGGCACCGGCTCGCGGATCGACGACCCGTGCACCGACTGCTCCGGCAGCGGAGTCAAGAACCGGACGCGCACCATCAACGTGCGTATCCCGGCGGGAGTCGAAGACGGACAACGGATCCGGCTGGCCGGCCAGGGCGAGGCCGGACGTCGCGGAGCGCCGTCGGGCGACCTCTACGTCGTCGTCCACGTCACGCCGCACAAGCAGTTCACGCGCAGCGGCAACGACCTTCGGGTGCAGCTCCCGGTTCGGATCTCGGAACTGGTTCTCGGCGCGACGGTGTCGGTACCGACACTCGAGGGCTCGGTCGGGGTCAAGATCCCGCCGAACACGACCGACGGCCGCACGCTCCGCGTGCGCGGCCGCGGCGTCCCCAAGCGGTCCGGCGGTGCAGGCGACCTGCTGGTGACGGTCAAGGTCGCGGTGCCGGACAAGCTCGACGACGCTGCGATCGAGGCGATGCGTGCCTACGATCAGGCCGAGCGGGCAAGCGGTTTCGATCCACGGGCGAACTGGGGGAAGTGAGTCATGGCCGGTCAGAAGAACTTCGACGCCGACGGCGCGACCTTCATGATCTCGGTGGCCGCCGAGCTCGCCGGCATGCACGCCCAGACCCTGCGGACCTATGACCGTCTCGGTCTGGTCACCCCGCAACGCACGAGTGGCGGCGGTCGCCGCTACTCGTCTCGCGACGTCGACCTCCTGCGTGAGATCCAGCGTCTCTCGCAGGAGGAGGGCGTCAACCTCGCAGGGATCAAACGGATCATCGACCTGAGCAATCAGGTCGAGGCGCTGCAGCAGCGTGTCCGTGAGCTCTCCGACGAGGTCGCTGCGTCGCGGAATCGTCGCGGGGGCGAGCTCGTCCCGGTGCCCCGGACCAATGCCCTCGTCGTGTGGCAGCCGCGGCGGAAGCGCTCCGGCGACTGAACGGTCCGGCTCGTTCCGTCAGGGCGATCGGTAGGTCCCGCGTACGTTGGAGGTATGGCTTCCGACACCGTCACCACCGTTGACACGGGCCCGCACCGCGTTTCACGGCGCATCGTCGTCGACGCGCCGGCTGCCGAGGTCTTCGCTCTCATCGCCAACCCGCATCGTCATCCCGAACTGGACGGTTCGGGGACGGTGCGGGACACGCCTGTCAAGGGTCCGGAAAAGCTCACCCCCGGCGCGCGATTCAGCGTCGGGATGAAGCAGTTCGGTGTTCCGTACACGATCACCTCCACCGCGACCGACGTCGACACCGACCGCGTCGTCGAGTGGAAGCACCCCATGGGCCATCACTGGCGTTGGGAGCTCGTCGCCACGTCGCCGACGACCACGCAGGTCACCGAGACCTTCGACTACTCCACGCTCAAGTTCCCGAAGATCATGGAGCTGATCGGCTACGACAAGAAGAACGGGCAGGGCATCGAGGGCACGCTCCGCGCGCTCGCAAACCGGTTCGGCTGATGCCACCGCCATCTTGCCGACAACATGTCGATAAGATGGCGGAGACCTATCAGACCCGAACCAGGAGTCGACGAAATGTTCGTGATCACCAACCGCATCGATGTCACCGAGAACGC
This sequence comes from Gordonia namibiensis NBRC 108229, assembly GCF_000298235.1. Taxonomy (GTDB): domain Bacteria; phylum Actinomycetota; class Actinomycetes; order Mycobacteriales; family Mycobacteriaceae; genus Gordonia; species Gordonia namibiensis. The sequence goes on from NZ_BAHE01000061.1 coordinate 46,228, forward strand.
CGAGGCCTTCGAGAAGGCATTCTCGGACTCCATGCGCACCACGCTCAAGGGTGTTCCCGGTCTGCACCGCGCCACCCTGATGCGTCCGGAGGCCGAGGGCCTGCCCTACGTTTCCACCATGGAGTTCGACGCCAAGGAGGACTTCCTGGCGTGGCTGAAGTCTGATTCGTTCCGCGCATCGCACTCCGACGACCAGGCCCCGGGCATGCAGGCTCCGTCTGCCGTCGAACAGCACACCCTGATCGAGACCTTCAACGCCTGATCAGGCCGTCCCGGGGCGGCCGCGAAAGGAAGCCTCTCCATGGAATTCGAGGACGATTCGCCGTCATCCGGCGAGGAAGCGGTGGTCGTCCTCGGAGTCGTGGCCGCTCCCGGACAACCGATCGGGCTCGCGCGCAAGCTCGTCGACGCAGACCTGACCGAGCACGTCCAGACCAGCTTCCCCGGAGCCCGATGGCAGATCGAGGTCGTCGAGGCATCCGTGGTGCAGCCACCCGCGACCGACGCCCAGATCGTCGACGCCGCGAGAGATGTTCTCCTCGAACGTGAATGGGACCTGGTTGTATGTCTGACAGACCTGCCCCTGCATGTCGGCAGACGCCCCGTCGTCGCGCATGCGAACGCGGTACACGGCGTCGCGGTCCTGTCGGTACCCGCCCTCGGCCCGACCGGACTACGGCAGCGGGCGCGGGCGACTGTCACCGGCCTCATCGGCCGTCTCCTCGGCGCCGACGCCGACGACCTCCGGGACCACCAGAAGGCCCCGTCGAAGTCGCCGCTGCGGCACCGCGTCCGCCAGTTGGGCACCGACGTCGACGACGAGGGCACCGCCTTCACCGCCCGGGTGCTCACCGGCAATCTCCGGCTCCTCTCGGGGATGGTGCGCGCCAACCGGCCGTGGCGCCTCGCGCTCGGGCTGACCCGGGCCCTGACCGGCGCCATTGCCGCCGGCGTCTTCGCACTGGTCACCGCCGACATCTGGCTGCTGGCCGACACCTTCGGCTGGGTCCGCCTCACCGGCGTCGCCGTCGGTTCCATCGTCGCCATCACCGCCACCCTGATCGTCGGGGCCAACCTCTGGGAACGGGGATCGTCCCGGCAGTCGCGCGAACAGATCGTCCTGTTCAACACCGTCACCGTCATCACCGTCGTGCTGGGGGTCGCGGCGTTCTATGCCGCTCTCTTCGTCCTCGCGACCGTCGGCGCGCTGTGCCTCGTGGTCCCTCAGGTCTTCGGCGACGCCCTCGGTCACGACCCCGGAATCACCGACTACCTGGAGGTCGCGTGGCTGACGTGCTCGCTGGCAACCGTCGGCGGGGCGCTCGGTGCGGGGTTGGAGACCGACGAGGCGGTACGCGACGCCGCGTACACCCAGCATCCCGCCGACTCGGTCTGACGAGGTACCACCGACGGTCCGGCTGCCACAGATTCGGCCCCAGCCGTTAGGCTGCATGGGCAAATGTCGATGTGGAGGTGACGATGACCCAAGATCCGGCGAGTGGGGGACTGCCCGGATCCGTGGTTCTCGGGATATCCGTCGTGGACGATCAGATCGCATCCGTGGTGCGCGACGCCGATGGCCACATCCTGGCCAGCAACCTCGTCGACCTGCCTGATCCGTCGGCTCCCGCGGTAGAGGCCGCGATCGTCGAGCTGGTCGATTCGGTGCCCGTCGTCGTCGACCTGATCGGTGTCTCCGTGTCCCGCGAGGACGTCCGCAAGCACCTGTCACAGGCCTTCGGGTCGAGTGGCGCCGCCGAATCCTGGCACGACCGTGTCGTCGTCACCGGTTACGCCTCGGCACTCGCCGAGATCGCGTGCACTCATGCCACCCGTGGCGGCGTCGTCGCGGTCGTGGATCTCGATCGGGAGGCCGCACCGGCATCCGGTACGACGGTGGCGACGGTCGACACGACCTCGGGGGCGGTCCTCGGAACAGCCGATTTCACCACCCACCGGCTCGCGCCCGTCACCGATCCGGACGGGGCGTCGGCGCTGGCGACCGCGGTCGCCAAGCTGCCGCGCGGTCGCGACCTCACCTCGATCATCGTGGTCGGGCCCGGCGCAGAGATGCCGGGTATCGCCCCGGCCTTCGAATACGCTGCCCAGCGGCCCGTCACCGTCGCAGACAACCCGCCTCTTGCGTCCGCGATCGGCGCGGCCGACGCCGCCCTGGTGGCACTCTCCGCCCCGACCCCGGCCCCGCGGGTGTCGACCGGACGACGCTGGTGGTTCGTCGGCGCCGCGATCGGCGCCGCGGTGTTCCTCGGCGCAGTCGGACTGACGCTGCTCCTGGCCGCCGAGGGCGACACCCCGGAACCGGCTCCCGTGACGGTCACCGAGACACCCGCGGCCGTCACGATCACCGCCGACGCGAAAACGGTCACCCGGACCGAGACCGAGACCGAGAGGGCCCGCACGACGACGGTCACCAGCGCGCCGCGCCCGGTCACCCGGACGACCACGGTGACCGAGGAGATCCCGGGGCCGTTCACCATCACCGAGACCGAGACGACCACGGTCGAGGTGCCCGCCGCAGGATCGCCGGCGCCCTGACGCCGGCCCGCGGTCAGTACACGGGGTCGTGCTGGATGCGGCTCGCGCGGACCCCGGCGATGATGAGTTTGCGTCTGGTCGCCTCGATCATCTGAGCCGATCCGGCGATGAGCACCTGGTGGTCCGACCAGTTCCCGGCGTCGGCGACGACGTCGGCGAGTGTGCCGATCTTGTGGTCGATCCCCAGTTCGGCCGGCGTCGCCACCGCGGTGATCCACCACGGGTCGCTCTCCTCCTCCGACACCGCGGTCACCTGCAACCAGGGATTGGTGGAGGCGATCCGCCGCAGGACACTCAGGTCGTAGAGCTCGCCGGGGTAGCGCATCCCGTAGAAGATGTGCGTCGGGGGCGAATCCGCACGCTTGGACATCTCGATGAGCAGTGCGCGCAGCGGGGCGAGGCCGGTGCCGCCGGCCACCATCAGGACGGGCCGATCCCGGTCGACGTGTAGCGTGCCGTGGCTCTGCGCCAGGGTCCAGACGTCGCCGACGCTGGTCTCGCTGACGATGGCGGAGCTGACCGTCCCGCCCTGGATCGCCCGCACGTGGAACTCCAGCTCACCGGCCGGGTTCGGCGGGATCGACGGTGAGAAGTTGCGCCACTGCTTGGGCCACTGTGGGACGTGTACCTCGAGGTACTGGCCCACGTGGAACGTCAGTGGTGCGTGCGAGATGAGACGTACGACGGCGAGGTCGCGGCTGATGCGGTACTTCTCCACGACCTCCGCAGTCCAGCGGGCGGGATGGGTTGCGGTCTCGGCGGCTCCGCGCATCACGCCGGTGACGAGCATCATCGCCTGCGAGACGGTCTGCTGCGCCTCGTCGTCCCAGTACCCCTCCATCAGACTGGCGAACTCTCCCATGAGGGCCGCGTACATCACGTGGTAGTGCTCTGGTTCGACCCCGAACTTGCGATGGTCGCGGCCGAGCTGGGCGAGGAACTCGACGAGGTCGGCGTGGCCGGACTCCGCGGGAATGGCTTCGAGGACGTGATCGATCACGCGATGGAAGGCGATCTGCTGTGCGGCCATCGAAACGCCGAACAGATCCCGGAGGTCGGGATCGATCGCGAACATCCGGGTATAGACGTTGGTCACGAACCGGTCGGGCTGTCGGTTCACCGCTGTTCGCAGCTGATGCAGCGTGTGGCGTGAGTGGCTCGCCATTCTCTGTGGACAACCTCCGTCGGCGTTCGTCCCCCGCCTGTTCCGAGAGCTCAACCCTAGCGTCCGACGGTACAGAATTCAGGATCCGTCATCGTATGTCGGACTGTGATCCGGTGTGGCAAGGTACCACCATGACGTCCCTCGACGGTGTCCTCCCGGCCATCGTCGACGCGCATGTGCAGCACTGGAATCCGCGGCGCACCCCATGGGCGGTGACACGCTCGTCGCGGCTGTACGGGTTCGTCCCCCGATTGGGGGACCGGGCATTCCCGCTCATCGCCTCGCGCGCCGACCGGGAGTTCGTGCTGACCCCACGAACGGTAGCGCGCCCGTACGAGCCACGGCAGTACGCCACCGACGCGGCGCTCGTCTCGACGGTCGTCGGGGTGCCCATCGACACCGTGGTGCACGTCGAGTCGCACTGGCGTAAGGCACTACCCGCAGGGGAGCAGGCGTCGGCGCACAGCACCGCCGTGGAGGAGACGCGCTACCTGGAGAGACTCCCGTTCGGCCAGTCCGGTGCCCCGCGTCTGGGGGCGATCGTGGCCCACGGTGACCCGCGCGACCACGACTTCGCCGAGATGCTGGATCAACAGTCAGCGGTCTCGCCGCGCGTCCGGGGTATCCGCCTGGTGGCGACGCGCCACCCCGATCCGCGGGTCCGCGACGGCGGCGACGCCGACAACATCCTGGCTTCGGCCGCTTTCCTCGACGGTTTCGCCGAGCTGGCGGCGCGCAAGCTCGTCTTCGAGGCGGCGGTCTACTCCCACCAGCTCTACGACGTCATCGTGCTGGCGCGGGAGTATCCCGACACGACGATCGTCCTGAACCACTTCGGGATACCGGCCGGGGTGTTCGGCCCCATCGGGACGCGCACGGGAGCGACGGCCGCGGCGCGGGCGGACATCTGGCGGTTGTGGCGGGAACGGATGACGACCCTGGCGTCGTATCGCAATGTGGTGGTGAAGCTTTCCGGGCTGGCCATGCCGGTGCTCGGTTACGGCCACGAACGGTGGGGCAACATCGGGGGACAGGCGACGCTGTGCGAAATGATCGGCCCGTTCGTCGAACACGTCGTCACCCACTTCGGTTCGGACCGCATCATGTTCGGCTCGAACTACCCGATCGACCGCCCCAACGCGGCGGTCGACGTCCTCATCGGCGCGCTCGTCGACTGTGTGTCCCAGTGGGGAGATGAGGCCCTGCGGCGCATCTTCCGCGACACGGCGGTGCGCGTCTACGGGCTCGACGAGACCTGACCTGCCGACGGTCCGTCACGGGTGACGCGGGCGTCCCCACCATCGCGAGCGGGTCGGTTCGGGGACGGGCACGTCACGCATGAGACGGACCAGGATGTCGACGAGATCCGTGCACGTCGGATAGCGGTCCTGCGGTGACTTGGCGAGCGCTTTGGCGAAGATCGAATCCATCGCCGACGGCAGCCACGGACGGCGCCGGGTCAGGCGCGGCGGGTCGTCGTTGATGTGTGCGTGGGTGATCGCGAACGACGTGTGGCGCGGGTATGGCGGTGTGCCGGTGAACAGCTCGACGAGGCTGCACGCGAACGAGTAGTTGTCGCTGGCCGGCGAAAGACGATGTGCTTGAAGCAGTTCCGGCGAGGCGTACCCGATGGAGCCCTGAACTCGACCGTTCCGCGCGAGCGGCCTTGTGTCGTCGAGGAATTGGGCGATCCCGAAGTCGGAGAGATAGGCGTCCACCGGGGTGGAGTCGTCCGCGTCCGGCCCGAGCGGTCGGGTGAGCAGGATGTTGGCCGGTTTGACGTCGCGGTGGAGGATCTCCTGGCCGTGTGCATAGTCCAGGGCGTCGGCGATCTGCCCGGCGACCCGCAGGATCGTGGCCACATCGGGTTCGGCGTCGTCGCCGGGGACGAGTGCGGTGGCCGCGGGGCCGGCGGCGTACTGCATCGCCAGCCACATCGACGGCTGGTGGCGCGGGCCGAGAGAGCCGGGCGCCGCGGCGATCTCACCGTGGGCGCGCATCCGGACGATGTGCGGATGGTCGAGAAGCGACGCGATCCCGAACTCGCGCTCGAACCGTTCGCGGACCCGGGCATGATCGGCGGCGTTCGGGTGCAGCACCTTGAGCGCGACCGGCCCGTCGCCGTCATCACGATGGGCGCGGAAGACGTCAGCGCTCGCACCGCCGCCGACGAATTCATCGATGGTGAACCCGTCCACACGGTCGCCAACCTCGAACACCCTGCCCAGAATAGATTGACGACGATCCGCGGGTGCGGTGCCGGACGAGGGTGTCGAGGCCGGGGCGGCGGAATCGGGTTCGACCGTCAGGATCTCGGTGTCAGCCGGAAGATCGGGAACTTCCGTCCCTGGGCGGTCTCGGTGTACTTGATGAACTGATCGGTGAACGCCGTGAACTTCGCCCAGGCGGCATCCCAGTCGGCGTCGGTCATCTCGATGACCTGCGTCTCGTGACGCTCGATGCCCTCGGGAGCGGGGGCCTCGACGGCAACCGCGTCGGGGTGCGCGCGGAGGTTGTGCACCCAGGCCGGCGTCGTCGGTGAACCCGCGAAAGATCCGATGACGAGCCACGACCCGCCGTCGGCGAGCCCGAACAGGGGACTGATGCGCGGCTCGCCGGACTTGGCGCCGAGGGTGTGCAGCAGGACGAGGTTCTTCCCGAAACCCGCGGTCTCGACATGTCCGTTGTTGGCGCGGAACTCGTTGATGATGGTCGAATTGAAGTCGGTCACGATCTCCTTGATACGCCTGCGGAGCCCTGACCGGCAGGTGTGTCAAAGTGAAACCGCGGTCCGGGCGTCGAAGAATACGCTGAACGCATGAGTGCCGATACGAGTTCGCTGGCCGCCGGCCTTCCCGACGGAATGGTGATCACCGACCCCGACATCCTCGCCGGGTATCGCCAGGACCGCGCCTTCGACCCGGCCGCCGGTACCCCGCTCGCGCTCGTCCGCCCGACCTCGACCGAGCAGGTCCAGACGACGGTTCGGTGGTGTGCCGAGAACCGGGTCCCGATCATCACGCGCGGCGCGGGCACCAGCCTGTCCGGCGGCTCGACCGCGGTGGACGGCGCCATCATGATCTCCACCGAGAAGATGCGCGAGATCGCCGTCGATCCCGCGACGCGCACCGCCGTCGTCCAGCCCGGGCTGTTCAACGCCGAGGTCAAGGCCGCGGCGGCGGCCGCGGGCCTCTGGTACCCGCCGGACCCGTCGTCGTTCGAGATCTGTTCGATCGGCGGCAACGTCGCCACCAATGCGGGCGGGTTGTGCTGCGTGAAGTACGGGGTCACCACCGATTACGTGCTCGGACTGCAGGTGGTGCTCGCTGATGGTCGTGCGGTTCGGGTGGGCGGCAAGCAGCTCAAGGACTCCGCAGGCCTCCCCCTGACCAAACTCTTCGTCGGCAGTGAGGGGCTCCTCGGCATCATCACCGAGGTGACCCTGCGGCTGCTACCGCCGCAGGGGCCGGCGAGCACGGTGGTCGGAGTCTTCGACTCGGTGCACGACGCCAGTCGTGCCGTCCTGGCCGTCACGGGCGAGATCCGACCGGCGATGCTGGAATTCATGGACTCGGTGGCGATCAACGCGGTCGAGGACATGCTGCGCATGGGGCTCGACCGGGAGGCGGGCGCACTGCTCGTCGCCCAGTCCGACGCGCCCGGGGCGGCCGGTGCCCAGGAGGTCGAACTCATCCGGAACGCCTTCGAGTCGAACGGCGCGGGGGAGGTCTTCACCACCGACGACCCCACCGAGGGCGAGGCGTTCACCGCTGCCCGACGTGCGGCGATCCCGGCGGTGGAGAAGCTGGGATCGCTACTGCTGGAGGACGTCGGGGTCCCGTTGCCCTCGCTACCCGATCTCATCGACGGCGTCGCGAAGATCGCCGCGGACAACCAGGTGATGATCTCGGTGATCGCGCATGCCGGAGACGGCAACACACACCCGCTGATCGTCTTCGATCCGGCCGACACCGCGGAGGCCGACCGTGCGCAGACGGCGTTCGGTCAGATCATGGACCTCGCCATCGAGCTCGGCGGCACCATCACCGGCGAGCACGGCGTGGGCCGGCTCAAGAAGGGCTGGCTGCCCGATCAGGTGGGTCCGGACGTGATGGAGCTGACGGCGCTCATCAAGAACGCTCTCGACCCGGAGGGGCTCCTCAATCCGGGCGTGATCCTGTAGGAGTGGTCGGCACGACGGCGTAGGTGCCGCGCCGGTTCGCCTTGGCTTCGAACAGGGCGCCGTCGGCGAGGGCGAAGTCGCGTTGGATGCGTTCGGTGGCATCCTCATCGGTCATGTGCTCGCTGTACAGCGAGCCCACGGCGATGCCGAGACTGACGGTCGCCCACTCGCCGTCACCGGTGTCGACCGGCCGGCCGCGGATGTCCTCGGCGACGGCCCGCGCCGCCTGTTCGTCGAGCCGCATCGCGATCGCGAACTCGTCGCCGCCGAGTCGGGCGACGACCGCCGGTTCGGTCACGGCGCTCCGGAGGATCTCGGCGACCTGCTGCAGCACGGCGTCGCCGACGGCGTGACCGTGGTCGTCGTTGATCCGTTTGAAGCGGTCGACGTCGGCGATGACGAGTGCGAACCGGTCGCCGTGTCCCCGGCGCAGCAGCGTGGTCGTCGCGAGGATGAACCCGCGGCGGTTCAACAGGCCGGTGAGCGGATCGGTGTTGGCCATCCGCAGTTGGTGTTTCAGGGTGCGCTGGAGATCGGATGTGTATCCCTGGTGAAGGGTGACGGTTCCGCTGACGGCGACGAGTAGAGCCAGGGTCGCGGCGAGGACGGGCACGGGTGCAGTGCCGTCCAGCCAGGCGAGAACGCCGAGGGTGCAGGTCACCGCGCTCGCCAGTGCCAGGTGTACGTACACGACGCGGGCACGTACGAAATGCGCGCTGTAGGAGCCGATCACGGCGAACAAAGCCGAGAAGTACAGTGCAAGGCGTGGATCGGTGACGGCGAACAGGCACGCCGCCACTCCGATGTCCGCGTAGGCCACGAAGGCGTTGTTGAAACCGCGGACGTGTGACTTCTTGGTCCACCACATCACGCCCAGATGGACCCGGCTCACCGCGATCGCGGTGGGCACGGTGGTGGCGGCGGCGGTACCGAGGACCAGCGATCGCCACAGCGAACCCTGCCCTCCGCTCGGGGTGAACAACCCGAGCGCCGCGACGACACCGAAGATCAGCACCAGCCCGGCGATGGTGTACCGGATATGGCGTTCGCGCAGACGCAGCTGCCGGAGAACGTCGAGTGTTTCGTCGTAGAGCCCACTGCGTCGTGCGATCTCCGCAGTGATCGAGTCGCGAGCGAACCCGCTGAACGGAGTTGAACTCGGCGGCCGGCCGATCGTTTCTTCCACCTGGTCGAGCTCCGGAAATCGGGTTGGGGCGGACAATGCGAAGTCTTGACGAGCATTAGCGATGCTTCATCAGAGCAAGTGATATCCGACGAGACCCGGGCGCGGCAGCGAAAACGGGAAAAGGAGTAGAAAGAAGCACCTGCCGAGGTCCTCCCGTCCCCTCCGCGGGGGGACCTCAGCAGGTAGCCCAAAACGCGAATGACATCTGAATACGATGCCATGCAAAAATGAGCATATTGCCTCGAAGGTCAACCTACAATCACATCAATCTGGATAACTGACAGGGGATGGTTGATGAATGGTTCTGGGGACGCCGGACTCCGCGATATCGACCTGCGTCGGCTCCGCATGTTCGTCGTCGTCATGGAGGCTCCGAGTCTCCGCGTCGCCGCCGACGACCTGTTCATCAGCCAGCAGGCGCTCTCGTCGGCGATCCGTGAACTCGAACGGCAGCTGGGTGTCGAGCTCTTCTCCCGCTCGCGACGCAGCCTGACGCCGACGCCGGCCGGGGAGGCCCTCTACCGCGGCGCGGTACCGCTGCTGGCCGGTGGTGAGCAGCTCGCCACGCAGGTCAGACGTGTGAACGCGGGGGCTCCCGCGCCGTTCGTCATCGGGCACGCACCCGACCTCGCGTCGTCGGAGGTCTTCCGCATCATCGAACCCGTGGTCCTGGCCGACCCGTCGGTGCCGATCACGGTGCGCCCGGTGTTCGCCGACTTCATGCGCGAGGAGTTGCTGTCGGGGTCGATCGACCTCGCGTTGGGACGCGGTGTGTCGGCGCCACCGGACATGGCGACCACGATCGCCACCGAACACGAACTCCGCCTCGCGGTCCGCAGCGACCATCCGCTCGCCGCCCATGCCCGCGTCGACATGGCCGCCCTCGCCGATTACGAGATCGTCGTGTGGGGCCCCGAGCACGAGTACGAGTACACCGACATCCTCGTCGGGCTGTGCCGGCGAGCCGGTTTCGAGCCACGCATCATCCTGTCGACGCTGCTCGGCACACCGCCGCACACAGCGGTGATCGCCCATCCCAAGGCGTGCGCCTTCGTCACCAACGAGCCCGGCTGGATCTACGCGAATTCCATCCGCATCGTCGAGTTCACCGACCCGCCCTTCGCGCCCGTCCGGGCGATGTGGCTGCCCAACACCGCCTCGACGCTGCGCCGGCAGATCCTGGCCGCGGCGGAAGGGGTGGTGTGAGGCCGGAAGACCGGGTGTCTCAGTGCCGCTCGAGGATCGCGGCGAGGTCGGCGCCGCCGGGGAGTGCGCCGTACTCGAAGCTGCGGTCGGGGCCCAGTCGGCTCGCGATGAACGCGTCGGCGACGGCCGACGGGCTGTGCCGCACCAGCAATGACGCCTCGAGAGCCAGGGCCATCGACTCGACGGTCGACCGAGCCCGACGCTGGGCGTCGGCCGGGGTGAGTCGCGACAGTTCGCCGAGCTGCTCCCGGAGTCGGTCGAGGTGCGCGTCGAGAGTCCGGTCGGCGCCGCGGGCGAGGGAGACCTCGGCGTCGAAGGCGGCGACCGATTCGGGTTCGCGGGTCATCGCACGCAGGACGTCGAGGGCGATGACGTTGCCCGAGCCCTCCCACACGGCCATCACCGGCTGCTCGCGGTAGCGCATGGCGAGGGGGAAGTCCTCGGTGTATCCGTTGCCGCCCAGGCACTCCAGTGCCTCGTAGGCGTGGTGCGGTCCGCGCTTGCAGATCCAGTACTTGGCGACCGCGGTCGCAAGTCGGCGGAAGGCGCGCTCCTGCGGGTCGGCATCCTCGTCGTGGGCGCGGGCCAGACGGATCGCCGTGGTGGTCGCGGCCTCGGATTCCAGTGCGAGATCGGCCAGTACGGCGGTCATTGCTGGCTGGTCGGCCAGCGTTGCTCCGAAAGCCGCACGGTGCCGGGCGTGCCACGCTGCTTCGGCGACAGCCTGGCGCATGCCCGCCGCGGAACCGAGGACGCAATCGAGGCGGGTCTGCGCGACCATCTCGATGATCGTGCGCACGCCCCGTCCGGGTTCGCCGATCATGACGGCGACGGTGCCGTCGAGTTCGATCTCGCTCGAGGCATTGGACTTGTTGCCGAGCTTGTCCTTGAGGCGCTGGATGCGGAAGACGTTGCGGGTGCCGTCGGGCAGGATGCGGGGGAGCAGGAAGCACGAAAGTCCTTCGCCTCCTGCGCCTTGCGCCTGGGCGAGAACGAGGAAGGCGTCAGACATGGGCGCGGAACAGAACCACTTGTGTCCGGTGAGAAGGTACTCGGCCCCCGGCCCACCGGTCCCCGCGGGAACGGCGACGGTGGTGTTGGCGCGGACGTCGGAGCCGCCCTGCTTCTCGGTCATCGACATCCCGAAGATCGCCGACTCCTTGGTGGCGCTCAGTTCTGGGGAATAGCTGCGCGACAACGCCTTCGGTACCCAGTTCGCGGCGACGTCGGGCTGCAGTTCGAGCGAGGGGATGACCGCATGCGTCATCGACACCGGACAGGCGTGACCGGGCTCGATCTGCCCGAACAGCATGAACGCGGCCGCGCGCACGACGTGGGACCCGGGTTGCGGGTCGGCCCAGCAACGTGTGTGGGCGCCGTGCGCGATGGATTCGGAGATGATCCGGTGGTATGCCGGGTGGTACTCGACCTCGTCGATGCGGTGACCCCAGCGGTCGAAGGTCCGCAGCACCGGCGTGATGGTGTTGGCGAGATGGGCGTCGTATTTGAAGGATTCGCTGCCGACGAGCGCCCCGATTTCCCGGAGTTCGGCATCGCCCCAGGCGCCGTCGTGGCGGGCGACGGCTTCGGTCAGCACGGTGTCGAGTTCGTACTCGTTGACGTCGACCCGCGGAGCGGACTGGTTGAACACCTCATGGGTGAGGTGCGGCTGCGGATGGATGTGCGTCGCGGACTGGGTCATCATGCCTCCTGGGGCGTGGGTACGAGTGGCCGGTCCAGAACCCGTTCCGGGATCTGCAGATTCGTGAAGATCACCGCGACCGCGTCCTCGAGTCGATAACCGAAATCGGCTCCGGTGGCGGCCTTCTGGACCGCGAGGCCGAAGACGGCCGACCAGAACGCCTTCGCCTCGACGTCGATCCCGGCGCGCAGCCTCCAACCGGTGCGTACCAGCGTCGACATCAACGCCTGTTCGCCGCGCTCGTGGAGTGTGCGGAGGGTGTCGGTGATGTGCTCCCGCAAATCGGTGCGGCGTGACGTCAACAGCATGGCGGTGGTGAACAGTTCAACGTCCCGTGCGCAGGGGCCGAGCAGGGTGCCGACGAGGGTGTTCGTGTAGTCACGCACGGTCGTGGTCTCGGCGGCGGCCTCTTCGGCTCGACGCCCCGCCCGCAGCACCCCGGCGCAGGCGACCTCGACGAAGAGTTGTTCCTTGGAGCCGAAGTAGTAGGTGACCTGGTTGGGGTAGGCGTCGGCGCGCTGACAGATCTGGGCGACCGACGCCGCGTCGCCGTGCTCGGCGAACACCTCGCCGGCGGCACGCAGCAGCGCCTGGCGGGTGGCCTTGCCGGCCTCCCTGCTTGCGCGTCCGGTGGTTGCCACGGAGATCCTGCTCGCTCGACGTCAGTGTTTGTATGGCAAACAATAAACTCGCGCGACCGCGCGGACAAGGGTTCCTGCAGGGTTTCTCAGACCTCGCGGTCGGCCAGCTCCCCGGCATTGCGGGTCCAGGCGAGATAGCCGATGCCGACGCCCGCGAACCAGACGGCGCCGACGATCAGCGCGACCCGGCCGTCCTGGTCGAAGAACAGCAGCACGAAGACGAGCGCGAGGAACGCGAGCGCGAGCCACGTGGTGACCGGCGCGCCCGGCACGCGGTAGTCGGAGGCGGGCAGCTCGCCGCGCGCGACCTTGCGTCGGTAGGCCATCTGGCAGAGCAGGATCGTCGACCAGATCACGATGATCCCCACCGTGGACACCGCGGTGATGTAGGCGAAGGCGTGCGCTGGGTCGACGACGTTCACCACGACGCCGAGGACCATCACGGCCGCGCTCAGCGTGATGCCTGCGGCCGGCACCTTGCGGCTCGACAACTTGGTCAGCTGCTTCGGGGCATCGCCGGTGTGCGCCAGCGACCGCAGCATGCGGCCGGTGGAGTAGATACCGGAGTTGCACGACGACAGGGCGGCGGTCAGCAGGATGAAGTTGACGATGCCCGCGGCGCCGGGGATGCCGATGTAGGAGAACACCGAGACGAACGGGCTCTCGCCCTCCTGGTAGTCCTTCCAGCTGCGCACCGACAGGATCACGAACAGGGCGCCGACGTAGAAGATGCCGATGCGGAACGGTACCGAGTTGATCGCCTTGCGCAGCGTGACCCGCGGGTTCTCGGCTTCACCCGCGGTGACGCCCACGAGCTCGACGCCGACGTAGGCGAACATGACGATCTGCAGGCTGAGCAGCGCGTTGCTGAAGCCGGTGGCGAAGAAGCCGCCCTCGTTCCAGAGGTTGGAGACCGACGGCCCGACCTCGGGGCCGAAGCCGGAGATCGGGAGTAGCACGCCGATGCCAACGACGATCATGCCGAGGATGGCGGTCACCTTGATCGCCGAGAACCAAAACTCGGCCTTGCCGAACAGCCCCACCGAGATGAGGTTGGCGGCGAAGAGAATGACCAGCGCGGCGAGTGCGGTCACCCACACGGGTATCGACGGCCACCAGTAGTTGATGTACTTGCCGGCCACCGTGATCTCGGCCATGCAGGTGGTGGTCCAGACCGCCCAGTAGGTCCAGCCCTGGCTGAAGCCGGCGAAGCGTCCGAGGAACTCGTCGGCGTATTCGCTGATGCCGCCCGAGATCGGACGGTAGATCAGCAACTCGCCCAGGGCGCGCATGACGATGAAGATCGCGAGCCCGGCGAGCGCGTAGGCCAGGAGCAGGGCCGGCCCCGCCTTCTCGATCGCTCCGCCCGAGCCGTAGAACAGGCCGGTGCCGATCGCGCCGCCGATGGCGATCATCTGCACGGTGCGGGCGGTGAGCCCGCGCTGATAACCCTCGTCGACGCCCGTTTCGGCGCTGCCGTGCTCGATCGTCACGTGGAGAACTCCTGACCGCCAGTGATGGTTGGCGGGCTTCAGGGTAGACCCGCGCAACAACGGGGATTCACCAGCCTGAATTGTCCGGATCTGCAGATTCCGGGTGCCTGCGACACCGCCCGGCCCCGTCGCGGTGTGGCGACGGGGCCGGGCGGTTACGCCTCAGGCGGAGTGGTGGTCGGCAGGCGGCCAGGTGTGGTGGCGGATCATCAGCACGCCGATCGCGATGACCGCGATGCCGCGCGGGGCCTCGTAGAGGAGACCCGAGAATCCGGCGACGGCCGGGATCGGCAGCATGAACCCGACCATGCCGACCACGGTCAGCACCCCGATCCACAGCGGGACGGCCCGGTTGCGGATGAGGCTGACGCCGAGCAGTCCCATCCCGGCCAGCATCACCAGTCCGCCGATGGTGTTGAGCAGTTCGAATGCGGTGGAGTCGAGCATCATGTCGTTGTCGGCGATGAGCCAGGCCTTCGACGGGTCGGTCGCGTACGGCTGGGCCACGAACACCTCGACCGTGAGATGTCCGGTCGCGGTGGTGAGGTTGCCGAGCGCGTATGCCAGGAGGCCCACGAAGCCGGCGATGCCGATCCGCGGCGCCAGCCAGGCGTACATGCCGGGCAGGCCGAGCAGCAGCAGAGTGGTGCCGACGGCGATGAGGATCTGCGCCCACGGCGAGCCCGCGCCCTGCAGCGCTTCCGCCGAGTGCGCCTTGCCGTCGACGATGGGATGCATTGTGCCGCCGGCGATGCAGGAGGCGCCGGCCGAGACCAGCGAGGCGCCGCTGAGCTTGCGGACCGTGCTCCACCTCGGTGACCGGAACGGTCCCGGCCCGGTGGGATCGGCTGTGGTCGAGAGGGCCTGAGTGTGCGTGTCGGTTGTCATGTCACACAGGCTGACCGGGCCCGCTGGTGTTAGCCTTGTGCGCGGCTGGTGGGCGCTTCGCCGCCAGTGTCCGACCAGGTCAGGCCGTATTCTCGGCAGGGTGCGGCAGGCCTCGACCGACCGGATGGCGAACGTGGCAACCTCGGCTCCGATGCCGGCGATCAGGGTCCTGGGACCGCTGTCGGTGACTGCCGCCGACGGTTCGCCGATCCGGATGACCGCCCGCAAACACGCCGACCTGCTGGCGATCCTCACCGCGGAACGGACCGCCTGCTCGCCGGAGCGCGTCGCGGAACTGCTGTGGCGAGGTGATCCGCCGCCCTCCGCCACGAGCACTCTCCACGGGTACGTGTCGCGACTCCGACGGTCACTCGGTCCGGCCGAGTCGGTCCGCATCGACACCGTTCCGACCGGTTACGTACTCCACTGCGACGGTCCAGCCACCGACCTCGACCTCCTCGACAAGCTGGGCACCGAAGGTCTCGACCTGGTCCGGACCGACCCGCGCGCGGGTGCCGAGGTGCTGTGCCGGGCCCTCGATCTCTGGCGGGGTGACCCGCTCGCGGAGATCGCCGACATCGCCGAGCTGGCACCGGAACTCGGCCGGCTCGACGAGATGCGCTCGGAGCTGACCGAGACGGCCGCCGACGCCCTCCGGTCGGTGGGCGAACACCGGCGCGCCGCCGCGCTCCTCACGCCGCTCTGCCGCCGCCACCCGTACCGCGAGGGTGCGGTCCGTTCGCTGGTCCGCGCTCTGCACGACGACGGACGCACCGCCGATGCGCTCGACGCGATCCGCCGTCTGCGCCAAGCGCTCCGCGACGACCTCGGCCTCGACCCCGGACCCGAGACCCTCGCCCTCGAATCCGAACTGCGCGAACCGGTTCCGGTGACCGCCACGGTCCGCATCCCGCCGCCACCCGAGGCGCGTGAACTCGTCGGACGAACGGTGGAAGTCGGAGTCCTGGAACAGGTCTGGCGAGCCGGCGAGAACAATCCGGCCGGAGCGTTGCTGATCGGACCGTCCGGTATCGGCAAGACGGCGCTGGTCGAACAACTCCTCACCCGACATGACGCCCACGCCCGCCGATTCATCGGGCGCGCAGGGGATTCCGGATCTGCATTCGGCGGGATCGCGGAGTTGTTCGGCGACGGTCACGCCGGTGGCGAGATCCCGACCGCGGCCGACATTGCGGCGAATGTCTGGACCGACATCAACGAGCGCGGCCGATCGGTCCTCGTCCTCGACGATCTGCAATGGCTCGACACCGACTCGGCGCGCGTGCTGGCCCGGGTGATCGCCGGCCTGGGACGGATCCCGGTCACCGTGCTGGCGACCTGCCGCGACGCGACCGCCGAACCGGTGACGATCATCGGATCGGCCCTCGAACGCCATGCTCCAGTCACACGGCTCCGCGTCGCCGAACTCTCATCCGACGAGATCCGCGCGCTGATCGACGCGCGACTGGCCGATCTCGGTCCGAGCAGTCAGGTCGACCGCGACGATCTGGCGGCACAGGCCCTCGGCAGTCCGATGGTCGCCCGCCAGTTGTGCGACGCGGCGGCGATCGGAGCGATTCCCGACACAGACCACCCCGCGCAGACCATGATCGCCGCACGGTTCGACGAACTCTCCAAGGAGGCTTCGCGTTTGATGGTCGCCATCGCGGTCTCCGGAGGAGAGCTGACCGACGGCGTGGTCGCCGAACTGGCGGAACCCGTCGGCACCCGGTTGATCGGTGAGCTCCGACGGGCCGGTCTGGTCGACAACGCCGGAGACGGCGGGATCGTCGTGGCTCACGATGCTGTTCGCGAAGGCATCGTCGCACGAACCAGCCGGACGCAGCGGGTCGAGGCCCACGCCCGTTTGGCATCGGCCATCGAATCCGCCCGGCCCCACGACCTTGAGGCCATCGCAGTGCACCGCGTCGAATCCGCGATCGACGAATCCTCGGTGGCACTGGCGATCCGGGCATGTGTGCTGGCCGCGCACCGATCCGTGGACGCCTCCGCCGACCATCGGGCCCTCGAACTCGCACGCCGGGGTCTCACGCTCCCGCAACCCGATGCCGACCTGGCCGTCGACCTGCATCGGATCGCCGGCACCGCGGCGATCCGGACCGGTCAGTTCGATTCCGCACGTGCCTCATTCGAGTCCGCCGCCGCGATCAGCAGAGAGCTCGGCGACTGGCCGGCACTCGCCGAGACCGCTCTGTTGGCCTCGCCGCGCGGTGTGGCCGGTTACTGGTCGGGTTTCGGAATCGTCCAGTCCGACGACTCGGCCCTTGCTCGAGAAGCATTGGCGCACGCGGAGTCTCTCGCTCCCGAGGTCACCGCCCGACTCCACGCCACCGAGGCGGCCCGCCTGAGCGTGCTCGGCATGTCCGGCGCCGAGGACCATCTCGGAGCGGCTCGCGTGGTCTATGCCGGTGCGGCGGGCGACTACGAGGTCGCGCTCGCCGAGTTCCTGGTGAACTGGGAGCCGACCCGGCTCGCAGATCGCCGCAAGATCGCCCGCGAGCTGTACGAGATGTCCGCCGGCAACCACGACCTGCGAGCGACCGCCGTGCACCTGCAGCGGGTGTGCGCACTCGAGGCCGGCGACGTCCGCATGGCCCGACGGTTGTCGGCGGAGTTCGCGCGACTCGTCGGCCGGGGCAGCGGAACCGATCTGGACACGATGCAGCTCTGGTGGCAGGTGATGCTCGCGCTGCTGCGCGGCGACTACGAGGTCAGTACATCGTTGGCCGAGAAGTTCGCGGCGACCGTCGGCGGCCTGTCCGAACGTGCGCGGCTCCTGGGCGAGGCGTCGATGGCGACCAGCGCTTCGATCCAGGCCTGGCATCGCGGCGAGCTCGCCTCGATGCTCCCCGCCTTCGACACCCTGGCCGAGGAGGTCGACGACGACTTCGCCCTGGTGATCGCCCTCGGCTCCGCCGAAGCCGGGAACCACGACCGTGCCCTGCGGCTGGCCACCGAACTCACCGCCGACGCGCACCGATGGACCGGGTCACGCGTCGTCGCGCGGGTGCCGCTGCTCATCGAGGCGCTGTACTCGATCTCACTCGATGCCGGCCGTGTCGAGGGTGCCCGTGAGATCTGCCGCCGCATCGTCCACCTGGTCGGCGACTGGTCGTCGGGCCTCATCGTCCAGTGGCCCGGGTTGGTATGCCTCGGACCTGCGGTGATGTTCCGCGGCACCGCCCGCATCATCCTCGGTGAAGACGGCACCGAAGACCTACGCGAGGCCATTCGCCTCGCCCGGGACACCGGTGCACGTCCCTACGAACTCCGCGCGCGGCGTCGGCTCGGAGCCGTCACCGCCGGCACGGTGCCGAGTGCGGACGTCTGAGAGGGGGCGGGACCAAAACACGACGCCGCGTTGTTGTGCACGGTGACGCCGGAAAGGCTCCGACAGACCGACGAGCCGCCGGTGGACAGGAGGAATCGTGACCAACGAATACGACAGCGGCACCGGATGGCCGAGCTTCACCCGGCCCATCGACGACGCCGCGGTGACCACGAAGACCGATCGCACCCTGTGGATGCGTCGCACCGAGGTGCGTTCGTCGGGCGCCGACAGCCACCTCGGCCACGTCTTCGACGACGGGCCGCGAGACGCCGGCAGACAGCGCTACTGCATGAACTCGGCCGCGCTGCGCTTCATCCCGGTTCGCGACCTCGAGGCCGAGGGATACGGCGAGTACATCGACCTGTTCCACACCACAACCCACACCGAAGAGGAGACCGCATGACCACCGACACCGGTCAGATCACCGTCCGCCCCGGCACCGAGACCGCAGTCCTCGCCGGCGGATGTTTCTGGGGCATGGAAGACCTGATCCGCAAGCAGCCGGGAGTCCTCGACACCCGCGTCGGCTACACCGGCGGACAGAACGACCACGCCACCTACCGCAACCACCCCGGACACGCCGAGGCGGTCGAGATCGTCTTCGACCCGACCGAGACGACCTACCGGGCCATCCTGGCGTTCTTCTTCCAGATCCATGATCCGACCACCCGCGACCGTCAGGGCAACGACGTCGGAACGAGCTACCGGTCCGCGATCTTCCCGCTGACTCCGGAGCAGGAGGAGGTGGCCCGGGACACGATCGCCGACGTGAACGCCTCGGGTCTGTGGCCGGGGCCGGCGGTCACGACGATCGAACCGGCGGGTCCGTTCTGGGAGGCCGAACCCGAGCACCAGGACTATCTGCTCAACTACCCGAACGGCTACACCTGCCACTTCCCGCGTGCCGGCTGGGTGCTGCCGAAGCGGGGTGCGTCGACCACGCCGTGATGCACCGGGGCCGGTCGGAGCCCGCAGACCGGCAGAGGTAATTTGAATCGACAGGTGACGCTCAAGGATCGGTCGTCGAGTCGATGTCGCGAAAGGGTTCCTCTTGGCTGGTCATCAAGGCGCCGATCTGTTGGGCAGGCTAGCTCAGGTGGCGCGTGCCCTGCATTCGAAGAGTCTGCTCGGAGTAGATGCGGTGTGTGCGGAGATCGCGGGCGCGGCAACCGAAGTCATCGACGGCGTCGAGTGCGCCGGGATCACTCTCGGCAGCGGGAGCCGGTTCCGGCCGGTTGCGCCCACCGACGACGCGGCCGACCGGTTCGGCCGCCTCCAGCGGGACGTCGGGGAGGGCCCGTCCTTCGACGCGACGCGTCATCGATGCACGGTCCGGACCCCCGATATCCGTGCCGACTCCCGTTGGCCCGCGCTGGCGGCCGCCGTCGTCGTTTCCTCACCCCTCCGGTCGGTGGTGTCCTACGAATTGTTCACCGACCGTGATCGACTGGGTGCGCTGAACGTGTACTCGACGCGAGCCGGCGGCATGAGCGAGGAGGCCATCAGCAGAGGCCACGCGTTGGCCGCACATGCGGCGCTGATGCTCGATGCCGCGCGGCGCCAAGAGCAGTTCCAGCTCGCACTGTCCTCGCGCGATGTGATCGGGCAGGCGAAGGGGATGATCATGGAACGCTTCGGTGTCGACGCCGACCATGCGTTCGACCTACTGAGGAAGCTGTCCCAGAGTTCGCAGACCAGTGTCGCGGAGGTGGCACGACAGCTGACCTCCCAGCCGGGAACCCTGTCGTCCGACGACACGCCGTAGTCCGGTCAGGACTCGTCGGCGGGCAGCGTCCCGAACTCTGGGAAGCCCAGCAGCCCGGTCGATTCCGGGTCACGCGGATGTTCCCGCTGGGCCGCGACGATGCTGCGTGCATGGGTGGTCGGGGTGACGGCGTGTGCGCGCGCCAGTCGTGTGAGCAGGACCCGGGCCTCTATGAGGTCGACGCCCCGGATCTCGGCGATGATCCCCACGGCGGTGGCCGTCACGGTGACCCCCTCCAGAACCGAGTCGATGGACTCCTCGAGCCGGACCTGTCGGGCGTCGGCCCCACCGGCGGCCGACAGGGCGAGTGAGGTCAGGTCGGCGAACACCTGCCCGGCCTGATTCGGCTGGTCGTACGACCACGGGTCCACGGTGTGGACCACGATCGCACCGATGGGCACATGCATCGCGACCACGGGGAAAGCACGGACACCGCGGAAGCCCGCTTCGAGTGCGTGCCGGCGGTACTGCGGCCACCGGGTGTCGGTCGCGTCGGTCAGATCGGAGATCAACGCGATTGCTCCGCTGCGAGCACTCTCGAGCGCCGGACCCGAGGTGTACAGCAGCGGGTACGACGCGTGGTCCACCGCGGACGACTCGGCGACGATGTGCAGCGACGGAGAGTCGGGTTCCCGGCGCGGGTCGAGAAGGACCACGGCCGCGGAATGCGCCTCGAAACACAGACGGGTCCGCTCCGCGACATTCTGCAGAACGGTCGGGACGTCGAACTCGTGAACCATGGTCCCGGTGACGGACGCGACGGCGGTGCTCACCCGCCAGGCTTCGGTCATCGTGGGCCCCCGTCGTTCTCGTGATCGTGCGCTCCCTGGTCCGGATCGTCGAGATCGGCGCCCGTCAGCCTCCGCGCGATGATGTCGTCCGCGACCCGCCCGATCGGGCGCCCCGATCGGAAGGCGTACGCGCGCATACGGTCCAGTGCCTCGTCCGGTAGCACCACGAGTTGCACGGCCAGCATCCCAGAGGCCGTGTAGATCCGCGAGCGCGAGAACTCACCGGACTGGTCCGCGGCCGACATCTCCTCGGCCATCGCGTCCGCGGGCGAGCTGGAGTCGGACTCGTCCAGGTACCGGGACCAGTTGTCGACGATCGTGCGGGCTGCGGCGTCGGCACACGCGGTTGCCCGGGCGAACTCGGCCGCGCTCAGCGGACCGGCAGTGGTGCGATACAGCTCCAGGACGCCGAGCGGGCGACCGTCGTCCTCGATGGGGAAGGCGAACACGGCGGCGACACCCGCCTCCGCCACCTCGGCAATGAAGGCCGGCCAGTGCACACGTGCATCGGCCTCCGCCACGTCATCGACGAGTTGCGGGGTCGACAGCAGGTAGGCGTCGAGGCATGGGCCCTCGCCCAGGGTGAACTGCAGGTCGTCGATCCGGTGGGCCACCGGGTCGGTCGCATAGACCAACTCACGCACTCCGAGTTCCTTCGTGAACATCGCCGCGGCCGCGCCGTCGGCCCCACACCACCGGACAGCGGTCTCACACACCTCCGCGACCCCGGCGAAGACCGGGGACCCTTCGCGAGTGCCGGCGGGAGGACGGGTTCCGTCCTCATCGCGATCACCACTCACCACGACCGGCTCCATCCTGGGACGAGGGGACAGCCCTGGTGAGTACCGCTCGCGTCGGGGTGCGACGGCACCTGATGGACAGCGGTACTCCGGTCTCGTGAGCTGAACCCGGATACCAGCTGTTCGGCTCCCGCAAGGAGACCAGAACAGCCGTCTGCCACGCTACAACAACTCGGCCCTCGCATACGGGCGGTCCCGTCGTCGCGAGGCGCACGATCGGTGACGAGTCGAGGTGCCACAATCGGCCCAACCACCGGGCCGACCCGAAGGAGCCGACATGACCGATGCAGACGCGGCGAAGGTGCTCGTGATCGGCGCCGTGAACGTCGACCTGGTCGTCACCGCCGACCGACTTCCCGGGCCCGGGGAGACCGTCGTCGGGCCGGGCGTGAACAGTCACGGAGGCGGTAAGGGTGCCAATGCTGCCGTGGCGGCGGCCCGCGCCGGAGCCGCCGTTCGGTACTGCGGCGCGGTCGGCGACGACGAGATGGGTGCGAGTGCGCTCGGCGAGCTGGCGGACGAGGGCATCGACGTGACCGAGGTTGCCCGGATCGGCAACGTCTCCACCGGCGCAGCGCTCATCGTGGTCGACCCGTCCGGCGAGAACCAGATCGCGGTGGGGTCCGGGGCGAACGGCCGGGTTGAGCCGGAGCACGTGCGTGAAGCCGTGACCCGCGCGGCGGACTGGGGTGCCGGGTGCGTGCTGATCAGTACCGAGATAACTCCCGACGCCGCGGTAGCAGCGGTGAGAGCTGCTGCTGAGCACGGCATCCCATGTGTCGTGAATCCGGCGCCGGTCCTCGACGAGCTCTTCGGGGTGCTCTCGGTCCCGGACATCCTCACGCCGAACTCCTCGGAACTGCGCGATCTGTACGCGCGGACCCTGCCCGACGCCCCGCGCGGCCCGGCCGAGGCCGAGATGGCAACGGCGCTGGCCCGGCATCTCGACGTCACCGTCGTGGTCACGCTGGGCGCAGATGGCGTGTTGGTCGTCGACCCTACCGGCGTGACGTCGGTACCGGCGGGTGAGGTCGAGTCGGTGGTCGACACGACCGGCGCCGGCGACACTTTCAACGGCGTGGTGGCCGCGTCGCTGGCAGGCGGGCTCGACCTTGTCACGGCCACGCGGCGCGGTGCGGCTGCGGCGTCGCTGTCGGTGGCCCACGTCGGGGCGCGAACCGGGATGCCGACCGCCGAGGCCATCGAGCACGCGGCGTCGGGAACCTAGCGCGACAGGGGTTTCGGCCGCTCCATGTACCGGTGATGTTCGTTGCTGGGCAAGAAGTAGTCACCCCGACCCCCGGCACGCAGCAGCGGTTGGGCACGTGCGGTGTCGTAGACGAGGTCGTCACCGAGCAGCTCTGTCGAGATGTGCACCTTCACGACCTCGCCGAGTACCATCCAGGTGTCCACGGACTCCCCTGCGGCCGAACGCAATTGGAAGGCGTCGGTGACCAGGCACTCAAAGGTGACCGGACTCTCGGCGACCCGGGCCGGGCGCACGAGCTCGGAGTCGCGGGCGGTCAGACCGGCGTGCTCGAATTCATCGGTGTCGGCGGGGAGTGCCGCAGAGGTGGCGTTCATCTTCTCGCCGACCGAATCGGTCGCGAGGTTCCAGACGAACTCGCCGGTCGACTTCGCGTTGGCGACAGTGTCTTTCCAGCCGACGCTCGCGAAACCGATGATCGGCGGGGAGTAGTTGAACAGGTTGAAGAAGCTGTAGGGAGCGAGATTTCGCGCCCCTGCATCGGACACCGTGGAGATCCAGCCGATCGGACGCGGGGCGATGATCGCGTTGAGGGGGTCGTGAGCGAGACGATGCCCCTCTGCGGGGGCGTACGAGTGGTACTGGATCATCGCTTCACCGTACGTGACCGGGGTACGGTGAATCGGACATGGACCGGGCAAGACGACGGAGGCCGGAGTGACCTTCTCCACTGCTGGTGAGCGCGATGCCGACCGGGTTCTGCGATCTCTCGCGAACATCCGCGATCTCGGGGGACTGCCGCTCGTCTCCGGCGGATCCACCTCGCACGGGGTGCTGATCCGCAGCGACGCGCCCTATCCGGACGACGACGATCCGGTCGGTGTGCCGTGGCCGCCGTCGACCGTGGTCGATCTGCGTGACCCGTCCGAGTCCGGCGCTGTACGGGTGACGTGGCCGGCCGAGGTCCGGCTGGTACACCGCCAGGTGTCGTCGGGAGCACGAGTGGACCGCCTCGCCGACACCCCACTGACCGACATCTACACGGCGATGATGCAGACCGGTGGGGATCGGTTGACGGCGGCCCTCAACGCCTTCGACCCGGCCGGCCCGACCCTCGTCCACTGCGCGGCCGGTAAGGACCGCACCGGCGTGATCGTCGCGATCGCCGAACTCCTCGCCGGTGTCGACGAGGCCGCGATCATCGCCGATTATCAGCAGACCGAGCAGAACATCGCCGGGGTCCTGGCGCGCCTGCAGCACCGCGACCGCGTTCCGAGGGGTACGTCGCTCGATGCGCCGATCCTGCGCACGCCGCGGGAGGCGATCGATCTGGTCATCGACGCCGTGACCGGGCATCGGGGTGGCCCGTGGGGCTGGTTCGAGGCGAACGGCGGCGACGTCGGCCATTTCGAGGGTTGGGTGGCGCGATTCGCGCCCGGCTCGGCACCCGGTTCGCGCTGAGAAACACCCCTGAGAACGGACCCTGACGACGTCGCCGTGCAGGGGCGTCGTCGACATCGTGTCAGCGGCCCGCCGCTGGAGGGCGGATCGCAGGGGCGGTTTTCAGCGAGTAACTGGTTCGCCGGATGAAATGGAACGACTCCGCGGACGGCCCGTCGGGCGTCAAGGGGTGGGCGCCCGACGGGCCTGGCGGAGAAACGTCGGGGTGGTGCATTCCTCCGCGACGCGTATGCCCGACGGTATGCCGCGCCAAACACGGGGGCGCCGCGACTACAGCCTGCTCGGTGCCCGCATTCCGCATCAGGGCTGCGTATCGAGTGATTCCACGATGGCTCGTCGTAGTTCGGCCCGGTCGTCGAAGAAGGACGTCCGGGGACCGTACCGCCGGAAGGTGTCGCTCCCGCGCCCGGTCACGACCACGATGTCGTCGGGACGTGCCATGGACACCGCCCGGGTGAGCGCGGCTCCCCGATCCGGTTCTTCGACGACCACTGCGGAGTCCCCGTGGCGCGCTCCCCGTAGGACCTCGGCTCTGATCGCGTCCGGGTCCTCGTCCTCCGGACTCTCATCGGTGACGATGACGACGTCTGCGTACTGTGCTGCCACCTGGCCCAACGGTCGGCGCTTGCCGGGATCCCGCCCGCCGGTCGCGCCGACCACCAGGATCAATCGTCCGCACGCGAGCGACCTCAGGTAGGGAAGCAGTGCGTGCTGACCTGCGGTGTTGTGCATGTAGTCGACGATCGCCACGAACGACTGGCCGGCACGGACGGGTTCACAACGTCCCGCGACGCCGGTCACCGACGAGATCCCTTCGGCGGCGGCCGCGACGTCGACCCCGTCGGCCACCACGCTGGTGAGGGCGAGGAGCGCGTTGGCGACCTGGTGGGGACCCAGGGTCTGTAGGCGGATGTCGCCGGTGCCGTACGGCGTGTGAGCGGTGAATCGGGTTCCTGTGTCGGCACAACGGATGTCGGTCGCATACACATCGGCAGTCGCGTCCAGGGCCGAGCATGTCCATGTCTCGGGAGCGGTGCCGGCTGCGAGGCGTGCACCCCAGTCGTCGTCGATGCTGATCGCAGCGATCTGCGTCCGCTCGACGGTGAACATGTCCGCCTTCGTCGCGAAGTAGGTCTCCATCGAGCCGTGATAGTCGAGGTGGTCGTCGCTCAAGTTGGCGAAGGCCATGACACGGAAGGCGGTGCCGTCGACGCGGTGCTGGTCGACGGCGTGGGAGGAGACCTCCATCGCACACCCGGTGACACCGTGTCGCCGGAATGTCGCCAGCGTTCGCTGCAGCATGGGTGCCTCGGGGGTGGTGCGCGTCGGCACCAGGTCGTAGCCGGGGCCCCGGATGCGTGCGCCGGAGATCAGTCCGGCCGATTCGCCCGCCGCGGTGAGGGCGGCGTCGATGAAGTGGGTCGTGCTGGTCTTGCCGTTGGTGCCGGTGACACCGAAGACGCGGAGATCGCGGGAGGGTTCGTCGTGGAACCAGGACGCCAACGGGCCCACCACTTTTCGCGGCTCGTCGACGATCAGGGTGGGGAGTGCCGACGACGGTCGGTCGCTGATCGCCAGGACCGCGCCGGCGGCTGCCACCTCGTCTTCGAAATCGAGCCCGTGCCAGCGACTCCCCGGAATCGCCAGGTACGCATCACCCGGGCGGACGGTGCGCGAGTCATCGACGAGATCGCGAACCATCCGGTGGCCGACACGGGGGTCACCGACGATCGGCGTTCCGAGGTACTCGGAGAGGCGATCGACGGTCATGCCCGATTTCGGGCTCACCCGAATCGGGAGCGTCATCCACCGGTGGTACCCGCCTTCGGGGTCGCGAAACCTGAGGTCACACCCGCTCGAAAATCGCGGTGAGTCCTTGCCCGCCGCCGATGCACATGGTCTCGAGGCCGAAACGCGCCTCACGACGGTCGAGTTCACGAAGCAGCGTCGTCAGAATCCGGACGCCCGTCGCACCGACCGGGTGGCCGAGCGAGATGCCCGATCCGTTGACGTTGGTGCGGTCGAAATCGGCGTCGGTGAACTTCCACTCCCGGGTGACCGCGAGCGCCTGGGCGGCGAAGGCCTCGTTCAACTCGATGAGGTCGATGTCGGCGAGTTCGAGGCCCGCGCGCGACAACGCCTTCGCGGTGGACGGGACGGGGCCGATGCCCATCACCTCCGGCCCGACACCGGCGACCGCCCAGGTGACCAAACGGGCGAGCGGTTTGAGGCCGAGACGCTCGGCGTTCGCGCGGGTGGTCACCAGTGTGGCTGCGGCGCCGTCGTTCTGGCCGCTGGCGTTACCCGCGGTGACGGTGGCCTCGGGATCGGACCTGCCCATGATCGGCCGCAGCCGGGCCAGTGACTCCAGCGTGGTGTCGGCACGGGGGTGCTCGTCGCGGTCGACGACCGTGTCGTCGCCCTTGCGCTGCGGGACCGACACGGGGACGATCTCTTCCGCGAACTTGCCGCTCTCGATGGCGGCCACCGCACGACGGTGCGATTCGACGGCCAGCTCGTCCTGTTCCTGTCGCGGGATCGAGTATTCGCGGCGCAGGTTCTCCGCGGTCTCGAGCATGCCGCCGGGAACCGGATGGTTCTTGCCGCCCGACGTGACGCGGCCACGGGCCAGTCGATCGTGCAGAGCTGCCGGCGCGCCCTTGGCACCCCACCGCATCGATTCGGTGTAATACTCTGCGCGACTCATCGATTCGACGCCGCCGGCGATGACCAGGTCGGCGACCCCGGTCTGGATGCGCATCGCGGCGTCGAGAACCGCCTGCAGGCCCGAGCCACAGCGACGGTCGAGCTGCGAACCCGGCACGGTGATGGGGAGGCCCGCATCGAGTGCGGCGACACGCCCGATCGCCGGCGCCTCGCCGTTCGGGTAGCACTGCCCGAAGATGACGTCGTCGATGCTCGCCGGATCGATCCCGGTGCGACGCAACAGTTCGGAGAGGACGGTGGCGGCCAGTTCGGTGGCCGGTACGTCGACGAACGAGCCGCCGTAGCGTCCCACCGGCGTGCGGAGCGGCTCGCAGATGACGACGTCGTCGGCTGCGGGGGGCGGCGTGCTGACGGTCATGCGGGTGTTCCTTTGCGATAGTCCACTTCCTGGCCGGACCATCTCTGCGCCCACTCGCGCAGTTCGACGGCCCGGATCTTGGTCCCGTTGCCGCCCGAGGTGGTCGGCATCTGGTCGATGACATGGACGGCCGCGGGCACCTTGAAGGCGGCCAGGCGATCACGGCACCAGGTCTTCAACGACGGGGCGTCGAGGTCTGCGCCGGCGTCGACCGGCACGACGAAGGCCACGGCCTCGGTGTAACCACCCGAACCGGTGAGCCCGACGACCTTCGCTGTCTGCACGTTCTCGTGTTCGGCGAGACGGTGCTCGATCTCGGCCGGGTCGACGAGGAAACCGCGCAGCCGCAGCACATCCCCCATGCGGCATACGTAACGGAATCCGCCGGTGTCGACGCGTGCGAGATCGCCGCTGCGGAACCAGCCGTCCGCGGCGAACGCACGCGCGGCGGCATCCGGGTTGCCGAGGTAGGCGTCGACGACGTTGGGGCCGCGGAACTGCAGTTCACCCTCCTCGCCGATGCCCAGTACACGATCGTCGAGTGGGTCGACGACGCGTACCTCGATGGCGGACTCGACCGGACGGCCACCGCCGTTCCACCGCACCGACTCGGGGTCGTCGGACGACCAGAGCAGCGCCAGGGCGAAGACCTCCGACGAGCCGAAGACGCCGGTCGTCTGCGCCCCGGCCTCGTCGCGTGCCCACCGTGCGATGTCGTGGGACCTGCCGAGAAAGTCGGCGATGCCGAGCCAGCGCAACGAGGTCAGATCGGTTAGCCGGCCGTCGTGCCAGGTGTCGTAGAGGCGCCCGAAGAGGTCGTCACCGCCGACGATGTGGGTGACGCGCAACGATTCGACCCGGGCGAGGGTCGCCGCGGCGTCGAAGACGGGCTCCATCAGGATGGCTGCACCACCCGCGAGACCGGCCATGGCCGTGCTGAATCCGAAGACACCGGACACCGGCAGAACGCCCAGGATCACGTCGCCCTCGCGGACGCCCATGAGCACCGAGTCGGCATGCGCGTGCCGGACCACGGCCGAATCCCGGTGGGCGGCGAGCTTGGGTGTCCCGGTGGAACCGGAGGTCGTGAACGCGACCGCGAGTTCGCCGGAACGCGCGGCTCGTTCGCCTGCCGGGGTCCATTCCGCCGTCGACGGGGTCGCGGATGCGGAGACGCCCGTGGTGTCGCCGCTGCCGGCGATCCAGGCCCCGGCACCGAGATCGAAATCGGAAGCCGTCGCGTCGGGGTTCGACGGCCCGGGGACCACCGCGACCGCCGGGAGAGGATCGGCCGCGTGACTCGCCTCGCGCAGGGTGCCGAAGATGTCGAGTCCGTGGAACTGTGCGGGGACGGCCACCACCGCGGGGCGTGCCGATGTCAGGATGTGCGCGACCTCGCCGACGTTGTACCGGGTGTTGACCCCGATGACGTGCGCGCCGAGCGCGGATGCGGCGAACTGCCAGACCAACGCGTCGGACCAGTTGGGCAGGTACACCGCCAGACACTGGCCGCGGCGGATGCCGATGCGGGACAGTTCTTCTCGCAACTGATCGACACGACGGCCGAGTTCGGAGCGGGTGAGGGTGATGACCTCGCCGTCGGCGACATCCATCGCGACCGGGGTGTCGGGGGACTGGTGAACGAGATCGGCGAGCATTCCGGCGAGCGTGGGATGGGTTGTGAGGGTCATGACACCGCCTCCGGGGTGCGGCTCCCGGCTGGGAGGGATCGCAGCCAGGCGTCGGCGAGTGTTCCGAAGTCGAGGAGCTCTTCCATCGGGTAGTGGCCGTACCCCGCCAGCTCGGTGAATTGTGCACGCGGGCCGTCGAGTTCGTTGATCTCGGCGGCGGCGTGACGGACGGCGTCGACGCTGATCCACGGGTCGTCGGCGCCGCAGATCAGGTGCAGGCCGCAGGTGAGATCGGAGAGCCGGTCGCGGACATCGTGACTACCCCAGCCGATGAGGTCCGACGACGAGATCTCCGGGTCCTCACGTTTGTGCATGAGACCGATCAGATGTGCCTGCGCGGCGGGTACTGCCCGCCCGACGGAGGCGAGACTGCCGAGGTAGGTGCGCTCCGCTCGGGCCGGGCCGGCCACATCCTCGAGTTCGCGTCGCAGGCCGGCGATCTTGACGCGGCCCGGTCCGGCCTCGGCGGCCATCGCGACTGCTCCGGCGAGCGGATACTCCGGCCGCGTCGCCAGCTCCAGTGTGAGCTTGCCGCCGATGGAACAGCCGATGACATAGGGCCGTTCGACGTCCAGCTGCCGCAGGACGGTGGTCAACCAGTCCGCGTAATCGACGAGGCTCGTGACCGGGCCCGTCGGGCAGGGTTCGGAACGACCGTGACCCGGCAGGTCCGGCACGACGACGCGGTACCCACGGTCGGCGATGTCCTGCGCGGCACGGCGCCATTGGACGCCGCTCTGCCCCGCGGTGTGGATGCACAGCACGGTCGGGGTGTCGGCGATGCGCTCACCGGAGGCCGTGGGATCGGCGGTGACGATCTCGACGAACGCCAGAGCGCCCTGGATCTCGAGGTAGCGTGCCTCGATCATGAGTTCACCTCCTGGGCCAATGCCCGCGCGTTCTGGATGATCGCGTGCAGCGGCTTGGTCAATCGCAGGTACTCGTAACCGTTACCGGCTGAGGAGAATTCACCGCGAAGTGCGCGCCGCATGAAGTCGTCGGAGTCGGACTGCATGAGGTCCACCCAGGACGCGGGGGAGGCCTCGAAGGTGAAGGTGGCGCCCAGGAGGGAGCGCCGGGTGACGTCGATGACCTGCCCCTTGTAGATGCGCAGGTGCACCTCGCGGGTGCCGCAACGTAGTCCGACGGTGCCGTCCCAGGTGGAGACCGACGAGGTGAACGCGGCGTCCTGGTGTAGGCGGGCGCGCAGCTGCTCACCCCACTCGACCGAGCAGAAGTCGAGCTCGGGCACCGGCTGGGGATCGACCTCGGTACACCATGTCTCCGTGCCGGATTCGCGTACCCGGCCGGCGTCGTCGATCAGGCGGACCTCGCGGTCGATGCAGTCGGCGCCGACCCTGGTCACCACGGTGGTCGCATGGACGTGATCGGTTTCGGCGATGGGGGTGGTCGCCGACCAGGAGATGGCGACACGTTCCGCGCACGGGACCGGGTCGGTGAGCCACTCGGCGAGAACCATCCCGAAAGACGGTGAACGTGATGGAATGCGGAGCCCGTGGCGTTGGAGGACGTCGGCAGCGAGGTGGGTGCGGGTGGAGGTCCGGACTCCGACGCGGAGCGAGGCGATGGCGGTGGTCATGACCCGGCCCTGCCCAACAGCTCGTCGGAGATGATCCGCATCTGGATCTCGCTGGTGCCCTCGAAGATCTTGGTGAGACGTGCGTCGCGCCAATGCCGTTCGACCTGGAAGTCGGTGGTGTATCCGGCGCCGCCGTGGATCTGGACGGCTTCACTCGTCACCCGTTCGGCCATCTCGGTGGCGACGAGCTTGCACATCGATGCCTCGAGCGAACACCGCCGGCCGGTGTCGATGTCGGTGGCGACCGAGTACATCAGTTGCCGGGCCGCCTCGATGTCGGCGGCCATCTTGGCGATCTTGAAACGCAGGTGCTGGAAGTCCGCGAGTTCGTGGCCGAACTGCTTGCGGGTGTGCATGTAGGCGATGGAGTCCTCGAGCGCGGCACGGGCCAGACCGATGGCGCGTGCGGCGGTGTGGGCGCGCCCGACCTCCAGGCCGCTGACCGCGAGGTAGAAGCCCTTGCCCTCCTCGCCGAGCATGCGGTCGGCCGGGATGCGGAAGTTGTCGAACGACAGTTCCCAGGTGTTCCAGCCGAAGTAGCCGATCTTGCGGACCTTGGTGCCGGAGATGCCCTCGGGGAACTCGCCGCGTTCCTTCTCGACGAGGAAGGCGCTGATACCGCGGTGGGGTTTGGCCGGGTCCTTGTTCGGATCGGTGCGGGCGAACAGGACGAGGTAGTCGGCCTCGTCGGCATAGGTGCACCACATCTTGGTGCCGCTGACGACCCACTCGTCGCCGTCACGGGTGGCCCGGCAGGAGATGTTGGCGACATCGGAGCCGGCCTCGGCCTCGGAGAGCGCATAGGCGCCGAGGTATTCGCCGCGCGCCACGCGTGGCAGCAGGGCGGCTTCCTGCTCGGGGGTGAAGCCGCCGCCCATGCCGTTGCCGCGCGCCAGCAGTCCGGAGACGCTCATCCACGCCCGCGAGAGTTCCTCGGCGACAAGGCAGTACTCGAAGACGCCGAGCCCCAGGCCCCCGTACTCCTCGGGGATCATGATGCCGAAGAACCCGACCTCGGCCATCGCCTTCTTGAGGGTGTCGGGAATGGTGCCCTGGACGGGGTCGAGCTCGTTGGCAACCGGCAGGACCTGCTTCATCGCGAAATCGCGGGCAAGGTCGCGGATGGCGAGGCGCTCCTCGGTCAGGTAGCGCGGGCTGTCGGTCCGGGGCTGTGACGGCCGATGGGTCATGGCCTTCTCCTAGTGAATGCGGGCCGAAGTGATCGGGGAAGTGCGGTGATCACTCATTAACGGTCGTTCACCATTAGAGCATCGGGTCATGCTGAGGTCAATGGACGAGCGAGGTCGGGACGGTATCCGACGAGGTTGAGTGCGTACTGGCCGTAATCCTCGGCGACCTCGGCTGCGGTCCGGGGGCCGTCCGGGCGGAACCACACCGGGATCCCGGCGCACATCAGGAGAACCGCGGTGACCGCCTGATGGACCCGATCGACGTGGAAAAGCCCCTGTTCAACCGCTCTTTCGGCGATGTCGATGAACTGTTGTTCCTGTGCGTCGCGCGATCCGACCACGCGCTTGCGGTCGATCTCGCCGAGATAGCGCAGCTCGGTGTTCGCCACCAGGCACTCGCGCGGCCGCTTGGCGGTGTACAGCGCATGGGCGACTACTGCAGCTCGCCACTGCTCGACGGGATCTTTCCCGGCCCGACGGATCGCGTTGCGAGTCGCGGTGAACTGTTCGTCGCTCGCGGTCCGCAGGATCTCAACCAGTAGATCGGACTTGTTCTCGAAGTGGTTGTAGACGTTTGCAGCGCTGCAACCTGCACGGTTACCGATGGTTCGCATGGTTGCACCGTGGAAACCGGCCGTGAAGAACTCGTCGAGTGCGGCGTCGAGGATGCGGTCGCGGGACGCTGCGGTCGCCGAAGGCGATCGAGTGTTCATGTGCTCAGACTAGGTCGAAGTGATGTCACCAGCAACGACGGCGGTGCCAGGCGCTGTTGACCTGCGGATTCCGCGGCTTTATGGTGTGGAACACGTGAACGCACGTTAATGGAGGCACCATGACGACCGACTCCGGCCTGGCGGCGCGGCTGACCCGCCTGGAAGACATCGAGGCCATTCGGACGCTCGACGCCCGGTACTGCCGTCATCTCGATGACGGGAACTGGGACGAGCTGATGGCACTCTTCACCGACGACGGCGAGTTCGACGGTCTGTCGAATCCCAAGGGCAAGGCCGAGATGAGGGCCTTCTTCGCCGGTCTCGCCGATGGCGGACTCGCGTCGTTCTGGCACTTCATCACCAACCTCGAGATCGACATCGACGGTGACGAGGCGACGGCGCGGTCGTTCCTCTGGCAGCCGTGCGTGCTCGACGGCGTCGCGTCGATCGCCGCCGGTCGCTACACCGACGAGCTGGTCAAACGGGACGGGCGGTGGCTGTACCGGGTGAAGAAGGTGCGCTTTCACTTCTTCGGCCCACTCGCCGATGGGTGGGACGAGAACCTATTCGCTCTCGAGTCCGCCCGCGCAGCCGCCGTCAATCCGTAGAGTCGCGCCGAGGGGGCCGACCGGCCCCGGCATCCGGCGGACGGGGAGCGACATGGGACGGCTGGCAGACAAGGTCGCGTTCATCACGGGCGTTGCGCGGGGTCAAGGGCGGGCGCATGCGGTACGACTGGCCTCCGAGGGAGCGCACATCATCGGCGTTGACCTCGCCGGACCACTGCCAGGCGTACCGTACGAACCTGCCACCGAAGACGATCTGGCCGAGACCCGGCGACTCGTCGAGGATCTGGGCGTCAAGGCGACCCTGACCCGTTGTGACACTCGCGATCTCGACGGACTCCGCGCCGCGGTCGGCGACGGGGTCGAGGCCCTCGGTGGGCTGGACGTCGTGGTCGCCAACGCCGGCATCTGCATCCCGGAGACCTGGGACGAGGTGACGCCGCAGAGCTTCGCCGACACCATGGACATCAACGTGACCGGGGTCTGGAACACCGTGACCGCATCGGCCCCTCATCTGATCGACCGCGGCGGCGGGTCGGTGATCCTCACCAGCTCGCTGGCCGGAAAGAAGTTGCAGCCGTTCATGGTCCACTACACGACGAGCAAGCACGCGCTGGTCGGGATGTCGCGTGCGTTTGCGGCGGAGTTGGGACAACACGACATTCGGGTCAACACAGTCCATCCGGGTGCGGTGATCACGCCGATGGGTTCGGGCCGGATGGTCGAACGCATCGAGGAGACCGACAAGGCCAATCCGCGGCTGGCGGGTATGGGTATGACGTTCCTCAACCAGTTCGCCGCCGAGGCCGAGGAGGTCGCGAACGTGGTGGCGTTCCTGGCGTCGGATGAGTCGAAATTCATCACCGCCGAGGAGATCTCGATCGACGGTGGTGCGCAGCACTTCTGACCGGTGCCGCGCTCTCACCCGGTGCCGCGTTCCTAGGTGGTGCCGCGGGCCATCAGCTCGACCGGCAGGCGTCGGGACTCAACTTCGCGACCCGCGGTCAGATCGAGCAACCCGCGCACCGCGGTCTGGCCGATTTCCAGAGCGGGGGAGTGGATCGTGGTGAGCGGCACGGGAAGCTGCGCCGCGATGGGGATGTCGTTGTAGCCGACGAGGGCCAGGTCCTCGGGGATGCGGAGTCCCAGGTCGCGGGCGACGCCGAGGACGCCGACGGCGATGGTGTCGGACACCGCGAAGATCGCCCTCGGCCGGTCCGGTGCGTCGAGCAGCATGCGCCCGGCCTCGGTGCCGCCGCGCACCTCGAAACTCGAGGCGACGACCCGACTCTCGGGGAGTGCGATCCCCGCCGCGGCAGCCTCCCTGCGGAAGCCTTCGAGTCGATCCGTCGCCGTCGTGGCGTGGGCCGGGCCGGCGATGACGGCGAGGTCGGTGTACCCGCGATCGATCAGGTGACGTGCGGCGAGCGCGCCACCCCGAACGTCGTCGCCGCCGACGAAGGGGAGCCCGGCGTCGGCGTGCCGGGTCAGCGTCATCATCGGCAGGTCGCCGACCCGCAGCGAGGCGATGAACTCCTTACCCGGTCGGTGCAGACCGCTGAGCAGCAGGCCGTCGACCTGGCGCCCGACGACTAGCTCGATGGCCGCGCGCTGGGCTTCCGGGTCGTCGGGCGGGCTGGAGAGCAGTACCGAGTAGCCGGCCCGCGTCGCCTCCTGCTCGATGCCCTGGTAGGTCGTGGCGACCACGCCGTCGGTGAGTCGGGTCATCACGACGCCGAGGGTCGTGGTCTTGCGGGTGCGGAGACTCGCGGCCCAGAGGTTGCGCTGGTAGCCGAGCTGATCGGCGACTTCGCGGACACGCAGTGCCGACTCCGACCATCCGTCCGCGGGTTCGGACTGCCGCAGTACCCGAGACGCCGTCGACACGTGGACACCCGCGGCTTTCGCGATCTCCTTGAGGGTCGGCGTTCGCTGACCACCGGCCACGTTGGCTCCCCCATCCTGTCGGTAGCGCTGTTGACGCTGCGCGTTCGAGCACCTACCGTAGCCCATGCAAACGTTCTCGCAAACGTTCTCATAAGACTTGTACGATCAGAAGCACGCCCGATCCCCGGAGGTTCCGATGTCCCGACCCAGCACCCTGGCGCAGCTCTTCGCCCTGGACTCGTTGCTCGATGCGGACGAGATCGCGATCCGGGACACCGTTCGCGACTTCGCCAACGCGCGGCTGCGACCCCACATCGGCGACTGGTTCGAGGAGGCGAAGCTTCCGGCTCGCGAGATCGCCAAGGAGCTCGGTCAGATCGGCGCTCTCGGCATGCACCTCGAGGGCTACGGCTGCCCGGGGATGAGCGCGACGGCCTACGGCCTGGCCTGCCTCGAACTCGAGGCCGTGGACTCCGGTATCCGCAGCCTCGTGTCCGTGCAGGGCTCGCTGGCGATGTTCTCCATCCACCACTGGGGTTCGGAGGAACAGAAGAACGAGTGGCTGCCGCGGATGGCCGCGGGTGAGGCGATCGGTTGCTTCGGCCTGACCGAGCCCGACTTCGGCTCCAACCCGTCCGGGATGCGCACCAACGCCAAGCGTGACGGCGGAGACTGGGTGCTCAACGGCACCAAGATGTGGATCACCAACGGTTCGATCGCCGACGTGGCGGTCGTGTGGGCGCAGACCGATCTTGCCGACAGCCCGGCTGGCATCCGCGGTTTCGTCGTCCCCACCGACACCCCTGGGTTCTCTGCTCCGGAGATCCACAAGAAGATGTCGCTGCGTGCATCGGTCACCTCCGAGCTCGTCCTCGACAACGTCCGTCTGCCGGAATCGGCGATGCTCCCCAAGGCCGAGGGCCTGCGCGGTCCGCTGACCAGCCTGAGCGAGGCCCGCTTCGGCATCATCTTCGGCGCGATCGGCGCCGCCCGCGACTGCCTCGAGACCGCCATCGACTACTCGCAGTCCCGCGAGGTCTTCGAGAAGCCGCTCGCCGGCTACCAGATCACCCAGACCAAGATCGCCGACATGGCGCTTGAGGTCGGCAAGGGCCACCTGCTGGCCTACCACCTGGGTCGTCTGAAGGATCGCGGCGAGATCCGCCCCGAGCAGATCAGCACCGGCAAGCTCAACAACACCCGTGAGGCCATCAAGATCGCCCGCGAATGCCGAACCATCCTGGGCGCCAACGGGATCACCCTCGAGTACCCGGTCATCCGCCACGCCAACAACCTCGAGTCCGTCCTCACCTACGAGGGCACCTCCGAGGTCCACCAGCTCACCATCGGCCGCGCCCTCACGGGCCAGGCCGCATTCCGGTGAGCGATCTCGGCGCTCTCGACGGACTCGTCATCGCCGACTTCGGCCGGGTGCTCGCCGGGCCGTACGCGACGATGCTGCTCGCCGACCTCGGTGCCGAGGTCGTCAAGGTCGAGCGACCCGGAGTCGGCGACGACACCCGGTCGTGGGGTCCGCCCTGGGTGGGTGACCAGTCGTCGTACTTCCTGTCGGTCAACCGCAACAAGCGGTCGGTGGCGATCGACCTCTCCGATCCCGAGGGGCTCGAGGAGGCACGACGCCTCGTCGAGAGGGCCGACGTCGTCGTCGAGAACTTCATGCCGGGCACGATGGACCGGCTCGGTCTCGGTTACGACGCGGTGGCCGGCCTCCGGCCCGATGTCGTGTATTGCTCGGTGACCGGTTTCGGTGGCAACAACCAACTCCCGGGATATGACCTGCTGATCCAGGCGGTCGGCGGGTTGATGAGCATCACCGGCCCCGACCCGCAGACCCCGACCAAGGTGGGTGTCGCGGTGGTCGACGTCATCACGGGATTGCATGCGGCCGTAGGCATTCTGTCTGCACTGCGGCATC
Organism: Gordonia namibiensis NBRC 108229; assembly: GCF_000298235.1. Classification (GTDB taxonomy): domain Bacteria; phylum Actinomycetota; class Actinomycetes; order Mycobacteriales; family Mycobacteriaceae; genus Gordonia; species Gordonia namibiensis. The sequence continues at coordinate 83,292 of NZ_BAHE01000061.1, forward strand.
GCGACCGGACCGGGGAGGGGCAGCGGATCGAGGTGAACCTGCTGTCCTCGCTGCTCTCAGCGCTGGCCAACCAGTCCTCGGGTTACGTTGCTGCCGGAGTGGTGCCGACCGCCATGGGCAACCGGCATCCGAGCATCACGCCGTACGAGGTCTTCCGGACCGCCGACCGTCCGTTCGTGCTGGCCGTCGGCAACGACCGTCAGTTCGCCTCATTGTGCGAGGTCCTCGGACGTCCCGACCTGCCCGCGGACGAACGGTATGCGACCAACAGTGCCCGAGTCGCGAATCGTCAAGAGCTGGTGGCGATCCTGAACGACACGCTGTCGACGGCGAGCGCCGATCACTGGTTCGACGCACTCACCGCCCGGCGCGTGCCGTGCGGGCCGCTCAACGACATCGCCGACGCCGTCGCGCTCGCCGAACGTCTGGGACTCGACCCAGTGGTCGAGATCGCCGACCCGCGCCGGGACGAGCCGTTCCGGTCGGTGGCCAACCCGATCCGGATGAGCGCCACCCCGCCGAGGTACCGGTCGGCGCCACCGCTGCTCGACGAGCACGCCACGGTGTCGGACCTGGTCTGACGCACGCCACAAACCCACCCTTGTTCGGCAGTTCCACCCCCACCGCCGCAGCCGCGGTGGCTTTGCCGAGAAAGGTTGGGTTTGTGGGGGTTCGGGCTACGCGGAGGCCAGCTCCCGGCTCTCGGCGAGTTCGCGGTAGGCGGTCACGACGGCGTCGAGCTGTGCGTGGGAGTGCCGACCGAGTCCGCATTCGGTGGAGATCCCGAAACCGGGCAGGAACTCCGATGCGATCGAGGCACGCTCGCGGGCGCCTTCGGCGCCGTCCTCCGCGTGCAGCAGGCCGAGGAAGATCTCGGTCGACGGTTCGACCGCGAGATTCTGCAACGGCTGCCAGTGGGCACGACGATTCCAGGCCGCGACGGTCGCGGCGTGGATGGCGTCGATGGGCCGGTTCACGTGCCGCGACAGGCCGTTCGCGACGGTGACGATGGCCGACGCGTCCCGCGGCAGGATGTGGCGGCCGCCCCGGGCGGCGGCTTCGGCGTCCGGCGGATCGCCCATGAACGGCGACGCCCCGAACTTCGAGTCGCCGTAGCAGAGATGGAAAGTGAGCTCGGCGTCGTCGGGAATCCACGATGCCAGGCGTGCGGTCGCCGCGAAGATCGCCTCATGTCCCGCATACGGATTGGGGAACCAGCCCTCGACGGTAGCCAGTTCGGTCGGCAGATCCCACTGGACCGCGAGGTCGATCGCCGGGATGAGGGTGAAGAGCTTCTCGACGCTCGCGCGTAGCGCACGTTCGTAAGCCAGCGCGACCTCGACCTGGGAGTCGAACTCCACAAACGAGTTCACCGCGTTGAAGGGCGTCGGGATCGAGACGAGGAACCTCGATTCCGGCACCAGGATGCCCTTCTCGCGGGCCTTCACGAACTTCTCGTACGACGCGGCTGCCGTCGAGTGGTAGTCGACCTCGCCGAATTCGACTGCCACACCGGGCTTCACCCGGGCACGGTCGTCGACGACGTCGAGGGTGGGGTTCTCGAGGAACAGTGCGCGCTGGGTGAGAACCCAGTTGGCGCGGTCGCCGGGCTCGCCGTCGGGGACGCGGAGCACGGCGGGTTGGAGGTGGGTGCCGACGAGCGAGTAGGCCGCGTCGACATCGGGCACGTTGATGCTGCCGGTGAGATAGAAGCTGGTCATGGAAGATCCTTGTGGTTCGGGAGATCGGAGCAGAGCGACGGGGTCAGAGGAGGACGCCGAGACGCGGCGGCCGCGTGCCGTGCAGGGTGTTGTTGCCCAGGTGGACGTACTTCCACCGGGCCGGGTCGTGCAGGGAGTGGACCCGGACGTTGCGCCAGTGCCGGTCCAGTCCGTACTTGCGATCGGTTGCCGACGCGCCGGCGAGTTCGAGGACGCCCGAGGCGATCTCGACCGCGAACTCCTGGGAGAGAGCCTTGGCCGCAGCCACCGTCAACGACGCCGCCGCGGCCGAGTCGCGCGTCAACTCGACCTCCGCCCGGGCTGCGTCGATCAGGGAGCCCCCCTTCTCCAGCAACGCCTCCAGTGCATACAGACGGGCGGTCAGCTCGCCGAACCGGCGGACGACATGCGGTTCGTCGGCGGCATGTTCGACCTGCGCCTCGAACCACGGCCGGGATCGGGTCCGGACGAACTCCGCGCCATCGGCCAGCGCGGCGCGCGCGATCCCGACGTCGATGGCGGTGTGCAGGGCCTGGTCGAAGGCGCCCAGAACCGACGGGGCCGCGGTGGCCGGGTCCGGGTCGGGCCCCTCGTCGAGGACGAGGTGATCCGGGACCGACACCTGGTCGAGAATCACCTCACCGCTGGCGGTTCCGCGCTGTCCGAACGACGACCAGGCCTCGAGGTTCAGGCGCACACCCGGATCGGTGGCCCGGACGAACACCGTGGCACCGTGGTCGGTGCCCTCGATCCGGGCGCCGACGCCGATCCAGGTCGCGCCCAGTGAACCGGTGGCGTAGTACTTCTTGCCGTCGAGCTGCCAGGTGCCGTTATCGAGCCTGCGGACCGTGGTCTTGCGTTCCGCGGCGGTCCGGGTGCCGCGTTCCGCCGAGGCGTTGCCGAGCTGTGCCCCGGCCAGGATGTCGCCGAAGATCGTCGGCGCCGGCTCGGTACGACCCAGCCCACGGATACCCGCGCTCAGCACGAAATGGGAGAGCAGGAGCTGGCCGACGGCCGAATCGGCCTGTGCCAGGCGCCGGATGACTTCGACCGCGACGGACTGCGGGAGGTCGGGCCCGCCGTGTTCGGCGGGCACGAGAATACCCAGCAGGCCGGATCGGGCGACGATCCGCAGTTCCTCGACCGGCGGCACCCCGTCCAGCTCACGTCGCAGTGAGCCGGCGCCGATTGCGGCGGCGACGGAATCGGCCACCGCCAGGGCGGATGCGGGATCAGACAGCAGCGGGACGTTCTCGGTCCCGGAGACCGGGAAAGTGTCGGTGGCGGACGTGGGGGCCATCGTCGAGATCCTTTCGTGGACGATCGATTCGCGCCAACGCTAAGGTCCGGCCCGGCCCGTTCGGCTCCGCGTCAAGCAACACTTACAGGTCGTGCAGAAACGGTGTAGGCGGTCTGCCCTCCGGGCCGGGGCGGACCCATCGTGCGCGCAACCGACAGCAAGGCGGCGAGCGGGCTCCCGGGTGCGGGCTCGGTGATCGTCGCCAGCGCGATCCGGCGCACGGGTGGCGGACCGACGACCGGGCGGATCACGACATCGGTTCGCGCACTGCGCAATGCGAGCGACGGTACGAGCGAGACCCCGAGGTCGGCGGCGACGAGTCCCTGGACCGTCGAATAGTCCTCCGCGCGGAACGACACCGACGGTGTGAAACCGGCCCGTCGGCAGGAGTCCAGGAAGACCCGTGCGTCCGGACACGTTCCGGTCGCCGAGCTCACGACCCACTGCTCCGCGGCCAGGGCGGCGAGGGGAATTTCCCGCACGTTCGCCAGGCGATGGCCGGGCGGGAGCACGACGAAGAACTCGTCGTCGAAAAGCGCCGTGGTGCAAAGATCCTGGTGGTCGCCGCGGTCTCCGGGTACCTCGGTGATCACGCAGACCTCGACCTCGCCCTCCCGCAGCAGTTCGGTGCCGTCGTCGGGGTCGGCCGCGACGAGTCGTACCTCGGTGCGCGGGAACGCCTCTCGTAATCGGGCGACGGTGCGCGGCAGGATCTCCGAGGCCGCACTGGCGAAGGATGCGATGCGGACGACCCCGGACTCCGGTGCTTTGGCCCTGTCGAGGTCCCGTTCGGCAGCGTCGATCGCTGTCAGGATGACGGCGGCGTGATCGACGAGTCGTTCGCCGGCCGGGGTCGGATGGACACCGGAGGAGGTGCGCACCAACAGCTGATGGCCGAGTTCGCGTTCGAGCGCGGTGATCTGCTGCGAGATCGCCGAGGTCGTGTATCGCGTCGCCGCGGCGGCAGCGGACATCGAGCCGCACCGGACGACCTCGGTGAACACCGCGAGCTTGCGTACGTCGAACACGCCGAAACCATAGAGCGCGCACGGCGTCGAGCAGACATTTCTGCTCAGCGCGACCGAAACGGTCAGTACACCGATGCGGGTTGGGTCGGGGTGATCCCGTGATGCAGCTCCGCGACATCCGGATGTGCGCGGGTGCGCGACTTCCAGGCGTTCTCGCCGTAGGTGTCGAAGATCGGGTTGTTCGGATCGGCCTCGACGCCGCGGGATGCCGCGGCCAGTTCGGGCGGCAGGTCGATGATCGGGATGACCGCGTCGAGAGCAGGGTTGAGGAAGAACGGGATCGAGACCCGGTCGGTCCCGGGGCGGGGCGCGCGGACCCGGTGCCGGGTCGCTCGGAGGTAGCCCCCGGTTGCGACCTCGAGCAGTTCGCCGATGTTGACGATGAACGCTCCCTCGACAGGCGGGACCTCGAGCCAGGTGCCGGCGGCGGTCTCGACCTCGAGGCCCTCCGAGCCGGGTTCGACGAGCAGCAGAGTGAGCACTCCCGAGTCCTTGTGCGCGCCCACGCCCTGGGTGCTGTCGGCGGTACCTGGGTAGCGGACCACCTTGATCAGGGTCGCCGGCAGTTCGGCGAACGCCGCGTCGAAGAAGGACTCCGGGGCGCCGAGCGATACCGACCAGTGCCGCAGCAACCGCAAGCCGACCTCGGAGAGCGCCGCACCCCAGTTCTCGAAGGCGTTCCGGAAACCGACCGGCGACGACGGCCAGAGGTTGGGTCCCTGGAGCCGCCAGTACCCCTCGGCGCCCGGGATGACCGGGCGTTCCGGGCCGATGTCGATCTGCTCGCGCCAGTCGACCATGCCGTTCGTCAGTTCCCCGCCGAGCCGCGAGTATCCGCGGAACTGTGGGCTCTGCAGCTGGCTGATCTCGTTCTTGACGTCCTCGGGTAGCCCGAAGAAGTCACGCGCCAGTCGCAACACCCGGGTGAGCGATTCGACCGGTACGCCATGGCCGGTCAGATAGAAGAACCCGTGGTCGTGGGCGGCGTCACGCAGCGCAGCACGAAACGCCGCGGGATCGGCGTCGGCGTCGTGGAGGTCGAGGATCGGGAGCATGGTGCAAAGCCTGCCAGAGCGTCGTACATGGGCGGAACGTCGTTCAGAGACCGTGAAACCCCGTCCATGAGGTCTGCAGGCGCTACGTTGGGTATTCGGGTCCGTAACACCACGGCGCCACCGACACGTCCAGGTGACGCGGTCGGTCGCCTGAGAGGAGTTCGATCGTGACCGAGGCGACCGACAACGTTCATCTCCGCATCGCGGAGCTGGCACGAGGGCTGCACGGCGACGGAGCCGACGACGAACAGGTGGCCAAGACGATCGTCGCAGGTGCGGTGGCCGAGATCCCCGGAGCTCAGTACGCCGGACTGACGGTCGCCACGGACCGACGCTCCATCGAGTCCTTCGGTGCGACGCACGAGATCGCGGAGATCCACGACCGGATCCAAGCGGAGGTCGGGGAGGGACCGTGCCTGTCGGCAGCCCTGCACGACCGGGTCGTCCGCGTCCACGATCTACAGAACGACGAACGGTGGCCGAAGTACCGAAGCCGGGCGATGGGCGAGGTGCCGATCCGATCGGTGTTGTCATTCCAGCTCTTCGCCAATCGCAACACGATCGGGGCGCTCAATCTCTTCGCGGATGAGCCGAATGTCTTCGACCTGCACGCCGAGGACATCGGCATCGTCTACGCCACCCATGCCGCGCTGGCCTGGAACACGATCAAGAAAGACCAGCAGTTCAACAGTGCCCTGGCGAATCGCGACGTGATCGGACAGGCGAAGGGCATCCTGATGGAGCGGTTCGACATCGACGCACTGGCAGCGTTCGACCTCTTGAAGAAACTGTCCCAGGAGTCGAACACCAAGCTGGTCGAGATAGCGCGGCAGATCACCCTGAAGAGGTGACCTGCGGCGCGGTACGTCGAGTGTTACTCGGAGACCGCGAATTCCGTTGTGGAGGGTCCGATCTCACCTTCGGTGAGCACCCGGCCGGCGTCATCGACGTTCTCGAAGAGGCGGATGTGGTCCGCCATGCCGGACAACTCGAGCGGACGGCTGACGGTTCGTTCACCCACGAGGACAACGGGGATCGATCGAGTGGAGGCTTCGTCGACGAATGTCTGCAGCAGAACCAGTCCGACGGTGCCGAAGAAGCTGACCGCGGAGAGGTCCAGGACGACGCCGTGGACACGGTCACGCGCGACACGATCGAGGGCGGCGGCGAAATCCGCTGCTGTTTCCCGGTCGACAGACCCGGAAAAGCGTTGCACACAATACGATTTCGCCGAATCGAACCGTCTGGTGGATGTTCTTTCCGCGGATTCTGCGCCCGCGTCGAATGCGGATCGGAAAATGGTGGAAGTGGTAAGAGGCATGAGGTGCTCGTCTCAGTAGTGAGCGTCACAGACACGATCGGACGGTGATCGAACTGTCAAGTGCCCGGCCCGATGAGGCGGGGACCCAAGTTCACGATCGTCCTGAACGGAGATAAGCCGTGATATCGCGTGAGCAGCAAGCCTTGGGTGCTCTGTTGCTCTTGTGTACGCAGCTCCTACCTGAACCGCACTCTTCACCCTACGGGTCCTTCGGTACCCGAACAAGGCCGATCCGGTCACGGTAAAAAGTTTCTTAAAATCCCACATTGTGAGACTCCGAAAGTGGACGTGTGGCGAAGAACATGATTGTCTAGTACCTGATGCGCGTCGAGTCGCGTGCGCTGCATCAATCCATGCTAGATGGGGCAGCAGTCAGCCCATCGGTCGCAAGATCTGAACGTCTGGGTGGTGACAAATGGCGACACAACGCGCCGAGCACGACGATTACAGCGACGTCCTCCCGATACTGCGTGAGATTCGCAGCGAATGGGACGACGACTTACGTGCCAAAAAACGCGACGAGGTGATCGAGCGGTGCCTACCGCTTGCGGATCACGTCGCACGACGGTTCTCCGATCGTGGCGAACCGGTTGATGATCTGCGCCAGGTTGCGCGGATCGGTCTCATGCATGCGGTCGACAGATTCGACGTCGAGCGTGGCAACAATTTCCTCGCTTTCGCCGTTCCGACGGTGATGGGCGAGGTCAAGAGGTATTTCCGCGACAGTACGTGGTCGATCAGAGTGCCACGTCGTGCGCAGGAGGCCTCGCTCAACATCGCGAAGGCCAGCGAGGAACTCCTGCAGTCCCTCGGGCGGTCTCCGCGGCCGAGCGAGATCGCCGAGCACCTCGGACTACCTGTCGGAGAGGTCATCGAGGGAATGGTCGCGCGGTCTGCATACACCGCGAGTTCCATTGACGCCGAGGCCGGTTCGTCCACGGACGGCTGGACCCTCGCAGACACCCTGGGCGACGAGGACGAGCGGCTCGACATGGTCGAGGAGTTCGTGACGCTACGGCCGGCGCTTGCCCGCCTCACCGAGCGTGAACGAACTATTCTCACCCTCCGGTTCTTCCGTTCGATGTCTCAGAGCGAGATCGCTCGCGAGATCGGCATCTCCCAGATGCATGTGTCGAGGCTCCTGACCAGGATTCTCGAGACCCTGCGCGAAGAGGTCGCCGACGACGAGTTCGAAGAGCCTCTCCTGCGGGCTCACGGCTGATCGGGTAAACGCCCGAACGGCTGACTGCTGACGAACACCGGTCCCGGGGCCCACGCCGACGAGCGTGGGCCCCGGTTTCGGGTCACGGCTTGAGGATGACCTTCACCATGCCGTCGGCCTTGCGCTGGAACTTGTCGTACGCCTCCGGCGCCTGATCGAGCGGCAACTCGTGGGTGGCGAAGGTGTCCACACCCAGAGGATCGGCATCGGTGAGAAGCGGCAGGATGTCGTCGGCCCACCGCTTCACGTTGGCCTGACCCATGTGCAACCGGATCTGCTTGTCGAACATGGTCAGCATCGGCAGCGGATCGGCCATGCCGCCGTACACGCCGGACAGCGAGATCGTCCCGCCACGCTTGACGATGTCGATGGCCGAGTAGAGCGCACCCAGCCGGTCGACGCCCGCCTCCGACATCGCCTTGCGCGCGATGGGGTCAGGAAGCAGACCGACAACGGTCTGCATCGCTTTGTTCAGGGGTGACCCGTGGGCCTCCATCCCGACGGCGTCGATCACCGAATCCGTGCCCAGCCCGCCGGTCAGGTCGCGGATCGCCTCGCCCACGTCGTCGACCTCGTCGAGGTTCACGGTCTCGATACCGCGGCCCTGTGCGCGCCGAATGCGTTCGGGCACACGGTCGACGCCGATGACCCGGGCGCCCTTGTGGGAGGCGATTCGTGCCGCCATGTCGCCGATGGGCCCGAGGCCGAGAACGGTGACCGTTCCGCCGCTGGGGATCTCGGCGTACTCGACCGCCTGCCATGCGGTGGGGAGAACGTCAGACAGGTAGACGTAGCGGGAGTCCGGATTCTCCAGCGGCACCTTGATGTGGGTGAACTGTGCTTGCGGCACACGGAGATACTCCGCCTGCCCACCCGGCACCGATCCGTAGAGCTGTGAGTAACCGAAGAGCGCGGCACCCATGCCCTGTTCGGTCACACGAGTGGTCGAACACTGGGTCATGAGCCCGTCATTACAGAAACCACATGCACCGCAGGAGATCTGGAACGGGATGACGACGCGATCCCCGACCCGGAGATCGCCGGTGTCGGAACCGACCTCCTCGACGATGCCCATCGGCTCGTGGCCGAGGATGTCGCCGGCGTTCATGAACGGGCCCAGCACTTCATAGAGGTGGAGGTCGGAACCGCAGATGTTGGTCGAGGTGACCTTGATGATCGCGTCGGTGGGTTCGATGATCTTCGGGTCGGGCACCGTCTCCACGGATACGTTTCGTTTGCCCTGCCAGGTCACTGCGCGCATTTCAGGCCTTTCCGTCGTTGTGGCGGTCTTCGGACCGTTCTTCCCGGGCCCGCTCGTGCTTGCCCGCGTGGCCGACGGGGAAGTCGTGGTACCGCTCCTCGTATCGTTCGGCCTCCTCGGCCGTGGTCTCCGGCTGGATCGGATCCTGGTGCGCACGTTCGCCATCGCGTCCGGCACGCTGCCGCAGGAGCACCCGGCTGCCGATGAGGAGGCCGACGGCCAGGAGGCCCGCCACGACTGCGCCGATGGCCAGCCAGACGGTCGCGTCGCGGTCACTCGCGCCGGCTGCGATTGCCGTGCCGCCGAGCACGAGCATCAGTCCGAGGCAAAAGAATCCGAGGAGGCCGACGGCCTTCAGGCCGCGGGACTTCCGCTCCGGCCGGCGGGCGATGGCCTCCCGAGAGGCCACCTCGCGGTCAGGTGTGAGATCTGGCATAGCTGTCCCTTCGCCAGGTGGTGGTGAATACCCATCAGGGTCGACCTACGGGTACCTCAGGGGCTGACGACTGAAACGTCGGCGGGCGGCGGGGCGGACGTTGTCGCAGCTGAGGGCGCTACGGGTGGTACGAAGCATTGTCGACGCGGGGGTCGTTTCTGCTAACGTGTCGAGACGTGCGACGGGGGAGCGCTGCGGGCAAGACGAATGGGAAAACGCAGTTTGGACTACGTCAACGTGGGGCATTCATGAGCGGTCCGACAAAGATCCACTCAACTCGACGTGCGAAGAAGACTCAATTGATGACCGACCCTGACGCCACCTCTCAGCTATCGATCGATGGCAGCGTGCCAACGATCCTGCGAGTTCCGGCGGCTACCGATCGTCTTGCGCTGGTGCGCGCTCTGGTCGAGACGGCTCTGTACATCGATGACTGGTCACTAGACGATGTAATCGACGCCAAGGTCGCGGTGGACGAGATCTGTTCCCAGATCATCTCCGCGGCGGCCGAGGGGTCGTCGATGGAGGTCGTCCTACACCTCGCGTCCAACGGTGTGGTCGGCGAGGTCCGAGGCGATCTCGTGGCCGATGTCGAACTCGACGAGTCGACGTTCGGATGGCGAATCGTCCAGACCGTCACCGATACCCACACGATCAGGTACGCCGACACCACGCCCGGTCACGGTACCCGGCGGGTGACCATCGGCTTCTCCAAGTTCCGGGAGTAGCCGGAAAAGTCAGCCGGGCAGCACTTCCGCTGCTGTCCGGCGCCAGTCCTCGGCGGCCTCGTCGTAGTCGATGAGGCCCATCTGCGCGAAGGCGTTCAGCCACCCCTCCATCGGCCAGGACTTCCATCGCCGATGGAACAGTCGCGCATTACGGAGGATGTCGTCGAGATGCTCGACGGGCGGCTTCGACACCGGGTGATACTGGTGATACGCATCGGCGCCACCAACCCAGGCGAGCCGAAAACCGTTGCGCGCTGCGCACCTCGCGAAATCAGTGTCCTCGCCGCCGTACCCGCGGTAACCGGTGTGGAATCCCCCGATCTCGCGCCAGTCGTCTGACCGGATGGCAAACGACAACGACCAGAACAGCGTCATCTCCGAGGAGAGCTGCGTCTGGCACGGCCCCGGGGCGGGCCGTGCCGGATGCGGGTCGAGGAATCGATGGAGCTCACGCGGATCGAAGGTCGGCTGGTCGGACCGCAGATAGGTCACGGGTCCGCAGTACAGGAGACGCAAATCTTTTGTGGCGGTGCATGATCGGAGATAGCGGGCGATCATGCCCGGTCCGGGGATGCAGTCGACGTCAAGGAACACCAAGAGTGTTGCGCCGGCCTCGATCGCGGTGCGGGCACCGGTGTTGCGTGCCTCGGCGAGTGGCAGTGTGCCGGACTCCTCGCTGATGTGGACCACCCGCATCGGATGACCTGCCGGTGCCGAGTCGTTGACGACGGCATCGATATCGGGGTCGTTCATGGCGACGACGACATGGACAGCGGGACGCACCGTCGAGTACTCGAATGCTTCGAGCTGACGTCGCAGATGCTGGTGGCGTCCGGACACGATGGTGATCACCGCGACGGTTTCCGCGCCGGCCCGATCAGAGATGCCGTGGTCGGACGCCGGTACGGACGTCATCGGGCCACTTCTGCGACGACACGGGCCGCGCGTTCTGCTGCTCCGGCGGTCTGCCACCGGGACCACATCGGCGCGGAATCATCGACCGACTCCACGATGGCCCGCCAGCGGTCGGCGTCGGGCCAGGTAGAGGCGACAAGGGCGAGTTCGGCCCGCGCGAGGTTGTCCGCGGTGGCACGCTGCTCGGCGAACGGGCGGTCCTCCGGCATCACGACGGCGGGGCGTCCGGCCGCGGCGGCGTCCGCCACACTCCCTTGGCCGGCGCCGATGACGGCTAGACGGGCGCTACACAGGAACGGCCATGGGTCGTCGGCCCAGGTGCCGAAAGCCGGTCCGAGGCCGACCACCTTCAGGTCGGGGAGTGCCTCGGCGAGACCGATTGCCGGATGCAGCGCCCCCCGATCGCCACCCGCGCCTGTGAGGACCAGGATGTCGGAGGCGAACGTGGGGTGGCTGACCTGAGGGCGGCCGTCGAAGCGGGAGATCCCACCGGTGAAAACCGTCTTGTGTAGATGCTCTTCCAGCCAGTCCGGCCGGTACAGGTCGCCTGGCCAGGGGGCGATGATCGCGTCGGCGGCGCGATAGGCGAGCTGGTGGGGCAGGTCGTCGCGGACACCCGGCATCGCCATCACCACGACCGGCACCCCGAGCAGCCGCAGGAACAGGGTGACCTCCACCGACACGTCGACGACCATCGCAGCCGGCTGCCTGGTCGCGACGAAGTCTGCCAGCTGGGCCATCCGGTTGCGCAACCCCGCGTCCCCACGGGGTGCCCAGTGCAGCAGTCCGCCCGCGTCGACGTCGGTGGGGGCGGGATCGGCGTCGTCCCGGTCGAGGGTGATCACCTCGCTGAAGGCGGGGTCGGTCAGCTCCGCACTGGTCAGGGCGACGACGTCGGTCTGCAGATGGGCGGCGATCGCGGCGGCCCGGGAACAGTGGCCGCGGCCCTGATGGTGGACGTAATAGCCGATCATGCGGTGCAGGCTTCTGCGGATGAGGAATCGGTCAGACGTGCCCGGCCGGCCACCATCTCGGCGTAGATGCCGGTGTACCGGTCGATCATCGCGATGTCGGAGCAGTGCTCCTCCGCGCGGCGACGTACTTCGCGTCGGTCGAGGGTGAAAGCCTTCTCGGCGGCCTCCGCGAGTGCGTCGACGTCGTCACCCGGCACGAGCACGCCGGCGGTGTCGCCGACGATCTCCGGGATCCCGCCGCGGGCGAACCCGGCCACCGGCGTCCCACTGGCGATGGATTCGGCGACGACGAGTCCGTACGGTTCGTTCCACACCGGCGTCACCAGGGTGGCACCGGAGGAACCGACCAGACGGGCGAGTTCGTTCTGGTGGAGGTGGCCCTCGTAGCGCACACGGTCACCCAGGAACGGGGCGACGTGGTCGCGGAAATAGCGTTCGTCGCTGATCGGTCCGGCGAGCCGCAACCGGCGGCCGGTGATGCGGGCGGCCTCGATCGCGTGGTGCGCACCCTTCTCGGGGACGAACCGACCGAACCAGACCAGGTCGTCTCCGCCGGTGCCGATCGGCCATCGATCCAGCTGAACACCGTTGTGCACCACCGGTATCGAGCCGAGAACGTGCGACCACGCCTGGGCGGTGTGCCGACTGACCGCGACACACCTGGTCTCCGGTGCCAATGCCAGTGCCGACTCGAGCCACGGAGTGGGTGGGGTGTGCAGCGTGGTGACCATCGGGGTCTCCACCGACGGGCCCATCGCCACCGGCAGGTAATGCAGGCTGTGATTGTGGATCACGTCGAAGTCGCCGGGGTTCCGGGCGAACGAGAGCATCAGCGACAGGTAGGCGTGGTGGTCCTGCAACGCCTCGATCGACGGCATCGACACATCCGAACGAGCGGCCGCAGACGGCTCGAAAAGTTCGGCGCGCAGGCGATCGGAATCAACCGGCAGGTCGCTTCCGGCGCCGGCGAACAACGTGACCTCGTGGCCGGCCATGGTCAGCGCCCGGGTCAGATGCCAGACATGCGCCTCGAGGCCGCCGGCGAACGGCTGGGCTATCGGGAACCGACTGGATGCGATGACGGCGATCCGTAGTGACTCACGCATCCAGCACCCGCGTGTAGAGCCCGGCGTGTGCCTGGGCGATCGTCGACCGCTGCGTGCGGCGGTCCCGCCACATCGCAGGCGCCGGCCGGGCCGAATACGCCTGTGCGAGTGCAGCGACCAGTGACTCCGGATCGAATCGGTCCTCGGTGAAGTCGTAGCTGAAGCATTCCTGCTGCTGGTGATAGAACCCGCAGCTCGGCGCGATCACCGAGGTGCCGAGGTCGTGGCAGGCCTCGAGCCAGCCGGAATGAGTACCGAAGCGGTAGGGCAGGACCGAGACCGAGATCCCGCTGAGGTAATCCCACAGCTGGTCGTCGGAGTAGTACTCGTGTACCAACACCCGGGCGTACGGGTGGCGCGACAAGGCGAGAGCGGTGGTGCCGAAGTCCGGGTTGTAGAAGTGGTTTCCGGGCACGAAGACCTCGTCGTGCAGATTGATCTGGATCGTCATGTCCGGATAGTCGGACGCGGCTTCCAGCAGCGTCATGATGACGGGAAGCGGATCCATGTTGGCGCGCACGCTCTTGGCGTGCACGCCGACGACGAACTCGTCGGTCGGGGTCTCACGCGGTGCGAACCGCGCGGGCGGCACGACGTGCGGGTGCGGGAGCACGGTGGCGGACCGGGCCCACCGCTGCGAGATCTGTTCCGCCGCACCGGGGGTAAGGGTGATGACCTCGGCGGCTGCGGGGACGAGAAGGTCGAGGACCTCATCGTGGGCGTCGGGTTCCGGATGGTGCGGGTTGCGGAGGTCGTGAAGCGTGTAGACCAGAGGTTTGTTGTGCCGGTCGAGCTCGGCGAGGACGTCGGCCATCACCGACGGCGTCACCGCGTCGAAGCCGAAATGGAGGTGGAACACGTCGAAGTCGTTGTGGTGCTCGGCAATCCACCGCGGGTCCAGCATCAGCGGCGGCCACCAGCCGCCGGGGACCTTGGCACCATCCGCGGGCACGGGATCGGAAAGCCGGGTCACCGACACCGAACCCGTGTCCAGAACGCTGACCGATCCGTTCACCGGTGACAGGTGACGCACGTAGACGTGCGACTCAGGGACGGAAGCCACTCGGATGTGTGCGGTACTCGTCCGCGTCATCCGTGAGCTGTCCACCATCTCGAGGGTCGCCGCACCGCCGAGTTCCCCGCCTAGTCCGTTCACTGTTCCATCCGATCACTTGGAGATATGACCGGCTGTGTACTCAACCGGGTCCGCAAGATGCGGCGTTGTAGACGCCGCTGAACTGCCGACACTCGGCACTTCGCTTACAGATACCCCGGGTGGAGGATCGTGAAACCACGACGGCTCGCGTCGTGGTGGACGTCAGTTCTCGTTCTGGTGAGCGTTCAGGAGCAGGTGGTCGAAGGACTGGCGCACGGGATCGGGCAGCACGACATACTTGTGCACGCCCGACACGATGTTCTTGGCCAGCTCGTTGACCTTCACGTTGGCCGTCTGGGACCGCCAGCGCATCACCTCGAAGGCGCGTTCAGGGCTCACTCCATAGGCCATCGAGATCATGCCCTTGGCCTGCTCGATCACACCCTGGTTCTCGCGGAACCGCGCGACGTGCTCGTCGACCTGGAACTTGACCGTTTCCTCGTCATAACCGGTCAGGTCGAGGTAGAAGCCCTCGGCGCCGATCGGTTGACCGCTCTCGTCGATGATCTGCTGGGAGACCACGGCCACGTGATGGACGGTGCCGGAGAGGTCGATGATGCGGTGTCGGCTGGAGAACGGCGTGCGTCGGCTCAGCATCGTCGCGACCATCTCGTCGAACGCGTGGCGGTCGTCGGGATGCTTGTGCCCGGCCAGTAGTTCGGTCGTCGGGGTGACTTCACCCGGCTGGTAGCCGTGCATCTCGGCGACCTCGTCCGACCACCACCATTCCTCGGTGTCGAAGAGGAACCGGAAGCTGCCGACATGCCGGATGCGGGAATCGTCGGCAGGAATGTTGTCAATCTTTGGCACGGTTACCCCTAGAGCTTGAAAAAGGCACGCAGAACTGCACGCCGGCGGTCTCGGGCGATGTTTGAGCTTACCTGGGATCAGCTCGTCGCGAGAGCCGACCTGCACTGTGTTGTGGCGGAGTCGCCTCTCGGGCAAAACCTGCAGCTCAGCGGCATAGTTTCGGCGATCTGGTCGACGGGTAGCCAATGACCGCGGTGGCCGGGAGTGGTTGCCGCTGACATGCGAGGAGGTCTTGATGAGCACCAGCAGTGACAGCTCCGACGCCGCGGCAGCGACCGAAGGCGTCAACCCCGATCTGACCTCGACGGTCGGTGCGGAGGACCTCGACGAGGACCATCTGGCGCGCGATCCGCTCGAGGACGGGATGGACCCGCCCGAGGACTGGTCGGCCAGTGACCGCACCGGGACAACGGCCCGTGAGCAGCGGGAGGGGGAGTCCCTCGACGAGAAGCTCGACCAGGAGATCCCCGACGAGAACCCCTGAGTCTTCAGCGACAGCTGAGTCGCCACCTCCTGGGCAGACGCGCGGTTCCGACCGGCGCGTCTCCCGCGAGGTGGCGATGTCGTTTCTGAGGGCGGTCGCGCGGAGGCAGGTTTTCGATCTCACCGCAGCGGGCAACCGGCGACCATGAGTGATCAGGAGAACTCCCCGCACGAAGCGAAGACCATCCCCTACCCGGGCGAGACCGGCGACATGCCCGACCGTCCGCGCGACGAGATGACCGAGTACCGCGGCCGTGATCTGCTCGCGGGTAAGACGGCGCTGGTCACCGGTGGCGACTCGGGCATCGGCCGGGCCACCGCGATCGCGTTTGCGAAGGAGGGCGCCGATGTCGCGATCGCCTATCTCGAGGAGGACGAGGACGCTCGGCACACCGTCGACCTCATCGAGGCCGAAGGGCGCAAGGCGCGCGCCTACCGCGGAGACCTGGGCGACCCGGCCCATTGCGCAGAGGTCGTCGAGCGCACCGTCGCCGATCTCGGTGGATTGAACATCCTGGTGAACAACGTCGCCTATCAGCAGGTCGTCGACGACTTTCTCGAGGTCGACCCCGCGCAGTGGTACCGGACGTTCGACGTGAACATCCACAGCTTCTTCCACACCACCCGGGCCGCCGTGCCTCATCTGACCGGTGGTGGCGCCATCATCAACACCTCGTCGATCAACGGATTGCGCGGCAACGACAGCCTCATCGACTACTCGGCGACCAAGGGGGCGGTCCTGGCGTTGACGTACTCCCTCGCCCAGTCGTTGATGGAGAGAAAGATTCGCGTCAACTGTGTTGCGCCCGGACCGGTGTGGACCCCGCTGATCCCGGCGACGATGCCGGCCGAGGCCGTCAAGGACTTCGGGACCCAGGCGCCGATGGGCCGCGCCGCCCAGCCGGACGAGATCGCACCGTCGTACGTCTTCTTCGCTGCCGATCAGCTGTCGTCGTACTACACCGGTGAGGTGCTCGCCCCGATCGGTGGTGAAACACTCCCGGGCTGAGGAGGTTTCGTCGTCATGGGACCGGCAGCGGTGCCAAGCTGTTCCCGCGCGCGAGCGTTGCGCAGTTGCTGCGCGTGGGGATTCCGGCGAAGCGTTCGGTGAGGTACTCGGCGGCAAGCGGTTCGAACGGGAGGAACGCCTCCTGGTGGGTCAGGCCGTTCAACTGGTGATAGGTGACATCGACTCCGCGTGAGCAGTATTCGTGCGCGAGCCCGATGACATCTCCGGTGATCATCAAGGTGTCGCCGATCGCGTTGTAGTGGCCGACCGCGAGGAACATCTTGGTCCGTGGCGTCCCCTGGCTGCCCATGATGTTGTCGTTGATGGCACGCACCACCGCGGGGACGTCGAGCAGTCCGGTGTAGGGCGGGTCCACCATGGCCGCGCTCGTGAGCCCCGGGTACTTCGACGCGAACTGCGAGATGCACTCGGAACTCACCGCTTTCGTCACCTGCTCCCCGTGCTCGGAGAGGAAGGCGGAGGTGTCGAGTCGGTAGGCGCGCTGATAGGCGACGATCAGCGCGGGGATCACACCCGCCCATTTCGCGCTGCCGTCGATGTAAGGCAGGTTGTGGGCGAGGTCGACGGGCAGGCCGCCGGCAGCGGCTCCGATGATGTTGAGTTCCGGGGCATAGCGCGGCGCGATCTCTGCTCCCCACTGCGTCGGGATGGAACCGCCGGAGTAGCCGACCAGGCCGACCGGTGTGGACCGTGGGAGTCGCAGGAATGCCTCGGCGGCCCGGATTCCGTCGAGCGCCGCATATCCTGATTGCCGGCCGATGGTCCACTGCAGGTCCTCGCCCTCGTAGTCCGGCACCACCACGGTGTAACCCGCCGCGAGATAGCCTGCGATGACGCCCTGTTCGGTGGTGGCGGTGCCGTTGGCATAACCGCCGGTGAGCGTGTACGACGGGTCGCACTGGGAGCCGAGGGCGTCGTAGGCCATGTGGTACGAGATCAGCCGGGTCGGTCCCGGGACGAGTGGGCGCAACACTGTGGCGACCGTCGCCCGACCGGCACCGAACTGATCGGTCGTGCGGTACAGGACCTGGGTTCCGGTGATCGGAGTGGACAGACGTGGTGTCCGGAACGTCATCGGCCGTGTCCGGAGCACGGTTCCCGGAGCGGTGTGCCGTAACGGTGCGTCGTAACGGTAGAACGGGTCGGCCGAGGGGAGGGGTGAACCCGGGCCGGGTGCGGCGTGCGCGGTCGGCGGAGCTCCCGCAACGCCCAGCACCACACCGACGATCAACCCGACGAAACCCGCCCCACGCAGGAAGTTCATGCGCACCCCGAACGCCATGGCTCATTCAAACACCGATGGGCGGTCGGCGTCGGTGTTCCGGGATCGCTGCCCTTCGGGTCGAATGTTAGGTTGCGTAACGATGTCAGTTCAGTCCGTTCCCCGTCCCGCCGCGATCGTGCGGTCGAGGTGAGCCCGTCGCGCACGACGCGCCACCACATGACGAACGAGCGGACCACCGCCGGCGTCATCATCACCGCCGTCGGCGTGATGCTGGTGGCGGCCAACCTCCGCCCTGCTGTCGTGTCGGTGGGCCCACTGATCGGGACGATCTCGGCCGACGCCGGATTCAGCAGCGCCGTGGCGGGTCTGCTCACCGCGTTGCCCGTCCTCTTCTTCGGTATCTCCGCTCCCGTCGCGCCGAGGCTCGCGAACCGGTTCGGCATCGAGCGCGTCATCTTCGGTGCCCTGCTCGTGCTCATCCTCGGCATCGTCGTACGCCTCGTGCCGTCGTCGGTTGCACTGTTCCTCGGGTCGGCGGTCATCGGTGCTGCCATCGGCACCTGCAATGTCGTTCTCCCCGCCCTCATCAAGCGGGACTTCGCGCACCGGTCGGGCTTGATGACCGGCTTCTACTCGATGACGTTGTCCGGCGGTGCCGCGGTCGCCTCCGGGGTGAGCGTGCCGATCAACGATGCGCTGGGCGGGGATTGGCGTCTCGCGCTCGCTTCCTGGGGACTCCTCGCGTTGGTGGCGGTCGTCGTGTGGATCCCGCAGTTGTCGCACGTGCACCGGGTGACGGCGGCGAGCCCGACGTCGTCGTTGTTGCGTAACCCGATCGCGTGGGCGGTGACCGTCTTCATGGGCACCCAGTCGCTCATCTTCTACACCTTCGTGGCGTGGCTGCCGCAGTACCTGGTCGACGAGAACGGGATGACCCCGGTGGGAGCCGGTGCCGTCGTCGCGTCCGCACAGGTGGTCGCGTTGGTCATGTCGCTGGTCGCGCCGATCGTCGCCGGACGGTGCGACGACCAGCGCGTGGTGACCTTCGTGGTCCTCGCCGTCTGCGCGGTCGGCTTCGCCGGACTCATCGGCACCGACGTGTGGCCCGGGTTCTGGGCCGCATGCGTGATGGTCGGGCCCGGCGCTTCCATCAGCCTCTCCCTGCTCTTCATGGTTCTCCGCAGCTCGGGATCGAAGCAGACCGGCCAGGTCTCCGGGATGGCGCAGTCGGTGGGTTATCTCGCCGCCGCCGTCGGGCCGATCCTCATCGGCCTGATCCACGACGTGACCGGCTCCTGGACGGTGGCGATGGCGGTCCTCTCGCTCGCCCTGGTGCCGCAGGGCCTGGCAGCCCTCGGTGCCGCCCGCAACGTCAGGATGACCGACTGAGACGAAACCGGCCAACCATCTCACGTCGGTGTGTGCCGGCCGCTACGCTGTGGTCCATGCATTGCGTGGTCGTGGGTGGGGGACTCGCCGGTCTGGCGTCGGCGGTATGGCTTGCGGAGGCCGGGCAACGAGTGACGCTCCTCGAGCGCCGCGGTTCACTCGGTGGCCGCACCATCTCGATGCCGCTCGCCGCGGTCGACGACGTGCCCGACAACGGCCAGCACGTCTTCGCCAGTGGATACGAACACCTCATGCGGTATCTCGAGAGCGTCGGTACCCGCGAGCACGTCGAGTTCCCCGGCCACATGACCATGCGGATGCCGGGTGGCGCCACGCGAAAGTCGGCTTTCGGCGGACTGACCGGTCTGCGAGCGGCACTCGGTGATCTCCCCGGGGTGACCGGACTCGACCGGCTCAGGACCGCCCTCGCGCAGGCGCGGTTGATCCGGCACGCATTCCGGCAACCCGAATGGCTCGATCAGGTGACCGCCGACGAGTGGTTCCGTCGGATCGGCATGCCGCAGTCGGCGCGGGACGCGCTCTGGGACGGTCTTGTCATCGGCCTCACCGGCGACAAGACCGAGATCTCGTCGGCCAAGGTCCCGGCCGACCTGCTCGTCACCGGCGCCCGACGCGCCGTCGCGACCCGGACCCCGGTCTCGATCGGCTTCCCGACCGTGGACCTCGACACCCTGTTCGTCGCCGGCGCGGAGAAGAGATTCGCCGACGCCGGCGTCGACGTCCGGCATCGTGCGGTGGTGTCGTCCGTCGACGTCACCGACGGCACGGTCACCGGGGTGACGCTCGCCGACGGGGAGAAGGTCGCCGCCGACGCCGTCATCTGCGCGGTGCCCGTGTGGAGCGTGAAGGGGCTCCTCGACCAGGTGCCGGGCCACGAACGGATCTACGAAGCGGTCGACAAACTCACCCCGGTGCCGATCGTGAGCGTCAATCTCTACCTCGACCGCTCGATCGGCATGACCGACTGGGGCGAGATCCTCTACGGCGGTGAGGGTGTGCTGGAGCAGGTCTGGGACCGCCAGCGCATGCACGGCCGCGAACCGAAGGACAACTGGTTCTACTCGACGACGGTGTCGGCATCGTATGACCTGATCGGCAAGACCAACGCCGAGATCACCGGCATCCAGATGGACATGCTGCGCAAGTACTTCCCACAGGCCGCGGACGCGCAGGTGATCCACAGCCACGTCGTACGGATGCCGAAGTCGACGTTCGCCCAGCGCCCCGGAACCGCGGGAACCCGCCCCGACCAGCGCACCGCCGTCGACGGTCTGGCCCTCGCCGGGGACTGGACCAGGACCGACTGGACCACCACGATGGAGGGCGCCTGTCAGAGTGCCGCGCGGGCCGTCGACGTGATCCTGGAGTACGCGGACTCCCGGCGCTGAGTAAATTCGTCCCATGCCGACGACATCGTCTGTCTTCTACATCGGTGGACCCGAGGTCATGCTGCGGATCAGCGGTCACTCCGTGTCCGCCGAACGCGGTGAGGCCGGCCTCGTGACCGGGCCGTGGCTCGCCGACCCCGCGGCCGGTGTCAACCGAGCCGCGCTCGCTGTCGCGCTCGACGACGTGACCGGATACGTCGTCGACGCCGGTAGCCCTGACGGACGCTGGCCGGTCTCCCTCGGCATCCGTTTGGATTTCGTCGCCGACCCGCCGCTCGACGGCACATCGCTGAACGTCACCGGCGAACTCGTCGCCCGCGACGATCGTGGCGCGATGACCACGGGCCGGGTGTCCGATCCGACGGGCCGCCCGATCGCGACGATCATCCAGCGCTCCCATCTTGTCGACGCCCCGGCCACCCCGGGGGCGCACGCGACCGCCGAGGTCCTCGAGGCCCCCACGAACCCGGTCCGCGACCAACTGGGACTCGTGCCCACGGCTCCCGGCGTGCTGACGATGGCCCCGACGCTCCTCTCCGCCAACGGAATGGGCAGCGTGCACGGTGGAATCCTCATCTGTGCTTCCGAGCTCGCCGCGATGACGGCGGTCGAGGCGAACGGGCAGTTGCGCACCACCAGCATCGACATCACCTACGTACGTCCGTGCAACGCCGCCGACGTCACCACCTTCACCTCCGAGACACTGCACCGCGGACGAAGCCTTTCTGTGGTGCGGGTCGTGTCGGCGAATTCGTCGGGCAAGCCCTCTTCGATCGCGACCGTCGTGCTCCAGCACATCTGAGATCCACATCACAACTGCGGTTTTCGTAACCGGCATACCAGCATGGTTGCAGGGGACCGCATTTCCCTGGCAAGGTGCACACATACGGCCTGATCAGGCGCGTGCAGATGATCGCGTGCCTCGCGCAGCCGTATCTCTTCGCGGCCCGTCATCGTGCGATGCGGACTCGCGCACAACACAATCACCTTGCCTGCCGCCGGATGGCTTTCCCGGCGGCCTGCCGGATGAGGGAAAGGATCGACTCGATCGTGGTAACTCAAACAGCAAACAAGAACACCCAAATCACAAAGACCGAAATCCCCGAGAGCGACAAGCAGGCGCGCGGCGTCGACGTGTACCGAACCCGTCTCGCCCACCGCAGCCAGATCGAACCGCGTCCCCACAACACCGTGTGGGGCAGCATGGGGAACCCGGGGCCGTTGTCGGCGCCCGAACTGCGCCACTACGCCGACCGCGGTTACCACACCGAGAACAAGGTGTTGTCGGCCGCCGACATCGACGCATGCCTGAGCGAGGTCTCCGACATCACCGATCGTCTCGGGGACGACGACCGGGTGATCCGCGAATCCTCCAGCGGCGATGTGCGTTCGCTGTTCGCGGTGCACAAGCTCAGCGATCTCATCGCGGAGATCTGCGACCGGGAGTCGATCCGCGGTGTCGCAGAACAGATCCTGGACGACGAGGTGACGATCCACCAGAGCCGGATCAACCTGAAGCCGGGGTTCGCCGGAGGACCCTTCTACTGGCACTCCGACTTCGAGACCTGGCACGCCGAGGACGGGATGCCCGCCCCGCGAGCACTCAGCGTCTCGCTGGCACTCACCCCGAACCTGTCCACCAACGGTCCGCTGATGATCATCCCCGGATCGCATCGCCGCTTCGTCAGCTGCGTGGGCGCGACACCCGATGGCTACCACCGGGAATCGCTGACCTCGTACCGGCCGCCGTTCGGCACGCCGGAAGAGGAAGATGTCGCGACACTCGCCGACGAGCTCGGGATCGACACGATCACCGGACCGGCAGGGTCGGCGCTCTACTTCGACTCCAACTGCCTGCACGCCTCGAGCGGCAACATCACCCCGTACCCGCGGAGCAACCTCTTCGTCGTGTTCAACGCGAAGTCGAATGCGCTCCAGAACCCGTTCGGCGGGACCGCGCCGCGACCGGATCACCTGGCGCACAGGTGATCTGACCTCGATGCGGGAGGTGCGCAGGGCGCCCACTCCTGCTGCCTGAGGTGCGAGCGAAGTGTCCACTCCTGCTGCCTGAGGTGCGAGCGGAGCGTCCACTTCCGTTGCCTGAGGTGCGAGCGGAGCGTCCAC
>NZ_BAHE01000060.1 GCF_000298235.1 Gordonia namibiensis NBRC 108229
AGCGACGACCGAGCGCAGCGAGGACGCCGCGTATCGAGGTCAGAACAGCGTGTTCGGCCGGACGTAGTTCGCGAGATCGACCAGCATGAACCGGTGTTCGCGGTTGTTTCGGGTCTGACGGGCGAGCTGGCGCAGGGATCTCTCGGTGCCGGTGCGGATCCCGTACTCGGTGAAAGGGAAGCCCAGGAGGGTCGAGGGTTCCTTGTCCGAATCCTCTTCCTCGGGGTTGTCGTGAATCCAGCCGAGCGCGGTACCGAGCACGATCAGCAGCATGCGCGACTTACGGGGTTCGGTGTCGGGGATCTGCTCGAGTCGTCGTGCGGCCTCGACGATCTGGTTGCGGGTGACCTGCGAGGTGGGCCGGCCGTGCACCAGCGCGATGATCGCCGTCGCCCGGGCGGTGTTGAAATGCCTACTGGTGGCGGGCACTTCGTCGAGCGGGCGGATCGCGCCGTCGTAGTCGCCGGCGGCCACGGCGAGACGGGCCAGCCCGAAGGCGGCGGTCACGATGCTGTGATCGGTGAGCCACAGGTCGTGATAGTGGTGTTGTGCGACGTCGTAGAGCCGGGAGATCTTCTCGGCCGACTTCCCCGACCCGTTCTCGTCGGCGAGCCACCGCCCGATCAGTTCGGCGGTACCGGCGACCGCGAGTTTGGGAGCGACCTCGCCCGGCATCGCACCCAGCACCTCGTCGAAGCGTTCGTAAGCCAGCTCGGGTTCGTCGTTCATCAGAGCGCAGATGCCCATGTACCACTCCACCCGCCACGAATCACCGTGGTGCTCACGGACATCGCGGAGCAATGCGAGAGCGGTGTCGACGTCGTCGAGCTGCAGGTGGGCGCGCGCCTCGGCCAGGTCGATCTCCAGCGACGGGTGGGCGTTCTTCACCGGTCGGCCGCCGAACAGCGATGCGAACCCTTCGGCGCGTGCGGTGTTGATCGAGTCGAGGGTCTGCCGCGGGTCGGACAGGGCGGCCGACGTCAGCAGGCTCGCGGCCGGGTCCAACGGATTCACCAGGGGCAGTGGGAGTGCGGTGGCGATGTCGACCGGATCGTAGAAGGCGGCCTGGTCGGGGTCGAAGAAACCGTCGACCGGGGCGAGCATCAGATCGGTGCCGAACGTCGAGCGCTGCGGAGTGAAGACCGTGGACAGCGAAGGTCGGGGGACACCGGTGTGCACGGCGACCGTCTCGCGCAGCACGTTGAGCACCTGGGTGCTCATCTCCTCCGCCGAGGCGAACCGGTCGGCCGGATCGGGGGCCGTGGCACGTTGCAACAGAAGGTAGAACGACGGGTTGTCGCGGAAGACGGCGGTCTCATCGGGGGCCGGGAGACCGTCGACGTAGCGCCCGTTCCGCATCTCCATCGGCACGGTCAACACCGCGAGGGTGCGTCCGACGCTGTAGATGTCGGTGGCGACCTGCGGGCCGGTCTTGACGATCTCCGGGGCTTGGAAACCCGGTGTGCCGTAGAGGTGTCCGTAGCCGTTGATCGGAGAGACCGCCCCGAGGTCGATCAGCTTGACCTCGTCGCTGCCGACCATGATGTTCTCGGGTTTGACGTCGTTGTAGACCAGGCCCACCGAGTGGAGATAGCCGACTGCCAGCAACACCTCGAGGATGTAGGCGAGACCCTGTTCGACCGACAGCAGCGACTTCTCCGGGTCGCCCGAGGTGATCTGCTTGAGCGTCTGACCGCCGATGTACTCCATGACGATGTAGCCGAAACGCTCGCCGTCATCGCTGATGTGCTCGACGAAGTTGTAGATCTTGACGATGCCGGGATGGTTCACCGACGCCAGGAACTGCCGCTCGGCCACTGCGACGCGCTGGGCCTCCGAATCGGAGGAGTTCAGAAGACCTTTCAGAACGACGGGCCGGTCACTCACGTTGCGGTCGATGGCCAGGTAGATCCACCCGAGTCCGCCGTGGGCGATGGCGCCGGCGATCTCGTACTGGTCGGCGACCAGCGTCCCCTGGGCGAGGCCCGGCACGAACGAGTACCGCGCACCGCAGTTGGCGCAGTCGCCGGTGGGCGGGCCCTCGCCCTCACCCTCGAGTCGTCCGACGGGTTTGCCGCAGCGCCAGCAGAATCGCTTGCTCTCGGCGATCACCGGGTCGTCGATGACCGCGTCCTCCGGCTCGATGTCGGTGATCTTCGGCATCTCGACGAGGCCGCTGCCGAGGCGGCGCTCGTGGACCGGCGGGCGTCGTCGTGGGACGAGTCGCCGTCCGAGCGGGCCCGAATCCGGTTCCGGCGTGGCGCGGGTGCGGACGACCCGGTCGGTCCGGCCGTCGAAGCGGTCCGGCGGCGCGATGCCGACGGTGAACGCCGGTGCGGCCGCCTGCGTTCCGACATCGGAGTCGGCCACCGCGCGCGGCCTGGTGGTGTCGTCGTCGGCGGTGTCGTCGGCTCCGGCCATCAGGGCGTCGAGATCCGCCTTCTGCGTGCCGACCTCGACGACCTGGTCGGTGGTGCCCTCGTCGGAGGAACGGACATCGGTCGTGTGATCGTCGGTCGCGTTCTCGGCCGGGTTCTGCGAGCTCTGGGCCTCGGCGTCGGTGGTGTGGTCGTCGGCGGCATGCGCGTCGGTGGCGTGACGATCGGTGTCGGCCTCGTCGTCGCCCATCAGGTCGGCGAGAGAGACGCGCTGGGTACCGACCTCCTCCGGGGTGTCGGGGGTGGGTACGTCATGACCCTCGGGGCCGTGAGGGTCTGCGTGGGATGGTTCGCCGGCGTAATCCATGGGCATCAGTCCCGGTAGTACGGCTGCGGTGCGCCGAATCCACTGTCGAGGATGGTGAGCCAGCGATCGCGGATCTGTTGCCAGCGGCCGGTCGCGCGGATGCGTTCGAGGACCCCGTTGACGAAGCGGATCATGTCGTCCTCGCCCTTCGGGATGCCCACGCCATAGAACTCCTCACCGAGACTCGGGCCGACGACCCGGACCCACGGGTCCTGTGCGGCGAGTCCGGCGAGGATGGCGTCGTCGCTGGTGACCGCGTCGACCTGGCCCTGTTGCATGAGCACGAGGCAATCGGCCCAGGTGGTGGTGCTGACGATCCGCACCCGCGGCTGGATGGACTGCATCCGGCCGATCGAGGTGGTGCCGCGGGCGGCGCAGACCCGCTTGTCGGCGAGCTGGGAAGGCCCGACGATGTTCGAGTTGCGGAACGACAGGATACGTTGCGACGCCACGTAATACGGGGCCGAGAACGAGATGTCGCGGAGTCGGTCGCAGGTGATGCTCATCGTCTTGATGACGACGTCGACGGTCTTGTCGCGCAACGCGTCGATACGTTGCGCGGAGCTGAGCACCTGGAACTCGACGCGGTTCGGGTCGCCGAAGATCGCCGCCGCGATCTCGCGGGCGATGTCGACGTCGAAGCCCTGGATGTCGCCGGAGATGGGGTCCCGGAAGCTGAACAGGTTGGACCCGATGTCGAGTCCGACGATGAGCCGGCCGCGTTCGAAGATGCCGGCCATCGTCGAGTTCGGCGGCATGCGTCCTGGTACGGGCATCTCGGCGGGTGGGCGCAGGGTGAGGGTCGCGTTGCACGCCTCCGAACTCGGCGGCGGCTCGATCGGCACGTCGGTCTGGACGCCGGGCAACACCAGCGGTCCGGCCGTTGCGGTCGGCGGCGGTGCCTCCGGAGCGGGGAACCGGACACAGCCCGTGGCGACCAGGGCCACGAGCAGCAGGACCGCGACGATCAGCGGCCGCCGCGAGCGGGCGGGGCCGGGAAGGCGGAGCCGGGAGAAGGTCATCGGTACTCCCGTATTCGGGGGGTGAGCCCGCCGACGATCGCGACGGCGGCGACGACCGACAGCAGGAGGATGCCGGTCCCGGTGAAGCCGAGCACGCGCTGGGCGGTGTTGATGTCGTCGCGGAACGACGTCCGCGCGGTGGTGATCGCGTCGACCAGCGCGGTGTCGACGGCCGTGTACGCGCGGGCCGAGCTGTTGAGGCCGTCGCCGACCGTCAACTGGCGGGCACGGTCGAAGTCGCCGGTCTGGATGTACCGGCGGACGGCGTCGTCGGTGCGTTTCCATTCGGCCAGCGCCGTACTCACCGCATCGAGCTGCTGATCCGACACCGAACCCGTCTCGTCGGAGCCGCGGACGTCGTCGACGATGCCGGCGATCTTGGCGGTCGTTGCGGCGAAGGTGCGTTCCAGCCCGCCCTGATCGCCGCGGCGGATGAGTGACAGGGTCTCGGCCGATCTCGCCTGCTGGGTCAGGATGCGTGCGGCGGTCAGCTCGCGCAGCGGGTCGGCGCCGTCAGTGCGGGCGTTGCTGGTCGCCGCGACCGACATCAGTCCCGACGCCAGCAGCCACACCGTCCCCAGGGTCAGCGCGAAGATCGCCGCGACCATCCCGAGGTTGAAACGACGCCGGGTCTTGCGCGCGAGATACCGGGAGGTCAGCACCATGGCGGTGAGCAGCAGTAACAGCGGGATGTAGACCGTCCACGGCGGCCGGGTCAGCGAATGCTGCGGGTCGGCGATCGCCATCGACCGTCTCTCGTAGAGACGTTGGGCGGCCGGCAGGATCTTGTCTTGCAT
The DNA here is from genome assembly GCF_000298235.1 of Gordonia namibiensis NBRC 108229. Taxonomy (GTDB): domain Bacteria; phylum Actinomycetota; class Actinomycetes; order Mycobacteriales; family Mycobacteriaceae; genus Gordonia; species Gordonia namibiensis. The sequence continues at coordinate 4,565 of NZ_BAHE01000060.1, forward strand.
GAGCGACGACGCCTGACCCAGGAAAGCCGAACCGACCGGATTGCCCAGTCGGTTGTTGGTGCGGGCCGTCTCGATGAGGCCGCTGTAGACCGGGATCGACGTCGACAGGGTGTCGAGGTCCGCCGACAGCGCCCGCTCGGTCGCGTCCTCTGTCATCCCCGGCCCGGGTTCGCTCGAGGTCCCGGTCGCGAGGATCAGCGACGACGAGGCGGTCGCGAGGGCGTCGGAGTAGCGTTCCCGCAACTCCGGCGTCTCCAGACCGCCCGAGATGAACGCGGCGTTCGCGGATGCGTCGGCGATCGACAGCGAGCTGTAGAGGACCTGCGCGGCCTCGGCGAGCGGCTCGGTCCGGTCGATCAGACGCTGCAGTGTCTGGGTGCGGTCCTCGAGCACGATCGAGGCGTACCAGCCGGTGGTCAGACAGCCGAGCACGAGGATGACGCAGATGATGATCAGCTTGCCGGGAGTGGTGCCCGAGTAATGACGGAGAGTCTGGAACGGTGACTGCGCGCGCTCGCGTGCGGTGGCGACGAGCTCTCGACGATCGGCGAGGACCTGGCGGATCGGCGGCGACGACTGGGCGGGGCGGATCGTGCGACCGCCACGGGTGAGTGCCGTCCGCACGGAGGACGCATCGCCGGTCACCTAGCTGATCCCCTTCTCGAACGCTGGATCGTCTCCGGTGCGGCCGCTCGGTCCCCGGTCCCCGTGCCGGCTCCCGCGACCTGAAAGAAGAATGACTCATCTGGGTCATCGCTCACCGGGTCGTGCGTGTTTCAGCCTATGCCATCGAGGAGGGTTCCTCCGGGCATCGCGGTCGCCACGCCGACGGGTTCCTGATCGCCCTGGCAGGTCGCGCGAGTCTCACTTACGGTGGAGGAATCCGGCGTACGGCTCGCCGGGCTGCAAGGAGGCGTGGTGCGCGGAGACGGCGACGGCTGGGTGATCGATCCCGACGGTTCACGGTACTGGGGTGTCCACGGCGCGGCGGGTCTGCTGCTCCGGGCGCCGCTGGCCGACGGCGCGACAGGTGTTCTGCTCCAGCATCGCGCCGCGTGGTCCCACCAGGGCGGGACCTGGGCCCTGCCCGGCGGTGCGCGGGACTCCCACGAGGGCGCGATCGACACCGCGATGCGCGAAGCCGAGGAAGAAGCCGGCATCGACAGCGCGGACCTGCGGGTCGTCGCCGCCGTCGTCACCCACGAGTCACCCGGCGGCTGGACCTACACGACGGTCATCGCCGAGACCGATGAGCCGGTGCGCACGGTCGCCAACTTCGAGTCGACGGAACTGCGCTGGGTCGAAGAACAGCACGTCGATCAGCTGCCGCTGCATCCGGCGTTCGGCCGGGCCTGGCCCACGCTGCGCGAGCGCATCGCCGCACTCGACCCGCAGGGTTAGGAGCCGAGCAGCCGGTTGGCGCCGGAGATCAGTGCGGCGATGTTCGCCTCGTCCCCGGTTCGGCCCTCGCCGAAAGCCCACGCCTGCCGGCCGTTGTTCTCACACAGCAGGAACGTGGCGATCGCGTCGTCGACCTCGCGCTGGTGCAGCCGCAGGATCTGAACGGGTGCGCCGAGGTCGTACAGGATGGACGTCATCGCACCGAGCGGTCCGGCGGCGACGGCGCTGCACGACATGATGCGGTCGGCGATCGCGATGGTCGCACGGCATTCGACGAGGTCCTGCCGCGCCGGTGCGACCGACCATGAGCCGAGGCGGATGGCACCGCCGCATGCGTACTCGTCGGTGAAGTGTTGCCAGCTCATCCCGATGGCCTCCTCGCGCATACCTGCAGGCAGCGGGCGGCCGAAGTGCTCGGTGACGGGGTCCCCCGACGGTGCGGTCGCATGCCTGTGTCGTGAGAAGGATGGGTGGGGCAGATGAAGAAGATGCATCTCGAAAACCGATTTCGGTCGAAGAACGGATGACCGACTGGAGCGCGCAACCGACCCGCAGCGGGGGGTCGGTCAGAATCAGACCCCGCTGCGGCGGGTTACGAGCACGCGCTTGAGCATCATGATCCGTCCAGGCTAGACCGCGGTGTCGGGATCAGGCAAACGGATTCCGTCCCGGGCCCGATCCGAAAACCACCCCTGAAAACCACCCCTGAAAACCACCCCTGAAAACCACCCCTGAAAACCGCCCCCGTGATCCGCCCTCCAGAGGGCCGTCGACGAAGATATGTCCGAGGTCCGGCTGCAGAGGGCGGATTTCGGGGGTGCTTTTAAGCAGGTCGGCGCTACAACCGGTCGAGGAGGTCCGCAGCCGCGGCGGTGGGATCGGCGGCGGCGGTGATCGCCCGCACGACGACGATCCGGCGGGCACCCGCGGCGGTCACCTCCGGCACCCGCGGCGCGTCGATCCCGCCGATGGCGAACCACGGCTTGTCGGGGGAGGCCTCGGTTGTCGTGGTCACCAGGTCGAGGCCGGCGGCGCTGCGACCCGGCTTGGTGGGGGTGGTCCAGCACGGGCCGACGCAGAAGTAGTCGACGTCGGGGTCGGCAGCGGCAGCGGCGGCCTGCGCTGGATCGTGAGTCGACGCCCCGATGATCGTGTCGGGTCCGACTATCCGGCGTGCCACCTGCGGCGGGAGGTCGCCCTGTCCGACGTGGAGGACGTCGGCACCCGAGAGCGCGGCGATGTCCGCACGGTCGTTGACCGCGAGCAGCGCACCGTGGGCGTCGACGACGCCCCGCAGCGCGGCGAGGATCTCGAGTTCCTCCCGGGCCTCGAGCGTGCCGAACTTCTTCTCGCCCGCCGACCCCTTGTCGCGCAGCTGCACGATGCCGACGCCACCGGCGAGGGCGGCGCCGACGAACTCGAGCAGGTCGCCGCGCTCGCGCCGGGCGTCGGTGCACAGGTAGAGCCGGGCGGAGTCCAGTAGGCGGCGCGATTCGGTGGCACGTGAGCCGGGGGTGATCGTCACGGCGACCAGGCTAGCCCCGCGTGGTCCGGCCGGGCGTAGGGTGGACCGCGAGAACACACGGGAGCCCGGGCAGGCGGGCTGAGAGTGCGGACCCCTTCCGCAGACCGTCGAACCTGATCCGGGTCATTCCGGCGAAGGAAGGTGATCTGACTTGAGCGACACCCCAGCACAATTCGACCGTGCGCTCACCGTCGTCGGCGGTGGCGTCGTCGGTCTGACCTGTGCGCTCGCCGCCGCCGATGCGGGCTGGCGAGTCCAGGTCATCGACGCCGGTCACGACGAGCGGGCCTCGTGGGTGGCAGGCGGCATGCTCGGTTCGCTCGGGGAGGGTCATCCGGGTGAGGAGGCCGCGCTCGCGCTGTCGGTCGAATCGGTGCGGCGCTGGCCGACGCTGGTGAAGCGGCTCGACGACCCCGCGATCGTGACGGCCACCGACTCCCTGTTCGTCGCCGGTTCGGCGGCCGACGCCGCGTACCTGCGTCACCTCGCCGATTTCGTCTGGGCCAACCAGCCGCGGACCGACGCCACGCTCAGCACGGTGACGGGTCGTGAGATCCGTTCTCTGGAGCCGTCGTTGAGTTCGCGACTCATCGGCGGGTACCGGGCGGTCGGGGAGTGGTCCATCGACAACCGGCGGCTGCTGGCGACCCTGCGCAGCGGCGGGGCCGCGGCCGGGGTGCGGTTCACGGATGCGCGGGTGGAAAGCCTCACCGACGCGCGCGAACTCGCCGGTCCACGAGATCAGGTACTCCTCGCCGCTGGACTCGGCACCGCGACGTTGCTTCCCGACGTACCCCTCCACGCGGCGAAGGGAGAGATCCTCCGATTGCGCCGAACACGGTGGTCGGTCCCGCCGCCCGGACACGTGGTCCGTGCCCGAATCCACGGCCGGGCGGTGTACCTGGTCCCCCGCGCGGACGGGATCGTGGTGGGCGCAACACAGTACGAGGCCGGGGATGTTCATGACCGCGTCCCACAGGCGGGCGGCGTGGCCGATCTGCTCGCCGACGCGATCGAGGTCATGCCGGGGCTGCGTACCTACGAACTGACCGAGGCGGGCGCCGGACTGCGTCCGTGCACCGCCGACGGCCTGCCGATCGTGGAGCGGATCGACGACCACACGGTGGTCGCGACCGGCCACGGCCGCAACGGAATCGTCCTCGCACCGGGCACGGCGGACAAGGTGCTCGGGATTCTGGAAGGAGCATCAGCGTGACCATCACCGTGAACGGAGAGGACCTCGACGTCGGCGACGACGCGTCGGTGACGGATGTCGTGACCCGACTCGGGCTGCCGGACCGCGGCATCGCGGTGGCCGTCGACGGTGCGGTCGTACCGCGCGGACGCTGGTCGGCCCACACCATGACCTCGGGAGCGGTCGTGGAGATCGTGACGGCGGTGCAGGGTGGCTGAATCCGACATCATCGACGGCGCAGACGTTTCCGAGGCCGATCCGCTCCGGATCGCCGGCCGCGAGTTCTCCTCCAGACTCATCACCGGAACCGGCGGCGCAACGAATCTCGCGTCCCTCGAGCGTGCGCTCGTCGCGTCGGGCACGGAACTCACGACCGTCGCCGTGCGTCGCGTCGACGCCGCGTCGGGAACGGGTGTCTTCGACCTGTTGCGCAGGCTCGACATCGCGGTACTGCCCAACACTGCCGGGTGTCACACCACTGCCGAGGCGGTGCTCACCGCGCAGCTGGCTCGCGAGGCGTTCGAGACGAACTGGGTCAAACTCGAGGTGGTGGCCGACGAGCGCACCCTGATGCCGGACGCCGTCGAACTCGTCGACGCCGCAGCCGCATTGGTGGCCGACGGATTCGTGGTGCTCGCGTACACCAACGACGACCCGGTCCTCGCCGCGCGACTCGCCGACCTCGGGGTCGCCGCAGTGATGCCGCTCGGTTCACCGATCGGGACCGGACTCGGAATCCTCAACCCGCACAACATCGAGATGATCGTCGACCACTGTTCCACGGCCTTCGATGATCCGCTCCCGGTGATCCTCGATGCCGGCATCGGCACGGCCAGCGACGCCGCCCGAGCGATGGAACTCGGTTGCGACGGAGTGCTTCTCGCGACCGCCGTCACGCGTGCGGAGAATCCGGAGCGGATGGCGTCGGCGATGCGGCATGCGGTGATCGCCGGAAGGCTCGCCGCACAGGCGGGTCGTATCCCGAAACGGTTCTGGGCGCAGGCGTCGTCACCGACCCCGGATCGCGCCTGAGCCGCCCCTGTTGCCTGAGGTGCGAGGAGCGCAAGCCGCCGGGCCGAGTAGCGACGAAGGAGCGTATCGAAGTCGACGACCCTCGAAGGCCTGGTGTGTCGCAACCACCCGGCGGAGCACCGCCCGGCCGCTATGGTCGAGGCGTGTTGCGGGTAACGAATCTGACGAAGGATTTCGGGAGTCAGCGCGCGGTCGACGACCTCACCTTCGAGGTGGGGCCGGGGCGGGTCACCGGCTTCCTGGGACCCAACGGCGCCGGCAAGTCGACGACGATGCGCATGATGCTCGGACTCGACCGCCCGACGTCGGGGACCGCGACGATCAACGGCGTGCCGTACCGCGAACTCGACCACCCGCTCCGTCAGGTCGGTGCACTGCTCGATGCACACTGGGTCCACCCCAATCGCAGCGCGCGTTCGCATCTGCGTTGGCTGGCGGCGAGCAACCGGATTCCCAGGTCCCGGGTGGACGAGGTGCTCGAGATCGTCGGGCTGGCGTCGGTGGCCCGGAAGCGGGCCGGTGGGTTCTCGCTCGGTATGTCGCAGCGGCTGGGGCTCGCGGGTGCGCTGCTCGGTGATCCGCACACCCTGTTGTTCGACGAACCGGTCAACGGCCTCGATCCGGAGGGGATCGTGTGGATTCGGGGCTTCATGCGGCAGTTGGCCGCCGAAGGACGCACCGTACTCGTCTCCAGTCACCTGTTGACCGAGATGTCGCTCACCGCAGACCATCTCGTCGTCATCGGCCGCGGACGTCTGATCGCGGACTGCTCGGTCGAGGAGTTCACCGGTCGGGCGCGGCAGTCGGTGCGGGTGCGCGGGCCCGAACTCGAGAAGCTGCACACCGCATTGGAACAGGCCGGTCTCACGCCGGCGCCCGGTGCACCCGATGCCGCGGGACGGCCGGTGATGAGGGTGCCCGACACGACGACAGACCGCGTCGGGGACATCGCCGCCGCGGCAGGCGTGACGCTGCACGAGCTCGCCGCCGAATCGGCCTCGCTGGAGGAGGTGTTCATGTCGATGACCGCCCACGCCGTCGACTATCACGGGGGTGACGGCTTCCGGCCCGTCGAATCCGGACCCGGCGGTCAGGGCGGTCAGGGCGCCGCGGAAGGGAGTCGGCGATGATCGGCCAGGCACTCGCGGCGGTCGACGCCGAGCGGATCAAGTTGTCCAGCACCCGGGCCCCGTACTGGTGTCTCGCGATGGTGGTCGTGTTCGGGATCGGTGTTGCGGTACTTCTCGGTTGGCTGTTGTCCGGCGGTTACGCCGACTCGGCGTCGGTCGACACCCGAACCATCGACTACCTGGTCGGCGTCAACCAGTTCGGGGTCGCGGTCTTCGCGATCATGGCCGTTCTCGGCGTCACCACCGAGTACCGGTTCGGCACCATCCGACCCACTTTCGCCGCAGTACCCCGACGGCCGCTCGTGCTCCTGGCGAAGACCGTCGTGTTCGGCGGGCTCACCCTTGTGGTGGCCGCGGTCGTGGGCCTGCTCGGGGTTGTTCTGGGACAGGCGCTCACGGGCAACGGTATCGCGCTCGGTGGCCCGGACACGGTTCGGCAACTCTGGGGCACTCCGGTTTTCGCGACGCTGTGTGCGTTGATCGGGTTGTCGGTGGGTGCTCTGGTACGGCATTCCGCGGGAGCGGTGGCGATCGTGCTGGGGTGGATGTTCGCGTTCGAGCGCATCTTGTCCGTGCTCCCGCGTATCGGGGAGAACATCACGCCGTTCCTGCCGTTCCTCAACGGGTGGAACTTCTTGTCCGGCGGCGACGCCGCCTTTTACTGGAACGCGTACGGCTCGTTGGCGTACTTCGCGGCGGTCACCGTGATCCTCCTGACGACCGCGATATTCGTGACCAGTGCTCGGGACGCGTGACACGCGAATCCCCAGTGGCGCTCTGGTGCACCACCTTCAACGTCCGCGATCGCGCTCCAAACACTCGATCACCTCGTCGTCGTCGACCTGGCTGAAGTCGTCGTAAGAGAGTCCGACCGCCTCGAACGGCTCCGGCATGGTCAGTACGACGACCTCGTCGACGCCCCGATCGATGAGCCGGCCCACCGAATCCGAGGCAGCCGTGGGCACGGCCACGATCAACCGTGCCGCACCGGCCGCATCCATCGCGTCGACGGCCACGGCCATCGTCGAACCGGTGGCGAGACCGTCGTCGACCAGCACCACCACGCGGTCCTCGACCTCGACCGGGGGGCGTCCGCCGCGGTAGAGCTCCTCACGATCGTTCAGGATGTGACGTTCCCGGTCGGCGACCGCGTCGAACTCGGCACGCGAGACACCCAGTCGGCGGGGCACGTCGTCGTTGACCACGAGATGCCCGGCGGTCAGGGCGCCCATCGCGAACTCCTCGTGCCCCGGTGCGCCGATCTTGCGCACGACCAGGGCATCGAGGTCGCCGCCTGTCGCGTCGGCGACCTCGCGGGCCACTGGGACCCCGCCGCGCGCCAGGCCGATGACCACCGGCCTGGCGCCGCGGGTGTCCTCCCGGGCCCGCAGGATGTCCGCGACCCGGGAGCCCAGAGCACGTCCGGCCGCGACTCGGTCGGAGAAGACGCGGCCGGACATGACGGTGTCCTCAGATGTGCACGGCGGGACCGACCTCGAGCTTGAAGCTCGGCAGATCGGCGAGTCCGACGGTGGCCTCGTAGGTGCGGTCGTAACCGGTGGAGCTGATGCGCCAACCGTTTTCGGTCCGCCGGTAGGTATCCTCGTAGAAGGCCGCCCCGATCAGCATGAACGAGAATTCGGCGACGATCACGCGGTCCTGCAGATACCAACGGCCACGGGCGGTGTCGCCGGCGACCTCGATCTCGGGGTGGTTCACGCGATGCTCGGTGATGACCGCGGGGCCGACGTTGGCCTCCATGTATCCGACGAGCTCGTCGCGATTGTCGAAAGACAGGCTCGCACCGTAGTTACCGGTCACGTCCTCGGTCAGTGTCGACGCGAACGTCGTCCAGTCCTTGGTGTCGAGGGCCCGCAGGTACCGGTACTTGAGGTTCTCGATCTCGCGGAGGTCTTCGCTGTGGTTGTTCACTTGTTCCTCGTTCCGGGCAGGACGCCGGCATCGAGCACGGCTTTGACGATCGGGCGGGTTCGTTCGAGCAGCTCGGAGTTGCCCGCCCACAACGACTCTCCGGCGGCGTCTGTGGTCGCCTCGATGTCGTCGTAGACCGCGGCGCCCTGCGCCGTGAGTCGGTGGCCGTCGTCGGTTCGTTCGGCCAGGCCCGCCTCCGTCAGCCGGTCGATGCTGTCCTCCCAGTCTTGTTCGGCGTAGCCGCGCGTGAGCAGCACGACGCGCTTGCCCATCACCCGGCGCTTCACCGATGGATCGGGCAGCTGCGCCTCGTGGAAGACCGCGGCATCGAAACCGTTGAGTCCGTGGAGGACGAGGGCGGCGATGTGGTTGTCGCCCCGCCACTCCCGGAGTACGGCGATCGCCTGCCACAACCGCAGACGTGGTGTGTCCGGGGTGGGCGCCGAGGCCCACGCCGCAGCGAGGGGACGACCACTGAGCGGTAGATCTGCGGCGAGACGGGTGTACTCGGAGGCGAGTTCGTCGAGGAGGGCGTCGTCGGCCGAGTCGCCGAGGATCTCTCGCAGCGAATCGTCGAGCATCGCGTGGCGGCGTTCGTGGACGCGGTCGAGGCCGGCGTCGACCGCGGCCCGCCACGACTTGGCGACCAGGTCGGGGTTGAAGTTGTAGAACGCGGCGGAGACGACCGGGGCGGCGCAGGGGCCGAGGGGAGCGCCACGTGCGCCGACGTAGAAGGCGTGGCCGTCGAGACCGGTGTCCTCTTGTGCGGAGCGGAGTCCCGGGTTGAAGTACGCGAGTATGTGGAAGGGCTCGAGGGTCTCGTAGGCGAGGCGGGAAAGCGACTCTGTCGCTGTGGTCGTCATCACCCCACCTTCTCCACCGGCGGAACGGGTGTCAACCACTTCGCGGCGTTGGACGCCGGCGATCAGTTGTGCCGCGAGTCCCGGCTGCCGACGGATCGATCGTCCGACTCGGGGGCGTCGGGACGCGGTCCGCGCTCGTCGGCGCGAGCGCCGGGATCGTCCGGGTCGCTGCGGAACTCCGCTTCGAAGGCCTCCGCTTCGAACGCATCCGGGTCGAACGCATCCGGGTCGAACTCTTCGGGGTCGAATTGCTCGGCGTCGAGTTCCGCGGGGTCGAATTCCTCGGAACCCAGCTCTTCGGACTCGGAGTCCTCCGGTTCCTCGCGCCCGCGACGCCAGCCGCCCTTCATCGGCGGTGCTTCGCCGAGATGATCGGGGTCGACCGAGCCGTACCAGGCCACCAGCACGGCGCCGATGACGGCGCCGACGAAACCGAGGATGGCAAGCCAGCCGAGTCCCGGCTTGGCCGTGTCCTCGAGGAACACGACGCCGACCAGGCTCGGCCCGGCGGTCTCGCCGACCACCAACACGGCGGTCACGCCGTTGACGGCGCCGAGCTGCAGCGCGACGGTCTGGATGTAGAAGCCGACCGCGCCGGCCGCCGCGATGGTCCACGCCGCCGGGTCGGTCAGCAGGGCGACCGGATCGAACGGGTCGACGCCGTCGAGGATCCGGACCGCGATGGCGATGATGCCGAACAGCAGGCCTGCGGCAGCACCGCCGACGAGGGCGCCTGCGGTCGAGCCGAGGTTGTAGACGGCCACGAGCGCGAAGGCGCACAGCGCGACGGTGGCCAGGAACAGACCCCAGTGGAAACCGACCTCTTCACCACCGCCGGTGTGATGCGACGACGAGACACCGAGCAGACACAGCGACATCACGACGAGCCAGATCGCGACCCATTCGCGGGTGTGCAGGGCGATGTTGAGGATGATCGTGCCGAGTAGCGCGGTGACGACGAGGTTCGCGGACACGATCGTCTGCGACAGGAAGAGGGGGAGGAAACGCGCGGCGAGTGCGCCGCCGGCGAAACCGAAGACGACCATCGTGGTGCCGAGGATGAAGGCGGGATCGACGAAGGTCGACATCGTCGAGGAGATGGTGGGTGCACCGGTCTCGGTGGTGATGCCCTTGCCCTCTTCGGCGGCGGTCGCGGCGACACGACGCGCGCCGAGCGCACGGAGTACCGTCGACATCCCGTAGGCGACTGCGGCAAGGCATGCCGCGATGACGCCGACCACGAACAGTTGCATGCCTCCTCCAACTCGGTCCGTCGACCCCGGTTCTCGAGGTCATCCGGGCCGTCGCCCGATCCGACTGCCTGCCACCACAGGCTCGACCGGCACCGAGTGCGGTCGTGCGGAAACTAACAGGACGAACCGACAGGCCGGTACCGAATATTCCCGCAGTGTCCGATTCCATTCAACAGGCGTAGGAGCCGACGCGGCGCGGCAGGGTCCGGGGTACCCCCTAGACTCTGACGGGTGGACAGCGCCGGACGAGCTCATGTACTGATCACCTTCGGTCGGTCGTTCCTCTCACTGGAACTCGCACGACTCATGGCCGCGGGTGGTCATCGTGTGACGACCGTCGACTCGATACCCGTCGCCATCAGCAGATTCTCCAACTCGGTGGGCGAATTCCATCGTGTTCCGCCGCCGAAGTTCGAGCCGCTCGAATACTGCCGAGCCCTCGCGCGGATCGTCGAGGAGAACGACGTCGACATGGTGATCCCGGTGCACGAGGAAACCGACATCATCGCGATGCTGGCCGAATTGTTCCCGCCGACGTGTCGGCTCTTCCTCTCCGATTTCGACATCGAGAACCGGCTGCACCACAAGTACGAATTCCAGGAACTGCTCGTCGAACTCGGAATCCCCACCCGCAAGTTCGCGCGGGTCGCCGGACCCGAAGACGCGGGTTCGCTCGACTTCGACAAGCCCTTCGCGCTCAAGCGGTGTTACTCGCGCGGTTCGCAGAAGGTGCACAAGGTGCAGCCGGGGGATCCGCTCACCTGGTTGGAGCACGACGAGCAGAACCCGTGGGTCGCGCAGGAGTGGGTCTCGGGCGACAAGTACTGCACCTACTCGGTGTGCCACGAGGGCCGGATCTACGCGCACGCCACCTATCCGGTCGACTACGCGATCGACGGCAGCTCATGCCTGAACTTCCGGTCCGTCGACCATCCTCGTATCCAGGCGTGGGTCGCCGATATCGTCAAGCGCGTCAACTTCACCGGGCAGATCGGCTTCGATTTCATCGAGGACGGACCGGACAAGGATCTGTTCTGCATCGAGTGCAATCCACGTGCGACGAGCGGCATCATGATGTTCTCCCCGGAGGACGGCGTGGATCGAGCCTTCCTCGGTACCTCGGACCCCGATGCCGAGATCATCACTCCCGCACCCGGTGTCGACAAGATGATCGGGCTCGGCATGATGCTCTACGGGTGGCGCGCGCCCTCCCGCAACGGCCGGTCGTTCCGCCAGTTCGCGCGTGACTTCCGCGGCGCGTCGGACGTGATCACCCGGTCCGGCGACCAGAAGCCGGCGGTCCTGCTCCCGCTCGCCTACGCGGGAATCCTCCGCAGCTGTGTGAAGTACCGGGTCGGGCTCGCCGAGGGCTTCATGCACGACCACGAATGGGACGGCCTGCGGATCAGCCTCTGAGCCCGGTCATCGACGGCGGTTCCGCTCGATGTCCTCCAGATGTGCGACACGATCTCTTGACCTGGCGGCGTAGACTCGAAACCCAGCACCACCTGCGGCGATGGGTCACGTGAGCGGGGTTCGGTGTGGGGGAAACGTGCTCGAGGGGGCTCGCTATGTACACATCCAAGATCACTCGTCGTCTGACCGTCGGGATCACCACTGTCGCCGCGGCAGGCGCACTCGCATTCGCCGGTGCGCCCATGGCCGCAGCGGCGCCGGTGGAGGCGCAACCCGTCATGGGTTCCGTGGCGCTCTGCTTCGGTGTCCCGTTGGGTTCACTGTCCTTCAACATCTGCATCTGACGGCACGACGATCGCGTCCCGGGGGTCGAGGCTCCCCGGGGCGTGGCAATTCCGTGCCGCTGACGTGCGGAAGTCCTGCTCTGGCAGTGATTCCGCACGTACGATTCACCGATGACGTCGACGACGCCCGAGGTTGACACCGGTACGGCACCGGCACGCGCGCGTGCCATCCTCGTCGCCCTGATCCTCGTTGCGGGCGTGGCCAACATCAATCTCGCGGTGGCCAACGTCGCGCTGCCGGACATCGGCAAGGATCTCGACGCCAGTTCGACGCAACTCAACCTCATCGCGGTCGGGTACTCGCTGGGTCTCGCCGCGTCGGTCTTGTACTTCGGTGCGCTCGGAGATCGCCACGGCCGCAAGCGAATGCTCGTGGTCGGCATGGCGCTGTCGATTCCGGCGTCGCTGGTGGCCGGCTTCGCGCCGAACGTCGAGGTGCTGTTCGGTGCCCGACTGCTCGGCGGTATCGCGGCCGGTCTGGCCTTCCCGACGACGCTCGCGGTGATCACCGCGCTGTGGTCGGGGCCGAAGCGCACCCGGGCGATCGCCGCCTGGTCGGCGTTCGGCGGCGCGATCTCCGCGCTCGGCCCGGTGATGTCGGGTGGTCTGCTCGAGGTGTTCGACTGGCATTCGGTGTTCCTGGTGACCCTGCCGCTGGCGGTCCTCGCGCTGGCGGCGGCCTGGTGGCTGGTGCCCGACGACACCGGTGACGAGGCGGCCGTCGTCGACAACCTCGGCGGCATCGTCTCGATCGTGATGGTCGGGGCGCTGGTCCTCGCGATCAACTTCGCGCCCAACAGCGATCAGCGACTGCAGGTCTACATCCTCGCCGCGATCGCGATCGTCGCCGGCGCCGGCTTCGTGTGGCGGCAACTCCGCGTGCGTGTTCCGCTCTTCGATCTCCGCATCGCGTGCCGTCGGACCTTCTGGGTCGCGGCGCTCGGCGGACTCATCGTCTTCGGCACGCTCATGGGTGCGATGTTCATCGGCCAGCAGTACATGCAGAACGTGCTCGGTTACTCGACCCTTGCCGCGGGTGCGACGATCCTGCCCGCCGCCGGAGCGATGGTCATCGTCGCGCCGCGGTCGGCCACATTGGTGCACAGCATGGGATCTCGGTTCACCCTGCTGTCTGGGTACGCCTTCATCGTGCTCGGGCTGGTGTTCGCGATGCTCACCTGGGACGAGCACGCGCACTTCTGGCACGTCGGGCTCGTGTACGTCCTCGTCGGCATCGGCGTGGGCCTGGCCGGCACCCCGGCGTCGCAGTCGCTCACCGGGTCGGTGCCCGTCCAGCGCGCGGGCATGGCGTCGAGCATGTCGGACCTGCAACGAGACCTCGGCGGAGCCATCCTGCAGTCGACGCTCGGCGCGATCCTGACGGCCGGCTACGCCCACCAGTTGCGGGAGACGATCGCGAACTCCCCGCAGGCGAATCAGGTCACCGAACAGACCGAGGCAGCGCTGACCAAGTCCTTCTCCAGCGCAGAGATACTCGCCGAGCGTTATCCCCAGTACGCCGACCAGATCATCGGAGCCGCCCGGGACGCCTTCGTGCACGGGGACAACCGCGCCTACGGCGCCGCCGCGGCGATCGTGCTGGTAGGCGCCGCCATCGTCTTCTTCTTCTACCCGGATCACGACGGTGAGCGCGCGGCGATGGCGGAGTACGCGAAACAGCGCAGTCTCTGAGGCGCTCCCGGCGGGAGCGGGAAACGGTAGGGAAAGTGAGCACGCCCGTGTTCTCATTGAGTCATGGAGCGGATACCGACTGATCTGGTGAATCCCGATCTGGCCGTGCAGCGATACGGGAAGGCCGGACGGGTCTGGCTCGACCAGATGTGGCTCGCCGATCCGCTCGCCGACGCGGTGGCGGCCGACTCACATCCGGGCGGCTCGACGACCTCCGTGCTCCGGCAGGCGCTCGCCGCCGGGATCTCCTCACTCGACGAGTCCACCGAGTCGATGCGGGCCCTGTTCGCCTTTCTCGACGACGAACCGGACTGGGTCGACCACGATCGGATGGCCCGGGCCGCGGATGCGCTCATCGTGAACACCGCACCGCTCGGCATCGTACTGGGCGCGGCCTCACTGGTGCGCGGTGCGGGAAACACGATCGCCGCCAAACCCCTTGCGATCACCGGACGCTATGTGTCGCAGCCGGCGATGCGGTCGGTGGAGGTCGGGGAGTGGCTGAGTCAGGTGATCACCCCGGGCGGGATGCGGCGCGACGGAGACGGTTTCGCCTACACCGTGCGGGTCCGCATGATCCATGCGCACGTACGGCGCATGCTGTGGGAGCGCGGAGATTGGGACGAAAATGCTTGGGGTGTGCCGATTCCGCAGCCGTACATGGCCTTCACGGTCGCCGAGTTCGGACACATCGCGATCGACGCGATGCACACCCTCGGAGTCCGGTTCACCGACCGCGAACTCGACGACATCTACCACCTCTGGCGTTACGTCGGCCATGTCGTGGGCATGAGTCCCGAACTCAATCCGCGGTGCGAGGCCGACCACGTCCGTATCGAGGAGCTGTACCGCCTGACGTCACCGGGGCCGGGGCACGATGATCACGACTTCGTGGTCGCGCTCACCGAGGACTACCTCGCCCCCGAGCTCGCCAACGTACTGCCCGGTCCGCGTATCCTGCGAGATCGATTGGCCACCAACCTCATGTACGGATTGCAGCGGGTATTCGTCGGCGACCATGACGCCGACGCCCTGGGCATCCCGGACGGGAGGGTCAAACACGTCCTCGGCCGGATCGGCCCGGTTCTCGCGCTCGCCGGATCGGCGCAGCGTGTCGGCGGCGCACGGCGCGCTCGTCGTCGGGTCGAGAAGGCCTACCGCGTGCGCGATGCCGAGATGGCCCGGATGCGCGACGACTACCGGGTCACCCACGGATTGGTCGACGCGGCCGCCGCCTCCGCATCGTCGGGCCGGCCCCCGGTCGACGGGCCGCCCGCTCAACCGCCGAATGCGCCTGCAGCGGTGACGTCCTCGGTCAGGCAGTAACCGATCGAGGCGGGCTGCGCGAAGGTCCACTTCGTCTGATCATCCGGGCAGCTGATCGACCCGTCACCGCGGCTGACCGTCTTGGCGATGACCGTGTTCTCGACCGGGGAGGCGCCACATTCGACCTCGCGGTAGTCCGCGAGCTTCCCGCCGTTGATCGGGATCTGATAGCAGGTGTCGGTCGCGAAATTCGGTGTCATGCAGAGCTTCTGGTCGCCACCGGCGAAGGTGAGGGTCGAGGTGTAGTCGGCGGTGCATTCCGAGTCGGACGCCACCTTGTCGGCGGCGAAGAAGGTGAGGCCCTCGGTGCCCTCGCAGTCCTCCTTGGTGGCCTTCACCTTGCCCTCGCCGGCCTCCTCGCCGATCTGCAGGCATTCGCCGACGTCGATGTCGGAGGCTTCCTCGACGGTCTGAGAGCCGATGCTGAAGCTGCAGGCCGCGAGGGCGCTGAAGCCCAGACAGGCGACGATGACGGTGGCACGTCGGCCGATCTGCCACAGCGGCCGGCGGGGGCCGGGAACGGGACCGATCTGCGCGTGGTGCATCTGCGCGATCTCGAGGCGATCGGTGTCGGGCTGGGTGTTCTGCTGGCGGGACATGCGGTTTCCTCTCCTGGGCGGTCGTCGTCCGGGGGTGCCGGGGCGGTCGACCGTGGGGGTTCGTGTGACAGGAGAAAGAATCGCCCGGTCCGCTTGTGGGGAACTTGGGGTCGACTTGTCCGGGTCTTGGACCGTCTTGGATCGTCTTGGACCATCTCGGACGGAGCCTCTGGTCAGAGGTCCTGGTCAGGGTGTCAGCGCTGTCCGAGCGACGCGTCGAGTGCCTGGAGCTGTTCCGGCCGGACGTCGCGGAGCACGGCCATGGTGGCGGTGATGGCGAGGTCGCAGGCTGCGTCGATGCCGGCGCCGTCGACGATGAGGGCACGATGCGCGACGTCGAGGCTCATGCCGAGCAGCAACGATGCGAGGGCGTCCGCGCCGGCGGCGATCCGGGTGCCGCGCTCGGCGTAGTTCTTCCGCAGCCGTGCGGAGATCCTCGGTTCGAGAGCGGCGTACAGGCGCCGGTTGCCGTGGCCCTCACGGTGTCCCATGAGGACCCGCAGACCCGCGGGATGATTTCGGGCGTAGTCGAACAGGCATCGCACCGAGTAGCGCGCTCGCGCCCCGTACGGCATCTCCTCGCTCTCGTCGTAGACGCGGAACATGAACGAGGTGAAGGTGTCGAGCTCGCGGCTGATCACGCGGGCGACGAGATCATCGCGGGACCCGAAGTGTGCGTAGAGCGTCACCCGGGTGGTGGCACCGCGCTCGGCGATCGCGGTCATCGTCGCGCGGTCGGCGCCCACCTCGGCGATCACCTCGCACGCCGCATCGAGAAGTTGCTCGTCGGTCGGGCGATTCCGGGTGCTGCGCGCCGGGCGTTCGTGCTCGGCGCGTCTCCCGGAGGACCGTTCGGTCCCCTCTGCAGATCGATCGTCGGCGGTGACCACGGCGTCCCCGGATTCGTCGGTGGTGGCGTTCGTCGTGTCCTGCCTCAGGAGGCCTGTTCCTCTATGGTCCGACCGAAGTAAGCGGCCTCCACTTTGTCCCGTCGGCTGCGAAGTTCGGCGGCACTCGCCGACAGGGCCACCCGGCCGTGATGGAGGACGATCGCCGAGTCCGCGATCCCGAGGGCGAGGTCGATGTGCTGTTCGACGAGGACCACCGCCATCTGGTGTTCGTCCGCGAACGAGCGTAGCCGCGGTAGCAGATCCTGCACGGCGACCGGAGACAGACCGAGACTCATCTCGTCGATGAGCAGAACCCGCGGACGCGCGAGCAGCGCTTTGGCCAGGGCGAGCATCTGCTGCTCACCGCCGGAGAGATTGCCGCAATGACGAGAGCGCATGGTCTTGAGCTTCGGGAAGTACCCGAAGACCGTGTCGAGGTCGGTTCCGTTCTTGCGCTTGGCCAGTCGCAGGTTGTCCGAGACCGACAGCTTGTGGAAGAGGCCGCGGGTGTCGGGGACCAGGGTCACGCCGCGGCGGGCGTTGCGTTCGATGTGATGGTCGATCGGCTCCCCGAGCGCGGTCACGGAGCCCGACATCAGCGGAAGGGCGCCGACGGTGGCGAGCAGGGTGGTCGTCTTGCCTGCGCCGTTCGGTCCGAGCAGGGCCAGGATCTCCCCGGCGCGGACCGAGGCACTCAGGCCGCGCACGGCCGGCACCCCGCCGTAACCGACGGTGATGTCGTCGAGTTCGAGGACGGGGGTGGCCGAGGAGGCGTCGGACGGCGTGCTCATCGGTTCTCCTCGGACGAGGTCGGTTCGGTTTCGGTTGCCAGATCTGTTGATTCGATGAATGTCCCGGACGCGTCGAGTTCGGCGACCGCATCCGGGTCCACCTGCGGGCTGCCCAGGTACGCGGAGATCACCGCCGGATCGTCCTGGATGGCCGCGGGTGTGCCACTGGCGATGACCTTCCCGAAGTCGAGCACATAGAGGCGGTCGCAGACGTCGAGGACCAGCGACATGTCATGGTCGATGAGGAGGATGCCGATGCCGGTGGCAGCGATGCGACGCAGTTCGGCACCGAAGTCGCGGCTCTCGTGGGTGTCGAGGCCGGCGGCGGGCTCGTCGAGGAGGACGAGTCGGGTCCCGCCGACCAGGGCCCGGGCCACGCCCACCAGTTTCTGTTGTCCCAGGGTGAGTTCGCCGGGAAGCTGATCGGCGGCGTCGCGCAGGCCGACGAGGTCGAGTGCGTGGTCGATGGTCTCGGCAGGCGGCCGTGAACCGTTGATCACGTCCGACAACATCGCGCGCAGGCCGACGGGTTGCACGGCGACGGCCAGGTTCTGGGAGACGGTGAGGTCGGTGAACAACTCGCCGGCCTGCCAGGTGCGCGCCATCCCCGCCCGCCGCCGACGGTGCGGTGAGGCCTTTTCGAGGCGTTCACCGGCCAGCGACACGGCGCCCGTGGCCTTGGTGAACCCGGTGACTGCGTCGACGAAGGTGGTCTTGCCCGCACCGTTGGGACCGATCAGGCCGACGATCTCTCCGGCGCCGACCGTGATGTCGACGTCGGAGTTGGCGCTGACTCCGCCGTAGCGGACGGAGAGTCCATCGGTTCGGAGCAGGGTGGTCCGTTCCAGGACGGTCGACTCAGACATGGGCACCTGCCTCTGCGCTCTGCGCCGCGCCGGGCGCCCCGGGTTGGGGCTCCGGTTCTCGGCGGTGCCGGAGGGTCCGGATGCGGTCACCGAATTCCGACGCCGCGCCGGCCACGCCGACGGGGTTCATCACCGCCATCAGCAGGAGGCTGCCCGCAGCGATGAGTTCGTAGTACTCGCCGAAACTCAGTGTCTGGGTGAGGAACACATAACCGACGCCGAGGGGGCCGATGATGCCCGCGATGACGGCACCGGCGAACGAGGTGATGCCGCCGACGTAGGTCATCGCCAGCAGGGTCAGGCCGATCATGACGGTGAACGAGCCGGCCGAGAGCTGGCCGCGGCTGTAACCGATGAGGCAACCGCCGATGCCGGCGAGGAAGGCCGACAGGGCGAAACCGAGGAGTTTGGTTGCGGCGACGTTGATCCCGACCGATGCGGCGGCGCGCTCGTTGGACCGGACCGCGAGGAACGCGCGGCCGGTCGAGCCGCCCATGAACCGCAGGACCACGAGGGTGGCGATCGCGACGACGACGAGAACCATCAGCGCGAACCGCAGGGTGACGAGGTTGGTGCCGTCGCGCACACCGAGGTCGATGCCGAAGAGGGTCGGGTCGGCGATCATGTTGCCCTCGAAGGCGGTGATGGCCGGGTTGTTGAACACGAAGCTCTGGATCGCCAGTGCCGCGGCCAGGGTCACCACTGCGAGCTGCGCGCCACGGATACGGAGCGCCGGGACGCCGACCAGCACGCCGAGGCCCGTTGCGATGAGCGCGGCGAACAGCATGCTGAACGGGAACGGCACGTTCCAGTTGGTGGTCAGCTTCGACAGCGCGAAACCGGCCGCCCCGGCAAATGCCATGGACGCCAACGATATCTGTCCGAGATAACCGGTCAACAGGACCAGCGAGAGCGCGATGAGCGTGAGGATCACCGAGGTGACCACGCCGAACCGCCAGGTGCCGAAGGTGAGCAGGATGGCGATGACGACGGCCGCGATGATCGCCACCGTCGGGACGACCCGGATACGGGGTATGCGCACCGCCGGCATGCGGACCTCGCCGAGCGAGCCACGCGACGGAATACGTCCGCCGAGAAGGAACAGCGCGACCACCACGATGACGAACGGTACGGCGTCGCCGAGGCCGGCCTGCGCCCATTCCGGCCACCAGGTCTTGGTGGCGAGCCACGAGATGACCGACTGGAAGGCGCCGAGTACAAGACCTGCCGCGCAGGCGATCCCGAAGGAGGTGAGCCGGCCGACGAGGGCGACCGCAAGCGCCGGGATGACGAAGAAGGTGTAGCTGGTGACGGTCAGACCGATGGTGAACGAGGCCAGCACGACGATGAGGCCGGTGGCCGCGCCGCTGATGACCCACACGATGGCGGCGAGGCGGTCGGGGGAGTAACCGGACAGGCGGGCGGCCAGTTCGTCCTCGGAACCGGCGCGCGTCGCGACACCCAGTGTGGTGAGACGGAAGTAGGCCCACAGCAGCAGGGACACCGCGATGGCGACGCCGGCGAGGATCAGGTCGGAGACGTTGACGACGGCACCGGCGATCTCCACGGTGTTCTCGGGCAGGATCGACTGCGCGAAAAGGTTTTCCGTGTCGAAGCGCAGCTGGACGAGAGCCTGCAGGAACAGCATGAGTCCGACGGATGCGACAACCTGTGCCAGCACGGGCGCGTGTCGTAGGGGGCGGAAGACGAGGACGTGGGCGAGCAGCGCCCAGACCACCGCACTGACCACGCCGAGGACCAGCGCGAGTTCCATCGACGTGGGGTCGTCCTCACTGCCGAGACTCAGTGTGCCGATGGGCAGGACGAGGCTGCCGTCGGTGCGCAGCGCGGCGACGAGGTAGACCGAGTAGAGGCCGATGGCGCCCTGGGCGAAGTTGATGATGCCGGTGGCGGCGTAGATGCCGACCAGGGACGAGGCGAGTACCGAGTAGATGGCACCCGCGGCTAGCCCGAGGAAGGCGAACTGGAGGAATTGGCCCATGTGGCAACTCATTCGTTCGGCGCGTGCGCATTACACGCGGACGGATCGCGCGGACGGGTGGGTGGTGGGATGGGCCCCGGGGTGGGGCCCATCCCTACCGTGTCGTGCTCGCTTACGCGGCGCCCGGGATGAGCGCGAGCGCTGCCGGGAGCGGGGTGATGAATCCGCCCGTGGCGGGTTCGGTCTTCTTGTCGGCGACGACGTTGAACAGCAGCATCTCGGTGGTGCAGTTCGGACTCGTCGGCTTACCGCAGTTGAGCTTCGGGCCGATGAAGGACTGGTAGTCCTTGACCGCCTTCAGTGCGCCGAGGATGCTCGGGCCGGTGTACTCGGTGAGCTCGGCATTGCCCACGGTGGTGGCGAAGTCGGCGAGGATCGAGAAGGTGCCGTAGGCGTAGAAGCCGGCGGTGCCGCTCTGGTCGTCGATGAACTTCTGCGCGGTCTCCAGGTTGCCCTTGACCTCGGCCGGCGTGGAGTCGAGCGCGGGTGTCTGCCAGAACGGTGAGTACGTCTGAGCGCCGACGGCCTGCTGGCCGAGGGTGTCGATGAAGTCGGTGCAGGCGGCCAAGAAGATGGTGCCCTCGAACTTCACCGAGCGCAGCGACTGGGCGAGCTTGGTGCAGACGTTGTCGTTGGGTGCGGTCATGAGACCGGCCGCGTCGGGATTGCCCTCGGCGAGCTGGCTGGCCAGCTGCGTGAAGTTGGGCCCGGCGGGCGGGTAGTACACCGACTTGACCTCGATGCCGAGCTGCGCGCCGAGCGGCTTCATGAGGCCGTCGAAGACCTGATGTGCCTGCGGCAGATCGGCGTTCGCGAGAGTCAGTGAGCTCTTGCCGTCGGCCTTCAGCTGCTGCATGAAGCCGACGAGGAACGCGGCCGGCGGCGGTCCGAAGTACACGCGGTTGTCCGCCGAGGCGCCGGTGATGGTGCTGAACGGGATCTGGCCGACCAGCGGGATCTTTGCGGCGGTCAGGATCGGCACGGCGGCAGCCGATTCGGCGTTGAAACCGTCGATCGCGGCGACCACGCCGGCCTCGACGAACTGGTTGGCACACGACACCGTCGACTCGGGTGCGGTCTGGTCGATGCCGCAGTCGATGATCTCGATGGGGCGGCCGTTGATGCCGCCGATCTGATTGTTGATGTAGTCCACGGCCGCCTGTTTGCCGGTGGTGACACCGGGCTGGGTGGCCGGGCCCTTGGAGGGATTGAACAATCCGACCTTGATGGCTTCGCCGGAGGCCTTGGTGCCGCTGGAGTCCGCGGCGGAGCCGTCCGATCCGCCGTCGTCGCTGCTACACGACACGACGGAGAATATGCACGCGGCGGCCACGGCGACCGCCGCGAGCCGTCCGGCTCTTCGAGAGTTCGACAAACGCATGTTTCGACTGCCTTTCGGCGATGGTCTCCGGGCACGACGAAGCAGCCCGGGAAGCAGGCATGACGACATCGCCCCGGCGGGGCTTGAAGGTGAGTGAGTTCGTTAACCCAGTCGTCGGACTGGGCCCGAGATTCGGCACCGTCCGCCCAGTTCACGGCCGGTGAGTCCACCTCCGGTGTGATGTGGACCACCCGAAAATTAGCGACATTCTTACGCGGGTGTCAAGCTGTTCGGGCAAACTGGACACACTCTGATCCAGATCGGTACGACGAGGTGTACGCGAGGTGAGTTCGCAACGCGCAGTGGGACAAACGATTCACTAAAGGAAAGAGGGAAGCGTCGTCAGTCAACGGTGAGGTGGCCGTCGGCGTCGACGGCCACCCGGGCCGTGTAAGCCCGGACGAGGTCGAGTCGCTGCCAGGAGGCGCGGCCCGGGCGCTGATCGTCGAGCGGGTAGCCGGCGGGATGTGCTGTCGCGACGAGGATCTGGCGACGCTGCGCGTCGGACAGCGACGGGAAGGCGGGGGCGATCAGGTCGACGGCCTGCTGCGGGACCACCATCCGATGCGTCGGTGAGGAGACCCGGTCGAAGCCGTAGGTGAGGCGCTCGGTGTAGATGCGCTTCGCCTCGTCGTCGGTGAGATACGGGGTGTCCTGCTCGATGCAGGCGGACAACGGGGCGCCGCAACGCCATTCGAGCTCACGACGGATCTCGGCGGCGGAAGCGCGGAGCAACCGGTTGAACTCCGGGTCGTTCCACCGGTCGGCGGCCGCCGCCTGACCGACCATCGCTCCGCCGATCACGTCGAGCGGGTAGTGCACGCCGAGCACCACGCGGTGATAACCGCCTTCGGAAGCGCGCGTGAGGAACTGCGGGGCGAACTCGGGGAGCATCAGGGCGAGAAGGGTTCCGCGCCAGAAGAACATGCCCGCGTGCCCGGACGGGAACGACGGGTTCATTCCGAGTGCGTCGTACTCGTTCGCGCCGGCGCGGGTGTACTTCCGGATTCGCTTGGGGGCGACGACGAACGGGCGGTCGTTGTCGAAGACGTACTTCTCGACCAGCGTCGTGTTGGCGATGCCGCCACCGCGGGCCAGGTAGTCGCTGAAGATCGACGTTGTCTTGGGCAGTCGGCCGGCGGCCAGAGCGTCGCGGAAGTGGCGGCCGAGTTTCTGTCCGAACGCGTCGGACATCGTCACGAGCGGATCGTCGTGGGCGTCGGTGAGTGCGCGTCGCTGCAGGGCGGGGTCATCGGCCGCGGCCTGGTTGATGGCCACGACCTTGTCGAGGTTCTGCGCCATGATCTCGGGGTGGTCCCGGCGTAGTGCACTGAACGTCTCGATGGGCTGCAGGTAGATGCCGCCGGGGAACGAGGAGATGTCCGACGGGTAGAGCCGCGCGAGGTCGCCGATCGGGAACGGCGCCGGAGCGGGCTTCGCGGGGGCGGCCTGCGTCGGGGCCACCAGTGCGGCGGTTGCTGCGACGGCGGCAGCGGTCGCGATGACGGGCGCGAACAGCCGCACGAGGGTCCGCCGGCGCGGGCGGGGTGCGGAGGTTGTGCGGGGTCTGGCGACGCTGTCCGAGGTCACCTCACGATCGTAGATGTTGTTTCGCCGGACGAACGGCCGGGACGCGGCGGCGCCCCTCCCCGACTCTGATGAGCGGCGAGGGGCGCCCGGTCCGACTATCGGGCTCGACTATCGGGTTCCACTATCGGGCGGCGGGATTCTCCGGGACGTCCGGGAACTCGGGGCGCCCGGCCGACAGCCAGGCGTCGAGCTCGGCGACGGCCGCGGCCTGCGGATCGGCGATGCCCCCGGCCCGCAGGCGGGCTGAGTAACTCTTCATCAGCCGGAGTGCGCCGGGTTCACCGGCCACCAGGGAGTCACAGAGACCACGGGCCTCGGCCTCCAGGTCGGCCTCGGGCACGACGCGGCTGACGAGACCGATTGCGAGTGCCTCCGAGGCCGAGACGTCCCGCCCCGTGTAGATGAGGTCCGCGGTGGCGCGAGGTCCGATGAGCGGCGGCAGGTATTCGGCGACGACCAAGGGGGCGAGGCCGTGGCGCACCTCGTCGAACCCGAGGGTGGCCGTGTCGGCGGCGATGGACAGATCGGACTGCACCGAGATCCCGCTGCCGAACCCGAGGGCGCGGCCACGGATCACGGAGACGCTGATGCCGGGGAACCCGCGCAACAACGCGTTGGCCTCGAGGATCAGTCCCAGCGACTGCGCTTTGGTGACACCGGGGACCTTCTCCTTCTGATCGCGTCCGACGGTGAAGTCGTCACCCTCGGCCCGGATGATCAGCAGCAGCGACCGATTGCTGTGAGCGGCCCGCAACCCTTCGATGAACTGCTGCATCGCACCATAGGTGAGAGCGTTGGCACGTTCCGGGTTGGAGAGTGTGACTGTCGTGATCGGGCCATCGTGTTCGGCCCGGACCAGCACCGGTTCGGTGGACGAGACGGCGGTCATCGCGCGGCCACCGCCTCTCGGGGGTTGCTGACGATCGGGTCGGGGATACGCAGGCCGCGGGCCTCGAGGATCGGAAGTACGGCTTCGGCGAAGAAGTCGAGTTCCGGACCGTAGTCGTAGAAGCCCAGCTGCGCACCGTCGATGCCGGCTTCGTGCAATCCCTCGAGCTGGTCCGCCACATCGGTGGGACTGCCGATGATCTGGACGTGTCCGCCCAGAACACGGTCGGATGGCACGTGTTCGGGCCATCCCTGTGCGTCGCCCGCGCGATGCCGCGCGTCGTAGTTGACGATCGACGCGGTGTCGGCGCGGGCCGTGATCGCATCGCGGTAGGCGTAGGCCTCTTCGCGGGTCTCCTTGCAGATGACCATCGGGAAGATGATCGTCTTGTGCTGCCTACCGGTCCGGTCGTAGGCCTCGTCGATCTCCTTGGTGATCGTCGGGATCGACCGCATCGCATCGGCGTACGGCGCCCCCGACCGGCTCGAGGTGAAGACGATGTCGGAATGGTCGGCGGCGTAGGCGAAACCTGCCGCCGATGCGCTGGCCGACACCATGATCGGGCGCCCGTGGACCGGACGCGGCGACACGTAGGCGCTCTCGAGGTCGTACCACCGGCCGTGGAAGGTCAGGTCCTCTTCACCGGCCCACAGGTCTTCCATGATCGAGGCGAATTCGTCTGCGCGGGCGTATCGTTCGTCGTGCTCGATGCGCTGCATGCCGAACATGAGCGGTTCGCGGGCGTCGTAACCGGTCACGATGTTGAGGCCGAACCGTCCCTGTGCGATGTGATCGGCGGTGGCGGCGAAACGGGCCAGGTACAGCGGATGCAGGGACCCGTACAGCACGTGGACCGTCGAGATCGTGACCAGCCGCGTCGTCAGCGGTGCGAGTGCGATGGTCGAGATGAAGGGGTCCAGGAAGTTCTCCCGATAGTTCGTCTCACCGCCGAATCCGCCCTTCTTCACCCACTGTTGAAGGCCGAAGGCGAAGTCGAGACCGTGCGCTTCCGCTTTCAGCGTGAGTTCGCGGTTGTACTCGAAGTCCCAGCGGGTGTCGCGTGGGTAGGTCGACTGGGAGAAGGCCCCGGTCTGCGTGGGGAGAAACAACCCCAGCATCATCGGCTGCCGAGCGATCCGCGACAGCGGACTCGACGGGTCCTCCAGTGGTGAAGGCGGCTGATGCAGCGCCGCAGTGGTGTCCGATGAGTCCGTCATCGCTGGGCTCCTTCCTCGGTGCTGGTGATCTCGGCGATGTCCACTGGTGCCGGCAGGTTGGTTCCGCGGGTCTCCGGCCCGAGGAACAGGGCGACGATCACGCCGAGACCGTAACCTGCGCAACCGATCACGATGGCAGCATCGGAGATCGAACCGAACGTGGTGATCAGCGAGGCGCTGATGAGCGCGCCGATGGCGGCCGGGAAGCGCGCCAGGTTGAACACCAGGGTCATACCCGTGGCGCGCACGTTGGTGGGGAACAGTTCACTCGGGTACAGCGCCAGCCAGGTCATCTGGCCGAGGGTGAAGAAGCCGTTCACCGCCGCCCAGAAGATCAGCGAGCCCTTGCTGTCGGGGATCAGGAACATGCAGGGGGTCAACGCGACTGATGCGACGAAGAAGGTGAAGATCACCGGCTTGCGACCGACCAGGTCGGCCAGCCATCCGTTGACCAGGTAACCGACGACGCCGGCCGCGTTGTAGGCGAGCACGACCAGGGTGACCGCACTGGGGACGTCGTCGGTGGTACCGACGAGGATGCTGCGGGCGTAGGCGGGGATCCACGTGGAGACGGCCCACCAGCCGATCATCGAGGCAAGCGCGCCGAGGGTGAGCATCAGGACCCGGCGGCGGTAGACGGGGTGGGAGAACACCTGGCTGATGGACGGCTTGAGGAACTCAGCGGCCTTCGCGCTGCTGACGCTGCCAGAAGACACGGCCTCGGTCAGCGCCCGACGCTGCTGGTCGACCTTGACCCACAGCGGGGAGTCGGAGGCGAGTCGGCGGATGTACAGGACCAGGAGCGCGGGTACGACGCCGAGCGCGTACATCCAGCGCCAGTCACCCGGGTTGCCCTGGTTGACGAGCTGCCAGACACCGGTCGCGATGAGGAAGCCGATGCCGAAGCCGCTCTGCAGGAACGCGAGTCGAAGGCCGCGGCGACGGGGAGGTGCGGTCTCGGCGACCAGTGAGCTGCCGCCGCCCCACTCGGCGCCCATGCCGAGGCCGGTGAGGAAGCGGAGCACCAGGAGGACGCCGTAGCTGGGTGCCAGTGCGGTTAGTCCCGCGCAGATCGCGTACCAGAGGATCGAGACGATCATGACCTTCCGCCGACCGAAACGGTCGGCGAGCACGCCGGATGCGAGACCGCCGATCGCCCACGACAGCAGGGTGATCGCGAGGATGGCACCGACGTAGTACGGCGAGGCATCCTTGCCCACGAGGTCGTTGACGACGAACGACGCCACGAGCACGGTCGCGAATGTCTCGTAGCCGTCGAACATCCAGCCGAGGTACGCACCGGCGAAAGCGTGCCGCCTGCCGTTGCGCTGCTCTGGGGTTTCGGTGTTCGGGGGTGTGAGCGTATGAGTCACGAGGACAGGCCTTTCGCGAGGGCGCCGTCGGTCGCCGGCGCCACAAGTGGGGATGGGAGGTCGAACGAATCGAGTTGTCGTGCGAGGAGTTCGATGTCCGCTTCGGGCATCGGTCCGAAAGGTGCTGCGGGACCGCCCAGGTCGTGACCGAGGGCGCCCATCGCGGCTTTCATGGTGGTGGTCAGTCCGTACTTGGCCCACCGGCTGGGGAACAGTCGGAAGTGGCGCTGCCACTGAGCAGCCCGCTCGTGATCGCCGTCGCGGAGCGCACCGACGACCTGTGCGCCGATCAGGGTGCCGGGCGGCGGCATCATCGCGCCTGAACCGCCCAGCAGCAGAGTCGTGAGCAGCGGCTGCATCGTGGTGAAGTAGCGGGCGTGGCCGGCCGAGTCGATCTCGGCGCACAGCCGCCCGATCTTGGTCAGGTCGCGCGAGCTCTCCTTGAACCCGACCACGCCGTCGATCAGCGAGAGTTCGACCATGGTCGCGGCATCGGTGTCGGTCCCCTGAGATGGATTGTGGTAGGCCACGATCGGAAGCGGCGACGACGCCGCGATCCGTTCGAAGAACGCGACCAGATCGCCCACCCGCGCCGGGTTGCCACCCGGGTGCCGGGGCATGAGGACCTGGATGAAGTCGGCGCCGGCGTCCGCCGCGGACGCGGCGAGCCGAAGGACCTCGGCGACATCGGGTGAGGAGGCGCCGGCCAGAACCGGAACACGTCCGTCGACGGTGTCGATGGCGGCCCGAAGTGTCGCGACCCGGTCGGCCTCGCCGAGGATCTGGTACTCGGAGACCTCGGCACCCAGGAGCGACACCGCGTCACAGTGGTCGACCATGAAGTCCAGCAACGGATCGAGGCGTGCACGATCGACGCGGTTGTCTTCGGTGAAAGGGGTCAGCGCGGCGCCGATGATGCCGGCCGGAAGAGACTTCGACGCCATCAGTGTGCCCCGGCCGACACCGGTAGCTCGACCGGCTCGCCGACGCCGGCGCGGTTCACCGCATGGGCCGCGACGTCGTCGTCCTGGGCGGAGTTGCCGCCACTGATCCCGATACCGCCGATCACATTGCCGTCCACGATGATCGGAATTCCGCCGGCGATGACGTTGAAGTGGCCGTCGTTGGTCTGGTTGATGCCCCACGCCGGTCCGTCCGGCTGGGACACCTTGCCGTAGAACGACGTGTGGTTGCGGGCGCCGGCCGCGGTGAAGGCCTTGTCGATCGCGATGGAGACGCTGGTGATCTTCGCGGTGTCCATGCGGTCGAACGCGACGAGGTATCCGCTTTCGTCGACGACCGCGATGCACATCGGCACGCCGATCTCTTGCGAGCGTTCGGTGGCCGCGGCGATGAGCGACCTCGCCTCGGCGAGATCGATACGGGAAATCTGCAGCATGAGTTCTCCTTCGGGGTCGGGGATCGGGGGTCGGGGGTGGGGTGTTCGGGATGAGGGGCGCCGTGTCAGGACACGGTCTGGAGGACCGGGGAGAGTCCGAGGTCGTCGCGGAACGTGGTGCCCTGGTACGAGGTTCGGAAGACACCGTGATCCTGGAGGCGGGGGACCACGAGATCGACGAAGTCGTCGAGGCCGTCGGGCAGGACGTCGATCATGAGGTTGAAACCGTCGACGGCCCCGTTGCGGTACCAGTCGATGATCAGGTCGGCGACGTCGTCAGGTGTCCCGACGACCTGGGCGTGCCCACCGCCGTTGCGGTACAGCACCTCTCGGACGGTGAGGTTCTCCTCGACGGCCAGCCGGACGACGGCGTCGCGGAATCCGTGCGAGGCGTTGAACGAGGGGTTCGCGCGGATGAGGTCAACCGGGAGTGGTTTGTCGAGGTCCAGTGCGTCGACGGGCACTCCGACCCGGAGAGCGAGCTTGCGGAGCTCGGCGTCGGCGCTCAACTCGTCGAGGGCGAGTTTGCGGGCGCGCGCCTCCTCCCGGGTTCGTCCGATGACGGGAACGAGACCCGGCAGCACCTTCACCGAATCCGGATGGCGGCCGAAACCCTCTGCGCGACGACGGAGGTCGGCGCGGAACTCCGATGCCGCCGATCGGGTGTTCTGGACGGTGAACACGGCGTCGGCGGTGCGCGCGGCCAGTTGCCGTCCGGTTTCGGACGCCCCGGCCTGGAACACCACCGGCCGGCCTTGACGGGTCCGGGGGAGGGTGAGCGGTCCGCGGACCGAGAAGTGCTGTCCGGCATGGTTGATGGGCCGAACCTGCTCGCGATCGGCGAACACCCCGGAGGTCTTGTCGCCGATCAGTGCATCCTGACCCCAGCTGTGCCAGAGGGCGGTGATGACGTCCATCGCCTCCTCGGCCCGGGCGTACCTGTTGTCGTGCTGGGGCAGGTCGCTCGCGCCGAAGTTCGCGGCGACGTCGGGCACGAAGGTCGTGACGACGTTGAAACCGGCCCGGCCACCGCTGAGGTGGTCGAGCGCGGAGAACCTGCGGGCAAGATTGAACGGCTCGTTGAACGTCGTCGACGACGTCGCCACCAGTCCGAGGCGGTCGGTGACCGATGCCAGTGCGGAGAGGACCACGATGGGGTCGAGGGCGCCGAGGTTGGGCCGTTCGAGATTCTCCTCCGACAACGCGAGCGTGTCGGCGAGGAACAGTCCGTGCAGGACGCCGCGCTCCGCCGATCGGGCGATGTGTTTGTAGAACTCGAGGTCGAGATAGTCCGAGGCCTCGCCCGTCCGGTACCGCCAGGCACCGAGGTGCATCCCGACGCCCATCGCGGTGGTGATGAGAATCAGGGAGTTCTCGGGTGTGCGATGCTCACGCGGCGTGTTCACGTGGCTGTCTCCTCTGACCTTGGGCGGTTCGGCGCGGGCGGGGTGGGAAGTGGCTGGTAAGCGCCCGTCAACATATGTCTACGGATGTCGACAGACGTATTCATACGGCGTTACCATCGCCTGCGACAAGACTTCCGCGCAGCGTGAGCTTTTGTCGGCCGGGAACTTCGTGAAGCCGAGGTGCATCCGGTAGAAGCAGTGAACGACGAGGTCGACAGACCGCCCCGGCGGTGAGATGTCGCAGATGACACCATTGCCACGACCATCGCCATAGGAGGGCATGTGCCACGAGAAGTTCTCGAGCCGGCGCCGGGTTCGGCCGCCGGCGAATCGAACGCCGATGCGGCGGGTGGGCGTGGTGCTCTGTATCAGGTGATCCGGCAGGAGATCCTCGCCGGCAACCCGCCCCCGGGTGGCGCACTGCAAGAAGTCGCGCTCAGCAACCGGCACGGTGTCTCCCGCGCGCCGGTGCGTGACGCCCTGTTGCGGCTCGAGGCGGAAGGTCTCGTCGAACGCGGCCCGCGCGGCGCGGTGGTCAGGGTTCGTACGCCCGAGGAGATCTACGACATCTACCAGGTGCGTATCGCTCTCGAGGCCGAGGCCGTGGAATCGGCGATCCGGCACGCGACCGAGCTCGACTTCGCGAGGCTGACGCTCGTTCACGAGAATGCCGTCGCCGAAGCCGACCACGACCGTGCACGGCAGCTGCACCGGCGTTGGCATCGCGTCCTCGCTGCCGCCTCACGCAATGACACCATCTGTGAGGTGTTGGAGCGCTTGACCTCTCAGCTCGCAACCTACGAGACCCAGTCGCTGGCCGAGACCGGAAACCTGTCCCACAGCCACGACGAGCATCTCCAGATCATCGACGCGATGCGGGCACGCGATGTCGCCGCGGCGCGCGACCTGATCACACGTCACCTGCAGCGGACGCGAGATGTTCGCGTCAAGGCCTTGCTGCACGTCGAGGACGAGTCCGAGGCCGCTTCGGCTGACTAGTGCGACTCGCCGGGGCCGCCGGGATCAGCAGGACGGGCTACCCGGGAACGCCGGCACGCCGAGACCGCAACCGACCGCGGTCACCGCGCGGATTCGGGCCTCGGGATTGCGCCGCTCGAGCGCGGGAATCAGGCCGTTGGTGACCACCGTGGTCTTCGCTGCCGGGCTCGTGGCTGCCGGGTCCAGCACCCCGCGCTCACGGGCGAAGTTCACCAGCTCGTCGTAGACCATCGAGAGGGCTGCCTCGGTGGTGCGGTCCTCCGCAGCGAGATCGTGGAAGTCCACGCCGGTCTCGTATTCGTGGCGCACCGCGTGCGGTCCCTGATTGCAGGCGCGATCGACCAGGTCGATGTCGAAGGCGCGGTGTCGCGGCGTCGGTGGCGTCATCGTGGCCCGGTCGGTGCACGTATGGTGCGAGATCCGGTCGCCGAGTGCGTGGATGTAGATGCCGATACGCGCGTTGGCCGACTGCTCACCGACGTAGGAGTCGAATCGCTCCGAGGTCACCCCGTCGGTGATGACCTGGCGGCCGGTCACGTTCTGGAAGGGGAGGGTGACCGGATAGGCGACGCTGTACTGGCCGGTGATCTGGGCCGGGTTGCGACCGCCGTAACACGTTGTTCCGGTGGAAAAGTCGCCGCGTGCGGTCCGGTCGGTGAAACCGCCGGTGCACAGGGGTGCGTCGCTGCCGGGGCCTTCCATGGCCCAGCGCCGGATGTGGGTGAGCATCACTTCGTGCCGCGGATCGTTCACGTTGGGTCGCAACCCGTTCGGTACCGGCGATCGAGGATCACGCATCGTCGGCAGCACGTGGAAGAGGAACCCGCCGGTGTTGAAGTGAGTGCGCACGAGGCCGCTGATGTCCCTGGTGGTCAACGCGGCTGCGTGCGGGACCTTGTTGCTGCGCATGTCACGGGGCGCGAAGGTACCGAGGTCGGTGGCCTCGCTGTAGGCGGCGATCCAATAGGCGTCCTGCAGCGAGAAGCCCACCTTGCGCGCCATGATGTACGTCGAATCCGTGTGCACCAGACTGCGTCCGCCGAGCGGTTGCTGCAGCGTGTAGCCGTAACGGATGGCGCCGCGGATACCGCACAACGGATCGTCGCCGTTGTTCGGCGGGCAGGCGAACGGCAACGGTGCGCAGTTGTGGGGTGGTGCCCCTGGCGTGTAACAGATGTCCTCGGCGAAACCCCGGGCCGTCGGCGGTGAGGCCGCGATCAACGACGTCGCGACAAGGACGAACGTCAGCGCGGAGACCGCGAGAGCGCGTGGCCAGAGCCGGATCTGGAAGCGACGGGTGAGGCGCATGCTGATCCCTCCTGCACGGATCAGCTCATCGTAGGTTGGGTTATGCCCGTGCACTGCAGCTTTCGGAAACTGGATCGAAAGGCGTCACGAAAATGCGCCCCTCGGAACCGCCCCCGAAATACGCCCTCCATGGCCGGACCGACAACACCATGTCGCCCGCGCCGCTCTGGAGGGTGCTTACCGGGGGTGCATTCCAGGGGCGCATTTCAGGGGCGCATTCCGGTTGCAGCCGGGGGTCAGTCGAGCGGAAGACCCTGCTCGAGAAGGTCGATCGCACGCAGGGTTGTCTCGATCTGCAGGTCCACTGGGTTGTCGTCACCTTCGGTCGCGAGCCGAAAGGTCACCCCGGCCACCGCGTCGAGGAACACGCCGAGGGCGAAGTCGTCGGCGTCGCGGCCGAGGTAGTCGGCTATGAGCTGCCGCATCCCGGTCATCATCCGCTCGGACTCGGCCTGAAAGGTCTTCTGCAGCAGGGGTTCCGACCGGATCAGTTGCATCCGAAGCGGATTGCCGACCCACGGGTCGTCGACGGTGAGTCGGTGGAGTTCGGTGAACAGCCGCCGGATGAGGTCGAAGTGACCGAGTCCGGGTGGCATCGATTCGACGATGGCGCGCGCCTCGGACTCGAAATGTTCTCCGCCGACCACCACCTGTTCCTTGGTGGGGAAGTAGCGGAAGAAGGTCGTGTGGGAGACGCCGGCGGTCTCGGCGATCTGCTCGACGGTCGTCTTCGCGTAACCCTGTTCGGCGATGAGATGCAGGGCTGCCTCGCGGATGGCGTTGCGGGTGCGCATCTTCTGTTGCTCGCGCAACCCGGGCCGACGCCCCGGGCGGTTGCCCGGGGCGTCGGTGGTGGGTGGTGCGGTGGACACGGTCAGCTCGCCGGTACCGGCGTCTTCTCGTCGTCCGGGTCCGGGAGTCCGCGGTGGCGGACTGCTTCGCCCTCGATGTCGAAGTTGATGACGAGCTTGTCGAGCCAGCGCGGCAGGGTCCAGGCGCGGTCGCCGAGAAGGGCGATGACGGCCGGGACGACCAGCATGCGGATCACGAAGGCGTCGAACAGGACTGCCGAGGCGAGGGCGAAGCCCATCATCTTGGCCGTCGTCTCCGGCGACAGCATGAACGCGGCAAAGACGCTGATCATGATGATCGCCGCGGAGGTCACCACGCGGGCGCCGTGCCGGTAACCCGCGACGATGGCCTCCTTGGCGGTCATGCCGTGGATGTACTCCTCGCGCATTCGGGTCACCAGGAACACCTGGTAGTCCATTGCGAGGCCGAAGACAACGCCGATCAGGAAGATCGGCAGGAACGAGATGATCGGCTGGGTGTTCGTGATGATCCCGAGCCAGCCCTCCTGGAAGATCGCGACGGTGATGCCGAAGGTCGCGAGCACCGAGAAGATGAAGCCGACCGTGCCGACCAGCGGCACCCAGAGCGAGCGGAAGACGCCGATCATGATCAGGAACGCGAGGCCGACGACCACGATCAGGTAGGGGATCAGAGCGTCGTCGAGCTTCTGCGAGAGGTCCGACATGATCGCGGTCTGTCCGCCGACGTGCAGCTCGGCGCCTTCCTTGTCGACGGTCGGCGAGTACGCGCGGATGTTGTCCATCAGCGTGTGCGTCGCCGCGGACGAAGGTGCGCTCTTCGGTGTCACGGTGATGAGCGCGGTGTTGCCGTTCTGTCCGCCCTCGTTGCCGATCCAGGTGAGGGTTTCGGGGTTGACGACGTCCTTCAGGCCGGCGATGTGCTTGACGGCCTCGTTGGCGACGGGTGCGATCGGGGCGTCGTCGTCGTGCAGGACGACGAGCAGCGGGCCGTTGATGCCCTCACCGAATCCCTTGCTCAGCAACGCCTGTGCCGGTGCCTCGTCCTCGGTCGACAGCGACAGGCCCAGCTCCATCTTGGTGGCCGGGATGGCCGCCGCGGCGAGAGCGAGCAGGCCGATGACGATGAACGGGATCGGGGCCTTGACAACGGTGCGGCCCAGGCGGACTCCCAGGGTGTCGCCGGACTCGGCTTGCTCGGCGTGCTTGATCCACGGGATCTTCGGGCGGAAGGCGAAACGACCGAACGCGCCGAGGAGGGCAGGGATGAGCGTGAGTGCGGCGGAGACGGCGATGAAGATCGCGACGGCGGCGCCGGCACCCATCTGGGTGATGATCGGGATGCCGATGACAACGAGGGCGACGACCGCGATGATGACCGTGAGACCGGCGAACACGACCGCGGATCCCGCCGTGCCGACCGCGCGGCCGGCGGCATCGGCCGCATCACCACCTCGGTTCAGTTCGGCTCGGTACCGGGACACGATGAAGAGCGCGTAGTCGATGGACACCGCGATGCCGAGCATCGTGACGATGGCGGTGGCGGACTGGTTGATCGAGAGCAGCTCTGCCGAGAGCGTGAGCAGCATGATGGTGATCGCGACGCCGACGATGGCGGTGACCAGCGGGATGAATGCGGCGATCAGAGCGCCGAAGGCGACGATCATGACCACGAAGGCGATGGCGAAGCCGATCAGCTCGGCGGCGCCGCCCTGATCCATGACCTGCATCAGCGCGCCGGTGGCCTCGACCTGTAGGCCGTTGCCGCGATTCTCGTCGAGGATCTTGACGAGCTCTTCTTTGTTCTCGGCCGTCAGGTCCATGACCGTGATGTTCTGACGGACCTGGATGAGACCGACGCGACCGTTGTCACCGAGGACCGACGGGGCGATCGCCGGGTCGACGGCGGCGGCCACGACCGGGTTCACCACGGTCTCCGGCGCGATGACATCGGGCAGTGTGCGCAGATCCTCGGCCAGCTTGTTGATCTGGTCGGTGTGGTTCTGCAGGCCGTCGTCCGCGGCGACGAGGATGCTCGTGGAGGCGCGCTCCTGCTCCTTCATGACCTGCGGGAAGTACTCCTGGACCTGCTCGGTGGCTGTGCCGGAGTCGGTTCCGGGAAGGCTGAAGTCCTGGGCGAATTTCGGCTGGAGAACGCCGACGAGTGAGACGACCGCGATCATCGCGGCCAGCCAGGCCGCGATGACGGCCCATTTGTGCCGGAAGGAGAAACTCCCCAGCCTGAACAGAAGCGACGCCATGGCGTGTGAACCCTTTCGGTTTTCGAGCGCAGGGCCGGCGCCGGCGCCGACCGTTGATGCGACATGCGACGGTCGCGCCACATGTGTTAGTGACTAACACTAGTTACTGAGTACCACTTTCGCACTGGTCCCCGATTCCGGCGCGATGACAAGCGTGACCTGCACGCTTCCGTTAGTCACGCGAATTAGAGTGAAATCTGTGACAAAGTTCCGCAAATCGGACACACGGACGCGGTGGCGATCACCGGCGCGGTGTCTGTGTGGTGGTGGGTCGACGGTTGCGGACCGGTCAGCGCACCGGGACCGGGGCCGCGGCACCGACCAGGGCGACGATGTGGAGTCCGCCGGGGTTGGTCTGGAGCGGGACCTCTTTCCAGTTGTTCGTCGTCCAGACATTGCCCGCGGGGTCGACGATGATGCCGGTGCTGCGCGCCAGCCCGTCGAAGAAGTAGCCGGTCACGTCCGGGGAGATGGCGTCGCCGGTGCGCTTGCCGGGCGGGCAGGTGGCGGCGTTCGCGCCGCAGAACTTCGAGACGCGCTTACCGGCGAAGTTGCCGACCCAGACGTTGCCGTCGCCGTCGGTTGTGATGCCCCACGGGATCGTGATGCCGCCACCGCGCAGCGGCCCGACGAGGGTTTTGCCCGTCGGGCCGAGAGCGGACACGGAACCGAATGATCCCGTGCCGGTGGGACGGTCGGGGCACGGCAGGGTGATCACCCCGGAGTTCGCGATCCACACGTTGCCGCGGGCATCGGTGGCCAGGCCCAGCGGATTGTCGACGTGGGGTCCGGTGATCGGGGTGCGCAACGGTCGCCCGGATCGATCGAGCATCGCGATCGAACTGCTCTGCAGGCCACTGACGAAGAGAGCTCGGCCGTTGTCGACGAGATGGAAGGGTTGCTTGACGTCGACCTTGATGTTGCGGGCCCGGCTCGGGTCGCCGTCGGGGAAGACGGTCAGCGAGTTGGTGGCGCAGTTGGTGGTCCACACCGATCCGGTGCGGTCGGTGGTCATGCCCTGCGGCCAGCTGATCGACCCCTGTGTGAATCCGGCGGGCGGAGAGAGGGCTTCACCCTGTGCGCTGAACTTCGACATCGAGTTGTGCGGCGGCTGGCGGTCGGCGGGGCAGCCCGGTTCCGGTGCGGCGAAGCCGTAGTTGCTGACCCAGATGTCGCCGGAGTGGTCCCGGGTGATGCCGTAACCGGCGCCGCTGAGGCCGCCGCCGGTGATGGGGCGTCCGCCGACGAGTGTGCCGTCGGGCCCGAAGCGGAAGAGATACTTGCTGCCGCACACCGGGGTTCGCGGATCGGCGTTGTACTCGTAGTTCGCGTTGACCCAGATGTCGCCGCCCTCGCCGATGACGAAGTTGCCCGGGCCGGCGAGTAGCCCACCGCCGCCGTCGAATCGGAGCGCCAGTGTCCAGGCGGCGGGAGGGAGCGGAAGCGCGCCGGGTCGAGCGGGTCTGCGCAGCGCGACGCCGAACAGCCCGGCAGGGTTGTGCTCCGGGCTCTTCGCCATGTTGGCCATCGCCTCGACCATGTTCGACGGTCGGCCGCTCAGCGGGGTCGTCGTCGCGGATCGGAGGGCGGCGCATCCCTCGGCCGACGACGTGCAGGCGGCAAGCGCATTGGACAGCGAGAGGAAGGCGGCCTGGGTCGACGTCTGTGCGCCGTTCGGTGCGGAGGCGAGGGTGGAACCGATCCGGCCACTGGTCGGGTCGGCGAGGTTGCCGGCCATCGACGCCGCATTGCGCACTCCCGGTGCCCGTCCGCTGATGCGAGTGTCGTCGACGAACTGTGCCATGGCGTAACCCGTTGCGACGGTGGTCAGCTCGTTCACGGTCAGGCGGGAGGGCAGGGTCGGTGAGATGGTGGCGAGGGTCGTGAACGAATTCGGTTGTCCCGCCGGGGTGGCCGTCACGTAGAAGGCCTCGTCCGCGCTGGGCTGTGCGGTGGGTCGGAGAGTGAAGCGACCGGATCGGTCCGACCGCGCGACCCCCGCACTGCGTGCCGTCGACGAGTCGGTCCCGGTGATCCAGGCGCGCACATCCCATGCCCGTGCGGGACCGTCGGCGGCCACCGCGCCGGAGACCGACGGGGTCGGGGCCGCGGGTGTGGGACCGGCTCCGGAGAAGCACAGGGGTCCGACGAGGCCGATTGCAGCAGCCACTGCGATCACCGTCCGACGGTGGTGGTTTCGACGCGGCACCTCTGGTCTCCTCACGCGGGATTCACCCTGGGTGGGTTCGCTGGGAGGATAACGAAGATGGATCGGTGAAGTTCGCGAAACGGTCACACCAGAGGTCTACGTCCACTGCGTCGGTGAATCCCCGGGCGCCTGTGGGCATTGCGAGGGCCGAGACGGTCTGTGACGGCGGAACGCGGGATGGCAACGGCGTGCTGTCGGTTCCCTGAGCGGGGCTGGGGCGGGGCTGGGCTTCTCTGGCCGACAGGTCAGGCCTCGGGGTTCTCGGCTTCCTCGCGGTCCCGGCGACGATCCTCGTGGAGGGACTTGACGCGTCGTTCCTCGCGGCGGACCTCCACCTGCGTGGCGCGCTCGGCGGCGAGCCACTCGGGCATCTCGGCGAGTAGGTCGTTGATCTGCGCAGTGGTCAGCGCCTCGGTGATCCCGTTGCGGACCAGCGCCGAGTTGGAGACACCGAGCTTGGCCGCGACCAGGTTCTTCGGGTGCGGTCCCTCGGCGCGGAGGGTCTTCAGCCACTCCGGCGGATCGGCCTGAAGGGCGGCGAGCTCGGCGCGCGTGATGGAACCCTCGCGGAACTCCGCGGGGGTCGCCGGCAGGTACACGTCCAGCTTCTTGGCGGCGGTGGCCGGTTTCATCGACTGCGAACTCATTGCCCCAGGGTATCGGGCGGTAGCCTTTGGTCGTGACCACACCCGACCGGGCAGGCGATTCCGGGGCTTCGACGTTCCGATTGGGATACGTCCCCGGCGTGACCCCCGGCAAATGGGTGCGCATCTGGTCGGAGCGGCAGCCCGGCGTCCCGCTGGAACTGGTCGCCCTCGAGGTCGCCGAGTGCGCGGGCGCCGTCGCTCAGGGAAATGTGCAGATGGCGATCACGCGTCTGCCCGACGCCCTGCGGCACGGCGAGGCCGGTCCGCACCACACGATCGAACTGTACGAGGAGACCACCGTCGTCGTGGTCCCCAAGGATCACGTGCTCACTGCGGGGGACGAGCTGACCCTCGCAGATCTCGCCGACGAGCAGTTCCTGTGGCCGCTCGATGAGCCGGTCGCCGGCATCGGTCCTGCCGGCCGAGTAGCGCCGACCGAGCGTAGCGAGGACGCGGGTATTGCTGCTGGCCGAGTAGCGCCGACCGAGCGTAGCGAGGACGCCGCGTATCGAGGTCCCGGCACCGCCGTCGAGCACCGTCCGGAAACCACCGGCGACGCAATCGAACTCGTCGCCGCGGGCATAGGGGTCCTTCTGGTGCCCCAGTCGCTGGCGCGGTTGCACCACCGCAAGGATCTCGTCTACCGCCCGGTCACCGACGCGCCGACCGGCACCGTCGGCCTGCTGTGGCCGGCCCCGACGACCGAACTCGCCGACGAGTTCATCGGGATCGTGCGCGGCCGCAAGGCGACATCGTCGAGGGGACAGTCCGAACCTGCGCCGAAACGGTCGGCCAAGGAGAAGGCCGCCGCGAAGCGTGCCGCGCGCGAGGCCGCGGGCAAGATCCCGGGGAAGAGCGGACGTAAGAAGCCCGGGGTGCGCCCGAAGCGTCGATGATGTTGCGTCACAGCGTTTTCGACAACGCGCGCGCCATTTCATGCACCGTGGATCGCTCGGCCCAGCGACCGGGTGACCTCGGTCGCGACCACTGCGTGGCCGGCTTTCGTGAGGTGGATACGGTCGGCGCTCAGCCAGTTCGCGCGTAGGCGCGCGGGGTGGTCCCAGAACTCGGTGAGGATCGCATCATGGTTGGCGGCGACGCGTCGGACGATGTCGGCGTAAGCAGCGAAGCTCGGCTGAAAGCGGCGTAGCCGGTCGGTGAACGCGTTGGCGAGCGTGAACAGGGACAGTTGCGCACCACTGGCAGCGAGGACGGCGCACAGGGAGTCGAGATCCCGTTCGATGTCTGTCAGATCCGAACCGTAGAACAGGTCGTTCCCGCCGCAGGAGACGTGGACGAGGTCGGGTTGGAAGTCGAGGATCGTCGAGAGTTGTTCGCGGCGAACCTGATCGATCGTCGCGCTGTAGACGCCGGTGTTGAGGTAGACGAGGTCGGGACGCACGGCAGTCATCGTTGCCGCGAGCCGGTCCGCCCATGGAACGTCGGCGTAACCGGGCCACGGATCGCCGGTGCCGGCGGCGACCGAGTCGCCGAGGACGGCGAACCGCTGCCACGGTGCACCTCTGAGCAGTTCGCGAGCTGCGGCCTCGCTGAGCAGCATCGGGTCGTTCGCCTCGGTCAGTGTCCCCGCCTCGGACGGCATCTGTTCGACGGTCATCGCTACCTCCAAAAAGAACGTACGGTCGTGCGTATTGATTAACGTACGACCGTTCGTTCGACATAGCAAGGCCTGGGTGCCAAGATGAGGGGGTGGTTGATGCGACGCAGATTTCCGACCAGCGGCTGATCAAGGGTGCCCGGGCGCGCGCGACGATCGCTCGTCACGCGGCCGACGTGGCGTCGGCGGAAGGCTTGACGGGGCTGAGTCTCGGCAAACTGGCCACCGATCTCGGGGTCAGCAAGAGCGGCGTGGCGACGCTCTTCGGGAGCAAGGAGAACCTGCAGCTGGCCGCGGTACAGGCAGCGCGCGAGGTGTTCATCGAGCATGTCGTGACGCCGGCGCGTTCGGAGCCGGCGGGGATGCCTCGGTTGCGGGCGCTCGTCGACCGCTGGTTCGACTACATCGGCGAACCGGTGATGCCCGGCGGGTGTTTCCGGGTGGCCACGACGGTGGAGTTCGACAGCCGCACCGGCCCTGTTCGCGACGCCATAGACGCCGACCGTCGGGACTGGTTCACCTTGCTGGAGAGGGAGATTCGCCGCGCTCAGGAGGACGGGCACCTGGCCGGGCGCGATGCGCACAGTCTCGCGTTCCAGCTGGACGCCGTGGTTGCGGCCGCCAACACCGGCGCGCGTATCGGGGACGAGACGGCGCTGGCCACCGCGCGCGCCATCGTCGACGATCTTCTCGCTGAAACGCCGACGAGTTCCGTGTGATCGTGCGTCCGGAAAACGGACACGAGATCACACGGAACTCTGGATGTCAGGCCGGGGGCAGCGGTCAGGCCGCGCGCCACTCCGGGGTGCGTTCCGGCGACGCCTCCTCGAGTGCGGCGAGCGTGTCGTCGACGCCGAAATCCTTGCCGTAGACGGGTGTTCCCGGCTGCTGACGCCACGACTCGGCGAGCGGCCCGGCGTCGACCGGGTCGAAACCGAGCTCGTCGACGATGGCGAACACGATCGTCTTGCCGTCCGGGTCGTCGCCGGCGATCGGCAGTGCGATCCGGCCCTCGGCGCCGTCCGGGAGACCCTTCTTGAGCAGGTGCTTCCAGTAGATCCCGTTGAACACCTTGTATACGGGCACCCCGAGCTGCTCGGACACCCACACGCTCTCGGGGGTGCCGTTCTCGATGGCCTCGATCTTCCCGTCGCGTTGCTGCGGGTAGTAGTTGTTGGTCTCGATGACCGGAGCGCCCGGTTTGCGGGAGTCGAGGATGCCCGGGGCCAGGTCAGGGGTGTTCTTCTGCGGGATGGACACGATGACGAGATCGGCGTCCTCGGCTGCGTCCTTTGCCCACACGGCTGTAGCGCCGGTTTCCTCCGCAAGCTCCGAAAGCGTCTCGGGCGCACGCGAATTCGACACGCGGACCTCATGTCCCAGTTCGGTCAGCCGGCGAGTCAGCGTTCCGCCGATGAATCCTGCTCCGATGATCCCGATCTTCATGCTGTACCTCTTCCGACGATGTCGTTGACTCTTCGCGCAACGGTGGTCGCGGTGGGCGCATTCCCCGGGCCGGGATTTGTGTGACCCGGGGATCAACAGGG
Organism: Gordonia namibiensis NBRC 108229; assembly: GCF_000298235.1. Taxonomy (GTDB): domain Bacteria; phylum Actinomycetota; class Actinomycetes; order Mycobacteriales; family Mycobacteriaceae; genus Gordonia; species Gordonia namibiensis. Next base: position 45,496 of record NZ_BAHE01000060.1, read on the forward strand.
GTGACGCAGCGTGTTCGCCGAACGGGTCAGCGTCGGGGGACGTCGACCAGCCTGCGCCACCATTGCAGGTAATGCGTGGGGCGATCGGTCATCGCGCAGTCGGCGACGGCCTCCTCCCGGATCGTCGAACCGTCCCGGGAGGAGTTGCCGTGTGAGGATGTTCCGCTCGGCATCTCACGATTGTGGACGGCGGGGTGGGCACATGACACAGCCGGGCTGCCGTGTCGCATTCTCTGCGAGACGACAGCCCGGCCGCGGGTCGATCACACCGTCGGAACGGCGACCGGTTGTTCCACCTCATCGGACTGCGGTGTCGTCGACACGGCCCGGCGGCCGTCCCACCACGATCCGACGATCATCGCGATGATCGCGCACACCAACGTGGGAACGATGCCGTGAAGCTCGATGACGCCCTGTTTGCGCAGGACCTCGAACACGATCAGCACGATGACGCCGACAACCATTGACGCCACGGCACCGGTCTTCGACGCCCCCGGCCAGAGCAGGCCGATGAAGAGCGGGACGAACAGTCCGGCGGCGAGGAGCGAAACGGCGTAGGACGCGAACGTGAGGATCAGCGGCAGCGGACTGAACGACATGTAGGTGGCCGTGGCGACGGCCAGCGCGCCGATCGCACCGGTGGAGATCCGGGCGAGCTTCAATGCTGTTGCGTCATCATCGATCTTCCGCAGAGTGCAGAGGATGTCGCGTCCGAAGTACACGCCCATGACGTGGAGTAGCGAGTCGGTCGTCGACATCACCGCGGAGATCAGGCCGGTCAGGGCGAGAGCCGCGATGATCGTGCCGCCGTGCGTGAGCAGGAACGACGGTAGTGCCGAGTCGCCGGTCATGGTCGGGTCGATGATCGCGATACCGATGCCGATGACCAGGATGGGCGCGTTCACCAGCCAGAAGGAGATGGCCGAGCCCCAGCCGAGAACCAGTCGCGTGGTCCGGACGTCCGGGCAGGACAGGATGCGCTGCAGGTAATTCGGCATGCAGGCGACGCCGAGCCCCCACGAGAGGCCCCAGCCGAAGGCGAGCATCGCGCTCGGTACCGGACCGCCGAGGAACTGCGACAGGCCGGGGCCGTCGCTCCAGCTCAAACCGTCGCTGCCGACCTTGGTGACGACCAGGACGAGCGTGAGCAGCACCGCCGCGACCAGCACCACGAGCTGGTAGGCATCGGTTCGGGCGACGGCCTGCATACCGCCGGTGAGGGTGTAGAGCACGAAGATGGTGCCGACCACCAGGATCACGGCCCAGACCTTGAAACCGATCGTCGTGGAGAGCAGGATGCCGACCGCGAAGAGCTGGGCGATCAGGTACACGAAGTAGGCGATGACGATGGTTCCGGCCGACGTGACGCGAACAGTCTTGTCCCCGTAGCGCTTTCCCAGCAACTCCGGGACGCTCTCTGACGTGCGGCCGGCCCGGTGGACCCGACTGGACAAGAGTACGAGGAACAACAATCCGCAGCCGAGGCCGACGAACGTGTACGGGACCAACGCGAGTCCCATGCCATTCGCCGAGCCGACCAAACCGATCACGGTGAGGGCGGAAACGTAAGTGGCGGTGAAAGTCATCGTGCCCAGGACCGGACCCATGTTTCGGCCGGCGACGCTGTAGTCCGACGACGTGCTGATCTTCTTGTTGCTACGTAGTCCGACTACGAGGATCAGGACGAAGTAGACCGCGATCAGAATGGTGAAGACTGTCTGCAAACTCACTGGTCGGCGCCTTTCGACTTGACCCGGTCGCGCCAGTTGAGGATGAGCGCTGCCGCCAGGGGCGCACCGCCGCCGAGCACCATGACGGCGATCGAGGCGGCAACGGCAGGAACGGACACTGAATCCATCCGGTGGCCTTCTTCCTAGATATTGAGATGATTGTGTACACCGAGGGCTGGTTGTACGACGGTCTCCTGCGCTCGACGTTGAGCGGGGTGGACGCTAAGTCCCTGATGGAGAACCTGATTACGAGTCCGTGAGGGTGTTTCGTCATGTTACGGCCGTGTGACACGCAACACTCTCACGTCGAACACGCTAGCCGGTTGTATACATCTCCGCAACGGGTAGAGATCGATTCGCAGGGTCGTCCAGGGTCTACCAGGGGAATCGTCGCCGGCGGACCGGCTTTGGTCCGCCGGGGCTGCCGAGTCGGACGGAGAAGAGTCGAGTCTGCATGCAGGATGACGTCGGACACCGAAGGAGGCCTGAAATGCCATGCGCGCCAATTTGGTCGCTCGCGATACGCGCGGCGCCGTCTGAAGGCGCACCGGTACGTGTGGAGCCGATGACGGGAATCGAACCCGCGTATTCAGCTTGGGAAGCTGATGTTCTGCCATTGAACTACATCGGCGCGCGAGCGCTGGGCTCGCGACCGAAAGCCTAGCAAACCGGGGTCGGGGTCTCCGCGAGCGGCGCGAAAATTCTTCGCAGAACGGTTGCGCACCTGCGGGGACACACGTAGACTCGAACATAGTTTCGAGTTAGCCATGATGACGGGGGTTTGATCATGGCTTTCGGCGAGCCATCTGCACCACAACCACTTCTTCTCGACCAGTACGAGCGTCTGCACGCACTGCTGGACGAGATCAGCGAGACGGCGTCCACAGCCTGCTCCGATACCGACCTGCTCGAGGTCGCGATTGAGCATGAGCGTGCCGAGCGTCGCATGCTGTCACTCTTCGCCGACCACATGGTTGCCATCGACGAGCGCTCCGCATACCGCAAGGTCGGCTGCCAGACGGTGACCAACTTCGTCACCAGCGTGCTCAACCGCAGGGGTGAGGCCAACCGGCTCCTCAACCGTGTGTGGGCGATCGGCAAGTTCCCCGACATGCAGGGCGAAGCCCTCGAACCGAGGTTCGCGGAAACCGCGAAAGGCGTTGCCGACGGCGGTATCTCGGGTAGAAATGTCGACGTCATCGTCGAGGTGATGCGGAAGATCCCGGCCGGCGTCGACGCTGCAGACCGCGAAGCCGCGGAGGCGACGCTCGCCCATTACGCCCGCGAGTACGACCCGGCCTCGCTCCGCGAACTCGGCGCACGCATCCTCGCCCACCTCGACCCCGACGGAACTCTCACCGACGACCGCGACCGTGCACGCATGAGGGGCATGCGGCTCGGGCCGCAGGACGCCCAGTTGATGTCCACACTGACGGCGACGCTCGACCCCAAGACGCGGGCGATGCTCGACGTCGTGCTGGCGGTGTGGGCAGCGCCGGGCATGAACAACCCAGACGATCCGTCGTCACCCATCGGAGACCCGGCGAAGGCCGACCCCGAAGCCCTCGCGGCAGCCGCCGAGCGTGACGACCGCTCGACCGAGAAACGCAACCACGACGCATTCAGCGCACTGCTGCGCTGTGTCCTCGACGGCGGTGCCCTCGGTGGTTCTCACCACGGACTGCCACCGCACGTCATCGTCACGATCACCGAGTCAGCGCTCCGAGAGCGTGCCGGAGCTCCCGCGCGCACCGCGACAGGCGCACTGCTCCCGATCAAAGATGCCGTCGAACTCGCCGCCGAAGCGCAGCAGCACCTGGAGGTCTTTCGAGACAACACCGCCGAGGTCCTCTACCTCGGGCGCTCGAAGCGCCTGGCATCCCGAGCGCAGCGGATCGCCGCAGTGGGCCGCGACGGCGGCTGCACGTGCCCACGCTGCACTCGTTCGTCCTTCGACTCCGAACTCCACCACGTCATCGAGTGGGCCGCCGAGAACGGCCCCACCGACATCGACAACCTGACCACCACATGCGGCGCGCACAACCGGGCGGTCGGCGCACGCGAGGACCAGTGGGCGACCACCATCGTGGCAGACGGGGTCGACGCAGGTCGCGTCGTCTGGCACCCGCCGCGATCACACCCGGATCAGACGCCACGGGTGAACCGCGCCCACCGCACCGGCGAGGTACTCAGCCGGATGCGGGCCGACGCCTGCCGACGCCTGCCGACGCCGGTTCGGCACGCGGGTCGAGGCAGAGAAGGCGGGGCCGTCGGATACCGCCGCAGATCCACCCTGACCATTCGATAACCTCGACACGTGCTGCTTTCCGACCGCGACATCCGCTCCGAGATCGCTGACGGGCGCCTCGCCATCGATCCATTCGACCCTGCGCTCGTCCAGCCCTCCAGCGTCGACGTCCGGCTCGACAGTCTGTTCCGCGTGTTCAACAACACCCGGTACACCCACATCGACCCGGCCCAACGTCAAGACGAACTCACCACCCTCGTCGAACCGACAGAGGGTGAGCCGTTCGTGCTGCACCCGGGTGAGTTCGTGCTGGGCTCCACCCTCGAGGTCTGCACCCTGCCCCACGACCTCGCCGGACGCCTCGAAGGAAAGTCGTCGCTCGGTCGCCTCGGCCTTCTCACCCACTCGACCGCCGGCTTCATCGACCCCGGCTTCTCCGGCCACATCACCCTGGAACTCTCCAACGTCGCCAACCTCCCGATCACACTGTGGCCAGGCATGAAGATCGGCCAGCTGTGCCTCATCCGACTCAGCAGCCCGGCCGAGCACCCCTACGGCAGCGAAAAGGTCGGCTCGAAATACCAGGGACAACGCGGCCCCACCCCGTCCAAGGCGTACCTGAACTTCATCAAGAACGACTGACTGCGCGACAGGTTTCGATACGGCTCGTCGCAGGTTCCTCGCCTACTCAACCGGCGGCGGTCGACTGACGTTCACCTACCCGATCACCACCCGCCACGCCACGGTTGGTTGGCGGCAGGCCCACCTGGGTAATCGTTGCAACCATGAAGCTCACGGTGATCGGTTGCGGCTATCTCGGCGCGACGCACGCGGCCTGCATGGCCGAACTCGGACACGACGTCGTCGGTATCGACATCGACCCACAGAAGGTCGAACGTCTGCAGGCCGGCGACGTCCCGTTCTTCGAACCCGGGCTCGCCGACATCCTCCGCCGTAACCTCGACGCCGGTCGGTTGCGCTTCACCACCGACCATTCCGTCGCCGCCGACCACGCCTCGGTCCATTTCATCGGCGTCGGCACCCCGCAAGAGGTGCGTGGTCACCGCGCCGACCTGTCCCACGTCCACGCGGCCGTCGATGCGCTCGTGCCCACGCTCCGGGGTACGCACGTTCTGATCGGCAAGTCGACCGTCCCGGTCGGCACGTGCGAGGAACTGTCACAAAGGATCTCGCAACTCTGCGCGCCGGGAGCTCACGTCGAGCTGTCGTGGAGCCCGGAGTTCCTCCGCGAGGGCTTCGCCGTCGAGGACACCCTCTCGCCCGACCGGATGGTCCTCGGCGTCGGGCGACTCGTCGACGACCCGGAGGCCCCGCAGGCGGAATCCCTGGCCGGTCAGGTGGTCCGGGACATCTACCGCGAGGTCCTCGAAACCGGAATCCCGTTCATCGAGACCGACTGGGCCACAGCTGAACTCGTCAAGGTATCGTCCAACGCGTTTCTCGCCACGAAGATCTCGTTCATCAATGCGATGAGCGAACTGTGCGAGATCGCCGGCGCCGACGTCGGCACGCTCGCCGACGCGATGGGGCACGACGCCCGGATCGGGCGGCGTTTCCTCAACGCAGGGTTGGGTTTCGGCGGAGGTTGCCTGCCCAAGGACATCCGGGCACTGACAGCACGAGCCGATGAGATGGGTGCCCCTCGCGCGGTGGGGTTCCTGCGCGAGGTCGACGCCATCAACATGCGTCGACGCAGCGCCGCCGCGGAATTGGTGGCCGAAGCGCTCGGGGGAGAGGTGCTGGGCCGTAACGTCGCCGTACTCGGAACGGCTTTCAAGCCGGAGAGCGACGACGTCCGGGACTCTCCTGCGCTCGCCGTCGCCGGCCGTCTGGCGCTCGACGGTGCATCGGTCACCGTGTTCGACCCTCAGGCGATGGACAACTCGCGCCGAGTGCAACCGATGCTGAGCTATGCCGCCTCGGCACGCGCGGCCTGCGATCGTGCGGATGTCGTCGTCGTCGCAACCGAATGGGCGGAGTTCGTGCACATGTCGCCGGACGAGCTGGCGCCGGTGATGCGCCACAAGCGAATCGTCGACGCCCGACGCTGCCTCGACTCCCAGGCCTGGCGGTCGGCCGGATGGGATTACCGCGCGCTCGGCGGACCGGTGCCAGCCCGAAAAACTGAGACAACCAGTTCGTTCACGCAGGTGAACGGCTCGTCGTCGAAAGCGGTTCCCTCCGTACACGTGTTAGGTTGAACCCCGCGATTTGATCAGGGGGCACCTTCTCGCCGTGGGGGCGTGCTGGGCGAGGTGCACACAAGTGCAGGATTTATCAGATGACCGACACGGTGTTCGATGCGGCTGTGGGACCGGCCTCTGCGGCAGCAGAGCGCCCAGTGGAGCCCGCGGTGCTCGACGACGTGCGGTCCAAGCTCCGTCTGCGCGGTCTGGACGGCGACCCTCAAGTGGTCCTCATGGGGCTCGACGGGAACGGGTGCGTGTCGGTCGGACGATTCGACACCTCCCGCGGCACGGTCGCCGACACGTATGCCGACGCCGCGCTCTCGCTCGGAGCGCTCGATCGTGCCATCGCCGACCACCTGACCCGGATCGGACGGGTCGAATCGCCGACGACGCCCGAGTGGCAGGACGAGCTCTTCGAGCTCATCTCGCGCGGACGTGAACGACTGCAGGATTCCGATGGCACCTTTCTGATGGGACGCCGTCACATTCGGTTGTTCCGGATGGCGCGGCGAGATGTCGAGGAGGCCGGTGGTGCGCTCATCGCGCGTGGTGAAGAGTTGGCTCGCGCAGCGGTGGCCGGAGCGCAGGCCCATGCCGTCGTCATCACCGACGGCCTCGGCGTGTGGCCCGGCCTCCGCGACGGGATCGCGAAAGCCGTACCGGTACCGATCGTCGACGCCGCTCCCGGTCCGTTGACCGCCGCAGAACCAACCGGGCCGCTCGACGGCGCCCGGCGGGAGTCCGAGCCAGAAGTGACTGCTGACGACCCCAGCGACGCGGCCGCCGATGACCCGTCGACGCCCGTCGGGGGACCGGCGGCCGACGCCCCGGCCGAAGCCGCCACTGCGCAGCCCGACGCCTCCGAACCCGACGCCTCCGAACCCGACGCCTCCGAACCCGACGCCTCCGAACCCGACGCCTCCGAACCCGACGCCTCCGAACCCGACGTCAGCGACACAGATGCCGATGATGCCGGTGCCGACGTTGCCGAATGCGGTGAGCGCGTCTCCCTCACCGGCGATGACGCGAACCATGCCGCCGCGGACGACAGCGGCAGCACTCACTCCGTCGAGGCCGCCGCGACGACCGACGGTCCGTACCCGGCCGAGCCGGTACCCGGGGACGACGATCGAGTCGTGACCCGGATCGCACCTGATGACGCCCCCACCGAGAAGCTCTCGCTGCCCTTCGGCGCGCGGGCCGGAAGCCCCGGCCGCTCAGGCGATTTCCCGATCGTCGGTGTTGACCAGAATTACCGGTCGCCGTTCACGCAACCGGCGGACCCGGTTCCCGCAACGGCTTTCGGTGCCCTGGTGGCGCATTCCGGGCCCACTCCGGTTCGGGAACCCGAGCCTGCCGACGAGCACGTGTTGGGCCCGGTCATGCCGCCGCACGCGAACATCCCTGCACCGGAGCCATATCCGACCGTCCATCAGACCGAACCGATGCCGTCTGGTCCTCGGCGCAAGATCCCGGCGACGCGGTTGTTGGCGGGCGTGGCACTGGTCTGCGCACTCGCCGTCATCGGAGTCGCGGTCGCCGTGGCCGCGGGGAGCAACGAGTCCTCGCCGGCACCGGTTTCCGGTCCGACCACGCCGACGACGACGGCCCCGACCACCCAGGAGTACGCCGACCCCGCGATCTTCGCGGAGGCGCGTCAACCGGCGCAGCGTTACACGCCGCCGCCACCACCCGTGACGACCAACGAGCCGGCACCCTCACCACGGCCCAGGTCCCGCGCACCGCGGCCGCAGCGCGGCGTGACGATCCCGAACCCGATCCCCGGACTACCGCCGATCGTCTTGCCGTAGTCGGTAGGGGATCGGTCGGACAGGGGATCACTCGTCGGGCTGTGCCCGCAGGCCCCGCGCGATGAAGTCCAGGACGTTCTCGTAGTTCGTGTCGGCTTCGACGTCCGGTGGCAGTGCGCCCATGAGTTCCAGGCTGACCGCCCCGTGCACCGCCGACCACGTCTGCATCGCGAGCGTCGTCGGGTCGCCCGCCGCGACCACCCCCGCGACCTGACCGTAGCGGATGACGTCGACCAGTACCTCGAAGGCGTGAGCCGCGACCTCGAGCTCTGGTGTGTACCGGGCCGAGAACATCAGCCCGTAGACCACCGGACTCGACGTGGCGAAGCGACGGTAGCCGCGCCCCGAGCTCCGCAGACGCGTGGATGGATCGTCGTCGGTGGCGGCCACCGCACGGCCCAGCTCGGCGTAACCGTCGGTGACCAGGGCATCCAGTAGCCCGTCGCGGCCGTCGAAGTGGTTGTAGACGCCCATCGGCGCGACCTTCGCCTCGGCCGCCACCGCCCGGACGGTCAGCCCCGCCTCGCCGTCCCGCTCGAGGATCGTGCGGCCGGCTCGGATCAGTGATGAACGGATCTCGGCGGCTGAGGTTCGGGTGCGCGGCTTTGCGGGGGACATATTGACAATCTACTAGAACGGTGTTCTTCTTGAATAGAACGTTGTTCTACAACAGTGGTACGGCGTTCCATATCCGAACCTTCGCTCACGGAACAGGAGAATGCCGATGCGTACTGGACGTATGGGCTCACGCTGGTGGGCGCTCGGCGCCCTCAGCTTTGTCGAACTGCTGGTCATGATCGACAACACGATCGTCAACGTCGCCCTGCCGACGCTGGCCCGCGACCTCGACGCCGGGATCTCCGGCCTGCAATGGATCGTCGACGCTTACACGCTCGTGTTCGCCGGCCTCCTCCTGACCGGCGGCTATCTGGGCGACCGGTTCGGTCACCGGCGGATGCTCCTCACCGGTGTCATCGGCTTCATGGGGGTGTCGGTCCTGGCGGCGTCGTCGCAGAACCTCGGACAGCTCATCGCTTCCCGAGGTGGTCTGGGACTCTTTGCGGCACTGGTGTTCCCGGCGACGCTGGCCATCATCACGACGATCTTCGTCGACACCAGGGAACGCGCGACGGCGGTCGGTATCTGGGCGGCGGTCTCCGGTATCGCCGTCGCCATCGGTCCCGTGCTGGGTGGCTGGTTGCTCGAACACTTCTCGTGGACGTCGGTGTTCTGGGTCAACGTCCCGTTCGGACTGGTCGCGCTCGCCGTCATCCTCACGGTGGTGCCCGGTACCCGACCGCTGGCGGTGCCCCGGTTCGACGCCGCCGGGGTGGCTCTCTCGGTCGCGGGTCTGGGGTTGCTCACGTACACCTTGATCGAAGCACCGCACGTCGGTTGGGGTGAGCCCCGCACGATCCTAGGAATCGTTGCTGCTCTGGCGATCCTGACCGTGTTCGTGGTGACCCAGCTGCGGATCGCCCATCCCATCCTCGACGTGCGGTTGTTCGCCAACCGGCACTTCGCCACTGCCGCCGGGATGATCAGTGTGGCGTTCTTCGCCCTGTTCGGGTTCATCTTCCTGATCACCCAGTTCTTCCAGGCGGTCAAGGGATACGGCCCGCTCGCCGCCGGTGTGCGGACCCTGCCGTTCGCCATCGTGATGGCGGTGCTGTCGCCGGTGGCGATGGTCCTGTCGCACCGGTTCGGGGCGCGCTACGTCGCGGTGACGGGTGCCTTCCTGATGTCCGGCGGGTTCGCCCTCGTCGAGTTGTCTTCGCGGACATCGGGATACTGGGAACTGATCATCTGGGCCATGTCGTTGATGGCCGCCGGTCTGGCGTTCATCTCGGGCCCCTGCACGCAGCTCATCATGGATGCGCTGCGTCCCGAACAGGCAGGTGCCGGGAGCGCGGTCAACGACACCACCCGCGAGATCGGCGGCACCCTCGGCGTCGCGGTGCTCGGTTCGATCCTGACCTCGGCCTATGTCGCCGGCATCGGGGATCGGCTGTCGGGCAGTGGGTTACCCCGAGAGGTGGTTGCGACCGCGGAGCAATCGGTGATGGCCGGGGTCGAGGTCGCCGGCCGGGTGCCCACCGCGATGAGCGACACGGTCCGTGCCGCAGTCCAGGAGGTGTTCATGGACGGCCTGCACAACGCGGTGTGGGCGGCGGTGGTCATCACCGCGGCAGCCGGTGTGGCGGCGGTGTTCCTGCTGCGCGGCACGGTAGGCGGGCGGCAGCTGCCCTTCGAGACGCATCCTTC
>NZ_BAHE01000059.1 GCF_000298235.1 Gordonia namibiensis NBRC 108229
AGGAGCTTGCGACGAGCCGTATCGAAACCAGGGCCTACCGCTTGCGCAGCACCAGCACGAGGTTGGTGCCCAGCACCTCGCGGAGGCCGGGGACGCGCATGACCCACCACATCCAGCGCGGGATGTAGCGGGGGAAGGCGGCCAGCAACTCGGCCCGATCGGTCGCCGATTCCGCCCAGCGCAGGCCGTCGGTCGCGTGGACGGCGAACAGCGACGTCCCGAAGAGGTTCTTGGGCGGATGGCCGTGACGACGCGTGTAGAGACGCGCCGCGCGGTGCCCGCCGAGGTAATGGGTGAGACCCATCTCGTGGCCGCCGAACGGACCCCACCACAGCGTGTAGCTGATGATGACGACGCCGCCCGGGCGGGTCACGCGCAGCATGTCGTCGGCCATCTCCCACGGCGTCGACGTGTGTTCGACGACGTTCGACGACAACGTCACGTCGATGCAGTCGTCGGCGAAGGGCAGGTTCTGGCCCGACCCGCGGACCGACCCGCGGTGTTCGAGACCACCGGCATGCATCTCCGCCGGGTCCGGTTCGACCGACATGTAGTGCGCACCCCGTGCGCGGAAGGCGTCGGCGAAGTAGCCGGGACCGCCGCCGACGTCGAGGATCACGCCGCCGTCGAGGTCGGGGACGAACGCCTCAACCATCTCTGCGGTGTCGGTCGCCAGTGCGCCGTAGAAGCGGGCGGGATCGGACTGCTCGTACCGGAAGTCGTTCAGCAGCCCGGCCGCGCGCCGCAGGGTGGCCAGCCGGGCCATACGGTCGCGGCCGGAAGTCGTGGTCGTCATCGTCGGGAAACTCTAATCGACCGGAGTCTCGGCAGATCATCAGCTACTCGGCGGTAGGCTGTCGTGCGATGCGCGTACCTTCCGACGTCCTGCTGCTGTGCTGGCGGGATACCCGCCACCCTCAGGGCGGTGGCAGTGAGACCTATCTGGAACGCGTCGGCGCCGAACTGGCCCGACGCGGCGCACGCGTGACCTTTCTGACCTCCGCATATCCGGGCGCGGCCGACGAGGAGTACCGCGACGGCATGCGATTTGTGCGTGCCGGCGGGCGGATCACCGTGTATCCGCGCATGCTGACGACGATCCTGGCCGGTCGTCTCGGCTTCGGGCCGCTCCGGGACTGCCGTCCGGAGGTCGTCGTCGACACCCAGAACGGGGTGCCGTTCTTCGCGACCGCCGTCGCCTCGGCGCCGACCGTGGTGCTGGTCCATCACTGTCACCGCGAGCAGTGGCCGGTCGCCGGTCGGCTGCTCGGGCACATCGGATGGTTCATCGAGTCCCGGCTCTCGCCGAGGATTCATCGCCGGAACCGCTACGTCACGGTGTCCACGCCGTCGAAGACCGAACTCGTGGCGCTCGGCGTCGATGCAGATCGGATCTCCGTCGTGCGCAACGGCATCGACCCCGTACCCGCGGAAGCGGTTCTCGCCGCGCAGTCCTCCGGCACCGGTACCGAGCCGGTGCGTCTGTGTGTCCTGTCGCGCCTGGTGCCGCACAAGCAGGTCGAGGACGCGCTGACGGTCCTGGCGCAGCTGCGACGGTCCGGAATCGACGTCGAACTCGACGTCATCGGCGGCGGTTGGTGGTCCGACGAACTGCGCTCGGCGGCAACCGAACTCGAGGTCGACGACGCGGTCACCTTCCACGGCCATGTCAGCGAGGAGCGCAAGCACGAGCTGCTCTCGCGGGCCCGGGTCCACCTCATGCCCTCCCGCAAAGAGGGGTGGGGTCTGGCAGTCGTCGAAGCCGCGCAGCACGGGGTCCCGACCATCGGCTACCGCAGCTCGGTCGGTCTCACCGACTCCATCGACGACGGCAACACCGGTCTCCTCGTCGACGGGGTCGATGAATTGGTCAGCGCCACACGGAAACTCATCGACAACCCGGACGAGGCCCAGCGACTCGGGGACAACGCGCGGGTCCGCGCGGGCCGCTACTCCTGGGCCGCCACCTGCGACGGGTTCATCGAGACGTTCGACGCCGTTCTCGCGCGCTGACGACGACCGCCCCTGCGACGCCGGCGAGCAGCATCGCCGCCCACAGGAGGTGCGCGGCGATCGCCAGAGCCCGATCGGCGGCTCCCGCTCCACGATCGGCCGGGGCGTCGACCCGGTACAGCCGTAGATCGTCTCCGTTGTGGACGAGCCGCGCGTCCGCTGCGAGCCGGGTGGGCGGGGAATCGTTCTCGACGAGAACCCAACCCACGCCGAGCGCCGCGAGATGGTCGGGGGAACCGCCGGCCTCGAGCGCCGACGCCACAGCCGCAGCGTGCTCGTTCGGTGGATCGACGACCTCGCCGTCGACGGTCAGTGCACCCGACTCGATCACCGGGGCCCGCAGCATCCGCGCCGCGGGATCGAGTGAGACGCCGTCCGCGAAACGGTAGTGCCGCACGGTGTCCGCGGGCCACAGCGCGACCGATCCCTGGTCGCCGGGCACGATCTCTGCCACCGCGGCCCAGTCGTCGGGGTAGGCCACCGGCCGCACCGAACCGCCCGCACCCCAGGCGAGATCGGGCAGCGGCGCCACGGCGAGCAACACGACCCCGACGAACGCGAAGCCCGCCGGCACCCGCCTACAGGCCGCCGCGACCGCACCGGCCACGGCCAGCGCGACCCCGGGGACGAGCAGCGCGGAGAACTTCTGGGTGTCGCGGAGCAGGCCGGCACCGGGAACGTGCTCGACCCCGAACTCCAACAACCACTCTCCCGGGCCGAAGGAGCTGAAGATCAGCACGAGTACGACGGCGACGGTCAGCGCGCCGATACCGCGGACCAGCGGATCGAGTGATGTCCGACGCCGCACGAGGCAGATGACACCGGCCGCGATCACGAGGAACAGGCACAGCGTCGCGATCGCCGCCCACCAGATGGTGCGACTGGCGGGCACGGCATCGGCGTTCCAGATGCCGCCCAGGGACAGCACGGTTCCCACCGGACCGAGTCCCGGCTCCGACCGGAGGCCGAAGGCTTCGACACTGACGCGGGCGGAAGTGGTGGTGGCATCGCTGATCATGGCCGTCACGACCCACGGCAGCGCGCTCAGAACCCACAGGCCGGCGGCCACGAACGAAGGGTGCAGTCCGACCGGACGGCAGCTGAGCCCCACGGCCAGCACGACCCCGGCGAGTACCGAACCTGTTGGCGTCAGTCCGGCGGCCGCCAGCAGTCCGCCGAGCCGGAGGAACCGCGCCGTGTCGCGTCGGTCCCGAAGTTCCGACGCCGCAACGAGAATCCAGCCCAGGGTGGCGTATCCGACCAGCAGACTCCAGTGCCCCTGCAGGAGCCGTTCGGCGACGTAGGGGTTCCAGATCGCCGCAAGAGCTGCGGCGACCGCACCTGCACGTCCGGCACCGGGGACGAGCCGGAACGCCAGCCGGCCGAAACCGACCCCGGCGAAAATCAAGGCGGCCAGCAGAATCGCGGTGACCACCGTGCCGCCGTCGACGACCGTCGACGCCATTGCGACGAACCAGTCCTGCGGCACCGCGCGCGGCGGCAGGTCGCCGATGCCCAGCGTGGTGTCGGTGATGTGGGTGCGCGGCGTCGACACTGCGTCCCGGTACAGGAGGTAACCAGGTCCGACGCCGAACAACCCCGGGAGCAGTGGCGCCAGGACAGATACGGCCGCAACGACACTCGTCAGGTAGAGCGTCGGGAGCAACCGTCCGGAGAACACCGCGGCCCGTGCGGATCAGAAGTGGTGGGTGTCCGACGGCGCGGGTGCGTGCACCGGGTCGTCGTCGAACTCCGACTCGGTGATGCCGTAGGCGCGCGCGAGGTCGAGGATCTTGGTGGCGCGTGCGATGCGGGGAAGGTCCGAACCGTTGCGGATCTCCCCGCCGTCCCGCTCGAACTCGGCGAAGAACTCCCGCGCCCAGGTGATCTCGTCTTGAGAGGGCGAGAGGCCTTCGTTGACCGGGGCGCACTGCGCGGGGGTCAGGCAGATCTTGCCGGTCATGCCGAACTCCGCACTGACCGCAGTGGCCTCGCTCAGCTTGAGAGCACTGGAACCCACGGTCGGGCCGTCGATGGCGCTGGGGAGGTGAGCTGCCTTGGCGGCGATGGTGAATCGCGACCGGGCGTAGGCGAGGGTCTGCGGGTTGTCGCCGAAGCCGGTGTCCCGGCGGAAGTCGCCGATACCGAAGGCGAGGCGGAAGGTGCCCTTGGCGGAGGCGATCTCGCTGATCCGCTCGAGTCCGCGGGCGGTCTCGACGAGGGCGACGATCGGGAGACCCGGTAGGCGCTTGGCGGTCTCGGTCACGTGGTCGACGGACTCGACCATCGCCAGCATGACGCCGCCGATCGCGGTCTGCGCGAGTGCTTCCAGATCATCGGCCCACCACGGGGTGCCGAAGCCGTTGATGCGGACCCATTCACCGGCGCCGGGACCGGAACCGTCCTTGGGGCCGATCCAGCGCACGACGTTGTTCCGCGCCTCGACCTTGTCCTTGGGAGCCACCGCGTCTTCGATGTCGAGCACGACGATGTCGGCGCGCGAGCGAGCCGCCGGCTCGAACTTCGCGTAGTGGGCGCCGTTGACCAGGAGCCAGCTGCGGGCCAGCACCGGATCGATACGCGAACCGACATCGGTCGATTCGGCGTCGTAGGTCGTGTTCTCGTCGTACATCGGTATCTCTCGTCGGTGAATTCTGCAGCCTACCCATCGTTGCCTATGTCCGATGACCGGTGCAAAGCACCCTGTGCGCGTGAGCCGGTACCAACTCGGCACACTTGATCCATGCAGCAGACCCGTCCGACCCGGAGGCAACAGGCCTCGTCGGGGACCGTCGGGGCTGTCGGGTCGGTGGCCGTCGGATCGATGGTCGCCAACATCTGCATGTACGTGGTCCATCTCGCGGCGAGCGCGCGGTATCTGGATGTCAGCGAGTACGGCGAGTTCGCGGTCCTGCTGTCGGCGATGCTGGTGCTGGGTGTGCCCGCACTGGCGCTGCAGAACGTCGTAGCCCGCGAGGTCGTCCTGGGGCGCGACGAGCGGCGACTCCGGCGGGTGGGCATCCAGACGACGCTGTACGTGGTGGTCCTGGTCGCCGTCGCGACGCCGCTGGTTGCGTTGCTCATGCGCACGGGCGTGATGACGACACTGGCCGCTCTCGGTGCGGCCCCGCTGCTGGCGCTGATCGCCGCAGGTCAGGGCATCCTGCAGGGGCGCGGCGAGTTCCGGACGTTGTCGTGGGTCCTGGCCGCGGTCGGGATCCTGCGCTCGATGCCGATCGTCGGCGCCTTCGTGCTGGGCGCCGGTCCGGCGGGTGGGCTGCTGGCCGGGACCATCGGTGCCGCGGTGTCGGCGGTGGTGGTCTGGGCGGTCGTCGGGAAGGTCGGGGAGCGCGTCTCGGATGCGGGCACGGTCGGGGTCCTCAGCGTCGTTCGCGCATCACAGGTGCAGCTGGTGCTGATCGTGGCGTCGTCGGTGGATCTCCTGCTCTCGCCGCGGGTTCTCGACGCCGAGTCGGTCGGCGTGTACGCGCTCGGTGCGATCGCCACCAAGGTCGCGTTCTGGCTGCCGCAGGCCATCGGCGTGGTCTTCTATCCGCGCCTCGCCGACCCTGCCCGGTCTCGTGTCTCGCTGCGGCAGGCGGTGGCGGTGGTCGCCGGCGTCGGCGTGGTCCTGACTCTCGGCGCCGGACTCGCGGGACCGCTGGTGCCGATCGTCTTCGGCGACGGTTACGACGAGCTGGTCCCGCTCCTGTGGCTCTTCGCCTACATCGGCGCGGCCCTGGCCGTGCTCCAGGTGGTGCTGCTGTCGGCCATCGCCCGCGACCGCACCCGGGTCGCCTTCGTGACCTGGATCGTCGTGGCGACCGAGGTGGTGGTCATCCTCACCGTCGCCGGCTCGGTGGTCGGGGTGGCGGCCACCGCGGCCGTCGCGGTGACGATCGCGGCCACCGCCACGTGGGCGCTCACCCGCTGATCATCGGGCTTCAGCAGGAACGTTGCCGAGCTCCGGATGTTTCGGCAGGGTGGACAGATGAGCGACAACGGAGTCACCAAGGTCACTGTCCAACGAGTCATCGAGGCGCCCGTCGACGCGGTCTTCGACATCCTCTCCAATCCCGAGAGGCATCAGGCCATCGACGGCTCGGGGTTCATCCGCGGCGTCGACCACGCCGATCGCATCCAGAACGTCGGTGAGGTGTTCACGATGAACATGGAGGGCGACCACATGGGCGGCGAGTACAAGACCGACAACCACGTGACCGGGTATGCCAAGGACAAGCTGCTGGCGTGGAAGACGACTCCCGCCGGCACCGAGCCTCCCGGCTGGGAGTGGTTGTGGGAGCTGGAGTCCCAGGGTCCCAACGAGACGCTGGTCCGCCACACCTACGACTGGTCGAAGGTCACCGACAAGAAGCTCCTCGAGCAGGTGAAGTTCCCGCTGGTGACCGAGGCCCAGCTCGAGGACACCCTCGGCCGTCTCGCGGCCCAGGCTGCTTCCTGAGTTCTATCCGTCGGTTCCGGCGGTGATCTCGCCGCCGGAGCGCCGGAACCTCGTGGGCAACCACGCCGGGTTGATCAGGAGAGCTCCGACGACCAGTGCGGCGACGCCGAGAACGCCGGTCGCGATCGGCACGATGCGACCCCAGATCGTGATCGGGGTCGCGAGATCTGAAGCCAGACGCGACATCCGGGACTGCGTGGTGTCGTCGTAGGCGAAGGTCGCCTGCAGGTGCGGCAGCCGGAAGTCCGCGGGCACACCGGGAGTGCCGTCGGGGAAGGCGTAGAACTCGTCGACGGTGATCTTCGCGTCGACGATCGTGCCTGTTCGCGGTTCGACGGCGAGGTCCCACGAACTGCGGTGTCGCAAAGTGGCAGTCAGGTCGCGACGCGGGCCGTCGAGGCCGAACCACGACGCCGGGCGGGTGATGACGACGTCGGTGCCGACCGGCCTGCCGAACGCGGCGCGGGCGAGGTCGGTCTCGGGGACCTCGGCGCGGAACCGGGCGACGTCCTTGCCGACGACCTCGGTGTCGCCGTCGTATTTCAGGGGCACGGTCGTCCGGGTGACCACGTCGAAGAACTCGTGGTCGGTCAGGCTGATGTCGAAGGGCAGCAGGTAGGTGAAACCGCGGCGGTCGGGGACCAGCACCGGCGCCTCGTTGCTGTCGTACTGGATCTCCGACGCCCCGCGTGCGGAGAGCTGCGGTTCGGCGGTCTCCCGGTCGAGCGTCACCCGGTCCTTGACCGCGTCGATCGTGGCGTCGTTGCAGGCATCCGGCGAATCGGCGTCGGCGTCGCTGCCCGGCCGCGGATCCTCCGGCTCCACTGCCCGGTCGTCGATGCGCAGCGTCTCGGCCTGGACCGAGGTGCCGGCCTGCAGCGTCACGCGGTGTTCGTCGGACGGCTGCACCGCGACGACCCGCTGCTGGCGGACCAGATCGGCGTCGAGTGTCCGTGCCGCGGGCGTGGCCAGCGAGCAGCGGTCGAGGATCGTCGCGTCCTCGGCGGTGGCGACCGTGGTGAAGTCGGTGCTCAGCGGGATCTCGCGGAAGTTGCCCACGAGCAGCGTCGGCAGGGCGATGGTCACCGCGATAAGAAAGCTGCCGATGAAGATGAGCGTCGGTCCGGCCAGGTCCGCGGTGGACCAGCGGTGAGGTGCGGACTGTTCCTCCGCGGGGGAGGGCACCGGGGACGGCTCCGAAGACATGGTGGCGAGGGTAGTGGATGCCACCGGGCTACAGTGTCACCAGCATGACCAGCACCGACTCCGCCCGCGACTCTGTCGCCGCATCGAACACCGACTCCGTCGCCGCATCGAACACCGACTCTGTCGCCGCATCGAACGCCGCCGCCGTCGCGGCTTCAGACCCCGATGCCCGCTCCGGGGCGTCGTCGCACTCCGACGCGGCCGCCCCGGCCGTCACCTCGCGACGCTTCTACCCGCAACTCGAGGGCATGCGTGCCCTGGCCGCGATCGGCGTCCTGATCACGCACGTGGCCTTCCAGACGCGGGCCGTCGAGATCGCGGTCCTCGGCCCGGTGCTCGGCCGCCTCGACCTCGCCGTCGCGCTGTTCTTCGGCCTCTCCGGTTTCCTGCTGTGGCGGCCGTGGGTCGACGCTGCGCATCGAGGTTCCGGGCATCCGTCGATCCCGCGCTATCTCGAGCACCGCGTCGTCCGCATCTGGCCGGCGTACGTGGTGGTCGTCGTGCTGGTGCTGCTTCTTCTGCCCGAGGCCCAGGGCGCCGACTTCGACGTCTGGCTCGCCAATCTCACCCTGACCCAGGTCTTCGTACCCCTGACGTTGACCGCGGGACTCACCCAGATGTGGAGCCTGTCGGTCGAGATCGCCTTCTACGCGCTGCTCCCGCTCATCGGTCTCGCCCTGGTGCGATTGCGGGGCCGGCGGGCAAGCGCGCGCATCCCGGTGCTCCTGGTGCTCGGCGCCCTCAGCCTCGGCTGGGCCTGGGTGGGCACCTCGCTGCCCGTCGCCGATGGTGTGGAGACCAAGAACTGGGTGTTCGGTCACCTGCCGTGGTTCGTCGCCGGTCTGATCCTCGCCGAGGTCGCGGGCGTGCTCGACACCGCAGGCGCGCCACGCGGGCGGTGGATGAACCTGGTCGTACGACTCAGCGCGAATCGGTGGCTGATGCTCGCGGTCCTCGTTGCCGCCTACGGGCTGGCGTGCACCCGGCTCGCCGGCCCGACCGGACTCGGTGACGTCACCAACATCGAGTTCGTCACCAAGATGGTCCTCGGTGCACTGTGCGGCTACGCGCTTCTCGCACCGCTCGTCTGCAACCCGGGCCCGTTCCGCTTCCTCACCTCACGCGTGATGCTCGCGCTGGGACGCTGGTCCTACGGCATCTTCATCTGGCACGTCGCAGTCCTCGCGGTCGTCTTCCCGCTGTTCGGCATCGTGCCGTTCAACGGCGACACCCTACTGGTCCTGGTGATCACACTGGGACTCTCGATCGGGATCGCAGCGGCGTCCTACGCGTTCATCGAGGAACCGGCGCGGAACTGGTTGCGTAACCGCGAGACACGACGCCGGAAGCGCGCCCCCGCCGCTCCCTGAGGTGTGAGCGGAGCGAGCCTCGAAGGGTCGCCCTCCGCAGCCGCGTCGACCGTCGACCAGAACACCAGCCAACCGGTCATCAGCACCGCGACCAGCGCAGGCAACTGAACCCACCACTCCCAGCCGTGATAGCCGCCGGAGGCGTGCCACGGGCCGGCGGTGAGGCCGACGGTGGCGAGCATCATCGTCGCGAAAGTCGTTGTCACCCCGGCCTTCGGTGGGATCGCCGCGGCGACCACCCCCACCCCGATTCCGACAGCCAGACCCCACCATCCCGACAGCAGCCACGACGCACCGAGAATCCCGAGACCGGCAGCCGTCAGGGTGAACCGTCCGGTGGTCACGGTGCCCCGTTCGTCGACGGTGTCTCGTCGCGAGGACGGCCACCATGCGGCGACGAGGAGCAGGGCCATCAGCACGAGTCCGATGACGAGCGACCAGCGGTACAGCGAGTCGAACCGGTAGGTGAGCTCGACCGTCCCCGACGCCCCGGCGGGCACGATCCAGCCCTGCTGCCAGCCGTTCACGACCACCGGCGACAGCTCCCGTCCGTCGATGCGCGCGATCCAGCCCGGGTTGGTGGACTCGGGGACCACGAGTAGGCGTTCGGGACCGGGATCGACCTGCACCGCACGACTCGCCGCGGTCCATTCGACGACGTCCGGCGTGGTCGTCGCAGCGCCTTCCACGGGTGCCCCGGCCGTCAGCGACACCGCGTCGACGGTGAACGCCTGACCGGGGTTGACGGATACCTCCTGCTGTCCGGCGGGCAGTCGCAGTTCGCCGGGCGCGCAGGCCCGGGCGACCACCGGTTCCCCCGAACGCAGTGCGGCCGTGGTGGTCCGCGCGGAGATGCCGACCACCTGGCCGGCGGCGGTGATGCCGAGGCCATCGCTGCACTCGATCTCGACGATTCGATCACCGTCGACCGGCGCGCGTGGCGCCGGGATGACCTCGACCTCGGCGATGCCCGGCGGTGCAGGAGTGGCGAATCCGAGACTGTTGACGTCGATCAGGTCGCCCTGTGCGCGGATGGTGATCTCGATGCGGTCGGTGATCGCAGGGTCGAGTCGCAGGATGCCGTCCTTGCCGACCTCGCGGATCTGTTCGCCGGTGCCGAGATCGACGGCGACCTCGGTCGGGGTGGCCGGGTAGTCGCCCGGCGCAACGAGTTTCAGCGATTCGACGCGTTGCTCGGCAGGTAGGCGGAGGACCAGCGTCGGCGTCGCATCGTCGGCAGACCCCTCGTCGTCGTCTTCGCGATCCTTTGACTTCTCCTTCTCGGGGATCTGCGGCGCGGTCCATGCAGTGCCGGGGTCGCCGTCGACGGCGGCGGCCGGGCCCCCGCGGGGATCGGTGACCGGTCGCGGACCGGTGGCCGTCACGCCGCCCGGTGTGGCGAGCAGCCGGTCGAGTGCGTCGCCGGGGCGTGGCCGCAGGACCACCGACGGGGTGACCGTGGTGTCCTCGGGGACCGACAGGGCACGGCTGAACACCGACGACGTCTCCGGTGACAGGCCGAGTCCCGGTGCGCAGCGGGTCTTCTCGCGGGCGGGATCGGCGACGCACCAGGCCCGGCCGTTGAGTTCGGAGTACAGCAGCCACTGATCGACCGTGGTGCCCGCCTCGACTTCGGGCAGCACGACGCGATGCCTGATCTTCAGAGGCGTGGAGGTCCGCAGGTTCGACACCTCCACCTCACCCAGGGCGAACTGGTTTCCGGCGGTGCCGTTCTCGGTGCGCAGGGCGCGGATCTGGATCCAGCGGGTCGGGCCGCTCGGTGCGGTCACCGTCATCGGCTCACCCGGTCGGAGTCCCGATGCCACGGTGCTGCCGGCCTCGGTGGTGATCAGCACGCTGGTCACGTCCGAGCCGAGGGCCTTCGCGGTGGTCAGCGACAGTGCGAGATCCGTCTGGGGTGTGGTGAACCCGATCCGCATCCATCGGCCGACGGCCCCTTCGAGCCCGCCACTCACCCAGGCGGTCTGCGGGTTGCCGTCGAAGGCCGCCGCGGGGGAGTTCGCGGGGGAGGTCTGTCCCGGTTGCACCGCGTCCGAAGCCGAGCCCGACGTCGTCACCTCGATCTCGCCACTCCGGTTGTCCAGCAACCATTCCCCGCGGACGAGCGGCTGACCGTCAACCGGGTAGTCGGCGGCCGCGTTCTGCGTGCGCCGCGGGTCGTCGGCCGATCGGATGGCGGAGCTGTGGTCGTCGACCCGTCCGAAATCGGTCTCGCGGTCGCTCGGGGTGTCGGTCACGATCAGTGGGCCGCCGGCGATCCCGGCGCGTCGGGCATCGGCGTCGAGCAGAACCGGTCCGAGAGGCGGAAGGCCCTGCCGTGCACGCACTTCGGCGAGCGCGGCGATGGCCTCGGGGCCGCCGGCCACGCGCGGGACGCCCTGCTTGTCGACGAGGAGGGGGCCGGTGCCGTCGAATCCTCTGGCCTCGACCGCATAGATCTGGACGGCGGGCATGGTGGGTCGTAAACCGTTGTCACGCTTCACGCCCCGGACGCTCGGTGGCCCGACCTGGGGACCGAACTGCGCGACCCGCGTCAGCCCGGGAGAGGTGTCGAGGGCCTGCTGGGCGAGGAGCGGTCGCGCCGACCGGGAGGTCTCGGGAGTGAGATCGGCGCGCAGCACCACGAAGCCCACGCCCTGCTGGGCGAGGGTCTCGGCCAGGCCTGGTGATCCACGACCGGCGGCGATCTCGCGTTGCACGGAGTCGAGCGCGCGGATCGCTCCGGGCGGGGTCAGCGGGATGGCGTCGCGCACGGCCCACGGGGCGTCGGCGAGCGGTTGCAGGGGCTCGTCGCGCGTGAGACCCCACAGCTGGTCGGCGAACGGGGCGCCGGGGACGACGAGGGTCCGCGCGGTTGGCGAGCCGTCGGGGCTGGTGCTGTGTTCGGCCAACCAGTCCGCGGTCTGCTTCCAGTGGTTGGGGATAGCGGTGTAGGTACCGGCGGGAGCGAGCTGGCCGGTCCAGATGAGCGACCCCGCGCCGATGACGGCCACGAGCAGCACGATGGCCGCGGCCACCGGCCGGGATCGCTGGGGGTGTGCGAAGGCCGAGAGCGTCTCTCGGACGGAGACGGTGCCGGGCAACGGGACCCGGGCCAGCAGGTGCGCGACACCGAGTACCAGCGGGATGCGGATGAAGGGTTCGAACTTGTGGATGTTGCGTAGGGGCGCACCGGAACCGTCGAGGAACACGCGGATCTGTTCGGCGATCGGCGACCCGAGACCCCCGTCGAATCCGACACACATGATCACCAGGCCGACGCCCAGGATCGTCACGAGGCGACCGCGGAACGGCATGTGGCGCATGCACAGGCCGGCAAGACCTGCAGCAGCGATCGTGCCGGTGGCCAGCACCGCGGCCGGCTGGGTGACGAGGACTGCGCCGGCGACGCGTTCGGTGGAGACGAACGGCGTCCACGAACTCGCGCCGCGCAGGACCTCGGTCAGCGACGTCCACTGCGTCGTGACGCGGGCGGACTCGATGTAGTCCAGGAAGGGTGGGCTGACGCGGGACAGGATGAGCAGTGGGACGATCCACCACGCGCACGCCAGGAGCAGTCCCAGCGCGGTCCAGGCACCGAATCGCCACCAGCGGTGGTCTCGGGGCCTATGCAACAGCCACCATACGGCCGCGACGCCGAGGGCGGCGGCGGTCGCCACCGCGTTGACCGCACCCATCAGGGCGACGGCGGCTGCGGATCGGGCGGCCTCCCGCCAGAGCGGTCGGCCATCGGAGGCGGGGGCGTCGAGCGCCCGGATGACGGGCAGGAGGACCCACGGCGCCAGCATCATCGGCAGCGTCTCCGACGAGATCGAGCCGAGGGTCGTGAGGACGCGCGGACTCAGGACGAAGACGACGCCCGCGATGATCCGGGAGGCCGGCGAGCCCAGTCGCAGTGCCTCCGCGACACGCACGATGCCGACGAAGCCGACGGTGAGGAGCAGCGTCCACCACAACCGCTGGACGATCCACGGCGGGATCGACAGCAGATCACCGAGGGCGAAGAAGGCGCCGTGTGGGAAGAAGTACCCGTATGCCTGGTTCTGGACCTGCCCCATCGGGGCATTCGGGGTCCACAGGTGTGCCGCACGCGCAAGAAATCCGAGCGGGTTCGCCGTCAGGTCGAGCTTGGTGTCGGCGGCGATCCGGCCCGGGGACTGCAGCAGGCAGACGAGAAGCGCGATCGCGGCAGCGGCACCGACCCCACGTGCCGACAGGACACCTGTGGGAGCGGTGGTCGTTGTACTACTCAGTTGCTGCTGCCGTCAGAAGAGCCCCGACGCCGAGCATCGGGGGCGGGCGTCAGTTGGTCTCGCCCGCGCCGCCGCGCGATCCGTAGTCGACCGAACCCTGGACGAATCCGCTGTTCGGATTGATGTTGTTCAGGTCCGTCGACGGGCTGTTCTCGGAGGCGAGGAACCCGCCGAGGAACACCGCGCCGAGTCCCACCAGGATGCCGGCCACTCCGGCGACGGCGCCGGCCACAAGGCGGTTGTTGGTCATGGCGAAGAAACTACCATCGCGCGGTGTCTCACCCCGGTGTCACCCGGGCATGTCCGGCGGTTCGGGCACGGGATTCGTCGACACCGGCGGGAGCGGGCGTCGACGCCGCCGGGAAATCGCCGGTCGGGACAGTCGCGAGATGGCCGGCGCTCTTGAGTGTGAAGTAGCGATCCTCGACTGACTAGAGCGTCACCTGCGGTTGTTCCTCGCATTTGGCCGGGACGATGAACACCGGCCGATGGCAGTGTTTGAGGACGCGTTCGGCGACGCTGGACCGCAGCAACGCCTTGAGGCCCGATGCCCCGCGGGTTCCGGTGACGAGCAGATCGACGTCGAGCGCCTCGGCGGCTGCGACGAGCGCGCCCCACACCGTCGACTCGACCTCGACGAGCGTGCCCTTCGCAGACAGTCCACATTCGTGGGCCAGGGCCACGCCGCGCTCGTTGATCTTCGCCGCCTCGTCCTCGAGTGCGCGATCGACCCCGGCGTCGAGCTGGGTGTCGACGAACGGCTGCATGCCGCCGGCGAGGGTGGACATCCGGGCGGGGGTCATGCCGCCGGGTTGCCAGGCCGTCACGACGACAGCGGATTCGGCGCGTAGGAAGTGTCCGGCATAACGGATCGCACGATCGGCGTTCGGAGAGCCGTCGTAGGCGATCATCAGCGTCTGTCTGGCGCGGTTGCCACCGCGACCGCTGGGGGCGGTCGCGGACCCGGCCGAGATGGACCCCACGTCCATTTGCTCAGGTTACATGCCAGACTCGAGCCATGGGCTCAACTCGACGACCTCGTTGGATTCGGAATGCGCTGACGACTGCGACGGTCGCGGCCCTGGGTCTCGGTCTCGTCGCCTGTGACTCGTCGACGCCCGAATCCGCGCCACCCACACCGTCCGCGTACGGCTCGCCCTCGGCCTCCCCGTCATCCGTCGCAGCGACGACGACTCCGGTCGCAAATCTTTGTGGCACAGAACAACTCGCGAAACTCACGCTGCGGCAGAAGCTGGCCCAGCTGATCGTCGTGGGCGTCACCGGCGCCGATGACGCGCAGCAGATCGTCGAGGACGAGGAGATCGGCGGGATCTTCGTCGGGAGCTGGACCGACAAGGCGATCCTGACGAGCGGTGCGGCATCACGGATCTCGCAGAACTCGTCGATCCCGCTGATGGTCACGGTCGATCACGAGGGTGGGCGGGTGTCGAGGTTGTCGGCACTCGGCATCGACAACGCGTCTCCTCGGGAACTGGCGCAGACGAAAACGCCCGAGCAGGTGAAGGAGATCGCCGCCGGCGTCGGTCGTCAGATGAAGAAGCTCGGCATCACCGTCGACTTCGCGCCGGTGGCCGACGTCAGCGACGAATCCGACAACGAGGTCATCGGTGATCGTTCCTTCAGCAACGACCCGGCCGTGGTCACCGAGTACGCGGCCGCCTATGCAGCCGGTCTCGCCGAAGCCGGGATCACGCCGGTGTACAAGCACTTTCCCGGACACGGCCACGGCTCGGGCGACTCACACCTCGGCGTGGTGAACGTGCCGTCGCTCGCCGAACTGCAGAACAGCGATCTGGTGCCCTTCCGCAATCTGCTGCGCGACCCGGGTACCGCGGGCGCCATGGTCGGCCATCTGATCGTGCCCGGTCTGACCGAGGGCCTGCCGGCGTCCATCAGCCGGCCGGCCATCCAGATGCTGCGGACAGGTGAGGGTTACAACGGTCCGCGGTTCGACGGCGTGATCTACTCCGACGACCTGTCGGGCATGGCGGCGATCAGCCAGCGCTACCCGATCGAGCAGGCGGTGGAGAAGTTCATCCTCGCCGGCGGCGACGTCGCCCTGTGGCTGTCCACCGACCGCGTCCCGTCGGTCCTGGACAACCTCGAGACCGCGGTGAAGCGCGGACGCCTCGCACCTGCTCGTCTCGACGCGAAGGTGACCCGCATCCTCCGGTCCAAGGGCGTCATCACCTGCTGAGTAATCTGTCCGGAGCAACCCGAGCGCTCGTTGAACTTACCGATTGGTAAGTTGATTGGGTATCGTCGTTCGGACACGACAGTGAGGATCGGAGGCGGCCATGTCGGGCGGAACCAAGCGCCTGCCACGTGCAGTGCGTGAGCAGCAGATGCTCGACGCCGCCGTGAAGGTGTTCGCGCAGAACGGTTTCCGTGAGACCTCGATGGACGCCATCGCGTCCGAGGCGCAGATCTCCAAGCCGATGCTGTACCTGTACTACGGCTCCAAGGAAGAGCTGTTCAGCGCCTGCATCGCCCGCGAGTCCGGACTGTTCATCGACGCGATGAGCGTCGGCTTCGACCCGTCCCTCACCCAGCGCGAGCAGGCCGTCACCGTCATCCGCGAGTTCCTGCGCTTCGTCCACGAGAACCGCGAGTCCTGGCGCGTGCTGTACCGCGTCGCGATCGGGACCGCGAGCTTCGCCGGGATCGTCTCCGACAGCCGCCAGCGTGTGACGGAGATGGTTGCGCAGCTCATCAAGGCGGGCACCACCGTCGAGACCGCCGGCGACATCGACTTCGAACTCACCGCCGTCGCCATCGTCGGCGCCTGTGAGGCTGTCGCCGACCGCATCACCGAGGGCGACGTCGACCTCGAGAAGGCCACCAACATGCTCGTCGGCATCGCCTGGCGCGGCCTGAAGGGTGTCGGTACCGACATCTGAGCGCACTCCTGCTCCCTGAGGTGTGAGGAGCGATAGCGACGAACCACGAAGGGCCTGGCGAGATCACTCACCAGGCCCTTCGTGGCTCGCTTCGCTCGCACCTCAGGGGGCGAGGGGGTCTGCTCCGCTTGCACCTCAAGGGGCGAGGGGGTCTGCTTCGCTCGCACCTTCTCGCACCTCAGGGGGCGAGGGGGTCTGCTTCGCTCACACGATCCGTTCCCGCTCACGCGATTGGGGTGAGCGGGAACGGAGGTCGTGAGCGAAACTCAGCCCTTCCGCGTCGTTGCGGTGAGGTGCGGGAATCCCTTGCGACGGTCGCGGATCGCGATGTCGAAGTTGCCCTCACCGTCGATGCGGCGGGTGTAGAGGTTGACCTTGGCGGGCAGCAGGATCGGCTTGCCGAACTTCACGTCGTAGGTGACCGCGCCGGGCAGCTGCGCCTCGACATTCGCGATTGCCGCTGCGGCACTCCACATCCCGTGGGCGATCGCCTTGGGGAACCCGAAGGCCTTGGCGGTCAGGTTCGCCATGTGGATCGGGTTGCGGTCGCCCGACGCGGCGGCGTATTCACGGATGCGTCCCAGATCCACGGACAGAACCGAATCCGGCGGCGGCGGGGTCTTCGACTTCGGCTCGGGACCGCGCGGCTCGTCGGACAGGCTGGTCCGCTGCTGCTTGAGGAAGGTCGCCGTCTGCGTGGTCACCAGTTCGGTGCCGACGCTGATCTCGCTGATGACGTCGACGAGGATGCCCTTGCGATGCTCCCGCAGGTTCTCCGCGTGCGTCTCGATCGACAGCGGCTCACCGACCTCGATCGGACGCTTCCGCTCGATCTTGTTCGACATGTGAACCGAACCGATTGCGCCGAACGGGAACTCGTCCGACGTCAGCAGCTTCATGACCACCGGGAACTGCAGCACGAACGGGTACGTCACCGGCAGGGTGGCGCCGAAGCGCTGGCCGGTCGCGTGGCAATACGCCTGCAGCGCAGCGGGATCGACACGGACGTCCTCGAGCCGGTAGTGCGTGTCGGGGAGGGGTGCGTCGGCCGGGACGCGGGCGGGCTTGCCCACGCCCGGCAGCATCCCGGTGACCGCTTTCCCGTAGAGTTCGCCGGTGCCGGGGGCGCCGGGAAGAGTGATCGTCTTACCCATCACGCACCCAGGAATCCCTGGCCGCAGACGCGGACCACGTTGCCGGTGATGGCGGAGCTCGCCGGGTTGGCGAAGTAGGCGACGGTCTCGGCGACGTCGACGGTCTGGCCACCCTGCTGCAGCGAGCTCATCAGGCGGCCGGCCTCGCGGGTGGCCAGCGGGATCGCCGCGGTCATCTTGGTCTCGATGAAGCCGGGGGCGACGGCGTTGATGGTGATGCCCTTCTCGCCCAGGATCGGTGCGTAGGCGTCGACCAGGCCGATGACACCAGCCTTCGATGCGCCGTAGTTGGTCTGGCCGCGGTTACCGGCGATACCGGCGATCGACGAGACGTCGATGACCGCGCCGCCCTCACGGAGCGCGCCCTTGTCCAGCAGCTTCTCGACGAGGGTCTGCGGGGCGATCAGATTCACCGCGATGACGGCGTCCCAGCGGGCGTCGTCCATGTTGGCGAGCAGCTTGTCGCGGGTGATGCCGGCGTTGTTGACGATGATGTCGATGCCGCCGTGACGCTCGAGGGCGTGCTCGGCGAGCTTGTCACCGGCGGCGGGGGCGGTCACGTCCAGCGGGAAGGCGGTGCCGCCGACCTTGTTGGCGGTCTCCGACAGCGCGTCACCGGCCTGCGGGACGTCGGCGGCGATGACGTGGGCCCCGTCGCGGGCGAGAACCTCGGCGATGGTGGCACCGATGCCGCGGGCGGCGCCGGTCACCACGGCGACCTTGCCCTCGAGCGGACGATCCCAGTCCTTCGGGGCGGTCGCGTCGGCCGATCCGACACGGATCACCTGTGCGTCGACGAAAGCGGACTTGGCCGACAGCACGAAGCGTACGGTCGATTCCAGGCCGCTCAGACCGGTCTTGGCGTCGGGCGAGACGTACACGAGCTGGACGGTGGAGCCCTTGAGCAGCTCCTTGCCGAGCGAACGGGTGAAGCCCTCGAGAGCACGCTGTGCGACGCGCTCGGACGGGTCGGTCACCAGCTCCGGCGTGGTGCCGATGACCAGGAAGCGCGCGCACGGCGCGGTCGACCGCATGGCCGGCTGGAAGAACTCGAACAGCTGACGCAGCTCGGCCGGGGAGGTGATGCCGGTGGCGTCGAAGACCAGGCCGCCGTACTTGTCGGCGCTGCGGCCGGTCAGGGCGTTCTGGATGAGGTCATAGTCGTCGCCCGAGAGCATCTCCCGGAGCGGTTCGACGAGGCGTCCCGAGCCTCCGAGCAGCACCGGACCCGGCAGCGGCGGCTCCGACGGCTTGTACCGCCGCAGGGGCGGCGGGACGGGAAGGCCGGCCTGCTTGGCGATGAAAGCGCCCGGGCCGGAATGGACGAAGCTCGAGTACAGGCCAGTTGTTCCGTTGGCGGCCATGTTGGATCTCCTCTGACTGTCGTTCGACAACGAACTTACTCTTGAGTAAGAATACGCTATAGATACCGCACACGACCCTGGAGATCGACGTGGCAGACAACAGCAGCACCCCGAAGAAGCCCGAGACCCGCACCGAGCGCCCGGTGGCGATCCTCGGCGGCAACCGCATTCCGTTTGCGCGCCAGGACAAGGCATATGCCAAGGTCAGCAACCAGGAGATGTTCACCGCCGCGCTCGACGGCCTGGTGAGCCGCTTCAACCTGCAGGGTGAGCAGCTCGGCATGGTCGCCGGCGGCGCCGTGCTCAAGCACGCCCGTGATTTCAATCTCATCCGCGAATCGGTACTGGGATCGGCGCTTTCGCCCTACACGCCCGCCTTCGACATCCAGCAGGCGTGCGGCACCGGTCTGCAGGCCATCACGACCGTCGCCGACGGCATCGCCCGCGGCCGCTACGACGCCGCGATCGGCGGCGGCGTCGACACCACCTCCGACGCCCCGATCGCCGTGGGCGAGGGATTGCGTCGCCAGCTGCTCGAGGTCAACCGCGCCCGGTCGACCAAAGACCAGATCCTCGGCGCGGCGAAGCTGCTCACCAAGCTCGGGATCGAGATCCCGCAGAACGGCGAGCCGCGCACCGGGATGTCGATGGGCGAGCACGCGGCCATCACCGCCAAGGAATTCGGCATCAAGCGCGCCGACCAGGACGAGCTCGCCGCACGCAGCCACCAGAACATGGCCGCTGCCTACGACGACGGTTTCTTCGACGACCTGATCACCCCGTTCATGGGCCTGACCCGCGACCAGAACCTCCGCGGGGACTCGACCGCTGAGAAGCTCGCCAAGCTCAAGCCCGTCTTCGGCGTCTCCCTCGGCGACGCGACGATGACCGCCGGCAACTCGACCCCGCTCACCGACGGTGCGTCGACCGTGCTGCTGGGCAGCGACGAGTGGGCTGCCGAGCGCGGTCTGCCGGTGCTCGCGTACTTCGTGGACAGCGAGACCGCGGCCGTCGACTACGTGAACGGACCCGACGGCCTGCTCATGGCTCCGACCTACGCCGTGCCGCGTCTGCTGGCCCGCAACGGTCTCACCCTGCAGGACTTCGACTTCTACGAGATCCACGAGGCGTTCGCGTCGGTGGTGCTCGCGACGCTGCAGGCGTGGGAGTCCGAGGAGTACTGCAAGGAGCGTCTGGGCCTCGACTCGGCGCTCGGGTCCATCGACCGGTCCAAGCTCAACGTCAACGGCTCGTCGCTCGCCGCGGGTCACCCGTTCGCTGCGACCGGCGGCCGCATCGTCGCGCAGGCGGCGAAGCAGATCAAGGAGAACGGCGGCGGTCGTGCGCTGATCTCGATCTGCGCCGCCGGCGGTCAGGGCGTCACCGCGATCATCGAAGGCTGACCCCTCGTCCGGCACGCCCTGCTCCCTGAGTAAGCGAGCTTGCGAGCGTATCGAAGGGACTCGGCGACGGCTGCGTCCCTTCGATACGCCCCTCCGCGGGCTCCGGGGCTACTCAGGGAGCGGTAAAGAGACGGATCGGGCGACGAATCGCTCGATCCGTCTCGTTTTCGTCCCTGAAATGGGGTCCTTCGTCACATGTTTGGACTAAACGTGGCCCCGGACGTGTCAACGGCCGAAAAGTAGCGTAAACATGAAGACAGCTCCGGCAGAGCTGTCAGACCCCCGACCCGACAGCTCAGCCGGAGCACCTACATTTCTGGGGTATGAGTTCTGCGGCCACCACCCCGACTGGCCCAGGTAGTCAGCCGTGATGGATGGAGTTGTGACCACGAGCGCCGGGCGAGCACGCCACGCGGTACGCGCTGCGATCGTCGTCGTCGTCATCCTGACGCTCGCCCTCTCCATCGACTTCGTGGCCTCCCGCGATCACTCCGCCCGTGGGGCTGTCATCGGCGGGATCCCGGCGAGCAACCGCGACACCGTCGAACTCGACTCCGTCATCGAAGAACTCACGACACGTTCCACGCAGCCGGTCGTCCTGCGGACTCCCGAAGGCTCGGCCGAGGTCGCCCCTGCCGAGCTGGGGCTCACCTTCGACGCGGACGCGACCCGCGCACGCCTCCTCGAACAGCCGCGGAACCCGGTGACCCGCTTCCTGGCGCTCTTCGGCCGTCACCTCGACGTCGAGCCCGTCGTGACGATCGACCCCGGCACCATGAACAAGGCCCTCGACGCCAACCGCCGGTCGCTCGAGAAGGCCGCGGTCGAGGGTGGCGTCCACTACGACGGCGCCACGCCGGTCGGAGACGAGCCGGCACCGGGCGAGCGGGTTGCCCGCCAGGGCGCCGCGGCCGTGCTCGTCGACCGTTGGCTCGACGGCACACCCGTCGACCTGCCGATGGAACCCTTCTCCCCGACCGTGAGCTCGGCGGTCGTCGCGGCCACCGTGGCGGGCCCCGCCGACCGCGCGACATCGGCGCCGGTGAAGCTGGTCGACCGGCGCAAGCGCACGGTCGAGGTCCCGGCAGGCGACATCGCGGAGATGCTGACCTTCGGACCGGACGGGCGGGGCGGACTCACGCCCCGCGTCGACGAGAAGACGGCCCGTAAGTCGTTGGCTGCCGAGCTCGATCCCTCCCAACGCCCCGCGGTCAGTGCACGATTCAGCCTCGCGAGCGGCCGGCCCACCGTCGTACCCGCGGTCACCGGCTCGAAGATCAACTGGGACAAGACACTTCAAGCGCTCGCAACGACCGCGACCGCAGACGGCGGCAACCGCACCGCCGATGTGGTCTACGACGACGTCGACCCCAAGCTCACCACTGACGCGGCCCGCAAACTCGGTGTGAACGAAATGATCAGCGAGTACACCACCGACGGTTTCTCGAGCGCCTCCGGGGAGAACATCCGCCTCGTCGCGGCCGAGGTCGACGGCGCTCTGGTCCTGCCGGGCAAGGTCTTCTCGCTCAACGGCCACACCGGTCCGCGAGGTACGGCCGAGGGATACGTCGACTCGACGATCATCAACAACGGCCGCGCCGCGACGGCCGTGGGCGGCGGCATCTCCCAGTTCGCGACGACCCTCTACAACGCCGCCTACTTCGCGGGCCTCGAGGACGTCGACCACACCGAGCACGCGTACTACATCTCGCGCTATCCGGAGGCCCGGGAGGCCACTGTCTTCGAAGGTGCGATCGACCTGAAGTTCCGCAACAACACCCGCCACGGTGTGCTCATCGAGACCAGCTGGTCGCCGTCGGCGGTCACCGTGAGGCTGTGGGGCACCAAGGCTTTCGAGGTCGAGTCGATCACCGGCGAGCGGACCGATCCCACCGAACCGGAACGGATCAAGCTCCCCAAGGGCGACGACTGCATCGCGAGCAGCGGCAGCAAGGGCTTCACGACGTCGAACACGCGGATCATCCGCGACGCCCGCACCGGACAAGAGGTCAACCGGTACACGAGGACAGTGCGCTACGCGCCGGAGCCGATCGTCAAGTGCATCTGACCCCGGCTCGCACCGTGAGGTGAATGGAACACTGCCCCGCATGTGTTCCACATCTCACGAACGTTCGATATATTCCGAGACGTGGATATCAACGGAGCTAGTGCAATCGTCACAGGTGGAGCGTCGGGCATCGGCGCCGCGTCGGCCCGCCAGCTGGCGGCCAAGGGTGCGAAGGTCGTCGTCGCCGACCTGAACGCCGACAAGGGGGAGGAGCTCGCCAAGGAGATCGGCGGTGTCTTCGTCAGCGTCGACGTCACCTCGACCGAACAGATCGAAGCGGCCATCAATGCGGCCACCGAACTCGGCCCGCTGCGCGCCCTGGTCAACTCGGCCGGCATCGGCTGGGCGCAGCGCACCATCGGCCGCGACGGCGAGTTCGGTTCGGCGCACAACCTGGACGCCTACAAGAAGGTCATCGCGATCAACCTGATCGGCACCTTCGACTTCATCCGTCTCGCCGCCACCGCGATGAGCCGCAACGAGCCGCTCGACGCCCACGGCGAGCGCGGCGCGATCGTCAACATGGCCAGCGTCGCCGCCTTCGACGGCCAGATCGGCCAGGCGTCGTACTCCTCGTCCAAGGGTGGCGTCGTCGGCATGACCCTGCCGGTCGCCCGCGATCTGGCCGCGGTCGGTATCCGCGTCAACACCATCGCCCCCGGTCTGATCGACACCCCGATCTACGGTGAGGGCGAGGCCGCCGAGGCGTTCAAGGCGAAGCTGGGCGAGTCGGTGCTGTTCCCGCACCGTCTGGGCGCTCCCGACGAGCTGGCCTCGATGGTCGTCGAGCTGGTCACCAACAGCTACATGAACGCCGAGGTGATCCGCGTCGACGGCGGCATCCGGATGCCTCCCAAGTAGTCCGAACCAACCACTCTCTGCCGAACCCACTGCCCCGCGGGGTGGTGGGTTCGGCCGTTTGCGGGATTGCCGAGTTCTGCAGGCCGCGTATCGGGCTACGCTCGCCGGATGACCACGCCGCCACCCGGATCATCCGGGTATCCCGGCCACGGCTACCAGGGCCGGCCGGGACCGCAGGGACCGTATCCACCGAACGCCGGCCCGCCGTACCAGGCGGGGCCCGGGCCGTACCCCGGACAAGCCCCGTATCCCGGACAAGCCCCGTATCCCGGGCAGTCGCCCTACCCGGGGCAACCGGGGCCGTATCCGGGACAGCCACCGCCAGGGGCGTATCCGCCGGGACCCTGGGGTCCGCCTCCGAAGAAGAGTCGCAAGGGACTCTGGATCACGCTCGGTCTTGTTGCGCTGCTGGTGGGCGGACTGGTGATCGCCGGCGCGGTGCTGCTGGTCCGGAACAGCGACGGCTCGCTCGTCTCCGACGCCGACGACGTGGAGGTCGGGCAGTGCCTCGCGATCACGTCCTCGTCGGATTCGCTGCGGGCCAAGAAGATCTCGTGTGAGAACACCGACTTCCATTACGTCGTCGCGTCGAAGTCGTTCAGCCGATTCGGCTGCGGGCCGAGCTATTCGACGTTCTGGTTCGCCGGCGACGAAAAGGAGGTCCTGTGTCTGGCGCAGGTCTTCCAGGAGGGGAAGTGCTATCACCTGCCCGAATCGTCGGGTGCGGACGCGACGTCGCTTGCCCAGGCCCGCGAGATCGACTGCGGCGCGCCGGTTCCGGCGGGTGAGGCGACCAACTTCAAGGTCGAGACCAAGGAGTCCCGTGAGCCGGATTGCCCGGAGGGGCAGGGTGAGTACTACGTGGCCAGTCCCAAGCCGACCGGATACTGCGTGTCGCTGCTCGAGTGACCGGTCCGCAAACCCACCAGAAATGGGCAAACCCACCGCCTCGCAAGGTGGTGGGTTTGCCGATCAAGGGTGGGTTTGCGCCGGAGATCAGAAGGCCGCTTCGTCGAGCTCCATGATCTCGTTGTCGACGTTCTCGACGGTGACGCGGACTGCGGAGAGCAGCGGCAGCATGTTCTTGGCGAAGAAGCCGGCCACGGCGACCTTGCCCTCGTAGAAGGCCTTGTCGCTGTCCGATGCGCCGTTGTCGAGTGCCTTGAGGGCGATCTCGGCCTGGCGCAGGAGCAGCCAGCCGATCATCAGATCGCCGACGGCCATCAGGAAGCGGACCGAACCGAGGCCGACCTTGTACAGCTCGGCCGAGTTCTCCTGAGCGGCCATCAGGCTGCCGGTGAGGGCCGCGGCCATCGCCTGGACGTCCTCGAGGGCGGTCTTCAGCAGAGCGCGCTCGGTCTTCAGGCGACCGTTGCCCGCCTCGGAGTCGATGAAGCTCTGGATCTGGCCGGCGACGTGTGCCAGGGCCTGGCCCTTGTCGCGGATGATCTTGCGGAAGAAGAAGTCCTGCGCCTGGATGGCAGTGGTGCCCTCGTAGAGCGAGTCGATCTTCGAGTCACGGATGTACTGCTCGATCGGGTAGTCCTGCAGGAAGCCGGAACCACCGAGGGTCTGCAGCGACTCGTGGCCGAGGGTGCCGTAAGCGCGCTCGGAGCCGACGCCCTTGACGATCGGGAGCAGCAGATCGTTGACGCGGGCGGCCATCTCGGCGTCGGCGCCGGAGACGATCTTCGCGGCGGCCTCGTCCTGGTGCGACGCGGTGTAGAGGTAGACCGCACGCAGACCCTCGGCGTAGGCCTTCTGGGTCATCAACGAACGACGCACGTCCGGGTGGTGGGTGATCGACACGCGCGGTGCGGCCTTGTCGGTCATCTGGGTCATGTCGGCGCCCTGGATGCGCTCCTTGGCGTACTCGAGCGCGTTCAGGTAGCCGGTCGACAGGGTCGAGATGGCCTTGGTGCCCACCATCATTCGCGCGTGCTCGATGACCTCGAACATCTGCGCGATGCCCTTGTGGACCTCGCCGACGAGCCAGCCCTTGGCGGGGACGCCGTGCTGGCCGAAGGTGACCTCACAGGTGGCCGAGGCCTTGATGCCCATCTTGTGCTCGACGTTGGTGACGAAGACACCGTTGCGCTCGCCGAGTTCACCGGTCTCGAAGTCGAAGTGGAACTTCGGCACGAAGAACAGCGACAGACCCTTGGTGCCCGGGCCGGCGCCCTCGGGGCGGGCGAGCACGAGGTGGAAGATGTTCTCGGTCATGTCCTGGTCGGCCGAGGTGATGAAGCGCTTCACACCGTCGATGTGCCAGGAGCCGTCCTCCTGCTGGGTGGCCTTGGTGCGGCCGGCGCCCACGTCGGAACCGGCGTCGGGCTCGGTGAGCACCATGGTGGCGCCCCAGCCGCGCTCGGCGCAGATGGTGGCCCACTTCTTCTGCTCGTCGGTGCCGTTGTTGTAGAAGATCTCGGAGAATCCGGCACCGGCGGCGTACATGAACACCGGCGGGTTGGCGCCGAGGATCATCTCGCCGATGGCCCAGTACAGCGAACGCGGGGCGGGAAGGCCGCCGAGCTCCTCGTGGATACCGATTTTGTCCCAGCCGCCTTCGATGAGGGCGTTGTAGGACTTCTTGAAGCTCTCCGGGATGGTGACGCTGTGGGTCTCCGGGTCGAAGACCGGCGGGTTGCGGTCGGCGTCGACGAAGGATTCGGCGATGGGCCCCTCGGCGAGTGCCTTGACCTCGCGGAGCATGTCGACGGCGGTCTCGTGGTCGAGGTCGCCGAAGTCGCCCGACTCCAGCACCTTGTCGAGCTCGAACAGCTCGAACAGGTTGAACTGCAGGTCGCGCATGTTGCTCTTGTAATGGCCCATGGTGAATTCCTTCTCTGGTGCGGCCGTATGCGTGATGACGGTGTTGGTGCCAGGTCCCGGTCCGATCCCACTCGGTTGGAGCGGGTACCGGCCGGGCGTGGTGTAGCTGTCTCGGTTCGAGCTAAGTTACTCGCCGGTAACCGCCAATATAGCCCCATATCGCCGGGGGATCAATCGCTCATCTGTGTGATCTGACCGATGGCAGGGGCGCAGTATGTTGCACGACAAATCCGACAACCGCTGCAGGTGGCGGGCGTATGCGGTCCAATCGGGCATGGGTTCGCGCAGAGGTAACAGGGTTCTGGTCGCCGTCTTCGCCGCGGTGGTCGTAGCGGTCGGTCTGGTTCCGACGGTGAGCGCCGCTCCGGCGAACGCCGCGGATCCCGAGTGGAACGGGGTGTACACGCTCAAACGGTTCGCGGCGTCGAAGACGGGCACGAGCCTCGCCGCGCGGCAGCCGGAACCGGACTTCTCCGATGACTACACGTTCCGGAGCTCATGCGACGGCGGGACGTGCGTGGCCACGGTGATCGACGGCCCGAAACCCGCCAACCCGACGCTGCCGCAACCGCCGCGCTACACCTGGGAAGGGGGGTCCTGGGTTCATCGCTACGACTGGGAGTGGGACTGCTGGCAGGGCGAGGGCGTGCCCAAGGTGTGGCGGCCGGCGACGTCGGTCGCGACCTATACCCCACAGGGCGACGGCACCCTGAAAGGCGTGTGGCGCACCACGATCGACGGCGGGCCCTGCGACGGGACCGTCGACATGAATGTGGCGGCATACCCGGTCACGCCGCCGGCGCCGGGCTGGAATCTGTCGTGACGGGCTAGAGCGCCGAGCGCAGGTATTCGAGGTCGGCGGGGATGCCCTCGGCGGGCGTCTCGAGGATCACCGGTGCGTCGGCGGCCTTGGCCACGGCGGCGAGGACCTCGGGGTCGATCTGACCCGAGGCCAGGTTGGCGTGGCGGTCGCGGCCGGAGTCGAACTCGTCGCGAGAGTTGTTGAGGTGCACCAGATCGATGCGTCCGGTGATCTCCTTGACGCGCTCGACCAGTCCGACGAGATCTTCGCCGCCGGCCCAGGCGTGGCAGGTGTCGAGGCAGAAGCCGGCCTGCTCGAAGTCGCCGACCGCTTCCCACAACCGGTCGATGGACTCGAGGGTGCGTGCCATCGCGTGGTCGCCGCCCGCGGTGTTCTCGATCAGGATCGGGACCCCGAAGCCGCCTTTGTCGACCTGGCGGTCGAAGAGCTTGCGCCAGTTGGCGAATCCTTCGGCGGACTCCTCGCCGTCCCGTAGATGCCCGCCGTGTACGACGAGGCCGAAGGCCCCGAGTTCGGCGGCTGCGGCGGCCTGCTGTTCGACGGCCTTGCGCGACGGCATGCGCAGCCGGTTGTTCAGGCTTGCGACGTTGATCTGATAGCTGGAGTGCACCACGACGTCGATGTCGGATTCGCGGATCGCGGCCGCATGCGGATTGGGTTGCGGCTTCTTCCAGCTCTGCGGATCGGTGACGAACATCTGGAAGACGTCGATGCCGAGTTCGGCGGCGGTGACCAACGGGTCGGTGTCTTCGCGAAGGTGTGCTCCGATGCGCATGCGTCAACGATAGTGGCCGCCGCCGGGCGACACCGTCGGTGCCCGGGATCGGCTCGTTCGACGCGTCGGATCACTCGCCCGGCGCCGGCTCCGTCTCGATCGTGATCGGCACCCCGGCAGCGATCAGCAGACGGCAGGGGGCCGCACTGTCGTGGTACAGATTCAGCCACTCATGACCACGGGTGCCGTCGGAGTACACCGCATCGAGGGTGCGATTCAGCCGAGCCTCCGCCTCCTTGGTGATGATGTAGCGCTGGTCGCCGTAGCGCAGGTAGCGATTGGGCACCGAGACCTCCTCCGAGATGGGGCGTTCCAGGTCTCCAGTGTGATCCACGACACGCCCAGGGGGTGTGATTCCGTCGAAACGGGTCGTCGACGCGGGTGATCGCCGTCGGCGCGGCTACCGGCGCGCACCCGCTGCGCAGCGGTGGCTCACCAACCGGACATGGCCACTACACTGACGGCAGGTTACGAGCGTGGGTGCCCTGAGGGGCGTGACGGGCGGGATTGTGTCGGGTGAGTGTTGACGAGTCGGTGGGCTTCCCGCGGCCGGGTGAGTCCTCGGAGCGCGGTGACGGCCAGAAGCCTGATGACACGACCTCGGCGGGCGTGACGCTGTCGAAGTCCGACCGGTCGAGTACAGGACCGGACGTCGACCCGCCGGAGATGGGTCCGGTCCTCGACGACCTGGCCGCCGCCGCCGAGATGGAAGCCCATCCGGAGAACCGCCGCGACCTGACCATGGTTCGCCGCATCGCGGTCACGGCCTGGTTCCTGGTGATGGCGGTGCACATCTACCTCGAGGGCCTGGCGTGGGACCGCACGCGGCTCATCATCCTGCTGTGCCTCGGACTGGCGGCAGCGAGCATCGGACGCCGCAGGTTCATCACGATCATCCTCGACTGGGCGCCGTTCGCGCTGATCCTGATCCTGTACGACTGGACGCGCAACATCGCCCAGATCGTCGGCATGCCGACCCACTGGCATCTGGCGATCGACTTCGACAAATGGCTCATGGGTGGTGACGTCACCCCGACCGCGTGGCTGCAGGAGCAGCTCAAACAGGCGAGTCCTCCGTGGTGGGAGGTCATCGTCAGCGTGGTCTACATGTCGTACTTCATCGTTCCGTACGCGGTGGCCGCCTGGCTGTGGCTGAAGGATCGCCACGCCTGGCGCCGCTACGCGGCCTGCTTCGTGGCGACCACGTTCCTCGCGCTGATCGGCTACACCCTCGTCCCCGGCGCACCGCCGTGGGCGGCGGCGCGATGCACCGCCGTCGAGGTGCAGGACTATCCCCGCGATCCGATCTGCATGTACTCGCAGGACGCCGACGAGCCGGGAGGTCTCCTCGGGCCGCTGGACAACGCGTACCCCGACGCGGCACCGTACGTCGAGCGGATCTCCGCGCGCGGCTGGAACTACCTGAACATCAGCATGGCGTCGCAGCTCGTCACGCTCGGACAGGGCAAGTCCAATCTCGTCGCGGCCATCCCGTCGCTGCACGCCGGCCTCACCATGCTGCTCGCGCTCTTCATGTGGCCACGGGTCAAGGCGCTCGGCAAAACACTGTTCATGGGCTACGCGTTGGCGATGGCCTTCGCCCTCGTCTACACCGCCGAGCACTACATCTTCGACATCCTGCTCGGGTGGGGCCTCGCCGCAGCGGTGATCGCGGTCTACCGGATCATCGACCGGAAGTACCTGATCCCGCGGCAGGAGCGGCGGGCCGCGGAGGCCGATCCGGAAGCCGCGGACGTCGATTCCGGCAGCGAGGACCCGGACGCGGAGAAGGTCTCGACGCCCGCTTCGTGACCTCGCTAGCCTGGGACGGGTGAGCCGGCCCGCGCCCCGGACTGCCACCTGCTTCCGGGGGCTGATACTTCCTCTCGCGCTCGCGGTGATCCTCATGCACACCGTGATCGCGGGTCCGGGCACGGCGCCCGGTCAACCCGGTGCCGACCCCGGTCACGCCGGTCATCACGCAGTCGGACACGCGCAGATGGCGCCCGCCGCGGTGATGGGCGAGCCTCCGTCGATGTCCGGTGACGACTGCGGCGACCACGACCATGCGTGTGTGTTCACCCGCGCCGCCGGCGTCGACATCCCGCCCGTGGTCCTCGTCCTACTCGTCTGGGCATTCCTGTCCCTGTCGGTGGCCGGGCTGTACCTTCCGGCCCGTCGGGGCGGTTCCGTCCTGGGGCGTCCGCCCCCGTGGGCGATCCGAAACCATCTGCAATTGCAGGTGATCCGCTGCTGAGGAGACGGCTGCGGACCCGCCGGGTCCGCCACGTCGTCATACCCGAAAACTCTCAGCGAGGAATCCAATGTCTGTACAGCACAATGCAACTCTCCGACGCCGCGCCGCGTTCGGAACCGCCGTCGGCGCCGCGCTCGCACTCGCGCTCGCCGGGTGTTCAACCGACGACTCGCCTTCCGGTGGCACCTCGGCCGACCGCCCGGCGTCGTCCGTTGCCGACGCATCTGCGCCGGGCCAGTCGCCCGCCGCGGAGCACAACGACGCGGACGTCGAGTTCACCACCGAGATGGTCGGCCACCACCGGCAGGCGGTGATGATGGCCGACCTCGTCGAGGGCCGGACGCAGAACCGCGAACTGATCACCCTCGCCGACACCATCGAGGACGCGCAGGACGACGAGATCGACCAGATGACAGCACGTTTGAAGTCGTGGGGTGTGCCGGTGACCGGACACATGGACGACGACGGGGACTCCGATCACGGGGACGACATGGATCACGGGGACATGGATCACGGGGACATGGGCCACGGGAACATGGGGCAGGGGAACACGGGCCACGGGAACATGCCGGGAATGATGTCCGCCGAGCAGATGGCGGCGGTCCGTCAGGCGAGCGGCGGGGAGTTCGACCGACTGTGGCTCGAGGGCATGATCAGGCACCACGAGGGCGCGATCGCGATGGCCGACGAGGTGCTGGCCAACGGCACCGACCCGGCGACCAGAACCCTTGCCACACAGGTCAGGACGACGCAGCAGGCCGAGATCGACCAGATGCGGGCGATGCTGGGTCAGAACTGACGCCGTGACCCAGAACTGACACCGTGAAAGCGAGGTGGGGCGGTACGAAGAGATCCCCGAACCGCCCCACCTCGCAGGCGTCATCGCTTGAGCGGCAACCTCATCAGGTAG
Source organism: Gordonia namibiensis NBRC 108229 (assembly GCF_000298235.1). Classification (GTDB taxonomy): domain Bacteria; phylum Actinomycetota; class Actinomycetes; order Mycobacteriales; family Mycobacteriaceae; genus Gordonia; species Gordonia namibiensis. Next base: position 30,694 of record NZ_BAHE01000059.1, read on the forward strand.
ACCTGATAGCCGATCGAGATCGAGTAGGTGAAGTACAGGGTGCTGCCCTTCGACCACGGGTGGATGTACGGCGCGTAACCGGTGTAGGGGTCCGCCGACGGTGCCACCAGCTCGCCGGAAGTCCAAGGACCCCAAGGCTTGTCGGCGGTACGAAGCGTCACGCCGATGTCCTGGCTGGCCAGCGAGATGTACTTGCCGAGGTAGTCGTTCCAGGCGACCGACATCTCGCCGGTCGGCGCACCCATCACCGGGGTGGCCGCGCCGGGGTTGTTGCGGACCCAGCGGCCGTAGGAGAAATAGTCCCACTTGCCGAGGTTCTCGATGTCCTTCTCGTCGACCCGGGCGAGATAGACGCTGCCCCAGCGGCCATCGGGGGTGCCGTAGTAGTAGACGGTCTTGCCGACCTTGAGGAAGGCGCCCATCTGGAACTTTTTGTTGCCGCCGCCGTTCGGGCGGAAGGCGTTGAGGGCGCGCCAGTTCTCCCCGTTGTCGTCGGAGACGACCAGGCCCGACCAGTTGGTCGTCCAGATGCCCGGCGAATCCCACCGTTTGACCGACATGACGGTCATGTACTGCTTGCCGTTGGCGGCGACACCCGCGGTCGGGATGATGGTGACCTCTTTGCGCACATTCGGCTTCAGCAGGCGCTTGGCGTGGCCGGGGCGGCCGGCGTGCGAGGTGAACGTCATGCCGTCGGCCAGGTTGCGGTCGGTGCTGCGCAGCAGAACGTTGGACCGCCAGTAGTACAGCTGGCCGTAGAGCAGTGACCAGCCGTTGAACGACTGGGTGTCGCCGAAGGCGGTGAGGATCTCGCCTCGGCCGTTGTCCCATATGACGCCCAGGTCGGTGCCGACGATGTTGTAGCGGCCGATGGTGTCGTTCATGGCGAACGGGCCCGTGAGGCGGTTGACGATGCTCGCCGGACCCGCGACGTTGCCGGCCTGCGCCGGTGAGGCCAGCGTCGACGTCAGGGCGAACGCGAGGGTCGAGACGACGAGACCCAGGAGAAGCCGATGAAGGCGTCGTGTCATGGGCGTGACCTTATCAAGACCTGAGAGCCCGGTGGGAGGTATTTCACCTGGCTAAATACGGTCTTTTCAGGCTTCGCGATACCGCTCGGAGGTGTCCACCGTGGTGAAGTCGATCTGGGCGGCAGCGTTGTTGACCGCCGTGACGAGCGCCGTCCCGAACATGCCGTCGGCGTCGTAGAGGCCGGCGTTGCTCACCGAGACCCCGTCGTCCTCGATGTGGACGTCCGCCTCGACGCCGACGCGTTCCCCGTGCGGCAGACGGCTCAGCGCGACGGTGAGATCGCAATTGATGAAACCGATGCCGGTATCACCCCAGTTCGAGACCAGGCTCGCCGACTCGGCGCTGACCACCGCGCGCTGAAATGGTGTCGGCTCCTCGCCCGGCACGATCGGGGCCGCACGGGTCCAGATCCGCTTGCGGTGACCGTTCTGGTGCCCGGACATGTCGCGCTGCCACTCACCGAGCCCACCGTCCGGTGCATCGGAGGCGAATCGCGGTGCGAGGTCGTCGCCGGTGGTCGCCGGCGGATGAAAGGTGACCGCCTCCGGCGGCCGATGCCACCGCTCGCCCGGAGGGTTGGTCGACGTTCGCAGGAACACTGTCGTCCCGCGCGCGACGACCACCTCGTCGGCGCCATCCGGATGCTGGACGATCTCCACATCGACGACGCGGATGCGCCCGCCGGAACGGACGAGTCGCGTGCGGGTAGAGGTGAGAACGTCACGGGCGGCCTTGAACAGATCGATCGTGCACCGAGCGGGCAGGAACTCTTCCGTGCCGAATTCCACCTCGACCGCCCGGGCGGCGAGTGCGCACACCGCCGGACCGTTGAGGGTTCCGGGAGCCCAGAGACTCGCTGCGAATGTGGTCGGGCGGTACCGGATCTCGCCGGACGGCTCGTCGGCCCTCTCGAAGAACGCGATGGAGGTCATTCGATACTTACTACCCGTACGAGTATCAGTTTGTGCCACAGGCCCTCAAGGACAGCGTGTTACGGCCCTCCGGGCGATAACCTTCGACCATGACATTCGCGACGGCGTACACGAAGCATTTCCCTGATGAACTGATCGGCGCCGTCCGGACGGCCCTGATCCTCACCTCGATCGTCGGCATCGTGCTCGGCATCGTCGCCATCCTCTGGCCCGGCCCGACCATCGTCGTGGTCGCGATCCTGTTCGCGATCTCGCTGATCATCGCCGGTATCTTCCGCATCTACCAGGCGTTCGCGGCGTCGTTCCTGAGTACGGGAACCCGTGTGCTGCTCGGCATCGTGGGTGCGATCGTGTTGATCGCCGGTGTCATCGCGGTCTTCAGTCCCGGTGATGCGCTGTGGCTGCTCGCCGTGTTCATCGGCATCGGCTGGATCTTCCAGGGCGTCGCCGACCTCTACGGCGCGGTCACCAAGTCCGGCCACAGCCCGACCTGGTTCCTGATCCTTTCCGGCGTCATCTCCGTGATCGCCGGCATCGTGATGATCATCCTGCCGGTCTTCTCGCTCCAGGTCCTGACCTGGGTCGGCGGCATCATGCTGGTCGCACTGTCGATCGCCACTCTGCTGACGCTGCCGAAGAAGGTCGAGGCCCCGGCCGAGCCTGCGGTCTGATCCACACGGCCTGCCGAGGAGCGATAGCGACGAGCCACGAAGCCCCTGGTGAGGTAGGGTCGCCAGCCCTTCGTGGCTCGCTTCGCTCGCACCTCAGGGAGCGGGGGCCGTGGGCGCGCACCTCGGGGAGCGGGGCCGTGCGCGCGCACCTCGGGGATCGGGGGTTGCGTGCGCGTTCCCTGATGGACCGAACTAATCAGCCGCCGGCCAGGGGGCGATGGGATTGCCCTGCCAGCGGGTGTGGGCGGGCACGACGTCGCCGCGCATGACCAGCGAAGCCGGTCCGACGGTTGCCGATTCGCCGAGCCCCGACGCCGGAAGGGCGACGCAGTGCGGGCCGAGCGTCGCACCGGCATCGAGGGTGACGCGGTCGATGGCCATCACGCGGTCGTGGAACAGATGTGTTTGGACGACGCAGCCGCGCTGGACGGTCGCACCGTCGCCGAGGCTGACCAGATCGGCCTCGGGTAGCCAGTAGGTCTCACACCAGACGCCACGTCCGATCCGGGCGCCGAGCAGCCGCAGCCACAGGTTGAGAATCGGTGTCCCGGTGGCGGCGTTGGCGAACCACGGTGCGGCCACGGTCTCGACGAAGGCGTCGGACAGTTCGTTGCGCCAGACGAAGGAGCTCCACAGCGGGTGCTCGCCGACGGTGATGCGGCCGACGACAAGCCATTTCGCGGCGGCTGCGGTGCCACAGGCTACAGCGCCGATCCCGAGCAGCAGCAGCCCGCTGACCAGCGCGGCGACGCCGTAGTGCACGTGGACGGCCACAGACTGCAGCGCGATCAGCATGCCGACGCCGAGCCCGAAGGACACCATCACCGGGACGAGGCGCAGGGTCTCGATGACCGAACGCGCAACCTTCAGCTTCGTCGGCGGATCGAAGGTGCGTGAGGTGTCGGTCTCGGCGGCGGTGCGGCGCAGGCGAACCGGGGGACTGCCCAGCCAGCTCGACCCCGACTTCGCTCGGTTCGGCGTCGCCGACAGGACTGCCACCAGGCCGTTCTTGGGCACCTTGCGGCCCGGGCCGGTCATCCCCGAGTTGCCGAGGAACGAGCGCTTGCCGATCTTCGCCTCGTCGATGTGTAGCCAACCACCGCCGAGTTCATACGACGCGACCATCGTGTCGTCTGCCAGGAAGGCGCCGTCGCCGATGATGGTGAACCGCGGCAGCACCAGTGCCGTCGAGATCTCGGTGCCCTTGCCCACCTTGGCGCCCAGCACGCGGAACCAGGTCGGCGTGAGCAGGCTCGCGTAGAGCGGGAACAGGTAGGTGCGGGCGGCGTCGAGGAGGCGTTCGGTCAGCCACACCTGCCAGCCGACTCGCGACCGCACCGGGTGGTAGCCGGTGCTCAGGCCCAGGGATGCCAGTCGCACCAGTCCGGCGGTGATCGCGGCGAAGACGGCGAGGCTGGTGAGGGTCGCCGCCGGCAGGAGGATCACGGCGCGGATCGCGACGTCGCGCAACCGAGCTGCCGACAGGGCCCACAGGCCGATGACGGCGAGGCCCGCCGCCAGCGAGATCAGCGGGATCGCGGCCAGCACCAGCGACGACAGTCCGTAGATCGGTACCCAGGCCCGCGCGCGCGGCGGCCGGTGGTCGGGCCACGGGTGCGCGGCCTTGCCGATCTTGATCGCGGGTGAGCCGGCCCAGTGCTGACGCGCCTTCACCCGGCCGAACACCGCCGAGCCGGGTGCGACGACGGCGTCGCGTCCGACGACCGCCCCCGGCATGAGTGTCGACCGCGCACCGATCGACGCCCCGCGCTTGATCGCGATCTCACCGATGTGGACGACGTCGCCGTCGATCCACCAGCCGGCGAGGTCGACCTCCGGCTCCACCGACGCGCCCTCACCGACCGTCAGCAGTCCGGTGACCGGCGGGATCGTGTGCAGGTCGACGTCGCGGCCGATCCGGGCCCCGAGCGCCCGGGCGAGGTAGATCATCCACGGCGCACCGGACAGGTTCGCCGCGCCGCTCGCATCGAGGAGCCGTTCGGCCACCCACAGACGCATGTGCACGCCGCCGCCGCGCGGGTGGTCACCCGGCGTGACGCCCGAGAGGAGCAGGCGGGAACCCAACGCGGCGATACACATCCGGCCGGGCGGGGTGATGAAGACCAGGAAGGCCACGAGCAGGACCCACCAGTTCACCTCGACCAGCCACGGGACCGAACGATCCAACCGGTCGGCCACGACGACCCCCAGGTTGTTCAGCACACCGAGCCAGGTCGCCCACTGCAGACCGGTCAGGGTCGTCAGCGGAACGGTCAGTGCGAGCTGGGCGAGACCCGTCGCACGTGGCGTGGGTGCGACATCGCGTTCGACGATGCTGGTCGCCGGGCGGCGCGCGTCGAGCATCTCCGCCATCGACCCGAGCCGGGGATGGTCGTAGAGGTCGGCGACCGAGATGTCCGGGTGGCGTCCGCGGATCGCCGTCACCAGCTGTGCGGCCGCGAGCGAACCACCGCCCTCCGCGAAGAAGTCCACGTCGGGGTGGGTGATCTGGATGCCGAGCACATCGGTCCACAGCTGGGCCAGCCACAGCTCGGTCTCGCCGAGTTCGACGTCGTCATCCACTGGTCTGCTGCTGCCCGGCAGAGGCCAGGGCAGCGCATCACGATCAACCTTTCCCGAAGTGCGCGTAGGCAGTTCGTCGACGAGGGCGAGGGTGGGGACCATCGCGGCGGGCAGGTGACGGGTGAGTTCGGCGTGTGCTGCCGAGACGTCGAAGTCGGGGTCGGCGGAGACGAGATAACCGACGAGCAGGCTGTTGCCCGCCGCGGACTTGCGCACCGCGGCAGCAGCTCCGCTCACACCGGGCAGATTCTGCAGGGCGTTGTCGATCTCACCGAGTTCGATGCGCCGCCCGCCGACCTTCACCTGGTCGTCGGCGCGACCCATGAAGATCAGTCCCGCGGGATCGAGCCGTACGAGATCGCCGCTGCGGTAAGCGCGTTCCCAGCCCAGCGTGGGCATCGGCGCATACTTCTCGGCGTCCTTGGCCGGGTCGAGGTAGCGGGCCAGCCCGACGCCGCCGATGACCAGCTCGCCGACCTCGCCCTCGGTGACGGGGTTGCCGTCGGTGTCGACGACCGCGAGATCCCAACCGCGCAGAGGTAATCCGATGCGTACCGAGCCAGGGTCGCCGAGGAGGGCGGCGCACGCGACGACCGTTGCCTCGGTGGGGCCGTAGGTGTTCCAGACCTCGCGACCGGGCACGGCCAGGCGGTCGGCGAGCTCGGGTGGGCAGGCCTCGCCGCCGAAGATCAACAGCCGCACCGCTTCCAGGGCCTCCGGCGGCCACAGCGAGGCCAGGGTCGGCACGGTCGAGACGACGGTGATGTCGCGGGCCACCAGCCACGGGCCCAGGTCCATCCCGCTGCGCACCAGCGATCGGGGTGCCGGGACGAGGCAGGCGCCGTTGCGCCAGGCGAGCCACATCTCCTCGCACGAGGCGTCGAAGGCCACCGAGAGGCCGGCCAGGACACGGTCACCGGGCCCGATCGGCTCGTCGGGGAGGAACATGTGTGCCTCGGCGTCGACGAAGGCCGCCGCATTCCGGTGGGTGACCGCCACGCCCTTCGGCGTTCCCGTGGAGCCCGAGGTGAAGATGATCCACGCGTCGTCGTCGGGGGTCGGCCGTGCCGGAGCGCTGGCGGTCCCGGCGGCGGGTTTCGCCGGGCGAGGGCCGTCTGCGTCGACGATGGCATCGACACCGGCCTCCCCGAACACGAGTTCGGCGCGCTCGTCGGGGTCGTCGGCGTCGACGGGGACGTAGGCGGCGCCGGCGTAGAGGGTGGCCAGGATGGCGACGTAGAGGTCACGCGAGCCGGAGGGCATCCGGATGCCGACGCGGCTTCCGTGGCCGACGCCGACCTCGGCGAAACGGGCGACGGTGCGTCGGATCAGGGCCAGCAGCTGGCCGTAGGTGAGGGTGACGTCGCCGTCGTCGATCGCGGGAGCATCGGGGTGTGCCCGGGCGGTCGCGGTGAGGACGTCGCACAGGGTCCGCGGATCGTCTGCCTGCGCGGACAACAGGAACTGCGGAGGGATCTGCACCTGCGTCACGGCCACCGTCTTGTCACGGGTTCGAGAATATAGCGACCCGGGTGGCCCGCAGACCGCGGCTGGATGAATGTTTTGCTCGGCGTTTACCGGTTATACGGGGGGTGCCGGGGTGTAGCTTCGGCTGAGACCAGGAGGAATCCCATGCCCATCGTTCACCACCGGCGGCCGAGCCTCCTGTCGTATCCCATCTGGTTCGGCTCCCGTGTGTTCCTGAAGCCGCTGCTCACCCTGTGGCCGATCAACACGGCGGGCATGGCCGGGCTGTTCCTCATCGACCGTGTCGTCGCCGTGGGCCCCAAGCCCCGCGGCGTGGTGCGCGAGCAGCTGACACTCGCCGGGCGTTCCACCGAACTGGCCATTCCGGCCGGCCCCTCGCGCCGCGACAGCGACACGGCGATGCTGTACCTCCACGGTGGGGCCTTCGTGGTGTGCGGTCTGGGTACACACCGTTCCATCGCCGCGCGACTGGCCAAGGCCTGTGAGGTCCCGGTCTTCTCGCTCGAATACCGGCAGTTGCCGCAGGCCGGTGTAGGCGCGTCGGTGGCCGACGCCGTCGACGCCTATGCCGAACTCATCAACGACCGCCACTACCGGCGGGTCATCGTCGCCGGTGACTCGGCGGGCGGATTCCTGGCGGCGAAGGTCGTCGAGGCCGCCGTCGAACGCGGACTCCCCGCTCCGGCCGCACTCATCGGCTTCTCCCCGCTGCTCGACGTCGACCTGGGTACCAACCCGGACCGGTCCAGCAAGTCCGACGCCTACCTCCCGAAGTCGAAGATGGCCAAGCTGGCACCCCAGTTCGATCGCGGTCCTGTACCGCTGACCGGGGTGCGCCGCATCGCCGACCTCGACCCGACCGAGTTCCCTCCGACGGTCATGGTCACCGCCGAGGGCGAGATGCTGGAACCGGACGTCATCGGCCTGATCGAGACCCTCGACGAGGCCGGCATCGAGGCCCTCGCCCACAGCTACGCTTGGCAGGTACACGCGTTCCCGGTGCTGACCTCACATCACCCGGAGACCGTTCACGCGATCCAGGTGACCGCGGCATTTGCGAAGCAGGCGATACGAGAGGGCAAGAGCGCTGACGACCGAGAGGACCAACGGGCCGGCTGACGGAGCAGGCGCCGGACCCGGCAAGCGTGCGGCGTCGCCCGCCGCACCTGCCGCCCCACCCGGCGCGGTCGACGCACGTTTCACCCTCGCCGCCGAGCGCACACTGCTCGCGTGGGTGCGCACCGCCCTCGGGTTCATGGCCGCCGGGATGGCGATCGTCTACCTGGCCCCCGACATCGACAATCCGGTCCTCGAACTGGTCCTGGGGCTCGTCCTCGTCGCCCTGGGGTGCTCCCTCGCGGTGATCGGTGCCTGGCGCTGGCGTCGCACGATGCGTGTGTTGCAACGCGGCGGGCAGATGCCGGGCCCGGCCCAGATCCTCTTCGTCGTCACTGCGATAGTGGTGGTGGCCATACTGATCGCGGTCGTCGTCGTAGTTCAGACGTGATCGAGTCCAGACCCGATCGCCAGCAACCGTTCTATCCAGGAGTTCCCGTGAGTACCGGCCCCGACTTCGCCCGCGGCGCGCAGACCGTGTCGACGACGATGACCATGATCGGCGCGACCATCCTCATCGTGTGCCTGGGCTGGCTGACCGTCGACTGGTGGCGCGACGGACGCTGGTTCTGGGTGGCTGTCGGCATCGCCATCATCGTGGTCAACATCGTGCTGATCGCGATGCAGTTCCGTCGCCGCCGAATGGAGCGCGCCAAGGACACCAAGCGTCCGCGTCGTCCGCTGATCGACAACTTCGACGATCTCGAAGACGAGCAGTAGCCCCCGATCCCTGAGGGACGCCACTCACCGCTCCCTGAGGTGCGAGTGGACGCCACCTCCCGCTCCCTGAGGTGTGGGCGAACGCCACCCCCCGCTCCCTGAGGTGCGGCGAACGCCACCCCCCGCTCCCTGAGGTGCGAGCGAAGCGAGCCACGAAGGGCTGGCAACGTCATCTCGCCAGGCCTTCGTGGCTCGTCGCTTGCGCTCCTCACACCTCAGGCAGCGGTGGTCGGGTCGCTGGTCTCGATCGGGCGGCGGTGGTCGGGTCGCTGGTCTCGATCGAGCAGCGGTGGTTGCGTCGCTGCGCGGTCATGCCGTGAGCGGGTCGTCCTCGTCCCCGTCGTCGGCGAACTGAGTGCGGTAGAGCTCGGCGTAGCGACCGTTGCGCGCGAGGAGCGTCGGATGATCACCGCGTTCGACGACGCGACCCGCTTCGAGCACCACGATCTGGTCGGCGGCGCGGATCGTCGAGAGCCGGTGGGCGATGACGATCGAGGTGCGGCCCTCGAGGGCCTCGCCCAATGCTTCCTGAACCGCCGCCTCCGAGGTCGAATCCAAGTGCGCGGTCGCCTCGTCGAGGATCACCACCGACGGCTGTGCGAGCAGTAGGCGGGCGATGGTCATTCGCTGCCGCTCACCGCCGGAGAGTCGGTAACCGCGTTCGCCGACGATGGTGTCGAGGCCGTCGGGCAACGACTGGACCAGTTCCTCGAGGCGTGCTCGACGCAGCGCCTCCCAGATCTCCTCGTCGGAGGTGTCGGGCCGTGCGAGAACGAGATTGGCTCGGATGGTGTCGTGGAAGAGATGTCCGTCCTGCGTGACCAGTCCGACGGTGCGATGCACGGACGCGATCTGCAGGTCCCGGATGTCGACGCCGGCGAGCTGGACCGAGCCCTCATCGACGTCGTAGAGCCGAGTTGCGAGACTGGCGATGGTCGACTTGCCGGCACCCGAACTACCGACCAGGGCCACCATGCTGCCCGCCGGGACGTCGAGATCCACATGGTGCAGAACCGTCTGCCCGGCCCGGTTGTCTAGCTGCGCAACCTCTTCCAGTGACGCCAGCGAGACCTTGTCGGCCGACGGGTAGGCGAAGGACACGTCATCGAAGCGGACCGACACCGGCATCGGCCGACCGCTCTCGGTACCGGGCACCGGGCGGGCATCCGGGGCGTCGACGATCAGCGGGGTCAGGTCGAGGACCTCGAAGACGCGCTCGAAACTGACCAGCGCGCTCATGATCTCGACGCGGGCGTTCGCCAAGGCGGTGAGCGGCGCGTACATCCGGGTCAGCAGCAGTGCGAGGGACACGACCGCGCCCGCCGACAGATGTTCGTGCACCGCAAACCATCCGCCGAGGCCGTAGACCAGTGCGAGGGCGAGTGCCGACACGAGGGTCAGCGCCGTGAAGAAGTAGGCCTGCAGCATGGCGCGCCGGACGCCGATGTCGCGCACGCGATCCGCGCGATCGGCGAACTCGCGGGATTCCAGGTCGGGCCGTCCGAACAGTTTCACCAGGGTGGCGCCGGGTGCGGAGAACCGCTCGGTCATCTGGGTCGACATGCGGGCGTTGTGCTCGGCCGCCTCCCGCGACAGGGCGGCCATCCGGCCTCCCATCCGACGTGCCGGGATCACGAACACCGGGAGCAACACCAGGGCGAGAATCGTGATCTGCCAACTGATGTAGATCATCACGCCGAGTGTCAGGGTGAGCGTCACGAAGTTGGACACCACACCGGACAAGGTGTCGCTGAAGGCTCGCTGCGCACCGATCACGTCGTTGTTGAGCCGGCTCACCAGAGCACCGGTCCGGGTCCGGGTGAAGAAGGCGACCGGCATGCGCTGGACATGGTCGAAGACCGCGCGCCGCAGATCGAGGATGAGACCTTCACCGATGTTCGACGACAACCAACGGACACCGATGCCTGCTGCGGCCTCGGCGACCGCGATCAGTGCGATCGCCACCGCCAGCCCGACGATCATCGACTCGGCGCCGTTGTCGGTGATGAGGTTGACGACGCGTCCGGCGAGGAGCGGGGTCACCACGGTCAGGACTGCGGTGAACACCGACAGCACCAGGAACAGTGCGATCCGGCGTCGGTGGGGGCTCGCGAACCCGCCGATCCGCCGCAGCGTCGCGCGCCGATCTCCCCGTAACCGCTTACCGTCCGGCGAGGTCGACGACTTGTACATCATGTCCCAGGCGACCGACTCCATACTCATGTCGCCCAGGGTAGAACTTAAAGTTCACTTGAGGTCCAATCGTGCGGCGGGATGCCCGAATCGGACGGGAAGGTCAGCGCTCTCGTCGATGCTCTAGTTTGGTTACTGAGGTCACAGCGGCGATCACGATCAGCGGATCGACCGGGGAAAGGTCGGCACGGCCGACGGTTAGGGGCGAGGCTCATGGCAGAACTCAAACTCGGTTTCAAGGCGTCGGCGGAGCAGTTCGATCCGCGCGAGCTGGTGGAGATCGCGGTCGCAGCCGAAGAGCACGGGCTGGACTCCGTCGCGGTGAGCGACCACTTCCAGCCGTGGCGGCACAACGGCGGCCACGCGCCCTTCTCGCTCGCGTGGATGGCGGCCGTCGGGGAGCGCACCAAGCGCGTCCAGATCGGCACGTCGGTCATGACCCCGACCTTCCGCTACAACCCGGCCGTCATCGCCCAGGCCTTCGCGTCGATGGGCTGCATGTACCCGGGCCGCATCATGCTCGGCGTCGGCACCGGCGAGGCCCTCAATGAGTACGCCACCGGATTCCAGGGCGAGTGGCCCGAGTTCAAGGAGCGCTTCGCCCGCCTGCGCGAGTCGATCAAGCTCATGCGCGAACTGTGGACCGGCGAAGAGGTCAACTTCGACGGCGAGTACTACCACACGCAGGGCGCCTACATGTATGACGTTCCGGAACAACCGATCCCGGTGTACGTCGCCGCCGGTGGGCCGGTCGTCGCACGCTATGCGGGTCGCTCCGGCGACGGCTTCATCTGCACCTCGGGCAAGGGTGCCGAGCTCTACACCGAGAAGCTGCTGCCTGCGGTCAAGGAAGGTGCGGAGAAGGCCGAACGCGACTTCGACGCCATCGACAAGATGATCGAGATCAAGATCTCCTACGATCCGGATCCCGAACTGGCGCTGGAGAACACGCGTTTCTGGGCGCCGCTGTCCCTGACCCCCGAGCAGAAGCACAGCGTCAACAGCTCCACCGAGATGGAACGTCTCGCCGACGAGTTGCCGATCGAGCAGGTCGCCAAGCGCTGGATCGTCGCCTCTGATCCCGACGAGGCCGTCGAGAAGGTCAAGTTCTACACCGACGCCGGACTCAACCACCTCGTCTTCCACGCTCCGGGTCACGATCAGCGTCGCTTCCTGGAGAACTTCCAGCGCGACCTCGAACCACGCCTGCGCAAGCTCGGCTAGTCGGATTTCGTAGCGATAGTGGGCGCCATAACCCCATTATCGCTACGAGATCGGTTGCAGGACCGCGGCGTCGAGGAGTTCCAACACCCGCTGGACCGGCGGTAGGTCGTGTGCGCTCTGGCGCACACGCACCCGGATCGCACGGGTTGGCGTGGGGTCGACGATGGGGATCGCCACCACGCCCGCGGGCAGGTCGGTCAGAGCGAGCTGCGGTACCACCGTGAGGCCGACGCCGGCGGCGACGAAGCGGATCGCCGTCGGGTAGTCCTGTGTCTCGATGCTGAAGTCGGGGACGAAGCCGACGGATGTGCACGCGCTGAGGAGTGCTTGACGGCACGGGCCGCGCGCGACGTCGTTGTCGACCCAGGGCACCTGGGACAGCTCCCGCAGAGTCACCGAGTCGTACTCCGTCCACGCCGAATCAGTCGGAACCACAGCGTGATACGGGTCTGAGGTCAGCGGCCGACTGAAGAAGCCGGCGGGGTCCGGAACGGGTCGCTCGGTGTCCTCGACGTAGATCTCCACATCCGGCGAGGCCGTGGCCGCCGAGACGAGCTCGATGAGTCGCAGATCGAGGCGCAGACCGGGGAACTCCCGCGAGATCGTGGCCACGATCGGCGGAATCCAGGCGGCCCCCGCGGAAGCGAAGTAGTTCATGCGCAACTGCCCGAGCCGCCCGTCGCGTAGTTCCGAGATCAGCCCGTCCACCCGGGACAGTTCCTCGAACACCCCCTCGGATTCGGCAGCGAGGATGGTGCCGGCCTCGGTGGGCACGATGCCGCGTCCATCACGTTCCACCAGGGTCAATCCGGTCTCGCGCTGAAGGGCGGCGATGTGCTGGCTCACCGCCGACGGCGTGTATCCCAGGGCGTTGGCCGCCCCGCCGATGGAACGCTCGCCGATGACCGAGCGCAGAACACGAAGCCGGTGGATGTCGACCATGAGATTGACGATACAGCCGGACTTAACAAACCGGTAGAAACTTTCACTTGTCCTGAAGTGGTTCATGCCGGACTCTGATTGACATGACCTCGCGCCCCTCGTCCCCGGCCCCTCTCGGTGTCCCGCTCCCGGCGTTGGCTGCCCTCATCACCGTGGTGCTGTGGGCGTCGGCGTTCGTGGGCATCCGGGCGCTGGGCGACTCCTTCTCACCGGGGGCGATGGCGTTCCTGCGATTGCTCGCGGCGGTCCTCCCGCTCACGGTCATCATGCTGGTGGTGCGTTTGCGGCGACGCAGCACCGCCGACGACCGTCCACTGACCCCCTGGCTTCCACGTGGACGCGCCTTGATGTTGGTCATCGCATACGGCGTCGCCTGGTTCGCCGGCTACACCATCCTGCTGAACTGGGCCGAACAGCATCTCGACGCCGGGACGGCGGCGCTCCTGGTGAACCTGGCCCCGATCCTCGTCGCCGTCGCTGCTGGTCTCTTCTTCGGCGAGGGGTTCCCGCGGCATCTGGTGATCGGCATGACGATCGCGTTCGCCGGCGTCGTGCTGATCGCCACGGGAGGTTCCGCCACCGCCGACGCACATGCCGACTGGCTCGGGGTGCTCCTCGGGATCGCTGCCGCGGTGCTCTACGCCTCGGGCGTCCTCATCCAGAAGTCCGCGCTCCGTTCCGTCGACGCGTTGACCGCGACCTGGCTCGGTGCGGTCGCGGGTCTCGTCGCAACGCTCCCGTTCGCGCCGGCTGCCGTCGCCGAACTCGCGCACGCCGATGCCTCCGCGATCGCCGCGGTGATCTACCTCGGGGTCGGGCCCACCGCGATCGCGTTCTCGACGTGGGCGTATGCGCTCGCCCGCACCGATGCCGGCGCCATGGCCGCGACCACCCTCGTGGTCCCGGCGATCGTCATCCTGATGTCCTGGGCTCTGCTGGACGAACTGCCGACCGGCGTCGGGATCGTCGGCGGCGTGATGTGCATCGGTGGTGTCGCGATCGCCCGTCAGTTGCTGCCGCGCAGCCGCCGGGGCGGCCGTGTCGACGGCCCTCGTCCGCACCCGGTGAACGACGAGGCGCTCGGTTCGGACCTCGAGTCGGAACCCCGTGTCGCCGGCAGAAGCGGGAGTTCCACGTAGCGCCACCGATGCAAAGTGGCGATTCTTCTTCGACAACGGCGACCAGGACGGTCACGCCCCATCCCGATTCGATAAGTTCTCCGCATGGATCGTGACCGCATGGTGGACGTCGGAGTGGGACTCGTCTCCCGCTTCGGTGCCAAGACGTTGAGTCTGACGTCCGTGGCGCGTCACGCAGGTGTCGCCCGGGCCACCGCCTACCGCATGTTCGGTGGACGGAATGCGCTGGTCGCGGCAATCGTCGACCGTGAGGTCTCCCTGCTGCGCGTGAAGCTACGGGAGTGGTCGGCCTCCGCACCCGATGCCGCGGGCAAAGTTCGGGCACAGGTCGTGAACGTGCTGCCCTACATCCGTGAGCACGAGGCGCTGCAGTACGTGCTGCGGAAGGAGCCCGAGGAGATCGTGCGGGCGCTGGTCGCGACGAGCGACTCGTCGGGTCCCACCCTCATCCACCAGATCGTCGACCAGACGCTGCCCGATCTCGATCCGCAGATCCGGGATCAGCTGGTCCCGGACCCGCGCGGGGCCGCGGAGTTCCTGGTGCGGACGATCTACTCGCTGATGCTCATCCCGGACAGTTCGCTCACCGACGAGCAGATCGCCGACCTCGTCGTACGGGCGGTCGTCAAGAACGAGGAGTGATCGCACGATGACCGGGCAACAGGAGTCCACCGCGGACGAGACCGCGATCCCGGTCGTCGAGATGCGCCGGCCGCGCTGGGGCGACCCGGCCCGCGTCACGGAGCTACCCGCCGCCGCGGCCGCGCTGGCCGGTGACGCCGCCGAGGACCGGGGCGTCGCTCCGGAGGCGGTCACCCCGCCCGCGCCGACCCTGCCGTCCGCGGTGCGCGCCGACCTCGAGGCCCTCGTCGGCGCCCAACACGTCGTCGGCTCCGACGACGCACGCATCCAGCACACCCGGGGCTATTCGACGCCCGACCTGCTGCGGCTGCGCAACGGCGATGCCTCCGACGCCCCGGACGTGGTGATCTATCCCGTCGATCACGACGAGGTCGTGCGAATCCTGCAGATCTGTGCCGAGGCTAAGGTCGCGGTCGTGCCGTTCACCGGCGGGACCTCGGTCGTGGGCGGTCTCACCCCCGATCGTGCCGGGTTCGACGGCGTGGTCAGCCTCGACCTCCGTCGGCTCGACCGTCTCGTCGAGATCGACGAGATCTCCCGCATCGCCACCCTCCAGGCCGGCCTTCGGGGGAGTGCCGCCGAATCGCTTCTGCGCGAGCAGGGCTGGACGCTCGGCCACTTCCCGCAGTCCTACGAGGGTGCTGGGATCGGTGGCTACGCGGCGACCCGGTCGGCGGGTCAGTCGTCGGCGGGTTTCGGCCGCTTCGACGAGATGGTCGAGGGAATTGTGCTCGCAACTCCCCGCGGCACCATCGAGGTCGGATCGGCACCCCGGTCCGCGGCCGGCCCCGACCTCCGCCAGCTGATCCTCGGCTCCGAAGGCGCCTTCGGCGTCATCACCAGCGTTCGCGTGCGTGTCCGTCCCGCCCCGAAGACCCGGATCTTCGACGGCTGGCGGTTCGCCTCCTTCGCCGACGGTGCGACCGCGCTGCGACGCCTCGCCCAGGACGGCCCGCTGCCCACGGTCATCCGCCTGTCCGACGAGGTCGAGACCGCGATCAATCTCGCCGATCCTGCTCAGCTCGGCGGCGATTCGACGGGCTGCCTCGTGGTCACGGGGTATGAGGGCGAGGAGCGCGAGGTGCTCCGACGCCGCGACGCCGCATCGGAGGTGCTCGTCGACGCCGGTGGCACGGCGCTCGGAGCGGGACCCGGAGAATCTTGGCGCACAGGACGTTTCGCGGGCCCCTACCTGCGCGATCCACTCCTCGACGCCGGTGTGCTGGTCGAGACGCTGGAGACGGTCACCTACTGGTCGAAGCTGCACGAGCTGCGCGCCTCGGTCACCGCCGCGATCACCGACACGTTGACCGGCGCCGGAAGCGGAGCGAGCGGGCCGAATGTCACCGCGTCGGGCACACCGCCGCTGGTCATGTGCCACGTCAGCCACGTCTACTCTTCTGGTGCCTCGCTGTACTTCACCGTGGTCGCACCGTTCGGCGCCGACCCGATCGCGGAGTGGGCGGCGGCGAAAACCGCGGCGAACGACGCGATCCGGGCCGCCGGCGCGAGCATCACTCATCATCACGCCATCGGCCGCGACCATCGCGACGCCTACCACGACGAGATCGGCCCGCTGGCGCTCGAGGCCTTGCGTGCGGTGAAGGCAGCCGTCGATCCCGACGGCATCTGCAATCCCGGCATCCTGATCTGAATCCCGGGGCGCCACTATGCTGGGGCGCATGGCCACCGACGCTGCCGTTACCGACCCCGCCGCTGGAGATCGAACCACCGGGGACGGAGGTGGTGCGGATGAGTCGACGACCAGCATCTATCTCGCGTCAGCCGAAGGGGAGACCGGGAAATCGGTGGTGGCGCTGGGGCTGTTGGCGCTGCTCGCGGCGACCGGCGGCCGGGTCGGCGTCTTCCGCCCGATCATCCGTGCCAACGGCGACGCGCGGGACCCGCTGCTCGACCTCCTGATCGACTACGACTCGGTGGACGTGCCCTACGAGGACTGCCTGGGCGTGACCTACGAGCAGGTCCACGAGGATCCTGACGCCGCCATCGGTGAGATCGTCGCCCGATTCCATGCGCTGGCAACGCACTGCGACCGCGTCGTGATCGTCGGTTCGGACTACACCGACGTCGGAACCCCGTCGGAGCTGAGCTTCAACGCACGCATCGCCGCCAATCTGTCGGCCCCGATGGTGATCGCGCTGAAGGCCAACGACCGGTCTCCCGACGAGATCGCCGATCTCGCCGCGGGGTTGGTGTCCGAGGTCGGCGCCGCCCACGCCACCCCGATCGCGATCGTGGCGAACCGCTGCGATCCGGACCGACTCGACGAGATCCGGACGACGCTGCGCCGCATCGGGGTGCCGAGTCTGTGCCTCCCCGAGGAGCCGATCCTGTTCGCTCCCACCATGGCCGAATTGAAGGAGGCGCTCGGCGCCACCATGTACAGCGGCGACGAGGAGCTCCTCGACCACGAGGCGTTGCGGGTGATGGTGGGCGGCATGACCGTCGAACACATCCTGGAACGTCTCACCGACGGCACGGTCGTGATCACCCCCGCCGACCGCTCCGACGTCCTCCTGGCACTCGTGAATGCCAATACGGCGCACGGCTTCCCGCGACTGTCGGGCATCATCCTCAATGGCGGGCTCAAACCACACCCGATGATTGAGGCCCTCGTGAGCGGGCTCAAGCCGACGCTGCCGATCATCAGCTGCCCGCACGGCACCTACGACACCGCGCGGACCGCGGCCCACACCCGTGGCCGACTCAACGCCGGATCGGCTCGCAAGATCGAGGCGGCGCTGTCGCTGATGGAGACCTACGTCGATCCCGAGGTAGTCATGCGCAACCTCAATGTCGACGTCCCGTCGGTCGTCACTCCGCAGATGTTCGAGTACCGCCTCATCTCCCGGGCACGGGCGCAGCGCAAGCACATAGTGCTCCCCGAGGGCGGCGACGATCGCATCCTGCGGGCGGCGAGCAGACTCCTCCGCCGCGGCGTCGCCGATCTGACACTGCTCGGCGACCCGGATGCCGTGCAGGCGAGGGCGATCGAACTCGGCCTGGACCTCGCAGAGGCCACCGTCATCGACCCGGCCACTTCGGAGTATCTGGACGAGTTCGCCCGGATCTACACCGATCTGCGCAAGCACAAGGGCATGGATCTCGAACGCGCACAGGAGAAGATGCTCGACGTCTCCTACTTCGGCACCATGATGGTGCACACCGGGCGCGCCGACGGGATGGTGTCGGGTGCGGCCCACACGACCGCCCACACCATCCGGCCGGCCTTCGAGATCATCAAGACCAAGCCGGGGGTCTCCACGGTGTCGAGTGTGTTCTTCATGTGCCTGGCCGACACGGTTCTCGCCTATGGTGATTGCGCGATCGTGCCCGACCCCACCGACGAACAACTCGCCGACATCGCCATCTCGTCGGCCGAGACGTCGGCGGCCTTCGGCATCGAGCCGCGAGTGGCGATGCTGTCGTACTCCACCGGCACCTCCGGCTCGGGAGCGGACGTCGAAAAGGTCAAGACCGCAACCGGCCTCGTCCGGCAGCGCGCGCCCGAGCTCCTCGTCGAGGGGCCCATCCAGTACGACGCGGCGGTCGAACCGTCGGTCGCGGCTACCAAGATGCCCGACTCCTCGGTCGCCGGCCGGGCCACCGTCCTGATCTTCCCCGACCTCAACACCGGCAACAACACCTACAAGGCGGTGCAGCGCAGCGCCGGTGCCGTCGCGATCGGGCCGGTCCTGCAGGGCCTCAACAAGCCGATCAACGACCTCAGCCGGGGCGCACTGGTGTCCGACATCGTCAACACGGTGGCCATCACCGCGATCCAGGCGCAGCAGGTCGACACTGACACGGCCACCGTCGGAGACGCGCGGTGAGCGCCGACACCGCCGGGGCGGTCCTCGTCTTCAACGCTGGCTCCTCGTCGCTGAAATATCAACTGGTACAGCCCGATACCGGAGTGGTGATCGCGGACGGGATCGCCGAACGCATCGGCGACGCCGGGTCGTCGATGACCCATGAGCAGAACGGGGAGACGGTCACCGAGTCGGTGCCGCTGCCCGACCATCTGACGGCGGTCCGGCGAGCCGAACAGTTCTTCGCCGACAACGGCACCGACCTCGTACACGCCGGACTCGCGGCCGTCGGGCACCGTGTGGTGCACGGCGGCCGGTCGTTCTACGAGCCGACCCTCGTCGACGACTGGGTCATCTCGGAGATCAAGCGGATCTCTACCCTTGCGCCGCTGCACAATCCGGCGAATCTGGTGGGCATCGAAGCGGCCCGGACCCTGCTCCCCGACGTGCCGTCGGTCGCGGTGTTCGACACGGCCTTTTTCCACGGGCTGCCGGCCGCGGCTGCGATCTACGCCATCGACCGCGAGGTGGCGGCCGAACACGCCATCCGGCGATACGGATTCCACGGCACCAGCCACGAGTACGTGTCGGGCCGCGTCGCGGAGTTCCTCGGCAAGGACCCCGCCGACCTCGACCAGATCGTGCTGCATCTCGGCAACGGAGCGTCGGCGTCGGCCATCTCGGGCGGACAACCCGTCGACACCAGCATGGGAATGACCCCGCTGGAGGGGTTGGTGATGGGAACCCGCAGCGGCGACATCGACCCCGGCCTGGTGCTGCACCTCAACCGCGTGGCCAAGCTGTCCGTGGACGAGATCGACACCTTGCTGAACCAGAAGTCGGGGCTGCGAGGTCTATGCGGCGAGAACGACTTCCGTTCCATCACCGAACTGGTCGACGCCGGAGACGAGGACGCCCGCCGCGCCTACGACGTCTACATCCACCGGTTGCGGCACTACCTCGGCGCGTACACCTTCGGCCTCGACAAGCTCGACGCGATCACCTTCACCGCGGGCGTCGGCGAGAACTCGGCGCGTGTCCGGGCGGACGCGCTCGAAGGGCTGGAACGATTCGGGATCGTCCTCGACCCCGACCGCAACGCCGCAGCCGACCGGTCGGCGCGTCGGATCTCCGCCGACGACAGCGCCGTCGACGTGCTGGTGGTCCCGACCAACGAGGAACTCGCCATCGCCCGGCAGTCGGCTGCGCTCGTGGCGGAGAGTTCGTCGGCCGAGTAGTTGGTTTCGATACGGCTCGCCGCAAGCTCCTCGCCTACTCAACCAGCGATGGCTCCGTCGGCCGAGTAGTTGGTTTCGATACGGCTCGTCGCAAGCTCTTCGCCTACTCAACCAGCGATGGCTCCGTTGGCCGAGTAGTTGGTTTCGATACGGCTCGTCGCAAGCTCTTCGCCTACTCAACCAGCGATGCCTCCGTTGGCCGAGTGGTTGGTTTCGATACGGCTCGTCGCAAGCTCCTCGCCT
>NZ_BAHE01000058.1 GCF_000298235.1 Gordonia namibiensis NBRC 108229
AGGCGGACCGGGCTGCCTCGTCTTCGACAGCGGCGCGTTGGTCATCGGTGCATTCGGCTGCGGTGCACCGGGCTGGGGTGCATTGCCCTGTGGCTGGGGCGGTGCGGGACGCGGAGGAACGGGCCGGCGACCATCCGGTCCCGGGGCTCCGCGGCGAGCGGGTGCGGCTCCGGCGGGGGCGGTGCGCGGCCGGGCCGCGGCCATGACCGAGGTCGGGGCCTCCGCGACCAGGGTGCCCGCACTCATCTTGCGTGCCGCGCTGGAGTCGCGCTGCTCGTCGGGCTCGTCCTCGAGCACGGCCTCGCCGAGACCGATCTTGCTCTGCACGGTCTGCATCCAGCGAGGTGCCCACCAGCAGTCGTCGCCGAGCAGCTTCATCACCGACGGCACGAGCAGCATGCGGATCACGGTGGCGTCGAGGATGAGCGCCGCGATCATGCCGTAGGCGATGTACTTCATCATCACGATGTCGGACAGGCTGAATGCGCCCGTCACCACGACCAGGATGGCCGCTGCCGCGGTGATGATGCCGCCGGTGTGGGCGATGCCGCTCCGGATGGACTCGGTGGTGCTGGCTCCCCGTTGTCTGGCCTCGACCATTCTGGAGAGCAGGAACACCTCGTAATCGGTGGAGAGACCGAAGATGATCGCGATGATGAGGACCAGGATCGCCGCGAACAGCGGACCCGGGGTGAAGTTCGCGAGTCCCGCGCCGTGGCCGTCGACGAAGATCCAGGTGAGGATGCCCAGCGTCGCGCCGAGACCGAGAGCGGTCATCAACGCCGCCTTGATCGGCAGGACCAGCGATCCGAACTGCAGGAACATCAACAGGCCGGTGATGAGGACCAGCATGATCGCCATCAGCGGCAACCGGTCCATCAGCGCGTCGATCGAATCCTGGGTGAGCGCCGGGGTACCCGTCACGTACATGGTGAGGCCCTGCGTGTCGATCGCCCGGAGCTGGTCGATCGCCTTCGCCGCCTGGGTGCGGTCGACCAGGCCGGCCGAGACCTGGTAGACGCCCACGTTCGGGTACCGCTCGGCGTCGTAGGAACCGAAGCCGGCCTTGTCGGGGTCACTGAACTTATTGGTGAAACCCGGGACCTCGTCGGCCTGACGGGCGATGGCCTCGAGCTTGTTCTGGTCTTCCTGGTTCGTCTCGTCGTAGACGATGACGAGCTTGACCGCTTCGGTGCGCTCGCTGGGGAAGTACTCGTCGAACTTCTCCTGGGCGACGCGTGCGGAGTTGTCCGGCGGCAGGAACTTCTCGCTGATGCCGCCGAACTGGATGCTGCCGAACGGGACCGTCAGGGCGAGGAGGAGGAGCACGGTCGGGATGGCCGTCTTCAGCGGGTTCTTCATCACCCACGTGGCCAGGCGTCCCCAGAAGCCGTTCTCGACTTCCTGGCTGGTCTTCATCCGGCCGGAGAACCGGTTCTCCAGCGCGACGGCGCGTTCCTCGGTCGAGAAGCGTCGGACCAGCGGGATCGCCGTGTACTTGAGGATCGAACTGATCGACAGCATGTTGACCCGCGGTCCGAGGATGCCCAGGATCGCCGGCAACACGGTGATCGACAGGATCGCGGCGAGGGAGACCGATGCGATGGCGCCGTAGGCCACCGACTTGAGGAATCCCTGCGGCATGATCAGCAGGCAGGCCAGGGCGGCGACGATGATCGTCGCCGAGAAGACCACCGTCTGACCTGCGGTCATCACGGTTCTTCGGACCGCCGCCTTCGTGGAGTAGCCCTCGCCGAGTTCCTCTCGGAACCGCGACACGATGAACAGGCCGTAGTCGATGGCGATGCCCAGACCGATGAGCGTGACCACCGACTGCGCGAAGATGTTGAGTTCGGTGGTCAGGGCGAGCATCTTCATGATGCCCAGCGAGCCCGCGATCGTCAGGCCGCCGATGAGGACCGGCAGACACGCCGCGATGACGCCGCCGAAGACGAAGAACAGCATGAGTGCGACGACCGGCAGCGCGATCACCTCGGCGCGCTTGATGTCCTTGTCCATGCCGTCGGCCATCGACCCGGCGACGGGTTGCAGACCGGCGAGTTCGAAGGTGGCGCCGGGGATGTCGAAGCGTTCGGCGATGTCGTCGAAGAACGGTTCGATGGTGTTGTAGTTCTCCAGTACCGACGTGTCGTCGTCGCCCGCGACGCCGATGCTGATGAAGGCCTGGCGTTTGTCGGGGGTGAAGAGTCGCTCCTGGACCGCGCTCTGGGCGGGCTGGACGAGGAACGGGTCGTAGAGGCCGGGGTCGCTGCGCCCGACGATGTCGGGGTGGGTCGCGATGAGGTCTTCGACGAAGGTCTCCACCTTCTTGCCGAAGGCCGGGTCGTCGACCGTCGTGCCCTCCGGCGGGGTGACCAGGAGGATGACATCAGACGTGTGATCGCGTCCCAGGGCCTTGTCGGCGTAACGGGCACCGAGATCGGATTCCGACGTGGGGTCGAACCAACCGCTCTGACTCAGATGCTTGCTGAGGTCGAGACCGTATAGTCCGAGTCCCGCCATCAGAGCGATCATCACCGCGATGACGAGGAAGCGCATTCGATACACGAATGTGCCGATTACTCGGAACACGCTGATGTCCTTTCTTGTGCGACGTGTCGGGCGCCGGCCACGATCGGGGGTGTCGGGCCGTCGGTGCGCTCGGACGGGACGCCGTCCCGGGGGTGAACGGTGCCGGTCGCGATTCTGTCAGTTCTCCGTGAGATCTTGACAGTGTTGCCTGAGTGATCCCTGAGGTATCGGAATCGGTGACGCCCTCAGTGAGCACCTCGGCGTCCTGCGACGAGGCACCGCGTGCCGGTCAGCGCAGTAGCGCGCTGAGCGGCCGGAACGGTGTGAGCCAGGCGCCTTCGTCCGGGAGCGAGTCCAGCCCGATGCGGGGCAGGGGCTCCCGGAACACGCCTGGGATGTCCTCGAGGTCGAT
Source organism: Gordonia namibiensis NBRC 108229 (assembly GCF_000298235.1). Lineage (GTDB taxonomy): Bacteria > Actinomycetota > Actinomycetes > Mycobacteriales > Mycobacteriaceae > Gordonia > Gordonia namibiensis. The sequence goes on from NZ_BAHE01000058.1 coordinate 2,945, forward strand.
GAACTCCAGTTCCTCGGTGGTGAGGGCCCAACTGGCGTGTTCGCGGAACCCGATGACGGTGACGGGCACCCCGTCGGCGGCCACTTCGAGGAGCGGCTCGCGGAATGCCTGGCCGTCGGCGGACGCCACGATCACGCCGGCTAGTCCAACAGTGTGCCTGCGAAGTTCGATGTGGTCGAGCATGTCGGAGTCCACATCGCTGTCCTCGGACAGCTTCGGCTTGGCGAAAACCGCAAAACCGACGTTCCGCAGGGCATCCACCCAGGGACGCACAACATCGGCGCTACCTGGGGCGATGTTGGTGAAGACGGTCGCCTCGGGTTCGACGACGCCGCCGTTCTCCGTGAGAGCTGACACATCTGCCGTGCGCTGCAGCAGCCAACGGCCCAACGCGTCGAATCGAGGCCGGTGTGCGGCGGTCGGACGGCCGCCGAGCAGGGCGCCGAGACCCATGTCCATGTTGGGCGCGTCCCACACCAGCAGCATCCGGCGTGTGCCGGTCTGACCCGAGATGGTGTCCGCGAAGCCGGTGGTCGTTCCGGCCGGGGTGGTCTGGTCGGTCATGCCGGGCTCCCGTCAGGGGTGTCGCCGGACGCGGAAGCCGGCGGGATGGGCCGCGTGTACACGAACTCGCTGACGAACCGGCCTTCTCGTTCCGCCCGTCCCTCGAACTTCGTCGTCGGCCGTTCCAGCAGGATCGGCGACTCGCGGGTGAGCTGTACGACGTGGGGGCGGTCGGCGTCCTGGGTGGCGAGCTTCTCGGCGATCCACTCGGCGTAGTTCGCGTGGTCGGTGGCGATGTGGAGCACGCCGCCGGGGACGAGACGGTCGGCGATCAGCTCCAGTGTGCCCGTCTGGACGAACCGGCGCTTGTGGTGACGCGACTTGGGCCAGGGGTCCGGGAAGAACAGTCGGACGCCGGTGAGGCTCGACGACGGGATCAGTTCCCGCAGGACGATCGACGCGTCACCGCGGATCAGGCGCACGTTTGTCAGCCCGTTCCGGTCGATGAGACCGAGCAGCTGGGCCAGGCCCGGCTTGTAGACCTCGACCGCCACCACGTCGACGTCGGGTTCGGCCTCGGCCATCGCCGCGGTCGAGATGCCGGTGCCGCTGCCGATCTCGAGGACCTTCGGGTTGTCCCGGCCGAACATGGCGTTCAGGTCGAGCTGGGGCTCGGGAATGCGTTCCGGACCGATCTCGAGGTCGCGGCCGAGGACGGGCCAGAGGGTCTCCCAGTTGCGTTGCTGTCCGGTCGTCAAGGTCCCCCGGCGGAATCGGAAGCTCGTCACGCGGGGGTACAGCCGTGACCTGTCAGCGCTGTTGTTCACCCGTCCATCGTTGCGCATCGTGGCGTTTCCGCGAAGTCGCGGGTGATCGTGTCCGTCAAGTGGTCGGGGATTCTCCGGGACTCCGACGCGCTCTCGGCGGGGATGTGGAGGTCCGAGAGCCATCGGGGCGAATCCGGATTAGTCTCGGGCCAGCCGCGGAGCACGCGGGGTGTCGGGCGGAGAAGGGTTGTCGAGACGTGGGGGCGAACGTGCGTACACCGACGAACCCGCCGCCCGGGTGGCGGCCGTCCCACGATTCCCTCTCGGCGGCCGCGGAGCAGGGCGGACTCGCCGATCTCGTCGAACCGTCGTCTCCGCTGGTCCCGGTCCTCGCTGCGGCCGGACAGCGTTTTCTGCGTCCGCTACACGTGCAGGTGGTCGGCCGACCGGGAGCCGGTCGCGACACGATGGCGCGCGCTCTGCGCGAGCGGCTCGCATTGACCGTGACCGGCCCTGGCGAGGATCCACGCGCTGCCGCCGACGCCGACCTCTGGCTTCACGTGCTGGCCGGGCCCCCGCGTCGCGCCGACCATGAACTGCTGAGCTCGCTGCCTGCCGACCGGATCATCGTCGTCCTCGGCAAGGCCGACACCCACCCGGACTGGGAGGCCGCGACCGATGTCGCCCGGCGGTCTTCGACGCACCTGGGCCTTCCGGTGCACGTCGTCTCACAGCTGCTCGCCTGTGCCGATCTCGACGCCGCGGAGTTCGACGCTCTCACCCGGCTGGCCGCTGAACGAACCGAGATGCCGTCGATGGCCGGCCGGTTCCTCGTCGGTGCGCCGGGGTCGGCGGAACGTCTCCTGCGGCAAGGCCTGCTGCGCCGGATCGACGCCCATGGCATCAGTACTGCGCTGCGGTTGATCGCGGAAGAATCCGCGGAGGCGGCCGACGCGGACGCGCTCAACCGCGCTCTGCACGCCCGAAGCGGGGTTCCGCAGCTCGGTGCGGCGTTCGGTGACCGCGTGGGCCGGGTCCGCTTCTGGCGCGAGGTCGAGGTCCGCGCCGAGCTGGAACGTGCGGCTGCCAGAGGCTGCGACCGGGTGAACGCCGAACGTCTGCTCGCGGCCGGAGGTGTCGGATGAGTGCGCGGGTACTCGACGCGGCGCGAGAACTGACCGGGTTCGACGCCGCGACCGTCGGAACCGGCTCCGGAGTCCTGGTCGTCGGCACCGAGGGTGTCGGCGTGCACACCCTCGTCGACGCCCTTCGGGGATTGGCCCCTGATCTCGACACCCACATCCGGGACATCGAGGCCGGAGCCCGGCCCGGAGTCGCGCTGGTCGTCGTCGATCCCGCGTCGTCGGTGGGTGATGAGGAACTCCAGCTTGTCGCGCGGGTGCGTGCGACGGTCGGGACCGTCGCACTGGTGTGCACCAAGATCGACGCGTTCTGGGAATGGCCTCGGATCGTTCGCGACCATCGCAAGACCCTCGACCCGTTCGGGACGATGCCGTTGTTCGGGGTGGCGGCGGCCGCTGCGCTCGGCGGCGCCGTCGAGGACTCCGGGGTCGACGCGCTGGTCGACTGGATACGCGAAGCGCTCGAGGCCCCCGACGCGGTGCGCGTCGAGCGTGCCCGTCTCGCTGCAGGCGTCGGGGTCGTCGAACACCTGCTGGACGACACCGACAGCGGAACCGACGCATCCGGATCGCAGGACGAGTTGATGAATGCCCGACGTCGGCTGCTGTCTTCGCGAGATCGTGGCCGCGCGGATCGGCTCGCAGCCGTGCGCGCCGGCCTGACCCGAGCCAGGGCGCAGTCCTCAGCCGAACTCCAGGCACGTGTGCGTGGACTAGCGGCGCTGGCAGCGGGGGACGCGCCGGACAACGTTCCCGAGCATCAATCGTGGCTCGGCAGCCGCTGGGACGACCTCGCCGACGGCATCCGTCGGGATGCCGACGAGCGCATCGAGGAGGTCGCGGCCACTGCCCTGGTCGGACTCGACCCCGAACCTTCCCCACCGGAGCCGTGGGCGGAAACCCCGCTTCCCGCCGACGGCCCGGGCGATGGCCGTCGGCGCGGTGGTGCCGAGGATGCGCTGCTCGTCGTCATCGGCGCCTCGACCGGCCTGGGCATCGGGCGCCTGATCGTCGCACCGATGGCGTCGGTGCAGACGCTGCAGTGGATCAGCATGCCGCTGACCCTGCTGCTGGGGATCGGCGTCGCGGTCTGGGTGATCCGGGTCAGGCGGGGTGCGTTGGAACGCGCCGAGCGCACGGCCCGCAGCACCGAGCGGCTCAGCGTTGCGCGCTCCGCACTCGACCATCAGCTCGGCTTGCGGTTCGCCGCGGCCGAGACCCGGATCGCGGGGCAGATCGCCCGGGCCCACGAACGCCGCGCACGACGGACGAGCGAACAGATCGCGCAGATCGACGACGAGATCCGGCGGCTGCGCGGGGGCGTGACGAACCGGGACGTGCGTCTTCGCCGGGACCGCGCGGAAGCCGTGCACCGCGAGCTCCTGGCCCGCTCCGGGCAGTTGTGGGCAGATCGCGACGACGAGAACCACCCGAGCACGGACGAACAGGCCGGCTCCGGCGAGGACGGGACAAGGTGAACGAGATGGATTCGATCTTCGACGGTGACCACGCGGGAGGCGATCCGTTCGACGCCGGCCGGCCCGACGCAGCGGCCCTGTCGGGTGGGCCGTTCGAGACCGCGGCTCTCCCCGGCGCCGGCCCCGGATACGACCCGCACGTCGATTCGGTCGCCGCGGTCCATGCGGAATCGGCCGCCGACGACCTGGACGATCACCTGTGGATGCACGAGGACGGCCGCATCTGGGATCTCGGCCCGGCGGAGGTCGACACCGACGACGACGGGGTGAACGACTCGCTCACCCGGAACGGGCCGGACGGGTTCACCGTGTACACCGACAGCGACCGGGACGGGCAGGTCGACAAGATCACCGAGATCGGGGCCGACGGCGGCTTCAGCTCGGCCGTGCTCGACCCGGAGACCGGCGGATGGATCCCCGGCGGCTCGGGGCGTATCGGCTGAGCAGGCCGAGGATCGGCCGACGGCCGTCTTCCAGGGACTTTGGTCCCATATCCCCTCGGTGTGGGATAAGACGCAGTCGCCGACCCCCACACCTAGCGTCCGCTCGGTGCACGTATCCTGGACACCTAGACGACTGACCGGTGACCATTCCAGCAGGTCACACGCTCGCCAGGAGGCCCCAACGATGACCGCAGCCACCATCCCCGGACTGGACCCGAGCAGCGCGCCGACCAACCACCAGGGTCTGTTGGCCTGGGTTGCCGAGGTCGCGGAATTGACGCAGCCCGATCGGGTCGTGTGGTCCGACGGCAGCGACGAGGAGTGGGAACGCCTCACCGACGATCTGGTGAAGGCCGGCACCCTCGTGAAGCTCAACGAGGAGAAGAAGCCGAACTCCTTCCTCGCCAGCTCCGATCCCGCCGATGTCGCCCGCGTCGAGTCGCGGACCTACATCTGCTCGGAGAAGGAAGAAGACGCCGGCCCGACCAACAACTGGGTCGAGCCAGCCGAGATGCGCGCCACGATGACCGATCTGTATCGGGGCTCCATGCGCGGCCGCACGATGTTCGTCATCCCGTTCTGCATGGGCCCCCTCGACTCCGACGACCCGAAGCTGGGCGTGGAGATCACCGACTCCGAGTACGTCGTCCTGTCCATGAAGATCATGACCCGCGTCGGCCCGCGCGTGCTCGAGATCCTCGGCGACGACGGCTTCTTCGTGAAGGCACTGCACTCGGTGGGTGCGCCGCTGGAGCCGGGCCAGGCCGACGTGCCGTGGCCGTGCAACACCGAGAAGTACATCACCCACTTCCCCGAGACCCGCGAGATCTGGTCCTTCGGTTCGGGTTACGGCGGCAACGCCCTGCTCGGCAAGAAGTGCTACGCCCTGCGCATCGCATCGGTCATCGCCCGCGACGAGGGCTGGATGGCCGAGCACATGCTCATCCTCAAGCTCACCAGCCCGGCGAACAAGGTCTACTACGTCGCCGCGGCGTTCCCGAGTGCCTGTGGCAAGACGAATCTCGCGATGCTGCAGCCCACCATCCCGGGCTGGAAGGCCGAGACCGTCGGCGACGACATCGCCTGGATGCGCTTCGGCGAGGACGGCCGCCTCTACGCGATCAACCCGGAGTTCGGTTTCTTCGGTGTCGCACCCGGCACCAGCTACGACTCGAACCCGAACGCGATGAAGACCATCGAGGCCGGAAACACCCTGTACACCAACGTCGCTCGCACCGACGACGGTGACATCTGGTGGGAGGGCATCGACGGCGAGGCCCCCGCCCACCTGACCGACTGGCTCGGCAACGACTGGACTCCCGAGTCCGGAAGCAATGCGGCGCACCCGAACTCGCGTTACTGCACCCCGATCTCGCAGTGCCCGTCGCTGGCCGACGAGTGGGACGACCCGAAGGGCGTGCCGATCTCGGCGATCCTGTTCGGTGGCCGTCGCAAGACCACCGTCCCGCTGGTGACCGAGGCCCGGGACTGGCAGACCGGTGTCTTCATGGGCGCCACCGTCGGCTCGGAGCAGACCGCCGCAGCCGAGGGCAAGGTCGGCACCGTGCGTCGCGACCCGATGGCGATGCTGCCGTTCATGGGCTACCACGTCGGTGACTACCTGCAGCACTGGGTGAACATCGGCAAGAACGCCGACGAGTCCAAGCTGCCGAAGGTGTTCTACGTCAACTGGTTCCGTCGTGGCGACGACAAGCGCTTCCTGTGGCCCGGATTCGGCGAGAACAGCCGCGTGCTGAAGTGGATCATCGGCCGCATCGAGGGTGAGGCCGAGGGCATCGAGACGCCGATCGGCATCGTCGCCAAGCCGGAGGACATCGACGTGTCCGGTCTCGACGTGCCCGCCGAGGACGTCGCCGAGGCGCTGGCGTTCAAGGCCGACGAGTGGCGCGAGGAGATCCCGTCGATCGAGGAGCTCTTCGAGTTCATCGGCCCGAAGCTGCCGACCTCGCTGCGCGACGAGCTCGAAGGTCTCAAGCAGCGTCTGGCCTGATCGGCGATCGGTCCGGTAGTTCGGCCTGAGACTGATGTGACGGTTGAGGTATCGTGCCCCTCATGAAGCTACGTTTGTGGGGGGCCACGATCGCCGGTGCATGTGTACTCGGGTTGTCCTCTCCGCTCGCAGTTCAACCAGCCACGGCCGCACCGGCTTCCGGCGCCGGCGTCAGCGCGTACTACACCGACACGACGACGCTCGGCGACTTCGTCCCGACGTTCAACCGGATCACCGGCCTGGACCGGACCGGTAACGGTCAGTACGCCTTGATCGCCGAGGACGTGCTCCCCGCACGGTTCTTCACCGCTCGGATCGGATACTCCTCGGAGACCGCATCATTCGTGGGTCGGCCGGCACTCAACGGCGGCGGTACCGTTCTCGGACCGTGGTTTGTGCCGCTGCTGCCGGGCGGCGCGCAGTTCGAGGGCATCCGCAAGACCAACGGCGGCTACACCGTCGTCAGCGGCGGCAACAACCAGTTCGTCCGGCAGATCGGCCCGCTGGGCCAGTTCACCCGCGACCTCCCGCTGCCGGCCGCGTGGCGTCCCTCGTCCAAGTCGGGCGTCGCTGGGCAGCGCGGGCTCACCGGCGTCGCGGTCGGTCCGCAGGGCCAGGTCTCGGTGCTGACCGCGGGCGGCCTCAAGCAGGACGGCCGCACCTCGGCGCGTCTGCTCACCTTCGGCAAGCCCAACCGCGAGTTCGTCTACCGCACCGACGCCAACAAGGTCGCGGCCGACGTGCTGGCGATCAATTCCACCGACTTCTTGGTCCTCGAGCGTGGTGCGGGCAAGCTGACCAACATCTTCTGGACCACCACCCGCGGCGCGACGTCGGTGGCCGGTACGAAGAAGCTCTCCGGCAAGGAGAAGGTGATGCCGAAGCGTCGCATCTTCTCCACGACCGGAACGCCGCGCCTCGTCACCGGCGACATGTCGGGCCTCGCCTGGGGCAACTGGCATCCCGACACCCCGTTCGCCAAGGCACGCAGCCGGACCCTGCTCGTCGTCTCCCAGAACGCCGGGGCGCCCACCCGCGTCCACTCGTTCGAGGTTCAGCTGCCGAAGTAGACCCCTCCGCGGGCTCGGGGCCACTCGGGGAGCGGATGGGAGGGTGTGACAATTCCCGCCTCAGGGTGGTGTCAGGGGGTTACCTGATAGCCATTCGGCGTCGGATTTGGCACCGTTGAGGGCATGACGACGACTGATGCGGCCGCCCGCGATGCCGGAGCGCCGAAACACGGAGTGGCTGCGGGTGCGGAGAACCTGTCCAAGCGGTACGGCACGGGCGACACCGCCGTCGAGGCACTGAAGAGCGTTTCGATCCAGTTCCGCGAGGGCGAGTTCACCGCCATCATGGGTCCGTCGGGGTCGGGCAAGTCGACGCTGATGCACTGCCTCGCCGGCCTGGACGTCGCGAGCGAGGGTCGTGTCCACATCGGTGACACCGATCTCACCGCGTTGTCCGACAAGGCGATGACGATGCTCCGCCGCGACCGCATCGGGTTCGTCTTCCAGGCGTTCAACCTGGTGCCGACGCTCACCGCGAAGGAGAACATCACCCTCCCGGTCGACATCGCCGGCCGCACCGTCGACACCGAGTGGTTCGACGCCGTCACCGAGCGACTCGGCATCACCGATCGCCTCGGGCACCTGCCCAGCGAACTCTCCGGCGGTCAGCAGCAGCGCGTGGCGTGTGCCCGCGCGCTGATTGGCAAGCCCGCCATCATCTTCGGCGACGAACCCACCGGGAACCTCGACTCGCGGTCCTCCGGTGAGGTCCTCTCGATCCTGCGTGCCGCCACCGACGAGTTCGGCCAGACCGTCGTCATCGTGACCCACGATCCGCGTGCGGCGTCGTACGCCGACCGTGTGGTGTTCCTCGCCGACGGCCAGATCGTGCAGGAGCTCGCCCGCCCGAGCGCCGACGACGTCTTCGAGGTGATGAAGAACCTCGACGGGGTCCATCACACCGACGCCCCCTCCGAGTCGGCTGCGGCCGAGACCTCCAAAGCGCTCTGAGCCGTGGCGTCATCATCGGTGATGCGCCGGGTTTCGCTGCGAAACCTGCGGGCGCACAAGCTACGTCTGTTCCTGACGCTCTTCTCGATCGTCCTCGGCACCTCCTTCGTCGTCGGTTCGATCGTGTTCACCAGCACCATCTCGAAGGCCTTCACCGACATCTTCGACAGTGCCGCGCAGGGCGTTGCCGTCGAGGTGACGCCCGCTGACCGGCAGTCACCTGGCGTTCCGCTGTCGGTCGTCGACCAGTTGCGTTCGCAGCGCGCCGAACTCGGCATCGACAAGCTCGTCGTCAACAACAACGGGTTGATCACCGTTGCCGACGCGGACGGCAAGGCCATCCAGACCGGGGGCGCCCCGAGCGTCGGCACCACCTACATCCCGGAGAACGAGGCGCTCGATCCCGACGAGTCCCGGATCCAGCCGGGTGGTCGCGGTCCGGCCAACGCGGGTGAGATCGCGTTGAACACCTCGGCCGCCGACGAGGCCGGCCTCAAGGTCGGATCGAAGACCAAGGTCGTCGTGGGCCAGGGCAACTCCGAACCACTCGAGGTCACCGTCGTCGGCTTGATCGACCTGCCCTCCTCAACCGGTGGCTACGTCAACGCACAGTTCGACGCGGCGACCGCGTCACGCCTGTTCACCGACGGTCAGCACGTCGGGCTCGTCGACATGTCGGCCGTCGCCGGGGTGTCCCCGGAGCAGCTGCAGGAGCGGGTCCGTACCTTCCTCGGCGCCGACGCCGATCTGTACAAGGTTCGGACCGGCGATCAGGTGCGCGAGGACCAGAAGGAACAGGTCAACGAGTTCCTGCAGATCTTCCAGTACATCCTGCTGGCCTTTGCCGCGATCGGTCTGGTCGTCGGCACGTTCATCATCTACAACACCTTCTCGATGATCGTCGCGCAGCGTAACCGCGAGTTCGCGCTGCTGCGGGCGGTCGGGGCGAGCCAGCGCCAGGTGTCGCGATCGGTCCTGTTCGAGGCGTTCGTCGTCGGCGTGCTCGGCGGTGCGCTGGGTCTGGGTATCGGCATCGGCCTCGCTGCCGTGCTCAAGGCCGTCATCAGTGCGACGTCGGGTCTTCCCGAGGGCGAGTTGACGGTCGGGGTGGGCGCGGTGCTCGCGGGCATCCTGGTCGGCGTCGTCGTCACGATGATCAGCGCCTGGGTGCCCGCCGCCCGTGCGGCACGGGTGCCGCCGGTCGAGGCGATGCGGGCGTCGGCAGCAGAGGGCTCGGCGTCGTTGCGCAACCGCACCATCATCGGCGCGGTCCTCGGCGTGGCCTCGATCGTGGCGATCGTGGTCGGCGCGATGGGCGAGGGCACCGGACCGGCACTGACGGTCGGTGCGGGCGCGGGCGGCGCGGTGTTGGCCGCGGTGCTGGTCGGACCGGCTGTCTCACGTCCGTTCGTGGGGGTGCTCGGCCGCGCGATCGGTGCGCCGTTCGGCACGATCGGACGACTCGCACGCACGAATGCTGTTCGTAATCCCCGACGTTCGGCCGCCACGGCCTTCGCCCTGACGCTGGGACTCATGCTGGTGGCGATCATCGGCACGCTCGGCCAGTCGTTCAAGGGCACGGTCGACGATGCCGTCGACTCCGGCATCACCGCCGACTACATCCTGGCGGGCACCAACCAGGGACCGTTGCCGCCCACGGTGGGTCCTTCGGTGGAGAAGGTGCCGGGCGTCGGCGAGGTGGTCTCGTTCGGCGTCGTGCAGGCGAAGGTCGACGACCAGCCGGTGCAGGGGTTCTCTGCGCTCGGTGGACCGCTGAACGACGTCACGGTCATGGACATGGAGGACGGCGCGTCGTCGACGCTGCCGGCCGACGGGATGCTGATCAGCCACCGCACCGCCATGACGAAGGGGTGGGAGCGCGGTCAGGTCCTGAACTTCACCTCACCCACCGGTGAGCAGGTCCAGGTCCCGATCGCCGGCATCTACGCCGACAACGAGGCCCTCCAGCCGTGGGTCGTCGGCCCGGCGGTCTACGACCGACTGGTCCCGCCCCCGGCGCGTTTCGACGTCACGGTCTTCGTGAAGGCCGAGGCCGGCGCCGACCTGGAGACCCTGCGGTCCGGGCTCGAGGACGCGACTGCCGGGTTCCTGACCGTCCAGGTCAAGGACCGCGACCAGTTCAAGGGCCAGATCTCCGCGCAGATCGACCAGATGCTGGGCACGCTCTACGCGATGCTCGGTCTGGCGCTGCTGATCGCGGTGCTCGGCATCATCAACACCCTGGCGTTGTCGGTGGTGGAACGTAAGCGTGAGATCGGCATGCTGCGTGCGATCGGCATGGTCCGAGGCCAGGTGCGTCGTTCGATCTACCTGGAATCGGTGCTGATCTCGATCTTCGGTGCCGTGGTCGGCGTGATCCTCGGAACGCTGATCGGTGTGGCCCTCGTGCGCACGCTCGCGGCGTGGGGGCTGGGTGCGCCGGTGATCCCGTGGTCGCTGATCGCGATCACGCTGGTCGCCTCGGCGGTGGTCGGTGTGCTGGCCGCGTTGTGGCCGGCGGTCCGTGCCGCCCGGACCGGGCCCCTCGAGGCGATCGCCGACCTCTGATGTCCCGCTCCTGATCTGTGTTCGCGCGGCCCGGGTTCTGCCCGGGCCGCGTGCTCACAGACCGATATCAGGAACCGGATGACAGAATCGTCCGCATGACGCGACCACCCCAGGGCGATCCGAACGACCCGCGGAACGATCCGCCGGAGACCCGACAGTTCGATCCCGACTTCGACCCCTCGGCGCCGCCGTCGCAGGCCTACACCCAGCCGCACGCCGGTGAGCCGTACACCGAGCCGCACCCCGGGCCCCGATACGGCGAACCCCAGTACGGCGAACCCCAGTACGGCGAACCCCAGTACGGCGAGCCCCAGTACGGTCAGCCCCAGTACGCCGACCCCCAGTACACCGGTGGCTCGCCGTATGGGGCATCGCCGTACGACGCACCCCAGGGTGGCGAGCCTCCGCGCGGCGGATCGTCGAAGGGACGCACCATCGGTCTCGCGCTGGTGGCACTGGCCGCTCTGGTGATCCTCGGCCTGGTCGTCGCGCTGGTCTCGAGGTCCGGCGGCGACGACGGCTCGTCCGCGGCAGCGGCCTCGTCCTCGACGACGACCACCAGCAAGGAGACGACGACCAGTTCGTCCCCGACCACCACGACCACGACCGAGGAGACGACGTCGACTCCGACCAAGAAGCCGGGTCCGGCGACGGTGATCTACCAGCTCACCGGCAACGGTGACGTCGTCGCGCTCAGCTTCAGCAGGGGCGGCGGTCCGCCGACCGTCATCGCGGCCACCGGTTCGCCCTGGTCGCAGCGGGTGAACGTGAAGGGCAACAAGGCGACCCTGTCGGCCATCGTCGTGCGCGGCCCGGTCACCTGCAGCATCCTCGTCGACGGGGAGCAGCTCGCGACCGCGACGAGCAACGGCGGCACGCTGAACTGCACCGCGGATCTGTCTGCGGAGTAGGACCTCGATACGCGGCGTCCTCGCTCCGCTCGGGCGGCGCTACTCGGCCGGCAAGGACATATCTGCTGGTTGAGTAGGCGAGGGGCTGCGCGCCGTGGGTCTGCTGGTTGAGTAGGCGAGGAACTGCGCGCCGTGGGTCTGCTGGTTGAGT
>NZ_BAHE01000057.1 GCF_000298235.1 Gordonia namibiensis NBRC 108229
GATCAACAGGTTGAGGAAACGGAGACCGAGCCCGAGGAGTACCAGCGTGCTGGCCATCTGGATCGACACCGCGATCCGTGCCCCCTGCGAATCCGCTGCGATGTCACCGAAACCCGTTGTCGTGAACACTGTCAGACAGAAATACAGCGCGTCGACGCGGGTGAGTTGCGCGTTGAAGCTCCCCGGATCGTATTCGGAGAAGAGGAAGTAGGTGGCGGCGAAGGCGGTGACGTAGAACGTCGCCAGGGCCACGAGCATCTCCATCGCGGTCGCGACCGGATGAACGGAGCGGGCGAACCTGTGCACCTCCCACAGGCAGAACGCGGTCAGAAGCCCGGCGCCCACCGTCATTCCGAGAATGTTGAGATCGCTCGCCTTGTTGATCGGTAGCAGGAAGTAGCCGATCAGCAACACGACCGCGGCACCGATGGGTCGAAGCAGCGCCACGGTCAGGTCGCGGCCCTTCGCGATGGTCACCGGTGGCGGCGCCCCCGGTGCCGGGGCGCCGTCGGGCACGCCGCCGTCGGCACCGGATGCGTCGTTCACCAGATCCGGACCCGCTGGTCCTGCTCGAGATACAGTGCGTCCCCGGGCTTCACGTCGAAGGCCTCGTAGAAGGCGTCCATGTTCCGCACGACACCGTTGCAGCGGAACTCCGGCGGCGAGTGCGGGTCGATGGACAGGCGGCGGATCGCCTCGGCGTCGCGGGTCTTGGTGCGCCAGATCTGCGCCCAGCTGAAGAACACGCGCTGGGTCCCCGTGAGCCCGTCGATGACCGGCGGTTCGGTGCCCTCCGTCGCGATCTCGTACGCCACGAGTGCGATCGAGAGTCCGCCGAGGTCGCCGATGTTCTCGCCGATGGTGAAGTCGCCGTTGACCTTGTGCTCCGGGTCGAGGCCCGTCGGGGTGAACTCGCCGTACTGGTCGATGAGCTTGCGTGTACGGGAGGAGAACTCGGTGCGGTCGGTGTCGGTCCACCAGTCGACGAGGTTGCCGTCGCCGTCGTACTTCGCGCCCTGATCATCGAAGCCGTGCCCGATCTCGTGACCGATGACCGCGCCGATACCGCCGTAGTTGACCGCGTCGTCGGCCTCGGGGTCGAAGAACGGGGGCTGCAGGATGGCGGCCGGGAAGACGATCTCGTTCATGCCCGGGTTGTAGTAGGCGTTGACCGTCTGCGGGGTCATGAACCACTCGTCGTGGTCGACCGGTCCGCCGATCTTGGCGAACTCGCGGTCCTGCTCGAACGACGAAGCGCGCGCGACGTTCCCGATGAGATCGCCACGGTCGACGCTCAGCGCGCTGTAGTCGCGCCACTTGGCCGGGTAGCCGATCTTGGGGGTGAACTTCTCGAGCTTGGCGAGCGCCTTCTCCCGGGTGTCCGGGGTCATCCACGGGAGTTCGGAGATGTTGCGGCGGTAGGCCTTCACCAGGTTGGCGATCAGCTCGTCCATGCGCGCCTTCGCCTCTGGCGGGAAGTGCTTGGCCACATAGAGTTTGCCGACCGCGAAGCCCATCGCGCCCTCGACGAACCCGACGCCGCGCTTCCAGCGGTCGCGGATGGTCTCCGCGCCGGTCAGCGTGCGGCCGTAGAAGTCGAAACTCTCGTCGACGAAGTCCGACGACAGGTACGACGCGGCGGAGCGGAGCAGTCGCCACGTCAGCCAGGTCTTCCACTCGTCGAGCGAACGAGAGGTGATCAGCGCCGACGCCCCCGACACGAAGGAGGGTTGCGCGACGACGACCTCGGCGAAGGTCGGGTCGCCGGTGGTGCCCAGTCCGCCCAGCCACTCGCCGATCGGGAAACCGTCAGCGGCGGAGGAGAACTCGTCCAGCGTCATCAGGTTGTAGGTGAGTTCGGCGTCGCGGCGCTTCACCACGTCCCAGTGCTCGGCCGCGATGGCGGTCTCGAGGTCGAGGATGGTGGCGGCGCGGGCGGCCGCGTCGTCGAAGCCGGCGAGGGCGAACATCCGCTCCACATGTGCCACGTAGGCGGTGCGGGTCTCCGCGTGCTTGTCCTCGCGGTAATACGACTCGTCGGGAAGGCCCAGTCCGGACTGGGTGACGTGCACCAGGTAGCGGTCGGACTTCTTGGCGTCGGTGTCGACGTAGTAGCCGAACAGTCCGCCGGCGCCGTGGCGCTGGAGCCGCCCGATGCGCCGGGCGAGTGCGTCCACCGAATCGATGGCGGCGATCTTCTCGAGCTCGCCGGTGATCGGGCCGATGCCGAGCGCCTCGATGTGGTCGGTGTCCATGAACGAGGCGTAGAGGTCGCCGATCTTCTGCGCGTCGGAGCCGCTCGCGGGGCTCGACTCTGCACACTCGGTGATGATGTCGCGGACGTTCTCCTCGGAGTTGTCGCGCAGCACGTGGAACGCTCCGTCGACCGAACGGTCGTCGGGGATGACGTGCGACTCCAACCACTTGCCGTTGACGTGGGCGAACAGATCGTCCTGGATGCGGACGGAATCGTCGACCCACTCGAGGTCGAGTCCGGACTTGAGATCGGTATTCGAAGCAGTCACGCGCTCCATCCTGTCACCGGATCGGCGATCCGTCAGCAGCGTTCGGTACCGGCGAAATCACGCGAGGTCCCGGTGAGGTCCCTACGGTGGATCCATGGTGGGAGAAACCAGCTACGACGTCGTCGTGATCGGCGGCGGGCCGGTCGGCGAGAACGCCGCCGACTATGCGATACGGGGCAGCGATCGCACCGCTGCGATCGTCGAACACGAACTGATGGGCGGGGAGTGTTCCTACTGGGCCTGCATGCCGTCCAAGGCGCTGCTCGGACCCGGGAACGCGCTCGGCGAGGCGCGGGCGCTGGGCGGGTCCCGGGAACGGGCGTCGGCGTCGAACCCGCAACCCTCCGGCGTACTCGAGTGGCGCGACACCGTCACCGGCCGTCTCGACAACAGCAGCACCACCCACGACGACACCGGTCAGGTGCGATGGGCCAACGGTGCCGGCATCGAGGTGATCCGCGGCCACGGCCGGATCGTCGGGGAGAAACAGGTCCAGGTCGGTGACCGGCTCCTGACCGCCCGCGAGGCGGTGGTCGTCGCCACCGGGAGTGCCGCATCCGTCCCACCGATCCCGGGATTGCGCGAGGCGCTGCCGTGGACCTCGCGCGACGCGACCAACATCCTCGACATCCCGGAACGGGTGGTGGTGCTCGGCGGTGGGGTCGTGGCCTGCGAGGCCGCGACGTGGCTGCTCGACCTGGGGGTGCGCAGTCTCGTGATGGCGATCCGTGGAGACCGGCTGCTGCCGAAGATGGAACCCTTTGTCGGAGAACGGGTTGCCGACGCGCTGCGGGAACGCGGCGCCGACATCCGCTTCGGGACGACGATCGAATCCGTCGAGAGGTCCGACGCCGCGGCCACCGGATACGGACGACTCCACGGCGGCCCGGCGGTCGTCCGGCTCACCGGCGACGGGGCCGGCGAGGTCACCGTCGACGAGATCCTCGTCGCTGCGGGAAGGACGCCTGCGACAACCGATCTGGGTCTCGACTCGGTGGGATTGGAGGCCAAGGGGCCGCTCCGGGTCGATGATCACCTCACCGTGCCGGGCCATCCTTGGCTCTACTCGGCCGGGGATGTGAACGGCCGCAACGCGTTGACCCACATGGGCAAGTACCAGGCGCGGGTCGCCGGCGACGTCATCGCCGCGCGGGCCGAGGGTCGGGAGCTCGACGGCCCGCGGTACGTCGCGAGTTCCGACCATGCTGCGGTGCCACAGGTGGTGTTCACCCGACCGGAGATCTCGTCGGTGGGGCTCACCCGACAGCAGGCGGCCGAGGCCGGCATCGACGTGCGCGTCGCCGAGGGCGCGATCTCGGTGGCCGGGTCGTACCTGCTGGGGCCCGACTACTCGGGGTACGCATCGCTGGTGGTCGACGCCGCGAGGGACGTTCTCGTCGGTGCGACCTTCGTCGGCTCGCAGACCGGTGAACTCGTGCACTCGGCGACGGTCGCGATCGTCGGCGAGGTGCCGCTGTCACGGTTGTGGCACGCGGTCCCGTCGTATCCGACGGTCAGTGAGGTGTGGCTGCGGCTGCTCGATCAGCTGCGCTGACCTGCGCAGAACCGCGACCTACCACTCGGAGACGGCGCTTCTGCATCCCGGTCGCGGCGCTGGCTGCTGAGTGGTGGTCTGACCACTTGACCACCTGTCCGACTGTGGTTACGGTCACAGGTATGCCCTTCCAGCCGGTGACCCAGCAGAGCGCGCCCGAGATCGTCTTCGACCAGATCGTCGAAGGTGTGCTGTCCGGCGATCTGGCCGCCGGTGAGGCGCTGCCCAGTGAGCGGGAACTGGCGCGAATGCTGGGGGTCTCCCGGCCGACGGTCCGCGAGGCGCTCAAGCGGGTTGCGGCGTCGGGGCTCGTCACCATTCGGCAGGGCGACGGGGCGCGGGTCCAGGACATCGCCCGGACGGGCGGCCTCGACCTCCTGCCGCGTCTGCTCATCCGCGGCGGTGCGCTCGTGCCGAGTGTCGCGCGGTCGATCGTCGAGGCGCGTGCCGTCGTCGGCCCGGAGGTCGCCCGCCTCGCGGCGCAGCGTGCCTCCGACGATCACCTGGTCGCGATCCGATCGGTCCTCGACCGTCTCGCCGTGGAGCCCGAACCCGTCGGTCAGCAGGTCGCTGCGCTGGAGTTCTGGAGCGCCGTCATCGACGCAGCCGACTCGATCGCCTTCCGGCTCATGTACAACTCGCTGCGCGCCGCCTATGAGCCCGCGGTCCCCGCTCTCGCCGGGGTGCTGGAGCCCGAGGTCGGGAACATCGAAGGCTACCGCGCACTCGTCGACACCATCGCTGCACACGATCCCGAACGTGCCGAGGTCGCGGCCCGCGCTCTGCTCGAACCCGCGACGTCGGCACTGCTCGCGCTGTGTGAGGCGCTCGAGGAAGCAGAAACCACACCGGGGGAGGGACACTGATGTCCGCAGACGAGATCGACATCCGGGCACGCCGACAGGTGGCGACCGAGGAGCGGAGAATGCGATCGCGGCACTCGATGTCGTTGCGCGATGCATTCGCCGAGTTCATTCGACATCCGTCGCCGTGGATCATGGCGGCCTTCCTCGCCACCGCGCTGGTGGCAAGGATGTGGCTGGGCGGCTGGGGTCTCGCCGACCTGCTCGTCCCGGTGGTCATGGTCGCGAGCTTCCCGCTGGTGGAGTGGCTGATCCACGTGTTCGTCCTGCACTGGCGCCCCAAGCGACTGGGCCCGGTCACCATCGACCCGCTGGTCGCGCGCAAACATCGTGAGCATCATCGTGACCCCCGCGACATCCCCCTCATCTTCATCCCGTGGCAGGTGCTGATCGCGGTCGTGATCGCCGCCGTCATCGTCGGGTTGTTCGTCTTCGCCAGCGTCGAGCGCGGGCTGACCTTCCTGGTCGTGCTCCCGGCGATCGGGCTGGTCTACGAGTGGACGCACTACCTGATCCACTCCGACTACCGGCCACGGCATGCGTTCTACCGCCGGCTCTGGCGCAACCATCGGTTCCACCACTACCGCAACGAGCACTACTGGTTCGCGGTCACCACGGCCGGAACCGTCGACCGTTTGCTGCGGACCGACCCCGACCCCGGCACCGTCGAGAAGTCGCCGACCGCGAAGGATCTGCACGCGTTGTCGCGAAGGGACTAGCGGAGCTCAGGAACCCCCGAGCCCCGTTGCCATCGACCAGACCAGGATCTCGGCGCCGGCGTCGGACGTGACCGACATCAGTTCGGCGTCGACGGCGCGCACGGCGTCCCCGGCACGCAAGGCTGCGGGCTCCGCGTCGACGGTGGCCTGAGCCCGGCCCTCGACGACGAAAAGCAGCGTGAAGCGGGCAGTCGGGATCTCGGACTTCCCGCCGGGGCTCAACCGCACGGCGTAGAGGGTGGCGCCGGCGTTGGCGATCGAGATCGCGGCCCCGCGGCCGGGGTCACCGGAAGCGACGGGGACCAGCTCGCCGGCGGCCAACCGAGCGGCGACGTCGGCCTGGTCGTAGGACGGCTCGAGGCCGTGGCGGTCGGGCATCAACCACATCTGGACGTAGTGCACCGGCTGGGTTCCCGAACCGGCCAGGTCCGGCCACGCGTCGTTGCGCTCGGAGTGTTCGACCCCGGTCCCGGCGCTCATCCGTTGCACCAGACCCGGATAGAGCACGCCCGCGTGCCCGGCCGAATCCCGGTGCACGAGCGACCCGGACACCACCCAGGTGACGATCTCGCTCTCCTGATGGTGGTGGAGGTCGAAACCCTCGCCGGGTGCCACCTCCTCGTCGTTGAACGCGAGGAGGGCGCCGAAATGGGTGTTGTCGGGATCGTAGTGGTCGCCGAAGGAGAACCCGTGCCGCGAAGTGAGCCAGTCGGTCGTCGTGACCATACGATCGTCGCCGGGGATCACCGTGAAAGCCATGGGTCCATCATCGCAGTCGGTCGACTCCGCCTTCGGTCGAGATCGCCGCGGTTTCGTGAACGAAACCACACCCGGTCGTCGGCTGTGGTGTGAAGATTGCAGGACGAGACGCGTTCGTGACCGGCTTGATTCCCGAATGGAAGCTGAGAGCGTCGATTTCGAGTGTTACAAGAGTGAAAATTGTCGTCATGAAGATCTGGGTCAAGCGCGCAACGTCCGCCGCTTGTGCCGCGGTCACCTGTGCCGTCGTCGTGAGCTCCTGTTCGCTCACCGGAACGTCGAACTCCGGTGCCGCCGCCGCCATCGATGCTTTCGCCACCGCGCTGAGCCGCCAGGACGCCGGCGGTGCCGCGCAGTTCACGACTGCCCCTGGTCAAGCCGGTGACAGTCTGACCACGACGCTGAAAGAGATGTCGGCACAACGGATCGACGTCGACATCGAGAAACCCGTCGAGTACAGCGACGGCACCGCGACCTTCGCCCTGACCACCAAGTGGAACTGGGACAAGGGACGGGTCTACGAGGCGAACAGCGAGGGAACCGCACGGAAGCTGTCGTCGGGCTGGAAGGTCACCTGGGATCCGGCGATCCTGCATCCGGGACTCGGCGCCGGCGGACACCTCCGCGAGATCCGGACCGACGCGACGCCCGCGCCGTCGGTGCGCAGCCGGTCGGGCAAGGTCTTCATGTACCTCCAGCCGGTCAACGAAATCGTCATCGACCCTGCACAAACCCGCGATCTGGCCGCGACGACCCGTGCGCTGGCCGGGGTCATCGCGCCGATCGCCCCGCTGATCACCCCCGCGGTCATCAGCGAGAAGCTGGCCGAGGCGCCCGGCAAGCCGGTCATCGCCGTGACCCTGCGCGATCCGGACATGCAGGTTCTCGCCGGTGATCCCGCCCGCGTGCCCGGGGTGAGCGTGAACCGCACCGACCAGCTCGTCATGGCCGACCGTCGTCTGTCGTCGCCGCTCGAGGACGGCCTGACCAACTACTGGCAGGCGATCCGCGACGCCACCGCCGGCTGGCAGGTCGAGATGGTCAATCCCGGCCTCCGGCCCCGCCGTCTCGCCGGTGAGCAGGGACCGCCCGGACCCGACGTGCTGTCGACTGTCGACCAGGGTGTTCAGCTGACCCTGGGCGACGCCGCGGTCGAGGTCGGGCAGCCTGCCACGATCCTCACCCTCGACGCCCAGAGCGGAGCGATCCTCGGCATGGCGCAGAACACCTACGCCGCCGAACGCAACATCGAGATCGATCGGGCGTACCCGGTCGGCTCGACGCTGAACCCGGTTTTCGACGAGGTCGGCCGCGTCTCCGGCGCACAACCCGAGCAGGCGGAGACGCTCCTCGACCGCCTGGGCCTCGGCGTGCAGTTCACCGTCCCCGGTGCCAGCGTCCCGACACCAGGACAACCCGGTATCGCGACCATCGGCTTCCGTCCGGGCCAGACCAACATGTCGATGACCAACATGGGTGCGCTCGGCGTCGCCCTGGCACGGGCCGCCGCGGGTCAGCCGTCGTCGGTGCCGCCGTTCGTCCTCAAGAACGTGCCCACCAAGGTCGCCGGCGGTGAACTCGGAGGCCTCGACCCTGCTCTGGTCGGTCCGATCCTGCGGGCGATGACCACCACCGCGACCACCGGCGATGCGAGCGACCTGACCCGTGCTCCCGGCTTGAAGGCGCTGGTCGGGACCAACGGTCCCGAGGGGCCGGGCTGGTTCGTCGGCATCCAGGGTGGGCAGGTCGTCGTGATCTACACCGAGGGTCCGAAGTCGGGTACCGCGGCGCTCCAGGTGGCGCAGAAGTACTTCACGATCAAGTAGGCGCGAACGACCTCCACGACGGCCGCGGGGGAGGTCGTACGAAGAGTCAGCGGGCGGCGGCGCGCCGGCCCAGGTAGGCGAACACCGCGCGCCACCCGAGCAGGAACAGGGCCAGCGTCACGGTCGCGACGATGACGAAGCTGACCGCCACACCCTGGCTGAGGATGAAGCGCAGGATCATCGCGACGGTCACGGTGCAGAACCAGATGACGATGCCGACCGGCACGACGCGGTCGGGCCGGAAGTCGTGGCCGAAGAAGTCGCTGGAGCGCACATGGGCGTACACGTAGGTGATCGACCAGCCGGCCGCACAGCCGACCAGGAACGGCCACAGTGTGTGCAGGAAGGCGACCGGGGCGTACCCCTCTTCGTGGCTGGCCCGGCCGATCGCCACGAAGATCGTGATGGCCACCGCGTCGAACAGGGCGGCCATCGGCCCGGTCGCGGTTCCCCGCACCGGTGAGGTCCCCTCCTCGGTGGGGTTCGGGATCGACATGGTGGATTACCGTACCGGGTCCGGCGGCGGATCAGTGTCGGAACCTTGACCGGGTTCCATGCCCGAGGACTCCTGGTGCGCAGCCGCGTCGACGTCGCGTTCCACCTCGTCGATGAAGGTGTCGTCGCGCCGGATCCGGTTGCGGAACATGATCGCGATGACGACCCAGCCGACCACCGCGACGAAGACGTAGCTGATGATGCGGTAGATCAGGACGGCGGTGATGGCGTCGGCGGCGGGCATGCCGGCACTGGTCAGGGCGGGGACCAGCACGGCGTCGACGACGCCGATACCGCCCGGGAGCAGCGGGATCGCCGTGCCGACGGCCTTGCCGGCCGCGTACGCGACCATCAGTCCCGCGATACTCGGGTGTGCGTCGACGGCCCAGCAGGCGAACATCAGGCAGGCGACGTCGGCGACCCAGTTGAACAGGCTCCAACCGAACGCGATCGACGTGTCGCGTTTGGTGAGCTGCACGGCCCGGAGCTGTTCCAGCAGTTCGAAGAGCTTCTCGGTGCCGTGGTCGTCGGGCTTGTTGCGGAGCTGGTTGATCCACCCCAGCACCCGGATCCCGGTGCTCTTCAGAGACTCGGGGTGGCTGGCGAGGTACTGCAGGACGATGGCGACGGCGAGCAGCCCGGCCACCGAGAAGACGACCGAGAACGGACTCGTCTTGGCGCCGGCGAGCATCGCGCCGCCGAAACCGAGAACCGCGAGTCCGACGCCTGCGAGCAGACCCGACATCACGACCTGCCACGACGCGACGACCGGCGTCGCGCCCCACTTGCGGGTCTCGCGGTAGGTGAAGGCCGGCGCCAGCACCTGGCCGCCCGGCATGGTTTGGCTCAGCGAGTTGGCGGCGAGGATGACCGACAGCGACTTCCACTGCGTCACCCGGACGCCGGCCGAGCGCAACAATGCCCGCTGGACCTGCGCGAAGCTGTCCATCGACAGCATCGCGGCCACGACACACGCGAACACCCAGTGCCATTTGATGTTGTCGATGCGCAGCCAGGCCTTCTTCAACTCGGGCCAGATCAGCACGATCTCGACACCGAGGATCACCAGGACGACGGCAAGGAGGACCCAGCGCACCCACCAGAAGCGGGGGCGGGTGGCGGGGCGTGCGGTCACATCCCCTGGTGAGCCAACATCCTCCGACATAGGTGACACCCTAGGCCAGGGTGCGCTCCCGCATGTCCACCACCGTCCGCTGACCGGACTGTCTACTGTTGCTCTCGTGAGCGAAGCCGAACCGGCCGGTCGGCCGCACGTAGCCCCCGACCTCGCGTCCATCGACCGTGCCAGGGTCCACCCGCAGGTGCGGGCCGCCGCCGAATGGGCGTGGCGACTGCTCCTGCTCCTCGTCGCCGCCTACGTCGCCGCGAAGCTCTTCGTGGAGTTCGAAGAGGTGCTGGTCCCGGTCGCGCTGGCGATCCTGGTGGCGGCGATGCTCGTACCCGCGGTCGACGCCCTCGACCGTCGCGGGGTACCGAGGTCGCTGGCGGTGCTGCTCAACATCCTCCTGGCGCTGGGCTTCATCGCCGGGGTGATGACGTTCGTGGTGCGCGAGTTCATGCGGGGTGTGCCGCAGCTGGTCGAAGAGGTCAGCGACACGGTCGAGCGCACCAAGCAGTGGCTGATCGAGGGGCCGCTCGATCTCGATCCGGAGCAGGTGCGTAACGCCGGCTCGGACGTCGTGAACTTTCTGCAGCACAACCAGGATCGCGTCACCAGCGGCGCACTCGCGACCGCGACCACCGCGAGCGAGATCATCACCGGTGCACTGTTGACCCTCTTCCTCCTCATCTTCTTCCTCTACGGCGGGGCGGAGATCTGGCGGTTCTCCACCGGTCTCGTGCCGTCGGGGAGTCGTGACCGGGTGTGGCGAGCGGGGATCGCCGGGTTCGGGACGCTCGTCGGATACGTGCGGGCGACGGTCGCCGTGGCCTTCGTCGACGCCTGCGGTATCGGTGTCGGCCTGGCCATCCTGCAGGTGCCACTCGCGCTTCCGCTGGCATCGCTGGTGTTCCTCGGTGCCTTCATCCCGATCGTCGGTGCGCTGTTGAGCGGTTCATTGGCGGTGCTGGTCGCCCTGATCACCCAGGGGTGGATCGCGGCCGTGGTCGCACTCGCGATCGTGGTCGGCGTGATGCAGCTGGAAAGTCATGTGCTGCAGCCGTTCCTGCTCGGTCGTTCGGTGCGGTTGCATCCGGTGGCCGTGGTTCTCGGCATCGCCGCGGGCCTGGTCTCGGCCGGGATCATCGGCGGCCTGCTGGCCGTGCCGCTGATCGCCTTCCTCAACACCGCGATACGTCACCTCAAGGGCACGGCCGACGCCGAGCGCGACACCGAGGTCCACCCCGGCGGATATGTCGCCGAACCCAACGAACCCATGTGGGACACCGCCGATCCCGACGCGACCGCGGAGGCCGTGGGCGAGGGAGGGACGAAACCGCACGCAGCGACCCCGCCGCAGCGCGACCCCGAGACAGGCCCGCAGGACCCCGGGACGTCATGAGCGCACAGCCGTCGACGCGGTGGGTCGCGCAGATGCGGGACACGGAGGCGGGGCGGCTGGCCCGCGCCGTCGACGTCGATCCGGTCGGCCCACTGTGGCGTGGTGCGCAGATCTTCCGGGTGCTGTCCTATCTCTACGCACTCGGCTTCCAGATGGCGATCAACGACGACCTCCAACATCGGGCCGTCGCGTGGGCACTCTTCGGTCTGCTGACCGTCTGGACAGCGGTCAGCGGGATCGGATACTTCGTCGGGTTCGCCCGTAACCGCTACTGGGTGACCGCCGAAGTGTTGTTGGTCTGCGGCCTGATGCTGTCCACCTCCTATGTGGCCGACGCCGAGTGGGCGTGGAACAACCAGACCTGGCCGACGACGCTGTGGGCCACCAACGCGGTCATCTCGGTCGCGATCCTGGCGGGGCCGGTCGGCGGGATCGTCACCGGCCTCGTCGTCGGCGGGACGAGCACGTTCGTCAAGGGCGAGCTGAACCTGAACTTCGGGCGCAACGCCACGATCATCGTGATCGTCGCCACCGGGATGGCGGTGGGCCTCGCAGCGGCGAATGCCCGACACTCCCATGAGAAGCTCTCGGCCGCAGCGCGAATCGCGGCGGCCGCGGAGGAACGCGAACGCCTGTCTCGCGAGGTGCACGACGGAGTGTTGCAGGTGCTCGCACTCATCGCCCGACGCGGCCGTGAGATCGGCGGGCCCACCGCAGAATTGGCCTCACTGGCCGCCGAACAGGAACGCGCGCTACGCCGGTTGATCTCCGACGCCGGCGACGCGGGCTCCGAGTCCGTGCTCGACGGCGCGCGAGGAACCGGCGAACTCGACCTCGCGGCCGCCCTGCGGGACTTCGCCGACGACCGGGTCTCGGTGAGCGCGCCGGCCGACCCGGTTGCGGTACCCGCCCACATCGGGCAGGAGATCCGCGCCGCGGTGGTCAACGCCCTCGACAACACCCGCCATCACGCGGGGCCCGATGCGCGCGCCTACATCCTGGTGGAGGATCTGGGGGACGACGTGGTGGTCAGCGTGCGCGACGACGGTATCGGGATCAGTGCGGGCCGGCTGGCGCAAGCGGTGTCGCAAGGACGCCTCGGCGTGGCGAAATCCATTGTCGGACGGATCGAATCGCTGGGCGGGAGCGCTGTCCTCGACACCGAACCCGGTGGCGGGACCGAGTGGGAGTTCACGGTTCCGCGGCAGCCGCGCCGGCAGGGCTTCAGCGGGAGCAGTACTGAGGGCCGGCGGAACTGATGGGAGAAACGGATGGGCACGGGCGGATCGGAGGGCGGGGGCGTGGTGGACAGTGAGGCCGGAGGGTTGCGGATCATGGTCGTCGACGATCACCCGATCTGGCGTGATGCGGTCGCCCGCGACCTTGCCGACGAGGGATTCGACGTCGTCGCCACCGCCGACGGGGTGGCCAGCGCAGGCCGACGTGCTGCCGCGGTCACGCCGGACGTCGTGCTGATGGACATGCAGCTCCCCGACGGTTCGGGCGCCGATGCGACCGTGGCGGTGCTGGAGGTCTCGCCGCGAACCCGCATCCTCGTGCTGTCGGCCTCCGGGGAGCGCGACGACGTGCTCGAGGCCGTGAAGGCCGGTGCGAGTGGGTACCTCGTGAAGTCGTCGTCCCGCGAGGAGTTGGTGTCCGCGGTCCGCGCGACCGCCGATGGTCAGGCGGTCTTCACGCCCGGCCTCGCAGGACTCGTCCTCGGTGAGTACCGCCGGATGTCGCAGCAACCGGATGCCTCACCGGCGACGCCGGTCCTGACCGAGCGGGAGACGGAGGTGTTGCGTCTCGTGGCGAAAGGGCTGAGCGCCAAGCAGATTGCCCGACGGTTGTCCCTCAGTCATCGCACCGTCGAGAACCACGTCCAGGCCACGCTCCGGAAGCTGCAGTTGGGTAACCGGGTGGAACTGACCCGGTATGTCATCGAACACGGCCTGGAAGAGGACTGAGTCCACTTCCAGGCCGTGTGAACGAAAAACCCGGTGCCGGAGTCTATTCGGCAGTGGCGAGCACGCCCGGCGTGGTCGGCGTGGAAGGTTCCGCCTTCGGTGCGACGACCAGCAGCGTCGCCGCTGCACCGGCCAGCGCGATGCCGGCGAACAGGTAGAACGCCGTGCCCGAGGAGATCCCGGCGCCGATCAGCAGGCCGCCGATGACCGGACCGACGATCCCACCCAGCCGACCGAACCCGGCACACCAGGCGACGCCCGCGCCGCGCGCCTCGGTCGGGTAGAAGTTCGACACGAAACCGTAGATCAGCACCTGGGTTCCGATGGTGCCGGTGCCGGCAACCGCGACCGCGGCCAGCAGGATCGGTAGCGGCAGACCGAAGGTCAGGCACACGAGCGCGAAGGTCGCCAGACAGAACGAGGTCGCGACCACCTGCTGCGGGCCGCGGCGATCGGCGAGCCGGGCGGCGATCAGACCGCCGACGATCGCGCCGCCGTTGAGGACCAGCAGGAACGACAGCGATCCCTTCGCGTCGAATCCGTTGGCCTTCATGATCTGCGGGAGCCAGGTGTTGAGACCGTAGGTCAACAGCAGTCCGACGAAACTCATCATGCCCAGAAGCAGTGTGGGGACGGCGAACCGGCGCGTGGCGAGTGCGGCGAAGCCGAGCTTTCCGGGTACGGGTTCCGGCGCGACGCCGAGGTGACGTGCGCGCAGGTCCACCGGGATGCCGGTGCGCGTACTGATCTCACGGGCCTCTTCGTACCGTCCGCGTGCCGCGAGCCACTGTGGCGACTCGGGCATCTTCAACACAGCCAGCGGGAGCAGCGTGACGAGGGGCAGCGCGCCGATCCAGAACAGGCCGCGCCACCCGATGTGGTCGGCGAGCAGCATCGCCAGCACCGAGGCGAGGACACCGCCCGCCGGGACCCCGCTGTAGACGACGGCGTTGAACAGGTTCCGCTTGGAGGTCGGCGCGAACTCCGCGACCATCGCACCCGCGGTCGCGACCAGGCCGCCGATGCCGATGCCGGTGAGACAGCGCAGGACGCCGAAGGAGACGAGGTCGGTCGCGAGGGCGGTGGCCGCCATGCCGATCGAGAACCAGACGATGTTGAACAACATCATCCGGCGCCGGCCGACCCGGTCGCCGAACGCGCCGGCGACCAGGGCGCCGATCATCACGCCGATGAGGGCGTACGAACCGAGAGCGCCGGCGGTCGCCGGGGTCAGCTCGCCAAGTTGTCCCGGGTCGTCGAGCAACGTGGGCAGGACCGTGCCGTAGACGACCAGGTCGTAGCCGTCGAAGACGATCGCGACGGCTGCGAGGGTGACGATCCAGAGCACGCTGCGGCGATGCTCCGGGGACGTCCAGGTGGAAGAGTTCATGCGGGCTGTACCTCCAGCGTTTGTGGGCTGGAAGTCATCCTGCGCGGGGTGTGTGCGCAGTCACATCAGGGCAATACCCAGTCCTGGCCAAGCCGCGATTGATGAACATCGGCGCCGGATTTATAACGAGAACGGCCGGTGGAGGCGAACCCCCACCGGCCGTCGAGTGCACTTGTCCGTGACTATTTCTCCGAGCGGCTGCGCTTCAGCAGCTCCTGCACGCTGATCTGGGCGTCGTCACCGGTCTCGTCCGAGCGGGCGTGCCGGTCGGACCGTGGGCGGCGACGACCCGAGTCGGCGTCCGCGGACCGCGGGCCGACGGGTCCGGTTCCCGGGCGGGGCGTGGCCGCCGGGGTGGCGTCCGGACTCAGTCCCCGCTCCATCGGAGACGGTCCCGAGGTCCGGCGACCACGGGTCGTCGGCGTCGAGTTCTCCGGCGACACCGAAGCGGCCAGCGGTCGACGGCCCGCGTCGTCGAGGCTCGGGCGTCGACCCAGTGGGGACCGCGCACCCGCGTCACGCGCAGGTGCGTCGGTCGGCGCAGACGTACGGACCGGCGGCGCCGGCGGGGG
>NZ_BAHE01000056.1 GCF_000298235.1 Gordonia namibiensis NBRC 108229
CCGCCGGTCTCGGTACAGTGAGAACGTGACCGGCATTCTCGAGTTCGCGGGCAACAACTGGTGGCTGATCTTCCCCATCGGTGGTGTCGTCGGCGGCTGGGCCGGGTCGATCGCGAAGTACAACGAGAAGCGACGCAAGGACAAGATCGAACTCGCTCGCATCAAGGCCGCCGCCCAGGCCGAGCAACTGAAGCTGACCACGACGTCCGTCGAGCAACTCCGCAAGACACTCAAGCAGCACGATGCGCTCAACGAGAAGTGGTTCGCCTACGAACTCGACCTGGCCACGCTCATCGAATATCCGCTCATGACCGACATGCGCGAACCGCTCACCCTCGCCTTCCATCGCGCGCGGGTCCAGGCCGACGACCTGCGCCCGGAGACCCCGCGGCCCGGCGACACCGAGACGACGCTTGCCCCGGCCGACTTCGGCGACTATCGCGAGGCAGTCGGTGAATACGCCGCCGCCTTCGACGCCGCCGAACGCGAGGCACGACGCCGCAAGCAGGCCGGGTTCTCGCCGGTCGAACGCGAAGCCCTCGACCGCGCCCGCAAACTCATCAACATCGCCTCCGACTCCGGTGCCACCGCGGCGGAACGCCAGGCCGCCTACAAGAAGGCGCGCGCCGAACTCGACGGCCTCCTCGACGTCCCGCCCCTCGCTGCCGAACACCTCGAACGCCAGATCGCCGGCGCGCTCGAACGGGGTCGCGGCGACTGAACCGCTGGGTAGATGTCGCCTCTCGTGTCGCCGGGCGATACGAAACGCGACACGTATCGAGCCGGACTCCTACCGCTCCCTGAGGTGCGAGCGCGGACCACCAACCGCTACCTGAGGTGCGAGCTGCGACCACCCACCGCTCCCTGAGGTGCGAGCGAAGCGAGCCACGAAGGGCTGGCGACGTCTCCTCACCAGGCCTTCGTGGCTCGTCGCTGACGCTCCTCGCACCTCAGGCAGCGGAAAGGGTTGCGCGGCTAGGGAACGCGGTGGCCCTCAGGGGGCAGGGGAGGTGTCGCTTACGCTCCTGCGCCTCCCCGGCAGCGGGAAGGTTGCGCGGCTGGGTAACTCGCGGGAGCAGGGACCGTCCGCCCGGTCAACCCGCCTCGATGGCTCCGGTGAACTGACTCTCGTAGAGGCGGCAGTAGGCGCCGCGTGCGGCGAGGAGTTCCTCGTGGTTGCCCTGCTCGACGATGTGACCGTTCTCCATCACGACGATCACGTCGGCATCGCGGACCGTCGAGAGGCGGTGTGCGATCACGAAACTCGTGCGGTCGGTGCGGAGGTTGGCCATCGCCTTCTGGATGAGCAGCTCGGTGCGGGTGTCGACAGAACTGGTCGCCTCGTCGAGGATGAGGATCGTGGGCCGGGCGAGGAAGGCCCGGGCGATCGTGATGAGCTGTCGCTCACCGGCACTGACGCCACCGCCCTCGTCGTCGAGGACCGTGTCGTAGCCGTCGGGGAGGGTGCGGACGAAGTGGTCGACGTGACTCATCCGGGCGGCCTCGAGTACCTCGTCGCGGGACGCAGAGGGATCACCGTAGGCGATGTTGTCGTAGATGGTCCCACCGAACAGCCACGAGTCCTGCAGTACCATGCCGGTGCGCTCGCGGAGGTCGTCGCGGGTCATCTCGGCCGAATCCACGCCGTCGACCCGGATGGTCCCGGAGTCGACATCGTAGAACCGCATGATCAGGTTGACCAGCGTGGTCTTGCCGGCGCCGGTCGGGCCGACGATGGCGACCATGTGTCCGGGACGCGCTGTGAGGGTGAGGTTCTCGATCAGCGGCTTGTCCTCGACATAGCGGAACGAGACGTCGTCGAACTCGATGAGTCCGTGGTCGACCGCAGGCGTCTTCGGGTGCTCCGCATCCGGGATCTGCTCCTCGGCGTCGAGGATGTCGAAGATGCGCTCGGCGGATGCGACGCCGCTCTGCATCAGGTTGATCATCGACCCGATCTGGGTGAGCGGCTGCGTGAACTGGCGCGAGTACTGGATGAACGCCTGCACCTCACCGAGGCTCAGCGAACCCGACGCCACGCGCAGGCCGCCGACGACGGCGACCGCCACATAGTTGAGATTTCCGAGGAACATGATGGTCGGCATGATGACGCCGGAGATGAACTGTGCACGCCAACTCGACTGGTACAACTTCTCGTTGCGCTCGTCGAAGGTCGCCTCGATCTCGCGCTGACGACCGAAGGCGGTCACCAGTTCGTGGCCGGTGAAGGCCTCCTCGACCTGCGCGTTGAGGGCGCCCGTCGACGCCCACTGCGCGGAGAAGTGTGGTTTCGACCGCTTCGCGATGACGGCGGTCGCGATGACGGCCAGCGGGACGGTCGCCACCGCGATCAGCGCGAGCAGCGGCGAGATCCAGATCATCATCACCAGCAGCGCGACGACCGTCAGCACCGAGTTCACGAACTGGGAGATGGTCTGCTGCATGCTCTGCGACAGGTTGTCGAGGTCGTTGGTGACCCGGCTGAGCAACTCGCCACGCGGCATCGTGTCGTAGTACCGCAGCGGCAGGCGATGGACCTTCTCCTCGACCTTCGCGCGAAGGTCCCGAATCGTGTCCACGACGATGATGTTCAGCAGGTACGCGGCCAGCCACGCGAGCCCCGACGCCACGATGTACATCACCAGGGTGATGAGGAGGACTCGACCGACGTCACCGAAATCGACCCCGACACCGGGTGTCACGTCCATGGACGACACCATGTCGGCGAAGGTGTCGTCGCCGCGGTCGCGCAGACCGGCCACTACTTGGTCCTTCGACTGCCCGGCGGGCAGCATGCGACCGATGACGCCGTTGAAGACGAGGTCGGTGGCGTGGCCGAGGACGCGCGGCGCGACGGCCAGCAGGATGACCGAACCGACGATCGAGCTCAACGTCACGGTCATCAGTCCGCGGTACGAACCGAGCTGGGCGACAACCCGTTTGATCGACGGCCAGAACGAGCGTGGTTTGGACTCGGGACCACCGGCGGCCATGGGTCCACCCGGGCGGGTCATGCGCGCTCCTCCATGGCCATCTGCGATTCGGCGATCTCAGCGTAGGTGGGACACGAGGCGAGCAGGGCGTCGTGTGTGCCGATGCCGACGATGCGTCCGCGGTCGAGTACGACGATCTGTTCGGCGTCGACGATGGTCGAGATGCGTTGCGCCACCACGATCACCGACGCATCGCGGGTGGCCGGCCGCAGTGCCGCCCGGAGCTTGGCGTCGGTGGTGAGGTCGAGCGCCGAGAACGAGTCGTCGAACAGGTAGATGGCGGGCCGCCGGACGAGTGCACGGGCTATCGCGAGGCGCTGCCGCTGCCCGCCGGAGACGGTGGTACCGCCCTGTGCGACGCGGGTGTCGAGGCCGTCGGGCATCGCCGAGACGAATTCCTCGGCCTGAGCGATGCGTAGCGCCTCCCAGATCTCGTCGTCGGTGGCGTCGGACTTGCCGTGCAGGATGTTCGACCGGATTGTCCCGGAGAACAGGTACGGGCGCTGCGGGACGAGGCCGACCACCGAACGCAGTTCGTCGGGGTCGAGTCGCTTCACGTCGGTGCCACCGACGCTGACCTTGCCTTCGGTGGCGTCGATGAGCCGGGGCACGAGTCCGAGGAGCGTCGTCTTGCCGGACCCGGTCGACCCGACGATGGCGGTCGTGGTCCCCGGCGTCACGCTGAAGCTGATGCCGCTCAGCACCGGATCGTCGGCGCCGGGGTAGCGGAACTCGGCGGCGTCGAACTCGACGGTGCCGGGATGGCCGGCGAAAGCGATCGGGTCGGCGGGCGGATGCACCGATGTCTCCGTGTCGAGGACCTCGGTGATGCGTTCGGCACAAACCGCAGCGCGCGGCGCCATCATCGCCAGGAACGACGCCATCATCACCGACATGAGGATCTGCATGACGTAGCTCATCAATGCGGTGAGTGCGCCGATCTCGACCTTGCCGTTGGAAACGGCGTGACCGCCGAACCAGATGACCGCGACGATCGTGACGTTCGTGATCACCATGACCAGCGGGAACATCAGCGCCATCAGCTTGCCGACCCGCAGCGTGGCGTCGGCGAGATGGTCGTTGGCGACCCCGAAGCGTTTGCGCTCGTGCTCCTCCCGCACGAAGGCGCGCACCACGCGGATGCCGGTGATCTGTTCGCGCAGAACACGGTTGACCGCGTCGATCCGTTCCTGCATGGCACGGAAACCGGGGATCATGCGTGCGATGACGAGACCCATCGCCAGACCGAGGATCGGCACCGCGACCGCGATGACCCACGACAACGCCGGGGCCTCCCGGATGCCCATCACGATCCCGCCGATGCACATGATGGGCGCCATCACGAGTATCGCGCTGCACATGACGATCAGCATCTGCACTTGCTGGACGTCGTTGGTGGTGCGGGTGATCAGCGACGGCGCGCCGAATGTGCCGACCTCGCGGGCGGAGAACGAGTTGACGCGGTGCAGCAGGTCGCTGCGGATGTCGCGGCCCACCCCGAGAGCGGCCCGCGACCCGAAGAACTGCGCGATGATCGTCGCCACGATCTGCACGACGCTCACCAGCAGCATCCAGCCGCCGATGCGCATGATGTACCCGGTGTCGCCGGTCGCCACGCCGTTGTCGATGATGTCGGCGTTGAGGCTCGGCAGGTACAGCATCGCCGCGGTCGCCACGAACTGCAGCGACACCACCATGACGATGTTGATGCGGTACCGCCGGAGGTACGTGCTGATGAGTTGGGTCAGCATCTCGGCGCCGGGAGCGGGCCGATGGTCGCCGGCGCCGGGAGCGTGGCGAGCGGGCCGATGGTCTCTGCGATCACCTGCGTCAGACTAGTTGCCCCGGCTAAGGGGTGGGAATCGTCTGGCGTGCTCAGCTGCCGAAGAGGGCGACGGCCGCCTCGCCGGTGTGGGTGAGGTAGGTGAACGATTCCTGGAAGTAGAGGTTCACCACGTCGGCGTCGTGCGAGTCGTAGCCGATCGAGACGTCCTGACCGATGGTCAGCTCGAAGTCGCCGCCCCGGGTACTCATGACGAAGGCGCCGCGGATGGCCGGGGCCCACACGATGTCGCCGGTCACCAGTCGCTTGATGTGGTCGCGGATCGGGTAGCCGTGGTTGGACGTCTCGTTGACCTGCGTGTACACCTCTGCCGACATGGCGACCGAGTACGGCCCGTCGACCGAGGCGAGACGCAGGGTGGTGAGTGCCTGGCTGACGGCTTCGGGGTAGTCGCGCACGTCGGCGGGCAGCTGGATCGGGGTCGCGGACGCCTCGGCGCGGATGCCGGTGATCGATGCCGCCGCGTAGCCCTCGAAGATCGCGCGGTCCTCGGCGAGCGCGAGCTGGCGCGCGGCTTCGACGACCGGATCCCAGTCGGCATCTCGGGCTCCGCGGTCGACGTCGTCGATGGCCTCGCGGGAGACGGTGAACGGCACCTTCAGCTCGACCAGCGACTGGGTGCGGCGGATGAAGGCCTGGATGCCGTCGGCCGGGGAGTCGATCTTGCTGCGGTGGCCCAGGGTGACGGCCGCGGTGTCCTGACCCATCGGCCCCTTGACGTCGACGAGTCGGCGGCCTGCGATGTTCCGCTTGAACGACCGGGTGGCCTCCTCCTCGATCTCTGCCCAGGCGGCCTCGGAGATGGGGGCGAGTTCGCGGTGCAGGTTGTTCATGGGGGCCTCCTGGTGCGGTGGTGTCGGGCGGTGGTCGGTCTGTGGCGGGCTAGCGGAGGGAACCGATTCCCAGGGAACCGTCGGCGCGGAGGGCCGGGGTCTGGACGGCCGGTTCGGCGGTGCCGGGCGCGGGCGGCAGATCCTCGAGGAAGTCGAGGGTCGGGGTGAAGAACTGCGACCCGGTGACGGCGGTGGTGAAGTCGAGGAGGCGGTCGTAGGTTCCCGGCGGGTCGCCGATGAACATCTTGCGCAGCATCTCCTCGGTCACCTCGGGGCCGGCGGAGTAGGCGATGTAGAAGGTGCCGTTCTCGCCGTTCCCCGAGACGTCGCCGTAGGGCATGTTGTCGCGGACGACGTCGATCTCCTCGCCGTTCTCGTCCTCGACCTTGTTGAGGGCGATATGGGAGTTGGGTGGCTTCACGTCGTCGGACATCTCGACGTTGTCGAGCTTGGTGCGTCCGATCGCGGCTTCCTGCTCGCTCGTGCTCAGATCGTTCCACGACGACAGGTCGTGGACGTAGCGCTGGATGGCGACATAGCTGCCGCCGGCGAAGTCGGGGTCCTCGTTGCCGACGGTGATGGCGTCGACCGCGGCCTGTCCGACCGGGTTCTCGGTGCCGTCGACGAAGCCGATGAGGTCGCGGAGGTCGAAGTAGCGGAAGCCGTGCACCTCGTCGACGACGGTCACCGCGTCGCCGAGGGCGTCGGTGATCAGGCGTCCGAGCTCGAAGCACAGATCCATCTGATCAGACTTGATGTGGACCAGGAGATCGGCGGGGGTCGCCGGTGCGGTGTGGACCGCGCCCTCGTAGGGGACGAACGGACGCAGCGAACGCGGGCGGGGGCCGTCGAACAACCGGTCCCAGGCGTCGGAACCGATCGAGACGATGCCGGCCAACGCGGCCTCCGGTGCGCGCGAGGACACCGCATTGTTCAGGCCCGGGATCTCCTCCAGCACATCACGAACCGTGTCCTCACCACCGTCGTTGATGGTGAGGACGAGAAAGATCGCCGACTTGGTCTTACGCGTCAGGATCGTCTGCGGCACGGGCACGCCCAATACCCTAGCCGACCCATGTCCGAAATGGGATCGCAGATCGTGCCGTGAAAAAGTAGGGCAGGCAACCCTTTTCGGGACGCCCGGAAAATCTGTGCCCGGATGCCGAGATCAGCTGCGCGCGATGGCCCTTCCGGCCGCACGGCCGGAGAAGATGCACCCACCCAGGAAGGTGCCTTCGAGCGCGTTGTAGCCGTGCACACCGCCGCCGCCGAAACCCGCGACCTCGCCGGCCGCGAACAGACCGTCGAAGGCGCTGCCGTCGGGTCGGAGCACCTGCGAGTCGAGGTTGGTCTCGAGGCCGCCGAGGGTCTTGCGGGTGAGGATGTTGAGCCGCACCGCGATCAGCGGGCCGTGCGCGGGGTCGAGGATGCGGTGGGGCTTGGCCACCCGAACGATCTTGTCGCCGATGAACTGTCGCGCGTTGTTGATCGCCATCAGCTGGGCGTCCTTGGAGAACTTGTTCTCCACGTCGGCGTCGCGGGCCGAGATGACGCGCTCGATGTGCGCGAGGTCGAGTTCGGGACCTCGGGCGATCGCGTTCATCCCGCTGACCAGTTCGGGCAGGTTGTCGGCGACCACGAAGTCGATGCCGTTGCGCACGAACGCATCCACCGGCCCGGCGGCGCCCTTGGCGAGCCGGCTCTTCGCGGCCAGCTTGAGGTCCTTGGAGGTGATGTCGGGATTCTGTTCGGAACCCGACAGCATGAACTCCTTCTCGACGATGGTCTGCGTGAGGATGAACCACGAGTAGTCGTGGCCGGCGGCGAGGATCGCCTTCATCGTCGAGTTCGTGTCGAAGCCGGGGAAGTTCGGCGGCGCGAGGCGGTTTCCGTTGGCGTCGAGCCACAGCGACGAGGGTCCCGGGATGATCCGGATGGCGTGGTCGGGCCAGATCGGGTCCCAGTTGTGGATGCCCTCGGTGTAGTGCCACATGCGGTCGCGGTTGACGATGCTCGCGCCGGCATCCTCGCTGATTCCCAGCATGCGACCGTCGACGTGCGCCGGGACGCCGGAGATCATCGTCTGCGGTGCGGGACCGAGACGATCGACCGGCCAGTTCTTGCGGATGAGGTCGTGGTTGTGCCCGATGCCGCCGGACGTCACGATGACAGCTCCCGCGCGAATCTCGAAGTCGCCCACCACTTCGCGGTTCGACGCCTTGCCGCGTTCGAGGTCGGTCGGGGCGAGCGTGGCCCCCCGCACGCCCACGGCGACACCGTCTTCGACGACGAGCTCGTCGACGCGATGGCGGAACCGGAACTCGACGAGACCGCGCTTCTCGGCCTCGAGGACCGGCTCGGCGAAGATCCGGACGACCTCCGGGCCGGTGCCCCAGGTGAGGTGGAAACGTGGCACGGAATTGCCGTGCCCGTCGGCGAATCCGCCGCCGCGCTCGGCCCAGCCGACGACCGGGGTGATGCGCAGACCGAGATCGTGCAGGTACTGCCGCTTCTCGGTGGCCGCGAAGTCGACGTACGCCCGCGCCCACTGACGCGGCCAGTAGTCCTCGTCGTCGCGGTCGAAGCCCGCCGACCCCATCCAGTCCTGCAGGGCGAGGTCGGCGGAGTCGGAGATGCCGAGCCGGCGCTGTTCGGGGGTGTCCACCATGAACAACCCGCCCAGCGACCAGAAGGCCTGCCCGCCAAGGTTGTTGCGGTTCTCCTGATCGACGACCACCACGCGGCGGCCGGCCTTGGTGAGCTCGTATGTCGCGACCAGACCAGCCAGACCCGCACCGACGACCACCGCGTCGGCCACCTGCTTCGTCACGACAACTCCTCACCGCGTCGATGTGCCGCCTGTCCCCACCCGGACATGCGATCCCGAGAGAACATTAGCGCCGCGTCACACCGCGATGTCGGCGTACCGGTGGAACCACGGCGCGGCGTTCTCGAGGGAGGCGGCGAGCGCCAGGAGGTCACCGTCGGCGCCCACGCGGCCGACGAACTGGACCCCGAGCGGGAGCCCGGTCCCGGTCCAGTGCAGGGGCACGCTGATCGCCGGGCGTCCGGTCATGTTCGCCAGCTGTGTGTACGGCACCCAGCCGAGGTTCTCTTCGACGAGCTGGTCGACGATCCCCACCCGTGACATCACCTTGCCGATGCGGGCGCGGGCCGCGAGCCGCGCCGCCTGCTGGAGGAGGGGCGGGGTCGTCATCGACCCGACAGCCGGCGGCGGAACGGCGAGGGTCGGGGTCAGCAGCAGGTCGTGGGTCTCGTGGAAGCGTTCGAGAGCACGTACGTGGTGGTTGACGTGGTCGAGCGCGCGGAAGAGCGGCACCACCCCGGCGGCCCGGCCGATCTCGGCGAGGGCGAGCGTGTCGGCCTCGAAGTCGGCGTCCCCGGCGCCGGACAGGCGGCGGGCCTCGTCGACCTGGGCGGCTGCCTTGGCGAACCAGATTTCCAGGAAGTCGCGGGCCAGTTCCGCGTCGTCGTGCGGTGGGTCCACCTCTTCGACCTGGTGGCCGAGTTCGGTGAGCAGCTTCGCGGCGTGCTCGACGGCCGCGACCGCTTCGGGATGCGGTGCCGGGTTGATGGCCGAACGTGTGGTGAAACCGATCCGCAGCAGCCGTGGCGGAGAAGCGATCCGCGTCGTGAACGACTCGGTGTGGAGGGGAGCGGGATAGGTCGACGACGCGGTGGGGCCGATGATCGCGTCGTAGAGGGCGGCCGCGTCGCGCACCGTGCGGGTCACGACACCCTCGACGCCCATCCCGAAGAGCGGCTCGCCGGTGGCAGGCCCGAACGGCATCAGGCCGCGCGACGCCTTGAGTCCGACGAGCCCGGTGCACGCAGCCGGGATGCGGATGGAGCCGCCGCCGTCGTTCGCGCCCGCCGCGGGCACGATGCCCGCGGCCACTGCTGCGGCGCTGCCTCCGGACGAGCCGCCGGGCGTCACGTCGAGGTTCCAGGGGTTGCGCGCCGGACCCCACAGGACCGATTCGGTGATCGCCTTGGAACCGAACTCCGGGGTGTTGGTCTTGCCGAAGACGACCAGCCCCGCATCGAGGAAACGCTGGACGACCGTCGCGTGCTCGGTGGCGACGTGCCGCGCCAGCGACCGGGAGCCGCGCGTCGTCGGATAGCCGCGGTAGTCCTGGGCGAGGTCTTTGATCAGGAAGGGGACCCCGGCGAACGGTCCGGTCAGCTCCGTGCGGGCCCGGTGATCGGCCTCGGCCTCGATCGGGATGACGATCGCGTTCAGGCCGGGGTTCACCGCGGCGGCACGGGCCCGTGCCAGCTCGAGGAGCTCGGCTGCCGTGACCTCGCCCGATGCGACGAGCCCGGCGAGGGTGGTCGCGTCCGCCCCGAGGTATTCACCCATGTTCACGGCCCCGACCCTAGTGAGTGCGGGGCCGGGCCGCGGCCGGGTTGGCCGATACGCCCGCCCAGGAGATCGAACCGATTCCCACATCACCGTTAACCACCCAAACGAATAACGGTGCGGTCGCGGCAATTTCGTTCGTTCGAAGGGGAGAATCGGACAGTTGTGCCGCGTATGGCCCATATGAGCTGTTCACAATGGGCCAAATGTGACACGCACCACTGCCCGTCGGCGTCACGAAGCCCGATCCAGCCTTTGCCGCGACGTTATCGTGCCGTTACACTTCTCGACGACGGGTACCGCTCCTGACGGGGATCAATAGAATCCCCCTACGTACGACTTCGCAGTACCCGGTAGGCAAGACCCAGAAGCGGCCGACTCCGGCCGAGATCCAAAGGAAAACTGACGAATGCTGACTCGCGCCCGTAAGCGCCTCGTCGCCGGACTCGTGGCTCTCGTGGCCTTGTCAGGTGCCACGCTGGTCGCAGCTCCGCCGGCGTCCGCAGCCAATGGTTGCAACGTCGAATACGTTCGCTCGAACGCCATGAATCGGACCGTGCCCGTGTGCATCGTCTCGGCCGGTGGCGGCGGACCGAAGCCGACGCTGTACCTCCTCGACGGCCTGCGTGCCCCCAACAACAACAGCGGTTGGCTCATCAACACCGATGTCGCCCGCTACATGGCCGGCAAGGGCACGAACGTCGCCATCCCGTTCGGCGGCGGCGGCAGCTTCTACACCGACTGGCAGTCCTACGACCCCAAGCTCGGCAACAACAAGTGGGAGACCTTCCTGACCCGCGAGCTGCCGCGCCACATGGCCGCCCGCCACGGCAGCGACAACCGTCGCAACGGCATCGCCGGTCTGTCGATGTCGGGTACCTCGGCGCTCAACCTCGCGTCGCGCCACCCGGGCTTCTACAAGGCGGTCGCCTCCTACAGTGGCTACCCGACGGTCACCATGCCGGGCTTCACCCAGGGCATCCAGGCCTCGGTCATCGAGATGGGCGGCAACCCCACCAACATGTGGGGCTTCTACCCGGCCGGCAGCTGGTTCCAGAACGACCCGTTCCTGAGCGCGGGCAACCTGGCCGGCAAGCACGTCTACATCTCCTCCGGTAGCGGCGTCGGCAGCAAGTACGACTCTTCGGTCAACCCGACCAGCGCCAACTTCGACCCGGTCAAGTTCGCGCAGATGATCCCGCTGGAGGTTGCCGCGTCGACCAGCAGCCAGCTGTACGTTGGCCGCGTCGCGCTCGTCCCGGGCGTCAAGCTCACCACCCGGATCACCCCGGACGGTGCGCACTGGTGGGACTACTGGCAGAACACCTTCAAGGAGTCGTGGGTCAAGACCTTCCGCCCGGCGTTCTTCTGAGCCGAGTAGACGGTCTCGCAACTCCATAGAGACACGGCAAGGGCCGGTGACCTTCGGGTCACCGGCCCTTGTTGTTGTGCGGGATCCCGACTGCCGAACCTCAACTCGACCGGGGTGGCGTCGATCGAAGTCTGCCGGTCGGGGTGACGTCGACTGCGTTAGGTGGGCGACGGTGTCTCACGAGCCCTTCGTGGCTCGTCGCTATCGCTCCTCGCACCTCAGGGAGCAGAAGGCTCGTCGCTATCGCTCCTCGCACCTCAGGGAGCAGAAGGGGCGTCGCTATCGCTCCTCGCACCTCAGGGAGCGAGGGGGCGTCGCTATCGCGACTCCGTCAGGACAGCTGACGCGGATCGTGTCGCCAAACGGCACCTTTCGCGACATCTGAGACCAGGACGAAAACACCGCGGGCGCATCCGGTGTTCCGGATGCGCCCGCGGTGGTCGTTTACAGCAGCTGGGTCCTACTCGGGCGGGGGCTGCTTGCGGAAGGAGCGGGTCGACGAGTCGTCGGCCGGCGGTTCACCGCCGTCGACCTTCGGGATCTGTTCGGTCGGACGCTCCCACGGGTTGCCGGCCGACGACGCGGTACCGGCCGCCGGTGCGTCCCGCTTGATCATGGAGGTCCGACGCTCATCAGCGGCGGGCGCGGTGGCAGCCGGGCCTGCGGTGGCCACGGCGGCGTCGTCGTCGCGACGACCGCGGAGGAACATGAAGACCGCCAGGGCCAGCATGATCACGCCGAGCACGCCGAGCACGATCGGCAGCCAGAAACCCAGGAGGTTCAGCTGCGTGACGTAACCGCTGGCGGTGTCGGCCTGCTTGGCGACGATCCCGTCGCTCCACTTGAAGGTGCCCTTGAGCGCGTCCATGCGGAAATTGCGCACGACCTCGGGGTTGGACTCGCTCTGGTCGGGCGACTTGAAGTACTGGTGCTGATCCTCACGGCCGTCGACGATGGTGCCGGTGATCGGCTCGACGTAGACGTGGCGCACGGCCGAAGCGTGGCGGTGCATCGTGATCGGATCGTTCGGGCGGACACCCGGGCCGCTGATGCCCCACCACTTGGCCGGCATCGTCAGCATGGTGCCGAGGGCGGCCTCGCCCTGTGCGTTCGGCAGGCTCGACAGGTCCTTCTCCGGGACGTCGCAGGCGAAGTGAAGGGTCTTGATGCCCTTGATCTCGACCTCTTCCTGGAACTTCGCGTCGCAGTCCTGGCGGGTGTTGAGGTCGTAGTACAGGTAGTCGCGCTGCTGGACGTCGAAGCCGAACTTGTACTGGAAGCCCTTGCGGTTGTCGAGGGCGACCGAGACGTCGTTCACGTTGCCGCCCGGCGGCACGGCCTCGAGCTGCAGCGAGCTGACGGCACCGTTGGGGACCGACGTCTTCCGGTTCACCGACACGTGGTCGATGGTCGCGGTGAGCAAGCCGTCCTTACAGGTACGGGTCTCGCCGGCGGCGGCGACGGTGGGCTCGGTCTCCTGGCCGTCGGCGTCGCGGATGCGGTCGATCAGAACGGT
This sequence comes from Gordonia namibiensis NBRC 108229, assembly GCF_000298235.1. GTDB lineage: Bacteria > Actinomycetota > Actinomycetes > Mycobacteriales > Mycobacteriaceae > Gordonia > Gordonia namibiensis. The sequence continues at coordinate 12,942 of NZ_BAHE01000056.1, forward strand.
CTGCGCGGACTGCAGAGTCGCCTGGCGGCTGTCCGACGGCTCGACGATGACCGAGCGGCGCTGCTGCGTCAGATGTGCCTCGAACGTGCGGGCACGATCCTCGGACACCGAGCAACGGTCGAAGATCACCGCCGGGAAGCGGTCGCCGGTGGAGCCGTCGGCGGCGACGGTCGTCGCATCCGAGGTGATGTCGAGGTCGAGCGGCACCACCTTCAGCGTCGGCACCAGGTACAGCGGGATGGCAATGGCGACCGCGAGGAACGCGGCCCCAAAGAAGGCCAGCAGTGCCGGCACGAAACGTCTCATGTGTGACTCCTGTGAATCAGCAGCGTAATCGGTATCACCCTAGCGGGCGTCTCGCATTCCGTACGCGTCAGTAGGCCCGACATGCCGGGATTTGCGATCGTGCATCAGTTCGTGCGGGCCCGATCGTCGCGCCGATCGCGTTCGGCCTCCTTCAGGATGCCGGCCATGTACCCGTAGATCTCCTTGTCCGACATGGCTTTCCACCTCGGGGCCAGGAGTTTCATGTACTTCTCGACATACAGCAGTTGTTTGCCGACGAGGACCAGTTCGCGGGGGAGGCGGGCGTCGTGGGCCTTGGCCACGGCGGCGAGCTGTCGGCCCAGGTCGGTGTAGGACATCGAGCCCAGGTCGGTCGTCGACAGCGGGGTCGTCACCTTCTTGATGTCCTCGGCGCCCTTGGCCGTCGACCCGGGCTTGTGCACGGCGCCGAGAAGGAAGATGGCGCGACCTGCGGATTCGTAGTCCGCGCGAACCACCAGGTCGACGACGAGCTGACGAAGGATGCGACGGGTGCGGGGCGTGAACCGTCCGACGATGCCGAAGTCGAGCAGCACGATCTTCCCGGCATCGTCGACGAGGACGTTCCCGGCGTGGAGGTCGCCGTGGAAGAGGCCGCCGTGGAATGCCGAGTCGAGCAGCGACAGCAGCAGATTGCGGCACAGCGCGACGCCGTCGTGGCCGGCCGCCCGAACCGCCGCGGCGTCGTCGATCCGGACCGCGTGGATGCGCTCCATCGTCAGCACGCGCGGCGTCGTGAACTCGTCGTAGACGCGCGGGACGCGAACGCGGTCGCCGAAGGGGCCCGGCTGCAGGCACTCGAACCACTCGCGCATGGTGTCGGCCTCGATCCGGAAGTCGAGTTCGGCGTCCAGGCCGGCCGCGAAGTCCTCGACGACGTGGCGCGCGCTGAGCATCCGGCCGTACTCGGAGATCTCGACGAGACCGGCTATCCGCTCGAGGATCGCGACGTCGGGTGCCAGGCGGTCGGCGATCCCGGGCCGCTGGATCTTCACGACCACCTCTTCGCCGCTGTGCAGGACCGCCGTGTGGACCTGCGCGATGGACGCCGAGGCGATCGGCACCGGGTCGAACTGTGCGAACACCTCTTCGGGCGGTCGGCCGAGTTCGGCGACGAACTGTGCGCGCATGGCGTCGGGATCGGCCGGCTTCACGCGATCGAGCAGCGTCTCGAACTCCGAGGAGAGAGCGTCGGAGAAGACACCGGGGCTGGACGCGATGAGCTGCCCGAGCTTCACGTAGGTCGGGCCGAGATGCTCGAAGGTGGAGCGCAGTTCATGGGCGGCGCGCGCAGCACTGGGTGCGCGGCCGCGTAGAACGTCGCCTGCAGTGTGGAGGACGAACCGACCGAGGCCCGCAGCCGCGTGTGCAGTGGTCGTCCCGAATCGCGTGACCTCGGCGATGGGCGACACCGGATGCAACTGCGTGCGCCGGCCGTCGTCGACCGAGCTGTTGATAGTCACCGTCGGCCATTGTAACGATCATCGATGTCCGATCCAGTGTCTCGGCGGGCTACGGCGACCCCCCCGACGTGCCCTTGTGGCGGAGATCCACAGACGACGGCAGACTTGTGCGGTGCCGATCCATGCGCTCTCGCGCATCGGTCCCTCGACCGCGAACGTTGTCGACACCTCGAACATCCACCCCTAGGAGATCCCGTATGCCCACGACGGTCAACGCGTACATAGCCACGGCAGCAGATCGCCCGCTCGAACCGACCACGATCGAGCGCCGCGACCTCGGCCCGAACGACGTCGAGATCGCCATTGCCTACGCCGGCATCTGCCACTCCGACATCCACACGGCCCGAAACGAGTGGAACGGCACCACGTTCCCGGTGGTGCCGGGTCACGAGATCGCCGGTACGGTCTCGGCCGTCGGCGAAGGCGTCACCCGCTACGCCGTCGGCGACCGCGTCGGCGTCGGCTGCTTCGTCGACTCTTGCCGCGAATGCGAGCCGTGCCGCCTCGGCGAGGAGCAGTACTGCGAGCGGGGAAACACCGGAACGTACAACGCGGTCGGGCGCGACGGGCAGCGCACCCATGGCGGGTACAGCACGTCCATCGTCGTCGACGAGAACTATGTCTGCCGCATCCCGGAGGGCATCGCGCTCGACGTGGCGGCTCCGCTGCTGTGTGCGGGCATCACGCTGTATTCGCCGCTGCGGCACTGGGAGGCGGGTCCAGGTAAGAAGGTGGCCATCGTCGGGCTCGGCGGCCTCGGGCACGTCGGAGTCAAGATCGCGCACGCACTGGGCGCGGAGGTGACTGTCTTGTCGCAGTCGCTGAAGAAGATGGAGGACGGGCTGCGCCTGGGGGCCGACCACTACTACGCGACGAGTGATCCGCAGACCTTCCGCGAGCTGCGGGGGCGGTTCGACCTCATCCTCAACACCGTCTCTGCCAACCTCGACATCGGGAAATACCTCGGAATGCTCGCTCTCGACGGCACGCTCGTCGAACTCGGTCTGCCCGAACACCCGATCGAGGTCCCGGCCGGGGCACTGATCGGCAAGCGCCGCAGCTTCTCCGGGTCGATGATCGGCGGAATCGCCCAGACCCAGGAGATGCTCGACTTCTGCGCCGAGCACGGTATCGGTGCCGAGATCGAGGTGATCTCCGCGGACAAGATCAACGAGGCCTATGACCGGGTGGTCGCCTCGGACGTGCGCTACCGCTTCGTGATCGACACCGCCACGCTCTGATCGGGCTCACTTCCGACGATGCGTCTCCGGCCCGGCCCCGCTCATCCGGCGGCCGGGCCGAATGTTTGATGTACTCCTTGCTGGGAATCCGAACACCGAACATCCCGCACCAACCTCGAGGAGGCGGCCGCGCATGACCACAACGGAACTCGCGCCGGTCGAACAACGTACCGATGCTCCGCGACACGCCGAGCTGCCCATTCCGCACGACGGGGCGAGCGCGCTGATCGCGCCCTGTCGCAACGGGATTCAGCGCACGAGAACCTCGACGATCCTTCCGGACCGTCGAGGAACGGATCGGATCTCAGAACACCATCACGATGAGGCCGATGATGATCGCGATCATCGCGATGACCAGCAGCCCGACGCCCAGAAATGCGCCGACCCCGCCGGCCGGGAAGTGTTTGGTCCGATCGGGTTGTTCGTGCGAAAGGCCTGACGTCTGAGGGGTGTCGGGAGGGGTGTCGCCGGGGGCGACGCCGCCACCGGCCTCGAGGTCGGGTGTCTCTTCCGGTGCCGGGTCCATGGATCCGCGTGATTCATCTGTCATGACGGTCGCATACCCGGGGCACCGGTGGCCCACACCTCGGTCCTGATCGGCGGCCGTCCGGCGGCGTTTGGAAGCCGTCCCTACCGGGAAACCGGACATCAGACGGATACCCGAAACGGATTGGTGGTGAGAGCCCTACATGTCCGAAGAGTTGCCGATGGAGCCGGCCGAGACCGGCACACCGGACCAGACCCCGGACGACGCCCGCCGCGAGGTCGACGAACTCGAAGCAGAGCACGTCGACGAACCCGACGAGAAGGCGGCGTCGGCTGAACCGACCTCTGCATCCGACGACGAGGACGACCTCGAGTCCCCTGCGTCCGGCGCCCCGGAGCCGCCGGACTGATTCCTGCCACCGCACCGTCGGTGGATTCCACAACCGTCGAGCGCCAGGAGGGCAGGAGTATCTCGAGTCTGCGCATGGTGGCCGAACACGGGTTGCCCGAGAACCTGATCACCAACGGGGAGGATCGGATTCGCGGCATCGCCGAGCGCTTCGGCATGGACTACTGCGGAGTCACGATCACCCGTGACACAACTCTCCAGATGACCCCGCGTGGTGACCTGGAGACCGTCTGGGGATCCGATCGCATCCCGGACGAGGTCGTGGTGTTCGTGACGGAGATGCCCCGCCTGTTCAGTCGGCGCGACGATGACGGCCGTTCCCGGGACAGTGTTGTTCTGGCGGAACTCGACCGCGAACGCGGCGCCGCGGTGATCTCCCTGCCTGCACTCGGTCCCTCGCCCCGCCGACGTCTGGGCAAACTGATCGCGACGGTCGTGTCCTCGCTCGAGGAGTCCTCCACCGAGCCGTTCGAGCGGGCTCGCGGACTACTCGTCGAGCGGGATGGTGAGACGGAATATGTGGTGGCCCAGGGGTTTTCCTCACGGGCGCTGTTGACCGCGGGAATGGTCCGCGGCAACCGGCCCTGGCGTCTGATACCGACGCTCACGGGCATGACGGCGGCCGCGGCCGCGGCGGCGTCGTTCGGTGTCTTCTTCTCCACCATCTGGTCGATGGCCAACGCGCTGAGCCCGTGGCGTCTGGCCGCCATCTCGGTTCTGTCGATGGTCCTGGCGGCACTCTGGCTGATCGTCAACAACCGCCTGTGGGAGAAGACCACCGACACCTACCGGCCCCGCGCCCGCCTCTACAACACGGCCACGGTCTGCACCGTCGTCTTCAGTGCGGTGGTCCTCTACGTCGGTTTGTTCCTCGCGGTCCTCGTCGCCGCGATGACCGTCATCGACGAGACCTTCCTGTCCTCGCAACTCGGATTCGAAGCGGGACTGCACAATTACCTCAATCTGGCCTGGCTGGCGACCTCGATGGGGATCTTCGCCGGTGCGTTGGGGTCCAGTGCCGACAGCCACGACGACGTGCTCCGCGCGACGTACGGTTACCGGGAACGCCTGCGACGCCGGGCGGCGGAGTCGTCGCGAAGCGACGAGATGAGCGAATCACGCTGACGACACGATTTCAGTGTTCACCACCCGATCGGAGCCTGACATGACGTCTCTGGATCAATCCCGCGCCCCTCTCCTGGAAGCGCTGGAGAATTACCGTCGCGACAACCGATACGGTTACACGCCCCCCGGCCATCGTCAGGGCAGAGGCGTCGATGACCGCACGCGCACCACCATCGGAGCGGCCGCGTTCGAATCGGATCTCCTCGTGTCGCCCGGTCTCGACGACCGACGGATGTCCAGCGCCTACCTGCCCGACGCCGAGGAGTTGATGGCGGACGCCGTCGGAGCCGAACTCGCATTCTTCTCGACCTGCGGCAGTTCGTTGTCGGTGAAGGCCGCGATGATGGCCGTGGCCGGAGGCGAAGGCGGCGAGCTGCTCATCACCCGCGACGCGCACAAGTCGATCGTCGCCGGGTTGATCTTCTCGGGTCTGCGCCCACGGTGGGTGCGGCCGCGCTGGGACGAGAATCTCCACCTGACGCATCCGCCGTCCCCCGAGGAGGTTCGCAAGGCGTGGGAGACGGACCCGCAGGCGGCCGGCCTCCTCATCGTCAGTCCGACGCCGTACGGCACCTGCGCGGACATCCGGGCGATCGCCGACGTCTGCCACGAGTACGGCAAGCCCTTGATCGTCGACGAGGCGTGGGGCGCGCACCTGCCGTTCCACGACGAGCTGCCCACGTGGGCGATGGACGCCGGAGCCGACGTGTGTGTCGTCAGCGTCCACAAGATGGGCGCGGGATTCGAACAGGGGTCGGTCTTCCACGTACAGGGGGACCTGATCGACCGTTCCCGGCTGTCGCAGTGCGCAGACCTGCTGATGACCACCAGCCCGAGCGTGCCGGTCTACTCGGCGCTCGACGGTTGGCGGCGGTACATGGTCGAGTCCGGGCGCGAAGTCCTCGGCCGTGGCCTCGATCTGGCGCGTCGGGTACGCCGCGCCGTCGACGACATCGACGGTCTCACCGTGATGCACGACGAGCTGCTCCACGAGGAGGCCAGCCACGATCTCGACGAGATGCAGGTGCTCATCGATGTGAGCGAGTTGGGGATCAGTGGCTATCAGTCCGCCGACTGGCTGCGCGACCAGCACTGCATCGACCTCGGGCTGAGCGACCACCGTCGCATCCTCGCGACCATCTCCCACGCCGACGACGAGGACACCGCGGATAGGTTGCTGAGCGCGCTGCGGGATCTCACCTGCGCCGCAGACTCTTTCGAGAGTCCCCGGAAGGTTCATCAGCCGTCGCCGGTCGAGCTGCAGTTGGAGAACCGGATGCTCCCGCGGGATGCGTTCTTCGGCGACACCGAGCGGGTGTCACTCGACGATGCTCCGGGACGTGTTGCGGCCGAACAGATCACACCGTATCCGCCCGGCATCCCGGTGGTGGTCCCCGGAGAGGTGCTGAACGAGTCGGTGGTCGAGTACCTGCGGACCGGCAAGAACGCGGGGATGAATCTGCCCGACGCCGCAGACGACGCGCTGGACACGATCAAGGTGGTGCGTCGCACTCACTCGTAAGCAGGGAAAGCCTTCTCCGACAACACTCGGGCGAGATGGGCCGCATTGCGGGCGGCGGCGTGGGTCGTCTTGTCGACCGGCTCGGGGACCGTGTCGAGGTCCTTGTAGTCGCGGCCGCCCATGGCCTCGTCGTTCCAGTAGGTGCTGCCCTGCCCGGCGATGGTGAACCCGATGTCGTTGAGCGCACCGAACATGTCCGCGATGATCTTGTGGGCGCCGTCCTCGTTGCCGACGACACCGCACATCGCGACCTTGCCCAGCATCGACGGCCGACCGCGGTCGTCGGTCTCGGACACCTCGGCGTCGAGTCGTTCGAGGACTCGCTGGGCGACGCTCGACATGTGGCCGAGCCAGGTCGGGGTGGTGATCACGAGGATGTCGGCTGCCTGGATGCGCTCGAGGATCGCCGGCCACTCGTCACCGTCGCCCATGTCCCGTTCGACACCGGGTTTGATGTCGTGGTCGACGGCGCGGACGACGTCACCCTCGACGCCTTGCTCGGCCAGTGCGTCGAGGATGTGCCGGGCGATGAGGTCGCTGCTCGACGACGCCGGCGAGGGTTTGAGGGTGCAGGTGATGGCGAGAGCTGTGGTCATGTCAGGCGTTTACCCGGTACGACGCCGCCGAATCCCTGCGTCAGCTCGGCTGACGCTCGGCCAGCATCGCCAGGCGGTTGAGGCATTCGCTGAGTCGGGGAGACATGGCGGTCTGCTGGACCACCGGCGGGATCCACTTCAGCGGGGCGGTCTCGACGAACTCTTCCATACCGATGATCGAGCCGTTGCCGTCCTTCTCGATCGTCATCCGGATGCGAGCGCGACCGAACGGCCAGCCGGCGGCGGAGAGCTCCAGCAGCCCGGCCTTCGACTCGCACGAGGTGGTCTCGTCGTTGAGCAGTGCCGGCCAGACACCCACCGAGTGGTGGATTTTCGATCCGGCCTGAGGCCACTCGGCGTCGACGTCGCGGATGCGTGAGGCGCCGACCACCCAGGAGGCGTAGAGCCAGCCGTTGGACAGCACCGACCAGACCTGTGCGGGGGTAGCGGAAGTGTGGCGTTCGACGCGGTTCATGAATGTTCTCCGTTCACTTGTTGTCTCGGGTCTTCGTGAGGCGTTTGTTGAGGGTGCGATTGAATGCTCTTCGCGGCATCCCTCGTAGGCCGTCGGAGGCGAGGGCGGCGCGGGCGGCGTTGTTGCCGCAGGCGCCGTGGACTCCGCCCCCGGGATGTGCGGCCGACCCCGCGAGGTAGAGGCGGTCCACGGGTGTCGTGGCGCCGCCGAGGTTCGGTGACGGTCGGAAGATCAACTGCTGGAACAGTTGTGCCGTTCCCCCGTTCACCGTCCCATGGACGAGGTTGGCGTCGGCGTTCTGCAGGTCGTTCGGTGTCTGGACATGGCGGCCCACAATCATGTCGGCGACGCCGGGAGCGTGTTCCTCGAACACCTCGTCCATCCGCGCGGCGAGGAGCCGAGCCGCCTCGTCGTCGGTGACCCCGCGGGGAAGGTGGCTGTAGGACCATGCACTCTCGGTCCCGACGGGCGACCGTCCGGCATCGGCCGTGGTCATCTGACCGAACAGCAGGAATGGATGCTCGGGGATGTTGCCGGTCTCGATGTCGGCGGTGGAGTAGGCGATGTTGCGCGCGTCCGCGCCGAGGTGAACGGTGCCCGCTCCGGCCAGATTGGCGCTGCGCCATGGGATCTTGCCGTTGATGGCGTAGTTGACCTTCACCACCGGGGTGTCCCAGGTGAACCTCTGCAGGTCGTCCAGTACCCGGGCGGGCACATCGGCAGGAGAGAGCAGTTCGGTGTAGAGCGCGGGTGCCGAGACGTCGGCGAGGACGGCCCGATCGGCTTTCCACCGTCGTCCGTCGTTGTCAACGACGCCGACTGCACGACCTCCCCGGACGTCGATCCCGGTGACCCGGGTGTTGCAATGTACCTGTGCCCCTGCGCTTTCCGCGCGGTGTCGGAGAGCGGCCGAGAGTGCGCTCGCACCACCGACGGGAACCGGGTATCCGGTGTCCTGGCCCAACATGGTCAGCAGGTACCCCATCACCCCGCTTCCGGGTGCGTGAAGGGGGATGTCGGCGTGCAGAGCGTTGCCCAGGATGAGAAGGCCGGCTTTCTCGCTGCGGAACAGTTCGCGCACCATCTGGTCGGCGGGCAATATCAGGAAACGCGCCAGGCGCAGGGCATCCGCGGTGCCGATCGAGCGCAACAGGGACAACACGGCGCGGACCGGCGGAAAAGGCCCGAAGAGGGTGTTGAGGATGGCGGGTCGCAGAGTCTCCCACTGACCGACGAGGTCGAGCCATGCCCGGCCGTCGTGCGGGTCGAAGGTGGCGAGGTGTGCGGCGGTGTCGGCGGCGTCGGGGTGGATGACCGGGGCGTCGTCGTCCTCGGGTCCGGCGGGGTGCCCGAACGCCAGCGGCGCCCGACTCCACTCGAGCCCGTGGTCTTCGAGAGCGAGGTCGGCGAAGACCGGGGAGGCCACCGCAAGCGGATAGAACGCGCTGAAGAGATCGGTGACGTAGCCGGGGGTCAACTCGGCACTTCTGATCGCGCCGCCCACCTCGGGAGCGGCTTCGAGGACGGTGACGTCCCAGCCGGCGTCGGCCAGCCGGATGGCGGAGATGAGCCCGTTGTGTCCGGCGCCCACGACGACTGCGTCCGACACTCGTCCCCAACTCCTCTCGATCGCTTTCGGGCCGGTCGGCCCATGGTGAAGAGGGGTACCCGCGCGGCCACCGCGTAAACGCGGCGGAGGTGTAGGACGACTCCGCCCGGGTAGTCCGGTTGGGTGAAGGTCTCCCTGAATCTTGGCCACGTGTGGCACCCGCGAGTCACCGACGACCGCCTCCGTCGGCTGTGTGCCGGACGAGGCGCCGTCATCACCGGCGCCGGGTCGGGAATGGGCAGATCGCTCGCAAACCGGCTGGCAGCCGCCGGGATACCGGTCCTGCTCAGTGACGTCGACTCGCTGGCCCTGGCCGAGACCGCGAAGTCTGCGGCCGACCGCGGGGCGAAGGTGGAGGCCACCGAAATGGACGTCGCCGACGCCGCTGCGGTCACCGCCTACGCCGACGAGATGACCCGACGCCACGGCGCGCCGGCGCTGGTCTTCAACAACGCGGGCATCACGATGGTCGCATCCGTCCTCGACGAGGACGACGACTACGCGCGGCGGATCATGGCGGTCAACTTCGGGGGTGTCGTGAACGGCACGCAGGCGTTCCTGCCGCACCTCGAGGCCGGGGGCGGACGAATCGTGAACACCTCGAGCGCATTCGGGTTGATGGGGTCGCCCGCGCAATCCGCGTACTCGGCGTCGAAGTTCGCCGCTCGCGGGTTCTCGGAGAGCTTGCAGGAACAGTTGCGCGGCAGCGGATCCCGTGCACGAATCCATATAGTCTGCCCGGGGGTCGTTCACACCGCCATCGCCCGGCGGGCCCGGTACATTGACCCGGCGGTGCGGGAGTACGTCACCAAGGGCTTCGACCGACGGCTACCCGGTGCGCACCCCGATGCCGCGGCCGCGGCGATCCTCGCCGGCGTTCTCGGTGATCGCGATCGAATCCTCGTCGGGATCGACGCACGCGCGCTCGACATCGGTGTCCGGATTCTGGACGGGGCGCTGCAACGACCCCTCGCGACGGTGACGGGACCGGTGTTCCGCCGGATTCTCGGCGGGCGGTGACGGGGCACGGCGCAGCGCAGCGGTTCAGCCCTCGGAGGGGTGCTGCGAGAACAGCTTTCGGGTCGCAGGACCTTCGAGTACTTCACCGGAGTGGCTGAACCGTGAACCGTGTAGCGGGCAGTCCCAGGACTGCTCGGCGTCGTTCCAGCGCAACACGCCGTACAGGTGCGTGCACAGCGGGGCGACGGACTGCGTCTGTCCGGCCACGGTGCACACGCCCTTCGGTGAAGCGCCGGAGTGTCCGACGCTGCCGTCGCCTTCGGCGGGTGATGAGTTCGCCGGTTTCAACAGACTCAGGTAACCGCCGACCATGTAGGCCGCGACCTGCGCGTTGGCCGATGCCGCCGAGGCCAGCGATCCAGGCTTGGTGATCTCGGACGAGCGCCAGGGGCGCAGGCTCGTCGACCACGGTGGTTCCGAGCCCAGGATCCGTCCGGTCATCGACAACGCCGCGGCGACGCCGTTGGTGAGGCCCCACTTCGCGAATCCGGTGGCGACCTGAACGCTATCCATGCCGGGCAGAAGCGGTCCGACGTAGGGCATTTCGTCGATCGTCACGTAATCCTGCGCCGACCAGCGCGCCACCATGCGGGCGGTGGGGAAGTGCTTCTCGGTCCACGCGATCATGTCCAGGGCGTGTTGACGTTCGGACTTCGTGCGTCCCACCTCGTGACCGAAACCGCCGACCATCAGCAGCTCGCCGTCGTAGCCCGGCCGTGTCGCGGTTCGCAGGGACACCGACGGGTTGTCGGCGCCGAGGTACATCTCGCGCGGGATCTCCCCGTCGACGACGAAGGCTGCCGCATACGAGCGTTGTGGATGCACCCGGGCGAAGAACCCCGCGCGGTCGAGGAAGGGGACGCCGGTCGCGAGCACGACCGATTCGGCGCGGATGTCACCGGCGTCGGTGGTGAGGGTGTGGGGCGTGCCGTGGCGCAGACCTTGCACGTGCACCCCCTCGTAGAGGTGGCCGCCGTGTGCGCGGAGGTCGTCGGCGAGGGCGCGGAGCACCACCATCGGGTCGATCTGCGCCTGCCCCTCGAGGCGGATGGCCGTCTTGACGTCGAACGGCAGTTCCGGACAATCGACGTGCTCGACCGGGATGTCATGCGCCCGGCAGGCCTCGAACTCCTTCTCCACGGTCTTCGCGCCCGACGTAGTGGCCGCGAACGTCAGTGCTGCACGCTCGTCGACCTGCAGGCCGCGATGGGTGAGGTAGTGCCGCAACCATGCCTGGCCCTCACGGTTCGCCTCGACGTAGTCCTGCACCGCGGACTTCCCGTGCCGACTCGAGATCGATGACAACCGCGTGCCCTGCAGCAGTGAGAGCTTGCCGGTGGTGTGGCCGGTCGCTGCGGCACCGATGTGGCGTCGCTCGAGGACGGCGACCTTCTGTCCGGCCCGCGCCAGCAGAAGTCCCGTGGTCAGGCCGGTGATGCCACCGCCCACGACGATCTGGTCATAAGTGTCCACCGTCCCGAACGGGGTGGTCTCGGGACGCACGTCGGGGAGTCCGGCGTGATCGGAGTCGTTCGCCGGGTCGAACCAGAGGGTTTTCATGGTGGTCGGGGTTGCCGCGATCCGGGTTGATCAAACATCAGGCGGTCGAGCATTTCGTCGCGGGGAGCTGCGGGGTAGGGTTTTCGACTGGGAATCGAAAACACCTCGCCGGGGTTGTCAGAGTACGACCGGCGAAAGGCGGATGACATGAGTACGTCCACATACGGACCGGGCGCGGGTATCGCCGACCGTGCCGATCTCGTCGTGGTCGGGGCCGGTATCGCGGGCCTGACGGCCGCACTGTGCGCCGCGGAGAGCGGACTGTCGGTCGTCGTGGTCAACAAGGGCCCCAGCTGGCGTCCCGACCGTGGGGAGCAACCGACCTCGACGTTCTACGCCCAGGGCGGGGTCGCGGTGGTCATGCCCGGTGTGCGCTCGACCGGTCCGGACGACGTCGACTCGATCGATCTGCACCTCGCCGACACGCTCGCCGCCGGCAGTGGCCTCACCGACCCTGCGGCGACGCGCCCGATCCTGGCCGACGGGTGGTCATCGGTGTCCGCGCTGATCGGGTGGGGCGCCGACTTCGATCGCGACGCCGACGGTGAACTCCTGCGCACACGCGAAGGCGGCCACTCCGTGCGACGGATCATCCACGCCGGCGGTGACGCGACGGGCGCCGCGATCCAACGTGCGCTCAACGACGCCGTCGCGCAGCGGGAGGCCGACCCCGGGCAGTCCATCCGTTTCCTCGACGACGCGATCGTCACGGAGGTCCGGGTCGACGACGGACGGGTCACGGGAGTGGCCTATCTGCAGGACGACCGGTGGGGTGTGGTCCACGCGCCGACGGTCCTGCTCGCCACCGGCGGTGCGGGCCATCTCTACGCGGCGACGACCAATCCGTCCGGTGCCACCTGTGACGGCATCGCGCTGGCGTTGCGGGCCGGAGCGCACGTCGCCGACCTCGAATTCATCCAGTTCCACCCCACGATGCTCTACACGCCGGGCGCCCGTGGACGTCGGACGCTCATCAGCGAGGCCGTGCGAGGGGAGGGCGGGCGACTCGTCGACGCGCACGGACGGTCGGTGACCGACGGCGTGCACCCGATGGGCGACCTCGCGCCCCGCGATGTGGTCGCGAACGCCGTGGAGACCGCCATCGAGCTGACCGGGCATCCCTGCGTCTACCTCGACATCAGCGGGGTGCCCGACTTCGAGCGGCGATTCCCGACGGTCAGTGCCGGAATCCGGTCGGCTGGTCTCGACCCGGCCGGCAACCGCATCCCCGTCGTACCGGGTGCCCACTACCTCTGCGGTGGCGTGGTGACCGACGACGAGGCGCGTACCGCCGTCGACGGTCTCCTGGCCGCCGGGGAGGTCGCTCGGACCGGCTTGCACGGGGCCAATCGACTGGCGTCGAACAGCCTGCTCGAAGGCCTCGTCATGGGCCGACGTGCCGCGGCGGTCGCCGTCGGACGACGTGACCTGCGGCCGGCCGGCACCGGTCCCCTCGCGACGCCCGGACCATTGCCGATCCTCGACCGCGAGCTGCTGCAGGACATGATGTCGAGACAGGTGGCTCTTCGCCGATCCGCCGACGGGTTGGCGTACGCGGCCGAAACGATCGCGAGTGCGCCGCGGCGGGTTCCCGCGACGGTGCGCGAGGTCGAGGATGCCGCGCTCACGCTGACCGCGGCGGCGGTCATCGCGGCGGCCACCGCCCGCACCGAGTCGCGTGGCGCCCACGTCCGAACGGACTTTCCCCTCACGGCCGAGATCGGGGAATCCCACACCTTCCGCCTCGTCGACGGAGAGATCCGAGAGTCGGGACTCGCCGGCATCACGGCCTGAGAGGACGCCCGCGCCGCGCACCCGCGGGCACAGATAGATGCGGTCGTCGGATACGAGAGATACATTGGCGCCGATGACCCAGAGCTCACCGGACGCGCGCGACACCGAACCCCACGACGACTCCGACGCCCCGCGGCACGAGACCATCGACCTCGGACACATCACCCTCCATACGCTGGAGTGGGGTCCGGTCGACGGCCCGGTTGCAGTGTGTCTTCACGGTTTTCCGGACTCGGCGTGGACATGGCGTCTGCTCGCTCCTGAACTGGTTGCCGCCGGTTATCGCGTCGTCGCGCCGTTCACCCGCGGGTACGCGCCGTCGGACATCCCGCGCGACAAGGACTTTCACGTCGCAGCGCTCGCCTACGACGCCCGGGAGATCCACCGGGCGGTCGGTGCCGGTCCCGACGCGGTGCTCATCGGGCATGACTGGGGTGCGCTGACGGTCAACGCCCTGTCGCACCGCTCGGACAACCCGTACTCGGCGGTCGTCGCGATGTCGGTTCCGCCGATCCCCGCGATCCGGAGCGCGGTCGCCGAGGGACCGGGTGCAGTTCGGCTTCTGGCGCGGCAGGCGACCATGAGCTGGTACATCGGGTTCAACCAGTTGCCCTGGTTGCCCGAGCGCAGTCTCGGCTGGCTGATCCCCCTGCTGTGGCGCCGCTGGCGGTTACGACGCCCCGGCACGCCGCGGCCGAACTACGACCTCGACATCGACCGGGCCCTCGCCGCGCTGCCGACGCGCGAGCATCGCACTGCCGTCCTGGGTTACTACCGGGCAATGCTCCGGCCGCGGACCGACACGCGCTACGCGGACCTCAGCCGGGACTGGTTGCGCGAACCCCTTTGCCGCACGCTGTATCTGCACGGCGCCGACGACGGCTGCATGCAGGCGAGACTCACCGACCACGTGCGCGGCGTGTTGCCCCACGGCAGTGCCACTGCGGTCATCGCGGACGCCGGGCACTTCCTCCACCTCGATAGCCCGGAGGAGGTGAATCGCCGGATCGTGATGTTTGTCGCCGGGACGCGCGGGGACGAACAGGGTGACACCGGACCGGCCTCCTTCGTAGACTGACGCCCGGGATCTTCACAGCACCGCGGCCATCGGGGACGCCGTGGCGCTTGCCGGGGGGCGAGCCGAGATCGGCGAACACTCGAGACCACTGCGAAGACCGGCGTGGCATGGCTGGATGGCGCGCGTAGACGTGAAGCACTGCAGGTATGAAGGGGAGTCCGTATGAACGGCGAAGGCTGTTGGTCGACGGTGGTGTGCCGGCCGACCGAACGGGCGGCGCTGGGACTGTCGGGTGATTCCGATTGGTTGCTGCAGTGTCGTCTCGCGATCGGCCATCGCGGGAATCACGCGACGGATGCGAGCACCCACCCGAGGCACGATCGTCGCCTCTGGCTGGAGTGGAACGACTTCGACGATCGCGCCCAGTCGCTCATCGAACGCAACCCGTGCCCGGTCCCGTCGCCGGAAGGGGTCGGGTGCGTCTTCTTCGTCGGCCACGGCGGGCCCCACTTCTTCGCGCACTCGAACGGACACGCCCCGTCGGTGATGACGGGCGCCGGAGCAGGAAATCATCAACGACCTGCACCGGGGCCTGGCCGGACGGTTCCGCAACCCCCGACCCCGAATCCGCAACGAATGGGGTCGCACCGGCTGCCCGACTCTCATCAACCGCCCACTCCGCCGGTCACGGAGCCTTCTTCCGAGCCCGCTCACGGTGCGACGCCCGAACCGCCTCCGGAGTCGGGATACCGCGGCGGCCGTCGATCCACCAACGCCGAACCGGTCGTGTCCGAGGACTACCACGGTCGACGCCATCGATCTGACGCGCCGAGCCAGGACGTTTCCGGCCCGGCGGTGCCCAGCACGGCAGCACCCAACACGGCTGGACCGGGCCCGGCGCCGGTGAACCCGGTGACACCGGCTCACGCCGCGCCGGCGCTTCCGGACGTCTCCCCCTCTGAGGGGGCCGTTGTCCCTCCTGTCGGCGTCCCGGGTGCGCAGGTGACCGACCAGGACTCGGAGATCTCCGAGACGGAAGCCACGCGCCGTGCAGAGATCAGCGCGGCACTCGACGATGTCGCCGTGGCCCTGGCGCGCCTCGCCGCCGCCCTGCGGCCGTAGCTCCCGCGGTTCCTCGAACCCGACGCGTCATGCGTCGGGGTTTCGTGTTGCGGTTTGTTCGACGACCGACCGACCGGATCAAATACGGTAGGGGGGTACCGTTGGCGGGCGAACGCTGGTATACCTGTTGAGGCATACCCCTAAGGGGTACCCGTCACCACAGGAGCGACATGGACGAGCACCAGCACGGCTACATCGGCCGCAAGGACGACTATCTCAAGCGTCTCCGCCGCATCGAGGGCCAGGCACGTGGGCTGCAGCGCATGGTCGAAGAGGACTCGTACTGCATCGACATCCTCACCCAGGTGTCGGCCATGACCAAGGCGTTGCAGGCGGTCAGCCTCGGTCTGCTCGAGGAGCACATGGCCCACTGCGTCGTACACGCCGCGCAGGAGAGCGACGCCGCCGGCAAGGAGAAGGTCGACGAGGCCATGGCCGCGATCGCCCGACTCGTGAAGTCCTGACACCGACCGACCCGCCGCCAACCACGAGACAGCAATCAGAGGAGAACCCGTGAGCACCACCAGCAGCTACACCGTCACCGGGATGACCTGCGGCCACTGCGTCGCTTCCGTCCGCGAGGAGATCGAGGAGATCGCCGGCGTGACCAGTGTCGACGTGACCCTCGAAGACGGAGCCGTACGCGTCGTCGCCGACCGTGAGATCCCGCGCGAGGAGATCGCCGGAGCGGTCGCCGAAGCCGGGTACTCACTGGTGTGACATGAGCATTCCCAAGGGCCCCCTGGTCTACGTCGTCGCGCTGATCGCCGCCTTCGCGATCGCCTTCGGCGTCGGCCGGGCATGGGGACCGCAACCCGAGCCGGTCACCCACGACGCACCCTCGCACGGCGTCGTCGAGACGGCCGTTCCGGACTCCGCTCCGCATGGCGACATGACACATGGAGGTGACCACTGATGTCCGCGAGTCCCGGCCTGCAACTGGTCGACCTCGACATCTCCGGAATGACCTGCGCGTCGTGTGCGAACCGCATCGAGCGGAAACTGAACAAACTCGACGGTGTCACCGCCTCGGTGAACTACGCGACCGAACGTGCCCACGTCGAGGTCCCCACCGGTCTCGCCGCTGACGACCTCGTCAAGGTGGTCCGCGCCGCCGGTTACGACGCCGCGCCGATCCTGCCGGACCCGCCCGCTGGGTCGACGGACACGACCGACGCCGCATCGACGGCAGACCCGGAACTCGACGCGCTGCGGCAGCGGCTGATCGTCTCGGCGGTGCTGTCGGTCCCGGTGATCGCCCTCGCGATGATCCCGGCCTGGCAGTTCACCTACTGGCAGTGGCTGTCGCTGACGCTCGCCGCGCCGGTGGTCGTGTGGGGCGCCTACCCGTTCCATCGCGCAGCATGGATCAACCTGCGTCACGGCGCGACCACGATGGACACCTTGGTGTCGGTCGGCACGCTCGCCGCGTTCGGTTGGTCGCTGTACGCGCTCTTCCTCGGTACCGCCGGGACGCCAGGCCTCACCCACGGGTTCGACCTGCTTCCCCAACGCGCCGACGGGGCCTCGCACATCTATCTCGAAGCGGCCGCGGGCGTGACGACCTTCCTGCTGGCGGGTCGTTACTTCGAGAAGCGGTCCAAGCGACGCGCCGGTGATGCACTACGTGCCCTGATGGATCTCGGCGCCAAAGACGTCGTGGTCCGACGACACGGCGTCGACTCCCGAATTCCGATCGGGCAGTTGGCGGTTGGTGACGAGTTCGTGGTGCGCCCGGGCGAGAAGATCGCGACCGACGGCATCGTCGTCGAAGGTGCCTCGGCAATCGACGCGTCGATGGTGTCCGGGGAATCGGTCCCGGTCGAGGTGACCGTGGGCGATGCGGTCATCGGCGCGACCGTCAACACCAGCGGACTGCTCGTCGTCCGGGCGACCGCCGTCGGTTCCGACACGGCCCTCGCGCAGATGGCACGCATGGTCGCCGCCGCGCAGGAGGGGAAGGCGGACGCACAGCGACTGGCCGACCGGATCTCCTCGGTGTTCGTCCCCGCGGTGATCGCGATCTCGATTGCCACGCTGGGCTTCTGGCTCGGCGCGGCGTCGTTGGACGACTTCGCGGGTGGCGACGTGACTTTCGCGTTCACGGCGGCGGTCGCGGTCCTCATCATCGCCTGCCCGTGTGCGCTCGGGCTCGCCACTCCGACCGCACTCATGGTCGGCACGGGCCGCGGCGCACAGCTGGGCATCCTGTTGAAGGGGCCCGAGGTGCTGGAGTCGACCCGACGCGTCGACACCATCGTGCTGGACAAGACCGGCACCGTCACCTCCGGCGACATGTCGGTGTCGACGGTGACCGTCGCCGGCGGTCAGGATGAGTCGCAGGTGCTCGCGTGGGCGGCTGCGGTGGAAGCGGGGTCGGAACATCCGATCGGTCGTGCCGTCATCGCTGCGGGTCGTGACCACGTGACCGAGAAGGCGCGAGACTTCGTGTCCACCCAGGGTGCCGGTGTCGCAGCCACGGTGGGGGACAAGCGAGTTCAGGTCCTCTCACCCGGTAAGGTCACCGTGCCGCTGCCCGGGGACCTCGCGGACGCGGTGTCGACTGCCGAATCAGGTGGTGCGACGGCGGTCGTCGTCCTCGTCGGCGACGTGAACGACGCTGCGTCCGAACCGGTCGCGGTCGGCGTGATCGCGGTGGCCGACCGCATCAAGCCATCGTCGGCCGAGGCCATCGCCGAATTCCGGCGCCTGGGACTCACGCCGAAGCTGCTCACCGGTGACAACGAAGGTGCGGCGAGAGCTGTTGCGGCAGAAGTGGGAATCGATGACGTGACCGCGGGGGTCAGTCCGCAACGCAAGCTCGAGGTGATCGCCGAACTCCAGGCGCAGGGCCATGTGGTGGCGATGGTCGGCGACGGCATCAACGACGCCGCCGCACTGGCGCAGGCCGACCTCGGTCTCGCGATGGGCACCGGCACCGATGTGGCGATGGCGGCCAGCGACCTCACGGTCGTGAGTGGTGACCTCCGCGTGGTCGCCGACGCCATCCGGTTGGCGCGTCGAACCCTCGGCACGATCAAGGGAAACCTGTTCTGGGCCTTCGGTTACAACGTCGCCGCGATCCCACTGGCGGCAGCCGGCATGCTCAACCCGATGATCGCCGGGGCCGCGATGGCGCTCTCCTCGGTGTTCGTCGTGGGGAACAGCCTGCGGTTGCGGAGATTCTCCCCGGCCCGCTGACAACCGCCCACAAAGACCGGTTGGCAGCCTGGTTTCGATACGGACCTCGGCTGGCGCCTCGGCCCTACTCAACCAGCGGGTATGCGCTCCTGCTGGTTGAGTAGGTTCGAGCCGCTAGGCGAGAACCGTATCGAAACCAGCTCACGCGCGCGAGGTCACCTTCGCTGCGGCGTGCCGACCGGCGCGCCGGCCGAAGTACGATCCCTCGCCCAATTGCGTTCCGCTGCAATATCCCTTGCAGTCCTGGGCGATGTTGGTGGCACTCGCGCCCGCGGCGTAGAGGCCCTTGATGACCGATCCGGATTCGTCGAGCACCTCACCGTCGAGCGAGGTGGCCATGCCGCCCATGGTGAAGCCGGCGTACATCGCCTTGCCGAGCGAGAGGTCGTAGGCAGCCCACGGACCCTTGTCCTGGGGTTCGAGGAACTCGGCCGCCTTGTGGAAGTCGGGATCTTCCTTCTTCGCGGCGTTCTCGTTGTACCTGGCCATGGTCGCCTGGAGTTTGCCCTCGGGGATGCCGAGGTCGCGCTCCATCTCCTCGATCGTCTCCCAGCCGTCGATCAGCGGGATCAGGTAGTTCTGCTTGGGATTCATGTGCGATTCGTCGACGATGAGGAATGCCGCCGAATCCGGTTGTTCCATGATGAATCCCGACGTGCGGGCGTGGTAGGAGTCCTCGGTGACGAACCGCTCGCCGAATTTGTTCACGATGACGCCCATGACCATGCTGGCGGGCGGATAGATCGGCGCGGTGATGAACGCCTTGTCCATGTACTTCAGCTCGGCGCCCACCGACCGGCCCATGCGCAGTCCGAGGCCGTCGTCGTAGGTGTTGCCGAGGACGAACGGCTTCTCGGCGAGGTGCGGCGTGTGCTCGGCGACCATCTCGGGGTTCATCACGAAGCCGCCCGCGGCGATGATCACCGAGGTGGCGCGGATGACGCCCTCCTCGCCGGGCTTCTTCCAGGTCACGCCGGCGACGGTTCCGTCGGAGTCGACGACGAGTTGCCGTGCGCCGGTCTCATAACGGACCTCGACGCCGAGTTCGCCGAGACGCTTGACGAGCAGGTCGATCACCAGGGAGGCGCCACCGGTCTCACCGGGAACCGGCACCTTGTGGCCGCGCGGGGCGGGGACGGCCTGGTCCTTGAACGGCCACACCTTCTCGTTGCCGGTGAACATCAGGCCTTCGGTGCCGGGCTGGATGACGGCCTTCTCCGGGTAGAAGCTGCGCTCGAAGGTGAAGCCCAGCCCCTCGAGCCAGTTGAAGTGGTCCACGCTGTCGACGCAGTACGCGTGGATCTTGTCGACCTCGGGGTCGATGGACACCGCGGTCAGGTACTTCTCCATCTCCTCGGGCGAGTCGTCCTGGCCGGTCGCCTTCTGGACGGCGGTGCCGCCACCGAGATAGAAGAAGCCTCCCGACAGGGAGGTGGTGCCGCCGGCCGCGGCGGCGCGTTCGATGAGCAGGACGCGCGCGCCGTTCGCTGCGGCCTCCGCGGCGGCGCATCCGCCCGCGATGCCGAATCCGATCACGACGACGTCGACCTCGTCGGAGAATTCGGTCACCGATTCGAGGGCGACGGTCTCCGGGATCTCGGTACTGGTAGCCATGCGGCCAGATTAGCGGACAAACTAGAACCTGTTCTAGTCTTGGTGACCATTCAGCGGGAGGTCGCCGGATCGTGACCGAAACAGCAGGTCAGCCGATCGATCGTCGGATGAACAGTCGGCGTCCGGTGCGGACCCGCCGCCATGTGCGCGAACTCCGGTATCAAGAAGTGTGACCATCTTGTCGGACCCCCGCGCACACGACGCCGCTCCCTGGGTGGCGGGACTCGTCGCGGTGGGTGCCGGGCTGGCCGCGGGGGAGATCGCCGCGGTCCCGGTGTCGCCGGACGCGTCGCCGTACTTCGCGGTCGGCTCGTCGGTGGTCGACCACTCGCCCCAGGCGGTCCGCGAATGGGCCATTCAGACCTTCGGCATCGCCGACAAGGTCGCCCTCTTCGTCGGGATGGGCTTCATCATCGCCGCGATCGCCGGCGCCTGCGGGTACCTCGAGCGGCGCCGTCCACCGCTCGGGTCCGCGATCATCGCGGTCTTTGCAGCCGTCGGCGTGCTGGCGGCCGTGAACCGGCCGGGCGCGTCGTGGACCTATGCGCTGCCTTCGATCCTCGCCGGGGTCGTGGGCGTCGTCGTACTGAGGCTGTTGCTGGCCCAGCTCGCCGACGAGCCGCCGCGGTTCGTCGACGGGGACGCCGAAGATGTTGACCGTCAGCCTCTTTCACGGCGATTCGTCCTCGCTGCAGGCGGTGTGGCGGTGGCCGCCGTCGCGATCGGCGTCATCGGCCGTCGTATGCTCGCCGACACCGCGAGCACGTTGGCCGACCGCGCGCGGATCCTGCTGCCGAAACCCGTCGACCCAGCCCCGCCGATCCCGCCCGGAACCGCGCTGAACCTTTCCGGCGCAACGCCTTTCATCACCGGGAGCGACGACTTCTACCGGATCGACACCGCGCTCCAGGTCCCGACGCTCACCACCGTCGAATGGCGACTGCGGATACACGGAGAGGTCGACAGGGAGGTGACCCTCACCTGGGATGACCTGCTGGCGATGCCCATGACCGAACGGTTCGTGACGCTGGCGTGCGTGTCCAACGACGTCGGGGGAGACCTGATCGGCAACGCCCGGTGGCTCGGCGTGCCGATGCAAAAAGTCCTCGACCTTGCCGGCGTACGCCCCGGGGCTGACATGCTGTTGTCCACCAGTGTCGACGGATGGACTTGCGGCACACCGATTTCGGACATCACCGACGGCCGGGACGCCCTGCTGGCGGTCGGTATGAACGGGGGGCCGTTACCGATCGAACACGGATACCCGGTCCGGCAGGTGGTTCCCGGCCTGTACGGATACGTGTCGGCGACCAAGTGGGTTGTCGACTGGGAGATCACCAGGTTCGCCGAGGCCAGGGCGTACTGGACCGACCGCGGATGGTCGGCGCTCGGGCCCATCAAACTGGCCTCGCGGATCGACCGCCCGGCCCGGGGTACCTCCCATCCTGCGGGTGAGGTCGTCATCGCCGGGGCCGCATGGGCACAGCACGTAGGTGTCGAGCGCGTCGAGGTCCGGATCGACGACGGACCGTGGCAGCCCGCGGAGCTCGCGACCGAGTACAGCGTCGACACCTGGCGGCAGTGGAAATTCAACTGGAAAGCGGACAAAGGCGACCACACGGTCACATGCCGTGCGATCGACAAGCGGGGGCGCCCGCAGGTCGAGCGGTACCAGTCTCCTGCACCCGATGGCGCGACCGGTCTCGACGAACTTAGATACACCGTTACCTGATCTGTTCCAACGGATTAGGGCGTTACCGGCCGGTATTCGTAAATCTCATGATGAATCCCTCTGTCAAGGGCGAGTGAGGTATCCAACTCTCCTGAGATGACGCTGAGACCTCGTGTTATCTTCTTCCAACCTCTATATGTGAGCCGGGTGACAGTCATCGCTGTCGAAAGCCCGCGCACTTCGTGACCTGCGTCAGGTCGTCCGCACCGCCGACACATGGCGGAGCTGCACGATTTGCACGCAGGTTACGACGTTCTGCACATGTGCGCCGACGTCGGCGCCGAAAACGAGGCGGCGCTGGGAACAGCGTCGCCACCAGACAGGGTGAGTGAAATGACAGTGGGTGTCGTGCGCGAGACGGCCCCGGGGGAGCGCCGCGTGGCGCTCGTCCCGAAGGTGGCCGCCTCGCTGGTGGGCAAGGGTGTGCCCGTCGTGGTGGAGTCGGGGGCCGGTCTCGGCGCCCTGATTCCCGACGAGGCGTACACCGAAGCCGGGGCCACGATCGGTGACCCGTATTCGGCTGATGTGGTGTTGCGGGTGTCGCCGCCGTCGGATGACGAGATCGGCAAGCTGCGCAGCGGGCAGAAGCTGATCGGCTTCCTGGCACCGCGCAATGCCGACAACAAGATCGGCGCCCTGCGTGCGGCGGGCGTGGAGGCCTACGCGGTGGAGGCGATCCCGCGTATCTCCCGCGCACAGGTGATGGATGCGCTGAGTTCGCAGGCCAACGTGGCCGGCTACAAGTCGGTGATCGTGGCCGCGGACCTGTCGACGCGGTTCTTCCCGATGCTGACCACGGCGGCGGGCACGGTGAAGCCGGCGACGGTGCTGGTGCTCGGCGTCGGTGTGGCCGGCCTGCAGGCGCTGGCCACGGCCAAGCGCCTGGGCGGTCGGACCACCGGTTACGACGTGCGTCCCGAGGTGGCCGAACAGGTCCGGTCGGTCGGAGCGCAGTGGCTCGATCTCGGTATCGACGCCGCCGGCGAAGGCGGTTACGCCCGTGAACTGACCGAGGAAGAACGCGCGCAGCAGCAACAGGCGCTCGAGGACGCGATCAAGGGCTTCGACGTGGTGGTCACCACCGCGCTGGTCCCGGGCCGTCCGGCCCCGCGCCTGGTGACCGCGGCCGCGGTCGAGGGCATGAAACCGGGCAGCGTCGTGGTGGATCTGGCCGGTGAGACCGGCGGCAACTGCGAGCTCACCGAACCCGGGCAGACCGTCGTGAAGCATGACGTGACGATCACCGCGCCGCTGAATCTGCCGGCGACGATGCCCGAGCATGCCAGCGAGCTGTACTCGAAGAACCTCCTCGCGCTGATCGAGCTGATGCTCGATGACAACGGCGCGATCACACCGGATTTCGACGACGAGGTGCTCGCCGCTGCGTGCGTCACCCGTGACTCGCAGGAGGCGAAGGCCTGATGTATTCCGGACTTCTGGCGAATCTCGCGATCCTGGTGTTGGCCGGGTTCGTCGGTTTCGCGGTCATCTCGAAGGTTCCCAACACCCTTCACACCCCGTTGATGTCGGGCACGAACGCCATCCACGGCATCGTCGTGCTCGGTGCACTGGTGGTGCTGGGCAAGCTTCCTGCCGATGCCGGGTGGGGTGTGCGGATCATCGCGTTCGTCGCGCTGGTGTTCGGCACGCTCAACGTGATCGGTGGCTTCGCGGTCACCGACCGGATGCTGGGCATGTTCAAGGGTAAGAAGGAGGCCGCCAAGTGATCGGCTCGCAACTGGTGCTCGCCGCAGGCGCGCACACCCCGAGCGAGGGCCTGTCCTACCTGGTCATGGCGCTCTACATTGTGTCCTTCTCGCTGTTCATCTACGGCCTCATGGGCCTGACCGGCCCGAAGACCGCCGTGCGCGGCAACTGGATCGCCGCGACGGGTATGGGTCTGGCGGTGGCGGCGACGCTGCTCTACATCTACAACGCCGGCGCGGTCGGCGAGGACGGTCATTCGACGGTCGGCGTGCCGACGATCAACTGGATCCTGATCGTGATCGGCCTGGTTCTCGGTGTGGTGCTGGGTATCCCGCCGGCGTTGAAGACCAAGATGACGGCCATGCCGCAGCTGGTGGCACTGTTCAACGGTGTCGGCGGTGGCACGGTTGCGCTGATCGCGTGGTCGGAGTTCATCGAGACCTCCGGGTTCTCGGTGTTCCACAACACCGAACCGGCCTCGCCGCTGGTGGTGGGTTCGCTGATCGCGGCGATCATCGGTTCGATCTCGTTCTGGGGATCGCTGGTGGCGTTCGCGAAGCTGCAGGAGATCATGCCGAAGGGTCTGGAGAAGACCTTCGTGGCGAACGCGAAGCTGTTCCAGGCCGCCAACATCGTGCTGCTGCTGGTCGCGTTGGGTCTGGCGATCTACCTGGGCGTGCAGGCCGCCGACGGTGGCGGGGCCAGCGTGTGGTGGATGGTCGGGTTGCTGCTCGCCGCGGGCGTGATGGGTCTGTTCGTGGTGTTCCCCATCGGCGGCGCGGACATGCCGGTGGTGATCTCGCTGCTCAACGCGATGACAGGCCTGTCGGCCGCAGCGGCGGGTATCGCGCTGGACAACACCGCGCTGATTGTGGCCGGCATGATCGTCGGCGCGTCGGGTTCGATCCTGACCAACCTGATGGCCAAGGCGATGAACCGGTCGATCCCGGCGATCGTGTTCGGCTCGTTCGGTGGCGGCGACGCCGCAGCCGCCGGTGGTCCCGGCGCCGAGGGCGGCACCGTCAAGGCCACCTCCGCCGCCGACGCCGCGATCCAGATGGCCTACGCCAATCAGGTGATCGTGGTGCCCGGTTACGGTCTGGCCGTGGCCCAGGCCCAGCATGCGGTCAAGGAGATGGCGAGCCTGCTCGAGGCCAAGGGCGTGGAGGTCAAGTACGCCATCCACCCGGTGGCCGGTCGTATGCCGGGGCACATGAACGTGCTGCTGGCCGAGGCCGACGTCGAGTACGACGCGATGAAGGAGATGGACGACATCAACGGCGAGTTCGGCCGTACCGATGTCGCGATCGTGATCGGCGCCAACGATGTCACCAACCCGGCCGCCCGTAACGATCCGTCCAGCCCGATCCACGGCATGCCGATTCTCAACGTCGACGAGGCGCGGTCGGTGATCGTGCTGAAGCGGTCGATGAGTTCGGGTTATGCCGGTATCGAGAACCCGCTGTTCTTCGCCGACGGCACCTCGATGCTGTTCGGTGACGCGAAGAAGAGTGTCGACAGCGTCATCGAGGAACTCAAAGCGCTGTAAGCGCTTCCGGTTTCGACGAGAAGACCCCCGGGCCCCGCGAATGCGGTCCCGGGGGTCTTGTCGTTTCGGTCAGGGCAGGATGTCGAGGGCGGCGGAGACGATGCTGTCGGTGTCGATGCCGTGATGTCGGTAGACGTCGTCGAGGGAGCCGACCTGACCGAACCGGGAGACACCGAGATTGGTGCTGCGCACCCGGTTGATACCGGCCAGGAACGCCAGGGTGTGCGGGTGCCCGTCGAGGACCGTGACCATCGGGGTGGCACGGTCACTCGGGAAGAGTTGATCCAGAATCCAGCTCTCACCGTTGCCTCGACCCTGGCGCGCCTGCCAGGCCTCGAACAGGAGTCCGGGGCTCGTGATGCAGAGGACGTCGGCGTCGATCCCCTGCTGCTGCAACCGATCTGCCGCGGCGAGTGCTTCGGGGATCAGGGCCCCCATCGCCACCACCGTCACCTGTGCGTTCTCACTCCGTCGAAGTGGGTAACCGCCGGCGACGACCTGACGGCGTCGACGTTCGCGCGCGGCCGGATCGGTCGGCACCGCGGCGAGGGACTGGTCGACCGGACGGGTGGAGAGACGTAGATACGCCGAGGTGCCGTCCGGGCGGCCGAGCCGGGACAGGGAAGCCAGCAGGGTCCACTCGACGTCGATCCCGAACGCCGGTTCGTAACTGACACAACCCGGTTGCTCGAGACCGATCGACGGTGTCTTGATCGATTGGTGCGCGCCGCCTTCGGCAGCGAGCGTGACCCCGGAGGGGGTGCCGACCAGGATCGACTGGCCGCCGGCGTAGATGCCGTACGACCACGGTTCCAGGGCGCGTTCGACGAAGGGGTCGTAGAGCACGCCGATCGGCAGCAGCGGCTGTCCCCAGCGGCTCCACGTGGCACCGAGTTCGCCGATCAGACCCACCAGATTGGTCTCGGCGATACCGAGTTCCATGTGCTGCCCGGTGGGCCGCTCGTTCCAGTGCATGATCGTCTCGGGATCGTCGGCGAACCAGTTGTGGCGCTCGGTGGGCGACCAGACGCCGACCTTGTTCACCCAGCCGCCGAGATTGGTGGTCGAGCTGACGTCGGGGCTCACGGTGACGACACGCTTCGCCGCCTCCGGCGACTGACGGGTCAGGTCGAGCAGCGACCGACCGAGCGCGGCCTGGGTGGTGCTGGTGCCCTTCGGGGTGCGACCGAAGTCGGCCGGGATCTCGACGTCGGGCAACGAAGGTACCGGATCCCGCTGAAGGCGTCGTGCTGCAGCGGCACACAGACGACCTGCCGGGTCGTCGTCGGTGAACCGACCCCACGGTCGGTCCGGGTCCGTCCCCAGGGCCGCCGCCAGTTGCCGGTACTCCTCGACGGTCAGCAGCGCCGAATGGTTCTGGGGGTGGCCCTGCGTGGGCAACCCGTAACCCTTGATGGTGTAGGCGATGATCACCGTCGGACGGGTGTCATCGATCTGCCGGTACGCCTGCGACAGCGCCTGCAGGTCGTGACCGCCGAGGTTGCGGACCGCTGCCAAGAGGGTTTCGTCGTCCAGTGCGGCGATGAGTTCGGTGATCTTCCCGCTCTCGGAACCGGTGCCGGGCAGACGGTCACGGACCTCGTCCGCGGCGCAGCGGAGCAGTCGCTGATACTCCGGGTTCGGCATCTGCAGGATGCGGGTCCGCAGTGCGTCGCCGCCGGGGCGGGCGAAGAGGGATTCGAGCAGCTGTCCGAACCGTACGGGGATGACCTGCCAGCCGGCCGCTTCGAACATCTTCTCCAGGCGACGGGCGGCGATGTTCGGCACGACGCGGTCCAGTGACTGGCGATTGAGGTCGACGATCCACACAACCTCGCCGAGATCGGCGATCCCCGGATCAAGGATGGCCTCCCAGACGGCGCCCTCGTCGAGTTCGGCGTCGCCGACGAGCGAGTACTGCCGGCCGCGGCCGGTGTCGCCGACGTGGGTGTCGACGTAGCGTCGTGCCATCGCGCCCCAGATCGGGGCGGTCGCGCCGATGCCGACCGAGCCGGTGGAGTAGTCGACGGTGTCCGGGTCCTTGGCGCGGCTGGGGTAGGACTGGAGGCCGCCGAACTCGCGGAGCGTGGTCAGGTACTTCTCGTCGAGCTCGCCGAGCAGGTAGTTGATGCTGTGGAGCACCGGCGACGCATGGGGTTTCACCGACACGCGATCACCGGGGCGCAGGTGCTCGAACCACAGCGAGGTCATGATCGAGACCATCGACGCGCACGACGCCTGGTGTCCGCCGACCTTCAGACCGCTGGGATTCGGCCGAACCCGGTTGGCGTGGTGGATCATCGAGGTCGACAGCCAGAGCACACGTTGCTGGATCGACTCGAGCGCGGCTTGTTCGGGCGTCACTGCGTCGCCGAGTGACGGCGGCGCGGCGACGGTGTCGAGAAATGCGGACTGGGACACGGGAACTCACTTTCGAACACCACCCACGCGAACCGCGGCACGGCGTGCGGATGTGAAGGTTTGACGACGCCCCTTCGGCGGCGACGGATCGGCCGCGACCGGCAGGGCGAAATCCGGGTCGCCTACGGGGTTGTGTTCCGTCGGGGCTGGCCGGTTCTACGAGAAGGTGTGCTCACAGTCCAGCAATGACAGTCGGTTTGCGCAATACTTGTCAGCGGAACTGAGCAGTATGCGCACCTTCAGCGGGGGTGTGGGGAACGGAGGTTGGCATCTTGCCAAGCGAACATCGGGCCGACCGGATCGACGCCAAGATCCTGACGGTCCTCGCCGAGGACCCTCGGGCCACGGTGATGGCGGTCGCCGAGCGGACCGGGCTGTCCCGCAACACCGTTCAGGCCCGGTTGAGCAAGCTCGACGCCGCGGGCGCCTTGCGTTCCTTCGAGCGGCGCGTCGATCCGGCTGTCCTGGGATATCCGCTGCAGGCCTACGTGCTCACCAATGTCACCCAGCGCAAGCTGGATCAGGTAGGTGCAGCGCTCGAGGCAATACCCGAGGTCCTGCAGGTCCACGGCCTCACCGGGGTCGCCGACCTGCTGGTGCACGTCGCCGCGAAGGATGCGGACGATCTGTACCGCATCGCCGGGGACATCCTGGACATCAAGGGCGTCAAGCGCACCACGACCGCTCTGGTGATGAGGGAGATGGTGGACTTCCGGGTCCGCCCGCTGCTCGACGCTCTCGCCGAGTAGCTGCGTCGAGCCCCGATGAGTTTCCCGGGCGAGCCGTGTCTATCCCTGCACGACCACCACATCGCTCGACCACCAGGGAGAACATCATGGCCACCGACATCACCACGCGGAACTCGTCCGAGACCACCAGTAGCCGTAATTTGCGCCGAATCGTGGGAATCGTCATCAGCGTCCTCGTCGGCGCATTCCTCGCATTCGACGTCATCGGGAAGCTGACCCGCCCGCAGGCGGTGATCGACGGTACCGAGAAGCTCGGCTTCGACTCCGACCAGGCCATCGTGATGGGCGTGGTGTTGCTCGTCTGCCTTGTCGTGTACGCGATCCCGCGGACGGCGGTGCTGGGCGCGCTCGGCATCACCGCCTACCTCGGCGGCGCGGTCACCGCGAACATGCGGATCGAGGAACCGCTCTTCAGCACGGTTCTGTTCGCGGTCTATCTCGGCGTGCTGATGTGGATCGGCCTGGTCCTGCGTCGTCCGGAACTGTTGAAGGTCGCCGGTTTGCGGCGCTGACCAGCGCACGCGATGTCCCTCGACGGCCCCGCGCCCGTTACCGATCTGGAATCGGACGGGTGCGGGGCCGTTGCGGATGCCTCGTACTGTTACGCGAGTGACTGGTGTGACCAGAGTGAATCGCTTCCGGATGGCTGCAGCCGCAACCATCGCGGTCGCCGCGCTCGGCGGCGTGGCCTTCGGGTCTCTCCCCGCCGACGGGGTCGGCGTCGTGACGGTTGCGGACGCCGTCGACCCGGCCGGGCTGTACAACGAGGCCCAGTCGAAGTTCGCGAACGGGGACGTCGCCGGCGGTCTGGCCGCGTTGCAGAAGGCGCTGACCCTGGCTCCCGCGGACACCGATGCGCTTGCACTGCAGGCGATCTGGGCCGACCAGTTGGAGGAAGCGTCGGTCAGCAATGCCGCGCTCGGTCGCCTACGGGTGCTGAACCCCCTCCTCGCCACCACGGCCCGCAACGTGATCTCCGGAGTCGCCACCGCCGCGCAGATCGTGCCCGACACCACGCCCAAACCGGTGTCCGGGCGGGTCGCGATCGTCGTCCTGGGGTTCGGGTTGAACGCGAACGGAAAGATGGCCCCGGAGTTGGTGAATCGGGTGACGGCGGGCAAGGCGCAATCCGAGATCACCACCGCCGCACCGATCGTCGTGACCGGCGGGGTCCCCAAGAACGGCATCACCGAGGCCGCCGCGATGAAGAACTGGCTGGTCGAGAACGGGGTGGACAGCGGCCGCATCTTGACCGAGGACAAGTCGGGGTCCACCGTGGCCAACGCGCAGAACACCTCGGAGATCCTGCGTGCGAAAGGCATCCGCGACATCATCCTGGTGACCTCGCCCAATCACATCCGGCGCGGGGCGGCGGACTTCGGCGCGACCGGGCTGCGGGTCGTCGGAACCCTCACCACCGCCACCGATCTCAGCAAGTACCTCACTCCGCTGACCAAGGATCAGACGCGGGGGATCCGGCTCGAGGCCACGCGCGCCGCCCGGATCCCGGCAACCCACCAGCCGGGTGCGCTCCCGCAGAACCTCCCCGATCCCGGACCCGGTCTGCTCACCGACCTCGGCGGACAGGTCCTCAAACAGCTGCTCGACGCCGGATCGTCGGCGATCGGTTCGGGTACCGAGGGCTGACCCCTCAGCGCGCCCCCCGAACGAGTTCGGTCAGAACATGACCGAGCGGTAGTGGGTGACGAGGCGTCCCTTGTCGTAGATGTGGAAGGCGATGCCGGGCGGTTGTCCGCGGTTGACGATCTCGGTGCCCTCGAACGGCAGATTCAGTGTCGAGGCGACTCCCGGCGCGACGCACAGCGGGCGGTCGGCGAATCGGGTGACGGCGGGTGTGTGGGCATGTCCGCACAGGAACGCGACGATGTTCGGGTGGCGTTCGACGAGCGGGACCAGGCGTTCCTCGCCGGTCTGCCGGATCGAGTCCATGAACGGCATGTGCAGCTCGACCGGCGGGTGATGAAAGGCGACGAAGACGGGTGTCTGCGGGTCCTCGGCCTCGAGCTGAGCCAACATCCAGGCGATCGTCTGGTCGTCGATGTAACCGTCGTTGCGTCCGGGGACGGAGCTGTCGCACATCAGGAACAGGACGTCGCCGACGCGTCGGGCATGGTTGATCGGTCCGGACGTCTCGGCGCCGAGCAGGGTGGCGCTGAACGGTTCCCGGACGTCGTGGTTACCGGCGGTGATGAGCATCGGCAGGGGGCTGTCGAGAACGCCGTAGGCCTCCCGGTATTCGCTCGGCACGCCCTCGTCGGCCAGGTCTCCGGTCACCAGCAGGACGTCGATTCCGGCGGCGCGCGCGTTGATGTAACTCAGCGTCGACTGGATGCGGCTGCGATTGAACCGCGTCCCGTTGAAATGAAGGTCGCTGATGTGGGCGACAACGAACACGAAGAGCTCCTGTCACGGTCACTGACTTCCACGAGGCTAGTCCCAGGAACGGCCTGTTTGCGCACCACGGTGGCGCCGCGAGTCGAAACACACTCCCCTCGCGATGGTGTGGCTCAGTCGTCCTACCGATCGGTAAGTCCTCTGGCGCACTGGCACCGGCTCTGGTCGGGCCTTACGTCGTCAGGGTCCGTCGGAACAGTCCCTCGAGTTCGGCGAAATGGTGCTCGGCGGCCTCATGGTGGTACGCGGCGATGTCCGACATCGTGTAACCGTGAGCGGCACCTGGATAGACGGTCGCCGAATGTGTGACGCCACTCGAGATGAGTGCATGCTCGAACTGGGCGACCGCGGTGTGGGGGAGTGAGCGGTCCTTGTCGGCGTGGATCGCCAGCACGAACGCCTCGATGTCGACGAGGTGCAGGTGAGGGCTGTCCGGGGTGTCGGTGACCAGGTTGCCGGTGTGGAAGATGCCGACGGCGGCCACGTCGGCGGGACGCGCCGCCGCCAGGTTGAGGGCCAGCCGCCCACCCATGCAGTACCCGGTGACGCCGATCGGGCCGGCGGAGACACCGGGCACCGAGCGCAGGGCGTCGAGGTAGGCGATGAGGTCGGCGCGCGCGACGTCGGAGGTGAGGGTCGACGCCCGCGGCATCGCCGCCTTGAAGAACGCGCCACGGGCCTCGGGCAACAGCAGGTCGTCGGCCGGCGCCCACTCCTCGGCGGTGCCGAAGCGGTAGAAGAGATGCGGTACCGCGACGACGTATCCCCACGACGCGATCCGGTCGGCCATCGCGCGGGTTCGCGGGCGGAGACCGATCACATCGGTGACGAACAGGACGCCGGGCAGCGGCGTGTCGTCGGACCCGGCCGGACGGGTCACGTACATCTCGGTGTCGCCGTAGGCCGCGGGGACCGTGATCGTCTCGCCGTGTACGTCGGGTGTCATGGGTGACTCCTCCTGTGGGCTGCTGGTTCAGGTGTGCGTCGACGCCGTCAGATCCCGGCCGGTGGCGCCGGTGCCGTCTCGGTGCCCCGGGATCGATGTCGCGGCAGGAACATCGCGGGGACGAAGATCACCGCCGTCAGGGCGAACGCCACCCAGAAGGCATAACCGAACGCGTCCGCCAGCAGTGGACCGATGACGGGCATCGCTTCCGGTGGCACCGAGCCGATCTGATCGGTGCCGCCGCCCGAGGCCGGGAGCCCGTGGGTGTTCGACTCGTGGGTGAGGCGCTGGGTCAACGCCGTGACCAGAAGCGCGCTACCCAGCGACGCGCCGACCTGCTGGATCGCCGAGAGGGTGGGGGCCGCGCGGGTCACGACCTCCTTGCTCAGATCGCTGTAGGCGGCCGAGATCGTCGGCATCATCACCGAGCCGAGGCCCATCCCGCGGACGAACAGGGCGACGCTCAGCCACAAATAGGAACTGTCGACCCCGACGTGGGTGAAGGGATAGGTACCGATCATCGCCAGCACGACGCCGACGGGCACCACATAGCCGGCGCCGATGCGGTCGGTGATCCGGCCGCCGATCACCATCGCCACGATCGCGCCGAGTCCCTGCGGGGCGAGCAACAGGCCCGCATTCAGCGCACCTTCGCCGCGCACGGTCTGGTAGTAGAGCGGGAGGAGCAGCATGCCGCCGAAGAGTCCGATCGCGACCAGGAAGACCGAGACGGTGCCTGCGGCGAACACCCTGTTTGTCAGGAGTCGGACGTCGACGATCGAGTCCTTGCCCTTGCGCAGGCTGTGCCACGTGTAGAGCCCCAGGCCCACGGCACCGATGATGAGCCAGGCGAGCACATCGAGTTCGCCGAAGCCGCCATGGGAGCTCGCGCGCGACAGACCGTAGAGCAGGGAGACCAGGCTGCCGGAGAGCACGGCGAGGCCGAGGAGGTCGAGGCGGTCACGGTCGGGGGCCTTGTCGCCGAACGGCAGTTTCCACACTGCGAGGGCGACCGCGACGAGGCCGACCGGCACGTTCACCAGGAAGATCCAGTGCCAGCTCGTGTACTCGACGAGCAGACCGCCGATCACCGGTCCCAGGACGGGGCCGAGGAGCATGGGGACGCCGAGGATGGCCATCGCCCGCCCGAGTCGGTCGGGGCCGGCGGCGCGGGTGATGATGGCCTGCCCCGCCGGCAGGAGCATGCCGCCGCCGAGACCCTGCAGGATGCGGAAGACGATCAGGGTCTCGATCGACCACGCCGCCGCACAGAGGGCAGACCCCAACACGAAC
Source organism: Gordonia namibiensis NBRC 108229 (assembly GCF_000298235.1). Classification (GTDB taxonomy): domain Bacteria; phylum Actinomycetota; class Actinomycetes; order Mycobacteriales; family Mycobacteriaceae; genus Gordonia; species Gordonia namibiensis. The sequence goes on from NZ_BAHE01000056.1 coordinate 46,333, forward strand.
AGCGTCACCGCCGTGATCCACGTCGGCTTGGGGCCGAATCGGTCCATCGCCCAGCCGGTGAGCGGGATGACCAGCGCGACTGCGAGGAGATACCCGGTGACCACCCATTGCGTCGTCGACAACGAGGCGTCGAGTTCGGTGCTCAGCGACTCCAGGGCGACATTGACGATGGTGGTGTCGAGAACCACCATGATCATGCCCGAGACGATCACGAGACCGGTCACGATCACGGAGCGGTCGAGTTTGTCCGACTGCGGGGGCACGGGGTCCGTCATCAGAGATCTCCGGGGAGTTTGTCCCGGCGGATGCCGCGCCAGCTCGGGTGTCGAAGGTGGCCCGCGGTGGTCCAGTCCATGAAGCGCACCTCGCCGACGATCTTGGGCAGCACCCAGACCGCGCTCGACGCGATGGGGCGGTCGAGCTTGTCGAGGAACGGCGACCGCGAGATCTCCAATGGCTCGAGTTCCTCGGCGAGCGCCCGCAACTGCGCATCGGTGAATCCGGTGCCGACGCGCCCGACGTAGCGGAGTCCGGTCTCCTCGGGCAGTCCGAGGAGCAGCGACCCGATGGTGTGCGACCGGTTGCCGCGTCCGGGCCGGTAACCGCCGACCACCACCTCGATGTCGCTCCAGTTCTTGTGTTTCAGCCACTTGGTGGAGCGTCGACCCTGCTGGTACACCGAGTCGCGTCGCTTGGCGACGACGCCTTCGAGGTTGTGTTCGCGGCTGTACTCGATCGCCGCACTCGCCGGTGTCGGAAGCAGCGGCGGCACATCGACATATGGCGACCGGCGGAACGCCGTTGCGAGTTCCTCGAGCAGTTCGCGTCGTACAGACCACGGTTTTCGCAGCAACGACGTCCCGTTGAGATAGAGGATGTCGAACAGGTGGAGTTTGAGCGTGTACGGCTCCTCGGTGTGCTTCCGTGACGTGAACAGCGTGAAGTTCGTCCGGCCGGTCGAGTCGATGGCCACCGCCTCGCCGTCGAGGACGACGTCCATCAACCCGAGATCGTCGGCGATGCCGGCGAATTCGGGGAAGTCCTTCGTCATGTCGATCCCCGACCGGGACGTGAGCCGGAACTCGCCACCGATCGACCGGACCAGGAGCCGATAACCGTCCCACTTGCCCTCGAACGCCCAATCCCGTTCGTTCAGCTTGTCGATCGGGTCGTCGGTAGCGAGCATCGGTCGCGGATCGCTGAGACTGTCGGGGACGATGGGGCGCGGCTCGTCGGTCATCAGGTGGGCGAGCCAGTTCTTGTCGCCGGTGTGGATCAGCGCGTAGCGACCCTGGACCTTCTCGCCGTTCAGGCGGACGATGACCTCTTTGTCCCGCCATTTCTCGAGCTCGAAAGTGCCCTTGTCCCAGATGGATACGTGTCCGCCGCCGTACTCGCCGGCCGGGATGTCGCCCTCGAAGTCGGCGTAGTCCATCGGATGGTCCTCGGTCTGGACCGCGAGCCGGTTCTGGTCCGGGTCGGTGGGCAGGTTCTTCGGGACGGCCCACGAGACCAGCACCCCGTCGTGTTCGAGGCGGAAGTCGTAGTGCAGGCGCCGGGCGTGGTGTTCCTGGATGACGAAGATCGGTTCGCGGGGGCCGGTTTCGGCTTCGGCGTCGGACTCGTCGTCGGTCTCACGGAGGCGCTGCCGGTGGTTCTCGTCGCCGAACGGCTCCGGGGTCTTCGATTCGTCCCGTTTACGACGGTACTCACGGAGGTTGATGATCTGACCCGGCTGCGACTCCTCGGTGGGGCGCTCGTCGGGCGCGGGACCGTCGCCGGAGGTGAGGCTCTCCCGCAAGGTATCCGGATCGACGAGGTCCTCGTCTCTGTCTTCGGTGTCGGATTCGCCGGCGTCGGGTTCCGGCTCGTCGTCGTACGGGGCGTCGAGACCCTCCAGGAGATCGCCGACGTCGGCGACGCGGTCGAGAACCTCGGCGTAGAGCAACTGGGCGATCTTCGGGTCCTCGATCTCGTCCCAGGTGCGGGGCGCGGCGACCCACGGCTGCTCGCGTCCGCGCAACGAGTACGGCGACAGCGTGGTCTTGGAGGCGTTGTTCTGGCTCCAGTCGATGAAGACCTTGTCGTCGCGGATCTTCTTGGACATGTTGGCCGTGATGAAATCGCTGTTCTGCCGGGCGAACTCGTTGGCCACCTCGCGGGCGACCTTTCGTGCGGCCTCGGAGCTCACCGGTTTGGGGAGTCGGGCGTAGATGTGGATGCCCTTGCCGCCGCTGGTCACCGGGTAGGTGGTGGTGCCGCCCAGCCAGTTCCGGATCTCCACCGCCACGCCCGCGGTCTCGTGGAGGGGGACATTCGGGCCGGGGTCGAGATCGAAGACGATGCGGTTGGCCATGCGCTCGCCGTCGGGGCCGATCGGTAGTCGCCATTGCGGGACGTGGATCTCCAGTGCCGCCATCTGGGCCAGCCACACGAGAGTGGCGCGGTCCTCGGCCAGCGCGTAGTCGATCACCCGCTCGCTGTGCTGGATTCCGTACCGGCGAACCCAGTCGGGTGCGCTGTCGGGCATGTCCTTCTCGAAGAACGGCGTCGACTCGACACCGTTGGGCCACCGTTTGCGGGTGACGATCCGATCCCGCAGATGCGGCAGCATGACGTCGGCGATGCGCGAGTAATAGTCGATGACGTCGTATTTCCGGGTCCCGGTCGCCGGATAGAGCACCTTGGAGAGATTGGTGATCGAGATCCGGCGGCCGTCGACCTCCAGGTTCTCTCCGCCTGCCATCCCCCCATTGTCCACACCCGAGGCCCGGAGGCGGGTTGATCGACGCGGGGATGTCGGCCGGGCCGTGTTGCGCCCGGTTGACGACGTGGCGTGCGAATGCCTGGCACAATGTTCCCCATGCGCTCGATCTGGAAGGGCGATCTCAGCTTTGGCCTGGTGAACGTACCGGTCAAGGTCTATTCCGCGACGGAGAGTCACGACCGGAAGTCGTATCAGGTCGACTCCTCCGACGGCACCCGTATCCGCTACCGCCGGGTGCGGGAGGGAACCGACACCGAGGTCGACTACTCCGACATCGCCAACGCCTATGAGTCGGAATCGGGCGAGACGGTGATCCTGACGAAGGACGACCTGGCCACGCTGCCCGTCCAGAAGAGCCCGGAGATCTCGATCCTCGAGTTCGTGCCGGCCGAACAGGTCGACCCGATCTACTTCGACAAGCCGTACTACCTGGAGCCGTCGTCGAAGTCGCCCAAGGCCTACGTGTTGCTGGCAAAGGCCCTCGAGGAGACCGATCGCCTGGCCATCGCGACGTTCACCCTGCGCAATCGGACGCGGGTGGCGGCGCTGCGCGTCGTCGACGGCGTGATGACGCTGCAGACCCTCCTGTGGCCGGACGAGGTTCGCAAGCCCGACTTCGGCTTCCTCGACGAGGACACCGAGATCCGCGATCAGGAACTGAAGATGGCGGCGTCGCTGATCGAATCGATGGCTTCCGACTACGACCCGTCCGAATTCGAGGACCGGTACCAGGAGGAACTGTCCAAACTGATCGAGGCGAAGGCCGAGGGCAGTGAGGCGTTCCCGGAGTCCGACGAGGAGAAGCCCGAGGACGAGGACTCCGAGGTCGCCGATCTGCTTGCCGCGCTGCGTGCCTCGGTGAAGGATCGTGGCTCCTCCGACGACGCGTCGGACGAGGGGAAGTCCACCGCGAAGAAGGCCCCGGCGAAGAAGGCGGCCAAGAAGACGCCTGCGAAGAAGACCGCAGCGAAGAAGACGACCGCCAAGAAGACGGCGTCGAAGAGCGGCTCGAGTTCCGATTCCGGCAAGAGCACCACGAAGAAGGCACCTGCCAAGAAGGCCTCCCGCAAGGCCAGCTGATCTTGCTCTCCCGACGAAATTCGCTGGCCTGAGACCGGCGGCGTCCGGCAAGCTCGAAGGGTGAGCACCACCGTCGACACCCGTTTGCCGCGCGCCCTGAAGCCCCTGGCGCGACGGCAGTATCGGCTGTTGGCGTCGGGTCTGATCCTGGCGATGTTCGGCGACGGGATCTGGACCGTCGCGGTGATCTGGCAGGTCATCGCGCTCGGCGGTGGACCCGGTCAGGTCTCCTTGGCGACGGGGACGGCGGCGGTCGGGATGCTCCTGTCGACGCTTGTCGGCGGTGTACTCGCTGACCGGATCTCGCAGCGCCACATCATGATCGGTCTCGAGGTCACCAAGATGGCGGCCTTCGGTGCGGTGGGTGCTGCCTCGGTGTTCGGGGTCCTCGACCTCTGGATGGTCGTGGTGGCCTCGCTGCTCGCCGGCGTCACGATGGGCATGTACTACCCGGCGTACTCGGCGCTGCTGCCCGGAGTGGTCTCCGCGTCGGAGCTGCAGGCGGCGAACGGCATCGAGGGCTTCTTCCGTCCGGTGGTGTTCCAGGCCGTCGGTCCGATGGTCGCCGGTGCGGTCATCGGTGCCACCGCGCCGGGCCAGGCGGTCGTGCTGGCCGCCATCGCGTCCATCGCCTCCGGGGTCTGCTACCTGGTGATGACCCCGGTCACCGCACGACGCCTCGGCGAACCCCCGGAGACCTCCGAGGGCGAGGTCGCACGCACGAGCGCCCGCGGCGGTGTCGTCGTCGACCTCGTCGAGGGTTTCGTCTACATGATCCGTACGCCGTGGCTGTGGGGAACGCTGTTCTTCGCCTGCGTCCTGGTGCTGGCGACGATGGGTCCGATCGAGGTGCTCGTGCCCTTCGCGTTGCGTGAGCGCATCGACGGTGGTGCCTCCCAGCACGCGTGGGTGCTCGCCGGATTCGGCGTGGGCGCGGCCGCGACATCCCTGGTGTTCGCATCCCTGCCGATGCCGCGGCGGTATCTGACCGTCATGTTCGGCATCTGGTCGTTCTCGAGCGTGCCACTCGTCCTGATGGGTGTCGCCGACGCGACCTGGATGTTCGTCGCCGCCGGTGTCGGGATGGGCGTGATGTTCGACGGCCCGATGGTGCTGTGGGGAACGCTGCTGCAACGCCGTGTACCGCCGGCGCTGCTCGGCCGGATCGCGAGCCTCGATTTCTTCGTGTCGGTCGCGCTGATGCCGGTGTCGATGGCGATCGCCGCCCCGGTCTCGTCGGCGATCGGGTTGACCGCGACGTTCGTCCTGGCCGGGCTCCTGCCGGTTCCCATCGCGTGGGCGTTCTACTTCGCGGCCCGCATGTGGCGCGACGAGATCGAGAACCCGCTTGTCGACGAGACGCCGCCGACGCTGGTGTCGGTGAACGACTGACCCTCCGGCACGGTCAGCGGAGCACCTCCGCGGCCCCGGCGACCACCAGGTTCGTGAGCTGTTGCAGCAGAGGAGAACTGAGCTTCCAGTATTGCCAGTACAGCGGGACGTCGAGGTGGTGGTCGGCGATCAGCTGCACCCGGCCGTCGTCGAGTGCCGCCCGGATCTGGACGACGGGCACTGCGCCCCAACCGATTCCGAGCGACACCGCGCGGTGGTACTCGGTGGAGGCCGGGATGTAGGCCGCCGGTGGGTCGACGGCGCGTCCGGCCAGGGCCGCGACCATGTCCAGTTGGATGTGGTCGTTGCGGTCGAACTGGACCATCGGGGCTCTCGCCAGAGCCTCGGCGTCGAGACCGTCGGGTAGCCAAGTATTGATGAATTCCGGTGTCGCGACCGGCAGATACCGCATGCTGCCGAGGGACTGCAGGGTGCAACCCCGGATGGCGATGGGTTCCGACGTCACCGCGGCGAGCGCGTCACCCGACTTCAGCAGGGCGCTGCTACGGGTCTCGTCGTCGCGGAAGACCTCGACGGCGACCGCGTGCTCACGGTGGAACCGCGCGAGCACCGGGAGCAGCCAGGTCGCGAGCGAGTCCGCGTTCGTCGCGATCGGCAGATGCACGCGGGGGCGGGAGATCACCGGTGTGTCGTCGTCATCGGGTTCGCCGACGAACTCGGCGCGCGTCTCGGCGAGCAACAGTTCCCATTGCCTGGCCAGGCGGACCAGCACCTCGCCGTCCGGCGTCGCCGACGCGGGTTTGGTCCGGCGAAGCACCACCCGCCCGACCGCCGACTCCAGCGCCTTGATGCGCTGGCTCACCGCCGACGGCGTGATGTGCAGCGACGCGGCCGCGGCGTCGAAGGTGCCTTCCCGGAGGACCGCGGCCAGCGTCCGCAGGCCTTCCTGGTTGATCTCCATGGGACCAGGCTAGATGAAGAACAGCTAATGATTCGTCAGAAACATTCGCTGTACTGATCTACCTGGGCCCCATAGCGTTCACCAGGTGTCCAGTTACCTCCTCCCCGCGATCGCCGGCCTGCTCACCGGCGCGGGCCTGATCGTCGCAATCGGTCCGCAGAACGTCTTCGTCCTCCGGCAGGGCGTCGCGCGACGGCACACGGGGGCGATCGTGGCGGCGTGCGCGATCTCCGACGTCGTGCTGATCGTCGCGGGAGTGGCCGGGCTCGGCGCGATCGTCGCGGCGCATCCGCAAGTGGTCACCGTCGCCAAACTCGTCGGCGGCCTCTATGTCCTTGTGCTCGGGCTACTTGCCGCGAAGCGATGCCTGCGCAGCAACGAGGCCATCGCCGCGAACGCCGAGGAGGCGGAATCGGCCGGCCGGTGGGTCGCGGTGGGCACGGCGCTGGCGCTCACCTGGCTCAACCCGCACGTCTACCTCGACACCGTCCTGACCATGGGCGCGATCGCCAACGGTCACGGAAACGGCAAGTGGGCCTTCGCCATCGGGGCCTGCCTGGCCAGCATCCTGTGGTTCACCGCGCTCGGGGGAGGTGCTCGGCGCCTGTCTCACTTCTTCGCCAGCCCGCGGGCGTGGAAGATCCTCGACGCCGTCGTCGCGGTGATCATGATCGGGATGGCGGTCGCGCTCTTCGCCTCGATCTGACGGAGCGTCGTCGGTCACTTCCGCCGGTGACGTGCCTAGTCGTGCCGAATTTCGGGTACACCGGACATCGTGATCCTCAGTTCCGCCACCCCGCAGACGCGTTCCGCGCCGGGGACGGTGCTGTCCGCGGTACGCCGGGCGGCGTCCGGCACCAAGGACGTCCTCGCGCGCGGCGACCTCGCCGCGGCCGCGGCGACCCTGACCTATTACGCCGCGATCGCCGTGGTCCCGTGGGTGTTGCTCGCGATCTGGTCGACGACGTGGCTGCGCGGGGATGCGGCAGCGGAGTCGACCTGGCGGGAGCTGGCGGTCCTGATCCCTCCGGAGATGGGTGGCCGAGACGTCTTCGGCGAGGCGGTGTCGATCGGCATCGCACTGACCGGCTGGGGTGCGCTCGTCCTGCTCTTCCCCGCGTCGTTCTACGGGGAAGGGCTTCGACGCGCCTGCCTGATGATGCATCCGGAGAAGGATCGCTTCACCGGATGGCGCTCCCGGCTCTCGATCCTGGTGTTGTTCGTCTTCGTGCCGCCCCTGACGATGGTCGCGGTCGCAGCGGGTTCGTCGATCACCACGCTCGCCCCGGACGGCGGGGGCGCCGGCGGCGTCGGGGATCTCGCAGCCCGAGTGGTGATCGAGTTCCTCACCGTCTGGCTCACCCTGGCGATCCCGCTGACCTGGGTCTATTGGAAGGTCACGCCCGGCGGTCCGTCTCTGCTCGTATCGGCGATGACCGCACTGGGCACGGCGTCGTTCATCGCCGGCTTCTCGCAGGGGTTCCTGCTGTTCCTGTCCCTGCCGATCGACGTCGGGATCCCCTACGGCGGCCTCCGGGTCATCGGCGGCGTGGTGGCTGCCGGACTGTGGCTCTACGTGCTCCACATCCTGGTGATCGTCGGCTGGGCCGTCGGACAGGCACTGGCCCGGACCGTCGGAGGCGACCGTGTCGACTGAACCGGATCATCGGCCCGGTCGACGACAGGCCCGCCAGACGCAACGGGACGCGGTGCTCGACGCATGGTCGGAGTTGCACGGGGGAATCGATCCCCGCGGATCGTTCTGGGTCGAGCGGTGGGTGCTCCTCAGCAACGCCTGCGCGCGACCCCTTGTACGACTGGGCATCACCCCGAACGTGATCACCGTCTGCGGGGCCGCGGTCACCGCGACCGCCTTCGCGGTGACCTTCGCCGGACGCGGCTGGTTCGCGGTCGCGGCCGTGGTAATCCTTCTCGCTGCCGTCCTCGACGGGGTGGACGGTGCCGTCGCCGCTCAGACCGGTGCGGCGACGCAGTGGGGCCGGGTCCTCGACACGATGGCCGACCGCTGGTCGGACATCTTCCTGGCGGGCATCGTCGTGATGGCCGGTGCGCCACCGTGGTCGGGAGTGGTGCTCGCCGTGCTCACGCTGTTCCTGGAGGGCACGCGGGCGACCGCCCAGGCCGCCGGGATGACAGGACCCGGAACCGTCACCGTCTGGGAACGGCCGTCGCGGGTGATCCTCGCCTTCATCGCGATGGTCGTGGCCACGGTCGCGTGGCAGATCGGGCTGTCCGACAGCAGCACCCTGACGCTGGCAGCGATCATCGCCGGAATCGGTGCGATCCTGGCGACGATCGGCCTTCTGCAGTTGTTCGTTGCGGTGTTCCGGCAAACGCGCGGACTGCGCGCCTGATCCCGACGTTCCTGACCCAGACCCGGCCTCTCCCGAGTCAGACCCGGCTTCGACCGAGTCAGACCCGGCTTCGCCGAAGCCCGGAGGCGGCGAGCAGGATCGCGCCGATGGCGATCCAGCCCAACAGGATCCACAGCGGCCCGGAGATCGCGGCGTCGGGGAAGTAGGCGACCGAGCGGGTGAGGGTGCCGCCGGCACCGGTCGGGAGCCACTGGCCGAGGGCTCCCCACGGGGCCGGGAGCAGATACGGCGACGACGCCAGCCCGGACAGCGGGTTGGAGATCAGCATCATCAGGACCGCCGCGATGCCGACGCCGGGCGCGCCGAGAAGGGCGCCTGCCCCGGCGGTGAACCAGGAGATCGCACCGATCATCAGGGCGAGTGCCAAGGCCACCGGCACCACGCGCCCGTCAATGACCCCGAGCCACGACCAAACCGCAGCAAACCCCAGGCCCGTGACCAACGGGCCGACCAGCGCGACGGTGGCCTGCATCCACACCCGACCGGCAAGGGCGATCGCCGACGCAGCACCGAGGGCGATCCCGGCGATGAGCAGCGGCAGGAGGCCGGCGGCGAATCCGGTTCCGCGTGCATCGGTGGCGGGCGGGGCGACCACGGACTCGGTGGTGACCGGCAACGACTGCGCGGTGGCGATGCCCGTGCCGACGCCGCCGACGATCTGGGCGAGCGCCGGTGACCCGGCCTCGGCGGTCAGGACGGTGATGCCCTGCGGGCCGACGGCGATGGCGCCGACGATGTCCCGGGATTCGATGGCCTCCCGCGCAGCGGCGGGGTCGGCGAACTGTTCGACGGCGAAGGCATCCTCCCCTGCACGGTCAGCGAGGGCGGATTCGATGGCAGACGCTGCGGGTGCCGGTGCAACCAGGCCGAGTGGGACGTCGTGCGGCTGGGGGTCCACCGCCAGGGAGACGAACATGGCCGCGATCGTGCTGACCACGATCGGTACCGCCAGGACGAGGGCGACGACGATGCGCCATGACGGTCCGTGCGAAGGGGCCGGCTCGGGCGGCCGATCCTCGGTGGCGAACTCTCGGTCGGACGGTTCGGTGTACGTGGTCATCACGGCCTCCAAAAAGAACGAACTCTCGTTTTAAGAAGTATGCGCCGGGCCGTGTCGCCAATCAAGAACGAATATTCGTTTTATACTCACCGAATGCCGAAGATCAGCGATGAACGCAAGCTCGAGCGCAGTCAGCAGATCCTCGATGCGGCACGTCGTTGCTTCGTCGAGAAGGGGTTCCACCGGGCGTCCATGTCGGACGTGATCCGGGAGTCGGGCCTGAGCGCCGGGGCGGTGTACTCGTACTACTCGTCGAAAGAGCAGTTGATCGCCGCGGTCGCGCGGTCGGTGTTCCAGGCCTACGAGTCAGGGCTCGGAGACCTCGTCGACGGTCACGGAGCCCCGGCGTCGCCCGAGGACGCCATCCGGATGCTCGCTGCGCACGTAATCGCCGAGATCGCACCGCTCACCGACGACTTCCGGATGGTGGTGACCATCTGGGGCGAGGCGGCGAACAACCCCGAGCTGCGCGAGATCGTCCGAGAGATCATCCTGGGCCTGCGTAAGGTCTTCGAGCGTGTCCTGGTCCGCTGGCGCGACGCCGGCCACGAACTGCCTGGTGAACCCGCAGATCTAGCGCTCCCGATGGTGTCGGTGATGCAGGGCGTCGTCGTGCAGCAGTCACTCGTCGGTGACGTCGATGTGGACGCATATGTGGACACGTGGTGTGCGCTGATGCGCGCTGCCGGGTTCGGCGACCAGGGCTGATCCGCCCGCACTGCCTACCATCGATGCGAGGGCGTCGACTCTCGTCCGCGGTTCCGTCGTTCGGGGCCGGCCGGCCAATCCGGTACGGCCCTCGGTGACGAACAACGGGCGAACCTGGCTCGACCCACGATCTCGACTTTGATGAGGAACTGATGATCAACGACTCGGTGGTTCTCGCCGACGCCGACGGCCGCCCCTGCGGCACCGCCGACCGCGAGGCCGTGCACGGCGTCGACACACCGCTGCACTTCGCGTTCTCGTGCCACCTGGTCGACGCCGACAATCGGATCCTCATGACCCGTCGCGCCCTGTCCAAGCGCAGCTGGCCCGGCGTGTGGACCAACTCGTTCTGCGGTCATCCGCGGCCGGGTGAGGCCGTCGTCGACGCCGTCCACCGGTACGCGCAGCGTGAGCTCGGCATCGACGTCGACGAGGTACGGTGCGTCCTGCCCGACTTCCGGTACCGGGCCGTCGACGCGAGCGGCATCGTCGAGAACGAGATCTGCCCGGTGTTCGTCGCCCGGCCTCTGGGTTCGCTGGAGCCCAACCCGGACGAAGTCGCCGAGTACGCATGGGCGGATGTCCCGGACGTGTGGGATCTCGTGTCGCGCACCCCCTGGGCGGTCAGTCCCTGGTTCGCCGACCAGGTGCGCCAGATGCCCGGCCCCGACCCCCACGGACTCGCCGCCGACCCCGCCGTGGTCGTGACCCATCCGACCACCGTCCGGGTGTCGAATTCATGACATATCGAACCCCACTTCACACCGCAGGAGCCATCGGATGATGCATCTACCCGGTCATACCGAGCTGGTCCCGCCGCATCGGCGGTACGACGCCGTCGCCGAGGCGAGCGCGGCACTGGTGATCAAGTCGTATTCGAGTTCCTTCGGACTCGCCTCACGTCTACTCGCCCCCGCCGTCCGCCGCGACGTCCGCAACATCTATGCGCTGGTCCGCGTCGCCGACGAGATCGTCGACGCACCGCGCCCCGAGCAGGGACTCGTCGACCGCAGCAACGAACTCGATCAGCTCGAAGAGCAGACCTCGGCCGCGATGATCACCGGGTCGAGCAGCAACCTGGTGGTGCACGCCTTCGCACGGACCGCACGACGGGTCGGCATCGACCTGGACCTGGTGGCGCCGTTCTTCGCCTCGATGCGCTCCGACCTGACCCAGGTCGAGCACGACTTCGAGAGCCTCGCGTCCTACATCTACGGCTCGGCCGAGGTCGTCGGATTGATGTGTCTGCGCGCGTTCCTCGCCGAGGAGGCGAAGGCGGAGGCACGCTACGACCACCTCGCGCCCGGTGCGCGTCGACTCGGTGCCGCCTTCCAGAAGATCAACTTCCTGCGCGACTTCGGCGAGGACAGTGACGGATTGGGTCGTCGGTACCTGGTCGGTCTCAACCCGGAGGACCCGGACGACGCGGCGTGGTCGCTGTGGCTCGACGACATCGATCTCGACCTCACCGCCGCCGCGACGGCGATCCCGTACCTGCCGTCGAGCAGCCGTGTCGCTGTCTGCACCGCGCACGATCTCTTCGCGGAATTGACTGCGCGACTTCGGGAATCCTCGGCGTCCGAGGCCAGACGGCAACGCGTCCGGGTTCCCAACGCCGGCAAGGCCAAGATCGCGGCGGCCGCCGTCGCCCGCCGCGGGATGCCGCGCGCCGCACGGGGAGTGAACGCATGACCGCCCGCAAACGCATCGTCGTCATCGGTGGCGGTGTCGCCGGCCTGTCCACCGCCGCACTGCTCGCCCACGACGGCCACGACGTCGAGGTGATCGAGAAGAACGACGATCTCGGCGGACGTGCCGGACTCTGGAGCAAGGACGGATTCCGGTTCGACACCGGCCCGTCGTGGTGGCTCATGCCCGAGGTCTTCGACCACTACTTCGAGATGTTGGGCACCTCCACCAAGGAGCAGCTCGATCTCGTCCGCCTCGACCCCGGTTACCGGGTCTTCTTCGCGGAGAATGGTTCCGACGAGGCGCCGATCGACATCTTCGGCGATTACGAACGCAACCGCGAGGTGTTCGAGAACATCGAACCGGGTGCAGGAGCGGCTCTCGACTCCTATTTGCAGACGGCACGCCAGGCGTACGACCTCGCCGTCGAACGGTTCCTCTACACCAGCTTTGATTCCCCACGCGCGTTCCTGGGTCTCCCGGTGTTGAAGCACGCGCCGACGCTCGCGAAACTGTTGACCCGGTCGCTGCAGTCCTTCATCTCGTCGAAGTTCAGCGACCGACGCCTGCAGCAGGTGCTCGGCTACCCGGCCGTGTTCCTCGGCTCGTCGCCGGAGCGGACACCGTCGATGTACCACCTGATGAGCTGGATGGACCTCGCCGACGGTGTCCGATACCCCAAGGGCGGCTTCACAACTCTGGTCGATGCACTCGAACGCGTCGCTCGTGAGCGCGGCGTGATCATCCACACCGGAACGGCCGCGACCTCCGTGCTCACCCGGGAACGGTCGGGCCGTCGACTCCGCCGTCGCGCCGAGGTGGTCGGCGTTCGCGTCCAGACCGCAGACGGGGCCACGCGAGACCTGCCCGCCGACATCGTCGTCGGCGCGGCCGATCTGCACCATCTCGAGACCAAGCTCCTTCCCGGGGAACTGCAGACCTTCCCGGAGCGCTACTGGGAGCGTGCTACTTCGGGACCCGGTGCCGTCCTCGCCTACCTCGGCGTGCGCGGTGAGCTGCCCGAGCTCGCCCACCACTCGCTGTACTTCACCGAGGACTGGAAGACGAACTTCGACGCCATCTTCGAATCACCCACGCGGGTGCCCGATCCGGCGTCGCTGTACGTGTGCAAGCCGTCGGCGACCGACGACTCGGTGGCCCCGGACGGTCACGAGAACGTCTTCGTCCTCGTCCCGGTCCCAGCTGATCCCGGCCTCGGGCACGGCGGCATGGACGGTGCCGGCGACCCCGACATCGAGAAGGTCGCCGACCGTGCCATCGCCATGATCGCCCAGTGGTCCGGGGTCCCCGACCTCGCCGACCGTGTCGTCGTCCGACGCACCGTCGGCCCCGCGGACTTCGTCGACAACGTGAACTCGTGGTGCGGTGGCGCCCTCGGTCCGGCACACACGTTGCGACAGAGTGCATTCCTGCGTTCGACAAACCGCTCGCGCAAGGTCGAGGGGTTGTACTACGCGGGATCGAGCACCCGGCCGGGCATCGGCCTGCCGATGTGCCTCATCAGTGCCGAACTGATTCGCAAGCGACTCAACGGGGATCGCTCCGTCGGTCCGACGCCGACGCGCTGACAGCGGAATTGTCTGCTGCCGAACGCAACCCAACCTGCTGCCTGAGGTGTGAGGGGAGTCCGCCGGGCGACCTGCCCCTGCTGCCTGAGGTGCGAGGAGCGGTAGCGACGAGCCACGAAGGCCTGGTGAGGTTATCTCGCCAGCCCTTCGTGGCTCGCTTCGCTCGCACCTCAGGGAGCAGTGGGCGACACGCCCTCTCGCACCTCAGGGAGCAGTGGGCGACGCGCCCTCTCGCACCTCAGGGAGTGGGCGACTGTGCGATCAGGTCCGCGACGATCTTCGCCGACAGCATCACCAGCGGGAGTCCGCCGCCGGGGTGCGATGACCCGCCGACCAGGTACAGGCCCGGGATGGGTGAGGTGTTCTTCGGCCGCAAGAAGGCGGCCCGCGGTCCGTTCGACGACGATCCGTAGATCGAGCCGCCGGGGGTCATGGTGCGGCGTTCGAGATCGGCCGGTGTGACCAGCAGGCGGTGGCGGACCTGGTCGCGGACGTCGAGACCGCGGTCGGCCATCACCTGCATGATCTGGTCGGCATACTTGTCCGCGAGTCCTGCTGCGTCCCAGTCGACTCCGTGCTCCGGGTCGTGTCGTGGTGCGTTGACGAGCACGAACCAGGCTGCGGTGTCGGGGCCTGGGACGATCTCCGGATCGTCCGGCGCGGAGATGTACACGGTCGGACGGGCGACGGGTCGCGGCGGGCCGTTGAAACCGAAGACGGCGTCGAACTCCTCGTCGTAGTCCTCGGCGAACAGGACGTGATGGTGGGCCTGGTCGGCGGGCGGGTTGTCGAGCGCGAGGAGCAGGACGAAGCCCGACAGCGACGGTGTCGAACGTCGCAGCAGCGCAGACGGAATGCGTGCGGAGCGCCGGGGGACGAGGCGGTCGAAGACCTGGCGGGCGTCGGCATTCGCCACGACGAGATCGGCGGATCGGCGGCTGCCGTCGGCGAGTACGACACCGTCGACCCGGCCGTGTTCATCCGTCGAGACCCGGGACACCTCGACCCCGAACTCGATCCGACCACCCAGGGCGAGCAACCGATCCCGCATCGCGGTGGCGATCCGACCGAGGCCGCCGCGAACATACCAGGAGCCCCAGGCCTGCTCTGCCCACGGAACGGAGGCCAGGGCCGCCGGTGCACGACGTGGATCCGAGCCGGTGTAGGTGGCGTAACGGTCGAGCAACATCGCCAACCGCGAATCGCTGAGATACTCGGACCCCAGCCCCCGCAGCGTTTTCCACGGCGCCACGGTACGGACGTCAGAGGGGGTGGCGATCCCGCCGATCATCGTCCGGACGCTCATCGGCGACTCGAGGAACGGGCCGTGGGTGACGTCCCAAATTGCCTGCGCGCGTCCGAGAAACGCCGACCACTGGGCACCCGAACCGGGTCCGAGTGCGTCGTCCAGCGCGGAGGGGATGTGGTCGAGCGTGTCGGGCAGGTCGAGGACCGTGCCGTCGGGGAACCGGTAGCGCGCTGCGACCGGCAGGCGTTCGAGCTCGAGGAACTCGTCCCCCGGGGCGCCGGTGTCGTCGAACAACTCGGTGAGGACGTGCGGCATGGTGACCAGTGACGGGCCGGTGTCGAAGACGAAGCCGTCGTGTTCGATCACGCCGAGTTTGCCGCCGACCGTGTCGAACTGTTCGAGAACGGTGACGTCATGGCCGGCCGCCTGCAGGCGCATCGCCGTGGCGAGTCCGCCGACGCCGGCGCCGATGACGATGACCCGGCTCATCGGGAGACCTCGATGGTGCGTCCCTTCCACTGCAGTTCGCCACGGCGGCGGGCGATCGTCGAATCCGCGGCGAGGAAGGTGAAGAGTGCGATGGACGCAGGATGTCCCAGGGCGTCGGGGAACGTACGTCCGCCCGTGGTCCGCGCGGACACGAGTCGCGAGGCGACGCCGGCGAGGTATCCCACCAGTCCGGTGCGGGAGCCGGTCAGAGCGGCGAGCGCCGGGATCACGTACATGAGACACAGACCGGCGGTCACCGCCGACGTCCCGGCGGGTGAGCCGAACGCGGACCACAGCGACTTTCGGTATCCCGCACGGACTTCGTCCCAGCCGTCGTACATGTGGCAGGTCGCCACGGTGCTCCCTTCGGCCACCACACCTCGACCGCCCGCGGCCTTGATCGCACGGAGGAGTGCGATGTCCTCCAGGACGACGTCACGGACCGCTTCGTGTCCGCCGGCGCGGCGATAGGTGGCGGCATCGACCATCAGGAACTGGCCGTTCGCGGCGGTCAGTGATTCGCGCGGGGACCGTTCGGCGATTCCCAGCGGGAGCGTGCTGAGCCACGACCACTGCAGCAGAGGTTGCACCAGACGCTCAGCAGCACTGATGGCGACCTGCCGCGGGTAGGGACTCACGAGGTCGAGTCCGGCGTTGCGCAACAACGCGAATGAGGAGGTGAATGCATGGGGTTCGAGCACGACGTCGGCATCGACGAAGGCGAGGATCCCGCCTGGGGCGGCGTGGTCGGCCAATTGCCGGCAGACCCAGGACTTCCCGAGCCAACCCGGCGGTGGCGGGGAGCCCTCGAACACCTCGAGTCGGTCGTCGTGGGCGGCCAGCCGCGCGAGGAGAGCGTCGGTGCCGTCGACCGATCCGTCGTCAAGCACGAGGACGCGGGCGGGGCCGGGCCATCTGTCGACGGCCTCGAGGACGGCGGTGATGCAGCGTTCGGCCCGGGCGATCTCGTTCCGCATGGGTATCAACACCGAAAGATGCTCGGCGGGAGGGATGTCCGCGAGACCTGGGCGGCGCACGCGAATCGCGTTGTCGACGGTGAGGGCGAGCGACGTCAGTGACAAGCCGGTCCCGACCATCACCGTGCGACGCCAGAGGTCAGACGCTCGCACCGTGTCTCCTGGACCGGAACGACCGCACTTCGAGAACGATGAGCGGGATCGCGACGACACCCATTACCACGGCACCGGCCAGTGCGACCGTCGGGCGGCCGAAGAACATCGCATGCGCCATCACCGACGAGAAGTAGGTCCACAGGTAGGCGGCCACCGGGACCGCGTCATCGGCGTCGGCGGTGTCACCGGCACCGATCACCCGGTCGAGGAGGGCGATCATCAGGAACGAGACCAGAAGCCAGCCTGCGAAGTTCGTCAACGGGATGTCGTCGACACCGGGTAACGACGGGGTGGGGTACTGCCAGTTCCAGTGACCCTGATCGACCATCTGGGGATCGAGGAAGACATCCCAGGCCGTCAGCGCGTACGCCCCCAGGAAGGCGGTCACCACGCGAGCCCGCGTACCGGACAGCCGCATGGCGCCGACGAGCCGTCGTGTCACGGCGAGTGCCGGCCACGACATCATGATCCAGGCCAGGGGCACCAGGACCGGGACACCGAGAAGCTTGAGGCCCAGACCGTCGGTGTATGCGTATGTGCCGAAGGGGAATCCGGTGCTGACACCGATCGCCTCGGCGACGAGGCCACCGCCGCCGGCGATCACGACCAGTGCGATCGCGGCCCCGAATCCGCGCGTGGCGGCGAGATGAAGGGCGGACGCCGACGCCAGGAGAACGACGCTCGCGACGGTGAGCGGGAGTGTGCCACCACCGGTGAGCGGGAAGGCGATCTGCACCCCGATGGTGGCGGCGAGGAGAACCCACGCGACCGGGATGAGGTGATGACGGAGCGATGTCTTCACCTCAGGCGACGAGGATGCTCCGGTAGGGGTTCCTCGCACCTCGGGCGGTGAAGGTGGCGTCGGGGTGGTGGCGGAGGTACTCATGCCGATCTTCCCTGGTAGGTCCCGGTCACGTCGAGGACGGCGAACCGTGCGAACAGTTCCTCGGCGTACCAACGGGCGGGTTTGGTGCGCGCGATGGCGGACTTGTGTGCGGGCGAGTGGTAGGCGAAGTGGGTGAGGTCGCGCGTCGAGTCCCAGAGTGAGAAGGTCCCCTGCACGCCGATCGGCAGCTCGCCGACGCCGAGCGCGAGCCGATTCCCCTGCGCGCCGGCCAGTTCCGAGGCGACCGGCGGGACCGCGCGCCAGAAGGACGCCATCGTCGTCGGCCGCAGCCGGGCTCGGGTGAGTGCGGCGACCGAACCGGTCCAATCTCGTGCGCGGTCAGCCGCTGGATCTCGGTTCTCGTGGCCGAACGGATCGACCCGCGACCATCTCCCCTTCGAGCGCAGCGGACGCATCGTGATGCGCATTTCCTCGGTGCTCGTGTCCTGCCAGCGTCGCAGCACACGCGAATTCGCCGACGCGCGAGCCGCATCGTCGTCGTGCCAGACGGTGAGTGCCGCCCAGTGGCGCAGGTCGGCGCTCTGCATCGTGAAAGTCTCTGCGGTACCGGTGCCGAGCAGTTTGGCGAAGCGGAGTCCGGGGGTGGCGCGCAATGCCCGCCGGCCCGATGCCATCCGGCCGAGCGCGGGCATCACCCGGTCGACGCCCCAGATGCGTAGCTCGACCGTCGGAACAGCAGTCGGGGTCATGAGCGGCGCCACACACAACGTTCGACGAGCGAGGTCAGGGCCTGCCGTGTCAGCTCGTCCACCGATGCGTCCGCGACGACCGCCAGGGCGTCCTCGGCGAGTTCGACGATGCGCTGTTCGACACGCTCGAGGGCGCCGGTGGATTCCACGACGTCGCGCATCTGTGCGGCACCGGCGGCGTCGAGGTCCGGGTTGCCGAGGCAGTTGGCGATGATCCGTCGTTCCGTCCAGGTCGCGGACTCCTCGGCCAGCGCCATCAGCATGGTGCGCTTGCCCTCTCGGATGTCATCGATCGCCGGCTTCCCGGTGATCTTCTCGTCGCCGAAGACGCCGAGGATGTCGTCGCGCAGTTGGAATGCCTCACCGGCGCTGATCCCGATCCGGTCGTAGTCGGCGAGAAGGGCGGCGTCGGCCCCGGCGAGCGTGCCGCCGAGCCGAAGCGGCTGGCCGATGCTGTAGCGGGCGCTCTTGTACCGGAGGACGCGTTCGGTCCGGTCGGGATCGGTGTGGTCCTCGGTCTGGCTGAGCATGTCCAGGTACTGGCCCGCGTACGCCTCGTCGCGCATCTCGGTCCAGGTCTCGCGGACAGCCTGGCGGGTGTGGCGGTCGACGGTGTCGACCGCCGCGGCGACCAGGTCGTCCGACCACGACAGACACATGTCGCCGACGAGGATGGCGACCGCGGTGCCCCACGTGTCGGAGTCGCCCCGACGACCTACCGCGCGATGGGTGTCGGCGAAGAGACGGTGGATGGTGGGCAGGCCGCGGCGGGTGTCGGAGTCGTCCATCACGTCGTCGTGGACCAGGGCGGCGAAGTGGAACAGCTCGATGGCCGACGCCAATTCGACGACACCGGGGACCGACCGGCCGTGGGCGGCGCCGCGGGCACCCCACAGACAGAAGGCGGCGCGCAGGCGCTTGCCCCCGCCGATGCGTGCGGCGATGGCGTCCGCCGCGGGAGTCAGTTCGGCACCCACTTTGTTCAGCGTCAGGGCGTGGCCGCGGAAGTGCGCGGTCAGCACCTCCTCGACGAGTTCGAGGTCGGTCGTCGCGTCGTCGATCGCGCGGAGGCCGGAGTTCGGGTCGAGGACAGGCCGGTGGGGGAGGGATGAGTCGGTCATCTCGGCGGTCTGTGTCATGGCGAGGCCCTTCCGGGGTGCGGGGTCGGCGCGGTTGCGGGTACCCGGTCTTCGGTGCGATGACACCCGTCGGATGGGTCAACGCGGTGAGCGTCAACGATCGCCCCTGAAAAGCGCCCCCGATTTCCGCCCGGCGTTGAAAACCGCCCCCGAAAAGAACCCTCCACAGCGCCCTCGGTAACAGATCGTTCGCGGTGCGACCCTGGAGGGCGGTTCCCAGGGGCGCTTTTCGGACCGGGGCGGAAGCCAGGGGCGGTTCCCAGGGGCGCTTTTCGGGCCGGGGCGGAAGCCAGGGGCGGTCCCAAGCGGATCGACGCCCGTGCCGGCCATGGCCGTGGGGTTCTTGGCCAGCCCGTGGCGCACCGTCTCCGTCATCGCCGATGGGAGGCCGCGGCGCAGGGACCCCACGTCCGGCGGGCGCGTAGGGGCCCGGAGATGCCGGTAGGTTGGTCGCATGGCAGTGGATGCAACGGTGCCCGTGGTGGCTGCGGGTCTGGTCGGCGGCTGCGCGGCGGCCCGCTACAGCGGTCGACGAGAGCTCGGTGGGGTGGTCCTCGCAGCGGCGGGTGCCTGGTGCACCCGGCAGTGGGCGGTCAAGCAGGGTCCGGTGGTGGCCGGCGGACTGCTCGCCGGATACCTCGCGGCCTTCGGCGGCTCGCATCCGCTCGCGAAGAAGATCGGCGCCTGGCCGTCGGTTGGCGTCGTGACGGTCGCAGCTGCCGGCGCGACGGCTGTCGCCACACGCTGACACCCCGGTCCGGGAATCCTCCCCGGGTCCTGCGACGCCGACGTTACGATCGGCTCCCATGACCACGGGATACGGGCGAGCGCGGCAAAACGACATCTACACCGCTGGTGTACATCGTCGAAAGCCCCGCGTGCCAACGGATTTCGCGGAACTCGAACGTCGCGCCAAACGGTCGATGTCGGCTCGGGCGTGGGCGTACATCGGTGGTGGCGCCGGTGAGGGTCGCACGATGACGGCCAACCGGCAGGCCCTGGACCGCTGGGCGATCGTGCCTCGGATCCTCCGCGACGTCTCCGCGCGGAACCTCGAGGTGGATCTGTTCGGACGCCGCATCCCGGCGCCGGTCCTGTTCGCGCCGGTGGGCGCCGGCTCGCTGGCAGCTCCCGGAGCAGATCGTCTCATCGGTCATGCCGCCGCGGAACTCGGTGTGCCGTATATCTTCTCGAACCAGGCGAGTGTGCCGATGGAGACGGTGGCGGCCGAGATGGACGGCGTGACCCCGGGAGCCCCCCGCTGGTTCCAGCTGTACTGGTCGACCGACGACGACCTCGTCGACAGTCTGCTGGCCCGTGCGGCGGCCGTCAGCGCCGACGCGGTGGTCGTCACCCTCGACACCACGATGCTCGGTTGGCGGCCACAGGATCTGAACCTGGGATCGCTGCCGTTCGCGCGGGGCGAGGGGATCGCGCAGTACACCTCCGACCGGCGCTTCGTCGACATCGTCGCCGACCGGCTGCGCACCGCTGCCGAGGAGCGGCCGGAGATCTCCCTGGGCGCCATCGCGACCCTGGTCTCGATCACCCGCAACGCCCCCGGACGCTTCCTCTCGAATCTCACCTCGGCCCAACCGCGGGCCGCGGTGCAGACCTTCCTCGACATCTACTCGCGTCCGTCGCTGAGCTGGGACGACCTTGCCGGTCTGCGCGAGCGCACGTCGTTGCCGATCGTCCTCAAGGGCGTGCTGCATCCCGACGATGCCCGTCGCGCCGTCGACGCCGGAGTCGACGGCATCATCGTGTCCAACCACGGCGGACGTCAGATCGACGGAGCGATCAGCACCATCGACGCCCTCGACGAGATCGCACCCGCGGTCGACGGTCGGATCAAAGTGCTCATCGACTCCGGGATTTACACCGGTTCGGACGTGTTCAAGGCACTGGCGCTCGGCGCCGACGCCGCATGTATCGGCCGGCCGCACATGTACGGGCTGGCCCTCGCCGGTGCCGAGGGTGCCCGGGATGCGGTGGCCGACATCATCGCCGAACTCGACCTCACCCTCGGCCTGGCCGGCCACACCGACGTCACCGCACTCGATCGCGAGGCCTTGCGGAGGGTCTGAGCCGAGAAACGTCCCAACCGAAAAGCCCGTCCCGCTCGCGATGAGCGGGACGGGCTTCCCCCAACCGGGACAGGGAGCTCAGACCAGTGGACGGCCGGTGCGCATCCGCCAGCGGACGTCAGCGAGCAGCACGTTGAACGGAAAGCTGCGGACCGGCCTGGGCGCCCGGGTGATGATCGCCCGCAGGACGGCATTGTGCTTGGCGAAGAACAATTCCTGCCACGGCGACAGGCGGACGTCCATCTTGCGGCGGAAGTTCTCCGGCAGGAAGCCGATCGCCAGGATCTCGAAGTACCAGCCCAGCAGCTTGGCGACGACCGGCCCCAGGAACTCGGCGCGGGCGATCTGCAACAGGTACCCGCGGATGACCGGGTCGATCTCGAGGGTCTCGACGGTGGAGTTCCAGTACTCCTCGAAGGCCTCGCGGTCGGCCGGCCAGGCCTCGCGCGGGACTTGCAGCGTGGTGCCCAGGACGGCACCCGCCTGATAGAACTCGTCGGTCACCTCGGTCATCCCGCCGAAGATCCGATGGACGTCCTCGGTGCCGCGGTACAGACAGGCCGCGACCCAGAGCTGCAGCTTCGGGTCGAAGGCGTTGTACTTCACCGGGCTGTCGGCGGTCGACCGGACCTGCGCGTGGGCCTTGCCGATCGCCTTGCGGTAGGCCTTGCGGTCCTTGGCGCTGCCCAGCCCCGCGACCGCGAGGTAGCTCAGGGTGGTGCGACCCCGCTTGAGCGGATGCTTGAACAGGTTGCCCGAGTCGACGCGGCTCTCGTAGACGCCGTATCCCACCGCGGGCAGGCTCAGCTGCATGATCACGTTCGCGGCGCCGGCGATGACGCCGATGCCGAGCGGATCGAGATCCTCGGCGGACGGGAGGGCGTCGAGTTCGGCGCGGGACATGCGCGCGGTCGACGGCAGGAACTCGGTGTCCGGGCGCTCGGCGGTGAGGAATTCGGTGACCTCAGCGGTCACCTCGGCGGGCGTCTGCGGCGACAGGGCCGAGCTTCCACTGGTGATAGGCTCCGTTGCCATCGAACCCCTCCTGGTCGGATTTAGGAAACGTATGTTTCCCGTTTTATAAAACATGAACTTACCGGGGTGTCAAGATAGGAACCATGGGAAGAGGACCTTCGAACCCGGACAACGGGTCCGACGCTGCTGCGTCGGATTCGGCGGCTTCCCTGCGCGCCTACGGCGGCGAGGGCGGTGACACCCGGGTCGCGCGACGCCGCACATCGTTGATCGACGCAGCCCTCGACCTGCTCGGAGCCGACGACGCGGAAGCGGTCACGGTGCGAGGTGTCTGTCGGCGGGCCGGGCTGACCGCACGGTATTTCTACGAGAGTTTCGAGTCGGTCGATCAGCTCGTCGAAGTGGTGTACGACGGGGTCATCGAGGAGATCGCCCACTCGAGTCTGGCGGCGTTCGCCGAGGGCGAGACCATGCGCAGCAAGGTGTCGGGAGCGGTCGCCGTGATCGTCGATCTCATCGATAAGGATCGACGCAAGGGCCGACTTCTGTTCTCGCAGGCCCTGCTCAGCCCGGTGATCGCCGCGAAGCGGATGGAGTCGACCACGCTGTTCGCGGGCCTGACACTCCAGAGCGCCTCATCGGTGCTCGATGTGCACGTCGGCTCGGCCGAGGCAGCGGGCGTCGCGCACTACAAGGTGGGTGGGCTGAGCCGTCTGCTCGCCGCCTGGCTCGAGGGCGACGTCGCACTCTCGAAGTCGGAGGTCGTGGACCTCAGCGTCGCGTTGCTCGTGTCTCCGGCGGACATCCTGGAGAAGAGCCTGCCCCACGGCAGCGCCGATGGTGAGTAGTGCTCCGTAGGCAGATATGGTCGATCCCATGAGCAGCGGAACCGGCGAAACCGACGTGCGACCGGCGAAGCAACCTCTCGGCGCCTGGCGTGACTACGGCGAGCCCGAGCTCCCGATCCCATTGGCCGCTGCCCTCGAGGCGTTCGCCGAGCAGGGCTACCACGGCACATCGGTACGCGAGATCGCCGCGCGGGCGAACCTCTCGGTGCCGGGGCTGTACCACCACTACCCGTCCAAGCAGTCCCTGCTGCAGGGCCTGCTCGAACGCACGATGACCGATCTGCTGGCCCGCTCGGAGGCGGCGATCCTCGAAGCCGGCCCGGAGCCGGTGAAGCAGTTCGACGCGGTCGTCGAATCGCTGCTGCGGTTCCACATGTACCGGCGCGAGCAGGCCTTCGTCGGTTCCACGGAGATCCGCAGCCTCGACGACGACTACCGGCCGAAGTACATCGGTCATCGCGACCGCCAGCAGCGGATGGTCGACGAGATCGTCTTCGCCGGTGTGGAGGCGGGGGACTTCACCACCGAGTACCCCAAGGACGCCGCCCGGGCTGTGGCGACGATGTGTGTCGGTGTCTCGACCTGGTTCAAGCTCGACGGCTTGCTGGGGCCGGACGAACTGATCTCCCGAAATCTCCAGCTCGCCCGCGCCCTGGTCGGGTACCGCACCAACTGAGGGCACGGATTTCACCCGGTCAGCCTTGACCGGGATCGCATCGCCTGGCAAGGTATGGACGGCCGAACGATCGCTCGGTCGGCGTCGGGGTAAGTTCCCGTCGGTCCAGCCAAAGGAGTCACGATGCCCATAGACCTGCGCCACGATCCCGCAGTGGTCGAGCTGGTCGAGAAGACCGAACGCTTCGTCCGCGACTACGTGCTGCCGCTCGAGGACGCGAACGGTGGCGACATCGTCGCGGCCGGTGGCGACGACCTTCGTCGTGAGATGAACGCAAAGGCCAAGGCAGAGGGCATCTTCGCGCCGCACGCGCCGGTAGAGTTCGGCGGGCTGGGACTGGACATGGCCGACCGCGCACCGGTTTTCGAGGCAGCAGGCTACTCCACCTTCGGTCCCGTCGCGCTGCACATCGGTGCGCCCGATGAGGGCAACATCCACATGCTCGAGCGCATCGCCAGCGAAGAGCAGCGCCACAAGTACCTGGCCCCGCTCGCCACCGGTGAGGTCCGTTCGGCCTTCGCGATGACCGAACCGGCACCGGGTGCGGGTTCGGACCCCAATGCGCTTCGCACGCAGGCGGTCCGCGTCGACGGCGGCTGGAAGATCAACGGCAAGAAGCACTTCATCACCGGTGCCGAGGGCGCGGGCTTCTTCATCATCATGGCCCGCACCGCGGGGTCACCCGGAGATCGTGGCGGCGCCACGATGTTCCTGGCTCCGGCCGGTACCGCGGGCATCACCGTGGGACGCCACATCAACACCATCGACAAGGCGATGATCGGCGGGCACTGCGAGGTCACGTTCGACGACGTCTTCGTCCCCGACGAGGACATCCTGGGCGAGGTCGACGAGGGCTACCGCTACGCGCAGGTCCGCCTCGGTCCGGCCCGCATGACCCACGTCATGCGCTGGCTCGGCGCAGCAAAGCGCTGCCACGACGTCGCCGTCGACTACGTCTCGCGCCGCGAGGGATTCGGTGGCCGACTCGGCGACCTCGGGATGATCCAGCAGATGATCGCCGACAACGAGATCGACCTGGCGGCCTCGCGTGCGTTGCTGCTCAAGGCCTGTCACGAACTGGACCTGGGCAACCACGCCTCCGACGAGACCTCGATCGCCAAGACCTTTGCCGGTGAGGCATATTCGCGGATCGCCGATCGCAGCATCCAGATGTGCGGCGGCCTCGGTGTCTCCGCGGACCTGCCGATCGCGCGCCTGGCGCAGGAACTCCGTCCGTTCCGCGTCTACGACGGCCCCTCCGAGGTCCACCGTTGGGCCATCGCCCGCCGCGCCGTCGGCCGCGCGAAGAAGGCACAGGCCGCGGCGGGTGCGAAATGACCGGGGTCGAATCAGCCCTCGAGGCGGACAAGCTCCGTCGGCTCCTCACCGACAACGGTGTCGAACTCGCCGGTGATCTCTCGATCCAACTCATCAGCGGTGGGAAGTCGAACCTGACGTACACCGTCACCGACGGCGTGACCTCATGGGTGGCGCGTCGCCCACCGACCGGTGGTCTCACCCCGTCCGCACACGACATGGGCCGTGAGTGGGCCGTCACCAGTGCGCTGCAGTCCACTTCGGTGCCGGTCGCCAAGACGGTCGCCTTCGATGCCGACGGATCGATCATCGGGGCGCCGTGCACCGTGGTCGAGTTCGTCGACGGGCGGGTGGTGCGTACGGCGGAGGATCTCGCCGCCTACTCAGACGACGAGGTGGCCGCCAACCTCGACGGCCTCGTCCGGACCCTCGCCGACCTGCACGCCGTCGATTACCAGGCCGTCGGCCTCGGCGAGTTCGGCCGTCCGGCCGGCTTCGCTGCACGACAGGTGAAGCTGTGGGCCCGGCAGTGGGGTCACGTGAAGACCCGCGACCTGCCCGACGTCGAGCGGCTCGTCGAGGCGTTGTCCGAGCGGGTTCCGGAGCAAGCCCGGGAATCGGTGGTGCACGGCGACTTCCGTGTCGACAACACCATCGTCGATGCGAACGACCCGGCGAAGATCGCCGCCGTCGTGGACTGGGAGATGTCCACCCTCGGCGACCCGATCACCGACGTAGCGCTGATGTGCGTCTATCGCACCGGGGTCTTCGACCAGGTGCTCGGATTCTCCGCGGCATGGACCAGTGACCGCTACGCCTCCGTGGACGAGATCGCGCAGAAGTACGCCACCGCAACCGGTTCCGACCTCGGCGACTGGGACTTCTACCTCGGTTTGGCCAACCTGAAGCTCGGTGTGATCGCTGAGGGCATCACCTACCGCGCGCTCTCGGGTGCGTCGTCGGGCGACGGTGCCGAGCGTGCGGGTGAGGCCACCGCGGCCTTCATCGCCGCCGGCCTGCGTCACATCAACTGAATCGGCAGCGGGCAGAGAAGAAACACGGGGGCAAGTGCATGAGTGAAGTGTCGAACACCCGGGCCGCGCTGGTCACCGGCGCGTCCCGGGGCATCGGGGCGGCGATCGCCGAGAGGTTCGCAGCCGATGGCTGGGACCTGACGATCAGTGCCCGAGGCCGGGAAGCGTTGGAGAACAAGGCGGCCGAGCTCCGGGAGCGCGGCGCGGGTCGGGTGGAGGTCGTCCCGGCCGACATGACCGACGCCGACGCGATCACCGCACTCGGTACCGCGCATGCCGACGCTTTCGGGCGCTGCGACGCGTTGATCATCAACGCGGGCATGGGTTCCAAGGGTGCGGTGGCGGAGATGCCGGTCAAGCGTTTCGACCGGCTCTACGAGGTCAACGTGCGGGCGCCATACATCCTGCTGCAATCGGTGCTGCCGACGTTGCGGGCGACCGCGGAATCCGTCGGCGCGGCGAAAGTGATTGCGGTGGCGTCGATCACCGGTGTCTACCCCGAGCCCGAACTCTCCGCTTACGGTGCGACCAAGGCCGCGCTGATCTCGCTGTGCGAGACGTTCAACCTCGAGGAGTCGGAGAACGGTGTCAGCGCGACGACGATCGCGCCGGGTTACGTCAACACCGACATGACGGACTGGCTCAAGGACCGCATCCCCGCCGACGAGATGATCACCGCCGCCGACGTCGCCGTCGTCGCACACTCGATCACGCAACTGTCGCGGTTCGCGGTGCTCCCGAATGTGGTGCTCACGCGTCCGGGTACGAATCTGCATCGGGCGTAAGACCTCGATACGCGGCGCCCTCGCTCCGCTCGGTCGACGCTACTCGGCCGGCGGGGTGGGGGCGCCGCTGTGTGCGGTGGTGGTTACTCGGCCGGCCGGGGTGGGGCGTCGCTGTGTGTTGGTGGTTACTCGGCCGGCGGGGTGGGGGCGCCGCTGTGTGTTGGTGGCTACTCGGCTGGCGAATCCCGCCGGCCGAGTAGGTCCGAGGGGCTACCCGAGGGCCGTATCGAGGTCAGACCCGCTGCGCCGCCGACCTTCTCAGCGGAAGGTCGAGATCCCGCCCTCACGGTCGGAGAGGTGACCGTGTTCGTTGAACGACACGACGGTCACGCCTTGCCGACCCACGATGAGCTTGGTGATGGAAGCGTTCACCATCGAGCGCGCCATCTTCGGCCACTGCTCGTCCGAGATGCCCCAGAGCTGGGCGATCCACTGCGTGATGGTGCCCGCCGAGGAGACCACCAGAAGCGTCTGACCTGAACCGGCCATCTCGGTCGCTCGCACCGCGGCGTCGTGCACACGTGCCTGGAACTGCGGATAGCTCTCGGCGGGCCCACCGTCGGGTCCCGGTTCGGGGTCGTGTTCGCCTGCGGCGATCCACGCGGCGAGCCCCTTGTCCAGTTGCTGCTGGTAGTTGCGGCCGTCGCGGTACATCTCGGGCGACGCGTGTCCCACGAGTGCGGGGAGTGAGTACTCGTTCCAACCGGGATCGACCCGCGCGTCCGGCCGCGTTTCGAACGCGCCGAGGACGCCGTTGAGGGTCTGACTCTGGCGGGGCAGGTTGCCACTCACGGCGGCGGTGAATCCGCCGACCTGACCGGAGAGGAATGCACCCGACACCGCGGCCTGGGTGTCACCGGTCGCAGTGAGTCCGCCGGGCCCGTTCCGGAGGTCGTCCGTGGCGTCGGATACGCCGTACGCCAACGCATTAGCCTGACCGTGCCGCACAAGATAGATGACGCCCATGACTGCACACTATTAGACGCCGATGAGTTCCCTTGCGCGGGCTGGTCTGTACTGGGTAGTACCCCGATCTCGACTGGAGGCCAGCCGTGGCATCGATACTCTTCGTCAATCTGCCGGTCGCCGACGTCGTGCGGTCACGACGGTTCTTCGGCGCGCTGGGTTTCCGATTCGACGAGATGTTCTGCGACCCGGCCACGGTGTGCATGCCGATCAACGACGCCGCGATGGTGATCCTGATGCAACGACGACGTTTCGAAGGGTTCGCGGCCGGGCGCATCGCCGAGCCCGCACGGGGGCGCGAAGCGCTCGTCTCGTTCTCCGCCGACAGCCGGGAGCACGCCAACCACCTCGTGAGCGCTGCACTGTCAGCCGGCGGCACCCCGCTACGCGAACCCGAGGACTTCGGCTTCATGTACTGCTGCAGTTTCTGTGATCCGGACGATCACGCGTGGGAGGTGGTCTGGATGGACCCCTCCCAACTACCGCAGAACTCCGAGGAGGGCTGACGTCTACCTCAGTGCCAGGGGTTGGGCGCCGTCCGGGTGGGTGCATCGTACGGAGTGGCGGGGAGCCCGAACCTGGCGAAGTCCTCCTCGAGGGTGTCGCTGAAGAAGGCCACCACGTACCCGACCTTCTTCGCCTGCGGATCGATGTCGAGGACCTGGAGCTGGAACGGCCGATGGACGCCGTCGGGTTCGCGCATGTACAACCCGAACGCCGGTTGCCCGTTGGCGACCGTGGGCAGCAGGATCTGGTCGCCGGCCTTCTCTGCCGGGCAGTTCTTGCGGATGAGGGTTCCGATGGCCTCCGGGCCTTGGTACCAACCGGTGAACGGCGGCATCTCCCAGATCGCCTTGTCGGTGAACATCTCGGCGATCGCGTCGACGTCGTAACGCTCGAAGGCGGACACATACCGGGCGAGCAGTTCCCGCTTGGCTTCGTCGTCGAGGACCGACGAGTCCGAGCTGCCCGACTCCGCCTGGGGGCGGGCGGTCTTGAGCTGTTCTCGTGCGCGCTGCAGAAGACTGTTGACGGTCGCGGTGGTGACGCCGATGGTGTCGGCGACCTCGGCGGCCCGCCACTGCAGGACGTCACGCAGGATCAGTACGGCACGTTGCCGTTCCGGCAGGTGCTGCAGGGCGGCGATGAACGCCAGTCGTACCGATTCCCGGGCGCCGACGACGTAGGCCGGGTCGGCGTCGTCGCCGGGGGTGATCTCGTCGACGGTGCCGGCGTACGGCTCGAGCCATGGCACCTCGTGGTTCTGGAGGAGGTCGTCGGTGGGGTCGAAGGCGTCGCCTCCGAGCCCGGACGGAAGCGGGCGACGCTGGGAACTCTGCAATGCAGTGAGGCAGGTGTTGGTCGCGATCTTGTGCAGCCAGGTCCGCACCGAGGAACGGTGGTCGAACTTGGCGTAGCCGCGCCATGCGCGCAGGAAGGTCTCCTGGGCGAGGTCCTCGGCGTCGTGGTGGGAGCCCATCATCCGGTAGCAGTGGGCGATGATCTCGCGTCGGAACGGTTCGGCGATCTCGAGGAAATCGGCGTCGGAGACGGACTCGCCCGCGGTTGTGGTCATGCTCACAATTTACCGTCGATCACCGACACTCTCGACCCGGTGAGATCAACGGGCCCTGGTCCGCTCGATGACGGGAAGCAGGTCGGGTAGCCGCAGCGTGTGGCTCTGCAATCACGCTGAGCGCAACCCGGGCGGGGCGTCGTCGGTGAGGCCGAGTTCGCCGGTGAACGCATGTGACCCCCGCTCCGGAAACCTCGGTCACCTGGAGGAACGGTCTTGCCGCGACGGGGCCGCGTTGCTAGTTTGATCCGCATGACGAGTGTCGACCGCAACCTGTCGGAGGTCACGTATGTGACCACCGCTCTGGGCTGCCGTCTGCCGCTCGCTCGCGTTCTCTGTTGTTGTCGTCGAATGCGCTGAGCCGACGCCTCGTTCCGGGGTGTCGCTCCAAGTCTCTTCTCCCGAGCACTTCAGCCACCCTGCCCCCGCCGTGTAGAGCGTGGGGATTTTCGACGAGGACATCATGACCGCAATTCTTCCTGAGATCTCCGGCCGTACCCTGCGGACCGCACCCACTCCGCTGACCCGCCGACCTGCATCGCGTCCGGTGCGCCGCGGGCCGCAGGTCAACCGCCAGCCAGTACCGTTGTCATCCGTACCTTCGTCGGTGCCGTCGCCCCGGGTCCCGGGATCGGTCGCGGACCGACGCGGCTTGAACAGGGGGGATCAGCGGGTGCACGTCTCGACGCCGCGCCTCGAGCTGTCGAACAAACCGGCCGCGCTCGTCCTCCGGGCCGCGCGACTGGCCGGGCCGCTGTTCCGTGACGACGCCGCCGAGCGCACCGGTCTGAGTATCTCGACGGTCAACCGCCAGGTCAGCGCCCTGCTGAAGGCCGGTCTGATTCGCGAACGCGCCGACCTGGCCCCGTCGGGAGCCATCGGACGCCCGCGCCTGCCCTTCGAGGTCAACCTCGCCGAGTTCCTCACCCTCGGCATCCACATCGGCTACAAGGTCACCTCGATCACCACCCACGATCTGCTCCACCGCGTGGTCGGTGCCATCCAGATCCCGACCCCGGAGGCCGACACCCCCGAGGAAACGCTCGCCGCGATCGGCGTGAGCGCCCGCCGTTTCGCCGAGCGCTGGACCGGGAAGCGCGTGCTCTGGGTGGGCGTCGCACTGGGCGGACGTGTCGCCGAGGGCGGCATCGTCGACCATCCCCGCCTCGGCTGGGAAGGTGCTCCCGTCGGACGGGTCATCGCCGAGGCCGTCGGCCTGCCGGTGTCCGTCGCCTCGCACGTCGAGGCGATGGCCGCCGCCGAGCTGGTCCTGAACCCCGTCGACGAGCAGTCGAGCTTCCTGTACTTCTACGCCCGCGAGATGCTGGGCATCGCCTTCAGCGTCGGCGGCACCGTGCACACCCCGACCGCGGGACCTCCGGTCATCGGTCACTTCCCGACCGGCGCCACCACACTGCTCGACCCGCGCCGGACGGGTCGACTCGAGCCCGCGGTGAGCGACACCGGCATCGTCGAAGCCGCTCAGGCGCTGGGGCTTTCGGTGACCGACGTCGAAGGTCTGCACGGCCTGGCCCGTACGGGTGACACCACCGCGCGCGCCCTCTTCGAGGAGCGCGCCGAGGTGCTGGGCCGCACGGTCGGGCTCATCGCCGACATCTTCAACCCGGACCACATCATCCTCGGCGGTCAGGCGTTCACCGACTACCCGACCACCCTGCCCACGGTTGCCCGCGCGGTTCGTGAGACCTCGATTGTCGCCAAGCGTGATGTGCGAGTGTCACATTCGGGAGCCAGCGTGCAGCAGCAGGCGGCCGGCGCGGTCTCCCTGGACGCGATCTACAGCGACCCGCTGCAGGCGATCACTCTGACTGCCTGAACGGGCCGCTGTAGTCCCCTCGATACGCTCGCAGGCTCGCTACTCGGGGAGCGGATTAGCTCGCGGGTTCGCTACTCGGGGAGCGGATTCGCTCGCGGGTTCGCTACTCGGGGAACGGATTCGCTCGCGGGCTCGCTACTCGGGGAGCGGGCGTACCTGCCCGGCGGTTCAGTCGATGGTCCGCTTGTTGTAGGCCCGCAGAGCGAACGGTGCGAAGACCAGGGTCAGCGCGACCGCCCAGATGATGGTCGAGATCACCGGATGCTGAAGCGGCAGCGCCGAACCCGGACCGAACTCCGGACCGTTGCCCCACAGGACACGCAATGCCTGGACGAGCGAGGACATCGGGTTCCATTCGGCGATCGTCCGCAGCCAGGTGGGCATCGGGTCGGTCGGGACAAAAGCGTTCGACAGGAACGTGATCGGGAACAGCGTCGAGAACATGAAGCCGTTCACCGCTTCCACGGTGCGCAGCCATGATCCGATGAGAATGCCGAACCAGATCATCGCGAAACCGAACAGGAGTAGCAGGCCGTACGCGAGAACGGCTTCGACGAAGGACCCGCGGATACGCCATCCGATCGCGAGACCGGTCAGCGACATCACCACGATGCCGATAGAGCTGTGCATGACACTCGCGATGCTCCGGCCGATCAGCACCGATGACCGTCGGATGGGTAGCGACCGGAACCGGTCGATGATGCCCTTCTCCAGATCGGCGGTGATTCCCGACGCCACGATGAACGCGGTGAACACGATGGTCTGCCCCATGATGCCCGGCAGCAGGAACTCTTTGTAGGAAGCGCTGTCGGTCTGGATCGACGCGCCGAACACGTACGCGAACAAGACCACGAACATGATCGGCTGGATCGTGACGTCAGAGAGCATCTCCGGCATGCGTCTGGTGTGGATCATGTTGCGTTTGACCATGATCCAGGACTGTTGCCACAGGGTGGTCGGATGGACGCGCGATGTGTTCGCGACCACCGCGTCTTTCTCAGCAGTGGTGGTCATCAGGCGGTCTCCTCGTCGGTGGTGTTGGTGGTGTCCTCGGCGCGGTGGCCGGTCAGGGACAGGAAGACGTCGTCGAGGCTCGGGCGGGCGAGTCCGAAATCGTCTACGGCGATACCGCTTTCGTCGAACCAGGCGGCGACGCGGGGCAGGTCGCCGAGGCCGCCGGAGGCGGTGGTGAGCCGGCGTGCGGGGACGTCGACGAACACCTCGGCACCGTTCTTGCGCAGCAGCGCCTCGGCCGCGGGGAGATCTTCGCCGCGGGACACGGTCAGCACCAGGCTGGCCGAACCGGCCTGTTCCTTGAGCTGCAATGGTGTTCCGTGGGCGATGATCTTCCCCTTGTCGATGACGACGATGTCGTCGGCGAGCTGGTCGGCCTCTTCGAGGTACTGGGTCGTCAGCAGGAGGGTGGTCCCGTCGGAGACGAGGTCACGCAGCACATCCCACAGTTCCGAGCGGCTCCGCGGGTCGAGGCCGGTGGTCGGCTCGTCGAGGAACAACACGGGTGGCGACGCGAGCAGGCTGACCGCGAGGTCGAGTCGGCGACGCATACCGCCGGAGTAGGACTTGACCGGTTTGTGCCCGGCCTCGGTGAGTGAGAACTGCTCCAGGAGTTCGTCGGACCGACGGGCGAGGGTCTTGCGGCCGATGCCGTAGAGCCCACCGATCATGCGCAGGTTCTCGCGACCGGTGAGGATCTCGTCGACGGTGGCCGCCTGTCCGGTGAGGCCCATGTTCTGTCGGACCATGCCGGGCTGCTCGATCACGTCGTAGCCGGCGATGCGGGCGGTCCCGCTCGTCGGCGGCGACAGGGTGGTCATCATGCGGACCGTGGTGGTCTTGCCGGCGCCGTTGGGGCCGAGCAGACCTAGCACGGACCCGCGCGGGACCGTGAAGCTGACACCGTCGACCGCGGTGAAATCGCCGAAGCGTTTGACCAGGTCGATGGCTTCGATCGCGATATCCGACGTCGCGACAGCGCCGGGTGCGCCGGCGGGAACTGTGACTGAGTTCATAACTCTCCACGGTATCTATGGGGTGTGACAGGAGCGAACGATTTTCCGGCGTCTCCGGGTGTGTATAGGGGACAACTCAGGGCACGTCAGGGAACTCCGCTGTTCCTCGACAAGACTGACCGCCCGCCCCCACGGAACTCATCGGTCCGACGGCCCGAATACCGACGATCGATGTGAGATAGACGCTAGGACCTCAAGCTCGGTTGAAGTCAAGAAACTGTGGATGTCCGTATCTGCGGAGTCTGACCGAGATACTCGACGCAGATGCGGATAGAGTGTCGCCGTGACTGCGATACGGATCAAGGATGCCGCGACTCTTCTCGGCGTCAGCGACGACACCGTCCGCCGATGGATCGCGTCCGGGGTGCTCGAGCAGTCCGACGACGGCCCGGTCGCGACGGTCGACGGCGCCCGGCTCGCGGAGCTGGCGCGCGAACGCGCGGTTGCCCCCGACGACGGAGCACCCGTCTCGCGGTCGGCCCGTAACCGTTTCACCGGTCTCGTCACCGAGGTGCTGATGGACGGCGTCATGGCGCAGGTGACGTTGCAGTGCGGTCCGTTCGAGGTCACGTCGCTGATGAGTGCGCAGTCGGCGCGTGAGCTGGAACTGGCGCCGGGGTCGGTCGCCACCGCGATCGTGAAGTCGACGAATGTCATCGTCGAGACGACGCGAGGCGACCGATGAGGAGCTCGGTGGTCGCTCTGGTGGTGGCCGGGCTGCTCCTCGGTACGGGTTGCTCGTCGGGCACGGGTTCGGACGATTCGTCGACGCTCGACGTCTCGGCCGCGGCGTCGCTGAAGAAGACCTTCACCGCGATCGCCGAGGAATTCGAGAAACAACATGCCGGCGTCGACGTCCGCCTGTCCTTCGACGGGTCGTCGACCCTCGCCAACCAGATACAGCAGGGTGCACCCGCCGATGTCTTCGCGAGCGCCGACGAGAAGAGCATGGCAAAACTCGGCGGCCTGGCGGTCGACCCGAAAATCTTCGCGACCAACACCCTGGTGATCGTCACCGCGCGTGGAAACCCGCTGGGGGTCAACTCCTTCGCCGATCTCGCGAAACCCGGCGTGACCGCCGTGGTGTGCCAGTCGGCGCAGCCCTGCGGGGCCGCGACCGATGTGGTGGAGAAGAACACGGGGATCACCATCGACGCGGTGTCGGAGGAACAATCGGTGAGCGCGGTACTCACCAAGGTGACGGCCGGGCAGGCCGACGCCGGGGTCGTGTATGTGACCGACGCCCGCGCGGCCGGCGACCAGGTGGCCATGGTGACCGATCCGGCGTTCGCGGACGTGGTGAACGCGTACCCGATCGCGACGGTCGATGGTGCGGAGGACGGCGAGCTGGGTACGCAGTTCGTGGACCTCGTCCTCGGTGAGAGCGGGCAGCGCATCTTGCGCGACGCGGGCTTCGGTGCGCCATGACCATGCGTGCGGGACTCGTTCGTCGTGATCCGACAGGTTTGCCGGCCTGGACCTACGTCCTGGCCGCGCTGGGCGTCCTGCTCATCGTCCTGCCGCCGTTGGCGCTGTTGTTCCGATCGCCCTGGGACACCTTTGTCGAGCAGGTGACGTCGCCGTCTTCGCTTGACGCGCTACGGCTCTCGCTGATCACCGCGACGATCAGCACCCTCTGCTGTCTGCTGATCGGAGTGCCGATGGCGGTGATCTTTGCGCGTTATGACGGGGGGGTCGTGCGGGTGGTGCGCTCGCTGGTTCTACTGCCGCTGGTCCTGCCGCCGGTGGTCGGTGGCCTGGCCCTGCTGTACACCTTCGGTCGGCTGGGGATCGTCGGCGAACATCTGCATGACGCCGGGATCGACATTGCTTTCACGACCACGGCGGTGGTGCTGGCGCAGACGTTCGTCGCGCTGCCGTTCCTGGTGATCAGCGTCGAAGGTGCTGTGCGGGTGGTGGGTACGCGCTACGAGGAGGTGGCTGCGACGCTCGGCGCGGGACCGACTCGGACGCTGTGGCGGGTCACGCTACCGCTGGTGGCGCCGTCGCTTCTCGCCGGGTTGGTGCTCGCATTCGCCCGTGCACTCGGCGAGTTCGGTGCGACGATCACGTTCGCCGGCAATGCACCCGGCATCACGCAGACCGCTCCGCTGGCCATCTACGTGTCGGCGATCGACGACCCGCAGGCCGCGATCCCGTTGTCGCTCATCCTCGTTGTGCTCTCGCTGGTCATCGTCGTGGGTGTGCACAGTCGGCGCCGGCGGACCGGGACGGGTGCGCTGTGAACGCCGCGGATCTGATGGTCGTCATCGACCAGGCGAGGCCGCCGCTGTCCGTGGAACATCGGTTCGTGGCCGGCCGGACGACTGCGATCGTGGGCCCGAACGGTGCCGGAAAGTCGACGATGTTGCGGGTCATCGCGGGTCTGCTCCGCGGAGGCGATGCTTCAAGGATCGCCCTGGGGGACGAGGTGTTTCGGGACGGTCGAGTGTCCGTGCCGCCCCATCGCCGGGGTGTCTCGCTGCTGTCGCAGGAGGCGCGCCTGTTCCCGCACCTGACGGTCGCCGAGAACGTGGCGTTCGCGCCGTCCGCGCAGCGGTTGTCGCGGGGCGAGGTGCGGGAGCGGGTCGAGCGGTGGTTGACGGCGACGGAAGTCGCGGATCTCGCCGACCGTAAGCCCGACGAGTTGTCCGGCGGTCAGGCGCAGCGTGTCGCGATCGCGAGGGCGCTCGCTGCCGAACCCCGGATTCTGCTGCTGGACGAGCCGTTCCGTGCGTTGGACGTCGATGTGGCAAGTCGTCTGCGGGCGTTGCTCCGAGGCCTGCTCGCCGATCACGTCCGTACCACGATCATGGTCACCCACGACCCGGTCGACGCTCTCGGGTTAGCCGAGGACATCGTCGTTCTGGATCAGGGTCGGATCGTCGAATCCGGTTCCACGCGTGAGGTGTTGACCAACCCAGGGTCGAGGTTCAGTGCGTCGCTGTCCGGCCTCAACTTGTTCGTGGGGCGTGTGGGCGAGGCTTCGACGGTGGTCGACGAGGCAGGCAATCACGTCGTCGGGCTGGTGGGCGAGGACGTGCCCGCCGGTGGTCTTGTCTCGGGAACACCCGCTGCGGCGACCTTCTCGCCTCGGGCTGTCGCAGTGTATCTCGAAGAGCCACATGGCAGTCCGCGAACGACGCTCCGTGCGACCGTCCGCGACGTGGTCCCACGCGGCGATCACGCGCTGGTGAACACCGACGTCGGCGATCAGGTCGTCGCGGCCGAGGTCACCTGGTCCGCGGTCGCCGACCTGGGGCTTGTCACCGGGCTCGACGTCGTGCTGGTGGTGAAAGCGAGCGAGGTTCGGGTCAGCGCGGTCGTCGAGCGGTGACGGGCAGACGTCATTTCGACTGTGCGACTTCGATCGAAGTCTGGGGGTCGGGTTTGCGTCTGGGGGTCGCGGGTTTCAGGAGAAGAGTCCGTGCCCGACGAACAACAGGGTCACAGTAAACGTGCCTCCGAAGGGCGTACGCACTTGGATCGCCGTGTCGCCGTCCTGATCATGGGATCACCGGACGTATGGTCGCGGATAGCCATTGTTGTTCGAGTTCCTGAAGCTCTGTTTCTATGAAACCCCACATCTCGCTGGTGGCCGTTGCAGTAAGAATTGCCAGAGCCGACTGACCCGACGGTGTGCGGTATGCGAGCTGCGACCGCCTCAGGTGCAGATCGAGATTGCTCGCCACGTAACTGCCCTCGTCGACACACAGATATCCGTCGAGGTCTGTCGAATGGCTGAGAACTAGTGCTTCGGGGAGCGCTGTTACGTCGAGTGATGTGTCAATTTCGGCCAAGCGGATCGGTTCAATCGAACTAATCGTGAAGTACTGGGCGACCACGTTCGAAACAAAAGGGGGCAGAGGGGATTCGGAGCGAAGCAGGATGCGACTTGCCATCGCTTCGCGACAGGAAGCCTCGTCAGCGTCGTACCATGCGGATGCAGGGGTGAACTTCATCTCGGGTAGGAGCGAGTGAAGAGTGGCGGTGCTGCCGTAGTTCGCGTAGGCGTACTCGAGCGCGGAAATCACCGGTAACCTTTCTGCCGACAGGGGTGCACTTCGCGACTGTAATCCAGGAGTCGGCGTAGCATTCTGGCGCTAAATCAGCCAATACCCGATTGCGATTCCCAACGCGAACGCCAGTGCTGGGAATGTGACAAAGGTGGCGAGGGTGCCGCGAAAGTAGGTCGCGGGTTGGCGCCATTTTCTCGGCGTATTTTCACGTTCCGAAGACATTGTGTCTCGTCCTGTCGACTAGGAAGCCTGAAGACTACGGTGGGTATTCTTAATCGGCGCGATCATGATCCAAGCCAATGCCCGACGAGTATGCCGAGGGCGAGTGCCACACCTGCAGGTAGGTTCTGCAGGTACGTTCCGAACCAAACTCCTGCGTCGGAAAAATAGTAAGCCAACCCGCGGTGATCGTCGTTGGCCTGATGTCGTGGCCGCCCGTGAGCCGGATCTCTCGATGTGAACGGCATTAACTAACTCCCTCCCGCGTGGACAAAGTGACTTACCCTCCCGTTATCGATTTGGCCAGATCGGAACCCCACTTGCTCCCGATTGCCGCGCCGATCCCGGCGCCGACCAACGTCCCTACTGGTCCCGCGAAGGAACCCACGGCGGCTCCGACTGCCCACCCACCGATCGCGCCACCCGCGATTGATCCTGCGGAAGCGGCCGCAGCGTCCACAACGCCCTGCTCGCCGCGTGCGACTGCGCCGAACTCGTCTACGAGGGTGACCGCAATACCTATGCCGTTGATTCGCTTGCCGAGCGTTGTCGCCGTGGAACTGATGCGTGCTGATCGTTCTGGGGTCACTCCCGACCTGTTTGCGGCGTGACTTCGCCGGTCCGGATTGAAATCGTGGGCAATGTCCTGTGCTCTTCGCTGGAGAGCAGCGAATGCTGCTGTAGCAGCTGCACTCTTTGGATCAATTCCCTTGAGCCCCACGGCGGCGAGTGCGTACTCGAGCCTCGAGCTCTCGATCGTGCACAACTCCCCATTGGCCAGCTGCTCCAACTGGGCCGGGGTAAAACCCATGGCTCGAAGGTAGCGCCCGCGTTGCTCGGGTGTCGCCGTGCCGTCCCGCACTGCTTTTGCGTCACTCTCGGCGAGCGTGGGGTCGGCAGTTCCGCGATTAGCGGCGATGGTCGCCGGTGTGATGCCGCCGATCTCGCCAAGTGCACCGTTGATGCCATCGCGAGTGGCAGTCACTGTGTCGTCTGCAGCTGTAGCGAGGCCTGACAGCGCGGACTGGTGCTCGAACGCTTCGCCGGCGTCGAACTCGGCGCCCTCCGGAGCGCGGGCGGGATCGAAGTTGATCGCGTAGCCGCGGCTTCCACGGTCGAGGATGTAACCCCGGCTGTCGGCGAGTGTGGTCCGGCTTTCCAAGGCGGCGATGGCGTTGCGAATGTTGGTTGCGCCGGTCTGCAAGACCTCTGCAAGATCGCCGAACTCGTCGGCGGTGTTTCTAATCCATCGAGTGACGCCCTCTGCCCGGGTGTCGGCAGCGCCGCGAGCCTCCCCGTGCCATTGTGCAGCAGCCAGGTTGAGCACCGGGTTGCCTGCCTTGGGCGCTTCGACCTCCAGATGTGCCTGCAGTCGCACGACGCCGAAGGCGATCTGCGCCATGACCTCGGGCTTCCACGAGGTCACCTCGTTGTAACTGGGTGGCATGGGTCTTTACTGCACCGACAACAGGATCTCGAGGGGGACAACGTGTTGCTTCTGATCGCCATCCCGCGAGGGGTAGGGAGTGGCCGCCGAGATCTCTCCGGCACTCTTCGTGTCGGTCTCGACCGTCGTGTGTTTGGCGTCCACCACCAGCTCCGAGAACGCGGCCACCGCGCCGGACAGGTTGGCCAGCGCCGTGGCAATGCGTTCGTCTGCGGTGGCTGCCACGACTGCCATGTCGGCGGTCGCACCCTTGAAGTTGCCGGCCAGTTCACCGAAGGTCGACGATGTGCCCTCGAGGCCTGCGTACGACGTCAGCTCGAGCGCCATCAACCGTGAGGCGCAGTTCGAGACATCCGTCGCTGCGGTGTCGAGTGCTGATGGGTCAACAACCAAGTCCGACACAAATCCCCCCTTTGATGTCGCGAACCACCATAGATGTTCGGTCGTCACCGTAGTTCGTCAGGTCGCGGCCTGCAGATCTCGATCCACAGCCAACCGGCGAACCTCAACTCGACTCACAGACGTCGATCGAAGTCTGCCGGTCGAGTTGAGGTTCGCCGGTGGCGTGCCTCTACGAGAAAAGCCCCAGCCCGATGAACAAGCCCGCAACGAACGCGACGACGGACGGCAGTGTTTCGAGCTTCCACTTGAGTTGCTTCCATGTGTACCCGAACCAGTAAGACCAGCCTCGCGGAAAGTCTTCGTCAAGGTGACGCGGTGTGTACCGGCGTCCGCTGCGCATCAATGGCGGGCCGTTGTAGGGGTCTTCAGCCATCACCGGACCATCAGGTAGGCGACGAGGAGGCCGAGGCAGAAGGACGAGATCGGGTAGGTGACGAGCATGGAGAACCGGCCCGTCAGATAGGTCTTCGGCCGGCGCCACCGGCCGGTATGCATATCTTCGGTCATCTCACCCCCGCGCTCCACTGCATGATCATCTCCAAACGCTGACACCGACGAATACCCCGAACGCGAATCCGATGAACGACGGCAAGCACTCCAGCCACAGCTGTACGCGTTCCCTGATGTCGTCGACGAATTCCTGGCGCGCCCGGTCGCGACGTTCCGCCCACTTCTCCTGCGGTGTGCGGGTGTCCACTCCGCGGTGTCGTCCGGAGTAGCGGCGCGTGCTTCGCCAGTTTTCCGATCGTCCTCGGTCCACGCTGCCCTCTTTCCTCGTCGAGACAGCGTAATTCGTGGCGGCCGGACCGCGCGAACGCCATCCACAGCCAACCGGCGAACCTCAACTCGACTCACAGACGTCGATCGAAGTCTGCCGGTCGAGTTGAGGTTCGCCGGTCAGTCGCTGAGTGGTCCGTCGCGATGAGGCTCCAGCACACGGGCTTTGAGGTGTTTGTAACCGCGAACGCGGAGGGACGGCATCGACTTGAGATAGAACCGGTCGTCGTCGGCGATCTGGGTGGCGACCGAATCGTCGACCAGGGTGGTTCCGGGACGTGCGGAACTCGTCAGTCGCGACGCGATGTTGACCGGTTCGCCGAAGACGTCACCGAGGCGGGGGAGCACCGCGCCACGGGCGAGGCCGACCCGGAGCGGCGGCAGGTGGTCGCTCTCGGAGAGGCGATGGATCTCGAGTGCAGCGGCTGCGGCGGCTCCGGAATCGTCAAAGGTGAACATCACGGCGTCGCCGAGGGTTTTGACCACGCGGCCGCCGTGATCGACGACGACGTCGAAGGTGTCGTCCTCGAACGAACCCAGCAAGGCCTCGAGGTCACCCAGATCGATGCGACGGGACAGGCTCGTGTAGCCGACGATGTCGGCGAAACCGACGACGAGGTCGACCTTCTCCTCTGAGGAGTGGTCGGTGTGCCGTTCGATGGCCAGCGCCATGTGCCGGCGCCAGATGAGGTGCTGGATCTGGCCGAGTGCTTCGCTCATCTGCTCCAACGTCCAGGGGATCGTCGGGTCGTCGGCGATCTCGCGGAGCTGCTCGGCCTCCCACTCGGCCAGACGGGAGATGGTCTGGCCGATGGCCCGCGCCATCGCGATCTGGGTGGTCTCCGGCATCGCCCCCGACGATGCGTTGAACATCTCCAGGGCCTCCATGTCGCGATCGGAGAAGACCTTCTCTTCCGACGACCTCCGCGCGAATCCGAAGGCATTCCACGCTTTCTCCGCGAACTCCGCGGAAACGCCGAGCTTCTCGATGAGCTCGTCACGGGTGTAGCGAGGGGTGTACGGGCTGTCCTCGCCCTCGGACGCGTCGGTGGTTCCACTGGATTCGGTGACCTCACGCATGGGAGCAGTCTCCCTCACCTCGGCGCGCACCGCGGACCGTTCTCGGCAGTGCGTCGAGGATCACCGCGACGGGTCAAGACCGGTAAACCCCTCATCGAGAGACCTGGCGCGCAGAACCTATCCGCTGTTGTTGACATCACAGCGGCCCGAGCAGCATCATAAACTGATATCAGTTCAGGAATGGCAATGGAGGTTGGCTTGACCGACAATCGATACGACCTGCTCATCATCGGAGCCGGCATGGCAGGTTGCACTGTCGGTGCTCGCGCCGCGGAGGCCGGGCTCCGGGTCTGCATGGTCGACGTCGCCGGCGACATCGGCGGGTCGGCCCGGTACGCTGGCTACGTGTGGTCGATGCCGGACCACGGCGCGATGGACAAGCACAACCCGGGCGGCGACGACGAACTGCGTCGACACCTCGTTGACCGCTTCCCGGAGGCCGTCGAGTGGCTGCGGTCGTTCGGTGCCGATGTGGGCGAACGCCAGCCGATCCTGCCTTACGGAGCCGGATACAAGTTCGACACCAACCACTTCCTCGAGCTGTGCCGGAAGAAACTGAGCGAGACCGGGAACGAGCTCCTCCTCAACACCGAGACCCGCCGGCTCATCGTCGAAGACGGCACCGTCGTGGGCGCCGTGGTCACCTCGGCAGACGGCGAGGAGCGGGAGATCCGTGCGGCCTACACCGTGATCGCCACCGGGGGATTCCAGGCCGATCCGGAACTCCGAGCGCGCCACCTGCATCCCGAAGCGCGGACGATCGAACTGCGCTCCAACCCGAACAGCGCCGGCGGCGGACACCGACTCGCACGCGAGGTCGGGGCCGCCTTCGGCAAGGAGCACGCAGGGTTCTACGGACACCTCATCCCGAGCGGAATCTCGTTGGGAGAGGACGACTTCGTCGAACTGGCGCTGTACTACAGTGAGCACTGCCTGCTGTTCAACGTCGAGAACAAGCGTTTCGTCGACGAGACCCTGGGCGATCACCTGAACACCATCGAGCTCCTCGAGCAGCCCGAGGCACGAGGTCTCCTGGTCGCCGACGCGCGTGTGTACCGCGACTGGATGACGGCGCCCTACGTCGAAGGTGCCGTCGCCCCGGACAAGTTCGGGATCACCGCCAAGCGCGGCGGACGGGTCGGCATGGCCGAGTCCCTGGAGGAGTTCGAGTACCTTCCCGAGGAGTGGGGCTACGACGGCAAGGCCATCGCCGCCGCGATCACCGAGTACAACGAGGCGATCAAGGAGAACAAGGCCTCACCGGCGCACACGCTCGACCCGCAACCGCTCGACGAGGCCCCGTACTACATCATCGAGACGGTCCCCGCGGTCACCTTCCCCTTCTACGGAATCTTGATCGACACCGAAGCCCGGGTGCTCGACGAAGCGGGACAACCGATTCCGGGTCTTCTTGCGGCAGGATCGGACACCGGTGGGCTCTGGTACCGCGCCTACGGCGGCGGCCTGGCGACAGCGCTGACCTTCGGCCTGACGGCCGCGAACACCGCGAGCTCAACCCTGTCGGTGCGCTGACCCGACGCACCTGAAGCGACAAAAGGAGCGCCCGACCGCCAGGTCGGGCGCTCCTTTCGTCGTCGTAGCGGCTCAGTGCTTCGGAAGGACGACCGCGCGGCCGGGCAGCTCGCCGCGGCGCAACTGC
Source organism: Gordonia namibiensis NBRC 108229 (assembly GCF_000298235.1). GTDB lineage: Bacteria > Actinomycetota > Actinomycetes > Mycobacteriales > Mycobacteriaceae > Gordonia > Gordonia namibiensis. Next base: position 89,277 of record NZ_BAHE01000056.1, read on the forward strand.
TCGTACGCCTCGGGTGCATCACGCAGGTCGAAGGTCACGGTCTCTGCTGTGAGTTTGCCGGCGGCGGCCAGCGCCACCACCGCGGCGAGGTCGGATCGTGTGCCCCAGAACGGCGCTCGGACCTGCCAGCCCGAGGCGAGGCCGACGTCCTTGCCGACCGTCACGCGACCGCCGGCGGTCCCCACGATCACCAGGCGGCCCCCGGGACCGAGGACGGTGGTGGCTGGTTCGACCGTCGCCGGGGCGCCGGCGAAGTCGAGGACGATGTCGGCTCCGCCGCGTGCGCGGATGTCCTCCGCCGCTTCGTCGACCGACGGATACGACGCGTCGGCCTTCAGGGCCAGGGCCAACGCGCGGGCCTGCTCACGGTTGTCGACCGCGATCACCGCACCCACACCCATGGCACGCAGGATCTGAATGGCCATGTGGCCCAGGCCCCCGACGCCGATGACGACGGCGACCGTCGACGCGTCGATGAGATCGGAGTTCGACGAGATGGCGTGGTAGGCGGTGAGGCCGGCGTCCGCGAGAGGCGCTGCGACCGTCGGATCGAGACCGTTGGTCGGGACCAGCACATCCGCCGACGGAACCAGCAGGCGTTCGGCCAGACCACCGTGATGTCCGAGTCCGTTTCCGATCCGTGGGTTCCGGCCCCCGGGCTTGCGAGCCAGTGAGAGGCAGTAGTTCTCGCGTCCACGGGCACAGTTTCGGCAGGTTCCGCATGACCAGATCCCGTGCACGACGACCGTTTCGCCGATCCAGGCGGGATCGGCCTGAGGTCCGACCGCACGCACGGTCCCGGCCACCTCGTGGCCGAGGGTCAGGGGCAACGGGTAGTCGAAGACGCCGGACGGGGTGTCCATGACGTGCAGGTCGGACAGGCAGAGTCCTGCGGCGTCGACGTCGAGGAGAAGTTCGGTGCCGGTCGGCTCCGGGTCGGCGATCTCCCGCACCACCGGGGGACGCCCCCATTCGGTGAGTTGTACTGCCAGCATGGTCAACTCCTGTTCTCGTCCAGACGCACGAGCGTCTTCCCGGTGGTGAGTCCCTCGAGCATCGCGGCCAGAGCCGCGGGTGCGGACTCCAGACCGTCGAAAACGGTTTCCTCGTAGTGCATCCGGCCCTGCGCCAGGTGTTCGCCGATCTCGCGCTGCATGGCCGGGAGAAGGTCGTTGTAGGAGCCCGCGCGGTAACCCTGCACGGTGATGCTCTTGGAGACCAGTTGAAAGAGGTTGCGGGGACCCGGCGGTGGCGTCTCGGCGTCGTACGCGGCGATGGCCCCGCACACGGCGACCCGACCACCGGGGTTCATCGCATCCAGAGCCGCTTCGAGATGATCGCCGCCGACGCTGTCGAAGTAGGCGGTGATGCCTGCGGGTACCGTTTCCGCCAACCGGTCGGTCAACGGGGACCGGCGATGGTCGAAGGCGGCATCGAGTCCGAGTCGCTCGCGGAGGTACTCGACCTTCGCCGGACTGCCGGCGGAACCGACGACGGTGGCACCGCGCAGGCGTGACAGTTGTGCGACGAGACCGCCCACGGCGCCGGCCGCAGCCGAGACCCACACCGTGTCGGTGTGTTTGACGTCGAGGACCGCGTGCACGCCCGCGTAGGCGGTCAGTCCCGAACTGCCCAGCGGGCCCAGGAACCACTGGGGAGGGTGGTCCAGGGTGTCGACGACCGAGAGGCCGCCGTATCCGCCGAGAGTCGCGCCGTCGGCACGGACGACGGCATGCTCGCGGAAACCACACAGGTGTGAGACATGTTGTCCAACAGCGAACTCCGGCGATCGGGAATCGACGACGACTCCCAGCGCCAGACCTGCGAGAGGTTCGCCGAGTGCGAACGGGGGGAGGTATCCGTCCGGGGTCGTCTCGGCCAGTCTGATCCGGATCGACGGATCGACCGACAGCCAGGTGTTCCGCACGAGCACGTCCCCGGGGCGCAGCGGTGGCAGAGCCTGGTCGGTGATGGCGAGATCACCGGCGCGCAGAGGCCCGCGGGGTCGGCGCGCGAGCGTCACCACCTGCGTCGAGGAGATCATCTGCGGAAGTGGTCCACGCCGTCGATGCACCGGACCGTGAGCCGGCTGTCAACGACGAGGACATCGAGGTGCGCCATCGTCTCGCACACGGCGATCAGCCGGTTGAAGGTGTCGAGCGAGGAGAAGGGTCGATTGTGGCGAGTCCAGAGGAGTCTCTCGGCAACCTGGTGACCGGGCAGTGCGCGCCCGGCGTCGTCGAGCACCGCCAGGATCTCGTCGAACCTTCTCCGGTGGTGTTCCAGGAGGACCTGGGCGCGCTCGCCGACGAGGCCACCGACGTCGCCGTGCGCCGGGGCGATCGTGCGCGGGGACTCGTCCGCGACCATCAGTTCGAGGGAGCTCAGGAACTTGGCGAGGGGGAGGTCCCAGACGCCGAGTTCGAAACCGATCGACGGTGTGATCGTCGGCAGAATGTGATCGCCGGTGAACGACAGGCCGGTGTCGAGGTCGTGGAAGACCATGTGGCCCTTGGTGTGGCCGGGGGTGTGTACCGCCTCGATACGTCGGCCGGGCAACGGCAACAGTCCCGGTTGCAGCCAGGTGTCCGGGGTGTCCCAGTCGTCGACGTCGAACGGCTCGTCGACCGTCAGGCGGTAGACCTCGTCGGCGAGTTCGTAGGCGCCGGACCGACGGGCCTGGATGAGTGACTCCTCCGGCACATTGCTGTTGATCCGGGCGATCTCGACGAGCCCGTGTGCCTCGCGCGCGCCCATGTGGATGGCGCAGCCGTATCGGCGCCGGAGTTCGACGGCGAACGTGTAGTGATCGCGGTGGATGTGCGTGACGAAGATGTCGGTGATCTCGTGCGGTCGGCGACCGATCGAGGCGAGGGCGGTGGACATCTCCTCGTGGGTGCCCGGTCGGTGCCATCCGCCGTCGATCAGGGCGAGCCCCGAGTCGGTTTCGAGCACATAGACATTCACCGCCCGCAGTCCGTCCTGGGGCAGCTCGAGCGGGATGCGGTGCACGCCGTCGACGACGGGGTGGCATCCCGGCTCGAGCCAAGCCGTACGGCTCACGGCCGTACGGCTCACGGCCGAACGGTTCACGGCGTCGGTGCAGTCAGCGGCACCATGGTCTTCTCGTCGCCGTACCAGATCATCCGACGTCCGCGCATCGCGCCGACATGCTCGACCGCCGCCGCCCACTCGGGGCTGCGCAGGGCCGCCTCGAGGGCTTCCCGGGATGCGAAGCTCAGGACCGACAATCCGTCCCACCCCGAGGACTTCTCATCGAATCCCTCCACGATCTCGGTGTGCTGCCAGCGCAGGAGGCCGGGGAGCGGGTAGGTGACATCGGCGTGCTCGCCGCGCCACCACTCGATGAACTGGTCGTGGGTCCAGTCGCTCGGTCGGGATGCGAGCACCATCAGATTGAACATGTCGTTTCCTAGCGTCGTTGCGGGTCAGGCGTTTTCGTGGGTACGTCCGGCGAGCCGGCTGGCCAGCGAGATGGCGTCGGGTCGCGAGAGCTTACCGACCCGGTTCTGGGGAAGGTCCTCGACCGAGAAGACGTACTCGGGCCACTTGAACTTCGGGAATCCGGACTGGTCGAGTTGTGCGGTGATCGACTCGAGCGTGATCTCTGCGTCCCCCGCGACGACCAGGGCCGCGGCCCGTTCGCCGAGCAGGTCGTCGGGAACCGGGACCACGCAGACCTGCACCACCCCGGGCAGGCCGGCGATGGCACTCTCGACCTCGTTGATGTCGATGTTGCGTCCGCCGCGGATGATGATCTGCTTCTGTCGGCCCATGACCTGGATGAAGCCGTCCTCGCCGACCTCGACGAGGTCGCCGGTGGGCAGGAAACCGTCGGCGGTCAGCTCCGGGGGTTGCGGGACACCGCCGCGCGCGTACCCGACGAACAGCGACGGGCCGCGCACCTGTGCATCACCGATCTGACCGGGCGGCAACTCGGCGCCGGATGCGTCGACGGCGCGGACGACGGTGCCCGGGAACGGCTTTCCGTCGCGTCCGAGACGCAGCTCCGGCGGGTCGGTCGGCAGCGGGCTGGTGTGGCCGAGGCATTCGGACATGCCGAACACGCGCAGGAACGTGGTTCCCAGGGTCTCCTCGGCCTCACGCAGCGCACGCACGTTCATCGGTCCGCCGCCCACCGTCATGGCACGCAGTGAGGTCAACGGCTGGTCGGCGCCGTCGGCGATGGAGAGCTGGAGCGCCATCGTGGGGACGAGCATCGTCCAGGCCACCTCGTGGCGGCGCATGGCCTCCAGGGCTCCCGCGGGGGTCCAGCGCTCGATGCTGACCATCCGGCCGCCGAGGTAGGCGGGCAGGTAGAGGCCGAAGCAGAACGCCGCCACCGACGACAGCGGGACGAACGCGCCCACTGCCTCGCCGGGGCGGAGCCCGACGATCTCGATGGTCGACTGGGCCGCGTAGCGAATGGCTTTCTCGGACTGCACAACACATTTGGGCCGTCCGGTCGAGCCGGAGGTCATCGCGACGGCGGAGCCGCCGGCCCAACGGTCGATTGCGCCGAAGGTGTCCGCGGCGAGCACGGTCCGGTCCCCGGCGAGCAGGCGATGACCGAACCGGCCGTCCGTGGCGCCCCAGTGCTCGAGCACCTCGTCGGTGGCGATGACCACGTCGGGTGCGATGTCCTCGACGGCCAGGTCGAACTCGGAGGCGGTTGCGTGCGGGCTCAGGACCGCGACGACGCCGTCGCGCAGGCCGGTGGCCACCACGCAGGCCAGGGTCAGCCAGGTGTTGTCGGCCTGGACGATCACCGTGGGGGCCTCGTCGCGGTGCGCGGCGATGGCATCGGCGACTCGTTGTGCCGTCGAGACGACGGTGCCGATCGCGTGCTCACCGAACTGGTCGACGACCGCGATGGCGTCGGGGGTGCTGCTTGCCCGTTCGAGCAATTCGGTTGCCAGAGTCTTCATTTCGCCTCACTCAGGGAAGTTCCGACGTGATGGGGATGGGTGGTGTTCATCGTGCGGTCCACCCGCCGTCGACGACCAGGGTCTGCCCGGTGACGTAGGAGGACGCATCCGAGGACAGGAACAGCACGGCGCCGTCGACCTCGCCCTCGCGTCCGCCTCGGCCCAGCATCGTGTTGCGACGGACCCAGCCGGCCGACTTCTCGTTGGTGAACAGCCCGTCGGTCATCTCGGTGTCGAACCAGCCCGGGACGACGGCGTTCACCCGCACGCCGCGGCGGCCCCACTGGCCGGCGAGCTCTCGGGTCATGCCGAGGGTGCCGGCCTTCGACGCGGCGTACGACGCCCCGCCGATGGGGGCGGTCGACACGAGGCCGACGACCGACGCGATGTTGATGATCGACGCGTTGACCGGGGTGTCGTCGGCGGCGTTCTCGGTCAGGCGGGTGACGAGATGGGTGGACAGGTGGAAACCGGCGAGGAGGTTCAGGTCGAGGATGCGGGCGAAACCCTCGGGTGTCTCCTGCTCGGCGTGGGGCGGGCCGGCCATACCGGCATTGTTCACCAGGATGTCGACGCTGCCTGCTGCGTCGAACGCCGTGTCGATGAGTGCGCGACGGTCGGCGTCGTCGGTGACGTCGCAACGGAACGGGACGACGCTGGGGTACTTGTCGGCGAGCTCCTGCAGACGGTCGAGCCGGCGTGCGGCCGCGTAGACCGTGGCGCCAGCCCCGGCGAGCGTCGCGGCGAAGCCCAGGCCCAGGCCCGACGACGCCCCGGTCACGACCGCGGTCTTGCCCGCGAGCCCGAAGAGTGCCGCCGGGGAACCTCCCGGATGATCACTTGTGTCGATGGTCATGGTTCTCCCCTCAGTAGACCGCGGTCCGGCCGCCGTCGACCGGGATCAATGCGCCGGTCGTGTAACCGGCGGCGTCGCTCGCCAGATGGGTGACCATCCCGGCGATCTCCTCCGGCCGTCCGAGGCGTCCGGCGGGAAGGCGGTTGGTGACCAGCCCGATGAACTCCTCGTCCCAATTCTCCGCCATGTCGGTGGCGAAGCTGCCGGGCATCACGCAGTTCACGCGCACCGTCGGTGCGTATTCCTGCGCGAACGCCTGGGTGAGGGCGTTGAGGCCGTTCTTGGCCGCCGCGTACATCGCCTCGGCGGGGCTCGGGCGCACCGCCCCGATGCTCGAGATGTTGATGATCGAGCCGCCGCCGTTGGCGCGCATCCGATCGCCGGCCACCGCCATGAGCCGGAACGGTCCCTTGACGTTGACCTCGATGGTCTTGTCCCACAAGGACTCCGAGACCGACATCAGGTCCTTCTCGAGCGGCGCGATGCCGGCGTTGTTGACCAGGATGTCCAGGCTTCCGTGACGTTCGATGATGCCGTCGACGGCGGGTTCGAGCTCATCCCAGCGGCCGACGTGCAGTGCGAGCGGATGCGCTTCACCGGTCGTCACGTCGTCGAGGGCGGCGACGGCCTCCACGCAGGCGTCGAGCTTGCGGCTGGCGACGACGACCGTTGCGCCGGCTTCCTTGAGACCCCGGGCGATGGCCAGTCCGAGTCCCCGGCTCGCGCCGGTGACCAGAGCGACCTTGCCGTTCAGTTCGTTGCTCACGAGTGCTTCTTCACTTCCAGTCGGGCGATGGTGCGCAGGTGGACCTCGTTGGGGCCGTCGGCGATCTGCAGTGCGCGGGTGATCGCGTGGAGTCGGGCCAGGACGGTGTCGTTGCTGACGCCGGCGGCGCCGTAGGTCTGGACCGCCCGGTCGACGACCTTGTGCGCGACCTCCATGGCGGAGACCTTGATGGCCGCGACCTCGGAGCGGGCGGCGGCGTTGCCCTGGGTGTCCATCAGCCAGGACGAGTACAGGACGAGCAGGCGGATCTGGTCGATCTCGATCCGGCTGCGGGCGATCCACTCGCGGACCACACCGCGGCTCGCCAGCGGGCCACCGAACGCGACGCGCTCCTGGGCGCGGCGGCACATCATGTCCAGCGCACGTTCGGCCATGCCCACCGCGCGCATCGCGTAATGCATGCGCCCCGGTCCCAGGCGACCCTGCGCGATGGCGAAACCGTCGCCCTCCTCGCCGAGCATGTTCTCCACCGGCACCCGGACGTCGGTGAACTGGACCTCGCCGTGGCCGAGACGGTCTTTGAACCCGAACATCGGGAGGTCGCGGATGACCTCGATACCGGGAGTGTCCGTCGGCACCAGGATCATGCTCTGCTGGCGGTAGGTGGGCCCGTCCGGATCGGACTTGCCCATGAAGATGATGAGCTTGCAGTCCGGGTCGAGGATTCCGGAGGTGTACCACTTGCGGCCGTTGAGCACGTAGTGGTCGCCGTCGCGGCGGATCGTCGAGGTGATGTTGGTGGCGTCCGACGAGGCGACCGCGGGTTCGGTCATGGCGAACGCCGAGCGGATGCTGCAGTCCAGCAACGGCTTCAGCCACTGTGCCTTCTGCGCCTCGGTGCCGTACATGGCGAGGATCTCCATGTTGCCGGTGTCCGGGGCCGAGCAGTTGATGGCCTCGTTGCCGATGATCGAACGTCCGACGATCTCGGCGAGCGGGGCGTACTCGAGGTTGGTGAGCCCGGCGCCGAGTCCGTCGTGCGTCATGAAGAGGTTCCACAGACCGAGGTCGCGGGCGGTCTTCTGCAGGTCACGCATGATCTGCGGCTGCTCGTGCGGGTTGTCGTTGGCCTCGATCTGCTCGTCGTAGATCTTCTCGGCGGGCAGGACGTGGTCGGTCATGAACGACTCGAGCCGGACGGCGAGGTCGCGCGTCCGGTCGGAGTAGGCGAAGTCCACGGGGAGTCTCCTGAAATCGGATGGTCGGGTAGGGGTGGTTTTCTCGGCTACGTGCGAGCCATGAGTGCGGTGCCGGTCTCGATGAGGCGGGAGATGGTGGCGGGCAGCTTCTCCTGATCGGGATCGTGGTGGCGTCCCTCGCGGTGCCGGCGCAGGTTGTGGCCCATGATCGCCGCCATCTTGAGACGTCCGAGGGCGTCGAACCAGGCGAGATCGGGCAGAGCGGGTCCACCCGCGGTGTACGCGTCGACGAGTTCCTCGGCGCTCGGCAGGGAGGGAACCTCGCGGCCGACTCCAGGGAAGTTGGTCCCGTCGGCGAACACCAGGAACCAGCCGAGTTCGACGCGCGGGTCGCCGATGCTCCAGATCTCCCAGTCGATCAGCGCGACCGGTTCGACACCGTCGGAGATGATGTTGCCGAGCCGGTAGTCACCGTGGACGAGGCAAGGTGCGATGGGGTCGGGCACCGTGGCGGCCAGGGCGTCGAGGAGTTCGGCACCGCCGACGACGAGCTCGGGCGGTACCGCGCCCAGTGTCTTGCCCCAACGGGCGAGTTCGTCACCGGGCGACAGCACCGGTCCGGCCACGTCGCCGGCGAGACCGGGGAGTTTCCGGTGATCGACGGCATGGAGACGGGGGAGGATCTCGGCGGCGCGCAGCATCCGGGCCGCAGCGAGGTCGGGAGCCACGGCTGGGTCGTCGAGGACGGGCTCGAGCGACTCACCGGCAACGAGTTCCATGGCGAACCAGGCGGGTTCCTCACGGTCGACCTCGAGCACACGGGGCACCGGCACGTCGGTGTCGGCCAGAGCCGTCAGGATCGTGGCCTGCCGCAGCATGTCGTGCCGGCCGATCGACTTCTGACCCTCGGGAACCGCTTTCACGACCCATTCGCTGCGGGACCCGGCGTCGTCGAGGGTTCCGACGCGGAAGGTCAGCCCGGAGTGTCCGCCGGGAAGCACCGCGAACGAATCCACGGTCAGCCCGTGGGAGGCCTGCAGGCGGTCGGTGACGCGCTGCTCCAGGGTGGGGGTCACAGTCGTGGCTCCTTCGGGAGGCCGAGGACGCGCTCGGCGATGATGTTGTGCTGGATCTCGTCGGTGCCGCCGGCGATCCGGTAACCGGGAGCCCCGAGGACGTGCTCGGTCCAGGCGAAGCTGCCCCAGGTCCCGTTGTCGGCGACCAGATCTCGACCGAGGAGAAGGCGGACCAGCTCGCTGGTTCGTGCCATGGTGTCGACAGCGAGCAGCTTGCCCAACGACGCCTCCGGGCCGGGGTCGACACCGCCGAGCATGGCCTGGGCGACCCGCATCCCGGCGATCCGCTGGACCGCGGTCCGGGTGGCGAGGTCGGCGACCTTGTCGCGCTCCACATCCGACAGTTCGCGTCCCAGGTGGCGGGCGAGTTCGAGGGCCTGATCGGCGTTGGCCAGACCCAGTCCGGCGCCGTCGAGACGCTCGGCGGCGAGGACGGTCAGGGCCACCGACCACCCCTCGCCGACCGGTCCGAGTCGGAGCGAGTCGTCGAGCACGACACCCTCGAGGTAGACCTCGTTGAAGGAACTGCCGCCGGTCATCTGCCGGATCGGTCGCACGGTGAGGCCATCGACGTCCATCGGGACGAGGAAGACGGTGAGTCCCTTGTGCTTCGCCGCCTGGGGATCGGTACGGCACACGGCCACACCGAAATCGGCGACGAGGGCGCCCGAGGTCCACACCTTGTGGCCGTCGAGACGCCAGTTGCCGTCCTCGGTGCGGACCGCGCGGGTCCGGACCGCGGCGAGGTCGGAGCCGGCCTCGGTCTCGGAGAAGAGCTGGCACGCGATGAGGTCGGTCCGCAGCATTGCCCGGACGAACCGCTCCTGCTGATCCGGCGTGCCCCACTGGGCGATGGTCGGTGCGACGAGTTGTTGTGTGACCGAGAACATCTCGGTTCGCTTGGGGATGTCGTAGTGGTCCTCGGCGGCGCGGAAGGCCAGCTCGTAGGACATCGGCAGATCGCGACCGCCGTAGGCCTCCGGCCAGGTCAGAGCGCCCCAGCCGGCGTCGAACTTGGTCCGCTCATAGGCGGAGATCGCGTCGGTGTGGGCCCGCTCCTCCTCGGGGGTCCAGTTCTCGAAGACGGCGACGGAGTCGCTGCCCACGCCCCACACCGCATCGGTACGGCGCGGGGCGATCGTCGAGAGCCAGGTGTGCGCATCGTCGGTGAAGGTCGCCAGATCCGGCAGTGTGGTCGTCATGTCGATCCGATCGGTGAGAGTAGTGGGTCAGACGGCGAGAACGGTGCAGGCGCTGATGCCCGGCGCACCGTAGACATGGGTGAATCCGACCTTCGGCGAATTGTCGACCTGCCGGTCACCCGCCTCACCGCGCAACTGTGTGACGATCTCGTGGACCTGACGCAGGCCGGAGGCGCCGATCGGCTCGCCGTTTGCGATACATCCGCCGTCGGTGTTGACCGGCAGAGTGCCGCCGATCTCCGTGCGACCCTGGGCGATCCACTCTTCCTGCTCGCCGTGCTCGCAGAACCCGCATTCGGCCATGTGCATGATCTCCGCGCCGCTCTCGGTGTCCTGGAGCTGCGCGACATCGACGTCTGCCGGCCCGATGCCGGCCTGCTCGAAGGCGGCCCGAGCGGCGTCGGTGCTGACACTGATCGGTTCACCACTGCCCTGGACCGCCGGGCTGAAGACCTCGAAGGAACCGAACTGGCGGGTGCGATGGCTGATCGCCTTGATGGTGACCGGGCGACCGCCGAGTCTGCGTACGGCGGACTCGCTCGCCACCACGATTGCCGCCCCGCCTTCACCAGGGGAGCAGAACATGTAGCGGGTGAGCGGGTCGTTGACCATGTCGGCGTCGCGGATCACGTCGGCGGGCATGGGATCCCGACGCCACGCGTTGGGGTTGAGCGCCCCGTTGCGGTAGGCCTTCGCGGCCACCTCGGCCAGGGTGTCCCGGGAGATCCCGTGGGCGTTCATGTAGCGGGCGATCTTCGAACCGAAGAACTGGGTGGTGACCATGAGGCCGGCCTCGCCGTACCCCTCGGGCAGGCCCCACTCCGCGGGGAGGGGGTCGAATGCGCCGCGCGGGTGCTTGTCGAAGCCGACGGCCAGGGCGATGTCGGCGGCACCGGCGCGGACCGCGTTGACCGCGGACACGAGTGCGCTTCCGCCTGTGGCGCAACCGTTCTTGACGTTGGTGAAGGGGATACCGGTGAAGCCCAGCTCGGCGACGAGGGTGTCGGCGAGCCCGGATCCGTCGCTGCCGCCGAAGGCGACCTGGACGTCGGGCCAGGTGAGGCCGGCATCGGTGAGTGCGGTCTGGATGGCGGTGACCGCCATCTGGCGCCCGCTGATCCCGTTCTGGCGCCCGAACTTCGACAGTCCGGCGCCGATGATGAAGACGTCGTCGCTCATCGTCGGTCCTCCTGGTCGGCGGTGGGTTCGGGCAGCACGAGGAAACGTGGAACGGGCTGGGTCGCGATGAGGGTGGCGGGAGCTCCCTGCAGGTCGTCGAGGGTGTCGGCCTCGAGGATGCCCGCGATGCGGATGCCCTCGGGAAGTTCCACATATCCCATCGCGAACGGGGAGAAGCCCTCGGGGGGAGGAACATACGGCGGCGACTTCGGTGCGAAACGCTGCACCGTGTAGGCCCAGACGGTGCCGCGGGTGCTCAGCTCACGCGGACGGGCGGTGGCGGTTGCGCATCGCGAGCAATACGTGCCGGCGGGAAAGCCGACCGTACCGCACACCGTGCATTCCGATCCGTGGAGCACCGCGGGATCCGTCGCGTCGTCGGCGACGGCGTTCCGGACGGCACTGTCGTCGACCGTCATGTTCCTCCCCTTTCAGTTCTTCTCTGTTTTCTCGAGGGCTGGCTTCTCAGCTGATATGTGGCCGAGCGATCAGCGGCCGACCCACTTGGGCTCACGCTTCTGCAGGAACGCGTTCACGCCTTCCTTGGCGTCCTCGGACTGCAGTGCGTTGCCCACGGCCAGGTGCTCCATGACCATCAGCGACTGGATGTCGGCGTCGAGACCGCGGTCGATCGTCATCTTGGTCAGCTTCATCATGAACGGGCTCTTGTCGATGAGCGGAGCGATGAACTCGGCCTCGAGCTTGTCGAGGTCGGCGGCCGGTGCCGAAGCGTTGATCAGGTCCCACTCGGTGGCTTCTTTACCGGACAGCAGCTTGCCGGTGAGCATGAGCTCCTTGGTCTTGCGGACGCCGATCATGCGCGGCAGGCGGTAGATCGGGCCGGCGCCGCCGAACAGGGCGCGACGGATGTGGAAGTCGCCGATCTTGGCATCGTCTGCGGCGATGGCGAAGTCGCACGAGATCATGAGCTCGAAGCCGCCGGCGGTGACGTAGTCCTCGAGGACGGCGACGGACGGGGTGTTCATCGAGTACAGCCGGTCACAGACCTTGGCCGAGAGCACGGCGACGTCCATGGCGGTGGTGCTGCCGACGTAGTCGCTGAGGAGGACGTCGAGGTCGAAGCCCGAGCAGAACTGGTTTCCCTTGCCGCGCAACACCAGAACGAGCAGATCGGGGTCGTTGTCGACCTCGGTGATGATCTCGTCGAGACGGTGCAGCAGCTCCGGCGTGACCGCGTTCTTCTTGTGCGGGCGGTTCAGCCAGACGCGAGCGACGGGGCCGTCCTTCTCCAGGATGATGTGGTCGGTGTCGATCATGGGATTCTCCTTCGAGGGTGTTCGAGTTGAACTGGATTCACTTCAGTTCTAACTGCCACCTGAACTGAAGTCAATACTCGACGGGCCACCAATCCTGAACTAAGTTCAGCTCATGACTGTGATCGACAACTACTACGCGACGATCGACGCCGGACGACTCGACGAGGCGGTGGCCATGCTGGCGCCGGACGTCGAGTTCGCGATGATCCTGCCGACCGGTGAGAACCGCGGTTCCGGGCGCGACAAGATGCTCGAGTATCTTCGAAATCGCCCGCCGGTCAACCGGAAACACGTCCTCGCCCGGCTCGCGGCCGACCAGGATCTCGAGTTCGCGCAGGGCTCGGTCACCGAGGACGACGTCCGCACCACGGGGTTCTTCGTCGGGGCGATGCACATCGGGGACGACGGTCTCGTCGACCGCTATCAGGTGAGCTTCAGCCCGGACTTCGCCCTGCTTCCCGAAGGAGTCAATCGATGACAACGACCACCATCACCCCGATCCTCGCGCAGTGGTTCGAGTACATGGATTCCGACGATCCGGATCGGGTCCTGGGGATGATCGCCGACGACTTCGTCATGTCGGTGCAGTTCTCCAAGGGCGCGGGGCAGTCGGCCGAGTTCGTCGGCGACCGCGCGGGTCTGATCGGTTACCTCGAGCAGCGCGAGAAGAGCGTGCTGGTCCACCACATCGATATCGGCGTGACTGCCGACGGGTGCGAGATGGTTCTCGGACGGACCACGCGGGCGGGGGAGTTCGAGGCCTCCTTCACCGCCACGGCCCAGGTGAACGGCGCCGGCCGCGTGCGGCGACTGCTCATTGCGCGAACGCCCGAGGTCTCGTTCGCCTGATTCCGCCTCGGATCGAGGCTTACACCTTCGTCACGCTGTCCACGACGCCGCTACCTGCGGGAACGCGGGTAGCGGCGTCGTGTGCGTCCGGTCCGCACGCGTGCCGAACCGAGTCGACCCAGAGGTATGACCTCATGAGAAATGAGGCAGGTTCGTGATTGACATCACTAGGAACCGCGGCTAAATTTCAGAACTGAGATCAGTTCAGTTCGATCCCCCGGTCGCGCTGAGATCACCGGATCAGCCGGCCGCGGTCATCGCGGATCATCCGGCGCCGGAAACCCCTGACGGAAGGTAGATGTCGCATGAGAGGTATGACCCGCGCACTGGCCGCCATCACGGCCGCGGTCGCCACCGTGACCATGCTCGCGGCGTGCGGTGGGGACACCGGTGCGTCCGGCGGCCCCGTGGACGGTTCGTGGGACGACGTGGTCGCCGCTGCCAAGAGTGAGGGGAAGGTGACTCTCTACTCCAGCCAGAAACCGGCGAACCTCGAGGCGCTCAAGAAGGCGTTCGAAGCCGAATACCCCGAGATCGCCCTCGATTTCGTGCGCGGGACCGATGTGGACATCAACCCGAAGGTCGAGACCGAGAACCGTACCGGCAAGGGCATCGCCGACGTTCACATGCAGACAGATGCGGCGTGGATGAAGACCGCTGCCGAATCCGGGACCTACACCAGCGATCTGGTCGGGCCGGCGCTCACGGCGCCGGACTATCAGCCCGAGAAGAGCCTCATCGACGACCAGTTCGCGCTGACCAGTGCCGCGGTCTTCAGCCTCGGCTGGAACACCGACGCCGTGCCGGCCGGACTCCGGACACCACAGGACGTCGTGAACCCCGCCTACCGGGGCAAGATCGGCGTCGTCAATCCCACCGGTATCGCGTCCTACGTGGACATGTACCGGTACTTCGCCAAGACCTACGGCGAGGACTACTGGAAGCAGATCGCGGCGTTGTCCCCGCGCATCTACCCGAGCGCACTCGGAGTGGCCCAGGCGCTGACCTCAGGAGAGATCTGGGTGACCCCCACGGTGCAGCCCCTTGTCACCGAGGTGGACAACGGCGCACCCGTGAACTGGGCGCTTCCCCCATCGCCGTGGGGTACCCCCTGGTACACCAGCGCATTGTCGGCGGCGCCGAATCCGAATGCGGCCCAGGTCCTCGTCGACTTCATGATCACCCGAGCGGGACAGACCGCGCTCAACTCCGGTTACGCCGCAGTGCTTCCCGACATCCCCGGTGCGGTCGCCCGCGCGCAGGACATCGCCACGCCCGACACCGACAACCTCACCCCGGACAAGGTCCGCGAGTTCTCGCAGAGCTGGGCGGAGGACTTCCAGTGACCGGGGCTCGGGAAACCGCTGCCCGCGACCTCGAGGGCGCGGGGGTGTTGATCACCGGTGCAGCCAAGGGGATCGGTGCCGCCACTGCCGCAGCCTTCGCGGCGCGGGGCGCGGTGGTCTACCCGACCGATGTCGACGCCGATCGCGGCCGTGCCGCAGCAGCGGAATACGGCGCGGCGGAACGGTTCAAGGTTCTCGACGTGCGAGACGAGGAGGGTTGGGGGCGGGTCGTCGCCGAGATGGAGGCAGACGGCCACCCCCTGCAGGTGATGGTCAACTCGGCCGGCGCCGCCATTCGAGCCTCGCTCGCCGACACCCCCCTCGACGGTTTCCGGCGCATGGTCGACCTCAACCTCGTGGGCACCTTCCTCGGTGTGCGCACGGCCGCCCGGCACATGGTCGCCGGTGGCGCGGTGGTCAACATCTCGTCTCTGCGAGGAGTGGTCGCCACCGCCGAACTCGGCGCGTACGGAGCGTCGAAGTTCGGTGTCCGCGCGCTGACGAGGGTCGCGGCCATCGAACTGGCCCACAAGGGGATCCGTGTCAACGACGTGTGCCCCGGAAGCATCGACACCGAGATCACCGCAGTACCGGACTTCGATCACGTCGACGTGGAGAGCTACGTCCGCACCATCCCGATGCAGCGCCGGGGCGCCCCGGAGGAAGTCGCCGAGGTGATCCTGTTCCTCGCCGAACCGCGCAGCAGTTACATCACCGGCGTCGATCTCCTCGTCGACGGCGGAACCGGTGCCGGCGTGACCACACCTACCAAGAACAACCTCGACAAGAACACGGAGAACTGACGTGACATCTCGATTCTCAGTGTCCGGACTGGTCAAAAAGTACGGTGACAACGTCGTCGTCGACGATCTGGACCTACCCATCGAAGAGGGCGAGTTCCTCGTCCTGCTCGGACCGAGCGGATGCGGCAAGACCACCACTCTGCGCTGCCTGGCCGGCCTGGAAACCCCTCAGGGAGGGTCGATCTCGTTCAAGGACGAGCTGATCTTCGACGCCGAATCGGGCGTGAACGTGCCGGCGCATCGCCGCAACATCGGCATGGTCTTCCAGTCCTACGCCCTGTGGCCGCACATGACCGTGCGCAAGAACATCGGGTACCCGCTCAAGGTCCGCAAGATGAAAGAGGCCCTCAAGGACGGGTCGATCGAGCAGGCCGCACGGATGGTGGACTGCGAGGGTCTGCTCGACCGCTACCCCTCTCAGCTCTCCGGTGGTCAGCAGCAGCGCGTCGCGGTCGCACGCGGACTGGTGTCCCGTCCCGACCTCGTTCTCTTCGACGAACCGCTCTCGAATCTCGACGCCCGCTTGCGCGATCAGGTGCGGTCGCAGATCCACCAGTTGCACCAGCAGCTCGGTTTCACCGCGGTCTTCGTGACGCACGACCAGTCGGAGGCGTTCGCCCTCGGCGACCGGATCGCCATCATGAAGGCCGGCAAGATCGAACAGTACGACGAGCCCGAACACGTCTTCGAGACCCCGGTCTCCGAATACGTCGCGGCCTTCATCGGGATGTCGAACCGGATCGAACTCCTTCGGGGACACGACGGATGGCGTACCACCAAGGGCGACGCGGTCGACCTGTCGCGCGCACTGGTACGCGGGGTTCCGGACCGCGGTACCGAGGCGGCGGCGCGTCTTCGCCCCGATGACCTCCTGTTGCACGCGTCGACGGCCGAGGCGCCGGCAGGCAACGTCGTGCTGCACGCCGAGCTCGTCGACTTCGAGTACGGCGGACGGTATTACGACGTGACGGTGCGTTCGGGTGAGGACACCCTCCTGTTGCGTGCTTCCGCGGCCGAACACGGTGTGACCCTGAAGAAGAGCGCGCCCGGCGACCAGATCGCCGTGAGTTTCGATCCGTCGGCGCTGCGGGTGTACCCCGACCAGGCCGACGCGGCCATCGACACGGTCTCGCAGACCGCCAAGACCGCGGTGGCGCCGGTCCCGGCGAAGCTCGCATCATGACGGCCACGGTTCCGACGGCCGGGATCGGATCGTCCCCCCGGTCGCTGGCGATCCCCGCCCAGTGGCGGGCGCGGATCGGCTACGGCATCCTGCTCGCGATCCTGGCCTACCTGGTGGTCCTCCCGATGGTCCGGCTGCAGGCACTGGCCTTCGAGGACGGTGCGCAGGGTTACCGAAACGAGTACGGCCGCTTCGACATCGCGGAGACGATCTGGACGACGGTCGCGCTGGCGGTGGGCTCGCTGGTGATCGCCATGGTCCTGGGTACGCTGCTCGCCTTCGCGGCGAGCCGTCTGCCGGCGGGCATGGGCTTCCTCAAGATGATCCCCATCCTGCCGATCGTCATGCCTGCCGTCGCGAACATCGTGGGCTGGGCGTTCCTGCTCTCCCCGGGCCCCGGCTACCTGAACGTGCTGCTGCGGAAGCTCCCGTGGTGGAGCGGCAGCGACAGCGGGCCGATCGACGTGTACACCGTGCCGTGGATCATCATCCTGACCGGCTTCGGCCTGACGTCCTTCGTCTACCTGTTCGTCAGTGCCGGGATGCAAAACATCAGTGCCGAACACCTCGAAGCGGCACAGACGAGCGGGTCGTCGACCGTCGGTGTGTTCTTCCGCATCGTGCTGCCCCTCCTGCGGCCCTCGCTCATCTACGGCGGCGGTATCGCCTTCCTGCTCGGTCTCGGCCAGTTCACCGGTCCGTTGCTGCTCGGTCAGAACAACGGCGTGAACGTGCTGACCACCGACATGTACCGCCGGGTATCGGAGTCCCCGGCCGACTTCGCCGCGGCCGCGGCCGCGGGTTCGCCACTGGTGATCCTCGGTATCGCGATCGTCCTCGTCCAGAAACTGTTGTTGGGCAACCAGAGCCGCTTCGTCACCCATGGCGGCAAGGCGTTCTCGCCGACCGGTGGTCGCGCGCGTTGGGCGAGCGCCACGCTGGTCGTGTATGCCCTCGTCGCGCTGGTCATCCCGATGGTCGGGCTCGTCATCGTGTCGCTGACCCCGTACTGGTCCGGGTCGTTGTCGTGGGGACTGTTCACCCTCGACAACTTCCGTGAACTCTTCGCGAACGCCTCGGTCACCGAGTCGATCGTCACCAGTGTTCTCACCTCGTTGGGCGCTGTCGCGATCTGCATCCCGATCGGGTACGCAATGGCCAACCTCCTGGTGCGGGGCCGCCAGCACAAGGTCCTTGGCCTGGTAGGCGATCTGATCACCGCACTGCCGCTGGGTATCCCCGCCGTCATCTTCGGTGTCGGCTTCCTGCTCACCTACACCGAACCGCCGCTGATCCTCTACGGCACGCGAACGGTCATCGTGTTGGTCTATGTGGTGCTGATGCTGCCCTTCGCGGTGCGGATGCAGATGACCGCGATGCTCTCGTTGGGCAACACCTACACCGAGGCATCGGCGACCAGTGGCGCGTCGCCCCTCGTCACCAACCTACGGATCATGTTGCCGCTCATGCGGCCTGCGATCCTGAGCGCAGTGGCGCTGATGTTCATCCTGCTGACCCACGAGTTCGCGGCGTCGCTCCTTGTCCGGGCGTCGACCACACAGGTGATGGGCACGTTGCTCTACGACATGTGGCAGAACGGGTCGTACCCGCAGGTTGCCGCGATGGCGTTGCTGATGACGGCGGTGACCGCCGGCGGTGTCGGTGCGGCGATGGTGGTCGGCGGGCGCAATGTCCTCAGCAATCTCTGAATCGGCGTCCGAGGAGTTCATGATGGGTGTAGGTGCAGGCAGGCTTGCCGGCAAGGTCGCGCTCGTGACCGGCGCAACCGGTGGGATCGGCGTCGAGATCGTTCGACGCCTGGCCGGTGAAGGAGCCTCAGTCGTGCTGACCGACGTCGCCGGTGCTCCGCTGGATGAGTTGCGGGACAGTCTGTCCGAACCCGACAAGCATCTGGTCGCAACACTCGACATCTCGTCGGAGAGTGGATGGGAGAGCGTCGTCGGTGACATCGCGGAGCGTCATCCCCGGCTGGACCTGCTCGTCAACAACGGTGCGATCGGGAGTCTCGCGTCGGTGGTCGACGAGAAGGTCGACACCTATCAGCGCGTGATCGACATCAGTCAGACCGGTACCTGGCTGGGGATGAAGCACGCGGGCGCCCACATCGAGGCGACCGGAGGCGGGGCCATCGTCAACGTGTGCTCGATCCTGGGATCGGTTGGCGGGCTGGGCAACAGCCTCGCCTACGCCGCCGCGAAGGGGGCGGTGCGGACGATGACGAAGAATGCTGCGCTGCACTGGGCGAAGCGCGGGGTCCGGGTGAACTCGATCCACCCGGGTTTCATCGGCACCGAACAGCTCAGGGAGCGGTACGAGGGCACCGAGCGTCACGACGCGATGATCGCGAACACCCCGATGGGGCGCCTCGGCAAGGCGGAGGACGTCGCGGCCGCGGTCGCATTCCTCGGCGGCGACGACGCGCTCTACATCACCGGCACCGAACTCTACGTCGACGGTGGCTGGACCTGCGCCTGAGTCAGGCGACAGGCTTTATCAACGGAGGAACACATGAGAACTCGCAGACTCGTCGGTGCGCTCGCAGCAGCGACCCTCGCCCTGACGGTCGCTGCGTGCGGAGGCGGCAGCGAACCTTCCCGCGCGGTGGACGGCCCCTGGGAGGACGTCGTCGCGGCGGCCAACAAGGAGGGCAAGGTCACCCTGTACTCGACGCAGGCCGCACCCCGCCTCGCCGACTTGGAGAAGCAGTTCGAGAAGGCCTACCCCGCCATCGATCTCGAGATCGTCCGCGGGGTCGACGCCGACCTCCTCTCCAAGATCGACGCCGAATCGCGGTCGGGCAAGGGAATCGGCGACGTTGCCGTCATCACCGACATCTCGTGGATGAAGGCGAACGCCGACAACGACGTCGCCGTCCCCGTCGTGGGGCCGGCATTCGACGCGCCGGATTACCACCGCGCGTCGAGCATCGTCGATGACCGCTTCTTCCTGGAAGGTGCCGTCATCCTCGGTCTCGGCTGGAACACCAAGGCGCTCCCCGGCGGGGTCAAGGACGCGCGGGGCCTGCTCGATCCGGCGCTGAAAGGAAAGATCGGCATCGTCAACCCGGCGACCTCGCCGACCTACCTCGATTACTACGCGCACATCGAGAAGTACTACGGCGAGGATTACATCAAGGCGCTGGCGGCCCAGAATCCGCGTATCTACCCCAGCAACCAGCCGCTGGGGCAAGCCGTCGCGTCGGGTGAGGTGACCGTCGGACTGATGACCGATCCCATGCTCACGTCCAAGGACGCCGGTGCGCCGGTGGATTGGACGGCGACCGAGCATGTCTGGGGTGCGAAGTGGTACGGACTCGCGTTGGGATCGTCGCCGCATCCCAACGCCGCCCAGGTCCTCGCCGACTTCATGGTCACGCCCGCCGGACAGGCCGCGACCACTCCCGGTTACGCCTCGGTACTGCCCGACATCGCAGGTTCGGTCGCGAACGCTCAGGAGGTCGCCGACCAGAACCTCGACGTGACCACCGGACAAGGTGCACAGAAGTACCGGTCCGAGCTGGAGCAGATTCTGAAATGAGTTCCCGACGCCTCGGGACGGTCGGCGGAATCCGCCGGCTGTCCCTGGTGGCCCTCGCCACGGCCGCCCTCACGATGACAGCGGCATGTGGCGGGGGCTCGTCCTCTTCGGAGGCGGTCTCCGGTGACTGGGACGAGGTGGTCGCCGCCGCCGAGCAGGAGGGCAGCGTCTATCTCTACTCCACCCAGCACCCGGACAATCTCCAGAAGCTCAAGGAGTCGTTCGAGGCCGCCTACCCCCGGATCACGCTCGAGTTCACCCGTGGGACCGATGTCGAGATCAATCCTCGCGTCGAGACCGAGAACCGTACTGGCAAGGGAACCGCCGACGTCCACATGTCCTCGGACTTCAGCTGGGTCACGCGGGCCGCCGCGTCGGGGCAGTACTCGGTCGAGCCGGTCGGGCCGGCCTTCGACAACCCGGCCTACGAGCGGTCTCGCAGCGTGATCGACGATCGGTTGTTCCTCGTCAGCGGTGCGGCGTTCGCCCTCGGGTGGAACACAGATGCGCTGCCGGGCGGACTCGACAAGCCAGAGGATCTCTTGTCCGAATCCCTGCGGGGTCGGATCGGAGTGGTGAACCCCGCCGGCTTCGCCCCCGTCGTGGACGAGTACCGGTTCTTCGACAAGAACTGGGCTCCCGACTTCAACAAGCGTCTCGCAGCTCTCGAGCCGCGGATCTATCCCGGCGCGCTCGCCGTCGCGCAGGCGCTCAACTCCGGCGAGATCGTCGCGACACCGATGGTCCAACCGCTGGTGCGCGAGCAGAAGACCGGCGCCCCGGTCGGATGGAAGCTGCCGCAACCCTATTGGGGCACACCCTGGTACTCCCACGTACTTACCTCGGCCCCCCATCCGAACGCGGCCCAGGTCCTGGCCGACTTCCTGGTCACCCGGGACGGTCAGACCGCTCTGTCGACCGGTTATGCGTCGGCACTCCCGGACATCCCCGGGGCGGTCGCACGAGCCCAGGACATCCCGCTCCCTGACGTCGACTCGCTCACCGCGGAGTCGGTCGATCGGTATCAGCAGGAGTGGCGCAGGCAGTTCCTGTCCTGAGTCGTCGGCCGCCGATAACTCCTCGAAAGGAGGTCCGATGACCGCCGGACCCGTTTTCCCCGAACTGTTCTCGCCGATGGAGATCGGCGGACTGACCCTCCGGAACCGGTTGGTCGCTCTTCCCGCCGGCACGAGCCTTGTCGAGCACGGTGTGCCGACCGAGGGCGACACCGAGCACTTCGAGCGGCTCGCCGCCGGAGGTGTCGGCATGATCGTGGGCGGCGCGACCGTCGTCCACCCCACCACGACTCTGCGGTCACGCAAACTCGTGGAGGCCTACCAGGACGAGGTCATCCCCGCCACGGCCAAGAAGGTTGCCGCGGTGCACCGTCACGGGGCGCGTCTGATCACCCAATTGGTCCATCTGGGACGGGAGTTCATCGGGGGGGAGTCGGATTCACCGCCGGTGGCCCCCTCGTCCCTCAAGACGAACCGAGACGCCTATCCACCCCATGAATTGACGATCGCCGAGATCGAGGACATCGTCGACGGTTGGGCGACCTCCGCACGCAATCTCATCGCCGCCGACGTGGACGGTCTTGAGATCCATGCTGCCCACGGATATCTCGTCGCACAGTTCATGTCACCGCTGACGAACCGCCGAACCGACTCCTTCGGTGGCGGATTCGAGAACCGGATGCGATTCGGGCGACTCGTCGTCGAGGCCATGCGTGCGCAGATGCCTGCCGGAAAGCTGCTCGGCGTGCGATTGAGCGGCGAGGAGGAGATCCCCGGCGGGATGACGATCGACGACTGTGTACGGATCGCGGAGTACTACGCCGACCTCGGCGTGGACTACCTCAGCATCACACACGGCACCCGCGGGTCGTACGTCAAGGATTCGACGCAACCGGACGCGGTCGCGGTGGGTTCGGCAGCACGGGTGCGTGCCGCCACCGGTGTGCCGGTCCTCGTCGGACAGCGGATCCGGGATGCGGCGACCGCCGAACACATCATCAAACGCGGCCAGGCCGACCTCGTCGGGATGGCGCGGGCGCTGATCGCCGACCCTGAACTACCCAACAAGTCGGCCGAGGGCCGAATGCTGGAGATCCGGGGATGCCTCGGGGTCAACCAGGACTGCCGGGCCTTCGATCCGCACCTGCACTGCGCGGTGAACGCCGAGGTCGGACGGGGCAGACACCGGAATGTCGGAATGCGGGCGCCGGAGACCAAAGAGGTCTATGTCATCGGCGGTGGCCCGGGCGGGTTGGAAGCCGCTCGCGTCGCGGCCGAACGGGGGCACCGGGTAACCCTTTTCGAGGGTGCAACCGAACTCGGCGGAGCCGTCCGGACCGCCGCACGGTCGCCGCACCGGAGCACCCTGATCGATATCGTCGACTATCTCGGTCACGAGATGCGGCGTCTCAAGGTGGACGTGAACCTCGCCGCGGCCATCGATCCCGACGACTTCACCGAGATCACCGGTATCGCCGACCATGTCATCGTGGCCACCGGCTCCCGGCCGGCGCCGATCCCGGGGTGGCTACCGCAGCACGCGTCGGCAACCGTGGATCAGGCGATCCTCGGCGATCTGCCGTCGATCGACACGCGCAACGCCGTGGTCGTCGACGACGGTGACGGATTCTGGCCGGCCTACAACGCGGCCGAGGCTCTCGCGCAACAGGGTTGGCGGGTCACCCTGTCGACGCCGCTGACCTCACTGTGTTCGCGTATCCCGGCCGAGAGCGTCGGCCCGCTGCTCCGTCGACTCGCCGAGGCAGGGGTCACCCTGGAAGTCGCACGGACACTCGAGCCGGGTGGCGACGGCTCGTTGCAGAGCCGGCCGGTTTTCGGCGGTGAGCCACAGATCATTCCGGAGTCGCTGATCGTCTGGCATCAGCCCCGGGTACCCCTGTCGCCGTTCGCCATCGACGGGGGCGATACCACGATCAGTCAGATCGGTGACTGCGTGACCCCACGACGCATCGGACATGCGATAGCCGAAGGCTATCGCGTCGGTGCAGAGATCTGAGATCAGAGGAGAAATGATGAACGAGGCCCAGTTCGAGGGCAAGATCGCGGTCGTCACCGGCGGCGGATCCGGGATCGGAGCCGCGACGGTGCGCGAACTCAACCGTCGCGGTGCGGAATTGGTGTACGTCGTCGACGTCTCCATCGACGGAGCGAAGACGGTGGCATCCGAGATCGACGGCGCCCGGGCCCTGGAATTGGACGTCTCCGACTCGGAGGCGGTTGCCGAGGCATTCGCCGGCGTCGTCGCCGAGCACGGGCGGCTGGACGTCGTGGTGCACGCGGCCGGCGTGGACGATCCGACCTCGAAGACGTGGATGCAGGAGGCGGCGGCACAGGGCGAGCCCATCGACGTCACGTCGCGACTGACCGACAAGATGTGGCGACGGGTTCTGGACATCAACCTCGACGGCACGTTCTACGTGCTGCGAGAAGCTGTGCGCGCCATGAAAGGTCGCGGAGGAGGTGCCATCGTGACGGTCGGTTCGTCGTCGGCCTTCGACACCCTCATCGGTTACCCGCACTACTCTGCGTCCAAGGCGGCGGTCCATGCGATGAGCCAGTCGGTAGCGAAAGAGGTACTGCCGTTCGGCATTCGCGTCAACACGATCGCGCCCGGCCCGGTCGACACCGCCATGGCCGCGCGGACCCCGGCGCACCTTCGTGCAGCGATGGACTCGGGTCCGGCTCGTGGCTACGCCAGCCCGGAGGAGCTCGCCGACACGATCCTGTATCTGGCGTCGCCGGGAGCGGCCAATCTCGTCGGTGCTGTGGTGCTGAGCAACGGCGGCAGATTCACCGTCTGACGAGAAGTACCCAGACACGAAAAAAGCCTGAGCGGAATCGAAAACGGTTCCGCTCAGGCTTTTGCGTCTGTCGAGGACTTGGCTCAGGCCTTGACCATTCGGACCAACGACTCGGTGACGGTCTTGATCATGTCGTCGGGGGAGATCGGCCCGCCGGGCCGGTACCACCGCCACACGCTGACCATCGCGCCCAGGACCAACCGCGATGCCAGTTCGGGATCGCCGGGGGCGAAGGCGCCCGACTCCATTCCGCGCTTGAGCAACTCGGTCCAGTTGCGCTCGATCTGAGCGACCAGCTCGCGGGACTGGACCCGTTCGGTCTCCTCTTTCTCCGACTGGCGCGGAGTGCTGAGGATGTCCATGTGGTTCTGCAGGATTCGCCGCTGAAGGGCGTCGGTGGGCTCGGCTTCGAGAGCCGCTGCGACCGCTGCGCGCAGGGCCTCTTCGGGATCGCTGATCCCGGCGGTCCCTGCGTCGAACCGGCTCACGGACTCGGCCAGTTCGATGCGCATGATCGTCAGCAGGCAGTGCGCCTTCGACTCGAAGTAGTGATACAGCGCGGTCTGGCCGATACCCACCTCGCCTGCGACCGACGCCCACTTGGTGTGCTCGTATCCCACCTTGCCGAACTGCTCGACGGCGACCGTCAGGATCCGCGCACGCTTCGAGCGTGGTCCGTCCTCACGAACTTTCGAGTCGACTGGCATTGCCTACCCCCTTCTGATCTGTGTCGCCGGTGTCCATCGTGACATGAGTTGAACTCAGGTCACGCGGATTCGGGCACGCGGTCGAGTATCGACGATGCGATGCGTGCCCGCTGAGTCGTGGCGTCCCCCGCGGCCGCCTCGTTGACGAGCACCCGCCGATAGTAGTTGTGGGCAGGGTGCTCCCAGGTGAAGCCGATACCACCGTGCAACTGGATGGTCTCGGTGCAGACCCGGATCGCGGCCTCGGCGCAGATGGTTCCGGCAACCGCGGCGGCGAATGCGATGGCGTCACGGTCACCGTCCGCGTCGACGACGCCGGCCGCGTAGCGGGCGGCGGATCGGGCGCGCTCGACGTCGAGGA
Source organism: Gordonia namibiensis NBRC 108229 (assembly GCF_000298235.1). Taxonomy (GTDB): domain Bacteria; phylum Actinomycetota; class Actinomycetes; order Mycobacteriales; family Mycobacteriaceae; genus Gordonia; species Gordonia namibiensis. Next base: position 114,387 of record NZ_BAHE01000056.1, read on the forward strand.
GCATGTCGGCGATTCGGTGCTTGATCGCCTGGTACGACGCGATCGCCCGACCGAACTGCTTACGCGAGCTGGTGTATTCGATTGTCATCTCGAGGAGATGCGAGGCGATACCGACGTTCTCCGCGGCGACGGCGATGGTCGCCCGGGCCCGGAGTTCCGACAGCAGGGCAGCGGTGTCGCCTTCGGCGGACAACGGGATCGCGGCTGCCGTGTCGAGATGGAGCACCGCGAGGGGCCGAGTGGGGTCGATTGATTCTGCGGTGACCCGCGTGACCGCATCATCGGTGAGCGGGACGGCGAACAATCGACGGCCGCTGCCGGTTTCGGCTGTGACGACGGCGATGTCGGCGGTGGCGCCGTGCGGCGCGTGCGCCGCGGTGCCCGACAAGCGCCAGTCCCCGGAGGAGATCTCGAAGGCGGTCAGACAGTCGGTGTCGCTGTCGAGCGGGGTCGCGGTGACCACGGCGCGCCCGTCGAGTGCTGCCGCCCGGTGTTGGTCGAGGCGGGCATCGCTGCCCAGCAGGAGAGCGTGGACGCCGACCGCTGCCGAGGTCAGGACGGGCTCCGGACGCAGCGCCCGGCCGCACTCCTCGAGCACGGTGCAGAGGTAGGTCAGCCCGTAGCCGAGGCCGCCATCGGATTCGGGTACGGCCATCGTGGTCACCGCCATCGACGTGGCCAGCTCAGACCAGACCTCCGACGAGTATCCGAGCTCCGACTCGGTGATGCGACGGACGTCCTCGATGTCGCCTGCGGACGCCAGCAGTGATCGGATCGCATCGCGGAGATCCGATTCTTCGTCGGTGGGCAGCAAAGGGATTGCGGTGTCGATCGACCAGGGGCGCCCGCCCGCGACGCTGTCGCCTGCGTCGTGGGTGTCGAGCGGTGCGGCGGACAGTGTCTCGGCCGTCCCGGGGTGAATGCTCATCGCTGAACTCCTTGCCGAGCATGGTTGTGAATCGGGAAACCTGAACAGAACTCAATTCATATTCGTTGGACGTGCCCCGAGCTGTCAAGCATCTATGGACAAGAAAGCCGAACTGAAGTAAGTTCAGGCGCAGTGACCGCGTCAGCACGAATCACAGTGACCACGTGAGCGTGGAAAGGAAACGATGTCAGACCGCGAGGATGCCCTTCATCAGATAGGCCATCCGTGCGGCGAATTCGGGACTCTGGGTGCCGCGTCTCATCCGCACCGCGTCGTTGACGATGGACAGCGCCGCGTGCACGGCCACCGCGCCCTGGTCCCGCTTGAGGCCCGGGTCGACCTCGATGAGCAGATCGATCCAGCGGGCGACATAGCGTCGCTGGATGTCGAGCAGCTCGGTGGCGCCGGGCTGGCCGGCGAGGACCGGGGAGTTGTTGAAGCTGACGGACAGGTCGGGAGTGCTGGTGATGACCTCGACGTACGAATCGACAAGCGTGGCAAGGAGCTTGGCGGGATCGTTCGTCGCTCCGTAGGCCGCCATCACCGCCGCCTCGAGGCGCGCACCGCTGCGATAACCGATGGCCACCAGGATCGCCATCTTCGACGGAAAGTGTTTGTACACACTGGGACCTGCGATTCCGACCGCGCCACCGATCTCGTCGACCCCGACGTCGGAGTACCCGCGCGCGGCGAACAGGGCGGCCGCCGCGTCGAGGATCTCGTCCCGGCGCGATCGCGTCGTCCCGGCGAGTTCGGGCGTGGTGGCGAGTGGGGGTGCCGTCGACGGGCTCAGCGCCAACAGCCGTCGGACCAACTTCTCGATCTCTTCCCGCGCGCGAATGCTCGACATGCGGGTGTGGTGCACGGTGAGGCTGCCGCTGACGCTCAGGATCGCCCACGCGAGTTGGACGGCCTCGCGTTCGGTCAGGTCCTCGCGTCCGGTGAGGATCGCGGCCGCCCACTGTCCGATCACCTCACGGGTGCGGAGCGCGACCTGTTTGTTCTGCTCGACCGTGAGGTAGTTGCTCGTCCAGCGCCAGAGCGAGGCCGTCTGCGGACGCTGGACGGCCAGCGCGCACACGGTGGAGATCAGCGTCGCCGCGTCGTTGCCGTCGCGGAGAGCTCTGTCGGTACACGCTTCGAGGTCGTCGACACCGGCCAGGACGGCCGCCTCGAGGAGTGACTGCTTGTCGTCGAAATGCCGGTAGACCGACGGTGCGGTGACGCCCGCCGAACGGGCGATGTCGGCGACCGACACCTGCGCGTAGCCGCGCTGGACGAAGAGCGACGCCGCAGAGTCGACGAGCTGTCGCTTGCGGTCGGCGCCCTTGGTGCGGGTCGTCTTTCGGTCAGGCATGGTGAACAGACCATAGCGCACATTCAGAGGAAATCCAGACCGGTTGACCACGGGGTATAGCCAAATAAGTGATTCCGCGTTAGCCTCGGTGAGTAACCAACTGGTGGTTCGTGTGAAAGGAACACTTTCGTGCCTGATCAAGCATTCATCTACGAGGCGATCCGCACGCCTCGTGGCAAGCAGCGCGGCGGTGCGCTGCACAGCGTCAAGCCGGTCGACCTGGTCTCGGGTCTGATCGACGAGGTTCTGGCCCGCCACGGCGGCCTCGATCCCGCCGACGTCAACGACGTGATCCTCGGTGTCGTCTCGCCGGTCGGCGAGCAGGGTGCGGTCATCGCACGTACCGCCGCCCTCAACAGCGGCCTCCCCGAGTCCGTTCCGGGTACCCAGATCAACCGCTTCTGCGCGTCGGGCCTGGAAGCCACCAACCTCGCGGCCGCCAAGGTCGCCTCCGGCTTCGACGACCTGGTGATCGCCGGTGGTGTCGAGTCGATGTCGCGCGTGCCGATGGGCAGCGACGGCGGTGCACTCTTCACCGACCCGGCCACCGCGTACGACCACTACATCGTCCCGCAGGGCATCGGTGCCGACCTGATCGCCACCATCGAGGGCTTCTCGCGCGAGGACGTCGACGCCTACGCCGCCGAGTCGCAGGCTCGTGCCGAGAAGGCTTGGACCAGTGGCTACTTCACCAAGTCCGTCGTGCCCGTCAAGGACATCAACGGCGTCACCATCCTCGACCACGACGAGCACCGTCGTCCGGGTTCGACCGTCGAGAGCCTCGGCAAGCTGAAGGCCGCCTTCGCCGCCCTCGCCGACATGGCCGGCTTCGACGACGTCGCGCTGCAGAAGTACCCGAGCGTGGAGAAGATCAACCACGTCCACACCGGTGGTAACAGCTCCGGCATCGTCGACGGCTCGGGCCTCGTGCTCATCGGTAGCGAGGAGGCCGGCAAGCGCAACGGCCTGACCCCCCGCGCCCGCGTCGTCTCGTTCGCCGAGGTCGGCTCCGAGCCCACCATCATGCTGACCGGCCCCACCCCGGCCACCGAGCTGGCACTGAAGAAGGCCGGCCTGACCGTCGACGACATCGACGTCTTCGAGCTGAACGAGGCCTTCGCCTCGGTCGTCATGAAGTGGATGAAGGATCTGAAGATCCCGCACGAGAAGGTCAACGTGAACGGTGGCGCGATCGCCATGGGTCACCCGCTCGGTGCGACCGGCGCGATGATCTACGGCACCTGCCTCGACGAGCTCGAGCGCACCGGCGGCCGCTACGGCCTGATCACCCTCTGCATCGGTGGCGGCATGGGCGTCGCGACCATCATCGAGCGTCTCTGACGACCCGCTCCCACTTCACGAGAAAGAACTCTGCGAAACACCATGAGTGACAACATGATCAACTGGGAGAAGGACGCCGACGGCGTCGTCATCCTGACCATGGACGACCCCAACCAGGGCGCCAACACCATGAACGCGCTGTACCAGGAGTCGATGGCTGCGACCGTCGACCGCCTGGAGGCGGAGAAGGACGACATCACCGGTGTCATCCTGACCTCGGCGAAGAAGACCTTCTTTGCCGGCGGCGACCTCAAGGACATGACGAGCGACCGCTCGAACGTCTCCAAGGCCGAGATCGCCACCCAGATCACCGAGACCACCAACGCCATGAAGAAGGTGCTGCGTCGTCTCGAGACCCTGGGCAAGCCCGTCGTCGCGGCCATCAACGGCGCCGCCCTCGGTGGCGGCCTGGAGATCGCGCTGCACACCCACTACCGCATCGCCGCGGACGTCAAGGGTGTCCAGATCGGTCTGCCCGAGGCCACCCTCGGCCTGCTCCCCGGTGGTGGCGGCGTCGTCCGTACCGTCCGCCTGCTCGGTATCCAGAACGCCCTCATGGGTGTCCTGCTCCAGGGCCAGCGCTTCAACCCGACCAAGGCCAAGGAGACCGGCCTGGTCAACGAGGTCGTCGGCTCCATCGAGGAACTGATCCCCGCCGCCAAGGCATGGATCAAGGAGAACCCCGAGGCCCAGCAGCCGTTCGACGTCAAGGGCTACAAGATCCCGGGCGGTGCTCCCACCAACCCGGCCTTCGCCGCGAACCTCCCGGCCCTGCCGGCCCTGCTGCGCAAGCAGATCAAGGGTGCCAACATGCCGGCTCCGCGCGCCATCCTGGCCGCGGCCGTCGAAGGTGCGTACGTCGACGTCGACACCGCCGACATCATCGAGACCCGCTACTTCGTCTCGCTGGTCACCGGCCAGGTCGCGCAGAACATGATCAAGGCGTTCTTCTTCGACCTGCAGCACATCAACGGTGGCGGCTCGCGCCCCGAGGGCTACGACAAGTACACCGCCAAGAAGGTCGGCGTCATCGGCGCCGGCATGATGGGCGCGGCCATCGCGTACGTCTCGGCCAAGGCCGGCATCGAGGTCGTCCTCAAGGACATCGATCTCGAAGCCGCCAAGCGCGGTAAGGGTTACTCGGAGAAGCTCGAGGAGAAGGCCCTCTCGCGTGGCAAGACCACGCAGGAGAAGAGCGACGCGCTCCTCGCCCGCATCCACCCGACCGTCGATCCGGAGGACTTCAAGGGCGTCGACCTCGTCATCGAGGCCGCCTTCGAGTCGGTCGAGGTCAAGCACAAGGTGTTCCAGGAGATCGAGGACATCGTCGAGCCCGACGCCGTCCTGGGTTCCAACACCTCGACCCTGCCGATCACCATCCTCGCCGAGGGCGTGAAGCGGTCCGAGGACTTCATCGGTATCCACTTCTTCTCGCCGGTCGACAAGATGCCGCTGGTCGAGATCATCAAGGGTGAGAAGACCTCGGATGCCGTGCTGGCCAAGGTCATCGACTACACCCTGCAGATCCGCAAGACCCCGATCGTCGTCAACGACAGCCGTGGCTTCTTCACCAGCCGTGTCATCGGCACCTTCATCAACGAGGCCATCGCGGCCGTCGGCGAGGGCGTCGAGCCGGCCTTCATCGAGCATGCGGGCACCCAGGCCGGCTACCCGGCCGCGCCGCTGCAGCTCATGGACGAGCTGACCCTGACCCTGCCGCAGAAGATCCGCAAGGAGACCGAGGCAGCGCTCAAGGCCGAGGGCAAGGAAGTTCCGCAGCACGGCTCGAACGCCGTCGTCGACTGGATGGTCGAGAACGGCCGCACCGCCAAGAAGGACGGCAAGGGCTTCTACGACTACGACGAGAACGGCAAGCGCACCCAGCTCTGGCCGGGCCTGCGTGAGCAGTTCAAGTCGGGCACCACGGAGATCCCGCTCGAGGACATGAAGGAGCGCATGCTCTTCGCCGAGTCCCTCGAGACCGTCAAGTGCTTCGACGAAGGTGTGCTCACCTCCGTCGAGGACGCCAACATCGGTTCGATCTTCGGCATCGGCTTCCCGGCCTGGACCGGCGGTGTCATCCAGTACGTCAACGGTTACGAGGGTGGCGTGCCCGGCTTCGTCGCGCGCGCCAAGGAGCTCGCCGGCAAGTACGGCAAGCACTTCGAGCCGCCGGCCTCGCTCGTCGAGAAGGCCGAGCAGGGTGTCACCAAGCTGACCAACGAGAACCTCGCTGCGAAGTAAGGCACTCGCTGTTGGGTGACCAGCAGACATCAAGGCCCCGGCCGGATTCGTTCCGGTCGGGGCTCTTGCTTTCGCTCACTTTCTCCGTTCCCGCTCACCGTTGAAGGGTGAGCGAGAACGGATCTTGTGAGCGAAACTAGGCGGCGAGGAGCCCGAACTTCTTTAGCCAGGGCTGCAGCAGCGGAACGAGTTGGCGCTTCTCGAGGGTTGACCAGGTCCAGCGGACGACGGTGACGCCCTTGGCGCGCAGTCGATCCTCGCGCAGCTTCTCGCGAATGACCACGTCGGTCGCCGACTCATCGGCATTGCGGAGTAGGCCGTACTTGTGCAGACCGTCGAACTCGCCGACGAGCAGTTCCTCCCAGTCGAAGTCGCTGCGGTACTTCTGACCGTCGATGACGAACTCACGCTGCAGCGTCGGGATCGGGAGACCCGCGTCGATCATCTGCGCGCGACTCCAGGATTCGCCGACGCTCTCCGCGGCCGCGTTCGCGAAGGGCAATGCTCGCCGGGCATTCCGTGCGCTCTGGCGTCGGCGGCCTGCGAGGAGATCCGCCATCACGGTGGGGTCGGCACCGGCACGGAGCGCGGCGTCGAAAATGACCAGGGCCTGGTCGAAACTCCCCATGGTCGCGACGTCGACGGCGGTGCGTTCGATGGACGTGACCCGTATGCCGTCGACCTCGACAACCTCCTGTGGGTCGAGCGGTGACGCGTGCAGATGTCGTTGTCCGCGAATCGATCCGCCCGAAGGACGCCCGGTGGTCACATGGACGAGGCCGAGATCCGGATGCAGCATCGGTAGCTCGTGAAGAGCTGCGGCGGACACGTGGCTGAGCGGATGACCGTCGGTGGGGCCCGAGGTGGCGACCGCCAGCGCGCGCAGACGGTGACGCTTCTCGAGGGAGTCCGCACCGGCCGGTTGGTCGGAGGCCGGGACCCAGACTCCCGGTATCAGGCGCACGAGCTCACGGCGGGTGGTGGCACCGGATAGTTGTTGGTCGGAGAATCCGGCGTGCAGTGCTGCATCGCGGTGGACGAGCCCGAAGCGATCGGTGGGAAAGGACGGCACAGAGATACGACGCAGCGCGCGGCGACAGGGTTCCCGTCCGCGGGAGCGCTCACATGATCCGTTCCCGCTCACCCTTCAAGAGTGAGCGGGAACGGATGTGGTGAGCGAAGACTCAGGTGGTCTGGAGTGAAATACCGCCGCGGGAACGGGTGATCAGCGGGTCAGGAAGGAGCTGACCGTCGCCTCGAACGCTTCCTTGGCCTCGATCATCACCCAGTGGCCGCACTTCGGGAAGATGTGCAGCTCGGCGTCGGGGATGAGGCGCATGGGGACCATCGCCATGTCGGGCGGGCTGACGCGGTCGTCGCGGCCCCAGGTGAGGAGCGTCGGGCAGGCGACCTTGTGCATCGACGCCCAATAGGGAGGAGTGTCGGAGGCGGCCATGAACTGCTGCTGCATCTCGAAAGCCGCTGAACCGTACATCATCTGGGCGGTCTTCTGGGCGTCCGGATTGATCGCGGCTTCCCAGCGCTCCTCGATGAGCTCCTCGGTCACGAGGGAACGGTCGAAGACCATGGAGTTCAGCCAGCGGACGAGCTTGTCCTTGTCGGGGGCGTCGGTGAACTCCTGCAGGAGACGCAGGCCCTCGCTGGGGCTGGGGCTGAAGACGTTCGGGCCGACGCCGCCGATGGTCACGAGCTTCTCGACACGGTCGGGCTTCTTGATCGCCAGGTTGACGCCGACGACGCCGCCCATCGAGTTGCCGATCATCGGGGCCTTGTCGATGCCGAGCGCATCCATGAACCGGATGACCGAGCCGCCGGCGGTGAGGACCGGGTGACCTTCGACCGCGTCGCTGACGCCGAAGCCGGGGAACTCGATCACGTAGCAGTGATGGGTCTGCGCGAAGTGGCCGAGGTTGCCGCGATAGTTGCGCCAACCGGTGACACCGGGGCCGGACCCGTGCAGGAGGATCAGCGGCGGCGCGTCGGCGTCACCGGCCTCGTGGTAGCGCAGGGTGCCCTGGTCGGTCGTCAGTTCCCGTTTGGTCGCATCGTAGGAGACATCCACGCGACTAGATTAGAACGTGTTCTAATCCGTTGTCACGGGTGTGCGTGATCGTGTCCGTGACCTGCGGAGATGTGCCCGACTCCGATGATGTCGTGGAGGATGCGATGCACGATCGCATCGCCGACGACCTCGTAGTGGACCCTCCGGCCGACCTTCTCCGACCGCACCCACCCCTGGTCGCGGAGTGCCCGGATCGACTGCGAGGCGGCGTTCTCGGTGATGCCGATCGCGGCGGCGAGCTCGGCGACCGTCGAGCCCGGATGTGCGTGCATCTCGGCGACAAGACGCAGGCGCGTCGGGTCGCTGAGCAGCGTGAAGCGCGCGGCCCATGAGTCCGCGTCGAAATCGGTCACCCGTGCCTCCTCTGCTCGTCCCGCCCTCTCGAATTACACCACCGGGCATGAATGCCGGGGTCGAGTGGCGACCGATGTATGTCTGGGAGAACATATGTCTGTGACGACACGTATTGGCCACCGGCCCCTCGGACGCCGCGGACGGCCGGTGATCGTCGTGATCGCGGCGATGGTGCTCGCCGGAGTGGCCCTCGGGGGATGCGCCGGAGAGCAGGATGCCGCAACGTCGGATCAGATCGTGCTCGCCGAGAGCCAGGACCTCGGCCAGTTCAACCCGATGCTCGGTTACGGGCAGCTGGGTGTGTCGCCGATCTACGACGGACTGTTGGTTCCCGCAGCCGACGGCGACGATCGCGTCCCCGACCTCGTGCCCGCGCTGGCCGCGTCGGCGCCTGAACGCATCGCGCCGCGGACCTGGCGGGTACCGCTGAAGGACGGCGTCACCTTCTCCGACGGCACCGCCTTCGATGCCGCCGACGTGGTCGCGACCTACCGCGCCGCGGTCGACCCGAAGGTGGCGTCGGGTATCTCCACCGACTTCGCGCCGATCGTATCCATCGAAGCCGATGGGCCGCAGGCGATCAGGCTGACCATGAACACCGACGCCGACCCCTCGCCGTACCTCCTTCTCGGCATCGTCCCGTCGGAGAAGGTGGAGGCCGCCCCCGCTGCGAGATGGGCACTGAACACCGAACCCGTGGGAACCGGCCCCTATCGCCTCGAATCCCTCGACCCCGACCAGGCGGTCCTCGTCGCGCGTGACGACCGTCCGGAGTCGCCGGCGGTGCGCAAGATCGTCTACACGCATGTCCCCGACGACAACTCTCGTGCGCAGCTCGTGCAAACCGGCGAGGTCGACGGGGCGGGCCTCCCGCCGCGGCTTGCCGATGGGTTCGTCGACCGTGCGGGAGTCGACGTCGCCGAGGTGGCATCGGCCGACTGGCGGGGAGTGTCGCTGCCGGCCCGCAACGCCTTCACCGCCGACCCCGCTGCGCGCCTGGCGATGAACATCGGCGTCGACCGGGACGCGCTGGTGGACGACGTGCTGCTGGGTAAAGGCGAGCCGGCGAGCACCCCGATCGCAAAGGTCTACGGCGACGCCTTCGACGCCGACGCCCAGTTCGCGCACGACCGTTCGCGGGCTGAGTCGATCCTCGACGACGCGGGCTGGCGCACCGGTTCCGACGGCATACGCGCCCGGAACCGGGTTCGCGCGTCGTTCCCGCTGCTGTACAACGCCGAGGACACCCTGCGCCGCGACCTGGCGGTCGCCTTCGCCGCGTCGATGAAGAAGATCGGCGTCGAGGTGCTCACACGCGGCACCAGCTGGGACGAGATCGACACCAAGATGGACACCGCCGGTGCGCTTCTCGGCGGAGGTGCGACCCCCTACAGCATCGATTCCCAGGTGTACGACGCCCTGCACACCCGCGTGCCGGATTCGTCGCCCTACTCCAACCCGGGCAACTTCACCGCCCCCGGGCTCGACGAAATGCTCGACGCTGCAAGGGAATCGGCGACAGGACCGGAGAACGACGAACGGTACCGACGTATCCAGCAGATATACGCACGCCAGCCGTCGCAGGTGTTCCTCGCCTTCGTCCACCACACCTACGTGGCCCGCAGCACGGGGTGGAACCATGATGCCCCGATCCTCGAACCCCACTCGCACGGCGTGACCTGGGGGCCGTGGTGGAACCTGCCATCCTGGGCGCCGGCGTCGTGACCACGCAGATCCGGTCGGACGCCGAGCGGCTCGCGGCGATCCCGCGTCCCGGTTCGGAAAGTCCGGTCGGCACAGGCAAACACGCACATCGCCCGGGTCGTTCTCGGATCGCCATCCAACTTCTCGGTCGTCGGTTCCTGGTGATGATCCCGACCGTGCTCCTCGTGTCGCTGGGGGTGTTCGCGGTCGCCGCGGCCTCGCCGTTCGACCCGCTGACGGCGCACCTCGGGGACAGGTACCAGTCGGCGACGCAGGCGCAACGGGACGCCGTCACACAGGCCTACGGACTCGACGACCACTGGTTCACGGCCTGGTGGAAATGGTGGGTTGCGGTGTTCCGGGGAGACCCGGGGTGGTCGTCGACCATGCGCCAGCCGGTCGCCGATGTGATCGGTCAACGGCTCCCGTTCACCGTCGGAATGTCGTTGGCGGCGTTGCTGTCTGCGGCGGTGATCGCCATCGTCCTCGGTGCGGTGGTCGGCATGCGGCGCGGCGGCCTGCTCGACCGTGCCTGCACATCTCTGGCTGCCATGCTCGCCGCGACACCGCCGTTCGTCGTGTCTCTTCTGCTGGTCAGCGTTTTCGCGGTGGGGCTGGGTTGGTTCCCGACCTCGGGCGCACGGCGCCCGGGTGACGACTACTCGCTCGACGGGCTGCTCACGCACGCCGTGCTGCCCTACCTGGCGTTGACCATCTCGATGATTCCGTGGTTGCTGCTGACGATGCGATCGGCGGTCGTCGACGCTGCGGTGTCCGACGCGGTGCTGGGTGCACGTGCCCGAGGCGTGGGTGGGTGGCCGTTGCTGCGCGGGCACATCGTGCCGGTGTCGGTGCTGCCGACCCTTGCGCTTCTCGGAACACGGCTGCCGGAGCTCATCGCCGGCGCCGCCATCGTCGAAACCGTCTTCGGTTGGCCGGGACTCGCCGAGGCGCTCGTCGATTCCGCGGTGGCACTGGACTTCTCGCTCCTCGCGCCGCTGGCCGTCGGGTCCGCGGTGCTCGTCCTCATCGGGTCGGCGCTGTCGGATGCGACCGCCGTCTGGATCGATCCGCGGATCGGGTTACGCGCATGACCGCGGCCCACCAGCCGACGATCTCCGAGGTGAGTCGTCGGGCCACGGTTCGCGAGCGCTTCACTCTCGTCGCGCCGTGGATCGTGCTCGGCGTGATCGCGCTCCTCGCCGTGGGCTGGCCTCTCGTCGCCGGCGATCAGACCGCAGACTTCGCACAGGCATTGCGTGCGCCCGGCGACGGCGCTGTGCTCGGTACCGATCATTCCGGTTACGACCTCGGCGTGCGCACCGCGGAGGGGCTGCGGATCTCGTTGCTCATCGCCATCGCCTGCGCGGTCCTGGCCACCGTCCTCGGTGTGGTCATCGGGATCGCGTCGGTCACCGCCGGCGGGTGGGTCGACGCCATCGTCATGCGCGTCGTCGACGGCGTGAACGCACTGCCTCACCTGGTCGTGGGGGTTGTGATCGCGGCGATGTGGCGCGGTGAACCGGTCGCGATCATCGCGTCGATCGCGCTGACACATTGGCCGGCCGTGGCGCGGGTGGTGCGCGCCGAACTGCTCGAGGCGACCTCGGCCGGGTGGGTGGAGACCGCGCGCCTGGCGGGTGCATCGCGAACCTTTGTCGCGGCCCGCCACCTCCTGCCCGCGGTGTCCGGTCAGGTGCTGGTCGCCATGACAGTCCTTCTCCCGCATGCGGTGTGGCACGAGACGACGCTGTCGTTTCTGGGGGTTGGTCTCTCGCCCGATGCGGCGAGCCTCGGCACCCTCGTCGGGCAAGCTCGCGGCGACGTCCTCACCGGCGCCTGGTGGACGCTGGTGGTTCCCGGTGTGGCGCTGATGGTCACCGCGCTCGCGTTCTCCTGGGCCGCCGCCTCGCTACGGCGCGCCACTCTTCCGCCGACCGGGGAGGTGTGGCGGTGAGTGCTCGGCTCGAGGGCGTGACCGTCGACGTGACCGCCCGAAGCCGCGAACGGGTCCGGGTCCTCGACGACGTGACGATCGATCTGCCGACCGGCTCGATGACCGCGCTCGTCGGCGAATCCGGGTGCGGGAAGTCGATGGTCGCGGCCGCGCTCTGCGGGCTGCTGCCGCCCGGGTCGAGCGTGGCCGGGCGGCTGTCCCTGGGCGACGATGCTTTCCTCGGCGACGAGATCAGCGGGCGCGACCCGCGCTGGCGCGCGTTGCGTGGACGCCGCGTCGGGATGGTGCCGCAGTCGGCGGCGACCTCGTTCACGCCGGTGCGCACGCTCGGTCCGCAGCTCGACGAGGTGATCGCCGGCCTCGACGGCCCACGCGACGCCGTCGAGCTGTGCCGAGCGGTGCATCTCGATCCCGACGCGCTGGATCTCTACCCGCACGAACTGTCCGGGGGCATGGCGCAACGCGCCGCGATCGCCGCAGCTCTGGCCGGTGATCCGGACGTCCTGGTGGCCGACGAACCCACGTCCGCCCTCGATCCCGACCTCGCCGCCGCGATCTGGGCACTCCTCGCAGACACGGCCCGACGCGGCGCCGCCGTCCTGGTGATCACCCACGACATGGACGCGTTACGAACGGGTGGGTGCGATTCCGTGGCGGTCATGCGTGCCGGCCGGATCGTCGAGCAGCGCACTGCCGCCGACCTCGCGTCGTCCGACGACGAGTACGTCGCCGCCTTCTTCGAGGCGGTCGCATGACGGCGACACTCGTCGGCAGCGGCCTGACCGCACGTTTCGGCGACCGTGAGGTGTTCACCGATCTCGAAGTCGCCGTTGACGCGGGATCGATCACCGGGGTCGTTGGACGCTCGGGGAGCGGTAAGACGACGTTGCTTCGCATCCTCGCGGGGCTCACCGAACCCGCGGCCGGCACCGTCGAGCAGCGCGGTCTGGAACCACGGCCGGGGACCATCGGACTGCTCGCGCAGCATCCCCGCGTCGTAGCGAACCCGCGCTGGACCCTGCGGCGGATCGTGGCGGAACCCGCCGCGATCGGGCGACGGGACTGCGACACCGAGGCGATCGCCGCACGCGTCGGCCTCAACCCTGCACTCCTCGACCGGTTCCCCTCGCAGGTGTCCGACGGGCAGCTCCAACGTGCATGCGTCGGACGGCTACTGGTCCAAGCTCCGAAGTTCGTGCTGTGCGACGAGCCGACCGCCATGCTCGACCCGGTCTCGGCGAGAGCCGTGATCGGGCTGCTCCAAGAGCTGGTCGACGACGGCGCCGGGATGGTGCTGGTCAGCCATCAACGGCGGATCATCGAGGCGCGGTGCGACCGGGTGGTGGATCTCGACGCGAGGTGACGGCTGGTTTCGATACGGCTCGTCGCAGGCTCCTCGCCTACTCAACCAGCAGAAGTGCACTCAACCAGCGGGAAACCTCGCCTACTCAGCCAGCGGGGAACGTCGCCTGCTCAACCAGCAGAAGTGCACTTAAGCAGCGGGGAACGTCGCCTACTCAACCAGCGGGAGACGTCGCCTACTCAACCAGCGGAAGACCCCTCACATCTGCAACCGCACCGCGTCGTCCTCGCCCATGGCGTCTTCGAGGACCTCGGGGGAGTAGTCGACGTCGATGTCGGCGACCGAGCGTCCGCGGGCGGATTCGATGGCGGAGAGTCGGCGTTGGGCGCGGTCGGCGGCGTAGGTGAGGAACTCGTCGTTGTCGAGGCCGAAGGGTTGCTCGTCGAACTGCTGGTTGACCCAGTCGATCATGCCGAGCGCCAGCGGGAGGAGCTCGTCCATGCGTTCACCGACGGTGGCCCACAGCGAGTCGTCGGCGGCGACATGCCGGCGGCAGGTGAAGGTGCCCCACGCCATGTGGCGACGCTCGTCGTCGCTGATGAAGCGGATCAGCTTCTGCATGCCGGGGAAGATGTCGTAGCGCGTGCAGACCTTCTGCCAGGCGTGGTAGCCCGTCAGCGCCAGGCTGCCCTCGATGACGTGGTTGTAGGTGACGCTGGCGCGAATCTGATTGCGTGGCGACGCGTCGTGCTCAAGGGCGTGCAGCGACTCCGGCAGCTCCTCGTAGAACAGCCGGCGATAGAAGGGGTTCTCCGCGACGAACGCCTGGAGATCGCTGCGTAGCCCGACCGAGTCCATCCACATCCGGAAGACCTGGGTGTGCTTGGCCTCTTCGAAGCAGAACTGGGTCAGGTACATCTCGTCGCCGAAGCGCCCCTCGGCGGCCATCGCCTTCATGAAGGGCTGGATGTCCTCGGTGACGGCTTCCTCGCCAGCGATGAACTGACTCACGAGATACGTTGCGCTACGGCGCTGCTCGTCGGTGAGCTCGGCCCAGTCCTGCGCGTCCCGCGAGAAGTCGATCGCAATGGGGTCCCAGAACCGCGAGTTCCCTTTGATGAAGAGACGCAACGGAAATGAGTCCCAGTTGAGACCTCCTTGTCGCAATGACGAGAAGTCCTGGCGGCCCTCTTCCTTGTGCTCGATAAGGGTCATGAGATCACCAGCCAACTGCCGAAGAGAATATGAATACCTGACGCTAACGCTTTCCCTTGCGAACAGTGTCGGGTTCAGTGAATTCGCTTGCCGTAGCTCATGTTACGCCTTGTCGAGAACGGGCTCCGGTGTCGTGTCCTCGTCCTTGGTCTTGGCCAGTGCACTCGGCCACCAGATCTTGCGACCGATGTCGAGGGTCAGCGCGGGCACCAGGAGGGTGCGCACGATGAGCGTGTCGATGAGGACGCCGAACGCCACCAGGAACGCCACCTGAGCAAGGAACAGCAGCGGGATCACGGCGAGCGCGGCGAAGGTCGCCGCCAGCACGACACCGGCCGAGGTGATGACCCCGCCGGTCGCGGTGAGGCCGCGGATCATGCCGATGCGGGTCCCGTGCCGGAGCGCTTCCTCGCGCACGCGGGTCATCAGGAAGATGTTGTAGTCGATGCCGAGCGCCACGAGGAACACGAAGGCGAACAGCGGGACCACCGGGTCGGCGCCGGGGAAGCCGAACGGACCGTTGAACAGCAGCGCCGCGACGCCCAGCGTCGTCGCGAACGACAACACCGTGGTCGCCAGCAGGATCGCCGGCGCCAGGACGCTGCGGAGCAGCGCCACCAGCACGAGGAACACCACGATCAGCACGATCGGGATGATCAGGTTGCGGTCGTGGATCGACGCCTCACGGGTGTCGAGATCGATGGCCGTGGTGCCGCCGACCAGTGCGTCGGCATTCGGTACCGAGTCGACCGCCGAGCGGATGTCGGAGACCGTGTCCTGCGCGGCGAGCGACTCCGCGTTGTCGGTCAGCGTCGCGGTGATCGCGACCTTGCCGTCGACCACCTTCGGGGCGTCGCCCTCGGTGCTGAACGAGGCGTTGGCGACGCCGTCGGTCCCGCGAACCACGTCGAGCACGGCAGGTCCGGCCGCCTGATCAGCGATGACGTAGGTGGGCGTGCCACTACCGGCGTCGAAGTGCTCGGCTTGGATCTCGGCGCCCTCCACGGACTCGACGGTGCCCATGAAGAAGTCCGTCGAGGCGATGCCGTCGGCCTTGAAGGTCGGGGCGAACGCGGCACCGATGAGCAGCACGATCAGCGTGCCCGCCCAGATGGCGCGCGGCTTGGATGCGACCGTGTCGGCGATGCGCTTCCACAGGCGGTGGGTGGCGCCGCTGTCGGCCGAGGTCTCCGGCGCGTACTTGGGGCGCAGCGGCCAGAACGCGGTGCGGCCGAGCAGTGCGAGCGCGGCGGGCAGGAACGTCATCGACGCCAGGAACGACGCGACGATGCCGATCGCGGCGACCGGGCCCAGGCTCTTGTTGGAGTTCAGATCCGACAGCAGCAGACACAGGACACCGGCGATGACGGTGCCCGCCGACGCGGAGACCGGCTCGATCGTCGCACGCCATGCCTGCTTGAGTGCGGAGTACTTGTCCTCGGTGGCCATCAGTTCCTCGCGATAGCGGGACACGAGCAGCAGCGCGTAGTCCGTCGCGGCGCCGAAGACGAGGATGAACAGGATGCCCTGGCTCTGGCCGTTGAGGTCGAGCACGCCCTGCTTGGTCAGGAAGTAGACGAGTCCGGATGCGAGTCCGAGGGCAAAGACCGCGGAGATGACCACCACGAACGGCAGGATCGGGCTGCGGTAGACGACGATCAGGATCAGGATCACGACGGCTCCGGCGACCAACAGCAGCAGACCGTCGATGCCGGCGAAAGCCTCGCCGAGGTCGGCGACCTGGCCCGCAGGACCGGTGACCGCGACCGTCAGACCGTCCGGTGCGTTCGCCAGCTTGTCGCGCAGGAGCTCGACCGTGTCCGCGGGCTCGTCGTTGCTCTGGATCGGGACGAAGACCTGGGCGGCCTGGCCGTCCTGCGACGGGATGGGCGGGGACACCGCCGGGCCGAAACCGGGTGTACCGGCCAGGTCGGAGGTGGTGGTGCGCAGGAAGTCGAGGTCGCCGGGGGTGATCCCGTTCGAGCGTTCGGCGATGACGATGGCGGGGATCTCGTCGGTGTCCTGGAAGTCGGCCAGCAGATTCTGGACCTGCGTCGACTCGGCCGAGGCGGGGAGGAACGAGCTGTTGTCGTTGCTCGCGACGCTCGCCAGCTTGCCGGCGAACGGACCCGTGATGCCGCCGACGATCAACCAGCCCAGAAGGAGAAGAGCGGGGATCAGCCAGCGGAGCCTTCGGGTGGGACGGGGACTCGAAACGGTCTTGTCCGGCATGGGGTCATCGTTCCATGAGTCCTCCGTGCGCGCGGAGGAAGGGCTCGAGGGCGGTCGCATGCAACCGATTCGGCGCCGAGCGCGCGCCGGATGGCCGCCGCGCAGACGCATGGCACGGATCACGTCAAATGGCTGCGGCAATCGGACATGTGGACCAACATGTGACCTACGTCGCATAAGCAGACGGCGATATCTAACGCCCTGTCTCGGGGCGGCATGAGCGAGGAGTACATGTGAAGACCAAGGGTGCAGTTCTCCGGAATCCGGGCGAGAAGTGGCAGATCGAGGAATTCGAGCTCGGCGACCCGGTGGCAGGCGAAGTCCAGGTGAAGCTCGTCAGCTCGGGTCTCTGCCACAGCGATCATCACCTTCGCACCGGTGACAGCCCGGCGCCGATGCCGGTGCTGGGCGGACACGAGGGTGCCGGCGTCGTGACCAAGGTCGGCCCGGGTGTCACCCGCCTCAAGGAGGGCGACCATGTCGTCACCGCGTTCATCCCGGCATGCGGAACCTGTGAGCCGTGTTCGCGCGGTCAGCAGAACATCTGCGACGAGGGGGCGCGCCTGCTGACCGGCTTGTCCATCTCCGACGACACCAACCGGGCACACACCCATGACGGACTGCCGCTCGTGCAGATGTGCATGCTCGGCACGTTCGCGCCCTACATCACGGTCAACCAGGCGTCGCTGGTGAAGATCGAGGACGACATCCCACTGCAGGCCGCAGCCCTACTCGGATGCGGTGTGGCCACCGGTTGGGGTTCGGCGGTCGAGATCGGCGGCACGCATGCGGGCGACACGGTGGTGGTGGTCGGCATCGGCGGTGTCGGCATCAACTCGGTCCAGGGCGCCGCGGCAGCCGGTGCACGCAACGTCATCGCCGTCGACCCGGTGCCCTTCAAGCTGCAGATGGCCGAAAAGCTCGGTGCGACACACACCTTCGCGTCGATGGAGGACGCGCTCGAAGCCATCGGGGACATCACCTGGGGCCGGATGGCCAACACCACCATCCTCACCGTCGGCGAGATCGACGGCTCGATGATCGCCCCCGCTCTGGCCCTCACCGGCAAGGGCGGCCAGGTCGTCGTGGTGGGCATGGGCAACTTCCAGTCGATGGACGCCCAGATGAACCTCTTCGAGCTCACCCTCCTGCAGAAGCGGGTCCAGGGTGCGATCTTCGGTGGTGCGAGCCCACGGACCCAGGTCCCGGCACTGCTCAACGAATACCGCGCGGGCAAGCTCAACCTCAGCGATCTGGTGACCAACACCTACCGGCTCGACCAGATCAACGAGGCCTACGACGACATGCTGGCAGGCAACAACATTCGCGGCATGATCGTCTACGGGGAAGACGATTACTGATCGTTCTCCGACGCGCTGAT
>NZ_BAHE01000055.1 GCF_000298235.1 Gordonia namibiensis NBRC 108229
GGACCGGTGATCAGGCCAGCAACCGCCACAACCCGATCAATCCGACGACGACGATCACCCCGCGGAGTGCGCGGGGTGAGAGTCGTCGACCGTAGCGGGCGCCGATCATGCCGCCGAGGAGCGAGCCGACGGCGATGAGCGCGGCGGCCGACCAGTTGATGCGGTCGAAGGCGACCAGCGTGTAGGTCACGGCGGCGACGACGTTCACCACCAGCGACAGCAGGTTCTTGGCGGCGTTCATCCGCTGCAGGTGGTCGGGGACCACGATGCCGAGGACCGCCATGAGCATGATGCCCTGGGCGGCGGTGAAGTAGCCACCGTAGATCCCGACCGCGAACGTGCCGGCGATCATCGTGGCGATGCGAGGTGGGGTGAGGCGTGGCGTCCCGAGGTGGGTCGGTGCGGTCGACCGGCGGCCGACCCACTTCTGGATCCACGGTTGCGCCACCACGAGGATCAGGGCGGCCACCAGCAGCACCGGCACGACCGCCTCGAACACCGTCTCGGGCAGATGCAGCAGCAACCAGCAGCCGACGATCGCGCCGAGGAACGACGCCGGCATCTGCCACCGCAGCTGCGGCCATTGTCCTTCGAGTTCGCGACGGTAACCCCAGGTCCCGGACACGCCGCCCGCGACGAGGCCGATGGCGTTGGAGATGGTGGCGCTCACCGGCGGGACGCCGAACGCGACCAGCGTCGGGAACGTGATCAGGGTGCCGCTACCGACGACTGTGTTGATCGCGCCTGCACCCACGCCGGCCAGCAGGACGGCCAATAGTTCCCATGTGCTCACGACTTCTGAGGGTGCCCGGTGGGCCGGGTGGGTCGGTCACCGGGGGGCCGACCCACCGGAGAACGGCCTCTGAAAACCACCCCTGCGATCCGCCCCCGAGATAGGCCCGGCACAGACCCGCCGCCGACACAGTGTCGTCGGCGCCGCTGCTGAGGGCGTATTTCGGGGGTGCTTTTCAGCGGGGACGGCCAGGTGGTTTCGATACGGCTCGTCGCAGTCTCTGCACCTACTCAACCAGCGGCAGTAGGGGCGTCGTCCTTCTTCTTCCGCTTCGGGATGACGTGCAGGATCGCGACGAGGATCGCGCCGACGAGCAGGCCGACGACCGCGGACAGGACGGTGCCGGCCGTCCAGGACAGCACGCTGCCGAAGCCGCCGTGCACCAGTTCGCCGAACCAGTGCTCGACGTGGTGGAGCTGATCGGCGGGCCAGTGGAAGCCTGCCTCACCCACGTTGACGATGAGGATGTGCCCGCCGACCCACAGCATCGCGGCGATGCCAACCACGGTGAGGGTCGACATGATCTTGGGCATCGCGGTGACCAGCCCGCGACCGATCTTCTGACTGAACGTCGACTCTCGTTGTGCGAGCGCGAGCCCCACGTCGTCCATCTTCACGATGATCGCGACCACGCCGTAGACGAGCGCGGTGATGAGGAATGCGACGACGACGAGGACGATCAGGCGGGTCCAGAACGGTTCGTTCTCGACCGAGGACAGCGAGATCACCATGATCTCGGCCGAGAGGATGAGGTCGGTGCGGATCGCGCCGCTGACCATGTGCTTCTCGAACTCGGGATCGCCCTTCCGGGAGCCGGACTCCTCCTCGTGATGGCCGCCGGTGATCGCCTCGTAGACCTTCTCCGCGCCCTCGTAGGAGAGGAACAGGCCACCGGCGATCAACAGATACGGCAGGGCCTGCGGCAGGAACTGGCTGAGGATCATCGCGACGGGCAGGATGATCAGCAGCTTGTTGCGGATCGAGCCGATCGCAATCTTGCGGACGATCGGCAGCTCGCGATCGGGGGTGAACCCGTCGACGTAGCGCGGGGTCACCGCGGTGTCGTCGACGACGACGCCCGCAGCCTTCACGCTCGCCTTGCCGGCCGCGGCGCCGATGTCGTCGAGTGACGCGGCGGCGGCTCGGGTGAGTGTCGCGATGTCGTCGAGCAAGGCGACGAGACCACTGGCCACAGGGACCTCCCGGTTCGGTGATGGCTACATGCTCGATGAGCGTCGGTCACCGAACAGTATGCCGAAGTCGGCGCGAGGGTCGGTCACCCGTTCGCCCGGATCGGCGGATTTCCCCAAACGCGACGTCGTAAGCGGCGGATTTCGCCCGACGATGCCGCGTCACCTGCGCAAACAAGGTAGCCGACCGGCGAAATTCGCCAGCCACTCGCGGGTTTCCATACCGACACGGAGACGGTGTCGAATGGCGTACAGGTCGTGGGAGACCACGACGACCAATTCTTCGTCGACGTCGAGGAGATCAGATGAACGCCATCGAGAACGCCATCGATGCCCTGCGCGCGGGCCGCCCGGTTCTGGTGACCGACGCCGCCGACCGGGAGAACGAGGGCGACGTCATCCTGGCCGCGGACCGGGTCAGCACCGAGTGGACCGCGTGGACCGTGCGGAACACCTCCGGTCTGCTGTGCGCCCCGATGACTGGTGAGCGTGCGGACATGCTCGAACTGCCGTCGATGGTCACCACCAACGAAGACCCCAAGGCCACCGCCTACACGGTGACCGTCGACGCAGCCGAGGGGGTCACGACCGGTATCTCGGCCGCTGATCGAGCTCTCACGCTGCGCATGTTGGCCGGGGCCGCATCCGGCCCCCGAGACTTCACCCGGCCCGGGCACGTACTACCCCTTCGCGCCCGGCCGGGTGGGGTCCTCGAACGACCCGGACACACCGAGGCCGCCGTCGACCTGTGCACACTCGCCGACGTCGCCCCGGTCGGGGTGATCGCCGAACTCGTCGCCGACGACGGGTCGATGATGCGCTACCCGCAGGTCGCCGCAATGGGCTCGCGCATGGGCCTCCCGGTGCTCACCATCGAGGAGCTGGTCAACTACCGCCGCATCCACGACGCGGACCGCTGGTCGGTGGCACCCCGAGTTCGCCGCGCAGCGGAGACGGTGCTGCCGACCCCGACCGGTGAACTCCGCGCGATCGGCTACCGAGACACCGAGACCGGCGCCGAACACATCGCCCTCGTCAGCACCGGGATGTCCGGGAACGGCCTCGATCAGCGTGCCCCACTGGTACGGGTCCACTCCGAATGCCTGACCGGAGAAGCATTCTCGTCGCAGCGGTGCGAGTGCGGGCCGCAACTCGACGCGGCGATCGAACGCATCAGCTACGACGGCGGGGTCGTGGTCTACCTGCGTGGCCACGAGGGCCGTGGAATCGGGCTGCTCAAGAAGCTGGCCGCCTACCGGTTGCAAGACCAGGGGCTCGACACCGTCGAGGCGAACCTCGAACTCGACGAGCCGGTCGACGGCCGCGAATACGGCGCCGCCGCAGCCATTCTCGCCGATCTCGGGATCGACCAAGCGCGCGTCATGACCAACAACCCCGACAAGGTTCGAGGGCTGACCGACTGCGGGATCGAGGTCACCCAGCGCGTCCCGCTGATCGTCGGTGTGATGCCGGCCAACGTCCGCTATCTCGATGCCAAGCGCCAGCGTCTCGGACACCTGCTGGGCACCACATCCGGCAGCGGGTTCGACGTCACCCAGACCGGTGACTTCTCCGTGGGGTCGCGCGCGAATTAACGCCCTTGACCTCGCGGGCCACCGTCGATGTGGACGTCAGACGCACGCGGTCCGCTCGGAAGAGGTCGAAGGAGTACTCGAACGGGATTCCGGCCTCGTCACGGGACACTCGGGTGATGACGAGAAGCGGACGTCGAATGCCGATCTCGAGCCAGGCCGCCTCGCGGCCGCTGGCGGTTCCGACCTCGATGGTCTCCGTGGTCTCGACGGCGACGAGTCCGTAGCTCGCACGCAGTAGTTCGTAGAGCGATCCGTCCAGCGGGTGTGCCGGCAGGTCGGGTACCAGGTTCACGGGGAAGCAGGCGAGGTCCACCGACAGCGGCGTACCGTCGGCGAGACGGATGCGCCGGATGGCGAATACCTCTGCGTCGTCGGCCATCTCGAGGGCGCGGGCCTCGATCGGGGTCGCCGGGCGACGTTCCGCACCGACCACCTGCGTCGAGCTGGCATGCCCGGACTCCGCCAGCAGCTGGGGGAGACCGGTTGATTCGGCGGTTTGCCGTTCGACGACGTCGGTTCGGATGAACGTGCCTCCGCCGCGGCCGGTTCGGCGTTCCAGGACGCCCGCCCGGCTGAGAGGGAGCAGTGCGCTGCGCAGCGTCGACCTCGACACCGAGAACATCTCGGCCATGTCGCGTTCGGTGCCGAGACGGGCACCGGGTGCCAGTGTGCCCTGGGCGAGCATCGCGAGGATGCGTCGCCGGACGTCCTCGGCGACCGGCCCGCCGGTGGTTTCACTCACGACCGGGTGTCGCGACGCCGTCAGGCCGGGATCGCGTCCGGTGACTCGGGGAGCACCTGGCCACCGTCGACGGCGATCGCCTGCCCGGTGATGTAACCGGCCTCCCGGGTAGCAAGGAATGCGGCGAGGTGGCCGATGTCCTCAGGGGTTCCGAGGGACTTCATCGGGATGGCCCGGGTCATTCCCGCGATGTAGTCCTCACCCATCTCGACGAGTCCCTCGGTCAGGACGTTTCCTGGCATGATCGCGTTGACGGTGATCCCTTGGCCGGCGAGCTCGATTGCGGCCGTGCGCATGAAGCCCAGCTGGGCGGCCTTCGACGCGCCGTAGTGCGACCAGTTGGGGAAGCCGGTGATCGGCCCCGTGATCGACGAGGTGATGATGACCCGGCCGCTACCCGATTCGGCGAGTGCGGACAGGCATGCCTGCACGCTGAATACCGTGCCCTTCACGTTCACGTCGAGGACCTGGCTCAGTTGCCCGTCGGTCATCGTCGCCAGCGACGCCTCGGGGAAGATGCCGGCGTTCGCGCAGACCACGTCGATCGAGCCGAAGGTCTCCAGGACTGTCCGGGCCATCTCGTTGCACGATGTCTGGTCGCTGACGTCGGTCACGACACCGATGATCTTGCCGTCCCCCAGGGCGTCGAGTTCGGCGACCGCCGAATCGATCTCGGCTGCCGAACGCGCGGCGATCGCGACGTCGGCGCCCGCGCGCGCGAACACCCCGGCGATTCCGCGCCCGATCCCCTTGGTGCCACCGGTCACGATCACCGATCGGTCGGCCAGGCTGAACATGGTCATGGTGCTCCTCTGATGTGCATGGGTGGGGCGGTGAACGTCAGCCGTCAAGCTGCGGATGTCCGCGTGGTGACGTGTTGCAACCACGACGGGTCGTCGAGGTAGCGACGCGCGAGAGATGCGGTGCCGGACACGAAATCG
Organism: Gordonia namibiensis NBRC 108229; assembly: GCF_000298235.1. Lineage (GTDB taxonomy): Bacteria > Actinomycetota > Actinomycetes > Mycobacteriales > Mycobacteriaceae > Gordonia > Gordonia namibiensis. Next base: position 5,262 of record NZ_BAHE01000055.1, read on the forward strand.
TCGGCGATGCCCAGAGCCGCGTCGGCGTCGGAGTGCGACGCCACCCACGCGGTCAGATGGATGCGGCGCAGCAGCACGAAGGTCGGGATCATCGTGAGATGGTCGTCCGGCAGCGGCCGGACCGCGGTGTACCCGCGCAGCCAGGCATCGATCAGGTCCTCGGTCCCGGGTTCGTGCTCGACCCACGAGACCGCGGACCCGAGATCGGCGAGGTGCCAGGACCATCCGCAATCGTCGAAGTCGATGACCGTGATCGCCGGGAGGTCCGCGTGCGGGTCGACCATCAGGTTGGCCAGTCGCAGGTCGGCGTGGACGAGGCCGAATCGATCGGGCCCGGTGCCGAAATCGGTGAGCCGATCGGTGATGACCCTGACGGCACGATCGATGTCGGCACAGTCCTCGGGGGACAGTCCGGGCGCCTTGCGCCACTGCCCCCACCGGGCTTCCGGGCCGAGCATGGTCTCGACATCCCAGGTGAACCTCACGAAGTCGGCAGGTGCCGGCCATCTGGAACTGTGCTCGTGCAGGTGTGCGGTGATCGCACCGATCGTCGCGAAATCGACCACGTGAGAGGCTTCTTCGGCGGTGCATCCGGATACGACCGTGACGGCATCGACCAGCAGCGTGAGGCCGTCCACGGTCACCTCGACGACCTCGGCACCGTCGACTGCGGCGACCGGTGTGGGAGTGGACACGGGGGTCTCGGCTCCCAGTGCGGCCATCCACCGCAGTTCGGAGCGGATGGCCTCGACCGAGTGATAACCGGGACGGTGCACGCGCACAACGAGTCGGCGGGCGTGGTCTTCGGCGAGATAGGTTGCGTTCTCCGACAGACTCAGCAGGCGCAGCGTCGTAGACGGACCGAAGCCGTAGAGCGGCAGCGCCTTCTCCGCGAATGCGCGATGGTCTGGGGGTAGTCCGGGCACCGGAACAGTGTCACCTGAAACTTCGGCCGGGAGCAGACCAAAAGGCGATGTTTAACGCGGCCGTAGCGAGCACGGGCCGGCCGAAACGCGGTGGAAACAATCGGGCGCGGGCCACTGGTGTATATGTTGCCCACCAACGGAATACAGCGTAGGAATGAGGGCGACGACGCCGGCCGGGACCAACCGACTGTACGCAACCGCACCCAGAAGTGTTCCCACCGAGCAGACCAAAATGCTCGCCCGGATTGAACCGGATCACCCTACTCCCAGGAAGACCCCACGTGAGCTTCTCCAACATCATGGATTCCAACAGCTACACCGGTGGCTCGGTGGGGCGGCACGGTGACGGACTCATCGAAGCCCGCGAACGGATGCTCGGCCCGGCGTACCGGTTGTTCTACCGCAAACCGGTCCACCTCGTGCGCGGCGAGGGAAGTCACCTCTTCGACGCCGACGGCGTCCGCTATCTCGATGCCTACAACAACGTGGCGAGCGTCGGACACTGTCACCCGCACGTCGTCGACGCCGTGATGCGGCAGATGACCTCGATCAACACCCACACCCGCTATCTCCACGACGGGATCGTCGACTACTCCGACCGGCTGCTCGGCACCCTCGGGGCGGACATCGACCAGGTGATGTACGCGTGCACCGGCTCCGAGGCCAACGATCTGGCGCTGCGGGTTGCGGCGATGCACACCGGTGCGACCGGGGTGATCGTGACGAACGAGGCGTACCACGGCAACACCCAGGCGGTAACCGCGATCTCGCCGTCGAACGGCGGGCCGGCGGTGCTCGGACCCCACGTCCGCACCGTGCCGCCGCCCGACTCGCGTCAGCCCGGTCCGACGGCAGAGGTGTTCGCCGATCACGTACGCCGCGCAGCCGACGAGCTCCAGGCGGCGGGCTTCGGCGTCAGTTGCCTCGTCGTCGACACGATCTTCTCCTCGGACGGTGTACTCGCCGAACGTGACACCCTCGCCCCTGCGGTCGCGGCGGTTCGGGAGCGGGGCGCGGTCTTCATCGCCGACGAGGTGCAGCCGGGATTCGGCCGGACCGGCGAGGCCATGTGGGGCTTCGACCGGCACGGAGTGCGGCCCGACATCGTCACGATGGGCAAACCCATGGGCAACGGTCTGCCGGTGTCCGCGATGGCCGTCCGGTCCGCGGTCCTCGAGCGATTCGCGACGACGCAGCCCTACTTCAACACCTTCGGGGGCAACCCGGTGTCGATGGCGGCTGCGGCCGCGGTGCTGGACGTCATCGAGAGCGACGAGCTACCGGCGCATGCGCTGCGGATCGGCGCCCGTCTCCGTGAGGGAATCGCCGGTATCGCGACCGATCATGCTGCCGTCGACGACATCCGGGGCACCGGCCTGTACATCGGGGTGGAGATCGTGACCGACGACGGTGCCCCCGATCGGCAACGTGCTCGGGCGATCGTCGAGGCCATGCGGGACGCCCACGTGCTCATCTCGGTCTGTGGCGAGCACGGCAACGTGCTCAAGATCCGGCCGCCGCTGGTGTTCTCCGACTCCGACGTCGACTGGTTCTGCACGGCATTGGATTCCGCGCTGGCCGCGACGCTCATGACCGTGGGGTGATCGGGCGGTGCCGAAGCGCACCGCGGATCAGAGTCGGCCGAGCAGTTCCACCTTCTTCGACGCGAACTCCTCGTCGGTCAGGATTCCGCGCTGGTGGAGGTCGGCCAGCGACTCTATCGCCGCGATGATGGCGGAGGAATCCTGGGCCGGCGTGTGAGGCGCCGGGGCATCGGCGGGTGCGGGAGTCTGCGCCGGTTCGTCCGACACGGGTGCAGGTGCGGCGACCGGGGTCTCGGCGACCTGCTGCGGTCCGAGTTCGACGAGGCTCGACACGTCGAAGGTGCCGTACTGGCTGGAGAAGCTCACCGACCCGTACCCGGAGCCCTGCTGTTGCTGGACGCCACAGATTCGGTGATCCGCGGTGTCGAAGATCCGCGTGACCCCGGCGACCTGGATGGCCAGGCGTCGCGTGGCCGGGAACACGGCGTACCGGACGTCGTTCTGGCCGCCGGTCGAGCTGGGCACACCGAGGTCCGCCGGCCACCAGGTTCCCGTGGTGACGAATCCGGCGCCCGGTTGCTGTTCCGGCGCGGGCGGGAAGATCGATGTGGTGGCCAGGACGTTGGCGAGCTCATTGCACAGCGAATCGACCTGGGATCTGAGCGAGTTGTTGAACATGTCGCCGACCATCGTCATTCCGCCGCGCATCCACTGACCGGAACCGCCCAGCTCGGGAATGTTGAACTGCGCCATGGTCCCGCCGCCGGCGTTCACCGCGAGGAGCATCGCCAACACCGCATCGCGGGACAGTCCGTACCGTCCGGCGATCTCGTCGACGGCGTTGCCTGCTTCGGGGGTGACCGGACTGTCCATCGTGGTGTCTTTCGTCGAGGAGTGCCCCAACAGGGTACATACGAATCACCGATGGCCGAGTCACGAAACGACGTGCCGCGAGTGCCGGGTCCGGGACGGTGTCGTCCGCCGCGGACCCGGTCGACTCAGGCGCTGAGCCGAGCGAATGCCGAGCGGTGGAAGACGATCGGTTGCTTCGAATGATCGTTGGCCAGTCCGGTCACCCGTAGCACGACGATCTCGTGATCGCCGGCGGTGTGTGAACTCTCGATGGCGCACTCGAAGTGGACCGGGGCGTCGTCGAGGAGCAGTGCCCCACTGGACAACACGGTCGTCGCGACACCCGCGAAACGCTGGGTCTTGTCCTTGGAGGACAGCTGCCGGATCACCTCGGTGTGGCTCTCGCCCAGCACCGAGACGCCCAGACTGGGCAGGCCGCGCAGGATCGGCCAGGTGGTCGAACTCTGCTGTACGGCGAACATCACCAGGGGCGGCTCCTGGGAGACGCCGACGGCGAAGGACGAGGCGACGATGACGGTCGGTTCGGCCCCCGACATTCCGGCGAGCGCTACGACGCCGGTCGGGAAGGCGCCGAACGCCTTTCGCAGTTCGGTGCTGTCCAGGTCGGCGGTCGGGGTGACGGACGTGGTCATCGGTCACCTGCCGACACGGTCGCGTTGGCCGAGGCGAGCACGATCGAACCCCAGCGATCGACCCAGGGCTGGAATGCCTCGGTGTCGTCGTAGAGCTTGTCGACGACGTAGAGGCCGGCGGCCGGGACGGTCGCACCGAGTTCGACCAGAACCGGCTTGAGCAGCAGGTCGGGCGCCATGTAGTGGGCGGGGCCGGCGCCGAGCATCAACGGGATGGCGGTGACGTCCTGGAGCCCGTCACTTGTGGAGAACTGGTCGAGGAAGAGCTTCAGGAGGCCCGTGTAGGTGGCCTTGAAGGTCGGTGAGGCGAAGACGACGAGGTCGCTGCCGGCCACGGTCTCCACGGCTGCCGCCACTGCGGAGTCGCCCCAGCCGAGCAGGCCGGCACCAAGGTCGACCACGTCGACGACGTGGTCGGGTTCTTTGCCGGTGAGGGTCGATGCCAACAGGCTGGCCGCCGTCAGTGTCCTCGATGCAGGCTTCGGGTTGCCTGCCACAACGGAAACGATCACGATGCTCCCCTTCGAATGTCGCGAGATGCGTTCTCCTGCAGAGTGCGCGGGCGACGTTGCCGAATGGTCAACCGATTATTTCACTCAGATTGCGCGAGGTCGGCCGATCTCGTCGGGGCGCTGGCCCTGCGCTATCCCGTTGGTGCGCAATGAATCTTCCGACGTCGGAATCGGCTCGGGATCGGGGCACCAGGTCACATCGGAGTGGTCGATCTGCGATTCGAACCGGATCCGGTCCGCGCGGAAGCGGTCGAAGACGATCTCCACCGGGGTGCCGTCGGCGGTGGTGTAGAGGATCTCCCGGGACAACAGCGTCTCGCCGGGCCGGACGTCGAGCAGGCGTGCGGTTCGTTCGTCGGCCCGTTCGGCGCCGATGGAGACCGAGGCGCCACCCGGCGCGACCCCGAAGAACTCCGCGAGTGTCCGTGCCATCGACATCGGTTTGTCCCGAAGGTCATTGGGGTCGGCGTTGAATCGTGGAGAGAAGTAGGCGCTGCGCATCCCGATGATCTCGTCGTGTGCGATGAAGGAGTTCTCGACCAGGCGTACGACGTCGTCGTCGATCTTCAAGCGCGCGCGGATGAGCGGGAAGGCCGGCACAATGCATTGGTCGGTCACCTGGATGTGCACCAGTTCGCCACCGGTCGCGGAGATGTCGTCCAGTGCGACACCGAGATCCCGGCGATTGACACGCGTGCCGACCCGTGGGCGCCGGATCACTACGCCGGTCTCGCTCAACTCGTTCAGTGCCGCGCGCACGGAGCCGCGGCTCGAGTTGAACATGATCATGAGGTCTTCCTCCACCAACTGCGCGTCGATGTCGATGGTGCCGTTGCGAATCGAGGCGAGGATGAGGTCGCGGACGCGGCGAGAGGACACCTGGCGCCCGCGCGCGGAACCACCGCGTGCGCGGGGGTGAAGTGGGGGTGGCGTCGTCATGGGCTTCACTTCCGATCTCGAACTGCGGTCGACCCCGGTAGGCGTCGAATCTGCGGGGATGAAGTGCCGATGAACAGAGAGTCTAAGGACCCTTGTGCGCATCGGTCAGTGCAAGTTGCGCGCGTCACATTCGGCGCAAAAACGGACGCATCGATGCCGAACGGCCCCTTGACCTGCGCCTACGGGCTCCATGCCGCGAATGTGAACCCGCGCAATTGATCAGTCACGCCAGGGCGCGGGATTCGAAACAAATCCGCCAGAGGATCAGGCCCAACAGATCGAGCCAACAGATCGAGACCCAGATGGGAGGGATCGAGTGACCGTCGATATCAGTGTCGAACCAAGCATTCTCGGCCCGAGCGCCGTCGATGCACGACGAACGACGACGACCGCCGGCGGTGGCGGTGCCGGGACGAAGGGGTCTGCTGCCGGAGCAGTCCTGGCACGACTTTCCGAGTGGGCGTGGATCGGACGTGCGGCCGGCCGCGGCATCGTCAACTTCCTGATCTTCGTCGTCGTCGCCTTCTTCCTGGTCCAGCTGATCCCCGGCGACCCGCTGGTGTCCGCCTCGGGTGGCCGCCTGTCCGGTGCCGCGCTGGAACAGGCACGAGAGGCATACGGGCTCAACGGATCTCTGGTCTCCCAGTTCTGGTCTTATCTGACCTCGCTGTTCAGCCTGGACCTCGGCGACTCGATCGCCACCGGCCGGCCGGTCGCCGAGGACATGGCCACCCGGGTGCCCGCGACCCTGGAGCTGATCGGTGCAGGCCTGTTCTTCGCCTGCCTGGTCAGCCTGCCGATGTCCTACCTGATCGTCACCCGGCCGACCAATCACTTCTCCAAAGTGCTTCGCTCCTACGCGAGTTCGGCCGGCGCGATCCCCGAGTACGTCGTCGGAATCCTGTTCCTGTTCATCTTCTTCGCCACGCTGGCCTGGGTCCCGGCCCCGTCCGGACGCCTCGATCCGATCCTCATGCCACCGGCCGAGGTCACCGGATTGCCGGTCCTCGACGCTCTCATCGCGGGGGACACGGCAGCGGCCAACTCCTACATCGCTCACCTGATTCTGCCGGTGGCGGTGATGACCGTGGCGCACTCGGCGATTCTGGTGAAGTCACTGGTGTTGGCTCTCGACGCCGAGATCGACAGCCCGGCAACTCGTTTCCGGATCGCCTCGGGTGCCCCTCGGCGCATCGTCATCCTGAGCGTCTACCGCAGGGCGCTGCCGTCGGCGGTCGCGATGCTCGGAATGATCTTCGGCCTGCTCCTCGGCGGCGCGGTGGTCCTCGAATCACTGTTCGGTCTCGGCGGTCTGGGTCAGTACGCGGTCGATGCGGTCCGCTCGTCGGACGTGTTCGCCCTCCGGTCCTTCCTGGTCGTCATCGCCGGCCTTTGTCTGATCGTCTACTTCCTCACCGAGGTGGCCACCGGCCTTCTCGACTCCCGTCGACGCGACTCGCGCAACCAGGAGGTCTGACACATGGTCATGGCACCCCTCTCCACGTCGGAAACCCCGGCCCGGCCGAAGAATTCGGGTAGGTCTGCCGGCATCCGCGACTACGCCGCCCTCATTCCCTTTGCGCTACTGCTCCTTCTCGCGGTCTTCGGGCCGATGCTGGCTCCGCAGTCGGCGACCGAGGTGGTCGGCACCCCCTCGACCGCGCCGTCGGGCGAACACTGGTTCGGCACCGACTCCAACGGGTTCGACGTGCTCTCGCGGACGCTCACCGCCTTCCGGCTCGACATCCTCATCGCGATCGGCGTGACGGTCCTCGCCACGGCCGTCGGCCTCGCCATCGGGGCGATCGCCGGCATGTACGGCTCCAAGGGCGGACTTCTCGGTGCGATCGCGGCGACGCTCGGGCGCACCATCGACCTGGTGCAGGCGATGCCGGTCATGATCGGTGGCCTCGTCATCGTCTCCTTCTTCGGACGCAACTCGGTGGTCATCGCGCTGGCACTCGCACTGGTGCTCATGCCGTTCCAGGGCCGGTTGATGCGCACCGAGGTACTGCGGACGCGAAACGACGGTTTTGTGACCGCGGCGCGGATGAGTGGCGAATCGGAGTTCCGAATCCTCACCCGCCACGTGATCCCGAACTCGTGTGCACCCGTGCTCGAGAACGCCTCGGCGATCTTCGGAATGGGGATCATCTTCTGTGCCGGCCTGGGCTTCCTCGGCGTCGGCATCCCGCTCCCGACCGCGGAGTGGGGCAACATGCTCGCCGACGGGGCCGCGGACGCAGCGGTCGGACGCTGGTGGCCTGCCCTGTTCCCGGTCCTCGCTCTGGCCTACTCGGTGTGGGCGGCCTCCCGGGTCACCACCTTCGTCTCCCGCCGCCGACGGTTCTGACCAGCTCGCGCGTAACAGCTTCTCTCGCAATTCCTTCCCAGAACGGAGCACTCGATAACCATGAAAAGACTGTCCACACTGGTGAGCGGAACCGCGCTCGCCCTCGCCGCCGCACTGACACTCAGCGCGTGTGGTGGCGGGTCGTCGAACAACTCCGCCGAGGGCGGCGTGGTCATCGTGACCGCGGCGCAGCCCCCGAGCTTCAGCTACGAGACGAGCGCAACCGGCTACGAGGCCGCGGAGTTCTTCGTGAACACCGGCGCCACCCTCATCCGCAACCCGTACGTCGCAGGTTCCGACGGCCTCTCGGCACACCAGGAACTCTTCAAGTTCGAGCCCGTGCTGGCCAAGAGCTATGAGGTCAGCCCGGACGGCAAGACCTACACCTTCCACCTCAACACCGAGGCCAAGAGTGCCGCAGGCAACGCGCTCGACGCCGACGACGTGATCTTCTCGTTCAAGCGCAAGTTCGAGGTCGACACCAGCATCGTGTCGTTCGTCAGTGCTCCCGTGATCACCTCGGCCGACCAGGTGAAGAAGGTCGACGACGCCACCGTCACCATCTCCATCACCGATCCGTCGCACGGTTTCACACTGCTGTCGCTGCTGGCGAACACCCCGTACGCCATCTACGACTCCGAGGTGCTGGAGGCGAATGCGACCCCGGACGATCCGTACGGTGTCGAGTACTCGAAGACCAACGCGGACTTCGGCTTCGGAGCGTACAAACTGACCAGCTACACCCCCGGCCAGCAGATGGTCTATGAGGCCAATCCCGGATACGCCCTCGGCGAGCCCGAGGTGAAACGGGTCGTCCAGCGCGTCGTCGCCGACGCCGGCCAGCGCTCCAACCTCGTCAAGAGCGGCGACGCATCGGTCGCCACCCAACTGCGTCCTGCCGACCAGGTCGCCCTGCGCGACGCCAACGCCGCCCAGATCTTCTCGGTGCCCAGCAACGCCTACGTCTACGTTCCGTTGACCACCACCAAGGCACCGTTCGACAACGTCGAGGTCCGCCGCGCGTTCTCCTACGCGGTTCCCTACGACGCGATCATGAAGGACGTCTACAAGGGTCGGCTGGGTCCGATCTCGTCGATTCTCAACGACACGCTGCCGGACTACAACGGCAGCGGCCTGAAGAGCAACACGACCGATCCGGCGAAGTCGCTGGAGATCCTGCGCAACGCGGGGATCACCACCCCGGTGAAGTTCGAGCTGACCGTGAACAATGCCGTGCCGGATCTCAAGGAGACGGCCGTCCAGATCCAGACCGCCGCCCGCGCCGCGGGATTCGAGGTCACTCTCAACGAGGTGAACTCGGCGGTCTTCCAGGAGGGTCTGGCCAACAAGACGTTCCAGGCATCGATGGGCCGTGACTACGCGGTCGTGCAGTCCCCGCCGTACGTGCTGTCCCTCTTCTACACCCCGGGATCGCCGATCAACTGGCCGGACTTCGACTACGCACCGCTGAACGACGCCATCGCCGCAGGCAATGCCTCCGGCGAGCCGCTCACCCCGGCCGCATGGGGTGATTGGAACAAGGCCGAACGCATCCTGCAGGACCAGATGCCGACCGTCTACATCGGATACGTGCAGCCGCTCAACGCTTTCGCCAACGGCGTCGAGGGATATGTCTTCCGCACCGACAGCGTGATCGACTACTCGGAGCTCAAGCCATGACCACGCTCACCGACCAGGTCGCGGTGACCGAAGGGGAGGTGACGGGCACCGTTGCCCCGGTCCTCGAGGTGACCGATCTGACGATCCGTTACGGCGGGGTGGAGAAGGTCCACCCGACCTCGTTCACGATCGGCCGGCGCGAGCGGGTCGCGATCGTCGGCGAGTCGGGCTCGGGGAAATCGAGCATCGCCAACGCACTCGGCGGGTTCATCCCGCCGGGTGTGGGGGAGGTGTCGGCGGCGACGCTGTCGCTGTCGGGCCGTTCGCTGCTGGCGGAGAAGGCTCAGCGGATCCCCGCTCGACGCGAGGGGATCTCGATGATCTTCCAGGACGCGATGAGCTCTCTCGATCCGATCTGGTCGGTGGGTAGCCAGCTCACGGCGGTCCTGCCGAAGAGCAGGTACGGCTCCCGCAAGGAGCGTGCCGCGGTCGCAGAGGCCCGCCTGGAGCAGGTCGGCATCGTCGAGCCGCGCCGGGTGATGTCATCGGTGCCCGGTCAGCTGTCCGGCGGCATGCGTCAGCGCGTGATGATGGCCATCGCGCTGGCGTCCGAGCCGGAGCTGCTCATCGCCGACGAGCCGACGAGTGCTCTCGACGCATCCCTGGCGGTGTCGGTCATGGAGCTCATGACCGGCCTCACGATCGAGAACGGTGCGTCGCTGGTCTTCATCACCCACGACATCGCTCTCGCACGACGCTTCGCCGACAAGGTGCTCGTCATGCAGGCCGGCAGCGTCGTGGAGACCATCGCCGCCGAGAACCTCGATCACGCGACCCACCCCTACACCCGTGGACTGCTCGAGTGCATGCCGACGCTGGGTTCCGCGCAGCTGGACCGTCTTCCGACCCTGGACACGGTGATGAGAGAGGAGGCCGCAGCATGAGCACGATCATCGAGGTCGTCGACGTACACAAGAAGTACGGGCGCAAGGTGACCGCAGTCGGCGGGGTGACCACCAAGTTGGAGAGTGGTCGCGCGACCGGCATCGTCGGCGAAAGCGGTTCGGGTAAGTCGACTCTCGGCAAGATGATTGTCGGACTGACCACCCCGACCTCGGGGCAGGTGCTGGTCGACGGCCGCGACCTCTCCCGGCTGCTCGAACGTCGTCCGGGTCGTCTCGAGTACCGCCGCAAGGTGCAGCTCGTGGCCCAGGACACCACCACGACGTTCGATTCCCGGCGGATCGTCCGCGAGGCGATCCGCCGCCCGGCGCAGATCCTCGGCGGGCTCGACGAGAAGGCAGCCGACGCCGCCGTGGATGGGATCGTCGCCGAACTCGGCATCGCACCCGAGCTCGTCGAGCGGTACCCGCACCAGCTCTCCGGCGGTCAGCGGCAACGCCTTTCGATCGCACGCGCTCTCGTCGTAGGACCGGACCTCCTCGTCTGCGACGAGGCGGTCAGTGCGCTCGACGTGTCGGCTCAGGCCGTGGTCCTCAACCTCCTCAAGGACTACGTGAAGACGCACTCGCTCGGATTGGTCTTCATCTCGCACGGGTTGCCGGCGACCACGTTCATCACCGATGACCTGCTGGTGATGAACCGCGGCAAGGTCGTCGAATCCGGCGAGACGATGTCGATCCTCGAGGCGCCGTCGAATGACTACACGCAGACGCTGGTCGGTGCGTACCAGGCCATGGAAGCAGCGGCCTGACCCCACGACTCGCCGGCCATCCCGGTCGGTGGCAACACATCTCACAACCATTTCTCACGACAGGAGATCGTAATGTTCCACATGGGTTGGTTCCTCGGAGACGGCTTCGGCATTCACCCCTGGAGCCCGACGAACGGTGACGGTCCGTGGACCGGCACCAACCACCTGGACTGGATGAAGCCCGACATCCACGTCGACATGGCCAAGAGCCTCGAACGCGCCGGCTTCGACTACATCCTCATCGAGGACACCTCGATGGTCGAGGACTCCTACAACAACTCCGCCGAGACCTCGCTGCGTCGCGGCTTCATGGCCCCCAAGAACGACCCGCTGCCGCTGGTTCCGTTGATGACCCAGCAGACCAAGCACATCGGCATCATCCCGACCGTGTCGACCATCCAGTACCCGCCGTTCCTCGCCGCCCGTGCGTTCACCACCCTGGATCACCTCACCGAGGGCCGCGTGGGCATGAACGTGGTCACCAGCGTCACCGACCGCGTCGCCCAGAACTTCGGTTACGAACGGCACCTCGAGCACGACGAGCGCTACGAGATGGCCATGGAGTGGATCGATGTCGTCAAGGCGCTGCAGAACTCGTGGGAGGACGGTGCGGTGATCGCCGATCCGTATTCCGGTGTCTACGCCGATCACACCAAGGTCAACCCGATCGAGTTCGTGGGCAAGTTCTTCAAGTGTCGTGGGCCGCTGAACACCATCCCCGGCCCGCAGCGCGAGGTGCCGGTGTGCTCGGCCGGTAGCTCGGAGCCGGGCCGTGTGCTCGCCGCCAACTACGACGACACCCAGATCGCCATCGTCAAGGACGCCGCAGCCGCCAAGGCCTACCGCGAGGACATCCGTGCCCGCGCGGCCGCCGCCGGGCGCAACCCCGACCACATCAAGGTCCTCTTCATCGCGACCCCGACGATCGCGGCCACCGACGCCGAGGCCCATGCCGCCTACGAAGCGGCACAGGCATTCCGCAAGACGGACAAGGCCATCGAGTACAACCTGTGGAACATGTCCTACACCTCGGGCGGGCGCATCGACTTCGGCGCCATCGACCCCGACACCAAGGTCAGCGACATCGACCTGTCCAAGCAGAACGGCGAATACACCTCCATCGCAGGTCTGTTCGAAGGCCGCGAGGACGAGACGCTGCGTGAGGTCGTTGCGAGCAGCTTCCAGGTCAAGGACATGGGCCTCGTCGGTTCACCGTCGACCATCGCGGACAAGATGGGCGAGATCATGGAAGAGGCGGGCGGCGACGGTTTCCTGTTCTACCTGCCCACCACCCGTATGAACCTGGCGATGATCTCCGACGGCCTGGCGCCGGAACTGCGCCGCCGCGGACTCATCCGCGAGGAGTACACCGGCTCGACCCTGCGGGAGAACCTGCGCGCCTTCTGACAACCGAAACAACTGTGCCCCCGCATGCTTCGGTGTGCGGGGGCGCAGTGGCGTGACCTCGATACGCGGCGGCCTCGCTTCGCTCGGTCGGCGCACTCGGCCGGCAGAGGGGGCCGCCGGTCGAGTAGGCGAGAAGCTGGCGACGAGCCGTATCGAAACCTAGCGGTAGGCGGCGCGGGCGTGGGGGACCATGCGGACTGCCCTGGGGAGCCGCGGGATGATCAGCCGCGATTGCAGCGAGATCAGGCGGAAGAGGAAACGACGTCCGGTGCCCCAGTCGATGCCGAGCAGCTCGCGCAACTCCGGCGTGAGAAGTCCCGCGGTGACGGTGCCCAGAACCAACCCGGCCACCGGACGAACCGTGGTGTTCCAGATGAGTGCGTGCCGCAGGACCGGGATGTGCGGTGGCGGCTTGGGAGACCTGACGACGGCGAAGACCCGCTCGGTCATGTCCGAGCGCTCGAGTCGGGTGCGGGTCATCTCGTCGAACCAGGTGCAGAATGCGTCCCAGTTCTCCGGCATGTCCTGGTTGCGGACCCCGTACATGCGCCCGACGCGGCGCATCTCGAGATAGAACTGCTCGACCTCGCCGGGTTTCCACCCGCGGCCCAGCTCCTTCTGCTGGGTGTAGATCCCGTGCACCAGACTCGCGTGAACCCAGTGGAACGCTTCGGGATTGAGCGAACTCCAGCGGGAACCGTCGGGGTTCTGACCCTTGATGTCGCGGTGGCGTTCGCGCAACCGGTGCGCCATGTCGAGAGCGTCGTCCCGGCCGTAGACGACACCCATGATCATGTCGAGGGTACGTTCGGCGCGCCCGTACGGGTCGGTCTCGAAGACGGAGAATTCGCGCACACCGGTTGCCACCACGGGGTGGGCGACGTCGATGAGGAGCCGGCGGGGCGCGCCCAGGACGAATGTGAGGTCGCCGAAGACCTTCCAGGCGACGGAATCCGGTCCGAGAGGCGTGATCTCGGAGTTGTCGATCGTCGCGTCGGGGACCGGGTCTGCTGTCATCGGCCTTCACTCATTCCGGGGTAGAAGGGGTCGACCTGGAAGCAGGGTACGCGGGTGGCCTCGGCGGGGGTCAACGCGTTGCGCACGTGACGCCAGGCGCGCTCGCTGAACGCGATCGACAGATGTTCGGACAGGTCCACGGGACAGTCGTCCTGCAGAAGGATGTTCGTGACGTTGTCGCCCTCGAGGAAGCCGTTGGTGAACGGGGTCGCGATCTCGTCGTACTTGGTGACGATGGTCGTGTAGTGCGGTCCCGGCTTGGTGTCGCCGTTGCCATAGACCTTGCCGACGAGGTCCGAATACTGTGCCTGCTGCGCGAAGGCGGGGAACAGGGCCTTGAAGATGTCGTAGCCGACGGGCCCGAACGGTGGGATGAAATACCGTACGTACGTGAGCATGTCGCCCGTCGAACCGTGGTTGCCGGGCGCGATGCCGATGACCTTGTCGACCTTCTTGTCGCCGCCGAGGAAGTCGATGTAGTAGTGCGGCAACAGGCCTCCGCCCTGCGACCAGCCGACCAGATCGACCTTCTTCGCCCCGGTGCGGCGCATGATCTGGTCGATGTTGCGTGACACCTCGCGGGCCGACCGCTCGATGTCGCCGAGGCCCTGGATGGGGAAGCTCGGGATCGGCGTGATGTTGCCGTAGTTGAACGTGTAGACGCAGTATCCGCGATTGGCGAGGTACGGGGCGCCGGCACTGTAGGCCCACTGGGTGGTGGCGGTGGCGTTCAGCAGGATCACCGGGTTGGGGCGTTCCTTCGTCAGCTTGCACGACGGATCGTTGGCGCCCGGTGGAGACCAGTTCGCGTCCAGCGTCTGGTTGAGCACGTTCGGGATCGCGGACCGGAAGTCCCAGGACACCGGGTATTTCTTCGACGGCGCGGCCTCGGCCGTGCCCGCCCCCGAGAGACCCGTTGCCGCCGTCATGGCGCACACCACCGCTGCGGTGACGATCGTCGTCATCCGTCGAAAGCTGAACATATTCCCCCACCTTTGATCTGAAGACAGATGTTGTCAGACTTGTCGCGGAAGCGCAACGAATCAGTGAACTGGTTCAAGGTCCGATGCAGGTCGTCGCCGAAGGGTTCCCGGCTGCAGCCCGGGACGGGTTGACGCCGTGTCGATTTCGGTGAACCGGACATGCCCCGCCGGGTGTCGCCCTACTCTGGCACCTGCATCGGCCATGGTGACGCCCGTGACCAACAGCGCGTCACCGACGAGCCGACCCCGAGGGCTCGGACTGGCGGCTCCGGCCGCGAAAGGTGGGTGGACATGGTCTCGGTGACCGGGGCGGTCGGAACCGCCGTCGAACAGGTGCAGGACGCCGTCGGCGCATTCAAGGTCCTCAAGCGTTCGGGTCTGCTGGACCCCACGCGGCCCAAAGAGCTGCTCACCACGGTCAAGCGCGCGAAGATCATCGGGCCCTGTGCCTCGGTGGTGGCGCACGGAGCGGACGAGTACCCGGAAGCGGGTGCGGTCGCCGACGAGCGCGGCGAACTGACCTACGGCGAGATCAATGCGAACGCGAACGCACTGGCCAACCATCTGCTCGCATCCGGGGTGAAGCGAGGCTCGGTGATCGGCGTGATCGCACGCGACCATCGAGGACTGCTCACGACGATGAGCGCCGCGGGGAAGGCCGGTGTGCGGCTGGCCATGATGAACACCGGGTTCGGCAAGACCCAGTTCGTCGAGGTCGCCGAACGCGAGAAGATCGTCGCGATGCTCTACGACGAGGAGTTCACCGACCTCGCCGACGCCCTCCCTCCCGAGACGCTACGGATCGTGACCTGGGTCGATGGTGAGCGTCCGGTTCCCGAGGGGGTCCGTACCCTCGACGACATCGTCGCCGACGGAGACACGTCCACGCCCGCGGAGCCGGATGAGTGGGCCGGACTCGTGATCCTGACGAGCGGCACCACCGGTCTGCCCAAGGGCGCGCAGCGTTCCAAGTTGTCGCCGTTCTCCAGCGCACTGCTTCTCGACCGGATTCCGTTCCCGCAGCGGGGCGCAATGGTGATCGTCTCGCCCATCTTCCACTCCACCGGCTTCGCGCTCTGGGGTGTGGGCGCCGCTCTCGGGAACAAGGCCGTCGTCATGCGGCGGTTCGACCCGGAGAGGACGCTGGCCGCGCTGGCCGAGCACAAGGCGGAGGTGTTGGTCGCGGTGCCGACGATGCTCCACCGCATGGTCGCTCTCGGACCCGACGTCATCAAGAAGTACGACACGTCCGCGCTGCGTATCATCGTGATCGCGGGATCGGCTCTGTCACCTACACTTTCGGAGGCCGTCCAGGACACCTTCGGTGACGTCCTCTACAACCTCTACGGGTCGACCGAGGTGGCGATCGCGTCGGTGGCGCAACCGAAGGAACTGCGGCTTGCCCCGGGCACGGTGGGTCGGCCGCCGGTCACCAGCCGACTCGCCCTGTTCGACGCCGAGGGCCGCCGGATCACCGGAACCAACGTCCGCGGAAGGCTTTTCGTCCGCAATGGGGCGCCCTTCGAGGGGTACACCGACGGACGCAACAAAGAAATCATCGACGGCTACATGTCCACCGGTGACATGGCGCGCTTCGACGAGCACGGACTGCTGCACATCGATGGCCGCGACGACGACATGATCGTCTCCGGCGGAGAGAACGTCTACCCACTCGAGGTGGAGAACCTGCTCGCCGAACACCCCGACATCGACGACGTCGCGGTGATCGGGGTGGACGACGACGAGTTCGGAAAGCGATTGCGCGCCTTCATCGTCGCCGCCCCGCACGCCAACCCGTCGCCCGAGGACATCAAGGCGCATGTGAAGGCACATCTTGCCCGGTACAAGGTGCCGCGCGACGTGGTGTTCGTCGACGAGTTGCCGCGCAACCCCACGGGCAAGCTCGTGCGCCGGCAGTTGCCGACGGGACCGCTGTAGGTTTCGATACGGCTCGTCGCAAGCTCCTCGCCACTCAACCAGCGGGGGATGGGCTCGTCGCAAGCTCCTCGCCACTCAACCAGCGGCACGCTGCCGGCCGAGTAGCGTCGACCGAGCGCAGCGAGGCCGCCGCGTATCGAGGTCAGCCGGCGGCGGGGTCTCGCTTGAGCTGCGCGACAACCAGATGCAGCGCGGCGGTGGTGGTGAGGGAGCGGACCCGTTCCCGGTCACCGGGGAAGCGACGCGTCACCGTGTAGGTGGGACGGCCCGTGATCGCGACGCCGAAACAGACGGTCCCCACCGGCTTGTCCGCGGTGCCGCCGTCAGGGCCGGCGATCCCGGTGGTCGACACGGCTACGTCGGACTTGAGACGGCGTAGGGCTCCCTCGGCCATTGCGGCGGCGACCTCCTCGCTGACCGCGCCGTGTGAGGCGATCAATCCGGCGGGGACGTCGATCAGGTCGGACTTCGCGTCGTTGGAGTACGAGACGACGCCACCCATGACGTAGGCGGAGGAGCCGGGACGGTCGGTCAGTCGCGCGGCGACGAGTCCACCGGTGCAGGACTCTGCCGTGGCGATGAGTCGGCCGTCGAGCGTAGCGATGAGCTGGTCTTCGATGGTCGAACCGTCGGTCGAGAAGATCTGCCGCCCATGGTGTTCGGTGAGGAGATCCAACAGCCGGCCGTAGGTGGCGGTGTCGTCGGCGGCGAACCGGGTGACCATGTCGAGCTCGCCGCGTCGCAGGCAGGTGGTGATCTCGAGAGCGTCGAAGTCGGGGATCGCTTCTTCGGCACGGCGCAGGGTCTCGGCGAGCTCGGCTTCGTGCAGGCCGTAGGCCCGGATGGTCTCCTGCTTGAGGTCGCCGGCCCGGGACACCACCTCGGCGATGGCCGGCGAGGCGATCGCGGTCGGCCACATCGACTGGAGCTCCCCCGGCGGGCCGGGCAGGACGAGGATCGCCGGCAGGGGTTGTTCTCCGGGTGAGGCGGGGATGGCGACGCCCGGCGCCGTGCCGGTGGGCGGTATCGCGACGGCACCGGCGGGAACGTGGGCCTGCTTGCGGATGCCGATGCGGGTCGGGCCGTCGTCGAGGTCGACGGCGTCGGGTCGCCAGCGTCGGATGATGGCGGCGATGTGCTCCTCGAGAGCCGGGTCGAGTTGCAGGTCGCGACCGCAGAACTCGGCGACCGTTGCCACCGTCAGGTCGTCGGCGGTGGGACCGAGACCGCCGCTGGTGACGATGAGATCGACCTGCTGGTCGGCGAGGAAGCGCAGCTGCGCGGTGAGGTCGGCGGGGCGATCCCCGCAGATGGTGATGTGGGCGACGTCGACGCCGAGCGAGAGCAGTTGCTCGGACACCCACGGTCCGTTCTGATCGGTGATCCGCCCGGTCAGTACCTCGGTTCCGGTCACCACGATGCCTGCGCGCACACTCACGGGTCAGAGCCTAGTCGGGGATTGAGCGCCGCGGCTTGGTGCTCCCTGAGGTGCGAGCGAATGCGCCGGTCCCGCTCCCTGAGGTGCGAGTGAACGCAGCGGGGGGCGTGCTATCGCTCCTCGCACCTCAGGGAGCGGGAAGGAGCGGTGAAGGTCAGGCCTTCTCGGCCTTCGCCTTCTCCTGCATCGACGACCGGGCCGGGTTGGCCTGGTCGTCGGCCTTCGGGTCCGACTCGTCCTTCTTCTCGGTCACGCCCGACTTGATGCGGGCACCGATGTCGGGATCGACGCGGTGCCAGTACTCGAACGCGCGCTGAAGCACTGGTTCGGACACACCGTTGAGGAGGTGGCCGACGACGTTGTCGACGAACCGCTCTCGCGCGTCGTCGTCGAACACCTCGCGGACCAGCGTCCCCGCCTGACCCCAGTCGTCGTCCTCGGGATGGTCGACGTAGGCGCTGCGCAGGATCTCACCGTTGGCGGCCCACTGTGGTTCGCCCTGACCGGGATACAGCGCCGACGGACCGCCCTTGGAGTTGGGTGCGTAGACCGGGTCGGTGACGTTGTGGATGCGCATCGCGCCGTCCTTGGAGTACGAGTGGACCTCGTTCTTCGGCGCGTTGACCGGGATCTGCTTGTAGTTGCCGCCGAGACGGTGACGGTGGGCGTCGGCGTAGGAGAAGACGCGCCCCAACAACATCCGGTCGGGGCTGAACCCGATGCCGGGCACCACGTTGTTCGGCTCGAAGGCCACCTGCTCGATCTGCGTGTGGTGATCTACCGGGTTGGTGTGCAGCGTCATCTTGCCGACGTCGATCAGCGGGTAGTCGCCGTGCGGCCAGACCTTGGTCAGGTCGAACGGGTTGAACCGGTAGTTCACCGCGTCGTCGAACGGCATGAGCTGCACCTTGAGGGTCCAGCTCGGATGGTTGCCGGCGGCGATGTTCTCGAACAGGTCCCGGGTGTGGAAATCGGTGTCGGCCGCAGCCATCTGGTCGGCCTCGTGCTGCGTCAGGTGCTCCACGCCCTGGTCGGACTTGAAATGGTATTTGACCCAGTGCTTCACACCTTCGGCATTGACCCACAGATACGTGTGCGAGCTGTAGCCGTTCATGTGGCGCCACGTCTTCGGGATGCCTCGATCACCCATCAGCCAGGTGACCTGGTGGGCGGACTCGGGCGACAGCGTCCAGAAGTCCCACTGCATGTCGTGGTCGCGAAGGTTGTTGTCCTGCCGACGTTTCTGGGAGCGGATGAAGTGCTGGAACTTCATCGGGTCCTTCACGAAGAAGATCGGCGTGTTGTTGCCGACCATGTCGTAGATGCCCTCGGAAGTGTAGAACTTCAGCGCGAAACCGCGCGGGTCACGCCAGGTGTCGGGGCTGCCGCGTTCGCCGGCCACCGTCGAGAACCGTGCCACCATCTCCGTCTTCACGCCGGGCTGGAACAGTGCGGCGCTGGTGTAGGCCGAAACGTCCTCGGTGGTCTCGAACGTCCCGAAAGCGCCGCTGCCCTTGGCATGTGGCTGTCGCTCGGGGATACGTTCGCGGTTGAACTGGGCCATCTGCTCGATCAGGTAGTGATCGTGCAGGACGATCGGTCCTCCGGCGCCCACCGTCAGAGAGTGTTCGTCACTCCCGGCAGGCGCGCCCGAGTCCCGGGTTGTGTAGAGCGAATCGTCGGACATATCGCCTCCGAGAGGTCGTCGTATCCGTGCATGAAAAAACGCGACCCGAGGGCTGCAGGTCTGCCCCGCCGATCCTACGCCGAACCGGCCACCCGTCAGGGCTACTCGTCCACGGCGATGCCGAACTCGCGGAGCACCGCTTCGGTGTGTTCGCCGAGTGCGGGTACCGGGCCCATCGCGAGTTCGATGTCGTCGAAGGTCATCGGTGGCAGCACGGCTTTGATCGGGCCGACCTCGGTGTCGACGTCGCGCCAGCGGTCGCGTTCGCTGAGTTGGGGATGCTCAACCACGGCCTCGAGGTCGCGGATCTCGGCGGCGGGCACACCCGCGTCGGCGAGGCGGCGGTCGAGTTCTGCAGTGGTGAACCGTTTGGTCTCCGCCGCGATGACGGCGTCGACCTCCGCCCGGCGGGACACGCGATCGATGTTGGTCTCGTACCGGGGGTCCTCGGCGAGGTCGGGGCGGTCGAGCACGACGCGGGTCAGCGTGTCCCACCCACGGTCGTTCTGGACTCCGATGAGGATGGTCCCGTCCTGGGTGGGGTACTTGTCGTACGGCACGATCGCCGCGTGGCCGAGGCCGACGCGGGCGATCTGTTTGCCGCCGTAGAGCCGCATGTACATCGCGTGACCCATCCACTCGACCGTGGCGTCGAACATCGACACCGCCACCCGTGCGCCGACCCCGGTGGTGGCGCGGCGGAACAGTGCCGACAGCACGGAGGTGAGGGCGTACATCCCGGCGGCGATATCGGAGGACGGGATGCCGGTCTTGGTCATGTCCTCGGGCGTCCCGGTCACCGAGATCAGCCCGGTCTCGGCCTGAACCAGCATGTCGTAGGCCTTGCGGTCCCGGAACGGGCCGGCGTCACCGTATCCGGACATGTCGACGACGATCAGCTCCGGATGATCGGCGCGGAGGACGTCGGCGCCGAGTCCGAGGCGGGCGGCGGCGCCGGGAGCCAGGTTCTGCAGGAAGATGTCGGCCCCCGCGATCAAGGTCTTGATCGCGTCGCGGCCGGTTTCGCTCTTCAGGTCGAGTTCGACCGATTCCTTGCCGCGGTTCAGCCAGACGAAATGCGTACCCGCGCCGCCACGTACGGCCGAGTCGTACTGCCGGGCGAAGTCCCCTTCGCCCACGCGCTCGACCTTGATGACCCGCGCACCCAGGTCGGCCAGATGCCGGGTGGCCAGGGGGGCGGCGACGGCCTGCTCGAGGGCGACGACGGTGATCCCCTCCAGCGGCAGCAGGGCTGAATCCGACGGGGGCGACTGGTCCGATTTCACCGGCCCAGGATCCCTTGCGGTCGTCGGGTTCGTCAACGCGACCGAAAATAACCCGAACATAGGTGTTCGAGTTGTGTTAACTTGAACACAGCTGTACGAGATACTCGGTGAAGGAGCCGTCATGGCCGAGACCCCGACACGTAGTCAGCGTGCGGACGCCCGCCGGAACGTCGAGGCGATACTCGACGCCGCCGTCCGCGTACTCGCCCGCGATCCCGATGCCTCGGTCGCCGTCATCGCCAGGGAGGCCGGCGTCGGACGCGTGACCCTGTACGGGCATTTCCAGAACCGCGTCGCGCTGCTGTCGGCCGTTGTCGACCGTGCGCTGAACGAGACCACCGCGGCGATCACCGAGGCACGGCTCGAGGAGGGCGAACCGTTCGATGCGCTGGCCCGGCTCGTCGTCGCCACATGGTCGGTGACCCACCGTCACGGCGCGCTCGTGGTCGCGGCTCAGCGATCGCTGCCGCAGGATGCGCTGACGTCGGCCCACGCGGCACCGATGGCCGCAGCGGAAACACTGTTCGAGCGGGGCCAGAGATCGGGCGTGTTCCGCGACGACATCTCCGCCGCGTGGCTGGTCACCTTGCTGCACAACGTGACCCACGGTGCGTCGACCGCGGTTCACGACGGCCAGCTCGACGCCGTCGAGGCGCCGCGGTTGATCCTCGCGACGATGGCCGGGACCGTCACCCCGCCCGGGACGCCGGTTCCGTCGGCACTCGATCACGCAGTAGGTGGTGTGTCGTGAGCGCCGGACCACGAGGGGTGGGGTGGTCCGGCACTCGGTGGGTGTGGCGGCCTGGACCGCGGTCACGATACTGGTGGCGACGGGCGTGTTGGTGGCGGTCGGCCTACCTTCGGCGAAACATGCTGCATCACAGGTGTATCCGGAGCCTCCGGGCCTGCCCGCGACTGTGTCGATGGCGTCCGAGCGGGCGCCGGAGTTCCGTCCCGACCGTCCGACTGTCGCGATCCTGCTGGCCGCGGAGGGAACCAACGTCGCCGATTCGCTTGCGCCCTATGAGGTCTTCGCCCGGTCCGGTGCGGTGAATGTCTTCCTGGTCGCCGATGAACCCGAGCCGATCACACTCGGCGGCGGGCTGACCGTGCTGCCCCAGCACACGTTCGCCGAGATCGACACGATGACCGGCGGCGGACCCGACGTCGTCGTCGTCCCACAGCTGCACGGGAACATCGACGACGAGATGCGCTGGGTGACAGAAATTTTCGAACGGAAACCGAAATCGCTCGTCATGAGTGTCTGCGTGGGGGCGGAATACCTCGCAGCGGCCGGAATGCTCGACGGGCGACGGGCGACCACGCACTGGCTCAAGCTGATCGGTGTGCGCCGCGACCATCGGCAAGTCGACTGGGTCGACGGCGTGCGGTTCGTCGAGGATGGGCGGATCATGACCACGGCGGGGGTGCTCTCCGGGATCGACGGTGCGATGCGCGTGGTCGAACGCCTCGGTGCCGGGGACCAGTTACGTCGGATCGCCGACGAGATCCACTGGAAGGGATACGGTTCGGGCGCACCGGTGGAGATCGACACGACGGGGCTGGGTCCCGCTGATCTCCCGTTCGCCCTCAGCGCCGCCTATCGATGGGATCCCCCACACAACACTGTGTTGGTGACCGACGGAGTGGGCGAGATCGAGTTGGCTTCCACCTATCGGCCGTACACCGAGCTGTCCTGGCTCGCGACGATGACCACGTCGACCGTCGGCGGGCAGCCCGTCGTCTCGCAACACGGTGTCACCGTCGTGCCAGAGGCGGCGGCGGATGAGGCCGGGCAGGTGGACCGGCTGCTCGTGCCCGGCGACGAGGCCGCCCGCACGCGGATCGCCGAGGCCGCTCCGTCCGGGCCCGACCCGACGTACCTGCACTCCGGCGACCGTTTCGCCTTCGAGCCGGTCATCGACGACATCGCGGTCCACTACGACCGCGCGACGGCGACCTGGGTGGCCAAGAGTCTGCAGTATCCGGTGGACGATCCGGGGTCCGGTCGAGACGGGGTGTCGTCGTGGCCCTGGGCCCAGACGGCGATCGCGGCCGCCTTGGTGGCGGCCGCGATCGGTCTCGTTCAGTTGTCCCGCGTCACGATCGCCGCTGTGCGACGTCGCGGGCGGGAGTCATGACCTGCGGTCGACGGGCTCCAGTGCCGGGTCGGCGAGCGCCCGCCGGTCGAGGTCGGCGTCGACACCGGAGTCGACGACCGTCTCGCCGGCGATGACCTGTGCGAACTCCTCGTCGGTCGTCGCCGCGGTCGCCTCGGCTGCGAGTCGCTGCTCTTCACCGGTCAGGGTGTTGAGGGCGACCTCCTTGATGAACAGCACTGCGATCGTGCCGACGATCGCCATCGCCATCGAGACCAGGAAGATCCGGGCCGTGCCGTCCCCGTACGCGCCGCGAACGATCGCCGCGATGGGTGCGGGCAGTTCGTTGAGGTTCGACAGGCCCGCACCGCCGGAGCCGGACTGGGTGATGCCGATCGCACGCAGGCCCTGACCGATGAGGTCGGTGACGTGGTTCGACAGCACCGCTCCGAGCACGGAGACGCCGGCCGCGCCACCGAGTGAGCGGAAGAAGGTCACGGTCGAGGTGGCCGCGCCGAGGTTCTTCGGCTCCACGGTGTTCTGCACCGCGAGCACCAGGTTCTGCATGGTCATACCCATGCCGAGTCCCAGGGCGAACAGGTAACCGCTGAGGACCGCCATGTTGGTGTGGGCGTCGATCGTCGCCAGGAGCCCGAAGCCGATCGCCATCACGATCGAACCGGCGAGCAGGTAGTTCTTCCAGCGGCCGTACTTGGTGATGAGGCGTCCGGAGAGGGTCGCCGAGACCACCGAGCCGAAGACCATCGGGAGGGTCAGCAGGCCGGCTGCGGTGGGCGAGTAACCGCGGGCGATCTGGAAGTACTGGCCCAAGAACACCGCGCCACCGAACAGGGCCACGCCGACCGCGATGCTGGCGATGGTCGCGAGGGTGGTCGTACGTTCCTTGAACAGGTGCAGCGGGATGATCGGGTCCTTGGCCCTGGACTCGGCCCAGATCGCGACGGCGAGCAGTGCGAGCCCGAGGGCGACCAGACCGAACGACGTGGCCGAGACCCAGTCGAAGTTCTTGCCGGCGAGGGTGACCCAGATGAGGATGACGCTGACGCCGCCCGAGATCAGCAGGGCGCCGGCGTAGTCGATGTAGACCTTGCGCCGGACGACCGGGAGGTTCAGGGTGCGCTGCACGACGATCATCGCGATGACGGCCAGCGGGACGCACACGTAGAACGTCCAGCGCCAACCGAGCCAGCTCGTGTCGACGATGACGCCGCCCATCAGCGGTCCGGCGACGGTCGCGATCGACATGACGCCGGCGATGGCTCCCTGGTAGCGGCCGCGCTCACGCGGGCTGAACATCGACGCGATGACGATCATGACCAGCGACTGCATGCCGCCGAGGCCGAGGCCCTGGATCACGCGGAAGCCGATCAGCATCGAGACCGACGTCGACAGACCGGCGAGCATCGAGCCGATCGTGAACACGCCCAGCGACAGCTGGACGAGGAGTTTCTTGCTGAAGACGTCGGACAGCTTGCCCCAGATCGGGGTGGCGGCTGTCGAGGCGAGCAGGGTCGCCGTGACGACCCAGGTGTACTGATCCTGGGTGCCGTGAAGCTGGGTGATGATCGTCGGCAGCGCGTTCGACACGATCGTGGCCGACGTCAGGGCGACGAACATGCCGAGCAGCAGACCGATCAGCGCGTTGATGCGCTGCTTGTGGGTCATCGGTGCGTCGACGGGTTCCACGTGTGGTGGGGACGTTGTCATACGGGGGTACCTCCGGGGTCGAGCGTGCGCCGTGTGGACGGAGCCGGATGGCGGCGACCACAGATCGTCGACGAAAAGGGCTCGTCGACCTCGTGGACACAGGTGCCGGGAAAGGGCTGGTGGAAACGGGGGTCCGGCATGGGCCGCCGCCCGTTTAGTTGAATGCTGCAACTATAGGGCGTGAAAGGTGTAACGCGCAACTAACCGAGTTATTCCCCCGGGTGCCCGGACTCTGGTGCCTGCCCGACCCGTGGTCGACGTCAGGACTCAGGGTCGGCGGAGGACTCCGGGTCGACGGTCGGATCGTTGGTCGCCTCGCCGAGTCGATGGAGCAGGCGCGTGAGGGTGCGGATGTCCTCGGGGTCCCACTGGGCCAGCCGGGCGCGCCACTCGGCGACCGCCGAGGCGAGGACGGCGTCGACCCGTTCGCGCCCGTGATCGGTCAACGTGACGACGCGGGCCCGCGCGTCACGAGGGTCGGGGTGCCGCTCGGCCAACCCGAGGCGCACGACCGCGTCGATCTGCCGCGTGACCGTCGACTTCTCCATGCCGACGGCGCTCACCAGGTCGGACATCGGCATCGAGTTGTGGCGGGCGAGCACAGAGATGAGTGGATAGCACGACGGATCGAGGCGGGAGTCGATCTCGCGAGCACGCAGACGCGTCCGGATGCGGCCGCGGCGCCAGAAGTCGGTCAGCTCGGCTTCGAGGCCCCCGATGGCGTCGGGATCGATCGGAGCCGGGGTTGCGACGGGGGTCGGATCCGAGCTCATGTCGCGGAGTCCTTTCGCCGATTCGCTGTGCCGAGTCGCGGTCAGACTACCGACCGCGACGTGCTCGGGCACACGCAGCCATGTCTGATTTGCCGCGCTCTGTCCGCGCACGGACCGGTCGCGTGGAGTGTGGCCTGCGTCAACCTCTTTGGAGACGGCCTCCCCGATGGTGCACGATCGAAGAGTGAGCACGACTGAACGCACCACCCCGAACGCCGCCCAGTACGTCAAGTACTGCTACTGGGCGCCTCTGCCGAAGTCGATGACCGCCTGGGTCGAGAACGACCTCGCAGGGCCGGGGGCCTCGGCGCGCATGGTCGTGCGCTGGGCGATCCCGTGCATCATCATCCTGCTCCCGATGCTCTTCGTCCCGGCGGACTGGGGCGTCCGGTTCACCATGACCGCGCCGATCCTCATCGCCTATCTCTTCTTCTCGATCGCGCTGAACCGCGTCTACCGCCGGCACCGGCTGGCCCAGCACGGGCTCAACCCCGACCTGGTCAACCGGCTCGAGCGCGAGAAGAACTCCGACCTCTACGACGAGTACCACCGCAAGTACCGCGGCGAGAATCGTCGTCGCTGATTCCGGCTCTCACGCCGCCGGTGGGGTGACCGTCGACCTCAGTCGATGATCCCCGGGAGGCAGAGGCTACCGGTGCATTCGGGGGCCGATGGTCCCGCGCCCACAGTCGCCGGTGTCGCCGTCGGGGCTTCGTTCGGGAACTCGTCGGTGGGTAGGAACGGTGCGGTGCCCCAGGTGCTGCGTCCAGATGTGGAATCCGGGGCGGTGCATCCCCAGAAGAGCTGATAGTTGCCGTCGGGGAGTGTTCGCTCCGGCCAGGTGTACGAGCCGGCCCCCGCCACCTCGTGTTGACCTGACACGAGGAAGCTCGAGTCGGTGCCCGGTTGCTCACGCGGCGGGGCGATCTACCCAGTTCTGCAGAGTGCAGGTTGAGTGCCGAAGGCCGCCACTCGATCTGCACTGCAACGTCGACGCCCAGTGGGCGGGTCATCCCAACTGTGAACACGGGCAACAGAATCGGCGCGCGTCACCCGGCCACGGCGTGCACCCCTCAGTACGCCGTGACCGAGGCGACGCATCAGAAGAGCGGGCCGGATCGGCGGCCCTGCTCGGAAAGACCGGCCCCGGTCGATCGTCTTGTGTGGGTCTGTGGTGCAGACCCGCCTGCCATCGATTCAGTCATATGACTGAGGATCTGTCAAGCCGCACAGGCTGCTGGCCAGGACGAGGACCGAAATCCGTTGTAGCCCTTGACAGGGCTGTGTTCATGCCGAATTCTGCTTCGGGCGGCTGCAATTCGCAGGCGTCGTCTTCTCCCTCTCGCGGTCGAGAGTGCCGTGAGTTCCCTCAGTGCATGCGTGTGCGGGATCTTCTCGTGCACCGACGACAGGAGATCCATGACCGGGGCGTTACCGACCAGACGTACCTTCCTCAAGGCCGCGGCGGTCACCGCGGCCGGCGCTGCGAGCGCGGTTGCTGTGTCCGCGAACGGAACTGCGGCGTCGGCGGCGCCGGCCCGCCGAGTCCGGCGCACTCGAGAAGAACATCGGGTGGTGGTCGTCGGCTCGGGTTTCGGCGGAGGCGTCTCCGCCCTCCGTCTCGCGCAGGCCGGTGTGCCGGTCCTGATGCTCGAGCGGGGCAAGCGGTGGCCGACCGGGCCGAACTCGGAGACCTTCCCGCGGGCGCTGAACCCCGACAAGCGCATGCTGTGGCACGAGTCCACCCCGAATCTGTTCGGCAAGCCGCTGAGCGTCGAACCTTATGTGGGATTGTTCGAATCGGTTGCGGGAGCGAACATGACGGCGCTGTGTCCCGCGGGGCTCGGCGGCGGATCGCTGGTCTATCAGGGAATGACACTGCAACCGAGCGAGGCGGTCTTCAACGAGCACTTCCCCAACGCTCTCGACTGGGAGCTGATGAACCGCGTGCACTATCCGCGGGTCGCGAAGATGCTCAAGGTTGCGGTCGCGCCCGACTCGGTCGTGCGGTCGCCGCAGTACCTGGCGCCGCGACAGTTCGCGAAACGGGTTCGGGCCGTGGGGCTCCCGTTGCAGAAGATTCCGATGCCCATCGACTGGGGATACGCCGAGGCGGAACTCCGCGGTGAGATGAAGCCGTCGTACACCAACGGTGACGGTGCCATCGGTGTGAACAACGGCGGCAAGCACAGCGTCGACGTCACCTACATCAAGCAGGCCGAGGCGACCGGGCTCGTGACCGTGCGGACGCTGCACACCGTCCGGCAGGTCGGCAGGCGCAAGGACGGCAAGTGGTACCTCGACGTCGAACGCACCGACGAGACCGGAAAGGTGCTGGAACACAAGGAGATCATCACCCAGACGCTCATCATGGCGGCGGGCAGCGTGAACACCACCAAATTGCTCGTGCGCGCCCGCGAGGCGGGCACGATCACCGACCTGCCCGACGACCTCGGTCGAGGCTGGGGGACCAACGCCGACCGCATCTACACGTGGACGAGCCCGAGCATCGACTTCGGCACGGTGCAGGGCGGTCCGGTCGTGTACGGCAGTCCCAACTGGAGCGACCCGAAGAGTGCGTTCACCGTCGTCCAGGCATCGATCCCCCCGATGCCGGTCTCCGCCAGAACCACAATGCTGGTCGGCTTCGGTGTCAGCCCGGGACGCGGCGTCATCTCCTACGACTCGACGGCCGGCGACGCGATCATCAAGTGGCCGCACGAGGGCGACTCGGAGATCCAGACCAAACACATCGACGGCGCGGTCCGGAAGATCGCCGGACCCGACGCGATCCTCACCGACACCAACGCCTTCTTCCCGTCGACCTGGCATGCACTCGGCGGCGCCAACATGGGTACGGTCTGCGACCTCGAGGGGCGGGTCAAGGGACAGCCCGGACTCTACGTTCTCGACGGTGCGCTCATGCCGGGCACGACCGCGGCGTGCAACCCGTCGATGACCATCGCCGCGGTCGCCGAACGCGCGCTCGACCGCATCGTCGCAAAAGACGTGGGGGTCACGGTCTGACCCTTCGTGGCTCGCTTCGCTCGCACCTCAGGGAGCGTCGGGTGGCTCGCTTCGCTCGCACCTCAGGGAGCGTCGGGTGGCTCGCTTCGCTCGCACCTCAGGGGGCGGCGGTCTGCCGCCTGAGATCCGCCCCTGGAGTCCGCCCTCCAGGGCCCGTCCGATGACACCATGTCCGCGACGTCGCTGCGCAGGGTGTATTTCGGGGGTGGTTCTCAGCAGCGGTTCACACTGCGGCCTCAGGGGGCGGCGGTGGTCGGGGCGAGCCACATCCCGGTGAGGGCGTCGACGACGATCTCGCACTGCTGCTGCCAGGGCGTGACCGGGTGATCACGGGACTCGGCGGCGCGCTCGATGTCGGCCAGCGTGTTCACGATGATGTGGCGCGTCATGTTGTTGCGCATCTCGAGGACGGGAGCGGGAAACTCCGGCAGTGCGCCGTACAAGCCCTCGAGGATTGCCAGCAGCGGCTCGGACTCGCCCATCTTCTCGTACAACAGGATGGTGGTCGCCGGGTCGCTGGACACGTTCGCGAAAAACCGGGCGAAGTAGGTCGGTGCACCGAGCCCGCCGAGATACTCGATCTCGGGGCACACCAGGCAACGGATCCAGTCGCGGACCTGCGGGTCCGACGCGATCGCGTCGAGTGCCTTCTGACGCAGTCGATCGATGCTGGCGTTGTGTTTGTCGAGGGTGGCCCGGATCAGGTCGTCCTTGGAACCGAAGTGATGTCCGACCGCGTAGTTGTTGCCCTGACCGGCAGCTTTGCTGATCTGCCTGCTGGAGACCGCGGACACGCCGTGTAGCGCGATCAACTCCTCCGCCGCGCCGATCAGCGCCAGGCGGGTACGGGCAGACTGCTCGGTCTTCCCATCGGTCATGGGTAGATGATGCCCTACCGTGGTCGTCGTCCGGCGCCGGGATCGCGACCTGTCACCGCCGCATTCGACGCGCGCGCCGACCTTCGCGGAGGGACCAGGTTTGCGTCGGTCAGGCCACCCGGTCCTAAGGTGGATCGACTGTACTCAAGTGAATCCGGTCCGCGTTCTGATGCGGAGGGCCGTTCACGACCTGTGTGAGGGGACCTGATGGCGACGACGCCCACGGCCACGACAAGTCTGCGAGAACTGACGCTCCGAGGAGTCATCCTCGGCGGGGTCATCACTCTCGTCTTCACCGCGGCCAACGTCTATCTCGGGCTCAAGGTCGGTCTCACCTTCGCCACCGCCATCCCGGCGGCGGTGATCTCGATGAGCATCCTGCGGTACTTCGCCAACCACTCGGTGGTGGAGAACAACATCGTTCAGACGATCGCGTCCGCGGCCGGCACGTTGTCGGCGATCATCTTCGTGATCCCCGGTCTGGTGATGATCGGGTGGTGGACGGGATTCCCGTACTGGATCACGGTCGCCGTCTGCGCGATCGGCGGCATCCTCGGCGTCATGTACTCGATCCCACTGCGCCGGGCGCTGGTCACGGGATCGGACCTGCCCTACCCCGAAGGCGTTGCGGCAGCCGAGGTCCTGAAGGTCGGTGACTCGGCCGGCGGTGCCACGGAGAACAAGGCCGGGTTGCGCACCATCGTCATCGGTTCGATCGCCTCGGCGGGATTCGCCCTGCTGACGAAGCTGAAGGTCCTGAGCGACTCGATCGCCACAACCATCAAGATCGGCGCGGGCGGCACCCTGTTCACCGCCGGACTGTCGATGTCGCTCATCGGCATCGGGCACCTCGTCGGCGTCACCGTCGGTGTGGCGATGCTCGTCGGACTGCTCATCTCCTACGGTGTGCTGCTGCCGATCCAGAGCCAGAACCAGGGTGAGGCCGGGGAGTCGCTCAGCGACGTGGTCTCGGGGGTCTTCGCCAACGACGTCCGCCTCATCGGTGCGGGCGCCATCGCGATCGCCGCGATCTGGACCCTGATCAAGGTCATGGGCCCGATCGCCCGCGGGATCAAGGGTTCACTCGCCTCGTCGCGGTCACGGCGCGAGGGCCAGACCGTGGACATCACCGAGCGCGACATCCCCTTCAACATCGTCGGCGGCAGCATTCTGGTGCTGCTCATCCCGATCGGTCTGCTGTTGTGGGACTTCGTGCACGACACCGTCCTCGAGGGCAGCGCCGCCGGGATCATCGCGGTGAGCATCGTGTTCGTCTTCGTCATCGGTCTCGCGGTGGCGGCGGTCTGCGGCTACATGGCCGGCCTCATCGGCTCGTCGAACTCCCCGATCTCTGGCGTCGGCATCCTGGTGGTCCTCATCGCCGCGATCCTCATCAAGGCGACCTTCGGCGGCGCCGACTCCTCCCAGACCGACGCCCTGATCGCCTACACACTGTTCACGGCCGCGGTGGTCTTCGGCGTCGCGACGATCTCCAATGACAACCTGCAGGACCTCAAGACCGGTCAGCTGGTCGGCGCGACCCCGTGGAAACAGCAGGTGGCGTTGGTGATCGGTGTGCTCTTCGGTTCGGCCATCATTCCGCCGATCCTCGGCCTCATGTACGACGTGTTCGGCTTCGTCGGCGCCCCCGGTGCCGGCCCCGACGCGCTGGCCGCACCGCAGGCGGGCCTGCTGTCCACCCTCGCCAAGGGTGTGCTCGGCGCCGATCTCAACTGGGGCCTCATCGGACTCGGCGCCCTCATCGGCGCGGTCGTCATCCTCATCGACGAACTGCTGGGTCGTGCGGGCAAGTTCCGGCTGCCGCCGCTCGCGGTGGGCATGGGCATGTACCTGCCGATGTCGGTCACCCTCATCATCCCGGTGGGCGCCTTTCTCGGGCACTTCTACAACCGGTGGGCCGAACGCAGCGGCGGCGCAGTCGAACACAAGAAGCGCATGGGTGTGCTGCTCGCGACCGGCCTGATCGTCGGTGAGGCACTCTTCGGTGTGGTCTTCGCGGGCA
Organism: Gordonia namibiensis NBRC 108229; assembly: GCF_000298235.1. Taxonomy (GTDB): domain Bacteria; phylum Actinomycetota; class Actinomycetes; order Mycobacteriales; family Mycobacteriaceae; genus Gordonia; species Gordonia namibiensis. The sequence continues at coordinate 36,659 of NZ_BAHE01000055.1, forward strand.
TCGTCGCCGCGACCGGCGACGACTCCGTACTGGCCATCGTCGGCGACGGCTTCGAGACCTGGGCGCAGATCCTCGGGGTCATCGTGTTCGCCGGCGTGATCGCCCTGCTCTACGACCGCATCGCCAAGCTCGCCGCCGCCAGCGGCACCGTCCCCGACACGGCTGTCGCCGGCGCCGACGACGCCCCCAAGACCGACCCGAAGGGCTGAGGCCCGAGGAGTCAGCCTCGGCGGATCAGACTGCCGCCGAGGCGCATTCGCCGATCGCGGTGTCGAGGATGTCGAGACCGGTGCGGATCTCCTCGTCGGAGGCGGTCAGCGGGGGTGCGATGCGGAAGATCCCGCCCATGCCCGGGAGCTGGACGACGTTCATGTGGAGTCCGAGCTCGAAACACCGCGCGGTCACGGCCGATCCGAGCCGGTCGGCGCCCTGCTTCGTCGCGCGGTCGGTGACGAGCTCGATGCCCTGCATGAGCCCGCGGCCGCGCACGTCGCCCACACAGTCGTGGCGGTCCTGTAGTTCGAGCAGTCCGGCGCGCAGGACCGAACCCGCCTGCGCTGCGCGGGTGTCCAGACCGTCGCGCTGCAGTACATCGAGCACGGTCACGCCGACCGCCGCCACCAGCGGGTCGGACACGTGGGTGGTGAAGAAGAGGTAGCCGCGTTCGTGGGCGGCCTGCTCGATCTCGGTGGAGGTGATGACCGCGGCGAGCGGGAGTCCCGCACCGAGCGTCTTCGACAGGGTGAGGATGTCGGGCACGATGCCGTCGCGTTCGAAGGCGTACCAGGAACCGGTGCGGCACAGGCCGGTCTGCGCCTCGTCGACGATGAGCAACATCCCGCGTTCCTCGCACTTGCGTTGCAGCGCGGCGAAATAACCGGCCGGCGGCTCGATCACACCGCCCGAGGACAGGATCGGTTCGACGATGCACGCCGCGAGGGATCCGGTCGACTGGGCGTCGATGAGCTCGAAGCCGAAGTCGAGCTGCCGCTGCCAGTCGAGGGTGCCGTCGGCGTTGGTGAAGTCGGGACGGTAGGGATTGGGCGTCGGCAACGCGAAGTTGCCGGGTGCGACCGGTCCGTAGCCGGTGCGGCCCGCGCTGTAGGTCGAGGCCGCCGCGGCGTGCGTCATGCCGTGCCAGGACCGCGCGAAGGACACGATCTCGTGCTTGCCGGTGACGAGCTTCGCCATGCGGATGGCGGCCTCGTTGGACTCCGCGCCGGTGCTCAGCAGGAGCACCTTGTCGAGTGCGTCGGGCAGCGTGTCCGACAGGCGGGACGAGAGTTCCAGCACCGGAGGCGAGATCATCCCGCTGAACAGGTGATCGAGCTCGCCGATCTGCCGCGTGACGGTCGAGACGATGTCGGGGTGTGAATGCCCGAGGATCGCCGACATCTGTCCCGAGGTGAAGTCGAGAAGGGGTCGCCCGTCTGCGGTGTGAACCCAGCTGCCCGACGCCCGGACGATCAGCTCCGGCGCGAACTGGCCGCCGTAGCGGACGAGATTACGGGTGTCGACGCCGGTGGTGCCGGTGATGCCGGCGGGCTGCGTGGTCATGACAGACACCGTACGAGCGACGGCGGCGCCGCGCGCACCCAGACCGGGCCATGGTGACCTCGCACACCGCGACGGCGAGTCGCCGAATATCGTGTGCTGTGCAGTCGGTTTCCTCCGAAGAACCAGGAGACACCATGGCAGTCGAGCAACCGTTGGGTGCGGCGATCGAGGACTACCTCGCGGGCGCCGAACACTACCTGGCCCTGGTCGCGCAGGTGGGCCCGCAGCAGTGGGAGGAGCCGGGACTGGGGGACTGGTCGGTGCGCTCCCTCGTCGGACACACGAGCCGCTCCCTGACCACGGTCGCCGACTATCTCGCCGAACCCGAACCGGACGTCGTCGACATCGATTCGGTGGCAGGTTATTACGCCCGTATCCAGGGGCTGGCGTCCTCACCGGAGGTGACCGCGCGCGGCGTCGCCGCCGGGGTCGACCTCGGCGACGACCCGCTACGGGCGGCGACCGAACGCCGGGACCGCGCGGTCGCGGCGATCACCGGGATCGGGGATCGGCGGGTGGCGACCCCGTGGGGCGCAATCCTGTTGTCCCACTATCTACCGACGAGAACCTTCGAACTGGCCGTTCACGGCCTCGACATCGCCCGCGCCATCGGATCGTCGTCGACACTGCCAGGGAACGTGCTCGCCTCGGCCCTGGCCACGGCGGTGGAGGCCGCCGAGCTGACCGGCCAGGGCGAGCAGGCGTTGCTGATCCTCACCGGACGCGAACAGGGGCCGATCTCGGTGGTGTGACCCTCAGCCGGGGACGCGGCTGTGGGCGAACTCGGCCACGATCGCGGCGTTGAACGCCGGCAGGTCGTCGGGCTTACGGCTGGTGATCAGCACGCTGTCGCCGCCTCGACACGTGACGACCTCCTCGTCGACCCAGTTGCCGCCGGCGTTGATGACGTCGGTCTTGATGCTCGGGAACGAGGTGAGGGTGCGTCCGCGTACGACATCGGCCTCGATGAGGGTCCACGGAGCGTGACAGATCGCGGCGACGGGCTTGCCTGCCTCGAAGAAGCCGCGCACGAAACGCACGGCCGGCGCGGAGGCGCGCAGGAAGTCGGGGTTGGCGACGCCGCCCGGGAGGACCAGGGCGTCGAAGTCGGCGATGCGGGCGTCCTCGAGAGTCCTGTCGACGGGAAAGGTGTCGGCCTTGTCGAGGTGATCGAACGCCTGGACCGTGCCGGCGTCGGTGGAGACGAGCACCGGCTTCCCACCGCAGGCCTCGATGGACTTCCAGGGTTCGGTGAGCTCCACCTGCTCGGCGCCCTCGGTGGCCACCAGGAATGCGACGGTGACGTTGTTGAGTTCTTCGGCCATGGTGTCTCCTCCTCGTATGCACAGGCGGGGTCGGGGGTGCTCCGTCGTGCGGGCTGATCGATCCGACCGCGTCTTGGTCGCAGGCACACGGCGTAGGCCGCGTCGCCTGTATCGGACATACCCACCCACGCTCGGCCCCAACCGTGACGCGCGTCGGCTCACCGTGTTGAATGGCCAGCGATCACGGCTCCGCGGGGGCGGATGAGGTGAAGGGGGAACCTGTCATGGCCGGTCTCGACGGCGTCGCGAAGCTGCTGCATCTGGCTCGCGGTGGGGAGGTCGGCGAACCCCACGAAACCCCGAACACCGTGCTCGAAGACGCGCCACATCGGCAGTTGCGGCGCTACTGCAGCGTCGAGCAGCTGACGTCGGCCCGCCGGTCGTCGCAGCGGCCGGTGCTGCTGGTCCCGCCGCTGGCGGTGTCCACGGACTGCTACGACCTCGCGTCCGGACTCAGCGTGGTGGAGTACCTGCTGTCCACGGGCCGGGTGCCCTACGTGCTCGACTTCGGGGACATGACCCGCGACGACCGGCACCTCGGGTTCGCCGACTTCTTCGCCGACATCGTCCCCGGCGCGATCGCTGCGACCCTGGCGGACTTCGACGAGGGGTCATCGGGCGGCGGTGTGGACCTGCTCAGCTGGAGTCTCGGCGGCACCATCTCGTTCCTGACCGTCGCCGCCGACCCGGCTCTGCCGGTGCGGTCCATCACCGCGGTCGGTACCCCGCTGGACTATGACCGCGTCCCGCCGTACCCGCTGGTGAAGACGCTGATGCGGCCCCTCGGGCCCAAACCGGTGTCTCTCGCGCTGCGGGCTCTGGGCGGTATCCCGGCCCTTCTCGTGCGTACCGCCTACCGCGGTACCGCCTGGCAGCGCGAGCTCAAGAAACCCGGCTACATCATCCGCAACGCCGACGACACCGAGGCCTTGACGAGGATGAAGGCCATCGACCGCTTCCAGGACACGATGCCCGGTTACCCCGGCAAGGCGTCCGAGGAGATGTGGGAGAAGTTCATCATGCACGGCGACCTGGCCCGCGGCGTGCTGACCTTCGACGACGTCACGGTCGAGTTGTCGAAGGTCGCGGTGCCGGTGCAGCTGTTCGGCAGCCACCGCGACGCCATCGTCAGCTGGGAGGCCGCCCACCACGGCGTCGACCTGTTCACCGGGTCACCGCGCGTCGAGTTCACCACCGTGGAGACCAGCCATCTCGGGCTCATCGCCGGATCGGCCGCCGTCGAACAGACGTGGCCGCGGATCGACGAGTTCCTGTCGAGCCTGGACTAGGGGGCGACGCTCAGCCAGTCGGCGAAGCCCGACGGGTCGTGACGGCCGAGCGCGCCGTGCTCGAACAGGCCCCAACCGGTTCGGGTCGTGCCGTCGCCTTCCCGGCAGGTCGCCCGTCCGACGTGGTCGATGACGCCGAACGGCATGCGCCCGATGATCTCCGGGCTGGTCATGTCGTAGGTGAGGCGCTCGGTGAAGTCCTCACCGCGCCAGACGCCGTGGAGCCAGTCGGGATCGCCGCCGTACCCGCCGCCGACGTGGATCGGGACGGGCAGCAGTGACTCCACCTCGAACGTCACCGCCGACCCGTCCGATGCGGTGGCGGAAATGGTTGCACCGGTGGGAATCCGGGTTCCCGAGGCGTAGTGCACCGAGATCCTCGGCCAGCCGAGTTGTTCGACGCGGCCGTCCTTCCAGACGCGGGAGCAGTCGTTGAGGGTGCGGAACCCGTTCGGGTCCTCCTGCACGATGAGGACGAGCTGGAAGTCGTCGAAGGCCATCGGCACGTACAGCCACCACATGCCCTCGAAGGGCGGATCTGCCGGTCGCCCTGCGGGTTCCGGTTCGCCCACCGGCCGGATGCCCCAGGACCGGTCGCGGGTCCCGATCCACGTCGACGGGTCGACCGCGATGTGTTCGCCGTCGACGGTGATGGACCCGCGCCAGGTGCCGACCTGGGCGAAGCGTTGCGCGTCGAGCGTGACCTTGGTGCCCTGTCGCATGATGTGGGGCTGCTCCAGGAGTGGGTCGAACAGACCTTCCCAGTGCAGGTCGACGGCGATGCCCTCGGTCTCGGCGAGCGTGAGATGCAGTGTGCGCAGGGGCTCGTCGACAGACAGTCGGTACGCCCCGACGTGCTGGTCGAGTCGGTCGCCGTCGATGGCGTCGGACAGGTGCACTGCGGTCTGGGTGTCCGGGCCGTCTTCCTGCCGGCGTCGGATCAGGACGAAGGCATCCTTGACCCCGAGGTTCGGGTAGTAACCGATGCCGGTGATCAGGAAGATGTTGCCGCTGCGATCGTGGGCGTTGAGATAGGCGCGGTCGTAGAAGTTGCGGTCGGAGTTCGCCGGCCAGGCGATCGGTTGCGGCAGTTGATGAATCGGGAACTCGTCGAGTGGTCCGAGACCGGACATGGGATCAGCCTTCCTCGAGCAGACGGTCGAGCAGCGGACGGTGGTAGAAGAGCGTGCCGTCGACGTCGTCGGGCCGCTCGAGTTCGCCGAAGTGCACGCGTCGGGCGCCGGTGCGCATGAAGACGCAGCACCACTGCACGGCGGCGTAGACGTAGAACCAGCGCAGGTCGCCGAGTTCGGCCCCGGTCCGTTCGCGATAGGTTGCGCGGACGTCCTCCTCGCGAAGAAGGTCGGGGAGGCCGGGCAGCCCGGCCATCGTGGCGAGCTCCTGGAACACGCTGTGCGCGAAGATCACCCACGCCACATCGAGTTCCCGCGGGCCGATCTTCGCCATCTCCCAGTCGAGCACGGCGGTGGGTTCGAAGTCGACGAACATCATGTTGCCCACGCGGGAGTCGCCCCACGACAGCACCGGGTCGGCGGAGGCGGCGTCGTCCGGGAAGTTCGCAGTGAGCCATTCCAGCGCCCGTTCGACGAGGGGCGAGCGGCCGATGCCCTCGACCGAGAGGTCGTACCAGTCCTGCAACCAGGCGAGCAGTCGCGCCAGGGTCGAGTCCCCTGCGGGCAGGTCATCGAGCAGGAAACCGAAGTGCTCCGCCGCGTCGGGGATGGCGTGCAGGTCGGCGATGACGTGGACCGCGGCGTCCTGCGCACGGCGTCGATCGACGGGAGGCGCGTCGGCAAACCAGTTGTCGCCGAACGTGTACGGCATGACGTCGGGCGGCACGTCGCCCTCCAGACGGTCCATGAGGAAGAACGGTGCGCCGAGCAGCGATCCCGTCGGCTCGAGGTGATGCACGCGCGGGACCGGGACGTCGGTCAGTTCGGCGACCTTGCGCATGACCTCGAACTGATGGTCCATCCGGTAGGTACGGAACACGGGGATGTCGCCGGCGGCGGGTGCCATCCGCATCACCCATTCGCGGGTGTCCGAGTCCGGCCAGGTCGCGGTGACCGGGATGGTCTCCGACGACATGCCGTTGGCGTCGCCGCCGGCGGCCACCGTCACCTCCGGGGTGGTGTCGGGGGTGTCGGGTTGTTCGGCGAGCCAGGACGCGAGGACGTCCGGGACCGACGTGTTGTCCCTGCTGGAGCGTTGTAGATGGTCGATGTGTTCGACGGCGGGCTCGGTGGCCACGGGCACCCCCAGGATTCGCTACGGTGAGTAGCGTAATGACAGCAGACGGGTCGCGGCCCCGCAGCGACTTCGGCAAAATCGCGACTGCGACGAGAGTTGGTCTCATGGACGCTGGACCCGACGGGGCTGGTCTCGCCGCCGGCCTCGACGGCGCGGGACCGGTCGAGGCGACAGCCGGGCGGCCCCGCGACGCGCGGATCGACGCCGCGGTGCTCGACGCGGCGGCCCGACTCGTCGTCGAGGTGGGTTATCACCGCCTGACGATGGCCGCGGTCGCCGAGCGGGCGGGCACCACCAAGACGGCGCTGTACCGGCGATGGTCGGGTAAGGCCGAGCTCGTACACGACGTGGTGTTCGCGCAGATGACGCGTCTACCGCCGTCGAGCGGCGAGATGGAGGCCGACCTGCGGTCTATGGTCGACGCCGCCCGAGACCTGTTCGCCAGGCCGGTGACCCGTGTCGCGCTGCCCGGCCTGATCGCCGACATGTCCGCCGACCCGGCCCTCGCCGCCCGCGTCCACGCGGGCTTCGCCGCGGTGTTCGGGGGTGTGCGCGAGAGGCTGGTGGTCGCGGTCGAGCGCGGCGAGGTGCACCCCGACGTCGACCCCGACCGTCTCATCGAGGTGGTCGGCGGATCGGCGATGCTGCACGTACTCCTGCTGCGGGACCAAGAGTTCGACGACGACTGGGCGGAGCGGTTGGTGGCCATCGTCCTTCACGGCGTGATGCGCTGAGCCCGATCACCGGTGACGTGGCGAATCGTACGGTGTGGACACCTACACTCACTTCATGGCTACCCCAGACTCCGCCGGCCCCCGCACCACGGACGAGATCGTCGAGAAGATCCTGTCCACCTACGACACCATCACGGTGGTCGGTGCCAGCGCCAACACGGCCAAGGCCGCCAACGAGGTACCCGCGCACATGAAGCACCTCGGGTGGCGGATCATCCCGGTCAACCCGACCGCTGACGAGATCGTCGGCGAGAAGGTGTACCGATCGCTCGCGGACATCCCCGAACAAATCGGCCTCGTCGACGTGTTCCGCCCCGGTCCCGAATGTGCCGACGTCGCGCGCGCCGCGGTCGAGGCAGGCGCGACGGCGCTGTGGCTGCAGCTCGGAATCCGTTCCGAGGAGGCCCGCAAGATCGCCGAGGACGCCGGACTGCTCTACGTCGAGGACCGCTGCCTGATCATCGAGCAGCGGCGCACGGGCATCGTGCCCGCATGATGAGGGAGTGAGTCGGCGGTGGAGTTCCTCGACGATCTGACCCATCAACGACTTCCGCTGTTCCTGCTGTTCGCCTCGTTCACGGTGACCTTCGTCGTGACGCGGGTGATCACCCGGTTGATCCGGGCCGGCAAGGGGCCGTTCAAGAACAACGTGTCGGGCGGGGTCCACGTCCACCACATGGTCCCGGGTCTCGCGCTGATGGTCGTGGGCGCGTTCATCTCCGTCGGCGTGAACGGTGTCGAACCGGGTGCCTCGATCAGCGCGGTCCTGGTCGGCATCGGGGCCTCTCTTGTGCTCGACGAGTTCGCGCTCATCCTGCGTCTGCAGGACGTGTACTGGTCGAGCGAGGGCCAGCTCTCCGTGCAGGTGGTCGCCCTGACAGTCGCCGCCCTGGGCATGGTCATCCTCGGGTTCAACCCGTTCAATGCCGAGACCGACGTCGAGTTCGGTCCGGTCGCCTTCGCGGTGACGGCTCCGATCAACATCGCTTGTGCGATCTTCTGCGTGGTCAAAGGCAAATACTCGACGGCGATCGTCGGCGTCTTCATCCCGATCTTCGCCTGGGCCGGTGCCATTCGTCTGGCCCGGCCGAAGTCCACCTGGGCCCGGCGCCGCTACTCACCGGCCAAGCTGGAGAAGGCGACCGCGCGGGCGCAGCGATTCGATCATCGTTGGGGCCGCCGCGGATTGAGCATCGGCGACTGGATCGCCGGTGCACCCACCGATTCGGCGAATCCGGCCGTTCCGGAGAAGCCGACGGACGAGACCGGGGACGCGCTGGCGAGCTGAGCCCGCCGCGTCACCCCGCATCGAGGCCGAAGGTCTCGCGGACGACATCGACGAACCGTCTTGTCGCGGGAGACGGATCGGTTCTCCACACGAAGCCGAGCCGAGCCCGGACGTCGACGCCCTCGATGGGCAAGCCGACCACCCGATCGTCCGTCGCCGCGATGGAAGCGCTGAGGATGCCGGTTCCCATGCCGCTGCACACCAATTCGACGATCGCATCGGGAGACGACGCCTCGATCGCGGGCCGGATGGGACTGCCGTGCGCGACTGCGGCGTCGTCGAAGACGTTCCGGATGCCTGCGCCGCGCGGTAGGCAGATGAGGGACCGTTGCCGCAGTTCCGGGAATCCGGTGTCGGTGCCGCGCTCTTCGTCGGCCGGGACCACCGCTACGACGGGCTCGGCGATGACGGTCAGTGATTCGGTGCCGCGCGGCAGCTCGTCGCCGTAACCGGCCAGCGCCACGTCGAGGCTGCCGTCGACGATCGAGGTGATCAGTCGGTCCGACGGGGATTCTCGAAGGCTCAGAGCGACTTTCGGATGGGCGGAACCGAAGGTGCCCAGTGCGGTGAACAGTGGTGCGATGGTGCATCCCTCGACCATGCCCACCGACAGACTCCCACGGAGCAGTCCACGGACCTCCGACACCGCATCGGCCACCTCCCGGGCCGCGGCCAGTGCCGCGCGAGCCGCGGGGAGAGCGGCCTGCCCGGCATCGGTGAGACGGACCGAACGTGCGGATCGATCGAAGAGCGCGGATCCCAGCTCGCGTTCGAGGCTGCGGACCTGTGCGCTGATGTTGGGCTGCGTGGTGTGCACCCGGTGCGCCGCCGCGGTGAAGTTCTCCTCGTTGGCCACTGCGACGAAGTACTCCAGCTGCCGCATCTCCATAACCGCCGATGATACCCACTATGAAAACCATTACTTGGACTTATTCATGCTGGCGACGCACGGTGGAGATATCAAGCAAGCCCAACTGAGAGGACGTCATGACCACCACCTACGAGACCGCCCGCACCCCCGAAGACCTCACCCGCCTCTTCGTCGAGTTCTCCAATGCCGGTGATGCCGACGCCGTCGCCTCGCTCTACCACGAGGATGCGGTCATGGCCTTCCCTCCGGGGCGGGTAACCCGGGGTAGGGCGGCGATCCGGGACCTCTGGGCGTCGGTCCTCGAACACCGTCCGACCTTCGTTCCCGAACCCCCGTTGCCGACCCTCGTCTTCGGCGACGACCTGGCCTTGACCTCGACGCCGCCGCGCGACGGCGCGGGTGCTCGCGCACAGGTCGTGACCCGACGTTCCGACGGAACCTGGGTGCGGATCATCGATCAGCCCGAGTTCCAGACCCCGACACCCTGACGCCGGGTCGCCGCCGTCTTTTTCTGACAGCGGATTCAGCTTCCGTGCTAGCTTCGCTGTGTCGGGGATTACACCGACAGAGCAGTCGATCGGTGCGTGAAGGGATGGGTCTGCGTGGGAGTGCCCGAGGCCGGCGAAGTGGCCGCACGAGTCGCCGAACGGCTCAGCACGACGCGAGGTACCCCGGTGTCTGTCGGGTCCGCCCGGCAACTACCTGCGGGCGCGAGTCGCGCGACCTACGCCGCGACCCTTGTCGACGCTGCCGGTACACCCGAACCGATCGTCATCCGCGCCGTTCCGACCGCAGACGACGACGGTGGGCTCGGTGCGGAAGCCGAGGTCCTGCGTGCCGCTGCCGACGCCGGGGTCCCGGTCCCGAAGATCCTCGATGCCGGCCTCGGTGACGACAGCGTCCTCGGGTTCCCCTATCTTGCAATGAATTTCATCGGCGGCGAGTCCATCCCCCGGAGGATCCTTCGCGACGACACCTACGCCGCTGCGCGCGACCGGTTCGTCGAGCAGTGCGGCAGGATCCTGGCGCGCGTTCACCGCATCGACGCCACACAGACGCCGGGGCTCGAGGAACTCGTCGATCCGGTCGACGCGCTGCACACCTTGTTTCCGCGGGAGTTCGACGCGATGCCGGCCGGTCTGGTTCTCGCGACGCAGTGGCTCGTGGCCAATCCGCCGCCGGCGTCCCCCGGTTCCTGCGTCGTGCACGGCGACTTCCGGCTCGGCAACCTGCTTGTGGACGCCGATGGTGTTGCCGCGGTGCTCGATTGGGAACTGGTGCACATCGGCGACCCGGTCGAGGACCTCGGTTGGCTGTGCGCCAAGGCCTGGCGTTTCGGCGGCTCCGCCCCGGTCGCCGGGATGGGCGGACGCGCTGCGCTTCTCGACGCCTATGCCGAGGTGGCCGGGTGGCGCCCCACCGAAGAAGCGCTGCGCTGGTGGGAGCTGTACGCCACGGTGAAGTGGGGCCTGATCTGCGCGGTTCAGGCCAATCGGCATCTCGACGGTGTCGAACGGTCCGTCGAACTCGCCGCGATCGGACGGCGAAGTGCTGAACAGGAATTCGACGCCCTGCTCGATCTGGGAATCGTGTCTCCGGAGGTGGTCGCGGACCCGCTGGGCGTCGACACCCCTGGCCCCGACGAGGAGCCGCACGGGTCCCCGTCGTCGCTCGAGTTGCTCGACGCCCTGGCCGGATTCCTTCGCTCCGACTCCGTGACCGCCGAGATGTCACCGCAGGTTCGGTTCCACACCCGCGTTGCCGGCAATGTCGTGGACGTCGTCCGCCGCCAGGTGCTGCTCGGCGCGACCCACGCCGCGGAGTCTGCGCAGCGCCTGGCAGCCCTGGGCGTCGCCGATCAGCGGGCCCTGTGCGACGCCCTGCGGTCCGGCGAACTCGACGGCACCGACGAGAAGGTGCGCGCAGCGATCGCCGCCGATGTCCGCGCGCGATTGCTGGTCGCCAACCCGAAGTACTTCGCGGTCCCGCATCCGTGACCGCGTGACACCCGACCGAGAAGGATTCACCGTGGACTTCGCACTGCCCGAGTCGCTGAGCGACTACCTGGAGGAGCTCGACGCCTTCATCGAGGCGGAGATCAAGCCGCTCGAGCAGGCCGACGACAACATCCGGTTCTTCGACCACCGGCGTGAGGACTCACGCACGGACTGGGAGCGCGGCGGTCTGCCGAATGCGGAATGGGAAGCGCTGCTCGGCGAGGCACGACGACGAGCCGACGCCGCGGGCCACTTCCGTTATCCGTTCCCCAAGGAGTTCGGCGGCCGCGACGGGTCGAACCTCTCGATGGCGATCATCCGCGAGCACCTCGCGTCGAAAGGGCTGGGCCTGCACTGTGATCTGCAGAACGAGCACGCCATCGTCGGCAACAACATCGGGCTGCTGTTGATGCTGGAGTACGGCACCCCCGAGCAGCAGGAGGAGTGGGTCGAGGCTCTCGCCGCCGGCACCAAGTTCTTCGCCTTCGGGATCACCGAGCCCGACCACGGCTCCGACGCGACGTACATGGAGACAACCGCGGTTCGTGACGGCGACGAGTGGATCATCAACGGGGAGAAGACCTGGAACACCGGCATTCACGCCGCCCACCGTGACATCGTCTTCGCCCGCACGAGCGGCGAACCCGGTGACGCACGGGGCATCACTGCGTTCCTCGTCGACCCCCAGGCACCGGGCTTCGCCGTCGAGGAGTACCTGTGGACGTTCAACATGCCCACCGACCACGCGCACATCAGCCTGCGCGACGTCCGGGTGCCGGATTCGGCGGTGTTCGGCGAGGAGGGTGCCGGCCTGCAGGTGGTGCAGCACTTCTTCAACGAGAACCGGATTCGGCAGGCCGCCTCGAGTCTCGGTGCGGCGCAGTACTGCGTGAACCGGGCCGTCGAGTACTCCAACGAGCGGGCGCCGTTCGGCAAGAAGCTCTCGACCAACCAGGCGATCCAGTTCCCGCTCGTCGACCTGCACACCCGCTGCGCGATGGTCCGCGCGCTCATCCGGGAGACGGCCTGGAAGATGGACACCTACGGCAACTTCGCCGCGTCGGCCGAGGTGTCGATGTGCAACTACCAGGCCAACCGGTTGTGCTGTGATGCCGCCGACCAGGCGATGCAGGTGTTCGGCGGCAAGGGGTACTCGCGGCACGAACCGTTCGAACACATCTACCGTCACCACCGCCGGTACCGCATCACCGAGGGCGCCGACGAGATCCAGATGCGACGCGTCGCCGGGTACCTGTTCGGTTTCATGTCGGGCAAGGCGCCCAAGGGAGTGGGCTCGGCCTGAGTAGGCTGGGCATCATGCGAGATCGTGTGCGAACCGTGCCGAATCGGGTGATCCGGCCATGATCGCCGTCATCATCATCGTCGCGACCGTGGTGGTCGCGCTGTTCGTCCTGGGCGGGGCTGCGTGGTTCGCCTGGGACTCCGACAAGCGGGTGCGCAGCTTCGCGCGGTCCACCGACCTCATCCCGGGCCGGCCCGGGCGCGCCCCGGAGAGCTGGACAACCGACAACACGCGAGAGGCGTTGCTGCATCGCCGGATCCGTTACGCCATCGCGGATGTGCACCAGAACCCCGCGATCCCGCACGACGACGAACTCGTCGCGGCGCGCGATCGCCTGGACGACGCGGTGTTCGAACTCGATGACCGGCTCATCGCGGCCGCCGGCACCGGGGGCGACGAGGCCACCGAAATCCTCGACCGCGCCGAATCGGCGGTCAAGGCCCTCGAAGCGCTACCCAAGAAGTTGTGGGAGGCGCCCAAGCCGGATCAGCTCGCCGACCTCGACCGCGTGACCCGGGTCCTGTCGCGCGGCTGATGCTCAGATGACGGTCGGGCGCGGCGGCGGATCGGGCTCGGGCGGAGCCGGCTGTGGATCAGGCACCGGCGGGGGCGTGGGCGTCGGGATCGGTGGTTCCGGCGGTGGTTCGGGAATCGGTTCCGGCGCCGGCATCGGGTCCGGAGGCGGCGGAGGCTGAGGTACCGGTTGGTTCACGAGGGACTCCTCTCGACGTGCGCGTCTGGTGTCCTGATTCGACGCTACGCTCACACCGATCGTCCGGCCACCGGCTTGTCAGCCCCCGGTCTCGCTCAATCCTTGGTGAGGTCCAGCAGTTTTCGCACCGTGCGCAGATTGCGCCCGGTTCCCTGCACGCCGAGTCCCCGGGCGATTGCCGGCGCGGTCAGCTTCGACCGGCCCGCACCGTCGGCGTAGCGGATGTGGAGGTCGGAGCCGATCACGCGCCGGACGTCGTCGCCGAAGTCCTTCTCCTCGAACGCGGCGGCCTTGTCGGCGTCGGGTTCGTCGGTGAGAAAGTAGACGTAGGAATACCTGTCGTCGGCGACCTCGAACGGGTGCGCGTCGAGTGCGGCCTGTACCTCGCCCGGGGTGCGGCTGATGATCTCGCGGAAGAAACCGTAGCGCTTCTCGATCTCACGCTCGAGTGCGCGGTCGAACTCGGCAGGGTCACCGGGCGGTGAACAGAGCAGATTGCCCGACGCGATGTACGTGGAGACATCCGTGGCCCCGAGTTCGGTTGCGATCTCGCGCAGTTCGGCCATCGGCAGCTTGGCGCCACCGACGTTGATCGCTCGGATGAGGACGATGCGCACCGCGGCTTTGCTGCTCACCGCTCCATGATGGCAGCGGTCTCACAACTTGGACAGGTCGGTGCGCGCCAGCATCACGTTGTAGTCGTCCCACCGGGACACCACGAAGTACAGGTTCTTCCCGCTCGACCGCGGATGGATGTACGGGGTGTACAGGCCGCTCGACTGCTTGTTGGAGATGAGGACGCGTTCGCCGCTCCACGGACCGACGGGGGTGGGGGAAGTGCGCATCATGACGGTGCCGGCGCGCTCGGTGAGCATGACGAATTTCTTGAGGTGATTGTTGTAGGCCACCGACATCTCGCTGACCGGCCGCCCGACGATCGGTGCGGCGTCGGCGGGGTTCGGCGACCACGCATTGCCACCCCGGAAGTATTGGTAGCGGTTCAGATTCAAGATGTCGGCGGGCCGGAAGCGGGCGACGAACGCCGACCCGTGCCGGCCGTTGGGTGTGCCGTACTGGTAGATGTAGTCGCCGCTGCGCAAGAAGGCGCCCATCTGGAATCGGCTGTGGCCCTGCGTGATCTGCGGCACGCCGGGCACGGTCAGTTCGAGGTTCGCCCGGATCGTGTTGTTGTCGACGGTCCAGGTCTGACCGTTGTTGCGCGACACCGCGATCGCCGAATAGTTGGTGGCCCATCGTCCCGGGCCCAGCCACTTGTGGATCGACATGAAACTCAGGAACTGGATGCCGTTGATCGAGATGCCACCGGTGGGGATTCGTCCTACCTCGGTGTTGCGGACGCCTATCGCGTTGAACATCGGCTGCGAATAGGTGGGGTGCGCGGGCGTGACCGAAGCGCCGGAGCGTACCGACCCCGGTATGGCGGTCGGGAAGCGGATGGCCTTGTCGAGATTCGAGTTCGCGTCGCTGCGGAGCATCGTGTTGTGCCGCCACACCATCTGGCCGGCGCATTTGCCCCAGGTGTCGCCGAAGGCCATGAGAACCTGCCCAGAACCGTTGTCCCACGGCACGCCGACGTCGGTGGCCGTGATCCCGAAGCGGGCGTCGGTGCGTTCGGGACTCCGTGGCCCGGTGACCCACGAGACGGCTGTGGTCGCGCCCTTGAGCTTGGGCAGCGGCCCCTGTGGTTTCTTGCCGTCGGCGCGGTAACTACCGAAATCGATGCTGCCCCAGCCGAGGTCGCTGGACCCGGAGCTGCCCGTGCTGCCGACGTCGCCCCCGGTGATGCCGGTGGCGTTGCAGACCGCTGCGGCGGCGGGGGAGGCCGCCGCAGAGAGGAGACTCGCGGTCAGGCCGGCGGTCACGCCACCGACCACCAGGACGCGCGAGAGCGGGCGCAGGCGAACACGGCTGCGTCGGGACATGGGGACCCCCTGTGGCTACGGCTGGTGCCAGTGTTGCAGAAGTGGCAGGTCGGAGCGGTGGAGGTGGCCAAAGCTTGACCGGGGCGTGACCCTTCGTGGCTCGTCGCTTCGCTCCTCGCACCTCAGGGAGCGGAAAGCCGTGGGTGCGCTTCTCGGACCTGAGGGCGCAGGGGGTCGGGCGTGCGCTTCTCGCACGTCTGGGAGGAGAGGCCGAGTCAGTGGCGCGTGGCGACCGCGAAGGCGCGTCGGAACGGCATCAGGGTGCCCCAGTCGTGGCGGGGGTAGGCCTCGGCGAGCCGGCGCTTGAGCTCGGTGACGAACTCGTCGCGCAGGTGGGTGGGCAGCGCCTGCAGGTACGGCCGGGCGCCGGTACCGGAAATCCAGTCGAAGACCGGGTCGTTGCCGTCGAGGACATGCAGGTAGGTGGTCTCCCAGGCGTTGACCCGGAAGCCGCGGTCGAAGAAGAACCGGAGGTAGTCCTCGGCGTCCATGCGCGGCAGCGGACGCACGTCGCTCAGCGATTCGGCGAACGGTTCGGTGGCGGCGAGATCGGCCAGCGCGGTGCGGAACGGGGCGTCGTGACCGTTGGGGACCTGGATGGCGAAGGCGCCGGAGTCGGAGAGGTGGCCCAGTAGGCGGTCGATGACCCCGAACTGGTCGGGAACCCACTGGAACATCGCGTTCGAGATCATCAGGTCGAACGTGCGGTGCGGTGTCCACTCGATCACGTCGGCGACGTCGAAGTTCGCGTGGGCGTCGGTGTTGTCGCTGATGGCGCGGTCGATCATGGCTGCGGACTCGTCGATGCCGAGGATCTCGGCGCTCGGCCATTGCGCTCGCAGATGCTTGGTGAGATGCCCCGGTCCGCATCCGAGATCGACGATCGTCGTGGGATTGGTGGGGATCTGCGCGATCAGGTCGAGGAAGGGTCTCGACCGGTCGTCGGCGAATTGCAGATAGCGTGCTGGATCCCAGACAGCCATGCGTCCACATTAGGGGTGCGCGGTGGTGGTGTCACGGGCGAAGGCTTCGACGCAGCATGGTTTCGTGACGTGATCTCCGACGCGGAGCGGTCACGGCGCTGACGTAGGCTTCCCTGCGTGACAGATCCCGTGAATTCCGCTTCCGAGAACTTGACCGGCGGCGACGCCGCGGCAGTCGTGGAGATCTCCACCGACGGCGCCTGCCTCGGCAACCCCGGCCCCGGCGGGTGGGGTGCGGTGCTCCGGTACAAGGGCAACGAGAAGCGGATCTCCGGGTCGGACCCCGACACCACGAACAACAAGATGGAGCTCACGGCGGCCATCGAGGGTCTTGCCGCGCTGACCAGGCCGTCGAAGGTGATCATCTACACCGACTCCACGTATGTGCGGAACGGGATCATGAAGTGGGTCGCCGGCTGGCAGGCGAACGGCTGGAAGACCAAGGACAAGAAGCCGGTGAAGAACGCAGACCTGTGGCGACGCCTCATCGAGGAGGAGAAGCGTCACGAGGTCGAGTGGCGCTGGGTCAAGGGGCACGCCGGTGACCACTTCAACGAGATCGCCGACGAACTCGCCACCACCGCAGCCCGGGCGGTGTCCCGATGAGCGGCCTCCCGGTCGCCGTCGAGCCCGACCACGACGAGCATCTCGTCGCGGCGGTCGAGAGCGCCGGCGGCAAGATCGTCGGACTCGACGAGGCGCGGGTACTGGTCTGGATCGGCCCGCCCACCGAGTTCCCCGAACTGTCGGATGCCGTCGAGTGGGTGGCCCTCAAGACGGCAGGTATCGAGGACTTCCTGAATGCCGGACTCCTCGACGACCGCCGGGTCTGGACCAACGCCTCCGGTTTCTACGCCGAGAACGTGGCCGAGCACGCGCTTGCGCTGCTACTCGCCGGGCTCCGGCAGATCAACACCGCCGTCACGCGGCACTGGGACAAGGAGCGAATCGACACCTCCGTGCGGTCGCTGCACGGCTCCACCGTCGCCATCGTGGGCGCGGGCGGTATCGGCGCGTCGCTGGGCCCGCGGCTGAAGGCCTGCGGTGCGCGCGTCGTCGCGGTGAACCGGTCGGGCCGCGACGTGCCCGGCGCCGACGAGGTGCGACGCTCCGCCGATCTCGGCTCGGTGTGGGCCTCCACCGACCACGTGGTGCTGGCCGCGCCGGCGACCCCGGAGACCCGGCACATGATCAACGCCGAAAGCCTTGCCGCGCTGCCGGATCACGCGTGGATCGTGAACGTCGCGCGCGGCCCACTGGTCGACGAGGAGGCCTTGTACCGGGCGCTGGTCGACGGCGAGATCGCCGGGGCGGCACTCGACGTGACCGATCCCGAACCGCCGGCCGAGGACCACCCGCTGTGGTCGCTGCCGAACGTCATCATCACCCCGCACGTCGCGAATCCCGCGTCGGGGCTGACACGTGAGATGGCGCCGTGGCTGGCGGAGAACGTGCGTCGATTCGTCGCGGGCGAGGAACTGATCTCGGTGGTCAAGCCCGGCCGCGACTACTGATCCGGGGCATTTTTCTAGAACACGTTCTCGTTTTGGGCCGGTTCGTGGCAGAGTCGGGGAGTGATTCTCGACAGATTCCGTATCGATGACCATGTCGCTGTCGTCACCGGTGCCGGTCGCGGCCTGGGTGCGGCCATCGCGGTGGCCTTCGCCCAGGCGGGCGCCGACGTGGTGATCGCGGCGCGCAGCGAATTCGACCTCGACCAGGTGGCCGGACAGATCGCCGACGCCGGCCGGCGTGCCCATGTCGTCCCGGTCGATCTCAGCAACGCCGACGCCGCTGCCACCCTCGCCCAGACCGCGGTCGAGGAGTTCGGAAGGCTGGACACGATCGTCAACAACGTGGGCGGTGCGATGCCCCGGCCACTCCTCGACACAACCCCCAAGCACCTCGTCGAGGCCTTCGACTTCAACGTCGCCAACGCCCACGCGCTCGTCGTGGCCGGCGCCAAGCAGATGCTCGCGACGACCGGCCACGGCGCGATCATCAACATCACCTCGGCCGTCGGCCGTGTGCCGGGTCGCGCGTATGCCGCCTACGGAACCGCGAAAGCTGCTCTGGCGCACTACACCCGGATCGCCGCGATGGACCTCAATCCGAAGATCCGGGTCAACGGCATCGCACCCGGGGCGATCCTCACGTCGTCACTCGAGATCGTGGCCGGCAACGACGAGATGCGTACCGCTCTCGAGGACGCGACCCCGATGCACCGGCTCGGCGAACCCGAGGACATCGCCGCCGCGGCGCTGTACCTGGCCTCACCGGCGGGCGCCTACGTCACCGGCAAGATCCTCGAGGTCGACGGCGGGATCATCGCACCGAACCTGGACCTCCCGATCCCGGATCTGTAAGGGGTTTCGACAAGCTCAACCAGCGGGGAACGAGCTCGAGCAGCGGGTCAGGACGGGCGGATGTTGTGCGCGGCCTGCTCGACGATGGTCGCGATCCGCTTGGTCTTGGTCTCGGGTCTCTTCGCCAGCGCGATCTGACCGAGACCCATCTTGCGGGCGCTGGGTGGAAAGGCGTCCCAGTTGCAGCGGGCGATCGGGTTCGCGTCGAGGGCGGCGGTGAGTTCGGGGGACTCGATGCCGGCCTCGGCGTCGTCGAAGATGGTCCACAGGCCACGTGCCTTGGCGTCGTCGATGACCGCCTGGCCGGCGGGCTGCATGCGCCCTGACTCGATGAGGTCGGAGACCCGCGCCTTGTTCGACGCCGCCCACGGACTGTTGCGGCCACGCCGGGTGAACCACAAGCCGCGCCGAGCGTCGTCGAAGACCCGGGTGTGGCCGTCGATCCAACCCCAGCAGAGGGCCTCCCGGACCGCTTCGTCGTAATCGAGCGGCTC
>NZ_BAHE01000054.1 GCF_000298235.1 Gordonia namibiensis NBRC 108229
CGAAACCAGCCCCACCCGAGAGGAACACCCGAATGGCCAAGAACGACAAGTCCCTGGACGCGGTCTCGCTGATCGGCGGAGGTCTCGCCGCGGTCGGTCTGACGCACTTCGTGAAGCCGGAGCTGTTCGCCCCCATCACCGCACCCGTGTTCCCCGACGACACCACGAAGTGGACCTACCGCAACGGCGCCTGCGAGACCGCGATCGGCGTCGCGCTGGTGTCCCCTCGCACCCGACGCCTCGGCCTCGCATGCCTGGCCGGTTATCTGGGCTTCCTCGGTTACCGCGGGGTGCAGGCAAAGAGCTAGTCGGCTACAGCAACCCGCGCGACTTGAGCAGCAGATAGTGATCGGCGAGCCGAGCGGGGAGCTTGTCCGGCGGGGCGTCCACGACGTCGACGCCGATCCGGCCGACAGCAGTGGCCGTTCGGTTCCGCAGGGTGACGGTCCGGGCCGCGGCCGCCGCGTCGTAGACGGCCTCCGGATTCTCCCGGGCCGCGATCATCTCCTCCAGCGCCGGATCGGCGACGGATCCGATGACGACCTTGTAGTGCTGCGCCAGGACCGACAGCGGCGGCAGCAGTGACTCTTCGACGGCGGCCGGTTCCAGTGGGGTCAACAGCACCAACAGGGCCCGCTGTCGGCTGATCTTCGCGACCTCCGCCCCGAGCATCGGCCAATCCGCCTCCAGCAGCGCCGGTTCGAGGTTCGCCATGGCGGTGACCAAGCTGTTGAGCAGCGTCGTGCGGACCACCCCGACCACCCGTCGGTGGACGCGTCGGTCGCCGGCGATGAGGTCGACGCGGTCGCCCGCATGCGACGCCAGCGCGGCGAGCAGCAGAGCGGCGTCCATCGCGGCGTCGAGGCGTGGGACGTCGCCGACACGACCGGCCGAGGTACGCGACGTGTCGAGCACGATGACGATGTGACGGTCCTTCTCGGGCTGCCAGGTGCGCACGACGGTCGAGCGGCGTCGTGCTGTCGCCCGCCAGTCGATGCTGCGGACGTCGTCCCCCTCGACGTAGTCCCGAAGGGAGTCGAATTCGGTTCCCTGGCCGCGTATCCGGACCGCCGACCGGCCGTCGAGTTGGCGCAGATGGGCGAGCCGTGAGGGCAGCAGGCGTCGTGAACCGAACGGCGGGAGCGCGCGGACCCGGCCCGGTAGCGGCATGCTGCGTTGCCGACCGGCGAGTCCGAGGGGGCCGAGGCGACGAACGGTCGCCCGCACCGCGAGCCGGTCGCCACGGCGCGTCGGGGTGAGAGTGGTGGTGACCGAGCGGGTGTCACCCGGGGGCACGGTGAGTCGATGGACCGTGTCGGTGGCACCGGCCGACGGTTGCCAGCTGTCGCGCAGGACGCCGCGGAAGGTGCCGGTTCCGGTGTTGGTGACGGTGATCAAACATGAGGTGGTCTCCCCGAGCCGGACCGGTCCGGGCACCGACCGTGCCAGGGCGACGGTCTTCGTCGACCCGGCGAGCACGAGGTCCAAGCACATCAGCAGTACGCAGAACAGCACCCACAGCACCGGGACGGCATAGTTCGGCCACACCAGGATCGGCACTGCGCCGAACAGCAGCAGGATCAGGAACCGGCCGGTGAGGAACATCAGCGTGGGACGGGGACCGAGTTCACAGCAGCGTCGAGGACCGAACCCACCGATACCCCTTCGAGTTCGGCCTCGGGACGCAGCGACAGGCGGTGCGCGAGCGTCGACTGTGCCAGCGCCTGAACGTCATCGGGGGTCACGAAGTCGCGACCGTTCAGCCAAGCCCAGGCACGGCTGGTCGCGAGCAATGCGGTCGCGCCTCGCGGACTGACGCCGAGCGCGAGGGACGGGGAGAACCGTGTCGCACGGGCGATGTCGACGATGTAGGCGGCCACCTGAGGTGCGACGCTGACACGCCGGACGTGTTCGATCCCGGCCTCGACGTCGGCGGCGGAGGCGACCGGCCGCAGTCCGGCCGCGGCGAGATCACGCGGATCGAATCCGGCCGCATGCCGGGTGAGGACCGTGATCTCGTCGTCACGGGGCGGCAGGGGCAGTGTCACCTTGAGAAGGAAGCGGTCGAGCTGGGCCTCCGGCAGCGGATACGTGCCCTCGTATTCGACGGGGTTCTGCGTGGCGGCGACGAGGAAGGGGCTGGGCAGGGGGCGGCCCACGCCGTCGACGGTCACCTGCCGTTCCTCCATCGCCTCCAGCAGCGACGCCTGCGTCTTCGGCGGGGTGCGGTTGATCTCGTCGGCCAGCAGCAGGTTGGTGAACACCGGGCCCTCACGGAACGTGAACTCCGAACTGGCGGCGTCGAACACGAGCGACCCCGTCACATCTCCGGGCATGAGGTCTGGGGTGAACTGCACGCGTTTGGTGTCGACGTCGAGCGCGGCCGCGACCGATCTGACGAGGAGCGTCTTCGCGACACCGGGTACGCCCTCGAGCAGGATGTGTCCGCGGCAGAGCAGTGCGATGAGGATGCCGGCGACCGCCGGGTCCTGTCCGACAACCGCTTTGGCGACCTCGGCACGTACCGCACCGAGCGCGGCGCGCGCGGTGTTCGACGACGAGGCGGGTCCGCTGTGCGGACTCTGCGGCGGCGCCTTCTCGAACGGACCGGGTCCGGAGGCGCGGGATGGGTCGACGGTCATGGTGTGTGTCGGACTTCCTTCTCGAGGGCGGTCAGTTCGGCCACGAAGAGGACGAGGCCTTCGTCGGTGGTGGGGAGCGGTCCGGCGAGCAGGGCGCGCACCCGGACGAGGTCGCGGCCGGTGACGGACACGACGCCGGTGATGATGGCGTGTACCGCAGGATCGGTCGTCTCCCCCTGGGCCACAGTCCTTTCCCATCCGGGTGTGGCCAGTTCGTCGGTGGCCCTCCCGGCGTCGTAGAGCAGGCCGAGGTACGAGGCGAGCGAGGTCAGTGTGTGAATTCGCAGCGCGGCGGCGGACCGTGCGTCGGCGCGGGCCTTGTGATACATCCGACCCCGCGCCTGGGTGGTCTCGATCGCCTTGACGACCGCGGGCAGCGGCTCGGTGACCAGCGCGCCGAACCGGCGACCCCGCCAGAGCATGAGGGCCAGGACCGCGAACGCGGCGAGCACGATCAGCGGCCCGATCGCCGCCGGGATGTCGGAGTCCTCGTCCTGCGTCGGCACCTCGTCGGTGAAGAACGGGACGTACCAGAGGATATCGTCGGCATCGGCGAAGAGCCGGGTGGTCACGCCGGCGTTGTCCCGGAGCGCGAGGTTGTCGTTGATCAGCATGTCGCCGCTGACGACCACGATCTCAGGACGGCCGGAGCCGGCCGGCAGGTACAGCACATTCGACGCGGTGCCGGTGGTGAAGCAGGACGTCGCACCCGGTGCGGAGGTGCTGTAGCCGATAGCGCCGCCGGTGATGATGTCGTCGGCGGCGATCTCGGCGGTGGTGCACCGGGCGGCCACGCCGGTCGGGGCTCCGCCGAACTCCAGCCGGACGGGAAGTTCGAGGAGCGACAGAGCGCTGTCCTGCGGCGCGATCAGGATCACCCGGTGTGCCTCGGACACCCGATCGAGGAACTGTTGCGCGGTACCGGGATTCAGCGCGCCCACCGATGACACGACGACCGTCGTGTTGCCTCCGGGGCGTGGTGCGCCGGTGAACTCGTCCAGTCCGCGTGCCTGACGGAGGTCGCCGCCGTGCTCGTCGATGATCCGGGCCAGCGCCCGGGCCCCCTGGGGCCGCGGGTTGTCGGGGTCGTAACTCACCCCGGGCCCGGGTTCCGCCCCGAACACGGTCAGGGCGGACACTCCGAGCAGACCGATCGCGCCGATCACGACGACGACCAGAACCACCACGAGCACCCAGATCCTTCGCGGCGTACCGCGCTTCGGCGGGGCGGGCGCGATCGACGGAGCACTGGTCGTCGTCATCGGGGCACCGCCAGACGATGCGGACCCGAGGTGCCCACCGCGGCCGGCCGGGTGGACGACACCGCACGTTCCAGCTCGAGCACCGCCCGCGCCGGTCCGGCGGCCGCGTGGCGGTCGCCGTATGCGATCGCGTCGAACAGGTCGGCGGCACTGCGCAGTTCGACGCCGTGGTCGGGGAACCGGGACACCAGTTCGGTGGCCACCTCGTGTGCGGTGAGAGACGGCTCATCGGCGAGCAGGCCTCGTTCGATGGCGCGCCGGGCGAGAGCACGCACCGCGGCGATGACACTGGCGTCGTAATCGCCCGCAGCGTAGAGAGTCTCGGCCTCGACACGGAGTTCCTTCGCCGATCGCGTACCGGACAGCACCACCTTGGCCGCGCTGGAGTCCGCGGTCTTCGGGACGCGCGGGATACGTCGAACCCGACGGATCACGAGCACGGCGAGGCCCACGAACAAAAGTATCGCGACCACGATGACGATGGCCCGGATCGTGTCCGAGCCACCGAACAAGTCCAGGATGTTGTCGGCGATCCACTCCCACACGCGGTCGCTGAACTCGTCCCACCACGACGGTTCCGGCGGCTGATAGACGTCCTTCGACAGCTCGTCCTCGGCCCAGCGTCGGGCCTCCTCGTTGCCGGGGTCCAGCGGAGCAGCCAGGATCGGGGTCACGGATACCGGCCTTTCCGCGCTGCTGCGACCTCGTCGTTTTCCCGGACTCGAGGCCGGAAGGGACTCTTGCGGCGAACGTATCAAAGAACCCTGCGCAAGCACCGCAAACATCCACCGGTCGACGGACCCGCGTGCTACGGTGCGGAACTAGAACACGTTCTAATTCCTGGAGGATTCATGACCGTCGAGCAAGCCGACCTCGCCGACAAGATCGACGCGGCGGTCGACGCCTACGTCGAGCTGCTGAACAACGGCACCGCAGAACAGATCGCCGACCTCTATGCCCCCGACGCGACGGTCGAGGACCCGATCGGCGCCGACATCCGCAACACCCGCGAACAACTCGTCGAGTTCTACTCGGTGATCACCGGCATGGAAGAGCGCACCGCGACCCTCAAGTGGAAGAAGGTCGCCGGCGACACTGCGGTCTTCGAGTTCACCCTCGTCACCAAGACCTCGGGTCTCGCCTTCGAGATCACCCCGGTCGACATCATGGTCTTCAACGCCGACGGCAAGGTGTCGTCGATGCGCGCGGTCTGGCGTCCGGAAGACCTGACCCAGCTCTGAGCTGCACCTACTCGCAGCCCCTCGCTGCCCAAGACTGCACGCAGGCGCGGCCCCCTCGCTGCCTGAGGCGCGAGGGACGTGAGCGACGATCCCTACTCGCTGCCTGAGGCGCGAGGAGCGTAGCGACGAGCCACGAAGGCCTGGTGAAACGACTTCCGCGATTCAACCCCGGCCCGTCGGCCGCAGCACGATGTCCTGCGGGTGGGCGTCGGCCGGGGTCTGGATGGCGTGCACGACGGCGGCGGCGACCGACTCCGGGCGCAGGAACTGCGAGGCGTCGTAGTCCCGGCCTTCGATGGCAACCAGTTCGCGCTGCATGTCGGTGTCGATGCGTCCGGGGTAGACCGACGTGACCCGGAGCGTCGGCTCCTCGGCGCGTAGGGAGTCCGCGAGTGCGCGTAGGCCGAACTTGCTTGCCGCGTAGGGCGCCCAGCGTGGCTTGGCCGACCGCCCGGCGCCCGAGTTGACGAAGACGACGTGCCCTTCTGCCTGCCGTAGCGCAGGAAGAAGGAGCCGCGTCAGTTCGGCGACCGCCACGAGGTTCACCTCGAGGACGTGATGCCATTCCTCGACCGGGGTGTCCGAGACGTGCTCGAGACTGCTGCCGACGCCGGCGTTGTGGACCAGAACGTCGAGCTCATTGATGGTCTCCACCGCCGCAGCGACCTCGTCGTAGTCGGTCAGTTCCACGGCGAAGGTGCTCGCGCCGTCGAGTTCCGTGGCGAGGTGGTCGAGTTCGGGCGAGGGGCGTCCGCCCAGCAACAGGTCATGCGTGGGGGCGAGTTGTCGGGCGATCTGGGCGCCGAGGCCGCGACTGGCCCCGGTGATCAATGCAGTGGGCACTCTGGCAACCCTACTGCGACGACTCGGATGCCGAAATCGTTCTGCCCACCACCCTTCGTTGGCCGAGTGGCGACGACCGAGCGGAGCGAGGCAGCCGCGTTTCGAGGCCACCTCGGTGAGCAGATGCGCTCGTCGCGGGGCACAATCGTCGGCGTGGCCAGGTACGGATTCACCCCAACGCAGCTGTCGGCACGTGCCGCTTATCTGCTGCGCGGCAACGACCTGGGCACCATGACCAGCGCGGCGCCCAAGCTGTACCCGCACATGTGGAGCTGGGACGCCGCGTTCGTGACCGTCGGTCTCGCACCGCTGTCCGTCGAGCGTGCGGTGATCGAGATGGACACCCTGCTCTCGGCCCAGTGGCGCAACGGCATGATCCCGCACATCGTGTTCGCCAACGGCCGTGACGGATACTTCCCCGGCCCGGCACGCTGGGAGTGCGCACGACTCGCCGAGTGCGCCCCCGACTTCCCGGACACCTCGGGCATCACGCAGCCGCCGGTCCATGCGATCGCGGTGCAGCGGATTCTCGACCATTCCCGACGCCACGGTCGCACGACGCGGGCGGTGGCCAACGAGTTCATCGACCGTCGGTGGAGTTCGCTCGTGCGGTGGCATCGCTGGCTGGCCCATGCCCGGGATCCCATGGGACGTGGCCGGATCACCATCTTCCACGGGTGGGAATCCGGCATGGACAACTCGCCGCGTTGGGACTCGGCCTACGCGAACGTCGTTCCGGGACTGGACCTTCCACCGTACGTACGCGCCGACCTCGACCACGTCACCGACCTGTCGATGCGGCCCACCGACCTCGAGTACGACCGGTACATCTGGCTCGTCGAGCAGATGAAGCGGGCGAACTACGACGACGAGGTGTTGCCGAACGTCATGAGTTTCGCCGTCGAGGACGTCTTCGTCAGCGCGATATTCGCGGTGGCCTGCGATGTGCTCGCGACGATCGGCGAGGACTACTCCAAGCCGCTGGCCGACGTCCGCGACCTGCGCGCCTGGGCCGATCGGTTCCGCGCCGGTGTCGTCGCCGCCGCCAACGACCGCAACGGTGCGGCACGGGATTTCGACCTGCGCGCGAACTCGTGGATCACCACCGAGACCATCGCCGCGTTCGCACCGCTCATCTGCGGTGGGCTCCCCCGCGACCGCGAACGCGCACTTCTGCGGCTGTTCGACGGTCCGCGCTTCTGCGGCCACCCCGACCTCCGGTACGTCGTCCCGCCGTCGACGTCGCCGATCTCCGCCGACTTCCGTCCCCGCGAGTACTGGCGCGGCCCGGTGTGGCCGGTAATGACCTGGCTGTTCAGCTGGGCGTTCGCGCGTCGCGGCTGGACCGAGCGGTCCGCGCGTCTCCGCGAGGAGGGTCTCCGTCAGGCCACCGACGGCTCGTTCGCGGAGTACTACGAACCGTTCACCGGCGAGCCGCTCGGCAGCATGCAGCAGAGCTGGACAGCGGCGTCGGTGCTCGACTGGCTCGACTGAGAGGCGATTCGACTACCTGAGAGGTAGTGGCTTGCGCGCGTTCCGGGGCGGAGTCTGGAGTCACGGCAATCCGTCTCAGGAGGTGTCCGATGACCACGGACTCGACCATTCACCGGAACCGAAGACCCCCACTGGGCGCGACCCCCACCGCCTCGACCCCGCGCTGGTTGGTGGCCGTGGCGCGATGCGACCGAGCGCTCTCGTCGTGGTTCATCGGGGCCGGCTTCTTCTTCGCCCCGCTCCTGCTGATCCTCGATCCCTGGCCGTTCGCGGTAACCGTAGCGTGGGTCGCGATCTCACTGTGCGGGTTGTGGCTCGGGCTCCTCGGGGCGTTCATGGCGGCCGGACTCGCCCGCGTGCTGCGTGCCGGTGACGTGATCCCCGACGAATTCTGGTCCGGGTTGCTCGACTACCGGCAGCAATAGGCGCGAGGAGCGCTCACATGTTCCGTTCGCGCTCACCCGATTTTCGTGAGCGCAAACGGATTACGTGAGCGGATCTCAGTCCGCCTGGACTCGCACCTGCATCATCGTCGCCGTCAGACCCAGCACGATCGCGGCCGCACCCCCAACGACCCACCACCACCGGCCATCCAGCCACCAGATGACCGTCAGCCACCCCATGCACACGGCGTAGAGGACCCCGAAGACGACGGCCCACACCGCCTTACGGCTCAGGGGGTTGCGAGACGAGCCTCGTTCGGTGCCCACAGTGTGCTCCTCCGTTTGGCACGACGCCGCAACAAGACCCAGGGTAGCCAGCACCGATATAGCCGTAGGTCCATCGAATGGTCGCCTAGCCGCCCGGCACTCGCCACGTAGCACACCATTACAGAGCCGTCACACTGCTGAAACACTCCACTTGTTTCATGACAGGGGTCAGCGTCCACTACCAAGAGTCATCACGAGCACGATGACCCGAGGACGCCGAACACGTACCCCGACGAGCGCGTAGCGCCCGAGTGAGCATGGAGGAGCATCGTGACGATCGAGAGTGCCAAGGCGTTGGAGTTCCGCGTGACCAGCGACGCCTGGAAGAACCTGCCGAAGATGCCGGAGACGGAGTACCCGGGCACCGAGGGCTTCATCGGTGACGTCTACGAGAACCCCGACGGCAGCCCGATGTGCAGCGGTTACTTCGAACTCCGTCACACCGACGAGCCGCTCTACTACGAGTACGAATACGACGAGATGAAGGTCGTGCTCGAGGGTGAATTCCTGTTGGAGAACAAGGAGACCGGGCAGAAGATCGTCGCCAAGGCGAAGGACGCCATCTTCTTCCCCAAGGGTTCGAAGATCTACTTCAGCACCCCCGACTACGCGCTCGCCTTCTACACCGGCCAGCGCGACGCCACCCTGCTCTGATCCACCGTCATGTCGCAGATCGCGTACTCCAGCGTGCCGGCGTGGGCGCGACCTGGTGACCTGGCCGAGACGACAACCCCCACACCGACCGGCAGTTCTTACCTGCTGGTCGGTGCCGGGGACGTCGCCGACGCACTGGGCCGCTGGGAGGCCCAGTGCCCGCCGCAGGTCACCACCCGAATCCACGGCGATGCCGACACCGCCGCCGACCTGCTCGCCACGGCACTCGCCGAGGCCACCGTCGGCGTCCGGGTATGGATCGTCGCCGACACGGGTTCGGCACTGCGGTTGCGCGCCGTCGCCGTGAACGCCGGACTCGAGGACGACGAAATCGAGGTGCTGACAACCGATTCCGATGATCGAACCGAAGCCGACGTCTTCTGCTCACACTGCCGGTCGGTGACCCGCGCCCGAGCGGCGATCGATGACGTCATCCCCTGTGTCGGTTGTCGTCGCGACCTGCTCGTCTACCACCACGTATCCCGTCGAACGGGGCAGTACCTGGGCTTCATGGTCGACGCCGAGACCGCGCAACTCCTGTCCACCGGTGAGGAGGTCGAACTGTGAGCATCACCGTCGCAGAACACGATCTGTCCGGTACCGCGGTGCAGACCCGCGTCGACCGGTTACCCACGATGCAACTCGTCGTGACCGCGCTCGACGCCGCCGTCGCCGGCATCCGCAGCATCACGCTCGCGGACCCGGACGGTCGCGCGCTCCCCGGTTTCGTACCGGGCAGCCATCTGGTGGTGCACGCGGGTGAGCACACCAATGCCTACAGCCTGACCGGCGACGGCACCAATCCCATGCAGTACTCGATCTCGGTCCTCAAGGTCGACGACGGCAACGGCGGATCCCGCTGGTTGCACGACGAACTCGTCGTCGGACACCTGCTGACCGTCGGGCTTCCCCGTAGCGCCTTCGCACCGATCGCCCGCGCCCGCAAGCACCTGCTGGTCGCCGGCGGGATCGGGATCACCCCGATGGTGTCCCACCTGCGGGCCGCCGTGCGTTGGGGACGCGACGTGCAGTTGCTGTACGTGTTCCGCGAGGAAGCCGCCGCCCACCTCGACGACGTCACGGCGCTCGCCCGGGCCCGTGCCGAACTGTTCACCGACCGTCTCTCGTTCACCGAACGTCTCGATGAGGCGCTTCGTGCCCAGCCGGTCGGCACCCACCTGTACGTCTGCGGACCGTCGGCGATGATCGACGCCGTCGTCGGTGCGGCGATCGCGGCCGGCTGGCCCGAGTCCCGAATCCACTTCGAGCGCTTCGGCATCGACGCACTCGATGCCGGTGACCCCTTCCGCGTCGAGCTCACCGAATCCGGCCGGAGCATCGACGTCCCGTCCGGGACGAGCATGCTCGAGGCCCTGGAAGAGGTGGGCGTCGAGGTCCCGAATCTGTGCCGGCAGGGCGTGTGCGGCGAATGTCGCATCCCCCTGGCCGGCGGATCACCCATCCACCGCGATCTCTACCTCAGTGCCGAGGAGAAGTCCGCCGGTGACGCCATCATGCCGTGCGTCTCGCGCGCCGCCGACGGTTGCACCCTGGAGGTTCCTCTGTGACAAGCACTCTCGACAACACGGCCGCCAAGACCTCGGCCGAGACCGAACTGATCGCCGGCTTCCCGTTCCCCTTCCTCGAAGACCGGTACCGGTACAGCACCAACGTGGAACCGGCCGAGCAACTCGTCACGACGCCGGCGGGTCAGTGGGGTACCGCGGTCGTCGACATCGACTGCGAGTACCGCGCCGAACTCGACCAGCGCGCGGTGATCCTCGCCGCCGATCCGACCCGCCATGCCGTACTCCCCCACATGGCCCCCGCCGCGTGGGATGCGATGTTCACCCTCATGCGCGAACTCGACGCCGCGTATCCGGAGCAGATGCAGCTGCGCTCGACGGGACCCGACGAATGGTTGTGGCGCAACGGCATCCTCGGGATCGAACAACACTTCCGCTACGGGGACGCGACCACTCTCCCCGACGAACCGTTGCGGTACATCACTTCTCAGGTCCAGGAGGACATCGCCCTCCTCGACCAGCGCAACGACCAGCTCTTCGTCGACGCCGGCGTGGTGACCTTCGCCGCCGACTGGAGTTTCGGCTTCGACGTCGGCATGAGCTTCCTCGAGATCCACGGGCCCGTCCCGCGGGTCCGCAGGGAAGGCGTCATCACCCGGGCCCACGAGTTCCTCAAGCGCCTCCAACCGCACCAGCCCTACCGGCGGACCAACTGGACACTCACCATCGATCGCCGCCTCGACATGTCGACGGAGCTCTACCCGGAGTGGGGCCCCGACCGCGAGACCATCCAGCTCGTCGACGACGCCGAGTTCGGTCGCCGCGTACACCTGCGCGTCGAGGTGCAACACCTGATCCGCCTGCCCGACTCGGGCGCGGTCATGTTCCTGATCCGCACCTACATGCTCCCCCTGGAGCAGCTGGCCACCGTCGACCCGTGGCGGCGTCGTGCCGCCGAGGTCCTGGCCGAACTGCCCGCGGACATGGCCGAGTACAAGGGCATCATCAAGTACCGGGATCGCGCGGCGCAGTGGTTGCGCGACGCCGCACCGACCCCGCCGGCACCGACCGGCCCGGGCATGCCGGTCTGGCCGGCCACTCCCCCGGCGATCGACACCACCGGGGCCGCTTTCCTCGTGGTCGCCATCGGCGACAGCGCCGAGAGCGCGCACGTCTCGCGCAATTGGGTCGCGGCGGCCGAGGCCGTCGTCGCCACCCGGCTGCTCGTGCTCGACACCCTCACCGACGAGCAGGATCGTGCGGCCCTCGACGCCGCACTCGGCGAAGCGCTCACCGGCACCCGCGTCCTCGTCACCGGCGGCCAGTACGACGTGATGACCGCCCTGGCGATCGCGCGCGACGCCGGAGCCGTCCCCGCCGAACTGTCGTCCTTCGTCGTCCACACCCGCGATCTGCCGCTCTACTGTGCGCACTGCCGCAACACCTTCCGCGTCGAGGGACGTGCCGGCGGGATCGTCACCTGTCCCGGTTGTGCTCGGGATCTGGAGATCCACGAGCACCATTCGCCGACGATGGGCAGCTTCCTGGCGTCGGCCGCGGGAGGTGATGCATGACGGCAGCAGCCATCCCCGCACACCTGCACCCGGGGTATGCGACCGCGCCACGTCCGATGCGCGTCGCCGCCGTTCGACGACTGACCGGGGACATCACCCACTTCCGGTTCGCACCACTCGACGACGCCCCACAGGTACTGACGCCTTACCAACCGGGTAGCCATCTCATCGTCACGGCCGGTGACCACCGTAACGCCTACTCGCTCGTCGACGACGGCATGTTCCCGAACACCTACGGCATCTCGGTCCTGCGCCGCGGCGCCGGTGGAGGCTCGGATTGGTTGCACGACAACCTCACCGAGGATGCGATCGTCGAGGTGGAGGGGCCCCGGTCGATGTTCGCGCCGGTCCTCGACCAGCGGGGAGCGCTGCTGGTGGCCGGCGGCATCGGCGTCACCCC
Source organism: Gordonia namibiensis NBRC 108229 (assembly GCF_000298235.1). Taxonomy (GTDB): domain Bacteria; phylum Actinomycetota; class Actinomycetes; order Mycobacteriales; family Mycobacteriaceae; genus Gordonia; species Gordonia namibiensis. The sequence goes on from NZ_BAHE01000054.1 coordinate 12,347, forward strand.
GGTCTTGTCGCACGCTCGGGCGCTGGCGCGGGAGGGGCGTCGTGCCGACATCGTCTACTCCTACCGGTCCGGCAGCGGCGCCCACCTCGACGATCTCCGTGCGCTCGCCCAGCAACCCAACGTCACCCTGCACGAGGTCTCGGGGATCGACGCCACGACGGAACTGCTCGCCGAGAGATTCCGGTCGCAACCGCTCGGGACCCACGCCTACGCGTGCGGACCGGCCACCCTGCTCGACACCTACACACAGCTCGCCGCGCAGGCCGGATGGCCCACGGCGCGAGTTCATCTCGAACGATTCGCCGCACCCGAACAGGAGCCCGGCGACCCGTTCACCGTGACGCTCTCCTCGACCGGTGCCCGGATCGACGTCCCGGCCGGGGTGTCCCTGCTGCAACGACTCCTCGACAGCGGCGTCGAGGTGCCCAACCTGTGCCGCCAGGGTGTCTGCGGCGAATGTCGAATCCCCGTGCGGGCAGGCACCATCGAACACCGCGACCTCGTCCTGTCCGACGAGGAGAAGGCGCTCGGTGACGCCATGCTGTGCTGTGTCTCACGGGGCCAGAGCATCGAGGTGGACCTGTGACCACAGAAGCGATCCCGACCGCATCGGGCCGCGAGTACCTGTCCGGCCCGGTGGACCACCTGTCCAACCTGCCGTGGCCGTTTCCCGACGACCTCGAAGAGTTCTCCTACAGCGTCAACGTCGAACCCGCCCGCAACCCCCGTCGCACCCGTGGCGGTGAATGGGGAAGGCGCCTGGTCGATCTCGGCGGTGCGGAGTACCCGGAGATGATGGCCGAACGCCGCCGGATCCTCGACAACGACCCGTCACGCGTGCGGGTTCGCGCCGGTATGGAGGTCGCCTGCTGGGACCTGTTGCTCTACTACCTGCGCGACCTCGGCATCTCGTATCCCGACATCATGCACCTCGACGAGTACGGTGACGGCAGGTTCCACTGGCGCAACGAGATCCTCGGCACCGACCAGGAATTCGTGCTCGGCGACCCCGACTCGCTGCCCTACGGGCCCATGGAGTTCCTGGCGCGTGAGGTGCCCGACGACCTCCTGCTCGTCACCGAACGCGACGGGCGCCTGTACTTCGACGCCGGTGTGGTGACCTTCGCCGCGGCGTGGTCGGTCTCCTTCGATGTCGGTATGGACATGTACGAGATCCACGCCCCGGTCCCGCGCATGCTTCGCGAGGGCATCGTCGCCCGCGCCGAACAGTTCTTGCGCAATCTACCGGCGGATCAGGTGTACCGCAGGGTGAACTGGACTCTCTCGGCGTCGGATTCGCACAAGCTCGACGTCAGTCTCGAAGAGCTCCCGGCCTGGGCGGGTGACGTCCCGGGCATGATCGCCGACGGCGATTTCGGCAGAGCGCGCCTGCGAATCGAGCTCGAACACTTCGTCCGGTTGCCGATGTCGGGTGCCGTGACGTTCAATATCCGGACATTCATGGCCTCGCTGGAGGACGTGAAACGAATACCCGAGTGGGCCAACCAATTGGCGACCGTCATCGAGACACTCGGTGAGGACATCGCCGCCTACAAGGGATTCCTCGACTATCGCGACAACGTCGTCGCCTATCTACGCGGTCAATGACGCCCGTGAGCTGCTGGTGTAAGTAACCCGGACCTCAGAGTCTCCGAACCGAAAGATCGCCCATGGAACCGATACTCGCGGCTAACGCCGACCTGGCCTGGATGCTGGCGGCCTTCGTCTTCGTCCTGTTGATGTTCCCCGGCCTCGCCTTCTTCTACGGCGGCATGGTCGGCTCCAAGAACGTCCTGAACATCATGTCGATGGTCATCTCCACTCTCGGGATCACCGCTGTGCTCTATGTCGTCATCGGTTACGGACTCGTGTCCGGCCCGTCGGTGGGCGGTTGGGGCCTCATCGGCAACCCGACCGACTTCATCGGCTTGACCAATTGGTTGACCGACGACGCATCGGGGGCGACCCAAACGCTGTACTTCGCGGCCTGGTTCATCCTGTTCGCCGCCATCACCATCGCCATCGTGGCCAGCGGCGCTGCCGGCCGCATGAAGTTCTCGGCGTGGCTGGTCTTCGCGCCGATCTGGCTGCTGGTGGTGTACTTCCCCCTGGCCCACTGGGTCTTCTCGGCCGACGTCGACGACGACTACAAAGGCGGCTTCCTGCTGAACAAGCTCGAGATCGTCGACTACGCAGGCGGAACCGCGGTCCACATGAACTCCGGCGTCGCCGCGCTCGCACTCGCCGTCGTGCTCGGTGCCCGCAAGCGTCGCATGGAGCGTCCGCACAACGTGCCGATGACCATGCTCGGTGGCGGCATTCTGTTCTTCGGATGGTTCGGTTTCAATGGCAGCTGTGCCCTCGGCGCCAACTTCTTGGCCCAGTCGGTCATCCTGAACACCCTGCTCGCCGGGTCCGCCGGCATGATCGGCTTCGCGATCATCGAGAAGTGGCGTGAAGGTCATGTCACCTCGCTGGGCATCATCACCGGCGTCGTCGCAGGTCTGGTCGGTATCACCCCGGCGGCCAGCAGCATGGCCCCGCTCGGTGCCCTGCTCGTCGGCATCTTCGCCGCCGCGGTCGTCGCCTTCCTGCTCAGCTTCAAGTCGAAGCTGAAGGTCGACGAGACGCTCGACGCCTTCGCCGTACACGGCATCGGCGGCATCGTCGGTACCTTCTGCATCATCCTGTTCGCCACCGATGTCGCTCCGGCCGGCGTCCAGGGCGTCTTGTTCGGCGGCGATCCCGAGATCATCTGGCGTGAGCTCGCCGGTATCGCAATCACCTGCACCTACTCGTTCGTGATGACCTGGCTCATCGCGAAGGGTCTCGACAAGGTGATGGGGATCCGCGTCGACGACGAGACCGAGATGGTCGGCCTCGACACCGTCCTGCACGCCGAGACCGCCTACGAGATCCCCAGCGCGAGCGTCGGTCATCCGGGCGGCGGCCTGGGCTCGCTGTTGCCGTCGGCAGCCGCCGATTCGGTGGAGAAGTCGATGCCCTCCTCGACTCCGCCCGCGCAGGTCTGACCGCGCGGAGAAAGTGAGCAACGGCCCGGGGCCCACCGTGAGAACGGTGGGCCCCGGGTCTTTTTCGTCCCGTCACATGAGGCGCCGAAACGACACCGACCGCTCACCCGGCGGAAACAGTGGGGAAACAAACGGTCGGTCTACTAACGGTAGACATTGATTCACGCTAGTGGACATCCCGACAGGCAACACCTACAGTCGACCCCCGGAGCGCATCATGACCACCACCAACGCAGCCACCGACACCAGCACCCTCGCCGAGCTGTGTGCGGCGAACGACACCAAGTTCATCCTCGCCATGTTCGTCGATCTCCGCGGCAAGCCGTGCGCCAAGCTGGTGCCGGTCGAAGCGGTCGACGAACTCGCCACGGAGGGAGTCGGTTTCGCCGGCTACGCGGTCGGTGCCATCGGCCAGGAGCCCAAGGACCCCGACCTCATCGCGATCCCCGACGTGAGCTCCTTCCTCCCGATCCCGTTCATCAAGGAAGGTCTGGCCGTCGTCCAGTGCGATCCGCACGTCGAGGGCAAGCCGTGGCCGTTTGCCCCGCGCAACATCCTCAAGACCCTCGTCGCTCAGACCGCCGACGCCGGCTTCGAGCCGTGGGTGGGTGCCGAGGTCGAATACTTCCTGCTCAAGCGGGCCGACGACGGTTCGCTCGTCACCGCTGACGCCGCGGACGACTCCGACCAGCCCTGCTACGACGTCCGCGGACTCACCCGGATGTACGAACACCTCACCGCGGTGTCCACTGCCATGAATCAGCTGGGCTGGAGCAACTACGCCAACGACCACGAGGACGGCAACGGACAGTTCGAGCAGAACTTCAAGTACGCCGACGCGCTCACCACCGCCGACCGGGTCGTCACGCTTCGCTACCTCCTCTCGGCCATGGCCGCGGAGAAGGGCATGATCGCCACCTTCATGCCGAAGCCGTTCGCCGATCGCACCGGCTCGGGACTCCACTTCCACCTGTCGCTCACCAAGGGCGGTGAGCCGGCCTTCCCGCAGGTCAGCGAAGACGATCGCGGACTCGGCCTGTCCGACACCGCCTATGGGTTCATCGGCGGCATCCTCGAGCACGCCCCGGCACTGCAGGCCGTGATCGCACCGACCGTCAACTCCTACAAGCGAACCGGCGCCACCGCCACCCGCTCGGGTGCGTCCTGGGCGCCGCGCAAGGCCACCTACGGTGGCAACGACCGGACCCACTACATCCGCGTTCCCGACGACCAGCGCGTGGAACTCCGCGGCGGCGACGGATCGGCCAACCCATACCTGGCCGCAGCCGCGTTGCTCGGTGCCGGCCTCGACGGCATCAAGCGGAGCCTCGACCCCGGAGCCGTCGGCGGTGCACCCAGCCACATCGCCGAACTGCCCCTCACCCTGTTGCACGCGGTCGAGGCCTTCGAGGCCGACGCCGTCGTCGCGGGCGTGCTCGACGCCGCACTCCCCCAGGACTGGCCGGAAGACCAGGGCAGGGTGTCGACCTACTTCTCGAACCTCAAGCGCGAGGAGTTCTTCAACTGGCACGCCGCCGTCTCCCCGTGGGAAGTCGACCAGTACCTCACTGCCTTCTGACGCGACCGAACCCGGCCGCCGAACCACATCCCAACTCCCCCTTCGACGTAAAGGATTCGACAATGTGCGGAATCGTCGGATTGCATCTGCGTAATCCCGATCTTCATCCCCGGCTCGGCGCCATGCTTGCCGAGATGCTCGGTGAGATGCAGGATCGCGGCGCGGACTCGGCCGGTATCGCGGTTTACGGCAACCCCGAGTGGGCGCCTCCCGGCCACGGCTGTGTCTCGCTGCTCGAACTCGACGTCCTGCCCGACGAAGTCTCGACGACCCTGAGCGCGGCGCTCGGTGTGCCCGTCGCCGCCCAGCTCGTCGACGCCACGCTGGTCGCGTCGGCGCCGGTCGGTGCCGAAGAACTCCTCGGCGCAGCCCGTGCCGCCTACCCGGACGCGCTGGTCGCCGGCTTCGGCTCGGACCTCACCGTCCTCAAGGGTGTCGGCGCACCTCGCGACCTCACCGAATCCTGGGGTCTGGCAACTGCTTCCGGCTGGCAGGGCGTCGGCCACACCCGGATGGCCACCGAGTCGGCGGTGACCCCGTCCGGTGCTCACCCCTACGCCGTGGGTCCGGAGCAGTGCCTGGTGCACAACGGCTCGTTCGCCAACCACGCCACCATCCGACGCGAGTTGCGTGCTCAGGGTGTCGAATTCGACAGCGAGAACGACACCGAGGTCGGCGCCCGCTTCGTCGCGCACCAGCTCGCCGCCGGCAAGGACGTCGAGACCGCCCTCAAGGAGGTGTGCGCCAACTTCGACGGCTTCTACACCCTCGTGGTCTCCAACCGCGACTCCTTCGCCGTCGTCCGCGACGCCATCGCCTGCAAGCCCGCGGTGATCGCCGAGACCGACGACTGGGTCGCGATCGCCAGCGAGTACCGCGCACTCGCCAAGCTGCCCGGCGTCGAGAACGCCCGCATCTGGGAGCCCGAGCCCGAGGTGGTCTACGCATGGACACGGTGACACTCCCACAACCAGGGATCCTCGAACAACCCGGGACGCTCGATCCCACCACCTCCCCCACCGACACGGCGAAAGCTGAGACGATGAGCCCCAACCACCACTTCGATCTCGCGAACACCCCGCTGCGAGAGATCAACTCGGCGCTCCACGATGACATCTCCGGTGAGATCGTCATCGACAACCCCGCCGGCGCCCACAGCGTCGCGGCCGGCGTCAACGCCCCGGTCAAGATCACCGTCAACGGTCACGTCGGCTACTACGCCGCCGGCATGAATCAGCAGGCGGAGGTCACCATCAACGGCAACGCCGGCACCGGTGTCGCCGAGAACATGATGAGCGGCAGCGTCATCGTCAAGGGCAACGCCTCGCAGTCGGCCGGCGCCACCGCACACGGCGGCTTGCTCGTTGTCGAGGGTGACGCCGCGGCACGCTGCGGCATCTCGATGAAGGGCGTCGACATCGTGGTCGGCGGCAACGTCGGGCACAACAGCGCGTTCATGGCACAGGCCGGCCGCCTGGTCATCCGCGGCAATGCCGGTGACGGCCTCGGCGACTCCATCTATGAGACCCGCATCTACGTCCGCGGCGAGGTCGCCTCGCTGGGCGCCGACTGCATCGCCAAGCCGATGCGCGAGGAGCACCTCGAGGAGCTCGCCGGCCTGCTCAAAGCCGCCGGCTACGGCGACGACGATCTGACCGCCTACACCCGCTACGGATCGGCCCGCGAGCTCTACCACTTCAAGGTGGACAACGCTTCTGCCTACTGAGCCGTCCCCTCGCTCCTTTCAGGTGCGAGGAGCGATAGCGAAGCCATCCCCTCGCTCCCTTCAGGTGCGAGGAGCGATAGCGAAGCCACCCCCTCGCTCCCTTCAGGTGCGAGGAGCGATAGCGGAGCCATCCCCTCGCTCCCTGAGGTGCGAGGAGCGATAGCGACGAGCCACGAAGGGCTGGCGACCCCCTCGAATCCCAGCCCCTCGCGCCGACACACACCGAAAGAGACATCACCATGACCGAGAACCTCAGCGTCGAGCAGCGCGGACTCCGTGAATCCGCCACGTACGACCGCACCACCATCGCCGCCATCCAGCGGGCCGCCGAGACCGGTATCTACGACATCCGCGGCTGGGGTGCCAAGCGCAAGCTCCCCCACTTCGACGACCTGCTTTTCCTCGGCGCCTCGATGTCGCGCTACCCGCTCGAGGGTTACCGCGAGCGCTGCGACACCGACGTCGTCCTGGGTGGCCGCAACGCGAAGTATCCGCTGCACCTGTCGACCCCGGTGACGATCGCGGGCATGAGTTTCGGGGCGCTGTCGGCCGGCGCCAAGGAGGCTCTGGGCCGAGGGGCGTCGGAGGTCGGTACGTCGACCACCACCGGTGACGGCGGCATGACCCCGGAGGAGCGGGGTCAGTCCAAGCACCTCGTCTACCAGTACCTGCCCTCGCGTTACGGCATGAATCCCGACGACCTGCGCAAGGCCGACGCCATCGAGGTCGTCCTCGGTCAGGGCGCGAAGCCGGGCGGCGGCGGAATGCTGCTGGGGCAGAAGATCTCCGAGCGCGTGGCGGGCATGCGCACCCTCCCGCAGGGCATCGACCAGCGCAGCGCCTGCCGACACCCGGACTGGACCGGTCCCGACGACCTCGCGATCAAGATCAACGAGTTGCGCGAGATCACCGACTGGGAGAAGCCGATCTACGTCAAGGTCGGTGCCAGCCGCACCTACTACGACGTGAAGCTGGCCGTTCACTCCGGCGCGGACGTGGTCGTGGTCGACGGCATGCAGGGCGGCACCGCGGCCACCCAGGAAGTCTTCATCGAGCACGTCGGCATCCCGACGCTCGCCGCCATCCCGCAGGCCGTCCAGGCTCTGCAGGAACTGGGCGTCCATCGGGAGGTCCAGCTGATCGTCTCCGGCGGCATCCGCAACGGTGCGGACGTCGCCAAGGCGATGGCCCTCGGCGCCGACGCGGTGGCCATCGGCACCGCCGCCCTGATCGCGTTGGGCGACAACGATCCTCGATACGCCAAGGAGTACGAGGCGCTGGGCTCGGCAGCCGGTTACTACGACGACTTCCAGGACGGTCGCGACCCGGCCGGCATCAGCACCCAGGACCCGGAACTGTCGGCGCGATTCGACCCGGTCCTCGGCGGCAAGCGCCTCGCCAACTTCCTGCGGGTCATGACGATGGAGGCCCAGACCATCGCCCGCGCGTGCGGCAAGGCGCACCTTCAGCACCTCGAACCCGAGGACCTCGTCGCCATCACGATCGAGGCGGCGGCGATGGCACGGGTCCCGATGGCGGGCACCAACTGGATTCCGGGGAGTGGGCTGTGAGCGCGGCGAACACGACCGCATCGGTCGTCATCGTCGGTGGCGGCCTCGAAGGCGCCGCCACCGCATGGGCACTCGGTCAGCGCGGCATCACCGATGTGGTGGTCTGCGAGCGTGACACTGTGGGCGGCGGGATGACCGGCAAGTCGTCGGGCATCGTCCGCTGCCACTACGGCGTCAGTTCGCTCGCCGCGATGGCGGCGGTGGGCCTCGAGGTCTTCGAGAAGGCCGAGGAGATCTTCGGTACCGACATCGGCTTCCGACAGACCGGCTATGTCGTCGGCGTCGGCGAGGCGAACGTCGAGAACCTGCGGAAAAGCCTTGCGGCGCAGCGGGAGGTCGGCGTCCAGACCGAGGAGATCGACGCCGCAGAGGTCGCAAAGATGTGGCCGGCAGCCGATCTCGAACCGTTCGCGGCGTTTGGGTGGGAGGAACGCGGCGGCTACGGTGACGCCTACCAGACTGCTCAGGCGTTCGCCGCCGCCGCACGTGCCACCGGCATCAAGATCCGCCAGGGCACGACGGTCACCGAGCTGGTCGTCGACGGGGACCGGGTCACCGGCGTCCGCCTGGCCGACGGCTCGACGATCTCCGCCGACACCGTCGTCGTGGCGACCGGTGTGTGGTCCAAGCCCTTCCTGGCGCCGCATGGCATCGACGTCCCGATCTCGGTGCATCGCGAACAGATCGTGATGATTCATCCGGGCGAGGATCTCGGTCAGGTGCCGGTCTTCTCCGACCTCGTCTCCCTGCAGTACGTGCGCCCGGACGTCCGCGGTGAGATCCTGTTCGGCAACAGTGATCTCAAGGAACTCCAGATCGCCGACCCGGACAACTACAGCAACCGAGTCGACAGCGATTTCGTCGATCTCACCGTCGACAAGGTGGGCACCCGGTTCCCGGGGTTCACCGACCCGGCGATCACCAGCAGCTACGCCGGCTGCTACGACGTGACACCGGACTGGAATCCGATCATCTCGCGGGGGCCGCTCGACGGCCTCGTGCTCGCGGTCGGGTTCAGTGGCCACGGCTTCAAGATCTCACCGGCGGTCGGCAGGCTCGTCGCCGATCTCGTCGTCGACGGACACAGTTCGGACCCGCGAATCCCGGAGTCGGACTTCCGCTTCACCCGGTTCGCCGAGGGCGACCCGCTGAAGACGAGGTTCCCGTACGTGGGAGCAGGAGAGATGCGCTGAGCGTTCCCGAGCGGTGTGCACGGGGGTGAACCGACGAGAGGACGCGACAACATGTGTCAACTGACAGTGAACGACCTCGCTCACTATGCTGGCGAGGTGACCGACGACCCTTTGATCCGTAACCAATCTGGCATCGCACGGGAGCGCCCCGTCGACCAGTCGGTCGAGGAACTCGAGCTCGAGACTGCCATCGCGCACAACGTGCGCCGGCTGCGTCGTCAGCAGGGACTGTCGGTGGGTGACATGGCGACCCGCGTCGGCATCTCCAAGGCGATGCTGTCGAAGATCGAGAACGCTCAGACCTCGTGCAGCCTCAGCACCCTCGCCCGCCTGGCCACCGGTTTCGATGTCTCGGTGACGTCGTTGTTCCGCGGCGCGGAGATGGAGCGGTCGGCCGTCTTCGTGAAAGCGGGGGAGGGCAACGAGATCATCCGTGAGGGTTCACGCGAGGGGCACGAGTACGAGTTGCTCGGATCGCTTCGCGGAGAACACAAACGACTCGAATGTCTGCTGGTGACCCTGACGGAGAAGTCGGTGACCCAGCCGCTGTTCCAGCACGCCGGTACCGAGTTCCTGTACGTCCTCGAGGGTGTGATGGACTACGCGCACAGCCGGTCGGTGTACCGGATGCATCCCGGCGATGCCCTCCAGCTCGACGGCGAAGGAGCGCACGGGCCGGTCGAACTCGTCGAACTGCCCGTGCGCTTCCTGTCGGTCATCGCGTTCCCCGACTCCGCGGTCTGAAGCCCCTGCTCCTTGAGTAGCCCGGAGCTTGCGGAGGGCGTACACCCTGTTCCTTGAGTAGCCCGGAGCTTGCGAAGGGCGTACACCCTGTTCCTTGAGTAGCCCGGAGCTTGCGAAGGGCGTATCGAAAGGACTCGTGCCCGGCCTCAGAACTCCTCGGCTCCGATGAGCGCGGCGTCGGGAGAGACCTTGTTCTTGTTGGTCTTGACCAGTGCCACCGCACCGAGTGCGACCGCGCAGTAGCCGACGGCGAACCACCACGGGGCGACGTCGCCGAACCATTCGGCGAGGTAGGAGACCAGGACCGCGGCGACCGCCGCACCAGCCCAGCGCAGGAAGCTGAAGCCGGCGCTGGACACCGAGCGGGGGGTGTCGTTGCCGCCCGAGGCCATGGCGAGGTCGGTGAACAGGGTGTTGAGGATGCCCGAGGGAAGACCGGACAGGACGACCGCGAGACCGATGAGCCAGATCTGGTCGGACAGCGTTCCGACAGCGGCGAGGGCCATGACGATGCCGTAGCCGGTGATCGCGACGAGCACACCACCCTTCTCGCCGACGACCCGGGCGAGCGGGGTAGCGACGAACACACCGGCGATTGCGGTCAGCAGGCCCCAGCCGAAGAAGACCAGGCCCGCGTGAATGGGCCGGAGTCCCATGGCGATCGGTGCCCAGGCGATGACGGTGAACAGGGCGCCGGTGTAGAAGGCCGACCCGATACCGGCGATGGTGAGCGTGCGATTGCGCAGGGCCTTGAGCGGATCGACGATGCTGACCCGGGCACGTTCCGACCGCGGGCCGTCGGAGGGGAGCATGATGGCGCACAGCACGGCGCCGACGAACATGAGCAGCGCGGTGCCGCCGAAGGGGGCACGCCAGCTCCATTCACCGAGAGTCGCCCCGAGCAGCGGGCCGACGGCGAGGCCGATCCCCAGGGCCGCCTCGTACATCATGATCGCGCCCTGCCTGCTGCCCTTGGCGGAGGAGACGATGAACGCGAGCGCGGTGGCAAGGAAGAAGGCGTTACCCAGGCCCCAGAGCACGCGGAAGGCGATCAGCTGATCGATGTTGCTCGCGAAGACCGAGACGCCGGCGGCCACGACGATCATCACCAGGCCGACGGTCAGTGTCCGCTTGGGGCCGAAACGGTAAGCGGCCCAGCCGGTCAGCAGCATGGCCACACACTGCACACCGACGTACACACCGAACAGCAGGGTGAGCTTGTTCGCGGGAGCGTTGAGCGCCTGGGCGATGCTGTGCAGGATCGGGTCGACGAGACCGATGCCCATGAAGGCGATGGTCGCCGCGAACGCGGTGATCCACACGGCGCGGGGCTGCATGCGGAACATGGCGAGGAGCGAGGTGTTCTGCGCGTCGTCGGCGTGTGTCGGGTTCGACGCGCCGGTGGCGGCCTTGTCTTCGGTGACGGTCATGTGGGTCCTCTGAACGGGGGCTGGTTGTCGGAGACGGGGGACGTGGATCGGGCGAGGGGTCAGTTCTCGGCCGTCTTGGCATCCACCGCCGCTGAGGTCTGTGCGGGGTGATGATCGAGCTCGTCGCGGAGCGCTTGCAGTGCCGGAGCGGCCGCGGCGAGCGCTTCGAGATGTTCGGGGCTCAGGTTGGCCAGGGCGTCGGTGAGGGCGACGTCGCGGCCGAGGCGGATCCGTTCGACCAGTTCGCGACCATGGTCGGTGAGATCGACGAGTACGGCACGACGATCGGCAGGATCGGGTCGGCGTTCCACCAGTTCGTGCTTGGTGAGTCCGTCGATCACCGACGTCGCGGTGGGCATCCGGATCGACTCACGTTCGGCGAGCTCACCCATGCGCATCGGGCCGTGATCGGCCAGGACGTTGATCGCCGATGTCTGTGCGGCGGTCAGTTCGACGACAGGTGTGCGTCGTCGAAGCGACAGGTAGAGCCGCGTGATGCTCGGCCGGAGGGCCGAGGCGAGTTGAGCGGCATCTGGAACAGTCACATTTCGAAACTCTAATACTTAGACTCTCGAAGTAATACCTCGCGACGCTGTGATATCCCCGACACCAGCCCCCTCGCCGGTTGAGTAGGCGAGGAGCCTGCGGGTGCCCGATCCTTCGCTGGTTGAGTAGGCGAGGAGCCTGCGACGAGCCGTATCGAAACCGCCCGGTCAGACCCCGATCGCGGTCCCGCCGTCGCGCCAGATCGCCACCACTGCGGGCCGGGGCTGGGAGTTGCCACCGTCGGGCCAGTGGGATGCGGGGTTGTCAGCCGAGTGGTCATCGAGCTCACCGGGGTGCTGCACGGCGACGAGGATGCGGTCACTGTCGATGACCGGCCCGCAGGTCTCGGCACCGATCGGGACGGTCAGGAACTGTTTGGTCTCGCCACGGCGGGCGCCGTGAAGTGCGACGGCGAACAGTCCGTCGTTGGATCCGAGGGCGTTGCCGTCGGTGGAGATCCACAGGTTGCCGTGCGGATCGAAGGCCAGGTTGTCCGGGCAGGAGATGGGGCTGACCTGCGTCTTGTCGAAGCCGCCGTAGTAGGTGTCGGCGGCGGTCGGGTCACCGCACACCAGCAGCAACTCCCAGGTGAACTCGGTACCGGCGTGGTCGTCGGAGATCTCGAGGATCTGCCCGTTCTTGTTCTCGTTGCGTGGATTGGCCGCGTCGACGGGCGCCTTGCCGTCGGTGCCGCGGTCGCTGTTGTTGGTGAGGGCGCAGTACACCTTGCCGGTCATGGGGCTCGGCTCGATGTCCTCGGGCCGGTCCATCTTGGTGGCGCCGACGGCGTCGGCGGCCTGACGCGTGAACACCGCAACCTCTGCCGGCGACATCCCGGGCACATGCGAGCGGGCCGATCCGTCGGCGTTGCTGGTCAACAGCGGCTTCCACGACCCCTTCCCGGCGAACTTGCCCGAGGCAGGTGGTGTGCCGGAGTCGTCCGGGCTGTCCCCGGTGAAGGTCGCCACGTACAGCGTGCCCTCGTCGAGGATGCGAATGTTGTGCTCGCGTGCGGTCTTCGAGAGTCCGCTCTTGATCTTGCGGGACGAGACGAACTTGTAGATGTACTCGAACTTCTCGTCGTCGCCGCTGTAGGCGACGACGGTGCCTCGGTCCGGGCCGTTCTTCACGACGTGGATGTTGGCCGATTCGTGCTTGCATCGACCCAGCGAGCTGTGTTTGACGGGGGCGGCTTTGGGGTCGTGGGGATCGACTTCGACGACGTACCCGAATCGGTTGGCCTCGTTGGGTTCGACGGCGAGGTCGAAACGCTTGTCGTACCGGCCCCACTGGTGCTCGTCGTCATCGTCGGCGAAGGAGTAGCGGTCGAGGCGTTCGGCCGCCTTCGGGTCGGTGACCTTGCTCGCGTTGGCGAAGTAGTTGTTGAAGTTCTCCTCACCGGAGAGCATGGTGCCCCACGGCGTGAGACCGCCGGAGCAGTTGGCGAAGGTGCCCAGGATCGTGGTGCCGGCCGGATCCGCTGCGGTCCGGACGAACTCGCTGCCGGCGGCCGGGCCGGTCAGTCGGAACGGGCTCGACGCGGTGAGTCGCTGATTGCGCGGTCCGACAACGGGTTCCAGGGCTCCGGTGCCGTTTTTGGCGACTATCTCTACGACGGCGATACCGACCGCGGCCATCGCGATCCGCGCCTGCTGCTCGGTGGGTGCACCCTCCCGGTAACCGGTGAACATGAACGGCTCGGTGGGGTACTCGAGGTTGGCGACGAGGTAGAAGTGTCCGGGGACGCCGTCGACGGGGATGAGTCCGGCGAAGTCGTTGTTGAAGCCGAACTGTTTGGCCTGCGCTTCGGGGGTCTGCGCGGCGAAGTCGAAGTCCGGGGCGCCGGGCAGGACGGGGTCGCCCCAGCGGATCACGACTTTCTGGCGGTATCCGTCCGGGATCACCACCGCGTCCTCGGTGTTCGCCGGGACGGCGGTGAACTTCATGCCCGGCAACGGTTCTCCGGTAGCTGCACCACTCGTCGGCGACCCGGTACCGGAACCGCTGTCACCGCAGGCTGCGAGTACGGATGCCGCTCCGACCGCAACCGCCGTACCCGCAGAGGTCTTGAGAACACTTCGACGAGAGACCGCGGTACGCACGACGTCGCGGAAGTACGCGTTGTCGCTGGAGTTCCCGGGGTCCGACCGGCAGGCGTCGCCGCACTTGTAGCGGCAGGTCACATGGGCACGGGACGACCGGCCGGCATCGCGGCCGGCGGAGGTGAACAGCGGCAACTGGATTCGCACCCGCAGGACGCTAGGAGAGCCAGACGAACCGCCGGGTGCTCAGAAGTGAACGGAAACCGAACGCGCGGTGGCTCTTCTGCTCCGTGAGGTGCGGGCAGAGCCGATCCCTTTGCTCCCTGAGGTGCGGGCGGAGCCGATCCCTTGCTCCCTGAGGTGCGAGCGAAGCGAGCCACGAAGGGCTGGCGACACGACCTCGCCTGCCCTTCATGGCTCGTCGACTTCGATACGCTCCTTCGTCGCTACTCAACCCGGCGGCTTGCGCTCCGCACCCCTCAGGGAGCGAGAGGGTGGTGTCCAGGGCACGAACCTCTCGGGGAGCAATGGGTGCCGCGGTCGGCGGAGCTACTCAGAACCGCCCACCGGTACCGATCCGTCCCGACGATCCGGAGCCGCCGAAAGAGCCGGGACTGCGTCCGCCGCTGCTGAATCCACCGCCGAAGCCACCGGGGTAACCGCCCCGGTATCCGCCTCCGCGACCGCCGCTGACGGTGCCGCGCAGAAAGCTGTCGACCAGGATGCCGCCGAGAACCGCACCTGCGGTCGACGATCCGCTGGACCGCGGCTGCTGCGACTGCTGCCAGCTCACGACGTCGCCCTGCGCGGCCATCAGTGCCTGGTCGGCGAGAGCGCCGGACTGGCGTGCCGCGGAGGTTGCCGCGACCGGGTCGGTTCCGGCGGCCTCCTGCGCGGACCGGAGAAGTCGCTGGGCCTCGGCCAGACGGGTCCGGGCGGTGGACTGGACGGCGCCGCGTCGGGTGCCGATGAAGTCCGACGCCGCGGTCACCTTCGCGGTCGCCGATTCGAGGGCCGCGGTCAACACCTGTGCGCGACGGGTGCGTTCGGCCGCGGAGTCCCGTGCGGCGTCGAGCGCGTCGTCGAGATCGGCGTCTGCGTCGACCAGCGCGGTGAACGTACCCAGGGGGTCGGCATCGAAGCCGGTGCGGGCCGCGTCGAGAGCGGTTCGTGCGGCCGCTGCGGCAGTCGCCAGTGCGGGACCGCCGTCGGCGGTCAGCGAGGCGGCCTCGGCGAGCTCACCCTCCACCTCCTCGATCAGCGCAGGCATCCGGGACTGCGCGGCCGCGATGTTCGCATCGGCGTGATCGATCGCGTCGAGGAGCACGGTCGCCTGCTCGATGGATCCCTCGGCCGAACGGATGGCCGCGACCGCGGGACCCTGCTGCCCGACCGGTGCCGCACTCGCCGCACGGCCCTGATCGGCGGTCGCCTCGGCGAAATCGATCTGCTGCCGCGCCAGTTCGACGTTCGACAGGATCGAGGCGAGTGTCTGCTCGCCGTGCTTCTCGGTCAGTTCGGTGAGCTGCTGCGACGCCGGGTCGAGACGTGCGCGCAAGCCGATCAGCTGCTGGGTGATCGCGTCGAAGCGGGCGTCGGCGTTGATCAGCAGGTTGCGCATCGCGTCGAAGGCCTCGACCTGGTCGTCGAGCGCGGCGTCGGCCTCGGTGCACGAGGTGATGATCTCGACGAGCATCCTGCGGCGCTCGTCTTCGGTCTCCGGGACGTCGTCGTCGAGTCGCTGACGGATGGTGAACGACTGCGCGAGATCGCGTCTCGCCCGTTCGAGAGCCTTGGTGAACGGTGCGGTCTCGGCATGGCCGAACTCGTCGACGGCCAGCCGCAGTTCCTCTTCACTGGTGCGGATGGCGTTGTCGAGATCGGTGAGGACCTCGCGAGACCACGGATCCAGCACGTCGAGTGGCTGTTCCTCGAGTTGGTCGACGGTCAGTTCCTGTTCGCGAAGCGCTTCCAGGCTGCTGTCGATCCGACGTTGCTTGCGGCGCCGCGAATACAGGTATGCACCGCCACCGCCGACCACGACCGCTCCGCCGACGACACCGGCGGTGATGACCCCGGTGTAGCTGGGGTCGAGGGCATTCGAGAGCCCGTTGATCGCGCCCAGGCCGGCCTGCGCCCAGTTGCCCTCACGAAGCTGGGGGACGACGTCGTTGGTGGCGACGTCATCGAGGGTCGACTGGTCGAGCCCGCCGATGTCGTCCGGGGCGAACATCCGGTAGGAGCGGTCCTCGGTCGCGACCGCCAGCAGGGCGTCGTGGTCGCCGAGTTCACTGGCGATGGCAGTCCGGTCGGCCCACTGTTCGCTGGTGAGGCTGTCGAAGCTGCGGACGTACACGATCCACATCTGGATGTCGTGCTTGTTGTACAGGTCGTCGGCGGCATTCTCGAGTTCGGTCCGCTGCTCCGGCGTGATGACCTCGGCCGAGTCGACGACGTAGGTGGGCAGGCGGGCGGGCGGTTCGGCGGCGGCCGGGCCGGCTCCGACACCCGCCAGCAGCAGGGTCATTCCGAGCGCGAGACCGACTGCGCCGAGAGCTGCGGAGAGGCGACGTGCCACGACGTGTCCCCACCCACCACGAATCGCAGGTTCCCGATGCATGATCACAAATTTAACCAGCGGCCGCATTCGGGTGAGTGTATGTCCGTCCTTGACCTCGATGGGTACCGGCACGTGCTCAGCGTCGAGCGTCGCGCCACCGGCACAGGGCCTCGACGGCGGTGAGATCGTAGTCGGGGCCCGTCACGCCGACGGTGAGCAGACTGATGCCTTCGTCGGCCAGCGCGTCGGCACCGCGGAGCAACGCGTCGACGTCGCCGTCGAACTGCACCGCCGACGACCGTTCGATGGTCTCCGGGTCGCGTCCGACCGCAGCGCAGTGCTCGGCGAGCACCTTCGACTTGTGGCGGTACTGCTCGACGTCGTTGAAGCCGTGCCAGGCGTCGGCGTGTTCGGCGATGTAGCGCAGCGTCTTCTTCTCGCCGCTGCCGCCGACGAGGATCGGGATGTCGCGGGTGGGCGCCGGGTTCAGCTTGCCCAGACGCGACTTGATGCGCGGCAGCGCCGCACCGAAGTCGTTGAGGCGAGAGCCGACGGTACCGAACTCATATCCGTACTCGTCGTAGTCCTTCTGGAACCAGCCGGCGCCGACACCGAGGATCAGACGTCCGCCGCTGATGTGGTCGACGGTGCGGGCCATGTCGGCGAGCAACTCCGGATTGCGGTAGGAGTTGCAGGTCACCAGCGCGCCGATCTCCACCCGCGATGTCTGTTCCGCCCACGCACCCAGCATCGTCCAGCACTCGAAGTGCTCACCCTCCGGCGCGCCGTACAGGGGATAGAAGTGATCCCAGTTGAAGGCGACGTCGACGCCCGCATCCTCGGCGCGGCGAACCGCGTCCCGGATCAGGCCGTACTCAGGAGCGTGCTGGGGCTGGATCTGGACACCGATACGAAGAGGGAAGGCCATGGCGACCAGTCTGCCTTCTCACGGCGTCGGCGTCGATGACTCGTGACCTTTGCCCCCTGAGGAGGCCCGGAGCATGCGGAGGGCCGTCTCGAAGGGTGGTACCAAAGAGCCTGTGACACCCAGACCCGCCGCACCGCCGCTCGACGAACTCCGACGCCGCACCTCCTCGAAGTGGTCCACCCACCCCGACGACGTGTTGCCGCTGTTCATCGCGGAGATGGACTACCAGCTCGCACCTGTTGTGGCGGAGGCGATGATCGACCGCATCCGGGCGTCGGACGTCGGTTACGCCGGCGATTCGGGCGGCGTGGGAACGGCTTTCGCGGGTTTCGCGGAGCGGCGGTGGAACTGGCAGCTGAGCGCGGATGATGTCACGCTGACCACCGATGTGAGCGTCGTGATCGTCGAGTCGTTGCGGACGGCAATACGTCCGGGTGACGGCGTCATCCTGATGCCGCCGGTGTATCCGCCGTTCTTCGAGCTGATCCCGGAGGCCGGCGGAACCGTCGTCGAGGTGCCGTTGCTCGACGATCCCGGGTGGCGGATGGATCTCGACGGCATCGAGGCGGCGCTGAAGGCGGGTGTGCGGGCAGTTCTGTTGTGTCACCCGCACAATCCGGTGGGCCTGGTCCACGAAGCATCCCACCTGGCGCGGCTGGCCGACCTCGCGGCGTCCTACGGTGCGACGGTCGTCAGTGACGAGATCCACGCGCCGCTGGTGCATCCCGGCGTCGGGTTCGTCCCGTTCCTCGCAGTGAGTGACGTCGCCCGTGAGGTCGGCATCGCCGCTCATTCGGCCAGCAAGGCGTTCAACCTGGCGGGGGCCAAGTGCGCGTTGACGGTGGCCACCTCCGACACGGGCCGGGGGATCGTCGCGCGTCAGCCCGACGAGGTGCAGTACCGCACGTCCATCCTCGGCCGCGCCGCCACCGAGGCCGCCTTCGCTCGGGGCGACGACTGGCTCGACGCCACCCTGGAGGTCATCGGCGAGAGTCTCGACCTGCTCGATCAGCTCCTGGCCGAACATCTACCGGGCGTCGGTTATCGGCGGCCGAATGCGTCGTACCTGGCCTGGCTCGACTTCCGCGACGCCGGACTCGGCGACAACCCCGGGCTGCCGATCCTCGAGCACGGCCGGGTCGCGTTGCACTACGGGCCGGCATTCGGCGCGCAGGGAGCGGGCTTCGCACGGTTGAACGTCGCGTGTTCGCCGGAGGTGCTGACCGAGGCGGTCGAACGGATCGCCCGCGTCGTCGCCAATGCACCTGTTTCCTAGCTCGAAACCGCGCCTGCCGCGGTCGGCTGCTATGAATCTCAGAATGGACAACGATCGGGCAGCCGAGTGGGACGAGCGATACGGCAATGCCGAGAGACTGTGGACCGCGGACGTCAATCCCGCGCTGATCACCGAGACCGAAGGCCTTACGCCGACCACCGCGCTGGACGTCGGTTCGGGGGAGGGTGCCGACGCCCGCTGGCTGGCGAACCGCGGTTGGCAGGTGACCGCGGTCGACATCTCACAGGTGGCGCTCGATCGGGCGCGCGAGATCAGCGGCGATCTGCCGATCACGTGGACGCGCGCCGACCTCGTCGTCGATCCCGTTCCCGGCGGCGATTTCGGTCTCGTCGCGTTGCACTATTTCCCGATCCCCGTCGAGGAGATCGAGGTGGCCCGGAAGCTGGTTGCCGCCGTCGGCCCGGGCGGTTCGCTGCTGGTCGTCGCCCATGCGCCGGAAGGCGTGCGGGCGCACGGGTTCGATCCGGACGACTACGTCCAACCGGGCGGGTTCGCCGAACTCGTCGGTGACGACTGGGAGATCGTCACCGACGAGACGCGTGAACGGGGCAAAGCCGCAGGCAGCGGTCACCACACGCACGACGTGGTGTTCCGGGCGCGACGAGCCGGCCGCCAGTAACTCCGCGGTCAGTCGAGGGCGGCACGCACGGCCTTCGCGACCTGCTGGTGACCCGTCGCGTTCGGATGAAGGCGAATCGCCCCAACCGGATTCGAGTACGGCTCCACCCATCTCATCGACTGGGACTTGCACGAGTCGTGCCCGACGCTGGGACCATAGGTGTCGACGAAATCGACGTCGGCCAACTGGGCCTGGGTCTTCAGCATGGTGTTCAACTCGACCTCGAGGCGGTCGAGAAACGCGGTGTCCGCGGCGGAGAACGGGTTTCGCGCGGGACAGTTGCCCTGCTTCGGGTACACCGCCGGATATCCGACGATGAGGATCTTCGCGGAGGGCGCGCGGCTCTTGATCCCGGCGATCGCGGTGGCGATGTTGGCGGCCGTCACCTGGATCTCCGCGGAGTACCGACCGAGGGTCCGCGCCTCACAAGGTGCGAGTTGCGAGCTGCCCGAAGCCGTTTGGGAGCAGTCGGCGATGCTGCCCGAGTACACGTTTCCGTCGTTGTAGCCGATCTGCATGGTGACGAGATCCGTCGTTGAACTCAGACCGTCGAATTGCGGTGGCTGACCGGCGGTCTGGCTCGTCGTCAGATGCCGGGTCTGGGCACCACCGCAACTCATGTCCTTGAGCCGAAAGCCCTCCGCGTCGGCGACCAGGTTCGGGAAGTTCTTCGTGGACCGCCCACATCCGCTCGGTCCTCCTGCCGACGGGGAAATCCCGACGCCGGCCGAGAACGACGCGCCGAGGGCGACGTATTCGGTGGGGTCATCGGCGAGCGCGACCGCGGTTGCTCCGGCTATCAGTCCGGCCACGGTGGCCAACGCGAGGGCGAGTGTTGTTGTTCGGCGACGTAGACGCATGGGTCGAGAGTGACCGTCTGTGTACTGGAGTGAACTCGTGGTGACTGCTTCGTGAGTGAACCGAGATGTCCTTGACATCAAGCAAGTCGGACTTTGTCACTTGATCAGAGGTAAACGCTGAACACGGCACATCGGACTTTACGTTCGATTTACCGTGACGTTGGCGCAGTGGGATTCAACCGACGACGTTCCTGCGTCCCTATCGGGGAGGTTTCTTGAAGAAATCATCAGTGCGCGCCCTGTGCGCGACAGTATTGGCAGCAGGCGTGGTGGCGGGTGGAATGACCGGCGCCGGAGCAGCATTCGCCGAGGATGCGGGTGGACTGATCCTGGAGGGGGTCAACAATGGGGACTGCACGGCCACCATCAAGGTCACCAACTTCACGAATTCGACCTTTTTCCAGCCGGATTGGTGGTTCGAGCAGGAGAACGATCCGGCCATGGTGAACGCGACGACCATCCCGGCCGAGATGCCGGCCCCGTGGCGTGAGTCCTCAGGAATTCAGTGGCCGATGGCGCGCTGGGTGGGCGATCCGCCGTTGGCCTCGGGCCTCGGTCCGGGGGTCGACGGCTGGGGCAACGGCAATCCGTACAACCGGAACGCACAACCCGACGGGTTCGTCACACAGCGGACGATCGACCTCAAGACGGTGACCGGCGCGCCCGAACCGTCGGCGGAGGGAACGAAGACGATCTGGTTCCGGATCAAGACCGGGGCCCAGATTGCTGATCGTCTGCCGACGCCACAGAAACTGGTCGTCGAAGGCTGCCGTAGCTCGAGCGGTGGGCTGGACTTCGGCTCACTCAGCCTCTAGTTACTCGTTGCCGACGGAGACCAGATTGCGTTCTGTCGCGCCTACCGCGACACGACGCAATCTGATCTCGAGCCGGGGTCGCTCTACCCGCCGAACAGCAGGTACAGCCCGAGGAAGGTGTAGCAGACCATCGTCACCATCATGGTGAGCTGGCCGGTCAGCTGATGCCGTCGGGGAAGTAATCGCAGCGAGGCGTCGTGGGCCGCGGCGACTCCCATCATGTGTCCGCCGACGACGAAGAGCACCTTCAGCGTCACGGTGAACGTCGGGTGGTCGGACATGATGTACACCGGGTGGGCATCGCTCAGCCACAACAGGTTCCAGCCCCGCCCCAGCGGATCGCCGAGAGCCAAGAGCGCTTCCTGCCCCTGTTCGACGAGGGACTGCAGGTAGTGGGCGAGGATGTACCCGATCACGATCGGGATGAGCGAGTGCGCCATCAGTCCGGGCAGCCGGCGCCGGAGATCGGGTGACACCCCGCCGACGGCGCGGGCGGCCGACCAGAAAGTCACCACGACCACGCCGATGAACACCAGCAGACCGGCGGTTGAGAGGAGCGTCGTGACCATCTGGCTTCCGTCGGCGCGCTCGTCGACGAACTCCTGCCACAGCGGGATCGCCGAGAAGCTGTCGAAAGCGGTCGACCCCAGCAGGATCGCCAGGACGGTGACGGTTCCGGGCAGGACCGGCAGCGTGGTCAGCGAGTTCATCGGACTGCGCACGATCACCCTGCCGTCGGCGTTCTTCGCGAACGGTGCGAGTCGGGAGGCCACGGTGCTGTACACCGCGAACGGGTCGGCGTTGTCGGTCCACCGCAGTCCACAGACGAAGCCGCCGACGAGTGTGATCACGACGTAGGACAGCAACCAGAGTCGTACGGCCGCCACTGATCCCGGTTCCGGGGAGGCCAGTTCCAGCCAGACGAAGGCGAACAGGCCGAACGCGGCCGGCCACCAACCCAGACGTCGGGGATAGGCCTTCCATCCGACAACTCGGGGGCCGAGGACGGCACCGACGACGCGCAGCACGGTGCGGATCGGCGACAGGAGCCGCCAGACCGGACCGATCAACGCTGACAGCACCGTCATCCCGACCCACAGCAGCACGTAGAACGCACCGGGAAGCGGATTCTCGTCGGTGTCGGGACCGAACGCGGCGAGCACCAGCCACAGTGTCAGTACCAGGGCGGCGACGGAGATCACGCCTCGAACCCACGAGTTGTCTACGAGCGCCGTCACCCACGACGGCAGTTCGCGCCCGGCGTCGGCCTGCCCGTACCGCGGTGTGCGCCAGGCGAATGCGATAACCGCGAACGAAATCGTCAATGCCCAGGCGCCGCCGATCAGCACAGCGGTCAGCGGGACCGGCAGGTACTCCGAACCGCCCAGACCGTGGGCGAGCAGGGTTTCAGTCGGCCTCACGGTCGGGGTCATCGGCCTCGTTCCGGGTGGGTGGGACGGTGTGGTCGGGATCGGTGGGGCTCTCGGAATCGAGGGTGTCCTCGTCATCGCCCCGACGGCGGTCGTGGATCGCGATCGCGACGATGACGCCCACCAGGATGAACGCCGGGACCACGGCGGGCAGCGCCAGGATCAGGGGATGTGTGGCGAGGTGGTGGACCACCACGTCCGGTCCGGCGGTGATCATGGCTGTGATTGCAATTCGTGTTCTCGTGCGCTCGTGGTCGTCTCGCGGGAGTTGACCCGCCCGGCGCCCCACGACAACGCGGTGATGAGCAGCAGTGTGCACACCAGCACCACCAGCGAGGCGACGCCGAACAGCCATGACGGGTAGTCGAACGTGCGCTCGCGCTGCAGGATCGAGATCTCCGCGACGAACGGTTTCGTCGATGTCAGTTGCGCCGGTTCACCTTCTGCGCCGATCGCGGGATCGGCCGGCAGGTACACCGGCACCCCGGCCATCGTGGTCCCGTCCTGTACTCGCAGGATCGTCTTCCATGATCCCGACACCGGCATCGGTTCGGTGGACCGGAAGTGGTTGGGGCCCAGACGTTCGAGCCGGTCGATGACGATGCCGCGGTCGTTGTCGGTGCCGCCCTGCCAGGACATCAACGTGACCCACTCCGGGTCGCCGCTGATCGCGTCCGGCGGGTCGAGGTAGATCTCGGCCGTCACGTTCTGGTCGGCCGCGGCGTTGGGTCCGGTCGGCGTCAGGACGACGCGGGCCGTCATGTCGGCCGGTACCGAGACCCGCAGACCGTTCGCGACGGCACCGCCGACCACCAATACCGAGAGCACGACGGCGGTGATGCTGATCCAGCGTCGGGGCAGGCGTTCACCGACGGAGACGGTGCCGAGCAAGGCACCGCACAGACCCATGACCACGCCCACCGGGATGGCCATGGCCAGCGCTTCGCCCCACATACCGGTCACCCACGGGAACGGGTAAGCGGCTGCGATCCACCAGGATTCGATCCAGAGGCCGACGGTCGCGACGCCCAGGCCCGCCACCGCGCCGTAGAGCACACGACGTTTGAACAGCGGCGTCAGGGCGAGCAGCTCGATGACCACGGCTGCGCCCAGGTACAGGGGGAACACGTTGATCGGCGCGCCGAGCGCGGGACCGACGACGACCGCGACGACGCCGCGCAACAGGATCGCGAAGACCGCGGCGACGAGCGCACTGCCCGGTCCGAGACTGATCCGGGCGGCGACGAGCGCGAACGCCCCGGCACCGGCGATCATCATCGGCTGTAGCACCAACCGGAACTGCTCGACGCCGAAGTCGTATTCGATCTGGAAGACCGACATGCCGATGACCAGACCGCCGAAGGCCAGGCAGCGGACGATCCATTGCCCGCGTCCGTCCGGTGGGAGGTCGGCGCCCATCGCGGCCCTGCCCTCGCGGTCGAGGATGACGACCGCGATGAGCGACAGCCCGGCACCGCCGATCAGCATCAGGTGCGTCGGACCCCAGAGGGTGACGTCCTGGCCGAAGATGCGGTGCCAGACGTCGTCCAGGGGGAAGCCGACGAGGGCGTAGAAGCCGCAGCCCGCCAACAGGATTCCGCCGACCGGCGCGTACCAGTGCCGGGTGATCCGGATGGCGGAGGCGCCGGGCTTGTCGAAGGGCAGGAAGACCGACAGCATGCCGGAGATGAACAACAGGAACAGGCCGACCAGGATGAAGTAGTGCGCCGGGTTGGCGAGGGGTCCCTCGTCGCGACCGTCACCGATGTGCAGGCTGACGTCCCACAGGAAGCCGAACAGGGCGCAGATGATCGTGCTGGTGAACAGGAAGATCGGCAAGGCCGCCCATGGCGGTCGGTTGACGCGCCGGGCTGCCCACTCCGAAAGGGTGGTCAGCCAGGTGATCTTCCGTGTCCGGTGCAGGTACCCGATCCAGAGGAGCCCGATCGACACCACCGCGGCCACTGCCGACATCAGGAACACCTGGTCGAGTGCCGCCCCTCCGCCTTCCGCGGCGAGGTGGAGGTTCGTGACATCGCTTGTTGTCATGAACGAAGTATGCACATTTCATCCATGTCCCGCGAGGGGCTTGGTCAAACCTGCGTGCGCGAACTGCGCGCAACGCGTGTCAGCGGCAGACCGCCCCCTGCGAGGCCGACGTGACCAGCTTCGAATACTTCGCCAGGACCCCGCGGGTGTAGCGCGGCGGCAGGGGGGTGAACTCCTTGGCGCGGGCCTCGAGTTCGGCGTCGTCGACCAGCAGGTCCAGGAGGCCGCGCCCCACGTCGAGCCGGATGCGGTCGCCGTCGCGGACCAGGGCGATCGGCCCGCCGTCGACTGCTTCGGGCGCGACGTGACCGACGCACAGCCCGGTGGTGCCGCCGGAGAACCGGCCGTCGGTCATCAGCAACACGTCCTTGCCGAGGCCCGCGCCCTTGATGGCGCCGGTGATGGCCAGCATCTCGCGCATTCCCGGTCCACCCTTGGGGCCTTCGTAGCGGATCACGACCACGTCGCCGGCGGTGATCGTGCCGTCCTCGAGGGCGTCCATCGCCGCCCGCTCGCGGTCGAAAACCCGTGCGGTGCCCTCGAACACGTCGGAGTCGAAACCGGCCGACTTCACCACGGCACCTTCCGGCGCCAGCGAGCCCTTGAGGATGGTGATGCCGCCGGTCGGGTGGATGGGCGACTTGGTGGCCCGCAGGACCTGCCCGTCGGGATCCGGCGGCGCGATGTGCGCGAGGTTCTCCGCGACCGTCTTGCCGGTCACCGTCAGGCAGTCGCCGTGCAGCAGACCGGCATCGAGCAGGGCCTTCATCACCACCGGCACACCGCCGATGCGGTCGACGTCGGTCATCACGTGCCGGCCGAACGGCTTGACGTCGGCGAGGTGGGGGACGCGGGCGCCGACGCTGATGAAGTCGTCGAGCGTCAGTTCGACCTCCGCCTCGTTGGCGATGGCGAGGAGGTGGAGCACCGCATTCGTGGACCCGCCGAAGGCCATCACAACGGCGATCGCGTTCTCGAAGGCCTCGCGGGTCATGATGTCGCGGGCGGTGATCCCGCGGCGCAGCATCTCGACGACGGCCGCACCGCTCTGCCGCGCGAACTGGTCACGACGCTTGTCCGGGGCGGGGGGAGCCGCGCTCCCGGGCAGCGACATGCCGAGTGCCTCGGCGGCGCTGGCCATCGTGTTCGCCGTGTACATACCGCCGCAGGCGCCCTCACCGGGGCAGATGGCGCGTTCGATGGTGTCGACGTCCTCGCGGCTCATCAGCCCACGCGAGCATGCGCCCACCGCCTCGAAGGCGTCGATGATGGTGACCTGACGTTCCGAACCGTCGGACAACGTCGCGTATCCGGGCAGCGTGGACCCGGCGTAGAGGAACACCGAGGCGAGGTCGAGACGGGCGGCGGCCATGAGCATGCCGGGCAAGGACTTGTCGCAGCCGGCGAGCAGGACCGAGCCGTCGAGGCGTTCCGCGCTCATCACGGTCTCGACGCTGTCGGCGATCACCTCGCGGGAGACCAGCGAGAAGTGCATGCCCTCATGGCCCATGGAGATGCCGTCGGAGACCGAGATGGTGCCGAACTCCAGCGGATAACCGCCGCCTTCGTGGACTCCGTCCTTGACGGCCTTGGCCAGACGGTCGAGGGAGAGGTTGCACGGGGTGATCTCGTTCCACGACGACCCGACACCGATCTGGGGTTTCACCCAGTCGTCGTCGCCCATGCCCACCGCGCGGAGCATGCCGCGGGCGGCGGTTTTCTCCAGGCCGTCGGTGACGTCGCGACTGCGAGGTTTGATGTCCACGTCGTTGCCTGTGCTGGTGCGCTCGGTCATGTGGTCCACGGTAGTGGTCCGCGGACGAGATCAGGCTGCGTTTCATCTCGCCGAACGGGCCGAAACGCAACCTGATCTCGATGAACAGCAGATGTTTCTAGGCGCGCAGTTCGCGCTTGAGCAGCTTTCCGCTCTGGTTGCGCGGCAGTTCCTCTACGAACTTCACCAGCTTCGGGACCTTGAACGGCGCGAGCCGCTGCTTGACGTGGTCGATCAGCTCGGCCTCGGTGACCAGTGCCTCGGCGCGCAGCACGACGACCGCGGTGATCGCCTCGATCCACTTGTCGTCCGGGGTGCCGATGACGGCGACCTCGGCCACGGCGTCGTGGGTGTAGATCGCGTCCTCGACCTCGCGCGAGGCGACGAGGATGCCGCCGGTGTTGATGACGTCCTTGATGCGGTCGACGACGGTGACGTAACCCTCCTCGTCGCGCGTGACGAGGTCGCCGGAGTGGAACCAGCCGTCTCGGAAGGCCTCTTCGGTGGCGGTCGGGTTGTCCCAATAGCCCTGGCACAGCTGCGGCGAGCGGTACAGGATCTCGCCGGGTTCACCGACCGGCACGTCGTTGCCGTCGGCGTCGACGACGCGGGTCTCGACGAAGAACACCGGCCGTCCGCACGAAGCGGGTCGGGCGTCGTGCTCCTCGGGGCGGAGAACCGTTGCCAGCGGACCGATCTCGGACTGACCGAAGCAGTTGTAGAAGCCGAGGTCGGGGTAGCGCTCGCGGAGGCGCTGCAGGACGGTGACCGGCATGATCGACGCGCCGTACTGTGCCTTGCGCAGCGACGACAAGTCGCGGGTCTCGAGGTCGGGGTGCGCGGCCAGCGGCACCCACACGGTCGGCGCCAGGAACAACGAACCGATCTTGTGTTCCTCCACGAGACGCAGGATCTCGGGGATGTCGGGTGCGGGCATCAACCGGATCGTGGCGCCGACCGCCAGGTACGGAACCATGAAGACGTGCATGCCTGCCGAGTGGTACAGCGGCATGCAGATGAGGGGATTGTCATCGGACTTGAGATCCAGCGCGATGATCGACGAGGTGTACTCGTGGATCAGGGCACGATGGGTCATCATGGCGCCCTTGGGCTTCGACGTCGTGCCCGAGGTGTAGAGGAACTGCACGAGGTCGGTGTCCTCGACCGAGACGTCCAGTGCGGGAACGTCTCCCGTGGTTGCGATCGCGAACAGTGAATCGTCGGCGTCGCGCAGGGGGAGCACGAACTCGGCCGGTACGACGTCGATGACGGCGTCGAGGTTCTCGGTGAGAGCCGGGTCGACGAGAACGGCCCGGGCGCCGGACTGCTCGAGCAGGTAGCTCAGTTCGCCGGCGCGCAGGGCGTAGTTGATCGGTACGTGGACGAGCCCGGCACGCGCCGCGGCGAGATAACCGATCACGTAGGCGTGCGAGTTGGTGCCGTAACCGGCCATGCGATCACCCTTGGTCAGACCGAGGGAGAGGAGGTGACCGGCGGCGCGGGTCACGGCGTCGTCGAGCTCGCGGTAGGTCAGGGTGTCGTCGCCGAAATGGAGGGCGGCGCGGTCGGGGAATCTCGCGGCAGTGCGGCGCAGCACTCCGTCGACGGTGTTCGAAGTGGGGGTCATCACATCAACAGAATGACGGTTGAGCGGAGCGTCGTGGCACGCACCCCGTTCCTCGTCAACGGTTGTTGGTGTGGGCAACGCGGTACCCCCCCCGAAATCCAGGGACCCCGCCCGACGAGGTGACGGGCGGGGCACCTGGGGAACTATCGGGACGCGTCGAGCGGACGTTCGGAGTCGTCCGAACGCGACGCGCGCACCGCGGTGGGCCGGACGGTCTTGGGCAGCCACAGCGCCACGACCATGCCCGCCACCAGCAGACTCAACGTCAGCAGGTAGGTGTCGGCGACCGCGCTCGCGAGATCCGGCGCCGCGGCGACCCGCTGGTCCGGCGTGAGGCGCTGGGCGCCGGTCATTCCGCTGCCGTTCAGGAGTCCTGCCCTCGAGTTGAACAGCGAGGTCAGAATCGTGGCGGCCAGCGCTGCTCCGATGGCACTGGCGAACTGATTGCCGGTGGTGAGGATCGTGGTCCCCGACCCGGTGCCCGGACCGTCGACGCCCCGTAGTGCCGCCGTCATCAGCGGCATGAACGTCGAACCGATCCCCAGGCCCATGACGACGCCGATGCCGATGAGAATTGGGTACGGGGTGTCGTAATCGAGGACGGTGGTCATCAGTGTCATCGCGACGATGGTGGCGCTGATCCCGAACCAGACGACGCGGCGTGGATCTGTTCGGTCGACGAGCCGGCTCGCGACCTGCGCGACCACACCGGTTGTGAGGGCCTGGGCGATCATGATCATCCCGGCGGTGGTCGCGCTGTCCCCGCGCACGGCCTGGATGTAGATGGGGCCCACCATCATCGATCCGAAGTAGGCGCCCGCGACGAGCAGCATCGCGCCGGATCCGGTGGCCAGCGACCGTTTCCGCAGTAGTCGCAGATCGAGCAACGGTCGCGGCGAGCGGAGGGTACGGACAACGAACACCGTCAGCAGAACGAGACCGGTCGCCGCCGGTACCACGACCTTCGCGTCGAATGGCTCGCCGGCATCACCGGCCTGGGCCAGGCCGTAGACCATCAGGGCGCCGCCGGGGGCGAGGCAGAGCAGGGCCGCCCAGTCGAGCGTCTCCGTCGCCGCCCCGGCCGCACGCGGGAACAGCCTGGCGGCCAGCGTGATCGCGAGCAGGCCGACCGGCACGTTGATCAGGAACAGCGAGCGCCAGCCCACATGGTCGACGAGAAGCCCGCCCGCGGTCGGACCCAGCACCGGGCCCACGAGGAGCGGGATGCCGAGCCAACCCATGAGTTGACCGCGGTGTCGTTCGTCGACGAGGCCCAGCGCGATCGTCATGCCGACCGGTTGGAGGAACCCGCCGCCGAAACCCTGCACCGCGCGGAAGACGATGAGGCTCTGGATGTTCCAGGCCAAGCCCGCGAGTGCCGAACCGAGGACGAACACGGTCAGTGCGGTGAGGTAGACCCGTTTGGCGCCGAACCGTCGGATCGTCCAGGCGGAGGTCGGCATCACCGCGACGAGCGCGAGCGTGTACGCCGTGGTAACCCACTGGGCCGTCGAGAGCGGGGTGTCGAAGGACTCGGCGAAACGCGGGATCGCCACGACGGTGACGGTGACGTCGAGCATCACCATGAGGGTTCCGAGAGCCAGGACCGAGGCGACCTTCTTCGCGAGTGCATCCATGTCTCAGGCCGCTCCTCGCTCGCCGGAGGTCCTTGTGGGCTTGAGGAGTTCGGCCCACCAGAGCAGTTCCCTCATCGCCTCGCGCGCCGATGCGGCGGCGACCTCGTCCAACACGAGACGGCCGTCGACGGTGTGCTCCCAGGGCGCGTGGATCACCACGCCGGTTTGTGTCCCCACCGCGTGGAGTTCGGCGAAGACGGCCCGAAGATGTTCGACGGCCCGCAGTCCGCCGGACACGCCCCCGTAGGAGACGAACATGACGGGTTTCCGGCTCCACTCCGGGCCGTGCTCGTCGATGAGCACCTTCAGGTGTCCGGGGTAGGAGTGGTTGTACTCCGGCGTCGCGATGACGAATCCGTCTGCCCGAGCGAGCAACTCAGAGGTATCCGGTTCGGAGGCCCGTGCCACGTCGAGAACCTCGAGGTCGAGGTCGGACGGATCGATCTGGTCGATGAACCAGTCCGCCACGGTCGGGCCGATGCGGCCCTCGCGAACACTGGCGATGATGAGCACGATCTTCGGTGGTGTCGGTGTCATGAGCCCAGGGTTCAAGTTCAAGTTCACTTGAAGTCAAGCATCTATCCGCTGTCGTCCCGATATGCGAACATATGTTCTATGCGAATCGAGCGTCGGGAGCGGCAGGAGGCGACGATCCTGCACGCCGACCTCGACTCCTTCTACGCGTCGGTCGAGCAACGCGACGACCCGTCCCTGCGCGGCCGTCCGGTGCTGGTCGGCGGCGGCGTCGTGCTCGCCGCCAGCTACGAGGCGAAGGCCAGGGGCGTGCGGTCGCCGATGCCCGGCCACGAGGCGCGGGCCCTCTGTCCGGACGCCGTGGTGGTCCGTCCCCGGTTCGACGCCTACATGGAGGCCAGCCGGGAGGTCTTCGACATCTTCCACGACACCACCCCCGTCGTCGAAGGGATCTCGGTCGACGAGGCGTTCCTGGACGTCGGTGGTCTGGGCTGGATCAGCGGAACCCCGCACGACATCGCCACGACGATCCGCGCCCGCGTACGCGACGAGGTCGGATTGCCGATCACCGTCGGCGGCGCGCGCAGCAAGTTCCTGGCAAAGGTGGCCAGCGCCGTCGGCAAGCCCGACGGTCTGCTGATCGTCGCGCCCGGCACCGAGCTCGCCTTTCTTCATCCGCTTCCGGTGCGTCGGCTGTGGGGCGTCGGGCCGGTGACGGAGGCCAAACTGCACGACGCGGGGGTCCAGACGGTGGGCCAGCTCGCGGAGATGGGTGAGCGGTCGCTGCGTGCGGTTGTCGGATCAGGGGCGGGTCGCCACCTCTTCGCGCTCTCGCTGGCCCAGGACCCGCGTCGCGTCGAGACCGGCAAGCGACGGTCCTCCATCGGTTCGCAGCGTGCACTGGGGCGTCGACCCAAGTCCGAGGCCGACCTCGAGGCGACCATCGTGGCAATCGTCGAACGTCTCGGCAAGCGCCTGCGCACCGCGGAAAGGGTCTGCCGCACAGTGGTTCTCCGTCTCCGATTCGACGACTTCACTCGCGCCACCCGTTCCCGCACCCTTCTCGAGGCCACCGACCGCACCGACCTCATCATGGCGTCGGCGCGCGGACTCCTCGCAGACGCGATGCCGATCATCCGTGAGCGCGGTTGCACCCTCGTCGGGTTGTCACTGACCAACCTCGACGACCACGACAACATCCAACTGACCTTGCCCTTCGACACCGATCACGCAGAACAGCTCGACGCAACGATGGACCTGTTGCGTGATCGTTTCGGTCGGGACTCGGTCACGCGCGCCGTGCTCATCGGTCATCACCACGGCGACGACGCGCCGATGCTCCCCGACTAGGGAATTCGTAGAGAGAATGCGCGCCATGTCCCCATGCTCTCTACGAATCGCAGCGGGAGCGAAAAGCGCAAAACGATACTTATGCGCTCAAGCGTGACTGGATCGACGACTGCCCCAACACTTCTGATGTGGCCACCGAAATGTGGTCGTCCTCACATCCACATCAGAATCGAGCTAGACAATGTTGGTAGCACTCGGCCTCGGAATGGTGGCCACCTTCATGGTCCTGATCATCACCAAACGGGCCACGCCCGTGGTGGCGCTGATCCTCGTCCCGGTCGCGTTCGGCCTGTTCGCGGGTGCCGGCCTCGACATCAGCGACATGATCACCGACGGCATCAAGGATCTCGCACCCACCGCGGCGATGCTCTTCTTCGCGATCATCTTCTTCGGGATCATGATCGACGTCGGCCTCTTCGACCCGGTGGTCCGCCTCGTCGTCCGAGCCGTACGTGACGACCCCGCCCGGCTCGTCGTCGGTACCGCGGTCCTCGCGATGGTCGTCTCGCTCGACGGTGACGGATCGACGACCTTCATCATCACCACCGCCGCGCTGCTGCCGCTGTACGTGAAACTCGGTGTGAGCCCGGTGGTTCTGACCGTGGTCGCCGGTCTCGCCAACGGCACCATGAACATCCTCCCGTGGGGTGGTCCCACCGCCCGCGCCGCGAGTGCGCTCAAGATCGACACCAACGATGTCTTCGTCCCGATGATCCCCGCGCTCGCCGCCGCGCTGGTCGTCGTACTTCTCTTCGCCTACCACCTGGGAGTCCTCGAACGCCGACGTATCGGCACGCTCGAGATGAAGGAGTCGTTGTTGGCCCCGCGCGAGGAGGTGCTCGTCGCCGCCGGCACCGGCACCACCGTCCCGCCGATGCCGCCACGACGCACTACCGGTGGGTCGTCGGACATCGACTCGACGCCAACGGGTTCCGACGACGAAACCCAGGACCGCGACCAGTCGTTCTCCAGCGTCCTCGACCCCGACCGGGAAACTCTGCGTCCAAAGTTGTTCTGGGTCAACGCCGGACTCACCGTCGCGCTGCTGGCGATCCTCGGCGCCGACATCCTCGCCATCCCCGTGCTGTTCATGGTCTTCGCCGGCATCGCCCTGGCGGTCAACTTCCCGCACGTCAAGCAGCAGCAGGCTGCGATCACCCGACACAGCTCCAGCATCGTCTCGGTGGTGGCCATGGTCCTCGCCGCCGCGGTGCTGACCGGCGTCTTCAACGGCACCGGCATGGTCGACGCCATCGCCCACTGGCTCTCCGACGGCATCCCCGACTGGATGGGGCCGCACATGGCCATCGTCGTCGGCGTCCTGTCGATCCCGTTCACCTTCCTGATGAGCAACGACGCCTTCTACTACGGCGTGCTCCCGGTCCTGTCCGAGACCGCGACCCGCTACGGCATCGACCCCACCGAGATGGCCCGCGCATCCATCACCGGTCAGACAGTGCACATGCAGAGCCCGCTGGTCCCGGCGATCTTGCTGCTCGTCGCCCTCGCCGGCGTCACCCTCGCCGACCATCACAAGAAGGTCCTGTGGCGGGCGACGGTGGTCTCCCTGGTCATGCTCGGAGCGGGCGTGCTCGTCGGAGCCATCCCGTTCTGAACGGATCGATGTCGGTGGCGGCGCTGGATTCAGCGCCGCCACTAGGCTGACGTCATGCGTTTACGGACGCAGGTGCTGCTGTTGCAGCTCGCTGTCCTCGCGGTCAGCCTCGCGGTCGGGTTCGGTCTCGTCATCGCCGGGGCCGACGACCGTGTCCGCGACGAGTACGCACAGCGAGCCCTCGCCATCGCCCGGTCGGTGGCAGCCGACGCCGACGTCCGCGCCGTGGTGGCCGACCACCAGGGCCGCGCCGTCGACGCGGACGAGCTCGCCGATGGACCCTTGCAGCGCCAGGCGGCCGCGGTTCGGGAGCGCACCGGCGCACTGTTCGTCGTCATCGGCAACGACCAGGGCATCCGACTCGCCCATCCCGAGGTCGCGGAACTCGCCAGACCGGTGTCGACCGACCCGTCGGCGGCACTGTCCGGCTCAGACGACATCGCGACCGACCGCGGCACCCTCGGGGAGTCCGTCCGGGCGAAGGTCCCGGTCTTCGACGCCGCCGGTCGCATCGTCGGCTTCGTCAGTGTCGGCGTCTCGACGGAACGGCTTGCGAAGGAGACCCGCAGCGACATCGTCGCGACGACGCTCCTCGCGCTGACCGCACTGGGCATCGGCGCACTCGGCTCGGTCATGCTGGCCCGGCGCTGGCGCAAGCTCACTCTCGGTCTCGAGTCCGACGAACTCGCCGAACTCGTCCGCGAACAGGGCGCGGTCCTGCACGCGATGGCCGACGGCGTGCTGGCCGTCGACGCCGACGGCATCGTCCGGGTCGTCAACGACAAGGCCCGCGCGCTCCTCGACATCGACGCCCCGGTGGGTACGAGGGCCGCCGACCTGGGACTCACCCCGCGCATCGCAGCTGTCCTGGCCACGCCCACCGACGAGCCTCTCGCCGCCACGGTCGGCGATCGCGTCGTCCTCGTCAGCTCCCACCGGGTCCACGCCGACGGCCGCGACCTCGGCATGGTCCTCTCGGTCATCGACCGCACCGACGTCGAAGCGCTCAGCCGCGAGGTCGACTCCATCCGATCGATGGGCGTCGCTCTCCGCGCACAGCAGCACGAGACCGCCAACCGCATCCACGTGCTTGCCGGCCTCTTACGTCACGGCCACGTCGATGAAGCACTCGACTACCTCGAAGAACTGTCCGGCAACGGCCCCGGCGGCGCGCTGCTCGCCGGCCTGGGCAACGTTCGCGAACCCCACCTCCACGCGTTCCTCGACGCGAAAGCCGCCCACGCACGCGAACGTCGCGTCACGCTCCGCCTCGGTGATCAGACCTGGCTGCAGGGCACACTCACCGAACCGGTCGTCGCCACCACCGTCGTCGGCAACCTCATCGACAACTCGATCGAGGCCGCCTCCGGGGCCGGCGTCGACGGCGTGGTCGAGGTGGAGCTGATCGCCGACGGTGACACCCTGTTCGTCTCGGTCGGCGACTCCGGGCCGGGCATCTCCTTCGACGATCCGGACCAGGTCTTCGCCGAGGGCGTCACCACCAAACCCGGCGACCACACCCCCGGCGGTCGGGGGATGGGGCTGTCCCTCGCGCGTCAGGTCGCGCGCCGGATCGGTGGAGACCTCTGGGTCGCGGACCCCGGTGGTGAACGGTCGCCGACGCCGGAGCATGATCCGCCTGGCGCACTGTTCGTCGCCCGGCTCCCGGGCATCATCGCGCCCGGGTCCGACGAGGAGGTGAGGCCGCAATGACCGAGGAGCTGGGTGTCCTCATCGTCGACGACGACTTCCGCGTCGCCGCATTGCATTCGACGATCGTCGACGCCGTGCGGGGCTTCAGCGTCCGCGCGCGGGTCGGTAGTGTCGCCGAGGCGCGTCGGGCGTTCGTCGACCATCCCGACATCGACCTCGCACTCCTCGACGTCTACCTCCCGGACGGTTCGGGCATCGACCTGGTCGCCGAACTCGACTGCGATTGCTTCATCGTCGGCGCCGAGACCGACGCGGCCGCCGTCCGCACCGCGATGCGCGCCGGTGCGCTGGCCTACCTGATCAAACCGTTCGACGACGCAGACCTCGCCCGTCGCCTCGCCGGTTATGCGCAGTACCGGCGCGTGCTCAGCGGCGAGAACGTCGACCAGCACGCGGTCGACGCCGCGTTGTCCGCGCTGCGTTTCGGCACCCGCGCAGCGGAGCGGTCGGAATCGGGATCGCCCACCGAGCAACGGATCCTCGACCTGTTCGTCGACGCGGCCACCGCCCTGTTCGCCGACGACGTGTCACGGGAGGTCGGGATCGCCGCTCCGACGGCCCGGCGACACCTGGCCAACCTCGTGGCCGCAGGCCGTCTCCGGATGTCGCTGCAGTACGGAACCACCGGCCGACCCCGGCAGGAATACCGACTCCCCAAATCGTGACCAGATAATGTCGCGGCCGGGGTACGCCACCACCCTCGCGCACTAGAGTGTCAACCCATGACGACGCAAGTAGACGCCACCAATCCCGATCTGGTGACGGTCGGTGTGCCGACGCACTGGTACAACCTCGCCGCCGAGCTCGAGACGCCGATTCCCCCGCACCTGCATCCCGGTACCAAGGAGCCCGTCGGCCCTGAGGACCTCGCCGCGCTGTTCCCGAGCGGGCTCATCGCGCAGGAGGTCTCCAGCGAGACCTACATCGAGATCCCCGAGCCGGTCCGCGAGATCTACAAGATGTGGCGTCCGTCGCCGCTGATCCGTGCCCGCCGCTTCGAGGACGCGCTCAACACCAAGGCGCGCATCTACGTCAAGTACGAGGGGGTCAGCCCGGTCGGCAGCCACAAGACCAATTCCGCTGTCGCGCAGGCCTACTACAACAGCATCGACGGTGTCACCAAGCTGACGACCGAGACCGGCGCCGGCCAGTGGGGCAGCGCGCTCGCCTTCGCCGGAGCGCAGTTCGGCATCGACGTCGAAGTCTGGCAGGTCCGCGCCTCGTATAGCTCGAAGCCGTACCGCGGCTTCCTGATCCGCACCTACGGCGGCACCATCCACCCGAGCCCCTCGGTCCTCACCGAGTCGGGCCGGGCCATGCTCGCCAAGGATCCGGACACCACCGGCAGCCTCGGTATGGCCGTCAGCGAGGCGGTCGAGGTGGCCGCCTCGAACGCCGACACCCGCTACGCCCTGGGCAGCGTGCTCAACCACGTCGTGTTGCACCAGAGCGTCATCGGTCAGGAGGCCGTCGACCAGCTCAACGCTGTCGAGCCCGGTGGTGCCGACGTCGTCTTCGGCTGCGCCGGCGGCGGTTCCAACCTCGCGGGGCTCTCGTTCCCGTTCCTGCGGGAGAAGCTGCACGGACGGTCGAACCCGCGCGTGGTCGCGGCCGAGCCGGCCGCCTGCCCGTCGATCACCCAGGGCGAGTACCGCTACGACCACGGTGACGTCGCCGGTCTCACCCCGCTGCTCAAGATGCACACGCTGGGAATGGATTTCGTTCCGGACCCGATTCACGCCGGTGGCCTGCGCTACCACGGCATGGCGCCGGCGCTGAGCCACACCGTCGAACTCGGACTGGTCGAGGGTGTCGCCATCACGCAGCACGACGCATTCGCCGCGGGCGTGCAGTTCGCTCGGGCGCAGGGCATCGTCCCCGCTCCGGAGTCCACGCACGCGATCGCGGCCTGTGCTGCCCACGTCGCCGACAGTGACAAGGAAGAGGTCGTGGTCATCGGCCTGTCCGGTCATGGACAGCTCGATCTGCCTGCCTACGCAGAGTTCCTCGACGGCAACTTCTGAGCATGACCCCGGCGATGCGGACGGTCGGTGTCGACCTGTCCGCATCGCCGGTCAAGACCGCGGTCGCAGTCCTCGACTGGTTCGACGACCGCGCCGAGCTGGTCGACCTGGTCGTCGGAGCCGACGACACCGAGATCCGACGCCTCGCCGACGGCGCGACACGCATCGGGATCGACTCACCCTTCGGTTGGCCCGACGACTTCGTGGATTTCCTTGTCGCACATCATCGTGATGGTCTGAGCCCCGGTCGCAAGCTCGACGACATCGCCAATCGGCGCCCGCTCGCGCTGCGTCGAACCGACCTCTGGATCGCCGAATCCGGACTCGGCAGGCCACTCAGTGTGTCCGCCGATCAGATTGCTCACGTCGCCTTCCGCTGCGCGGGTCTCCTCGCCGACCTGGGCGTCGACGACCGTGTCGACGGTTGGGCCGTCGAGGCGTATCCCGCCGGGGCGCTGAAACGTTGGGGTCTCACCTCGCGCGGCTACAAGCGGGAAGCGAACCGCACTGTGCTGGCCGGCTTGGTCGACGCTGTGCAGACGGCGGTGCCATGGCTGGTGCTCGGTGACCGCGTCGGCCAGATGTGCAGCGACGACGACGCATTCGACGCCGTCGTGACCGCGCTGATCGCCCGCGCCGCCGAGTTGGGGTACACGACGCTGCCTCCCGCGGGTGATCGTTCAGTCGCGTTGCGCGAGGGGTGGATTCACGTGCCGAACTGTGAGCTTCACGAGCTCATCTCTGCTGGTTGAGTGGGCGAGGAGGGTGCGACGAGCCGTTCCCCTCGTTGGTTGAGTAGGCGAGGAGTGTGCGACGAGTCGTTCCCCTCGCTGGTTGAGTAGGCGAGGAGTGTGCGACGAGCCGTATCGAAACCCCGTTGACCTCGATACGCGGCGTCCTCGCTCCGCTCGGTCGACGCACTCGGCCAGCAGAAGTGCTGGTTGAGTAGGCGGGGAGCCTGCGACGAGGTCGTATCGAAACCCCGTTGACCTCGATACGCGGCGTCCTCGCTTCGCTCGGTCGACGCACTCGGCCAGCAGAAGTGCTGGTTGAGTAGGCGAGGAGCGTGCGACGAGCCGTATCGAAACCACCTCACACCAACGACTTCCGCATCAGCACGCGTGGGAATCCGTTCAGTACCGACGTCGTGTCGGCGGCCTTGGTGAAGCCCGCCTTCTCGAACAGTCCGCGGGTGCCGACGTACGCCATGGTGAGATCGACTTTCTCGCCGTGATTGTCGACGGGATACCCCTCGATGGCCGGCGCCCCGTTCGACCTCGCGAACTCGACCGCGCCGTCGAGGAGCGCATGTGAGATCCCCTGCTTGCGGTGTCCGGGTCGGACCCGGATGCACCAGACCGACCACACCGGGAGATCGTCTACGTGCGGGATCTTGCGATTGGTCGCGAAGGTCGTGTCCGCGCGTGGTGACACGGCCGCCCAGCCGACCACGTCCTCGCCGTCCTCCGTGCTGTCGTAGGCCAGGACACCGAGCGGAATCCCGCTGTCGCACAACTCCTTGACGTACTCGCCGCGCTGTTCGCGGACCAGTGCCTGGTTCTGCTTGCTCGGGATGCGGTAGCTGAGGCACCAGCACACGTTGGAGGTCGGCTTCTTGGGGCCGAGGATCGTCGCCATGTCGGCGAAGTTCGTCGCGGGCCGGACGTCGATCGTCATGCGTCCCAGCATCACAACCGGCGTGGACGTGGCGCAAGGGCCAGGTCCTGTCCGCGATCAGCGTTGGATGCGGGGGGCCGACCGGTAGACCGTGCGGAACCAGATGGTGGTCAGGATGTCGATGGCGGTGTCGTCGTCGGGGATCGACCCGACCACCCCGCCGCGGACGGCGAGCCAGGACCAGCAGGAGGACTCGAGCGTGTTCACCAACGCCGACGCGAGCGGTTCGAGTGGAAGACCGACGTCGTATCCGGCGCGTTCCGCACTGTGTAGCCCCGCCAACACCTGTTTGATCCCCGACGCCCGGTTGGCGTGCCAGCGATCCCGGAACTCGTCGTCGAGCATGGACATCTGGAACAGGCCGATGATCTCGGGCAGGTACTTCTTGTAGGTCGTCCAGTAGGCGGTGACCGCGGCGCGCACGCCGGCTTCGGGATCGCTGTGGCGAGTTGCAAGGGAGCCCTCGACCACCTCGTCGCTGAACTGATCCAGCAGCGCTTCGAGGAGCTGATCCTTGTTGTCGTAGTAGTTGTAGAACGAGCCGGTGGAGCGTCCCGCGGCCTCCGCGATGTCGGAGATCTTGGTGTTCAGGTAGCCCTTGTCGGCGAAGCAACGACGCGCTGCGTCGAGAAACGCGGCCTCGGTCTGACGTCCCTTGTTCGTCGGCGGCACCCGAGCACTCCTTCCGGGGACTGATCGATATATCGAACCACGCATTCAGATTGGTCGGAGAAGGTCCGAACGACTGATGTGGTCCTTGTCATATTCTGAACCTGAATCTAGCATCAGAAAAGTCATACGGGAACCACCGGTGTTCCCGCGGGACCGATCGCGCCTGCTCGTCCTCTCCCGAACACTCACACAGGAGTCAGCCAGTGGAATCGTTCATCCAGCACCGGAAAGGTCGCACGCCGCGACAGGTCCACCGCGACGTCGAGGACCTCAAGGACGACGAGCTCGGACGGTACGGGTTCACCGGTCGCACGGCGCACCTCTACCGGCGCAACGACCCGACCCAGTTCCGCGCGGTCGGTACCCACACCGGCGTCGACCGCTTCGTCACCGAGCTGACCCCGACCGATCAGATCGACCCCTCGGGTGAGCCGCTGCTGATGTTCTACAACGACGACTGCCGCATCTCGCTGAGTCGCCGAGGCGAGGCCGCACCGTTCTGGTTCCGTCCGGTCGACGGCGACGAACTGATCTTCGTCCATGAGGGCAGCGGCTACTTCGAGACCGAGTTCGGCCGGTTGTCCTACCGCCCGGGCGACTACGTCTACATCCCCAAGGGATGCACGTATCGGCAGATCCCCGACGACCAGTCGCTGCTGCTGATCATCGAGGCGGTCGACGAGTACCGGGTTCCGGAGCCGGGCGTGCTCGGACGGTTCTTCCCGTTCGACTCGTCGCTGGTCGGCGTCCCGGAAGCCGAGGTCTTCGAGGGTGACGGACGCGAAGAGTACGAGGTCCGTTTCCGTCAGCGTGAGGGACAGACGACGCTGTTCTATCCCTTCCACCCGCTCGACGTCGAGGGCTGGCGCGGGGACCTGTTCCCGTTCACGTTCAACATCGAGGACTATGACGTCATCACCTCGGAGTCGGTGCACCTGCCGCCGACCGTGCACCTGTTCATGCAGGCCACCGGCGTGTACGTGATGAACTTCCTGCCGCGACCGGCCGAGGCCCGCAGGGGCGCCGAGCGCCTGCCCTGGTACCACCGCAACACCGACTTCGACGAGATCGCGTTCTTCCACGGCGGCAGCATGTTCGGGATCGGCATGCCTCCGGGGCTGATCTCCCATGCGCCGCAGGGCATTCACCACGGCATCCCGGAACGGGCCCGCGAACGGTCGCGCCGAAAGTTCGACGAGTTCGAGCGCGTCGAGTGGAAGGTTATCGCAATCGACACACGTCGTCGTCTCATCGCGACGCCGGTCATGACCGAGTCGGCGCAGGCCGAGGTCCAGGAAGGGGCAGAGGTATGACGTCGGCGACCACGAATACGGCGAATACGTTGCCGCGCCACGAATACGAGCGCATTCCCTACCTCGTCGTCTTCGACGACACGTCGGCCTACAAGGACACCTACGGCGGCGTCACCGAGAGCGTCGTTCTGGAGAGTTATCTGCTAAAACCGGTCGGCGTGCCGTCGAAGAACGTCATCGTCTTCATGCATCCGATCGGTGGCGGCGCCTACCTGCCGATGACGAATGCACTGGCCCGCGCCGGCCATCACGTCATCTACTGCAACAGCCGGTATCGCGGCGTCGACAGTGCCCTGATCATGGAGAAGGTCGTACAGGATCTCGGTGCCTGCGTGAAGGACGCCAAGGAACGACTCGGCTACGAGAAGGTCATCCTCGCCGGCTGGAGCGGTGGCGGCGCGCTGTCGTTGTACTACCAGCAGCAGGCGCAGCATGCGACGGTCACCGAGAGCCCGGCCGGCGAACCGCCGGACCTCACCCAGCTCGATCTCCCGGCCGCGGACGGCATGATGCTCCTCGCCGCCCACGTGTCGCGGCACGGGACGCTGACCGAGTGGATGGATCCGTCGATCCTCGACGAGAACGACCCGGAGAAGCGCGATCCCGAGCTCGATCTCTACAACCCGGCCAACCCGAACCAGCCGCCGTACACCGCGGAGTTCCTGGAGCGGTACCGCGCCGCGCAGATCGATCGCAACCGTCGGATCACCGCGTGGGTCAAGGAACAACTCGCCGACCTCCGCGGCCGCGGCGAGCCGCTGATGGAGCGCGGTTTCATCGTCCACGGCACCATGGCCGAC
Organism: Gordonia namibiensis NBRC 108229; assembly: GCF_000298235.1. Classification (GTDB taxonomy): domain Bacteria; phylum Actinomycetota; class Actinomycetes; order Mycobacteriales; family Mycobacteriaceae; genus Gordonia; species Gordonia namibiensis. Next base: position 53,444 of record NZ_BAHE01000054.1, read on the forward strand.
CCTCGATGGCTCGACCTGTCCGTCGACCCGAGCGACCGCAAACTCGGCTGTTACCTGGGTGATCCGCGCATCGTCAACATGGGGCCCGTCGGTCTGGCGCGCTTCACGACGCTGCGAAGCTGGTTGTCGCAGTGGAGTTACGACGACGCCCACGGCGACGGTCCCCGTTGCGCCGCCGACCTCGAGGTCCCGACCCTCGTCATCGGCAACTCCGCCGACAACGCGTGCACCCCCAGCCACACCCACCGCCTGTTCGACGCCGTCGGCCACCCGGACAAGACGCTCCACACGATCACCGGTGCGACGCACTACTATTCGGGCCGCGAGCAGATACCGCACCTCAAGGAGGCGGTCGGGATCATCACCGGTTGGCTGGGTGAGCGGGGTTGGGCGAACTGATCTCCGGCTCTGAAAACCGCCTCTGGAATGCGCCCCTAAAATGCGCCCCTGAGAACCGCCCCTGGAATGCGCCCCCTGTAGCGAGACCGGCGACATAGTGTCATCGGGTCGGTTGTGGAGGGTTGATCTCAGGGGCGGTTTTCAGTCGAGTTATCCACAGCCCGACGACGCCGCGCTCTGTCGGGTCCCCGACACTCGACACTGGGTCGATGGACTACGACCAGCTCATCGAGCGCTTCGGGGGTGTGGTGTCGACCCGCCAGCTACTGGAATCCGGAGAGACCACGCCGGATATTCGACGCGCCGTCGAATCCGGTGCGATCCACCGGATTCGGCACGGATGGTTTCGGGTTCCCGACGCCGACCCTGAGATCGTCGCGGCGGTTGCCGACCACGCCGTCGTCTCGTGCGCGAGCGCCCTTCGACGACACGGGTTGTGGATTCCCGACCATCCCGTCGAGTCCCATGCGCGCGTGACGCGGTACGAACGTCGTCGGTCACCCGACCGTTGCCGACGCCACGGTAGACCGACTCCCGCCCCGGCAGCCGTCGACGATGTCGCGACTGCCCTGCAGTACGCCGCACGGTGCTTCGACGAGGAGGGCTTCGTCATCCTGTGCGACTCCGCACTTCATCACGGCAAGTTGAGCCTCGACGACCTCCGAGCCGATTTCCGACTCGCCCCGCTCTCGATCAGGAACGCGATCGAGAAGTGCAACCGGCTCGCAGCGTCGGGAACCGAGACGGCGGCACGTCTGAGGCTGAAGAGTGCCGGATTACGCGTCGAGGTGCAGCATCACGCACCCGGTGTCGGCTGGATCGATCTGCTCGTCGGGGATCGACTCGCGATCGAACTCGACAGCCGGGCCCACCACACCGCGGAGGAGGATTATGAACGCGACCGGGTGCGGTCCCGCAAACTCATCCCGCTGGGCTACCTACCGATGCGACTCACCTACGCGCAGGTGTTCGGCCACTGGGAGACCACCTACGCCGACATCGCCGCCGCGGTCCGAAAGGGCTACCACCGCAATCGGGCGGCGTCCGGAAACCGGCCCTGAAATCCGACCCCGAAAACCGCCCCTGATTTCCGCCCTCCACAGCCTGCCCGACGACACTATGTCGCCGGCACAGCCACAGAGGGCGCTTCCCAGGGGCGCTTTTCAGCGCCAGGGCAGCACAGGACAACGCGGGGGCCGCGCGTCGGCGGCAGCAGTCCGCACCGACTCAGCCGAGCAGCTTCTTCTGCACCTTGCCCATGGCGTTGCGGGGGAGTGAGTCGACGAACCGGATCTCGCGGGGGCGTTTGTGGTTCGACAGCTCGCCGGCGACGAATTCGATGAGCTCGGTGTCGGCGACGTCGTCGGCCACCACGTACGCGACGATCCGCTGGCCGAGGTAGTCGTCGGGGACGCCGATCACGGCGGCCTCACGGACGGCCGGATGTGCGAGAAGCACGGTCTCGATCTCGCCCGCGCCGATCCGGAAGCCGCCGGACTTGATGAGGTCGGTGGACCGGCGTCCGACGATGCGATGCATGCCGTCCGGGTCGATGACGGCGACGTCGCCGGTGGCGAAGAAGCCGTCGTCGAGCCAGGATTCGGCGGTCGCGTCGGGGCGGTTGAGGTAGTGCGACGCCGTCATCGGTCCGCGGACGTGGAGGTCGCCGACGGACTCGCCGTCGTGGGGCACGTCGGCGTCGCCCTCGCGAAGCCGGGTCTCGACCCCGACGAGTGGGAGTCCGACCCAGCCGGGGCGACGCTCACCGTCGACCCGGGTGCTGACGGTGATGAGGGTCTCGGTCATGCCGTAGCGTTCGACGATCTCGTGACCGGTGAGTTCACGGACCCGGTCGAAGACGGGAACCGGGAGGGGAGCACTGCCGGACACGAGAATGCGTGCGCTGGAAAGTGTTCGGGCTGCTTCGGGCTCGGCGCCGACGCGGCTCCATACGGTCGGGACGCCGAAGAACATCGACGCACCGGCTTCGGCCGCGGCGGCGTAACCTGCCGCGGTCGGCTTCTCGGTGTGGATCAACCGGCCGCCGCGTCGGAGCGGCCCGAGGACGCCGAGGATGAGCCCGTGGACGTGGAAGAGCGGAAGGCCGTGGGCGAGTGTGTCATCGGCGGTCCACAGCCAGGCGTCGGCGAGTGCGTCGAGCCCCTCGGCGATGGCCTGACGGGTGACCGGCACGCCTTTCGGGAGGCCGGTGGTGCCGGAGGTGTAGAGGATCATCGCCGTCGAATCGGCGTGGGGTTCGGGGTGCCGATGCCATGACTTCGCGTAGCGACGAACCGGGACCACCGGCAGCGTGGTGTCGGCGGGTCCGTGTCCCAGCCAGGCCTGTGCGCCGGAATCGGCCAGGATGTGGGCGAATTCGCGCGGGCCGGAGTCGGGCGGCACGGGGACCACCGGCACGCCGGCAATCAGGCCGCCGACCACCGCGAGAACGGTCTCGACCGTCGGCTGCGCCAGGACCGCGACGCTGCGCGCCCCGGCGATCCGTTCTGCCACAGCGGTGGCGGCACCGACCAGGTCTTCCCGCGACAGACGATCCTCACCTATCCGGATGACTTCGGGATCGTCCGGGGCAGTGGGGGTCAACGTCGGCAGGAGCACTCTCTCACTGTGCCACGATCGCCGGGTTGTGCCGTGGACCCGACGTGACCTGCGTCGTGTCACCGGGCGTATGCGAGAGCCTCGGCCCGTTCCTTGATCCCGTGGAGCATCTTGCGTTCCATGATCAGCGACCCGGGTTCCATCGGGATCATCGCCAGTTTCTTGCCCAGCCCGGGCAGCCGGAATCGGTTGCGGCTGATCAGCCGTGTCGAGTCGCCGTCGGGGACCAGCGTGAACGACCACACCCAATCACCGTCGGCGGTCCGGGTGACGAAAGCGCGGTCGGGGTCGGCGATCTCGATGCGGGAGGCCTCGGGACCGACGCCGATGGTCTCGCCGACGGTCGGATGCTGGAACTCCTCGAGCACCCGGTCTGTGCTGTGCATGTCGAGTCCGAGCAGGTTCTCGATCCAGTCGTAGGTGTAGGCGCCACCCCGCGGGAACGGACCCATCTGGGCCAGCCACGGATAGATCGCCTCGGGCGGTGCGGCGATCGTGATCGCCCGCGTGGCCACCCCGTCGGCGTCGGGCAGCAACTCGTCGCCGGGGAGTGTTGCGGCGACCTCCTCGTCCGTCGCTCCCCAGGTCATCACCCACGGCCGAACCCAGGCGTAGTACGCGGCGGAGGACGCGACGGCGGCCAACAGGCCGGCGATGATCGGGCCGCTCCTCATTTCCGATCCCGGTTCGACGCGGCGGACAGCGGGCGAGTCGGAAATGGGTCGTCGGGGGGAGGTGCCGGATGACGCGCCAGCGCGCGCCGCCAGAGAACAGCCAGGCAGATCTCGACGATTCCGAGAACGACGATGACCGGTTGCAGGAAGAAGAAGATCTGGAGCAGCGCGATCTGGATGCCGATCCAGGCCACCAACGACGTGCCGGCCAGCAGACCGCCGAGGATGCCGATCCGGGCGTCGACGGGCAGGAGGACGACGGCCAGTGCGGCGAGCGCATGTGGCACGCCGATCGCCGCGATGAGGACGAGGCCGGGGCCGGTCCAGGTGTCGAACGGCGTGTTGTGCAGCCACTCCCGGGGCATCTGCCACTGGTCGTCGGCGAGCGCCAGACCACCGTTGATCGCCTGGTAGGCGACGAGCATCTCGACGACAGTCAGCACTGCTGCGGCCCAAGTACGTCGGTATCGGGCAGCCAGGTTGAGCGGGCGGCGGAGGCCCGGTGTCGACCTCATACGTCAAGTCTGCGCGCCCGACGACGCGGCGTCGTGAGTACTAGGTCCCCGACCAGGACGTTTCAGGGGCGAACCCAGCCGTCGGCCATGAACTCGAGGAGGAGCTGGGCCTTGTTGCCGATGGGCCGCCCGGCTTCCTCATAGCGACGCACGACACGACGGTAGTGCTCGCGGACGGTGCTCTCCGCGATCTGATGCGCCTGCGATGTCTCGCGGAGGGTCGCGCCGAGGGTGTAGGTCTGCAGGATCTCGCGTTCGCGTTCGGTCACCCGCACGCGGTTGGCGGGCGCGGGCGGGGCCGGTTGCTGATCGGGCGGGCCGATGATCGCGGCGAGGGCTTGGCGCAGTGCGGATTCGGCGACGGGCGAGCGGGGGGAGATGCGGATGTGGTCGCGAGAGGCGATCCCGTCGCCGAGGACGACGACGCGCACACCGCGCAGCATCGGCGCCCGGCGCACCAGCGCGAGCGAGCCCGGCGACCGAACAAGGAGGACGGCGGGGTTGCGCAGGTAGGGAAGCTGCGTGGGCTCGACGAGCGTGGCCCCGTAACCGGCCCCCTCGATGAGGGCCACCAGGGCGGCGTCGAACAGATCCCCTTCGGCGACCACGGCGGCGAGGCGTTTGAGATGCGAGTGCGGGCCGGCGGGTTGCGGTGCCGCCCGGCCGACCGAATTGAGTCGGGACACATTGGGCTGAGGCGTTGTTTCGTGCGGGCGGTGCAGCTCGTCCAGAGGGGCTGACATCGGTACCGTCCTCCTGTCGGCAGAATCCTGCTTGCGGTCCCGAATGCCGCCGATTCTCTCGACCCGGCGGCATGATGGAGCCGTGATCGACCTTGCTCGCGATCGGTTGTCAGGCGGAGAGATGAACTGCTCTCAACGTCTACTTGTCTAGAGTTACGAACATTTGTCGATAAGTCATGGTCTTTACGGCCTGACTAATAAGTATTCGAGCGATAATTAGCCCGAATGACTCCAATCAATGCGTGATCACGCACGAATGATCAATATCAGGCAAAATCATGCACGTGCCGAACCGACTGCGAGTGCTGGTTGCCTCCCCGCTCGGTCACGTCGTGGCAGGCCCCCTCCAGGGCGCACTCGAGCACGCCGTCGTCACGGTGGCGACGAGCGACGACGAGTTCACCCGCTCGGTTGCCGGCCACGTCCGGTTCGACGTTGTCATAGCGGACCTCATCTGGAACCGCCCCGATCTGGAATGGCGCTTCGACGGACTCGACGCCATCGACGCCCTGAACAAACACGACCGCCAGGCGCCGGTCATCCTCGCTACCCAGGGCCACGGGCTCGAGCTCGATCATCTCGACGAGGCGCGGTTGCGCGACGAGGTCGCCGGCGTCATCGCGAAATCCGACGGATTCGCGACCCTCATGAGTGCGGTGCGCGCGGTGGCGCTCGGTCAGGGACTCGGGGAGAAGCCGCGGCCGTCGCGTCGGAAGCCTTTGTACGAGTTGTTCACGGGGCAGCGGGGTCATACCGCGGGACGCCTGGCGGGCGCGATCGCCTCGGGCAACGCGTCCGATGGTGCGAGCCTGGCGCGCGCGGCCAAGGTCTCACCCAACACGGCGAACAAGGTGACGAGTCACTATCTCGGCCCGATCATCTGTGAGCGAGGCGAGGACCCGGCGTCCTCGGCGATGACGCAGGCAGCCGTCTACCGGTGGTGTGGTCTGCACGCGCGGTACCTGATCAGCTGGTGCCGACGGCACGGGCACTCGGACGTGCTGGGTCCGATGCCGGTCTGACCGAGCACCGGTCGTGGAACCATTCGAGGATCTCCACGCCGGCGAGAGCGCCGGTCGTGGTGGTGACGGTGAGCCCCGGCGTCGTCCACCCGAGCAGTTCCAGCTCGCCGTGGCGGGGCCGGATCGCCTGGTCGGCGAACTCGAGAAGGTCGGCGTCGAGCCACCCGTCGCCGGCCGCATACAGCTTTGCGTCCGCTGTGATCGCGCCGTCGTCGACGAGGCGCCGGCGTACTTCGGCGATCGCCGCGGACTTGGTGACCGACCGGGGCGTCGCGTAGATCTTGCGACCCTGCTGCGAGGCCGTCCACCCGTGCACCGCACACCAGTCCTGCCAGGCAGATAGGAACTCTTCCGGCTGGGCCGCCGCCTCGACGACGAGGTAGCAGAACAGCTCGTCGGCGACGCGCAACGACTTCACCCAGGAATCGTCGACGCGGGTGCGGAGCTCGGTCAGTACCTCGTCGAGCCCTGCGCCGGTCTCGGCCACTCCACGCTCGACCTGGTGACGCCACTCCGGGTCGTCGGTTCCGTCAACGAGGATTCGCCCGCCGTTGCTCGCCACGGCGTACCGAAACGGCGCACCGGGCAGAGCGATGCGCTCGTACTGAGCAGGCGTCCGGGTCGTCGTCGGGATCACCGGCACCCGGTCGGCGAGGCGGGAGAGGAGTTCGACGGCGGTCGTCGTCATGTACGACAGCGGGGCGTCGCGGTAGATCTCGACGCAGACGGTGTCGAGGGTTGCGAACTGTGCCTCGCCCATCGCCGGCTGCGAGTAGATCATTGTCCGGTCGAGGTCGGTGGCGACCAGAACGCTCACGCGTCCTCCTTGATCAGCCCGACACACGAGTAGGCAAGACCGGGTGAGACCTCCACCGGCACTCCGCGTTCGGCGGCGAGCAACCGGATGTGACGGTGTTCGGGCAGATTGTCGGCCCGGACCAGAACCCGCCACGGCACCCGACGCAGCAACACCCGGGTCGTCTCACCGACGCCGGGCTTGACCAGGTTGATCGACGACAGTCCGTAGTCGAGCTGGATCTGTTCGACCGAACGCCATCCCGACCAGGTCGGTGTCCGTTCCTCCGGGGACAGAGCGGCGAGCGTGGCGGCGACGCGGTCGGTGACGGCGGGGAACTCGGCGCTCACCGCGTCGAGAAGCCGGCCGGAGACGTCGAACTCGGCCAGCTGCCGATAGAACTTGGCTCCGTGGAAATCTCCCGGCCCGATGTGGTCGGCGTTGAGGACCGTACGCGACACCAGGCCGGACACGGTGGAGTTCAGGCATGCCGACGCGATGAGGAAGTCGTCGCGCGTGCCGAACAGGGTGGTGCAGGACCCGGGGTCGGCGAGTACCGCCAGCTCGTCATGCAGGGCCGGGCGGCCGGGCAGCCGCGCGTAGTCGGCCAGCGCCGCGGTGAGTTCGCGCTGGATCGCACCCTTGCCGGTCCATCCGTCGACGAAGACGACCGATTCGGCGGGGTGGCGTTTCACGATGTGATCCAGTGCAACCGTGTCGATCCCGCGGTCGCGCACGATGGAGATGGTGTAGTGCTGGGGCTCGATACCGTGGACCGCCTGCATCCACCGGCGGATCAGGATTCCGACGGGTGTCCCGGCTCGCGCGAGCGACACGAGTGTCGGGGATGAACTCCGTTCGGCGAGAATCAGTTCGGAGACGACGCCGACCGCCTCGGCGAGCCGCTGCGCCGACGACTCCAGCGTCGCCTGGAAGAGGTCCTGATACTCGCGACCCGGTTGGTACTCGATCGGCAGGGACTCGGCGTAATGCGCCTTGCCCGACTGGATTCGGCGTTCGCGCTCGTGCAGGTCGCCCTCGAGTGCGATGTCGGAGAGGTCCTTGAGCAGCCAGGTGACCTCGTCGGGTGCATAGGAGCCGAAATCGGGACCGCGGAGCGGGGGTGTGGACGTCACGGTTTTGACCGCCTGTCGTGATGCGCGGAGTTGCGCCTGGTCGGTTGCCGGGAGGATCGCCAGCGTGACGGGATGGCCGGCCGCGGTGAGCACGTCCAGGAGGCCGCCGGGGGCGCGGAGTTCAGGTGTGTCGGCCGGTGTGTCGACCACGACCACCACCTGCGGATCGGGCAGGGCGTCCGACGAGACGTTGTAGATGTAGCGCGGTGTCTCGGGATCGGATTCGGGTGCGAGGAAACGGAATCCCCGCCGCAGCGGGTAACCGGGCACGTCGTGCACCTGCGCGGGCGACCGGGTGGTCGTCTGGTAACCGGTCACGAAGCCACGCTGCTCGAGACCCTCGCCGATGCACAGCGGCGCGTACATCAGCTCCTCGTGTCCGACCACGACGACGGGCCGCTGCGAGTCGAGATGCTTTGCGATGGTCGAGGCGGCGGCCTCGGTCGCCTCTCGGAAGGGCCCCGCATCGGATCGTTCGAAACCGTGGCGGCCGCCGTCGGGTGTCCCCGCCGGCCAGTCGAGGTCGAGCGTGGTGACGTGCGCTCGTTTCCCCGCAACGGGATTGAGCGTGCCCGATGTCAGCCCCCACACGTCGTCGAGCAGAGTGGGTGGCAGCGTGACCGAACCGTGAGTCAGCGCGACGTAGGAGACCTCCACGCCGAGGTCGGCGGCGGCCTTCTCGCATTCGGCCCGCTGGTCGGGGCTGCGCATGTCGACGAGGGAGGCGACGACGAACCGTGTGCGCGGACGCGCCGCGACGATCGTCTCGATCGCGCCCAGTGCCGTGGTGCCGGTGGAGATCTCGTCGTCGACGAGGATCAGCGTCTCGTCCGGTGCGGCAGCGTCGAGGAAGCCCGGATCACTCGGTTGCAGCAGGTGGGTCGTGGCGTGGGAATGCCCCTCTTCGAACGTCCCCGACACGACCACGCCGGGCAGCTGGCGTCGCGTCGAATGCAGGTAACGGGATGCGGAGATCCGCTGGGCGACACAGTGGCCGAGGCCGGTCGCGGTCTCGGCGAAACCGAACACGATGGAGTTGCGCGCGGCGTCGGCGCCGATCTGCTCGATGATCGCCGCACCGAGGTCGTCGGCCGCGCCGCGAACGATGTGAGGGGGCGTGGGGATGTGCTTGCCGAGCACAGTCGAGACCAGTAGGTGGGCGCGCCGTTTGTTGTGTCGCAGACCGAGGACGACGAGGTCGCGCAGATGATGCCCGGCATATCCGGTGCCATCGGGCGCGACCTGCACGCCGAAGCGGGTGGTGACCCAGTCCGGTTCGCGGTCGTACGGCTCGTGGTTCACTGCGTTCACCGGGCCGCCGGTCCCGGAGCGGCGAGGGCGGTCAGAAGATCGACGAAACCGATGCCCTGGCGGGTCACGCCGAAAGCGGCGGCCCGGTCGATCACGCGCAGCGCCCAATTGCGATGCGGTTTCAGCTCGTTCATCTTGTTCCGATACGAGGATGCCCGGACACCGCCGGCTTCACCGGCGAGGATGTCGAGCGCATCGTGATACTCCTCGTGGGTAACCGCGGACAGCGCGTGCACGGCGGCGACGTGGGCCGGATGGATCACCGTCTTGCCGTGGAGGCCGTTGGCGCGGTCGAGCGAGATCTCACGCAACAGGCCGTCCATGTCCCTGCTGACCAGTTGCTGCCGGAAGTAGACGGCGTCGTTCTCGCGAAAAGGCGTGTGCCGCAACATCGGCTGGAACATGCGCTCGTGATCGGCGAAGTACTCCCACACCGGCCCGGTCACGACGAAGCCGGATTCGTCGGTGCGTCCGAGATGGTTGACGATGCCGGCGATCACGTCGGCGGCGACCCGGACGTCATAGATCGTGAGGTCGCGGTCGCGACGGATGCCGAAATAACCGCAGATGTCGGTGGCCCCGATACGAACGGCGAGTACGTTGGCGCGATGCGCGCTGAGGTGTGCGGCCAGGGCGGTGAGTTCGTCGTCGCGTGTCTCGCGGTGGACCACCGCGGCGGACTCCAGAACCGGCATGACCCAGAGGTGTTGACCCAGTAGCTCGCTCGCCTGGACGACGGCGGCGAGCGCCTCTTCGGCGTTGGTGGAGTCGAACTTCGGGACGACGAAACCGGTCAGCGCGGACGGAGTGTTCGCGCCTGAAGGGGTCTTGAGCGCCCTGGCGATGCGCAGGATGCGGTCGGCCGATCGCGGACGGACGAAGAGGAGCATCGGCGCGCCGGGATTCTCCCCGATGTCGCGCAGGGCTGCGACCGCGTGGTCGATGGCGTCCGCTTCGTCGTGATCGGCGACCGCGTCCTCGAGGTCGATGACCATGGAGATCACGCCCTCGGCCCGCCGCTTGCGGATGACCTCGACGAGATCGGGGCGGGTGGCGGGCACGTAGAGGGTGGCGCCGAGCGCGATCGCCAATCTCGGTGCGGGCCAGGTGCGATCGATCGCCTCCGGGTGCCGGAAGAACAGCTGCTCACGGGTGGCAGGCCCCAAATGATCGAAATGCCGGATTGTTCCGGGTTCGAGCCAGGTCTCGTCGTGGCTGGCCGTGGTGGTCATCGCGCGGCCACCTGTCCTCTCATCCGGGAAACGATCTCGCTGATCCGGTCGTCCACGGCTCGTAGCTGGGTCAGATATCCCCAATAGTCGGGGTGGACGCGATCGAGGTCCCCCTTCGCACGCTCGATCCGGTCGGCCTGAGCATCGAGTACGGAGCCCCATTCGTCAACCAGAGAATGGTTGACCGCGAAGAGTTGGGCGTCGCGGAGACGAAAGCGGACGCTGCGTTCGGCGTCCTGGGGGTCGGCACGCACCTCACGTAGGACCCGAAGCCGATCGAGGGCGGCATCGACGGCGGCCTCCGCGACGGACAGATCGTCGCGGGCGGCGTCGGCTTGGTCGATTGCCTGGTCGGGGGCATCGGCGAGCATCCCGCGCGCTGAGGAGATCGCCGTATCCGCATGGGCGAGACGCTCGTCGACGATGGCCTCGGTGCGCTCCAGGTCGGTGGAACAGTCCGCGCTGAACTCGCGGCGCAACGCCGAGAGCGTGTCGGGAACCTGTGTGCTGCGGGTCGCGATGGCGCTGCGTCGGGTTTCCACCGACCGGATGACCTGACGGGCGCGGTCGGCGAAGGCGGGCGCCTCGCGGAGCAGGCTCTCGAGCCGCTGTGCCGAGGTGATGACTGTCGCAGCTGCCGACTGCCGCTCGTGTAGAGCCGAACTCTGCTCGAAAACTCTCAAGGACCGGTCGAGTTCGTCGGTGGCCCTGGTGACCGATTGCAGCCGGCCGATCGCCGGACCGGCGTTCTCGAGGGCGGTCATCGCCCGATGCGAGGCGACGCGCGCCTCGTGGTCCTGAGCGTTCGCGGCCTGCACTGTGGCACGGGCGCGTCGGAGTGCACCCGCGTTTGCCTCGGCGAAGCCGCGCATCGACGCCGTGACCGCCCGGAGGGCCTCGGTGGTGCGGTCGTAGTCCTGCTGTCGGACGCGCGTGCCCTCGGGCGGGGAGACGAGATGGAGATAGTCGGCGGTCACCTGGGCGTGCTGATCGCGGATCGTCGACCAGGCACCGCGCAACTGGGAGCGAGGGTCGGTGGCGGCGACCACGGCGACCGCCGGATCGATGTCGGCGAGAACCGTTTCGGACTCCAGGAAGGCCGCTGTCATTTGTTCCGATGATGCAGGTGAGGCGGAATTCGTGCGTGAATCGTTGCCGAACCAACGACGTACGAAGTTTCCGGGCACGACACGATGCTATCGGCTAATTTCAACTCGGTATGAGGCCGGACCGATCGACTCGAGGCCGAGCTGATCAGTCGCCTCATGGCGGTGATGGATGCCGATCGGCGGTGGTGCCGTGATTCGGGGATGGCGTCGGGGAACACACGAGGGCGGCCGAGCGGCGGCCTCCCGGCGGCGCGAGAGAGGCACGTCGAATGCAGTTGGTACAACGATCCAAACGCGTGGTCGAGGCCAGGCTGAACAACACGTCGGTCCGCGCGATCAGCGGGTCGATGGTGGCCTACGAGGGGCAGGTCGCGTTCAAGTCGGCCGGTTTCGGCGGTGGCGACGGGGTGCTCGCCGGTCTCAAGCAGCGGGCTACCGGTGAGGCGTTGTCCCTCATGGAGGCCTCGGGCAACGGCATCGTCTACTTCGCCCACAACGCGGCCGAGACGACGATCATCGAACTCAACAACGAGACGCTGCAGGTCGAGTCCGAGCAGCTCATGGTGCTCAACGGGAACCTCCAGACGAATGTGACGTTCGCGGGTCTGCGCGGCGCGTCGTCGGGTCAGGGCCTGTTCACGACGACGGTCAGCGGTTACGGCCAGATCGCGTTGCTGTCCAACGGCGGACCGCTGATCCATCTCGAGGTGTCCCCGCAGTACCCACTGGTCGTCGACCCGGACGCATTCGTCTGTGCCCGTGGGCAATTGAATCAGTCTTTCGTCACGGACGTCTCGTGGCGCTCGGTAATGGGGCAGGGTAGCGGCGAGGCGTTCTCGTTGCGGTGGGACGGAACCGGTGTCGTGTCGATCCAGCCGGCCGAGCGGTGAGGGTGGGGTAGCGGATGTTCACCAAGGTCAACAGCAAGGTCGTCTCCGTCGACATCGGTCGCAGCGGCCCGATAGTCGCCCGTAAGGGCGCGATGCTCTTCTACAAGGGCAACGTCTTCTTCCAACCGCACCAGGTCGGCGGGGGAATGGGCGGCGGCATGCCGGGATTGGGTGCCGTGGGCGGCATGGCCGGCCGGATGCTCGCCGGCGAGCACGAGTCGACGATGATCGCGCAGGGCCAGGGCGAGGTGCACTACGGATTCCTCGGGATCGAGGTTCACGTCGTCGACCTGGGCGCGGTCGGCGGCACCATCCGCGTCGAGGCGTCTCGGCTGCTCGCGTACGGGGCCAACCTGCAGGCATCGGTGGTCTCTGTCGCCTCGCAGGGCGGCTCTGTCGGCGGTGGTGGCGGAGGCGGCGGCCTCTTCGGTGCCCTGCGGTCCGCGGCTGCCGGTGTCGTCACGGGCCAGGGCATGTTCACGACGCAGCTCTCCGGGCCGGGGCAGGCGGTGATCCTCGGTCACGGAGGCATTTTCGAACTCGAGGTGTCGCCGAACAAGCCGCCGGTGACCGTCGACCCGCAGGCCTTCGTCGGCTCCGCGGGACAGGTCAACACCAACCTGCGCTCGACCGTCAGCTGGCGCAATGTCGGCCGGACCGGCGGCGAGGCAATGCAATTGGAATGCTCCGGACAGGGCATCGTCTACGTGCAGGCATCGGAGGAGAAGCTGTGAGCCAACTCAACACCGTGTGGAATCCGATGACTCTGCCATCGGACGACAACGTCGCGGACAACAACTACTCGTTCTGCATCGACCTCACCCAGCCGTGGTTCATGTCCAAGGGCGCGATGATCGCCTACTACGGCCAGATGCAGTTCACCTCGCTCCAGCAAGGATTGCAGGGCCAGCTGCTGCAGATGGTGGCGCAGCAGTTCTCGGCCCCGCTGTACCTGGGCGACTACGTGGTGGCCGAGGGGCAGGGCAAGCTGATCATCGGTGACCGCGGTTACGACATCAACGCCTACGACCTCGAGGACGGCAACCTCACCATCCGTGCCTCGAATCTGCTGGCGTTCCAGCCGGATCTCTCGCTGAACCAGTCGATCGTGCCCGGCTTCCTCACCCTGATCGGCACCGGCAAGTTCCTGGCGTCGTCGAACGGGCCGGTCATGTTCGTCGAGCCACCCGTGCGCGTCGACCCCGAAGCGCTTGTCGGATGGTCGGATTGCCCGTCTCCGAGCCATCACTACGACCAGGCGTGGGTGAACAGCTTCATCGCGGCTGCCGGCCAGCGCTTCGGCATCAGCTCCGGAGAGGAACGACAGTTCGACTTCACCGGCGCCGGAACGGTTCTGGTGCAGTCGAGCGAGAAGGTGCGCGACGACTCGTCGGTCCTTCGCACTATCCAGGGCCAGCTGCCGGGACTCTCGGTGCCGGGCCTGCAGCAGATCAACCAGCAGATCACCCAGCAGCTCACGCAGCACCAGGGCTGAGCACGACCCATACGACAACTGCGCCGCAGACCCCCGAAAGGATCTGCGGCGCAGCTGTTTGCGGTGTCCCCGCTCCCTGAGGTGCGAGGAGCGCAGCGACGAGCCTCGAAGGGTCAGACGCCTACCGGCTCGGCCGCTTCCTTGCGCTTCCGCCGGACGATGCTCGACAACAGTGCCGCGATGATCAGGACCAGACCGACGAGGCCGGTGATGATCTCGGGCACGTGCGTGCCGATCGAGTACAGCAGGATGAGCGCCAGCGCGCCGATCGCCCAGTGCGCGCCGTGCTCGAGGTACTCGTACTCCGAGAGCGTGCCCTTGCGGACGAGGTACACGGTGAGCGAACGGACGAACATCGCGCCGATGAGGCCGAGGCCCAGCGCGATCAGGATCGGGTCGGCCGTGATGGCGAAGGCTCCGATCACACCGTCGAACGAGAACGAGGCATCCAGGACCTCCAGGTAGAGGAACAGGAAGAAGCCCGCCTTGCCGGTGGCCTTGGCCAGGTCGGTCGGACCCGAACGGCCGGTGGACTTCTCAGCCGACTCGTCGAGTCCCTCGACCTCTTCCTCGATCTCGACGTTGAAGAACTCACCGAGTCCGTTGACCAGGATGTAGGTGATCATGCCGAGCGAGCCGGCGATCATGACCGTCGACCGCTCGTCGGCCGGCGCGATGAACGTGGCGGTGAGCACCAGCAGACCGATCGCGATGACGACCTCGAGCATCTCCAGCTTGCCGATACGCTCGAGCGGGCGCTCGATCCAGGTCAGCCAGGTGAGTTCCTTCTCCTCGAAGAGGAAGCCGAGGAACAGCATCAGCAGGAACATGCCACCGAAGGCGGCGATCTGCGGATGGGCGTCGGTGATGATCGTCTCGTAGCTGGGGGAACCGTCGGCGAAGTAGGCGGCGTCGGCGGGCGGCGGGTTCAACGCGAGATCGAGCGCCTCAACCGGGTTGAGTCCGGATGCGAGCCACACGATGACCAGCGGGAACACCAGACGCATACCGAAGACGGCGATCAGGATGCCGATGGTGAGGAAGATCTTCTGCCAGAACTCGCTCATCCTGCGGAGCACGGTCGCATTGATGACCGCGTTGTCGAAGGAGAGCGTGACCTCGAAGATGCCGAGGATCGCGGTGAGGATCAGCGCTTCGACGCCGCCGTAGAGGAACGCGACGACCAGCGCCACGATCGTTATGACGAAGGAGAGGCCGAAAATTCTTACTACCACTGGATTGTGGCCTTTCTAGGGAGCAGATGGACTGGCCGACAGCTTCGTCGGACGGTGGTCACGACACACGGATGCCGCACCCGCTGAAACAGGGGGTGCGGCATCCATGAAGCTGACGGGCAGCCGGGTCGACGAGAATGTCAGACGTTCACGCCGAAGTCGCGGGCGATACCCGCGAGCCCCGATGCGTAGCCCTGGCCGACAGCGCGGAACTTCCACTCCGAACCGTGGCGGTACAGCTCACCGAAGACCATCGCGGTCTCGGTGGAGGCGTCCTCGGTGAGGTCGTAGCGGGCGATCTCGGCGCCGTTGGCGCGGTTCACGACGCGGATGAAGGCGTTGCGGACCTGACCGAACGACTGCGAACGCGCGTCGGCGTCGTAGATCGAGACGGGGAAGACGATGGAATCGACCTCCGGCGGGGTGGCCGCCAGGTCGACGTTGATCGACTCGTCGTCGCCCTCGCCCTCACCGGTCAGGTTGTCGCCGGTGTGCTCGATCGAGCCGTCGGGGGAGCGCAGGTTGTTGAAGAAGACGAAGTGCTGATCGGAGAGCACCTTCTTGTTGGCGCCGAGTGCGATCGCGCTGGCGTCCAGGTCGAAGTCGGCGCCGGTGGTGGTGCGGATGTCCCAGCCGAGACCGACGGACACTGCGGTGAGTCCCGGGGCCTCCTTGGTCAGCGAGACATTTCCGCCCTTGCTCAGGCTCACGCCCATGAGATTGTGCCTTTCTGTTGGTACGTGGTCTGTCGATGTCCGGTACACCCGTTGTTCGGCCGTACGGAGCAACGTCAACACTCTATGCGAAGGGTGTGTCGTGGTCACTGAGTCGGATGGATGACCTGCGGGTTCCCGGTTTCCGGACCCACCCGAGGAGTCGTTCGGCGCACGCACGTCGACGCGACCCTGGCGTCCGCCGACCATCGCTGGGACCATGGGGATCAGTCCGAGCGAGAGCGCCTGGCGCGTCACCGCGTCGACGACGCGGACAGGTTCTGACTCCGGTTCAGCCACGAGCCATGAATGGCTCGGGCGTGAGCCGATCAGGAGTGTGCGATGCCCGCCCAGAACGTTGCCCGGAAGCTCATCGAAGCCCACCTCGAGGCCGGGGACATGACGCCCGG
Organism: Gordonia namibiensis NBRC 108229; assembly: GCF_000298235.1. GTDB lineage: Bacteria > Actinomycetota > Actinomycetes > Mycobacteriales > Mycobacteriaceae > Gordonia > Gordonia namibiensis. The sequence continues at coordinate 69,743 of NZ_BAHE01000054.1, forward strand.
TGAAGAGATCGCGATCCGCATCGATCAGACCCTCACCCAGGACGCCACCGGCACGCTGGTGATGCAGGAACTGGAATCGCTGGGTCTCGACCGCGCCCGCACCGAGGTGAGCGTCCAGTACGTCGACCACAACCTGCTGCAGACCGACGAGAAGAACGCCGAGGATCACGAGTACCTGCGCACCGCGTGCGAACGCTTCGGCCTCTGGTTCTCCAAGCCCGGCAACGGCGTCTCCCATCCCACTCACATGCAGCGGTTCGGCGTCCCCGGCAAGACGATGGTCGGTTCCGACTCCCACACGCCTGCCGCCGGATCACTCGGGATGCTCGCGATCGGGGTCGGCGGACTCGAAGTGGCACTGGCCATCACGGGTCGCCCGCTGAACATCCGTATGCCCGAGATCTGGGGCGTCCGGCTGGAAGGCGAACTGCCGCCGTGGTGTTCGGCCAAGGACGTGATCCTCGAGATGCTCCGGCGCCACGACGTGAAGGGTGCCGTGAACCGCATCATCGAGTACCACGGTCCCGGCTTGGCGAGTCTGACGGCGATGGATCGCCACGTGATCGCGAACATGGGTGCCGAACTCGGGGCCACGACGACGGTGTTCCCCAGCGACGACGCGGTGCGCGAGTTCCTGCGCGCAGAGGGCCGCGAAGACGACTGGACCGAGCTGGTCGCCGACGACGGCGCGAGCTATGACGCCGAGGAGACCATCGACCTCTCCGAGATCGTCCCGTTGATCGCGAAGCCGTCCTCGCCGGGCGACGTCGTGCCGGTCAGCGAGGTCGCGGGCGAGGAGATCTCGCAGGTGGTCATCGGGTCGAGCGCCAACCCCGGTCTCCGCGACTTCGCGATCGCCGCAGCGATGGTGGCGGGGAGGCAGACGTCGTCGAGTGTCAGCTTCGACATCAACCCGACCTCGCGCGAGATCCTCACCGACCTCACCAAGATGGGCGCCACGACCAACCTGGTCATCAGCGGTGCACGTATCCACCAGGCCGGTTGTATGGGTTGCATCGGCATGGGACAGGCACCCGCGACCGGCCAGAACTCCTTGCGCACCATGCCGCGTAACTTCCCCGGGCGGTCGGGCACCAAGGACGACAAGGTGTGGTTGTGCTCGCCGGAGACCGCGGCAGCATCGGCGCTGACCGGCGTGATCACCGATCCCCGCGAGTGGGCTGCCGACAACGATGTCTCCTACCCGGAACTCGGCCTGCCCGAGGAGCACTCGATCAACACCGCGATGTTGGTCCCGCCGCTACCGCCGGAGGAGGCGACGAAGGTCGAACCGGTGAAGGGGCCCAACATCTCCGACCTGCCGGATCTCGACGCCCTGCCCGACGTCGTCGAGGCGCCGGTGCTGTTGAAGGTCGGCGACAACATCTCCACCGACGACATCTCGCCGGCAGGTGCGAAAGCGTTGCCGTACCGGTCGAACATCCCCAAGCTCGCCGAGTTCTGCTTCACGCGGATCGACGACACCTACACCGAGAGAGCACGATCCGCCGACACCGGGCACATCATCATCGGCGGTGACAACTACGGGCAGGGCTCGTCACGCGAGCATGCGGCGATCGCGCCGCGCCACCTCGGCCTGCGGGTGGTGATCGCCAAGTCGTTCGCACGCATCCACTGGCAGAATCTCGCGAACTTCGGTGTGCTGGCAGTCGAATTCACCGATCCCGCCGACTACGACGCCGTCGACCAGGACGACACCCTGCGGCTGGAGAACCTGCGCGACGCGCTCGGCACCGACGACGTGCTCACCGTCCGCAACGTCACCAAGGACCGCAAAATCGAGGTCCGACATCGACTCTCGAAGCGTCAGGTCTCGGATGTCCTGGCCGGGGGCCTCATCCCGCGGCTCGCCGCCGAGGAGCATCCGGATGAACATCGTGCCGAGGAGACGGTGCTGCAGGACAGCGGTGAGATCAGCTGACCCGGGGTGCGATCAGCGCACGAAGCCGGTGAGCTGATAGGTCTCCGGCGGACCGGTGATCGAGGAGTAGAGCGAGACCTGGGTGAACGCACCCTTCTTCGGAGCGAAGAGCCAGATCCCGACCGGGTACTTCGCGACCTTCCCGGCCGCACAGTTCGGCTCGCACAGCTTGCGGTTCTCGGTACCGAAGCCGACGGCGAAGGCGTCGGTCCACGCCAGCCAGGTGATGTCGGAGACGATGACTCCCACATCGGCGCAGAAGATCGACGAGAGGGTGCGTGGTTGAACCAGTTTCGCGCCGTCGCAGCCGCCCACCACGGTCGCGGCCGGCGTGGGTGACGGTGCGGCGGCCGCGGTTCCACCCCCGGATAGACCGAGCATCACCACGACACCCGAGACAGCCACTGCACACAAGCCCTGATCAGTTTCGAAGCCATCCCGGTCGTCTCCTCGTCGCTCGTCCGGCAACTGGTGGTTCGAGGAATCATTCTCGGGCACCGACGACCAGGTCACGGGCGGATTCACGAACTTGTCGCCGGAAACGACGACGTCCCCGCCGGATCGTGAGGATGTACCTCACGAATCCCGACGGGGACGTCGTGGATCGTTCCGAAGAGGATCAGGCCTCGACGATGAACGCCTCGAGCTGCTGACGCGCGACGTCGTCGGCGAGCTGCTTCGGCGGGGACTTCATCAGGTAGGCCGATGCCGGGAGGATCGGGCCGCCGATGCCCCGGTCCTTGGCGATCTTGGCGGCGCGCACGGCGTCGATGATGATGCCGGCCGAGTTGGGGGAGTCCCAGACCTCGAGCTTGTACTCCAGGTTCAGCGGCACGTCACCGAAGGCACGACCCTCGAGGCGGACGTAGGCCCACTTGCGGTCGTCGAGCCATGCGACGTGATCCGACGGGCCGATGTGGACGTTCTTGTCCTCGACCTTGCCGGCGAGCGAGCCGGTCAGGTTGGAGGTCACGGCCTGGGTCTTCGAGACCTTCTTGGACTCCAGGCGCTCACGCTCGAGCATGTTCTTGAAGTCCATGTTGCCGCCGACGTTGAGCTGGTAGGTGCGGTCGAGGGTGACGCCGCGATCCTCGAACAGCTTCGCCATCACGCGGTGGGTGATGGTGGCGCCGACCTGGCTCTTGATGTCGTCGCCGACGATCGGGACACCGGCGTCGGTGAACTTCTGGGCCCACTCGGGGTCAGAGGCGATGAAGACCGGGAGTGCGTTGACGAACGCGACGTTGGCGTCGATGGCGCACTGTGCGTAGAACTTGTCGGCCTGCTCCGAGCCCACCGGCAGGTAGCTGACGAGGACGTCGACCTCGGCGTCCTTGAGGGCCTGGACGACGTCGACACCCGAGCCGTCGGCCTCGGTGATGGTCTCGAGGTAGTACTTGCCGAGACCGTCGAGGGTGTGGCCGCGCTGGACGGTGACACCGGTCGGCGGCACGTCGGCAATCTTGATGGTGTTGTTCTCGCTCGCGAAGATCGCGTCGGACAGGTCGAAGCCGACCTTCTTGGCATCCACGTCGAACGCGGCGACGAACTCGACGTCGCGGACGTGGTACGGACCGAACTTCACATGCATCAGGCCGGGAACGCTGGCGTTCTCGTCGGCGTCCTTGTAGTACTGCACGCCTTGCACCAAGGATGAAGCGCAGTTTCCTACGCCCACAATGGCAACGCGCACCTTATTGGGCTCACCCATGGTCGGGCTCTCCTTCTTGTTGCGGCGTCGCAGACCTTCGCTGCGCCACCGGTGTTTTCACTTGCTCGGGTGCCCGAGCTGTTCGTCCCGGCTCTGCGTCGAGTCCGGTTCTGGCAATTCGTCATCGGATCGCCCGGTGCCGGTGCCCGGCCCCGGATCGACAGGTGACTGTTCGGTTCCGGCGTCGTCCCGAGCGGTGTCGTCGGGATCGAATGTGTCGGAATCAAACGGACTTGGAGTCCCGTCTCGCTGCTGGGAGCTCTCGGCGGCGATCAGCTCGTTGAGCCAGCGGACCTCCCGTTCGCTGGACTCCAGGCTGAGCTGATGCAGCTGGCGGGTGTAGCGATCGACCGCCCGGTTGGACCGTCCGACGATCTCACGCAACCCTTCGCGGCGCTCCTCCACCTGCCGGCGACGACCCTCGAGGATGCGCATGCGCGCAACTGCGGGAGTCCGGCTGAAGAACGCCAGATGCACACCGAAACCGTCATCGGTGTAGTTCTGCGGACCGGTGTCGGCCACGAGCTCGGCGAACCGAGCGCGACCGGCATCGGTGAGCTGGTACACCCGACGCCCACGACGAACCTTCATGCCCGAGGGCGCGTCGGCTTCGTCGATGAGACCGTCGGCCTGCATCCGACGCAGGGTCGGATACAGCGAACCGTAGGAGAAGGCACGGAAAGCCCCGAGGAGACCGGTCAGTCGCTTGCGCAGCTCGTAACCGTGCATCGGGGCTTCGAGAAGCAATCCGAGAATCGCGAGCTCGAGCACTTCGTCACCCCCTCCGGTCCGTCGATGTGTCGGAAGGTGCTGACAGCACAACACCTCGCTCCGATGTGTTTGCCAATGTATCGCACCGATATAACCGTGTCCACGAGGAGGTCGGTCGAGGGAGGTACTCCGGGTCCCGGGCCGCGATGGGGGACCACCCGTCTCGGTGAAGCGCCCGGACCGTCGCGCCGACGACAAACCTGTGACCACGTACGCTTGAAACCGTGCAACGCCAGATCGTCGACTACGCCCTGCAGCGGCGCGCTCGGCTGTCCTCGGTCCACGCGGGCCGGACCGCCGTGGCCGATGTGTGCGATGCGAGTCCGTATCTTCTGCGCGCGGCGAAGTTCCACGGTCGGCCCAGCGAGACGATGTGCCCGATCTGCCGGAAAGAGCAGGTCACGCTTGTCTCCTGGGTGTTCGGCGAACGTCTGGGCCAGGTGAGCGGCTCAGCGCGGAGCGCAGAGGAGATCGCCCGGCTGGCGACCACCGCCGAGGAGTTCTCGGTGCATGTCGTCGAAGTGTGTCGGACGTGCAGCTGGAACCATTTGGTGCAGTCATACGTTGCCGGGCTGCCGCCGCGGACCACGCGTCGCACCCGACGCGTGGCCAAGTAGCGCGCTGGCCTGCGGCTCTTTGCCGCGGCCTCATGCGGGCTGTCAAAGTGGAGTGGCACGAGGCTAGAGAATTGAGACCGAGGTCAACGGTGTGAACGCGCCGCACGGCCCGGTAGGAAAGGTGGACGATGAGCGAGGCGTACGGTTCTTCGCCCACACCGCGCGGTACCGGATCCCGTCCCGGTCGCAACGGTGGCGGTAACAACGGACGAGCCAACAGGCAGGCCGCGGAGGAGCGGCAGAAACGGTTCGCCTGGGCGCTCGGCGCGGTGGGTGCGATCGTCCCGGCCATCGTGCTGGTGCTGATCATCGCGTTCGCCTTCACCTACTTCACCGCGGAGATCCCCGAACCCGAGGTCAGCCAGAAGGCGACGATCGTCGACACCTCCGGCCGCACCCTTGCCGACATCACCCAGCCCGACGGCAACCGCCAGGTGGTGCCGTTCGACGAGATCCCCGACACGATGATCCAGGCGATCGTCGCCGCCGAGGACCGCGAGTTCTGGACCAACAACGGCTTCTCGCCGCGTGGCCTGTCCCGCGCGGTAATCGGTCAGATCACCGGCAACACCTCCGCCGGTGGTGGTTCGACGATCACCCAGCAGTACGTCAAGAACGCGATCGTCGGCGACGAACGCAGCTTCGATCGCAAGTTCAAGGAACTCGCGATCGCCGCCAAGATGAACGAGCGGCACGGCTGGTCCAAGGAAAAGATCCTCGAGGCCTACCTCAACACCATCTACTTCGGGCGCGGCGCCTACGGCGTGGCCGTCGCCACGCAGAAGTACTTCAACAAGTCGATCACCGATCCGGCGCGTGCCAAGAAAAACCCGCTGACCTTCGAGGAAGCGGCTTTGCTCGCCGGCGTCATCCGTGCGCCGTCGTATTACGACCCCGAGAACAACCTCGAGGCGACCGAGGCCCGGTGGCGCTACGTGCTGAGCGGCATGGTCGCGACCGGAGCCATCACCAAGCAGCAGGCCGACAACGCGGTCTTCCCCAAGACCGTCAAGGCGCGGGTCAGCGGCAGTGACGAGACTCCCGGTCCCAACGGTCTGATCAAGCGTCGGGTCCTCGAAGAACTCAACAGCGTCGGCATCACCGAGAAGCAGCTGCAGACCGGCGGCCTGAAGATCAGCACCACCATCGACCCCCAGGTGCAGAACGGCGTCGTCCAGGCGGCCTGCCGCAAGAACAAGATCTACAAGTGCCCGAACGGCCAGCTGAACGGGGAGCCCAACGACCTCCTCGCGTCGGTGGTCTCTATCGACCCGCAGTCCGGCGCTGTGCGCGGCTACTACGGCGGTGACAACGCCGGTGGCTGGGATCTCGCACAGGCCGGCCTCCAGACCGGCTCGTCGTTCAAGGTCTTCGCGCTCATCGCGGCCCTCGAACAGGACATCCCGCTGTCGAAGACCTACAGCTCGGCGCCCTTCGAGGCCAGCGGCGGACTGACGGTCGAGAACTCCGACGGCGAGAGCTGCGGCTCGTGCAACCTCGCGACCGCGATGAAGATGTCGCTGAACACCGTCTACTACCGCCTCATGATGGACCTCAAGCGAGGCGCCCAGGATGTCGCCGACGCGGCGCACCGAGCCGGCGTCGCCGAGTCCTTCGGCAACATCGAGAAGACCCTGCAGGAGGCGAACGGCTCGCCCGAGGGCGGCGTCGTGCTGGGCCAGTACCAGTCGCGCGTCATCGACATGGCCTCGGCGTATGCGACGCTCGCGGCCTCCGGCGTCTACCACGAGCCGTACTTCGTGCAGAAGGTCACCGACTCCGGGGGCCAGGTGCTCTTCGAGCGCAAGAACGAGGGCAAGCGGGTCTTCCCGGCCAAGGTCGCCGACACCGTGACCGCGGCACTCGAACCGATCCCGGCGTACTCCAACGGCAACTCGCTCTACGACCCGTCGCTCGGCGCGCGTCCCGCCGCTGCCAAGACCGGCACCGTGCAGCTCGGTGACACCGGTAAGAACAAGGACGCATGGATGGTCGGGTACACCCCGCAGCTGTCCACCGCGGTCTGGGTCGGCACCAACGACGGCACCGCGCTCACCAACTACAGCGGCGCGTCGATCTACGGCAGCGGCCTGCCCTCGCAGATCTGGAAGGCGGCCATGAACTCCGCCCTCGAGGGCAAGGAGATCAAGGAGTTCCCCGAACCCGAAGAGGCGATCGGCGGAGAGGTCGGCATCCCGTATGAGGCGCCGGCGACGACCTACGCGCCGTCGACGCGCTCGCGCGGACCTTCCGCACCGACCTTCGAGATCCCTGATCAGGGCGGTGACGGCAACCTGACACTCGCACCGGGCGTCACCATCCCGCTCCCGGGGGGCCCGCGCGGTGGAGGCGGCAACGGTGGTGGCAACTCGCCGGACGGCAACTCGCCCGACAGTGGTGGTGCCGGCGGCGGGAACACGCCGGGTCGCGGAGGCAACCAGCCCGGCGGTGAGGACGGCGGAGGAATCCCTGAACCGCCCGTCGGCTGACCAGGATCCCCCGGCTGACTCTGTCGACGCAGCCGACCCTTCCTTGGACAGCCCTGCGCCGTTGGCGCGCGACGAACGCGTCGACGCCGAACGAGTACTCCCCACGCGCTCGGACAACCTGGTGCGCGAGGCGAGTTCACTCGTCGGCGGCCCGGCGGGCGCGCATGCCGTCATCGGCCGCACCCGCCACCTGACACCGCTGCGTGTGTTGTTCGCGCTCGCATTGTGCGGACTGGCCCTCGGCTGGTTCGGTAAGGCGAGCTGTCTGCAGCAGGCTCCGCCAGACGATGGTTCGGCGGGTCGGCCGGGCGCCGAGATGCGACTCGACTGGGATGACCAGCGGCAGTTCACCAACCTCTGCTACAGCGACGTCATCAGCCTGTACGGCGCCGAACGACTCAACATCGGGGCACTGCCCTACCGCGATTTCTGGTTCCAGGAGGACGCCGGGGGCCAGACCATCAAGCGCTACATGGAGTACCCGGTCCTCACCGGGATGTTCATGTACGGCGCCGCGCAGCTCACACGCGGCTGGGTGTGGGCCGAGGAGAACTGGGGTGTCCCCGGTGCGCTCGACGTCGTGCTGTTCTTCACCATCGTCGCGCTCGGTCTGGCGCTGTTCTGGCTGGTCACGATCTGGGCGACGGCCCTGACCGCACGCACCCGGATATGGACGGTCTGGCTGGCGGCGCTCTCGCCGCTGGTCTTCGTGCACGCCTTCACCAACTTCGACACCATTGCGACGGCCGCCGTCGCGGTCGCGCTGCTCGCCTGGTCACGGGACCGGCCGTGGATCGCCGGCGTCGCCATCGGGGTCGGTGCCGCCGCAAAGCTCTATCCCGCGCTGCTCCTGGTGGTGCTGGGAGCATTGTGTCTTCGGTCCGGCCGGGTCCGCGAGTTCGGGGCAACGGCCGGGGCCGCGATCGCCGCCTGGTTGCTGGTCAACCTGCCGATCCTCATCCCGTACCCGACCGGGTGGTGGGAGTTCTTCCGGTTCAACGGCGACCGCTCGGCCGATGCCGACACCATCTACCGCATCCTCGCCGACACGCTTGGTTTCACATGGAACATCAACCATCTGAACGCGCTGTCGGTCGGTTTGACCGTCCTCGTTCTGGTGGCGGTCACCGGCATCGGGCTGTGCGCGCCGTTCCGTCCCCGGGTCGCGCAACTCGCGTTTCTCGCGGTGGCCGGCTTCCTCCTCGTCAACAAGGTGTGGAGTCCGCAGTACTCGTTGTGGCTGGTGCCGTTGGCGGTCCTCGCGATCCCGCACACCCGGTTGCTCTTGACGTGGATGACGATCGACGCGCTGGTCTGGATCCCACGGATGGGCCTGTTCCTCGACCAGGAGCGACGCTGGCTCCCCGACCAGTGGTTCACCACCGCGGTGGTGCTCCGCGGACTGATCGTCCTCGTGCTGTGTGCGGTCGTGGTCTGGCAGATCTGGCATCCCAAGGACGACCTCGTCCGACACGGAAACGACGGACGCTGGTACGACGACCCGGCCGGCGGGGTGCTCGACGGCGCACCAGACCGCATCCGGCTCCGTCTGCCGTCGAGACGAGTGCGACGAGTCGAAGACGAAGTGGCCGAGCCGGTTTCGGCCGGGGCTTCGTGATCCGGTAGCCGCGCACCGCGGTTCGATGCGGACCCGAGGGAACCGAACGCCGTGCCGGTGCGTCCAATCCACCATGAACACCTTGCAACTCGCAGTCCCCGACGACCTCACCGACTGGCTCGCCGCCGGCGACCGCACGGCCGAACTCCTCGCCGATTCTGTACTGGTCGACCATCAGTGGTGGACCGATACGCTGGCGGAGTTCGAGATGCCGAACACCTTGCACGGCAGTCGAATCGGTCGGCAGGAGCTGTTCGCGCTCGGTGCGGTGGCCGGCGAATCCCCGGAGGACGCGATCGCGCTGCTGTGGAATGTCGTCGCGTTCTGCCTGGGTCGGCAGAACGCCGACGGCAAGAAGCGGATCGCTGCCGTGGCCGCGGACCGCAAGCGCCTCGGAAGGCTTCTCCAGGAGGCCGCCCTCGCGAGTCGTGACGACCCGGGCGCGGCATACGCGATGCTGCGACCGGACAAGGGCGGCAACACCATCGACCGCCTCGGCCCGGGTGGTTTCACCTGGTTCCTGTACTTCGCGGGCGGCGGCGACCCGAAACATCCGAGTCCGGTGCTCGAGGCCAAGGTGGGCCGGTCGTTGCGACGCGCCGGGTGGAAGGGCCTGCGCGACGGCGTCTGGACTGCCGCCGACTACGTTGCCTACTCGCGGCTCGTGGACCGCTGGCGCACGGACGCCGGGGTGGATCGCAACGACGTCATCGTGCGCGGCCTCTTCGCGATCTCGCCTCCGACCGGATGGGACCACCCGTGGCAGGCGTGGGAGCGGCAGACCTGGGAGAAGGCGAACTGGGTGCGCGGCCCCTTGTCCACCGACGATCTGCGTGTTGTCCACCGCTGGTTGTGCACCCTCTCCGCGTTGGCGCCGAGATCCGCTGAGGCGCAACCCGAATTCCGTGAACTGAGTCGCAAGATCAGCCATGCACTCAACGGCGAGGTCAGTGAGATCAACGGTGGGTTCGACGAGGACTACGTCTACGGCAGCTACCTCGGCCGTCGCCTCTGAGGGTTGAGGCGGGCCCGTCGTGGGTATGGTCCGGATATGGCTGAGCGTGGCGAGAACATCCCGGACAGCACCGCAGAGGCGGTCGGCAAGGTGGGGGAGGCGTTGGAGTACGTCGAGCGCGCCCGTGGCCACCTCTACACTTTCCATCAGCTCATCGGGCGCGCGGACCTGTTGCTCGGCGAGGCCGTGGATGCACTGCGCGAGGATGGGCACACCGACATCGCGGATGCGCTCGCCACCGAGATGGTCGGACGCAATGTCATCAACGGCCGCTGGACGTTCCAGGTTGTCGAGGAGTTCGACGCCACCTATTGGCAACCGCTGCGCGAGCACGCCGATCGGGCACGGAACGAGCTGACCGACGGGATCACGCACCTCCACGAGGCGCGGATGAAAGAGGATCGACGGACGCACGGTCACCCCGACCACACCAAGGGGCCCGAGGGCAGAGAGCCCGGATCAGGCGGACATCCTCTGTAGCAGTTCGGCTTTGGCGGCCGGCCAGTCGTCGTCGGTCATCGCGTACAGCGCGGTGGTCCGCCAGCCGTCACCGAACTGCCGGTGTTTGCGGAGCAGTCCCTCGAATCGGGCGCCGAGTTTCTCGATCGCGGCGCGCGACCGGGCGTTGTGCTCGTGGGTGTGCCAGGTGATCCGTACGGCGCCGCAGTCCTCGAACGCGTGCCGCAGAAGGAGGAACTTCGCCGTCGGGTTGACTGTCGTCCCCTGAACACGTTCGGCATAGAACGTGTACCCGATGCAGGCACTTCGGTGGGCGTGGTCGATCTCGTAGAAGCTCGTCGACCCGACGACCTGGCCGTCGACGTTGTCGACGACCGCGAACGCCACACGCGCATCGGGGTCGGCGTTGGCGGCGTCGATGTAGCGGTGGGCGCTGGCGAGGTCGACGGGGACGCCGGGAGACCAGCGGAACCGGTCCGGATCCCCGACCACGCGGGCGAGCGCCGGAGCGTCGTCGACGGTCAACGGCCGCAGGGTGACCCGCTCCCCGACGAGTGGGCCCGAGCCCAACCAGGAACTCATGTCAGGCACGGTCCGTGGCAGGTACCGGCTGAGTCGCCGGATCTCCGTGGCGATCATCCGGTCCCGCGGCGGTGCGGATCGTCCTCGACGCGAGGGGTTCCCGCAGCGGTGTGCGGGCGAGCGTGCCGATCAGGTAGACCAGCAGCGCCGCATGCACCCAGACCGAGCCGGCGACTCCGGTGAGCACCCACCAGGGCAGGGGATCGCCGGCGTCGCGGATGGGGAACAGGCGGAAGATCGTCAGGTCGAGGGCGATGTCGGTGATCAGGTAGACGGCGATCACCTGCCAGCGGACCCGCATGAGCACGAAGAACGGGAGAATCCAGAGCGTGTACTGCGGTGAGTGCACCTTGTGGAACAGCATGAAGCCGGCGAGCATGGCCCCGCTCACACCGATCCAGGGGAAGATGCCGATCCGCTCGTAGCGGCGCCACCCCAGGTACATGGCCACGGCGAAGCCGACGAGGATCAGCAACGGTGACGCCACCCCGACGACGGAGTGGTAGGTGTCCGTCGTCCCGGTGAGATAGCGCAGACCCCAGTACCAGATGGAGTTGGTGTCGACGTCGGCCCGGCGCCGCCCCTGGAACGTCAGTGCCGCTTTCCAGCCGTCGAATCCGAGGACCATGAACGGCAACTGGATCGCGACGACGGTGACCACCGCGGTGCCGGCCACCCATGCGGCACCCACCCAGTCGAGGCCGCGACGCCCGGCGCGGCGCAGTCCACCGGCGCCCCCGGTCAGGACGTAGGCGGCCAACGGCAGCACGAAGATCCCGGGATAGAGCTTGAGACAGAACCCGATTGCGAGCAGCACGGCCGCCACCACGGCACAGGTGCGCAGCGGGAGTCGTCGTCGGCCGGTGCCGGGATCGATCGAGCCGCCCCACGTCATCACGGCAATCGCGGCGACCGCGGTCGCGACCACCGGCAACTCCCAATTGTGGAAGGAGTACAGGACCAGCGGGGGAGTGGCCGCCCACAGCAGCGCCCACCAGCGGACCATCAGCGCCAGCATCACCGTGATCGCGAATCCGAACGGCGCCAGCAGCAGTGCGGACTGGGTGAAGAAGGCGGTGTCGGTGTCGGCGCCGATCGCCCCGACGTACATGAACAGACCGGACAACACCGGGTACTCGACGACGCCGCCGAACAACGTGCCGTCCCCGGTGATCCCGCCGTGGATGTAGGGGAACACGTGGTTGTTGATGTCGCGGCCGAGCCACAGGTACATCAGGTCCGAGTAGCAGGGGATGAGACCGCCGGGATCGCCGGAGGGCCAGTTGGCGCTGCGGCCGTCGGCGTCGAACGGCGCCCCGCCGCAGCGGGCCTTGGCTTGGAAACTCCAGAACATCGTCGCCGCGGTGGCCAGCAGTGACACCAGCACGATGACCGCGGTCTCACCGCGGCCGGACAGCCACGGGATCCGCCGAGGCGTACTGGTCCGCGGCTCCGACATGGCCAACAGAGTAGGTCGTCGTGTCCGATCCCTGCTCCGCGAGGTGCGACGTGCGAGGAGCGCGAGCGACGAGCCACGAAGAACGAGGTCGTCACCAGCCGCTGAACCGGTGCTCACGACCTCGGATTTCCGGGAAAACGTCCTGGTCATGTATCTTGGACCGGTTGCCGACGCAGGCGACCCTCCTGCCACGGACAGTCCGTGGCCGACCTAGCCCATAGGAGGTGATGTGGTCTTATGCGTCACTACGAATTGATGGTCATCCTCGATCCGAATCTGGACGAGCGCACCGTCGCACCCTCACTCGATACTTTCCTCAATGTTGTCCGCAAGGATGGCGGTTCGGTGGATGGTGTCGACATCTGGGGCAAGCGCCGTCTTGCTTACGAGATCCTCAAGCACAATGAGGGCATCTACGCCGTCATCGATCTCAATGCCGAGCCCGCCACGGTTACCGAGCTCGACCGTCAGCTGAAGCTGAACGAGTCGGTTCTGCGCACCAAGGTCCTGCGGAAGTAATCCACAGGGTTTCTTGAACGTCTGAAGACGTCGGTACCGGGTTCTAGGGTTGACCCAGAAAATCCCGGTGCATGTCGATCAGCGAGTGCCCACCTACGACCCAAGGGGAAACACACATGGCAGGCGACACGGTCATCACCGTCATCGGCAATCTCACCGCCGACCCGGAACTGCGGTTCACGCCGTCCGGCGCAGCGGTTGCCAACTTCACGGTGGCTTCCACCCCGCGCACGTTCGACCGCCAGACCAATGAGTGGAAGGACGGCGAAGCGCTGTTCCTCCGCTGCAACATCTGGCGCGACGCCGCGGAGAACGTGACCGAAAGCCTGACCAAGGGTTCCCGGGTGATCGTGCAGGGACGGCTCAAGCAGCGGTCCTACGAAACCAAAGAAGGCGAACGACGCACGGTCGTGGAACTCGAGGTCGACGAGATCGGCCCCTCGCTGCGGTACGCCACCGCCAAGGTCAACCGCGCCTCGCGCGGCGGCGGTGGTGGCGGCGGCGGATTCGGATCCGGTGGCGGCGGCGGTAGCCGCGGCGGCGGATCGAACCAGCAGGTCGCCGACGATCCCTGGGGCAGCGCGCCTGCCAGCAGCGGCGGATCGTTCGGTGGCGGGGACGACGAACCACCTTTCTGATATCTCCCGGAGCCGGCACCTCGGGTGACCGGTTTCGGACAGCCTCGGGCACGGCAGCGACCGATCCCGAAGAAGCATTGACTGGAGCAATACACACATGGCAAAGGCAAAGGCCAGCCGGAAGCCTCGCGTCGAAAAGGTCACCAAGACCAAGGCGTGCAGCTTCTGCAAGGACAAGAAGGCCGTCATCGACTACAAGGACACCGCGCTTCTGCGTCGTTTCCTGTCCGACCGCGGCAAGATCCGCTCGCGTCGCGTGACCGGTAACTGCGTGCAGCACCAGCGCGACGTCGCTGTGGCCGTCAAGAACTCGCGTGAGGTGGCCCTGCTGCCCTTCACCTCGACCAGCCGATAAGCGGAAAGGATCAGTTGACATGAAGCTCATCCTCACCGCCGCCGTGGAGAACCTCGGCGAAGCCGGCGACATCGTCGTGGTCAAGGACGGCTACGGCCGCAACTACCTGCTGCCCCGCGGCCTGGCCATCAAGGCCACCCGCGGCGCCGAGAAGCAGGTCGAGGGCATCCGCCGTGCGCAGGAGGCCCGCGAGGTCCGTGGTCTCGAGCACGCCAACGAGCTGAAGCAGGCCCTCGAGGGTCTCGACGCAGTCTCGCTGGACGTCAAGACCCACGACTCGGGCAAGCTGTTCGGTTCGGTCACCGCGGCAGACGTCGCCGGTGCCATCAAGACCGCCGGCGGACCCGTCGTGGACAAGCGCAACGTCGTGCTGCCCAAGGGTCACATCAAGGCCACCGGTAGCTACCCGGTCACCGTCACCCTGCACCCGCAGGTCTCGGCAACCGTGCAGCTCGCCGTCGTCGCCGCCAGCTGACCCCAGCGTCGAACACACAAGGCCGGGTGGAAGAGATTCCACCCGGCCTTGTCGTATCCATGGCCTCGCCGGCCGAGTGGCGACGCCCGAGCGTAGCGAGACGCCGCGTATCGAGGTCGCCGGCGCAAACCATCCCGTCCGGGTGATTCTTACTCTTCTGTCGTTGCGGCGATGCACCTAGCGTCGCCGATCATGGTGTTACCGACTGTGTCGCCGGGGCGCACGCTCGACGTACCGGCCCCGCATGTGCGCTTGGTGGGACGTCGCCGCCCGGCCCGCTGGGTCGCCGCGACCGTGGTCGTCGTCCTCGCTGCCATGTTCGTGCACACGCTGGTGACCAACGAGCGCTTCGAGTGGCCCACCGTGGCGCACTACTTCACGCAGGAGTCCGTACTCCGCGGCCTGTGGCTCACGTTGTGGCTCACCGCAGTGACCTTCGCAGCCGGGTTCGTCCTCGGTGTCGGACTCGCAGCGATGCGGCTGTGGGGCGGACCCCTCCTGCAGTCGGTCTCGTTCGTCTTCGTCTGGATAGTGCGCTCGGTACCGCCGCTGGTCCTGATCCTGTTCTGGTTTCAGCTCGCGTCGCTCTATCCCCAGCTATCTCTGGGCATCCCATTCGGGCCGGAGTTCACCTCGGTGGACACCACCCATCTCATCGGTCCACTCACGGCGGCGTTCATCGCCCTGACCATCGATGTGGCCGCGTTCGCGGCCGAGATCGTGCGCGGCGGTCTCGTCTCGGTCGACCCCGGGCAGACCGAGGCCGCCCGCTCGCTGGGGCTCACGCCACTGCGTGTGTTCCGCCGCATCGTGCTGCCCCAGGCGATGCCCGCCATCGTTCCCGCGTCGGGGAACCTGCTCATCGGGCTGCTGAAATCGACATCGCTGGTCAGCGTGATCGCGGTGACCGATCTTCTGTACTCGGTGCAGCTGGTCTACAACCAGAACTTCAAGGTGATGCCGCTCCTGCTGGTCGCCACCATCTGGTACATCGTGATCACGTCGCTGCTGGCAGTCGGTCAATACTTCCTGGAGCGCTACTTCGCACGCGGCCGGCGCGGGGCACGTCCCTTCGTCGACGTCCTGCGCGACGCCGCGCGTCTGCGCCCGCGCGTGTCCGGAGCACCGCGATGAGCGCCATCGAGGTCCGCGGCCTCTCGAAGTCGTTCGGCGGCCGGGAGGTTCTTCGCGGTGTCGACCTCGACGTCGCGACCGGGGAGGTGGCCATCGTGCTCGGCCCGTCGGGGTCCGGCAAGTCCACCCTGCTGCGCTGCATCAACCACCTGGAGCGTCCCGACGCCGGATACGTGCGCGTCAACGGCGATGTCATCGGTTACCGCGAAGCACGCCGGCGCGACGGCGAGACGGTGCTCCGCGAACTGCCGCCGCGCGAGGTGGCGGGACAGCGTCGTCGGATCGGCATGGTGTTCCAGCAGTTCAACCTGTTTCCACACTTCACGGTCCTGGAGAACCTGACCGAGGGCCAGCTCGCCGGCGGCATCTCCCCGGACGAGGCGGCCGAACGCGGGAGGGCGCTGCTCGCCCGCGTGGGTCTCGCAGGACGCGAGAAGTCGTACCCGTCGCACTTGTCGGGTGGGCAGCAGCAGCGGGTGGCGATCGCCCGCACCCTCGCGCTGCAGCCGGACGTCGTGCTGTTCGACGAACCGACCTCCGCGCTCGATCCGGAACTCGTGGGCGAGGTCCTCGCCGTCATCCGCGACCTCGCCGAGTCCGGTATGACGCTCGTCGTCGTCACCCACGAGATCGGGTTCGCTCGTGACGTCGCCGACACGGTGATCTTCATGGATGACGGCCGGATCGTCGAGACCGGCCGGCCGGAGCAGATCTTCGCCGCCGCCGAGCACCCTCGCACCCGCGAATTCCTCGCGGCAGTGCGCTGATTCGCACCATCAGAGTCGATCCCAAGGAGACCCATGCGACGCCGAGACTCGATCGCCCTACCTCTGCTCACTGCCGTCACACTCGTGCTCGGCGCGTGCGGCGGTTCGTCTGACCCGGCGACGGACAGCTATCCGATCCCGACCGAGGACGTGGTGTCCTCGGTGGCGGTCGACCCGACCGCCCGGGGGCTTCTGCCGCCGGGGACCACGGAGTTGACGATCGGCCTGGTACGACAACCCGGCGTCAACAGCCTGCCGCACGGTGGCGAGGTCCCCGAGGGCAATCCGGTGGGCCTCGACGTGGACCTGCGTAACGCGGTCGCCAAAGCCCTGGGGGTCACCTGGAAGCCGCAGACCGGCACCTTCGCGAGCATCATTCCCGGCGTGCAGAACGGCCGATATCAGGTGGGGCAGGGAAACTTCGGCGTCACCAAGTCGCGGCTCGAGGTCGTCGACTACGCAACGTACCTCAACGACGGGCAGTCCTTCGTGGGTTCGTCGAAGTCCGGCTTGACCTCCGTCGCGACGCTCGAGGACCTGTGCGGCAAGAAGATCGTGACCGGATCGGGCACCACCTTCCAGCAGATCCTGGAGAAGGGCGTGCAGCAATGCACCTCGAAAGGCGAGCCGCCGTACACGGTTCAGTATCTCGACGATCAAGGCGCGATCATTCTCAGCCTGCAGAACAACAAGGTCGACGCGTACTTCGGGCCCACCCTGACGCTGCGATACCTCGTGGACAAAGTGCCCGGAACGAAGTTCCTCGGTGAATACTCCAGTACCGTCGTCGGATTCGTGACGGCCAAGGGCTCTCCGATCGCCCCGGCGATCAGTCAGGCCATCAACACCCTGATCGAGCGCGGGGAGTACCGCCGACTGTTCGAGAAATGGAACGTCCCGACCTCGGCGCTTCCCGCATCCGAGGTCAACCCGGTCGCCGGGTTCTGACCTCAGGGGTCTGCGAAACCTACTTCGGCGCGGGCGGGTTGGCGGGCAACTGATTCCAGTACTGCAGCCGCGGCGGCAGGTACCGGGGCGCCGGATTGGCGCTGTGCGCGACGGCGTTGTTGCCCGGTCCGAGGGTGTCCCAGGACGGGAAGAAGAACTTGTGCCACGCGGGGGTGAAGATCAACGCCCGTTCACCGGTGCGGCAGGCGACGACGTCGCGCCGCGGCACGGTGCAGGTGACCCCGGCGATGGTGACGCGTTTGCCGACGCCCAGGGTCGGCGGACGGAACCCGGTCTTCGAACCGAAGCGGTACGTCTGGTCTCGGTTGACCCACCACGGACCCTGCTGGTCCGCTGTGATGGCGGCGCCGGTCGCGGTGGGCGGGGCGGTCGCCGGACGGCCCTGGCAGCCCACGTAGCGGTAGGCCTGCCCGATCTGGCACATCCAGCGGCCGGTGGTGAAGAACGAGCGCCCGTTGTCGCCGTAGGCGATCGAGCGGAAGGTCGTCGGATCGACCGGCTGGTACCGCGACAGGTCGAATTCGACGGGCATCGTGGGACCGGGCGCGGCGTCGGCCGGAGGCGCTCCCAGCGCGATCCCGGCCGCGACCGTCAGCGCGGCCACCGCACCGACCGTTCGGCGGATGACCCCGGTTCCCAACCCCAACCTCGACACGATCGACATTGCATCACATGGATTCGGGTCGCCGTCGGCTATCCGGCGAGATGGCACGTAGCTGAGCGCTGTCGTGCCTGGTTGTTACGTAGATCACTCGGGGAATTCACCGAATTGTTGGCCACTCGCACTTGAACGGTCGTCGCAACACGCCCAAGTGACGACGCGCCGAAGAGTGGCGAAGGATTTTCAGTTTCTTGATTGTGGAAATTAATGGGGGCGCTGACCTGCACGAACAGAGTTGTTCACACCCTAATTCCTCAGGTTGTCCACAACGGGTGCACAATCGCTCCCCCGCTCATTCACACGTCGTCCACAAGTCCTCCCCAGATCCATCAACAGCCCGGTTTGAGTCGTCGTGGCGGAGGTCTTAGTGTCACGGCTCAGGTCTCAGTCCTGTTTTCGCGCGCCCGCCGGCAGTCGTTGTCGGAGCGTCCCGATAGGAAAGAGACGGACAGAGCAAGAGACAGAGCAGTACGTCGACACCGGAGACTCGCGAGGTGGCCTGCCGGGGCCGACACCACAGAGGTCGTATCCACTCGTCAGGGCGAGTGGTGCGAGCGTATGCGAGAGGTTAGACACACGTGGCTGTTGTGGATGACCGCGGGCACGGTCCTGCCGCCGGCGATCGGGAAGAACGAGGTCGAGGTCGAGGCGGGGACGACGCCCCACCCACCGAGGACTTCGGTAGGCAACCCCCGCAGGACCTTGCGGCCGAGCAATCCGTGCTCGGCGGCATGCTCCTGTCCAAGGACGCCGTCGCGGACGTCGTCGAGAAGATCCGTACGGCCGACTTCTATCGGCCCGCGCACCAGGCGGTGTTCGAGGCGATCCTGAGCCTCTACAGCAAGGGCGAACCCGCGGACGCGGTCACCGTCGCCGCCGAACTCGAGCGGTCGGGCGAGCTCAAACGCATCGGTGGCGCACCGTATCTGCACACCCTGATCTCGACGGTGCCCACGGCCGCCAACGCCGGCTACTACGCCGAGATCGTGGCCGAGAAGGCCATCCTGCGCCGTCTGGTCACCGCCGGCACCCGCATCGTGCAGTACGGCTACGCGGGCAACGACGGCCAGGATGTGGCCGAGGTCGTCGACCGCGCGCAGGCCGAGGTCTACGAGGTCACCGAACGCCGTCAGGCAGAGGACTACCTCCCGCTCGAAGAGCTGCTGCAGCCGACGATGGACGAGATCGATTCCATCGCGTCGCGGGGCGGCATCTCGCTGGGCGTGCCGACCGGCTTCGCCGACTTCGACAAGCTGACCAACGGTCTCCACCCGGGCCAGATGATCATCGTGGCCGCGCGACCCGGTGTCGGCAAGGCGCTCGCCCTCGACACCCCGCTGCCCACGCCGTCCGGCTGGACGACGATGGGCAAGGTCGGGGTGGGCGACGAGCTGCTCGACGCGCACGGCCGACCCACCAAGGTGGTCGCCGCGACCGAGGTGATGACCGAGCGTCCTTGCTACGAGGTCGAGTTCAACGACGGCGCCGTGCTGGTCGCCGACGAGCAGCACCAGTGGGCGGCCGAGATCGACGGCGAGCGGCAGGTCGTCACCACGGCGGGCCTGCGCGCACACGTGGGCTGTGCGGTCATCCGCAACACCGCGCCACTCGAGTTGCCGCGCAAGCGTTTCGCCTACGGCCCGTACACCGTCGCGGCGCTGGCGGGGATGGCGTTCGACGATCCCGAGATCAGCATGCGCATCGACGCCGAAGGGCCCGTCGACGTGATGACGCTGATGGCCGACCTCGGCGGCCGGATCCCCTACGAGTATCTGCGCGGCTCGATCGCTCAGCGTCGGGCGCTGCTGGCCGGTCTGCTCGACGCCCGCGCCACCGTCGACGACGATGGCTGGATCACCGTGCCCGCCGCGACCCGGCACATGACCGCGGTCGTCGCCGACCTGGTCGCCGGCCTGGGGTTCAACTACAAGCGCTCGGCGACCGGTTGGCTGCGCGTCGACGCCGACGAGGACGTGTTCACCGTCCACCACAAGGCAATTCGGCACAAGGAACTCCGACGCAAGGCCGGCGTCCGCCGCGTCGTCGCGGTTCGTCCGGTGGACTCGGTGCCGGTGCGCTGCGTCGAGGTCGACAACGACGAGCACCTCTACCTCGCCGGTGAGGCGATGGTCCCCACCCACAACTCGACGCTGGCCATGGACTTCCTGCGCTCGGCGGCGATCGGACACGGCCTCACCGCAGCGATGTTCTCGCTGGAGATGAGCAAGACCGAGATCGTCATGCGACTGCTCTCGGCCGAGGCCAAGGTCAAGCTCGCCGACATGCGTGCCGGCACCATGAGCGACGACGACTGGACGCGCCTGGCCCGTCGGATGGGTGAGATCTCCGATGCGCCCTTCTTCATCGACGACTCGCCGAACCTCACCATGATGGAGATCCGCGCGAAGGCGCGTCGTCTCAAACAGCGCCACGACTTGAAAGTCGTTGCGGTGGACTACATGCAGCTGATGACGTCGGGCAAGAAGGTCGAGTCCCGACAGCAAGAGGTCTCGGAGTTCTCGCGTCAGCTCAAGCTGCTGGCAAAGGAACTCGAGGTCCCGGTGATCGCGATCAGCCAGCTGAACCGTGGTCCCGAGCAACGTACTGACAAGAAACCGCAGGTGTCCGACCTCCGTGAGTCCGGTTCACTGGAGCAGGACGCTGACATGGTCATCCTGCTGCACCGCCCCGACTCGATCGAGCGCGACGACCCGCGCGCCGGTGAGGCCGACATCATCGTCGGCAAGCACCGTAACGGCCCGACCGCCACCATAACCGTCGCGCACCAGCTGCACCTCAGCCGGTTCGTGGACATGGCGCGGGGTTAGCGGCGGGCTTCGCCGGCGTCTGCCGAAATCCGCCCCTGAGACCCACCCTCCAGCGGTCCATGGCCGACACAGTGTCTTCGGCGTCGCTACAGAGGGTGCAAACCAGGGGCGCTTTTCGTCGGCGAGGCCGGAGACGGTTCGGCGAACCCCCGTGCGGTGGGTCGCCGGTCAAACCGTTTGCGCCCACCCCGACAATGGTGACGTGACCGAACGAATCTCGCGCCCGTGAACGTCGGCGACCGATGACCGCACCCGCGCGCTCGACCCAGGCCATGGTCATCTGGCTGGTCGCGCTCACGGTCTACTTCGTCGCGGTTCTCCAGCGGTCCTCGCTGGCGGTGGCAGGCCTGCTGGCGGCCGAGCGTTTCGACATCACCGCGTCGCAGCTGTCGACCTTCGTCGTGCTGCAGATCCTGGTCTATGCCCTGATGCAGGTTCCGGTCGGACTCCTGGTCGACCGGTTCGGTCCGCGGCGGGTGATGCTCACCGGGACCCTGATCCTCACCCTCGCGCAGTTCAGCTTCGCGTTCGCCGACAGCTACCCGTGGGCGCTGTCGTCGCGGTTCTTCGTCGGGATCGGCGACGCGATGACGTTCGTGTGCGTTCTGCGGTTGGTCACCAGTTGGTTCCCGACGCGGCGGATCCCGTTGATGACCCAGCTCACCGGGGTGCTCGGCCAGTTGGGTGCGGTGGCGGCGGCGATCCCCATGACGTGGGCGCTGTCGACCCTGGGCTGGACCCACGCCTACCTCGCCACCGCAGCGATGGGGGCAGCGCTCCTGTTGACGACGCTGGTGGTGGTGCGCGATTCGCCGGTGGCGCGCTCGGTGTCTGGCCCCATCCTCGGGTGGACGGGTATCCGGCAGAGTCTGGGTGAATCGTGGGAACACCCCGGGACCCGCCTGGGTTTCTGGATGCATTTCTCCACACCGTTCAGCGCCAATGTCCTCGGCCTGCTGTGGGGTTACCCGTTCTTCGTGGAGAGCCAGGGCCTGAGCGCCGGCGCCGCGGGTCTCCTGTTGACGATCATGGTGCTCGCGATCATGGCATTCGGTCCGGCGTTCGCGTGGTTGATCACCCGGTCGCCGTGGCACCGGTCGACGTTGGTCCTCGGGGTGATCGCGAGCATCGCGGCGGCCTGGGCGGTGGTGCTGGCGTGGCCCGGCGCGGCGCCGTTCTGGTTGCTCGTCATCCTGGTGATCATCTGCGGGATGGGTGGGCCCGCGTCGATGGTCGGCTTCGACCTCGGCCGCACCTCCAACCCCGCCTCCCGCACCAGCACCGCCACCGGGCTCATCAATCAGGCCGGCTTTCTGGCGACCCTCGTCACGGCGGGACTGATCGGCCTCATCCTCGACTGGCGCACCCCGGACGGCGTCGACGGTTACCCGGCCGAGGCGTTCACCTGGGCGATGGCTGCGCAATTCCTGCTCTGGGGACTGGGCGCGATACAGATCTGGCGATACCGCCGAAAAGGCCGCGCGCGGTTGCTGCGGGATGACCCGGAGCAGTGGTCCCGTCAATCGGGGCGTCCCGTTCCCGAACGGCCGTGAGACCGATCCGGCCACGCCGGGAGTCGCGGTCAACCCCGAGTGGACCCGGAAGCGACCTCACTCGAAAGTAAGGGTCGGGCTCGGTCTTCTCACCGATGTGCGGGGCATCTTCGCCGACCTACCGTCGGGACATGAGTGTGATCGACACAGCCGAGAGCCCGGCAGTCTCTACCGGTGAACCCCCGGCGCCGCCCCGCACATGGAGTCCGGCCAAGAAGGTGGTGTTCCGCTTCACCTTCACCTACACGGCTTTGTTCTGTTTGACTTTCGCGCAGATCACCTTCGTGTTCGTCGGCGTCGCGGGAAACCTGTTGCCCGACTCGGCAATCCTGTGGCAGATGCGGGCGCTGTCGCCGGTGATGGAGTGGGTCGGCCGCAATGTCTTCGGCGTCGACGCGGTGCTCCATGTGGACTCCGGCAGCGGGGACCAGACCGCTATCTGGATCTACCTCTTCCTCATCGCCGTCGTGGCGGCGGTGGGCACTCTGCTCTGGTCCATCGTCGACCGCCGACGACCCGACTACGCCCGACTGTGGTCCTGGACGACGCTCTACCTTCGTCTCGCGCTCGGCGGACAGATGCTGTTCTACGGGTTCGCGAAGGTCATCCCGTCGCAGATGGGGCCGCCACCCCTCGCCGCATTGCTCGAACCCTTCGGCGACTTCAGCCCGGCATCGGTGCTGTGGCTCCAGGTCGGGAGTTCGCCGATCTACGAGATGCTCCTCGGCAGCGTCGAGGTGATCGGCGGCCTGCTGCTCTTCTGGACCCGCACGGCCACGCTCGGCGCGATCGTCAGCTTCGTGGCGATGGTGCAGGTGTTCATCCTCAACATGACCTTCGACGTCCCGGTCAAGATCCTGTCGTTCCACCTGGTCGTCTTCTCGCTCATCCTGCTGGCGCCGCAGATGCGAAACCTTCTGGATCTGTTCGTATTCGGGCGATCAGCGCACCCTGTCGACCCGCCCGCGCTGTTCACGCGGGACAAGCTCAACCGGTGGGCGGCGGGAGTTCAGGTGGTCCTGGGCATCTGGGTGGCGATCGGCGCGGCCCAGACCAGTTGGACCGGTTACCAGGAGTACGGCGCCGGAGCTCCGAAGCCGGAGCTGTACGGAATCTGGTCGGTCCAGGACTTCCGTGTCGATGGCAGGCCCGTCCCGCCGCTGATGACGGACGAGAATCGTTGGCAGCGGATCGTCTTCGACATCGGTGGCGCAACGACTCTCCAGATGATGAACGGCGCGCTGGTCCCGGTACCGGCCGAGATCGCCGACGGCACAATGCAGATGCAACAACCGCTCGCATCCTTGACCATCGACCGTCCCGACAATGACACGCTGGTGTTGTCCGGAGACCTCGACGGGACTCCGACGACGATCGTCGCGCACCGGCTGGACCACGATGCGATGACCCTGCGGGGCAGGGGATTCAATTGGGTGCAGGACGAGCCGTACTTCCGGTGACAGTCGCGCTCAGAGCAGCAACAACCACACGAACCGCAGCACGATCGCGCTGATCCCGAAGATCGCGACGCCGAGCAGCCACCGCCGAGCATCACGGTCGGCGGCGACGGGATCTCTCCCTCGGCGCAGGTAGGTGAAGGCCGCCAGGATCGCGCACACCGAGGCGACCACCCCGGTGGTGAGGACGAGAATCAGCATCACCGTGGTCACGCGCCCGCCCTGGGGATATCGAACCGGTGCGACACCCAGACGCCACTTCGACGACACGACCTCGATCGAGGTCGCATCGTCGAAACGAGGTTCACCGGTCGGCGCCTCACACCACCCGCTTCAGTTCGCCGGGGGTGACGTCGTCATCGGCGGCCAATGCCAGCACTTCACCGAACCCGGCGACCAGGCACTCGGCGAACAGCTCCTGGTCGGTGACGGCGGCTCCGTCGGAATTGATCCCGAGACAGGCGGTTCCGTTGTGGGTGATCATCGTGGCCATCATGGCGCAACCGGGCAGCGGGCCGAACGGGAACATGCGCTCGACCTTGGCGCCGGCGACGTAGGTCTCCCAGGGGATTCCGGGGACGTTGCTGGCCTGGAGGTCGTTCTGGCTCGTCGTGCCGCTGAACCGCATCAGGACCGTGCCGGGCAGCCAGGCCATCACCGAGCCGAGGGTGTTGAAGATGTCGACCGCAGGTTCGTGGCGGGCCTGCCGGACCTGCTCCCGGATGGTGAGCACGCGCTCGAAGGGGTCGGCTATGCCGACCGGACCGGCCAGGCGGCCCACCGCGATGCGGTTGCCGCCGGCGGGATCCTCGGGACGGCGCACCGAGATCGGGATGGCCACCGGCATCGTCTCGATGGGCGTGCCCATCTTCTCGTGGTAGAGCCGGAATCCACCGATCAACCCGGCGAGGTAGACGTCGTTGATCGAGGATCGGGCCGCGGTCGCCGCGGCCTTCATGTCGGCGAACGGCACCTCGAAGGCGCTGAACCGCCAGGACAGACTGCGGTGAGCCAGCAACGGAGAACCCGGCGGGCTGACGAGTCCAGCGACCCGCGGTACCGAACGGCCATAGCGCAGAGCGGTACTCAACGCCTGGCGCGGATTCGTCAGCGCACGGATGCCACGGAACGTGGTGTCGAGCCGATGCGGTACCCGGCGGACCTCCTCGACGATCTGCCGCTGGATCAGGTCGATCGGCGTTATGTTCACCGGGTCGGGGCTCGGCGGTTGCGGTTTGCTCGGGTTGTGTTCCCGCGTCGGCGAATGCAACTGCGCCAGGCCGAGAATCGCACCGAGTCCGTCGGTGAGGGCGTGATGCGCCTTGAGGAAGTAGGCCGCCCGGCCGTCGGGCAACCCTTCGATCAGGTAGCCCTCCCACGGCGGGCGTGCGGCGTCGAGCGCGGTCATGGCGAGCTGCTCACACGTGGTGAGCAGTTCCCGCATGCTGCCGTCGCCGCCCAGACTGATGCGGCGCAGGTGGTAATGCAGATCGAAGTCGGGATCGACTGCCCAGCTGGGCGTTCCGGTCCCGAAGGGGGAGTCGACGACCCGCTGACGGAAGCGCGGTGCCATCCGGCTCGCCCACTCGTGGGCGGCCACCAACCGGTCCCAGTCGGGATCGCAGTCGTAGATCTCCAGCATGCAGATCGTGCCGCGCATACGACGATCCGTGTCGCCGCGCCACATGATGGTGTCCACCGCGCTCATGTGGGGATCGCTCGCCCAGTCCAGGGGGCGGTCGGCGCCTGCGGTGAGATCAGCGTCGTCGGCCATCGTCAGTCCTCCTCGTGAGACGGTGTGCGCAGTGACTCCACCGAGTCGTCGACAAACGACTCCAGCGGCCAGTCGGCGAGCGCCGTGACATACATCTGGCGAACCTCCTCGGCGCGGGCGCCGATCTCGTCAGCCGTCCAGTCGCTGGTGTCTATGGGCGGCAGAACCATCACCTCGACCGTACCGGGCCGGATGAGTTGCGCACCGCGCCACATCAATTCACCGGTGTTGCGCAACACGACGGGGACGATCGGGACGCCGGCCTGCATGGCGATGTGGAACGGTCCCTTCTTGAACGGCCCGATCCGTGGCGTCGGAGATCGGGTCCCCTCCGGTGAGACGACCAGCGACAGGCCGTCCTCGCGCAATGCTTTGACCGCCGGTGCCAGCTGTTCGATCGCTTTACCCCGGTCGGCCCGGTCGATGAAAACGAGGCCGGCCTGGCGCAGGATCTCGCCGAGCACCGGGACCCGTTGCACTTCCTTCTTGGCGACGCCGGTCGCGTCGGTGCGAACCAGATTGATCATGACCGGCAGGTCGAGCTTCGACTGATGGTTGAACAGGAAGACGCAGGGTCGATCGGAGAAGAGGTACTCGCCGCCCTCGAGGACCTGGACGTGGACGCCGGCGAGGGACAATCCGATGTCGTTACCGGTGGGGAGTGCCTCGACGAGCGCGTGCGGATCGCGGCGGATCAGGCCCGCGGCCGCACCGACGGCGGCGGAGGCGACGAACGAGCCGTAGAACGCGCCGGTCCGGGCCAGCGATCCGAGGCGGTTATAAGTGGGGTTCTTCAGGTCGATGATCGGCCAGCCGCGGGCTTCGGCCTCCGCCCGCAGGATTCGGCGCGGCGAGATCGCCGCCGGGTTGCCCACCGACTCCAGGTACGGGATGTCCTCGTTGCCGTCGCTGTAGGCGAAGGACGCGTCGAGGTCGATGTCGTTCGCGCGAGCCAACTCCCGGACGGCGGCTGCCTTGCCGGGACCCCAGAGAGGGCGTCCCTTGATGTTCCCGGTGACCACCCCGTCGACGACCTCCACGTCGGTCGCGAGCGCGAAGTCCGCACCGATCTCGCGCGCGATCGGTTCGATCTGGAAGCGGGTCGCCGACGACGCGATCACGATGGTGTGCCCCATCTCGCGATGCGCACGCAGGATCTGCCACATCTGGGGACGCAGCTTGGCCGCGGTCTCGTATTTGAACAAGTGCTCACCGAAGGCGATGAGCTCGGCGTAGGTCTTGCCCGCGAAGGTCGGCCGCGTGGCCGCCAGGACCTCGGCGTAGTCCTGTTCGGACATGACACCGCGGAGTCCGATCACCAGGAAGTCGGCGAGCTCCCCGAACCCGAAGTCCATGCTGCGCAGCCGCGCCCGCATGATGGCTGCGGCGGAGAACCCCTCGATCAGCGTGCCGTCGTAGTCGAAGAGGGCGGCCACCTTCTTGCCCGTCGGCGCGGAACGGATGGCCCGCATGCGATCGGTGAAGGCGCTCACTGCTCCTCCTCGCCGGCGACGACGGGCTGCAGGTCCTCGATCGCGGCGATCCGCGCGAGCCGATCCCGCATGAGTTCGACCTCGTCGAGCCAGTCCTGACGGGCGGCCCGGAGATCCACGATGTCCTCGCCGTGGATGAGGCCGCGGTTGTCGGCCAGGCGGTAAGCCCCGTCGTAGAGATCCTTCGACACCGAATCCTTGCTGCGCAGAACGGCTTGCAACGCCAGTTGGCGTCCGAGTCCGAGGCAGTCGGCGATCAGGGCATCCTTCTCCTGGGCGGTGTTGCCCAGTTCCACCAGCTTGGTCGCGACCACGAGCTGGGCGTCGAAGAAGGTCTGGAGTGTGCGTCGCGCGAAGAGTGCTCCCGTGTGGCCGTGCAGCACTTCGTAGGTCCACTCCTGGGTGGGGGTGACCGCTCGCCAGCCGGGGGCGAGGAGATCGAGTTCGATGCCGAGTCGGTGCAGGTATTCGGTCTTGGGCGGGAAGAAGAACTCGAACTTCAGGAGATCGCGGATTCGTAGGGCCTCGCGCTGCGCTGCGGTCAGCAGTTCCTCGTCCGGTGCCGGCGGAGAACCGACATGGTTGCTCCGGATCGGGGTGCTGCCGGCTTTGACCTCGCCCTCGGCCAGCGCCAGCAGACCCATCTCGACGATCGCGCGGTCGACGAAATGATGTAGCGCGCCGTTGCGGTAATACGCGGCGACGGCGCGGTTCTCGGGAACGACGGACCAGACCGGCTCCGAACCGCCCTCGTAACAGGTCACCACGCCGTTGCCGGCCAGCACCCGCAGCGTCCGGACGAGCCCGACGCCGCGGCACAGTGCTGGATCGGGTCCGGGGAGGCCACGGCGGTCGATGTAGTCGAGCAGGGGAGCGAGGACGGCCTCGATCTCCCGCAGCGTGTACGCCCGATCCTGCGCACCCAGCGCGGCGAAACCGACCAGCGAGGTCGCGGTGATCGGCGTGGCCGAATTGATCTCGTCCATCACCCGGAAGGCGACCTTCTCCAGACGCGCAGGTCCGTCGCCGGCCTCGTCCAGCGCCTGCTTCAGCGAGATCGGCGTACCGAAACGAACTCTCGCCTCGCCGAGATAGCTGCGCTGGGCCTTGGCGTAGCGCAACAGCCAGCCGACGCCCTCGGGCTTCTTGACGCCGCCCGCGTCCTCTGCGGCGATCGCGCCGACCTCCTGCAGCTGGTCGTACACGATCGACGTCGGCACGATCGTCACATCGGCGTCGTCGAGCTGGCTTGCGGCGTCGACGACATAGTTCAACAGTCCGAGCATCGGCTTGCGCAGCTTGCCCGTTCGGCTGCGACCACCCTCGATGTACCACTCGAGGTTGAACCGCTTCTCGATGATGTAGGCCAGGTAGGAACGCATCGCGAACTTGTAGACCGGGTCCGACCCGAACTTGCGGCGGATGAAGATCATCCCCGCGCGGCGGGCCACAGGTCCCACCGGCCAGAACGACAGATTGTTGCCACCCAGCACGAGGTTCGGTGGGAAGTCGTTGTTGCGCAGCACCGTTGCCAAGACCAACGGGTCGACGTAGGAGCGGTGCGAGGGAAGGAAGACCAGGCCGGTCGACTTGTTCAGGGTCCGTAGGGAGTTCAGGGTGTCGACGTCGACCGTGACGTTCCAGGCGCGCTCGTGCAGCCGGTTGAACGTCGCCGAGAAGATGTCGTCCATCAGCCGGCTCTGGGTGGCGACGAACCCCGACAGCTTGTCGGTTGCCTCGGACACGACCGCATCCGTGGGCCGGCCGAGTTCGGCGGCGAGTTTGGCGGCACCGCTCTGGAATCTGGCCGAACTGCTGATCTGTTCGGCCACCAGGCGCGGGACCTTGTACCGATCGCCGACGATCTGGCGTTCGGCACGTTCGGCGGAGACCGACGCCGCGATCCGGACGTACTGGTCGAAGGGTTCGCCCTCGGCCTGATCGCGTGCATGCCGTTCGCGGAGTTCGGCAATGGTGGCGGGTTCCCCGGCCACCACGCGTAGGGCGTCGGGGCGGCGTCTGCGGATGATCGGCTGCATGAGGCCGAGCGGGCGCCGGGGGTTCGACAGCACCAGGACGTCGCCGAGGGTCACCCGCCGCTCGCCCTGGCGGACCGCGGGGAGCCACACCGGACGCACCGGCACGAGGAGGGTGTTCGGCGACAGTTCGTCGAAATCGACGTCGGCACCCTGCCGGACCTCGGCGTCCGGGTAGGCGGTTGCGGCCCAGTCCTTGACCGCATGCATCTCGCACGACGTACGCGCCTTGGTCAGGACCAGAACGGGATCGGACATCTGCATCACCCTCACGTCATCGTCGTCGACACCGCGCCGTTCGGTGTGCTCCGAGCATCGGTGTCCCATGGCCGCTCCCCCGACGGAGACCGCCCATGGTCCCATTGTGTCGTGGGTTACAGCGGGCGGGGCGGGTTTCGGGTGAGCGCGGCACTCCCCGGCGCGGAAGGTCCCGGCCCGGTTAGGCTGAGCAGGTTGCCTGGGGAGGAAGTATGGGGATGCGATTTCGTGCGTTGACGGCGCTGGGTGCCTCGGCGGCTCTGGTCACGACGCCTGCGGTGGTGGCGGACGCGGCCACGCCGACGGTGCGGTCGGGGATGGCGATCAGCATCGACGACACGGTCCTGACCTCGAACAGCTGCACGCTCGGTGCGGTCATCTCCGCCAAGAAGGCGCTGACCGCGGGACACTGCGGGGCCGTGGGCCGGGCCGTCCACGACCGCACGGGAAAGAAGATCGGGACGATCACCGCCAATCGCATCGGCCAACGGCTCGACATCGCGGTCGTCGGATTGGCTCCGCGTACCTCGGCCCGGATCGACACGGTGGACTGGGATGCGAAGTTCCACCGGGGACAGCTGGTCTGGAAGTCGGGTATCACCACGGGCTATGGAACCGGCAAGGTCACCGATCCGGCAGAGGTCCTGCGCACCTCGCACGGCTTCTCGCTCGCACCGCCGTTCCTGACGAGCCACGACTCGTTTTCGGTTCAGACGAGCTTGCGTTCGGAGTCGGGCGACAGCGGCGCGGGTGTCCGGGACAGCCGGGGACGCGTCGTCGGAATCCTGTCCTCGGCGACCCTCGAGGGTACGGGCGTCGTCCCGGTGTCCCGTCTCCCGCGCGCACTTCGGTAGCGAAAGAAGCTGCGCAGCAGCCGATTTGCGCAGACCGCGGAAACGACGAAGCGCCCCATCTGGCCGGAGCCGGATGAGGCGCTTCGTGAAGTCAGGTGTGCTTAGAGCGCGCTGACGTTGGTTGCCTGGGGGCCCTTCTGGCCCTGCTCCACGTCGAATTCGACGCGCTGGTTCTCTTCGAGGTTGCGGAAGCCGCTACCGGTGATCGAAGAGTAGTGGACGAAAACATCGGCGCCCTGATCGTCGGGTGCGATGAAGCCGAAGCCCTTTTCGCCGTTGAACCACTTGACGGTTCCCTGTGCCATACTGCTGTACTTCCTTCTTCAGTTCAGCAGCCACCAAAACTGATGACCGCCCGCCAAGTGTGGCACAGAAAACGCGTCCTGGGAAACGGTGAGTGACGAATTCGACCGATTTCGGCGCAGATGGCCAGGTCCGGAGGGCGAAACGGATTTCACGCAGCTTGCATCGACGCCTGTTAATCGTCACCAGATGCGAGCACGGCAACCAGCCCGGCGATGCACGGCAACACCTGCAGCCACCCCATTGCCACCGACGGTGCGTGGTCCGCTCGGCGACCAGGAGTCCGGCCAGGAGGACGGCGGCCGCGACCAGCGTGCCGACGGTGGCCGCGACCAGCGTGCCGACGGTGGCCGGTGAACCCCAGCCGACGACATCGGTCCGGATGATGGTGAAGACCAGCGTCGTCATCCCGGCGGTGACGAGAACCGTACGGATTGGCCGGGTCGCGAGACCGGGTGGGCCCCGGCCGTGTCAGCGGTTCATCGAGAACGCCAGGTCACAACGGTGCAGGGTGTGGACAGGAATATCCGGGGTGGCCGGAGGCCTTGAACCTGAACATGGTCGTGCGGCGCTCCCGGGATCGGGTGCGCAGTCCCACAGACCCGATGACGAGATACGCCCTCGTCTCGCCCAACGAAAGGACGGATCGCATATGACAGTCCCCAACATCACGCTCAACAACGGAGTCACCATCCCGCAGTTGGGATTCGGCGTGTTCCAGGTGCCGCCGGAGGACACGAGGGCGGCCACGCTGACCGCCTTCGAGGTCGGCTACCGGCATATCGACACCGCCGAGATGTACGGCAACGAGAAGGGCGTCGGCGAAGCACTGCGCGACTCCGGGCTCGCTCGCGACGAAGTCTTCATCACCAGCAAGCTCAACAACGGATTCCACGACTTCGACGACGCGCTCAAGGCGCTCGACAAGACCAACGCCGATCTCGGCGTCGACCAGGTCGACCTGTTCCTGATCCACTGGCCGCTCCCCGAGGTGGGCGACTACGTACAGACGTGGAAGGCCCTGGAGAAGGCATACGCCGACGGCAAGGCCCGTGCCATCGGTGTCTCGAACTTCGAGCAGTCCCACCTCGAGCGACTCTTCGCCGAAACCGACGTGGTCCCCGCTGTGAACCAGATCGAGGTGCACCCGTACCTGTCGCAGAACCCGTTGCGCGCGTTCAACTCTCAGCACGGAATCGCGACCGAGGCATGGTCGCCGATCGCGCAGGGCAAGGTTGTCGACGACCCGGTCATCACCAAGATCGCGGAGGCCAAGGGACGCTCGGCCGCCCAGGTCACGCTCCGGTGGCACATCCAGCGCGGCGACATCGTCTTCCCCAAGTCGGTGACGCGGGCCCGCGTCGAGGAGAACTTCGCGCTCTTCGACTTCGAACTGTCCGACGACGAGGTCGCGGCGATCGAGGGACTCAACGCCGACGAGCGCATCGGTCCCGATCCGGACACCTTCAACTACATTCCCTGATCGCTCAGGGTGCGAGCGGGCGGACCACCTGAACAAGGTGGCCCGCCCGTTTTTGTGCTCTGGTCAATGGCCGGCGGGCTTGGTGAGTGAGGCCCGTAGCTGGCCGAAGCGGAAGAGCGCGGGCTCGCCGACCACCGACTGGTACTTCTCGACCACCTCGGCGACGAACCGGTCGGCCTCCGACTCGGGGAGACGGCTCGTCCAGTCGGGCGATCCGACGGCGAACCAGGCACGGAAGTCCTCGACCGAATCGAACTGCCAGGACAGGTCCTTCATCGTCAGGTCATCGACGGAGAAACCGGCCGCGGCCGCCAGCTCACCGAAACGGGCGGGCTCCGCATGCTCATACGGTGCGCTGAACCCCTCGAAACTGCCGGCCCAACGCGGATCGGCCGCGACCTGCATGGCGATGTCCTCGATACTCGGCCGGTCGGTCGCGCAGACCATCTGCAACACGGCACGCCCGCCGTCGACGAGGCTCCGCGCGATCTGTCGCAACGCCTCCCCTTGGTCGTGCACCCAGTGCAGGACGTTGAAGGAGACCGCGAGATCGAAATCTGCGTCGAACGGCAACGACAGTACGTCGTCGACGTGGAACTGGACGCGCAGCAGGTCGGACGGCACCCGCGCCAGGGCGCGGTCGATCATCCGGTGCGAGGCGTCGACGCCGACCACCGACCCCTCGGGGAGCCGCTCCGCTAGCAGCATCGTGATGAACCCGTCCCCGCACCCGACGTCGAGGAGACGTTCGTTCCCGGCCAGCGTGAGACCGGAAATCGACTCCTCGGCGACCATGCGCTGGAGCCCGCTCACCTCCGCGTACCGCGCACCATCCCAGTCGACCATCGCTTCTCCCGCCGTCGGAGCATCGACTCCCATCGTCCACCCGCGGCGGTCGAGTCCGCGCGGGTTCGCGGGAACTCGCGAGCCCTTCCTGTCCGCTGGCCGAGTGCGTCGACCGAGCGAAGCTCGGACGCCGCGTATCGAGGTCAGTTGCGTGGTTGTCGCGTGGTCAGCCGAAGCGACGTCGCGTGTGACATCGCTCCGGAACGTGGTTGCGTAGCAGCGGAAGTCGCGAGCCCTTCGAGGCTCGTCGCTTGCGCTCCTCGCACCTCAGGGAGCGAGGGCGGTGGCGCCAGATCCGGTTCCTCAGAGAGCGGAATTGGCAACCATTTTTGCGATCTCGCGGTATCGGGCATACACCTCGGGAGTTTCTGCCGCGGTGAGCGTTTCGCGCGCAACCGTCCACTCCGGCAGGTCGCCGGTCAGCGCCCACACGGCCTGGCGGGCGGCGCCGAGTGCCACGTGCTCGCCGTCCGCGGGGACCTCGACCTCGCCTCCGAAGAGCGCCGGCGCAATCGCCCGCACCGCAGCCGATTTCGCGCCGCCCCCGGTCAGGAGGATGCGGTCGACGCGCACGCCCTGTTCCTCGATCTTCTCCCGGCAGAACACCAGGGACGAGATGAGCCCCTCGACCGCGGCGCGCGCGATCGACGCAGGACCGAAATTGTCTGCCGTGATGCCGATGAGGGTCCCGGTGGCATCCGGGAGATTGGGGGAGCGTTCGCCCGCAAACCACGGCACCATCGTCAGTCCCCCGGAACCCGCTTCGGCGGACGTGGCGAGCCGTGCGAACTCGTCGAAGTCGACGCCGAGCATCTTCGCCGTCGACGCCAGCACCGGTGCACCGTTGAGGGTGCACACCAGCGGCAGGTGCCGACCGGTGGCATCGGCGAAACCGGCGACCAGGCCGGCGGGATCATTGGGCGCGGTGTCCGAAACGGCACACACCACGCCCGACGTCCCGAGGGACACCACGGCGTCGCCGCGTCGGGCGTGGAGTCCGAGGGCCGCGGCCGCGTTGTCTCCGGCACCGGGGCCGACGACCACCCCGGCGGCGGTGGTTCCTGCCCGGTCACCCGCTCCGACGACGGTCGGCAGTTGCGGGCTTCGACCGCGAAAAGCCAGTTCCAACAAGTCTTTGCGGTACTCACCGGATGCGGCGTCGAAGTAGCCGGTTCCCGATGCATCGCTGCGGTCGGTGGTCAGCTCCGTGATGTCGGTGCTCCCGCGGAGTCGCCAGGTGAGCCAGTCGTGGGGGAGGCACACCGCGGCAGTCGCGTCGGCGTTCCCGGGTTCGTTGTCGGCGAGCCAGCGCAGTTTCGCGGCGGTGATGGCGGCGACCGGGACCACGCCGACCGCCTCTGCCCATGCTCCCGGACCGCCGAGGTCGTCGACCAGGTCGGCGGCGCTCGACGCCGATCGGACGTCGTTCCACAACAGGGCATCTCGCACCACTCGCCCGGAGGCGTCGAGGCACACCATCCCGTGCTGCTGCCCTGCGACCGACACCGCGGCCACGTCGTCGAACCCGCCCGCGGCGGAGACGGCCTCGCACAGGGCATCCCACCACCGGTCGGGGTGTACCTGGGTGCCGGCCGGGTGTGCTGCGCTCGCCGACCGGACGACGGTCCCGGTCTCGGCCTCGCAGACGACGACCTTGCAGGACTGGGTGGACGAATCGATCCCGGCGACCAGGGTCATGACAGCAGCTCGGTGAGTGTGGCGCGAGCCCCCTTGGTGCGCAGCGAATCCAGCGCGGCCAGGTACGGCGTCGTGAATCCTTCCTCGTCGGCGAGAGTCCCGAACAAGTCGCGGTCGGCGACGAACGCCAGTGGGTCGGTGCGCGAGCGCTTGGCCCGCGGAACGAGCTCCGCGGCCAGGGAATCGACGACGTCGATGGGTTCACCCTGTTCGTCGGTGCCCTCGGCGTATCGGGTCCAGCTGGCGACGACGGCCGCCGCCAGTTCACTACGCTGACCGGACGCCAACCGTTCGCGGATCACCGGCAGCAGCCACTTCGGGATGCGGTCCGAAGAATCCTGGCACAACCGGGCGATGGTGTCGGCGATGGCCGGGTTGGCGAAGCGCTCGAGCAGTGTGTCGATGTAGGACTCGACGTCGACACCGGGCATCTCCTGCAGCGTCGTGCGACCTTCCTCGATCATGTAGCGCCTCAGCAGGGTTCGGATGTCGTCATCCGACGCTGCATCGTGGACGTAGCGGTAACCGAGCAGATATCCGAAGTAGCACAGCGCCTGATGGCCGGCGTTGAGCAACCGCAGTTTCATCAGTTCGTAGGGGATCACGTCGTCGACCACCTGCACGCCCACCGTCTCGAGGCCGGGGCGGCCCATCGAGAAGTCGTCCTCGAGGACCCACTGGGTGAAGGGTTCGGCGACGACCGGCCACGCGTCGGCGATCCCGGTGCGGGCTGCGACCTCGTCGGTGAGATCGGGGGGCGTCGCGGGAGTGATGCGGTCGACCATCGAGTTGGGGAAGCGCGTGTTCTTCTCGATCCAGTCGGCGAGGGCCTCGTCGCGGAGCCGGGCGTAGGCGAGGAATGTCGACCGGGCCATGTGTCCGTTGCCCTGGATGTTGTCGCAGGACATGACGGTGAACGACGGGATCCCGCGTTCGCGGCGTCGGGCGAGTGCCTCGGTGACCAGTCCGAACACCGTGCTCGGAGGTGCCGATCCCTCGAGGTCTGCGACGATGTCCGGGTTCGCGGCGTCGAACTCGCCGGTCGTGGGGGAGAAGTTGTAACCACCCTCGGTGACGGTCAGCGACACGATCCGGGTGGCCGGATCGCTGAGGCGGTCCAGAACTGCCCCGGGATCGTCCGGCGCGAACAGATATTCGACGATCGACCCGATCACCGAGGTTTCGGTGTCGCCGTTGGGGTGCTTCAGCGTGAGCGTGAACAGGCCGTCCTGGGGGACGAGTACATCGCGCATGGCGGAATCCGCCGGCCGCACTCCGACACCGCAGATACCCCACTCCTTCGCAGCGGGATCCGACGCGAGCAGTCGGTCGAGGTACATGGCCTGGTGGGCGCGGTGGAATGCGCCGACTCCGAAGTGCACGATGCCGGGTGTGACGGCGGTGCGGTCGTACGCGGGA
Organism: Gordonia namibiensis NBRC 108229; assembly: GCF_000298235.1. Lineage (GTDB taxonomy): Bacteria > Actinomycetota > Actinomycetes > Mycobacteriales > Mycobacteriaceae > Gordonia > Gordonia namibiensis. The sequence goes on from NZ_BAHE01000054.1 coordinate 105,926, forward strand.
ACAGCGGCACCGTCGATGCGGGCCAACGATTCGGCGTTCAGCGGGGTGCTCATCGGCGAGCTTCTCCTGTCTGTTGTTCGGCGGCGCGCCACTGTGAGATGCCGGGATAGACGATGGCTTTGATGTTCCCGGGCCGGAGGTCGGCGTTGAGGGCGTCGGTGAGTTCGTCGAGTCCGAACCGTGCGGTGACCATGGCGTCGAGGTCCACGGCGCCGGTGCGGACGAGGGCCAGGGCAGTGGGCCAGGTGTTGGAATACCGGAAGACGCCGGTCATCACGAGTTCTCGGTTCTGGATCAGTGTGACCGGTAGTTCCATTGTGTCCGAACCCATTCCGACGAGTACGACGTGACCACCAGGTCGCACGCGGGCCATCCCGTCCCGGACCGCGGCGGCAACGCCGCTCGCGTCGACGAAGGCATCGACCGGATCGGTCTCCTCATCGGGGGCGATCACCTCGGTCGCGCCGAAGTCCTGGGCGCGTCTGCGCCGCTGCTCGTCGGGTTCGCTGACCACGATCCGTGCCAGTCCCGACGCCCGGGCGACCTGTGCGATCATCAGCCCGATGGGTCCCGCGCCGGCGATGAGGATCGAGTCACCGGCCGCAACAGTCGCCTTGCGCAGAGCGGCTATACCGACCGACAACGGCTCGAACAGTGCTGCGGCCTCGTCCGAGACCTCCGCCGGCACCGGATGAGCGAAATCGGCCCCGATGGTGACGTATTCGGCGAAGGCGCCGTCGATCGGCGGTGTCGCATAGAACTCCATGCGCGGACACAGGTGGTAGTCGCCGCGCTTGCTCTCGGCGGTGGTCGGATCGGGTCGTTGCGGCTCGATGGAGACGCGCTCGCCGATGCGATCGGGGCTCACTCCGTCGCCGACCGCGACGATCACCCCGGACGCCTCGTGGCCGAGGACGAGCGGTTCGCGCACGACGTAGTCCCCGATGCGTCCGTGACGCAGGTAGTGGGTATCGGAGCCGCAGACGCCGACCGCCCGCACCGCGACCAGCACATCACCGGGAGCTGGGCGTGGTGACCTGCGGGTTTCGGTGCCGACCGAGAGGTCCGGGTGTAGTACGCCGGCGCGCATCGCCTGTGGAGCGTCAGGGACGTTCGTATCGGTTGTTGCGTGGGTCACATCAGGATGCTAGCTTACTGAGCATATTCACCGCTAGTGAGCATCTGCTCACGAGAGAACGGGAGTAGGCCATCGATGGCACCTCGTAAGCAGTCGGCCGAGACCGCCGACGACCAACAGGGTTCGTCGGGACGGGCGGCTGGACCGCGCGGCACCGACGCCGGCCAGGATCTGCGACTGCTGGTCCGCGCCGCGACGATGTATCACCTCGAAGGCCTGACGCAGGCGGAGATCGCCGCCCGCCTCGGAGTCTCCCGACCCACGGCCGGTCGGTTGGTTGCCCGTGCCCGTGCGCAGGGACTGGTCCACGTGTCGGTCTCGGCGCCGCCGCATCTGTCGTCGTCGATCCACACCGAGCTCGAGCGGGCGGTCGAGGAGACGTTCGGTCTGGACGAGGTGCTGGTCATCGACGAGATCGCCGACGGATCGACCACCGGCAACGCCGCACTGGGGCGGGCCGGCGCATCGGTGCTGACCCGCCGCATCCAGGCCGCAGACACCTTCGGATTCACCTGGGGGCCAGAGCAGGTCGCCGTCGCCGACGCGATGGGCGCCGCCGCCTCGTGCCAGCGGGTCGTCCAGATGGACGGCTCGATGACCTCGGTGGAGTACCACACGGGCGTCGACCATGCCCTCTCACGCTTCTCCGAACGCCTGCACGCCCGGCCTCTGCGGCTGGTCGCGCCGCTCTACGTCGATCCGGAGACGGTCACCGCGGTCAACCGCGATTCGATTCTGTCGCAGTCGCTCTCGGCCGCCCGCGGCGCGCAGGTCATGCTCTTCGGAGTCGGCTCGGTCTCGACCTCGACCACCCTCTTCGAAGGCGCCTTCATCGACGCGATCGTGCTCGACGAACTCGTCGAGCTGGGCGCGGTCGGCGAGATCGGCGGCCGGTTCTACGACGCAGAAGGAAACGCGGTGGCATCGAGCCTCGTGGACCGGACGGTGTCGGTCTCCCTCGACGCGGTCCGGGCCTGCCCCACCTCGATCCTGGTCTCCGGTGGTGAGCATCGGCGGGAGTCCATCCTCGGTGCTCTCCGCGGTGGTTACGCCACCATCTTGGTCACCGACGTCCCCACGGCGGAATGGCTTGTGTTGCAGAAGAAAGGTGAACAATGAAGTTCTCCCGACCCCGGATGCTCGGCGCCCTGGTGGCGACCGTGGCGCTGGTGATGACCGGCTGTTCCGGCGCCGGCTCACTCACCGGCGGAGGCGGGCGCGAGATCACCGTAGCGATGGTCTCCAACTCCCAGATGCAGGACGCGGTCGCGCTGTCCGGCCAGTTCGAAGAGCAGAACCCCGGTGTCTCGGTGAAGTTCGTGACGCTCTCGGAGAACGAGGCGCGCGCCAAGATCACCGCCTCGGTCGCCACCGGCGGCGGCGAGTTCGACGTCGTGATGATCAGCAACTACGAGACCCCGATGTGGGGTGAGTACGGCTGGCTGGTCAACCTCAGTCCCTACATGGACGCCGATCCCGAATACGACGCCGACGACTTCATCCCGACGCTGAAAACCGCGCTGTCACATGATGGGTCGATGTACTCGGCGCCATTCTACGGCGAGTCGTCGTTCCTGATGTACAACAAGAAGCTCTTCGAGCAGGCCGGGGTCTCCCTACCGCCGAACCCGACCTGGCCCGAGGTTGCGGAGGTCGCGAAGAAGCTCGACAACGACCGCACCGCGGGGATCTGCCTGCGTGGCAAGCCCGGCTGGGGTGAGGTGCTCGCTCCGCTCAACACCGTCATCAACGCCTTCGGTGGCCGCTGGTACGACGAGGAGTGGAACGCGCAGCTCGACAGCCCGGAAGTCGAGGCAGCCGTACAGTTCTACGTCGACACCGTCCGCAACCACGGTGAGGCCGGCGCATCGTCGTCGGGCTTCCAGGAATGCGGAAATCTCCTGTCCCAGGGGCAGGTCGCCATGTGGTACGACGCCACGTCGGCGGTCTCGGTCCTCGAGAGTCCCGAGACCTCGTCGATCGCCGGCGACGTCGGCTACCTCCCCGCCCCGAGCATGGCCAAGCAGGACAACGGCTGGCTCTACACCTGGTCGCTCGGCATCCCCACGAGCAGCAAGCATCAGGACGAGGCGTGGTCGTTCATCCGCTGGATGACGAGCAAGAGCTACATCGAATACGTGTCGGAGAAGCTCGGCCCCAGCCACGTTCCGCCGGGCAGCCGACTGTCGACCTACGAACTGCCCGCGTACAAGGAGCTCGCGAAGCCGTTCGCCGAGCAGACGTTGACCTCGATGCAGTCCGCCGACCAGCTGAAGCCCACGCTGCAGCCGGTGCCCTACACCGGGGTGCAGTTCCTCGCGATCCCTGAATTCCAGGATCTCGGTACCCGTGTCAGCCAACAGATCTCGGCGGCCATCGCCGGACAGATCAGCGTCAAGGACGCGTTGGCCCAGTCCCAGGAGTATGCCGAGGTCGTCGGCAAGTCCTACCAGAGGGAGCAGTGATCATGGCCACCGCAGTCTCGACGCGCTCGCCCGAGGAATCCTCGCCCGAGCGGACACCACTGACGTCATCCCGCGACCGCATCTCGCGGGCGGAGGGGTGGCGCCGGCGCGGACCCCTGCTGCCGGCCCTGATCTTCATGATCGTGGTCACGCAGGTCCCGTTCGTGTTCACCCTGTATTACTCGACCCAGTCGTGGAACCTCGTCCGTCCCGACTCCCGGGCGTTCGTCGGCCTCGACAACTACGTCGCGGTCTTCGGTGACAGCCAGTTCTGGCGGGTCACCGTCAACACGATCCTGCTGATCGTGGGCACGGTGCTGATCTCGGTGATCCTCGGACTGATCTTCGCTCTGTTGCTGGACCGGAAGTTCCTGGGACGGGGCGTGGTTCGGACCCTGCTGATCACCCCGTTCCTGGTGACCCCGGTGGCGGCGGCATTGCTGTGGAAGACGAGCCTGCTGTCGCCGACCAACGGCCTGGTCAACTGGATGCTGAGCCCGTTCGGCGTCAAGGTGGACTGGCTCTCGGAGTTCCCGCTCATGAGTGTCATGGCCGAATTGGTCTGGCAGTGGACGCCGTTCATGATGCTGCTGATCCTCGCCGGACTGCAGTCGATGCCCCGCGACGTCCAGGAGGCCGCCCGCGTCGACGGTGCGACCAGCTTCCGGCTGTTCCGTGAGCTGACGCTCCCGCACCTGCGGCGGTTCATCGAACTGGGCGCCGTCCTCGGCGCGATCTACCTGGTCAACACCTTCGACGCCGTGTACATGATGACCTCGGGTGGCCCAGGGGTCTCGAGCTCGAACCTCTCGTACTACATCTACCAACGCGCCTTCCTCGGCTTCGACATCGGTCAGGCCGCCGCGATGGGTGTCGTGACGGTGGTCGGCACGATCGTGGTCGCCACACTGGCGCTGCGTCTGATCTTCAAATCATTCTCCGGAACAGAGGAGCCGGCCTGATGAGCACCGACATCCGCCCCGACCGCACCGCAGCGGAACCCGCAGAACAGCAGTCCGGCAACAAGATCCGGCGACACCGCAATCCCCGGCAGGGTCTGCTGACCGCGGTCACCTGGATCATCGCGATCGGATTCTTCTTTCCCGTCCTGTGGATGGTCCTGACCGCGTTCAAGCAGGAGAGCGACGCGGCCACCAACCCGCCGACCTTCTTCTTCGAGCCGACGCTGCAACAGTTCCGCGACGTCTTCGACGCGGGAATCGCGACACCGCTGCTCAATTCGCTGTTCGCGACGATCGTCTCGACCATCCTGGTGCTGCTGCTCGGCGTGCCCGCCGCATTCGCCCTGTCGCTGCGGCCGGTGCGAAAGACCAAGGACGCCCTGTTCTTCTTCATCAGCACCAAGATGCTGCCGATCGTCGCGGCGATCATCCCGCTGTATGTGATCGTCGGCGAGATCGGCATGCTCGACAACATCTGGACGCTGGTGATCCTCTACACCGCGATGAATCTTCCGATCGCCGTGTGGATGATGAGGTCCTTCTTCCTCGAGGTGCCCGGCGAACTGCTCGAGGCCGCCAGCATCGACGGCGCGAGCCTCTGGACGTCGGTGCGGGAGGTCATCCTCCCGCTGATCTCGCCGGGGATCGCCGCCACCGCCCTGATCTGCGTGATCTTCTCGTGGAACGAATTCTTCTTCGCCGTCAACATGACCGCGGTCAACGCACAGACGATGCCGGTGTTCCTGACCGGTTTCATGTCCGGACAGGGCCTCTACTGGGCGCAGCTGTCCGCCGCATCCGTCCTCGCCGCGCTGCCGGTCGTCATCTGCGGCTGGATCGCGCAGAACAAGCTGGTCCGCGGCCTTTCGTTTGGTGCCATCAAGTGACCGCGGCCCGCACCCACCGACTCGAAAACCTCTGAGAGAGAACCGGAGAACATCATGGCTTCCATCACCTACGACAAGGCCTGCTGCGTCTACCCGGGCGCGGACAAGCTGGCCGTCGACTCCCTCGACCTCGACATCAACGACGGCGAGTTCGTCGTCCTCGTCGGACCGTCGGGTTCCGGCAAGTCCACCGCCCTGCGCATGCTGGCCGGACTGGAGGAGATCGACTCCGGCCAGATCCGCATCGGCGGTGACAACATGGTCGGCGTCGCGCCCAAGGACCGCGACATCGCCATGGTCTTCCAGAACTACGCCCTCTACCCGAACAAGACCGTCGGGGAGAACATGGGTTTCGCACTGAAGATGCGCGGCGTGCCCCTCGAGGAGCGCAAGCGCAAGGTCGCCGAGGCCGCCAAACTGCTCGACCTCACCGATTTCCTCGACCGCAAGCCGGCCAAGCTCTCCGGCGGTCAGCGCCAGCGTGTGGCGATGGGACGCGCGATCGTGCGTGAACCGCAGGTCTTCTGCATGGACGAGCCGCTGTCGAACCTCGACGCCAAACTGCGCGTCCAGACCCGCACCCAGATCGCCGCGCTGCAGCGTCGACTCGGTACCACGACGGTCTATGTCACCCACGACCAGGTCGAGGCCATGACCATGGGTGATCGGGTCGCGGTGCTGAAGAACGGTCAGCTGCAGCAGTTCTCGACTCCGACCGATCTCTACGACAAGCCGGTAAACGCCTTCGTCGCCGGGTTCATCGGCTCGCCCGGGATGAATTTGTTCACCGCACCCGTCATCGACGGCACCATCGCCATCTCCGGTGGCACGGTGGACATCGATGCCGAAACCGAGGCGGCCCTGCGTCGTTCCGGTCTCGACTCGGTGATCGTCGGCATCCGCCCCGAGCACCTGGCCCTCGCCGACGGCGGCACCGGCATCGAGGCGGAGGTCGCACTGCTGGAAGAGCTCGGCAGCGAGACCTACATCTACGCCAACCTCGCCGACCAGTCGGTGAAGAACCTCGACGGCGAACCGATGGTCATGGTCGCGCGTTCGGCGGAACGGTCACCGGCCAAGCGCGGCGAGAGTATCCGGTTGCGCCAGGCCGACAAGGCGGTCCACCTGTTCGATCCGTCGAGCGGCAACCGCCTGGTCTGACGCCGCGACCTCGATACGCGGCGTCCTTGCTCCGCTCGGCCGACGCACCGGACGGCATGTACAGCTGGTTG
>NZ_BAHE01000053.1 GCF_000298235.1 Gordonia namibiensis NBRC 108229
GGCGCTCCCCCACGTCCGGCCGGCGCCTACACGACCGGCCCGCGGCCGCGACCGGTTCCCGGCACTCCGCCGGGCAACCCCGGACCGTTGAATCCCGCCGGGCGTCCCCCGGCCGGGCATCGCCCGCCCCCGAACGCCAATCCCGGTGCGCCACAGGGAAGTCCGCTGCAGAACAATCCGACACAGAGGACCGGCACACCGCACCCGGACGCGCTCGGTGCCCGTCCGGGTCCGGCACCCTCCCGTCCGGAACCTCCCCGGTCGCGCCCCGACGCGCTCGACGGCGAGACCCGGCGCTCCGACGCGGCCGACGCCACCGTGTTCGTCAAGCCGCCGGCCGGCCCGGCAGCCCCCGCCCAGCAGAACGACGACACGCCCGGCAACGACGACCGTACGGCGGTGGCACCCGTGTCCCAGGCCTACTCTGCAAACACCAACCCAGCATTCGAGGACGATCCGGAGGACAACGTGGCTCCCCAGTCCGGCCCCCGCCTCAATCGCTTGGCCGTGTGGGCCCTGATCCTGTCCGGGCTCGGCATCACGTTCCCGATCGGTCTCGTGCTCGGCTACCGCGCGCGGGCACAGATTCGACGCACCCGCGGGGAGTCCGGACTGCCGTTCGCCAACGTCGCGATCTGGCTGGGCTGGGCCTACCTCGGCGTCCTGGTGTTCGGCCTGCTGGTCTACAGCTGGATCCTCTTCGCCGCCTGACCGCGCTTCGTACCCGGTGCGATGTCCTGCGTATGACCCAGGTCTCAGCCCGTTCGGCACGAATTCGCCGCGCGGAGATCGCAGATCGGTACCGAATCGCGATTTGTTTCGGTAGGAAGATCTGATAGCCGAAAAGGGTCTCCATCCAGCGCGTTCCCGGTCCAGGTGAGCCGCCGGTCACGACGACCCGATGCCGACGCGCGTGAACGTACTCGCGCGTAACGGCTTCGGTCCGCAACTATCGATCTGTTGAACCACCTCGCGTGTGCCGAAAACATCCTCGGCACGACGAACCGAAGGAGTCGGTGATGTTCTCCCGAATCGCCATCGTCAACCGTGGCGAGGCCGCAATGCGCCTCATCCATGCCGTCCGTGGCCTGTCCGCCGAAACGGGGCAGGCGATCGAGGTCATCGCGCTGCACACCGATGTCGATGCCGCCGCCACGTTCGTGCGTGAGGCCGACATCGCCTACGACCTCGGTCCCGCGGCGTCGCGCCCGTACCTGAACATGAAGGTGCTCGAGCGCGCCCTCCTCGAGACCGGCGCCGACGCGGCGTGGGTCGGCTGGGGATTCGTCGCCGAGGACCCGGTCTTCGCCGAGCTCTGTGAGCGGATCGGCGTCACCTTCGTCGGCCCCTCGCCGGACGCGATGCGCAAGCTCGGCGACAAGATCGGCGCCAAGCTGATCGCCGAGGAGGTCGGCGTGCCGGTCGCGCCGTGGAGCCGCGGCGCCGTGGACACCATCGACGTCGCGCTCACCGCAGCCGCCGACATCAGCTACCCGCTGATGCTGAAGGCCACCGCCGGCGGCGGCGGACGCGGTATCCGCGTGGTCAACAACGACGACGAACTGCGCGAGGCCTACGAACGCACCCGCGACGAGGCCGCCCGCGCGTTCGGCAGCGGCGTCGTCTTCCTGGAGCGCCTGGTCACCGGTGCGCGCCACGTCGAGGTACAGGTCATCGCCGACGGTCAGGGCACCGCATGGGCGCTCGGCGTCCGCGACTGCTCCGTACAGCGTCGTAATCAGAAGGTCGTCGAGGAGTCGGCGTCGCCGGTCCTCGCCGAGGAGCAGGTCGCCGAGCTGAAGGCCTCCGCCGAGCGCCTCGCCGTCGCTGTCGGTTACCGCGGTGCGGCCACGGTCGAGTTCCTGTACCACCCGGGCGAGAAGCTGTTCGCGTTCCTCGAGGTCAACACCCGCCTTCAGGTCGAGCACCCGATCACCGAGATCACCAACGGTTTCGACCTCGTGCGTGCCCAGCTGCACGTCGCGTCGGGCGGCAAGCTCGAGGGTGAGCCGCCGACCGAACGCGGCCACGCCATCGAGGCCCGCCTCAACGCCGAGGATCCCGACCGAGACTTCGCTCCCGCGCCGGGGCGCATCAACCTCCTCGAACTGCCGGCCGGCCCGGGTATCCGCGTCGACACCGGCGTCAGCGAGGGCGACACCATCCCCGCCGATTTCGACTCGATGATCGCCAAGATCATCGCCTACGGTCGCGACCGCGACGAGGCGCTCGGCCGCCTGCGCCGCGCGGTACGCGAGACGCGCGTGATCATCGCCGGCGGCTCGACCAACAAGTCCTTCGTGCTCGAGCTGCTCGACCAGCCCGAGGTCATCGACGGCAGCGCCGACACCGGCTGGATCGACCGGGTCCGCGCCGAGGGCGGCCTCGTCGCCAATCAGCATTCGGCGATCGCGCTCACCGCGGCGGCGATCGACGCCTACGAGGAAGAGGAGAAGGTCGAGCAGCAGCGCCTGATGTCGACCGCCTCGGGCGGCCGTCCGCAGGTCCAGCACGAGAGCGGCCGTCCCCTCGACCTCAAGCTGCGCGGTGCCGGCTACCGCGTCCGCGTGGCTCGCATCGGCGCGCATCGATTCCGCGTGAGCATCGAGGCCGGCAACGAGACCCACACCGCCGACGTCGAACTCGAACGCTTCGATGACCACGCCGCCCAGCTCGTGGTCAACCGTGAGCGGTTCCGCCTCGTCACCGACACCCACGGACCCGTCCACCTCGTCGACGTCGACGGCATCACCCACCGCGTCAGCCGAGACGAGGGCGGCGTCGTCCGCTCCCCGGCACCCGCACTCGTCGTCGCCACGCCGCTGCAGGTGGGCGACGAGGTGGAGGCGGGCGCACCCGTGCTGGTCCTCGAGTCGATGAAGATGGAGACCGTGCTGCGTGCGCCGGTCCGCTCGCGGCTCAAGGAGAGCCTGGTGTCGGTCGGCACCCAGGTCGAGACCGGTGCGACCCTGCTGCGTCTCGAGCCGCTGGCCGAAGACGACGGCGACGAGGCCCCGGAGGAGGTCGCGGGCGTCGACCTCGACCTGCCCGCCGAACCCGAGGTCGAGGCGCACGAACGCACCACCCGTACGCAGGAGGACCTGCGCGCCCAGCTCCTCGGCTTCGACGTCGACGCGAACGAGGCCACCCGTCTGCTCGACGACTACCTCGCGGTGCGCCGCGCGGTGATGGCCAGCGGTCGTCGGCCCCTCGCCGACGAGCTCGAACTCATCACCGTGTTCGCCGACCTCGCCGAGCTGAGCCAGAACCGCCCGTCGAGCGACGAGGTCGGCGTCGAGCACGTGCACAGTGCCCGCGAGAACTTCCACACCTACCTGCAGAGCCTCGACGTGGAGCGCGACGGTCTGCCCGCCGCCTTCCACGACCAGCTCAGCCGGGCGTTGCGGCACTACGGCGTCACCGAACTCGACCGGACGCCGGAACTCGAGGCCGCGGTCTTCCGCATCTTCCTGGCCCTGCAGAACCCGGCCGGCTCGGTCACCGTGATCACCACCCTGCTGCGTGAGTGGCTGCAGGAGCCCACGCCGCGTGACGAACTGCGCGACGACGTGGGCCCCGCCCTCGACCGACTGATCGCCGCGACCCAGATGCGCTACCCGGCCATCGCCGACCTCGCCCGCGGCGTCGTCTACGCCTGGTACGGCCAGCCGCTGCTGCTCCGCGACCGCGCCCGCGTCTACAGCAACGTACGCAAGCAGCTGCGGTACCTCGACGAGAACCCGAACGCCGCGGACCGCGACGAGCGCGTTGACAACATGGTGCGCAGCACCGAGCCGCTCGTCCGACTCCTCGGGCAGCGCATCGAGCGCGGCACCACCGACAACCGGGTGATGCTCGAGGTCCTGACCCGCCGGTACTACGGCAACAAGGGTCTCTCGGACATCCGCAACCACGAGGCCGGCGGCACCACCTTCGTCGTCGCCGACCGTGACAGCGGCAGCCTGATGTCGGCGGCGGTCGGTTTCGCGGGCCTCCCGGCAGCTCTGAACGGTCTCGGCGAACTCGCCCGCGGTGCGGCCGCGGTGGACGCCGACATCTACCTCAGCTGGGAGCAGCAGCCCAGCGGCTTCGACGTGCTCGCCGAGACGCTGCACGAGATCGTCTCCAACGCCGCACTGCCCCCGCAGGTCCATCGCGTCACGATCACCGTGGCCGGCAGCGGCGATGCGCGGATGCATCATCACGTCACCTTCCGCCCGTCCGCGACCGGCATGGCGGAGGAACGGCTCATCCGCGGTCTCCACCCGCACATCGCACAGCGGATGCAGATGGAGCGTCTGCGGAAGTTCGATCTCACCCGTCTGCCCTCAGCGGACGACGAAGAGGTGTACCTCTTCCGTTGTGTCGCACGGGAGAACCCGTCCGACCAACGACTCATCGCCTTCGCCCAGGTCCGCGACCTCACCGCGGTCCGCGAGCCGGGTGGTCGTCTGTTGACCCTGCCCACCGCGGAGGCGACGCTCGCCTCGTGCGCCGACTCGATCCGTCGTGCCCAGCGTGGTGCGGCCCGGCCGTCGAGCACCAACCGGATCATCCTGTACGTGTGGCCGCCGATCGACGACGATCCCGAGATCCTCGACATGATCTCCGGCCACATCCGCGGTGTCACACGGGGTATCGGCCTCGAAGAGGTCCAGGTCATCGCGCGTCGTCGCAACCCCGAGACCGGTGAACTCGTCAAGGTCTCGGTTCGCTTCTCGCTCAACGCGACCGGTGATTTCGACGTCAAGGTCGGCGATCCGTCCGACGCGCCGATCGAGCCCGTCGACGAATACCGCCAGAAGGTCAAGCGTGCTGCGGCCCGCAACACCGTCTACCCGTACGAGCTGGCCGAGATCCTCGGCGACTTCACCGAATACGATCTCGACGCCGAGCATCGCCTGGTCCCGGTCGACCGCCCCAAGGGTCGTAACACCGCGGCGATGGTCGCCGGTGTCGTGACCACCCCGACGGAGAAGTTCCCCGAGGGCGTCACCCGCGTGGTCCTGCTCGGCGATCCGACCAAATCGCTTGGCGCACTGTCCGAACCGGAGTGCAGCCGCGTCATCGCCGCGCTCGATCTCGCCGAGCAGATGCAGGTGCCGCTCGAGTGGTACGCCCTGTCCTCGGGTGCCCGGATCTCGATGGACTCCGGTACCGAGAACATGGACTGGGTCGCGCGTGCACTGAAGCGCGTCGTCGAGTACACCCAGGACGGCGGCGAGATCAACATCGTCGTGGCGGGTATCAACGTCGGTGCGCAGCCGTACTGGAACGCCGAGGCGACAATGCTCATGCACACCAAGGGCATCCTGGTCATGACCCCGGATTCGGCGATGGTCCTCACCGGCAAGCAGTCGCTGGACTTCTCCGGCGGCGTCTCGGCCGAGGACAACTTCGGCATCGGCGGTTTCGACCGTGTGATGGGCCCGAACGGCCAGGCCCAGTACTGGGCACCGAATCTCGGTGCGGCTCGCGACGTCCTGATGTCCCACTACGAGCACACCTACGTGCTCCCGGGCGAGGGCACCCCGCGCCGCGCGGAGACGGTGGATCCGACAGACCGCGACGTCTCGGACTACCCGCACGTCCTCGCGGGCAGCGACTTCACCACGGTGGGTCAGATCTTCTCTCGCGAGCACAACCCGGATCGCAAGAAGCCCTTCGACATCCGCACCGTCATGCGCGCCGTCGCCGACCAGGACCACGTGGTCCTCGAACGCTGGGCCGGCATGGCCGACGCGGAGACGGCCGTCGTGTGCGACGTCCATCTGGGCGGAATCCCGGTGTGCATGTTGGGCATCGAGTCGCGTGAGGTCGCGCGTCGTGGCTACAAGCCCACCGACGGTCCCGACACCTACACCGCGGGAACGCTGTTCCCGCAGTCGTCGAAGAAGGCCGCCCGGGCGATCAACGTGGCCAGCGGCAACCGTCCGCTCGTCGTGCTCGCGAACCTGTCGGGCTTCGACGGTTCGCCGGAGTCGATGCGCAAGCTGCAGCTCGAGTACGGCGCCGAGATCGGTCGCGCGATCGTCAACTTCCGCGGCCCGATCGTGTTCTGCGTGATCTCGCGCTACCACGGCGGTGCGTTCGTGGTGTTCTCGAAGGCGCTGAACCCGAACATGACCGTGCTGGCCATCGACGGTTCGTTCGCCTCCGTGCTCGGTGGCGCACCCGCCGCCGCGGTGGTGTTCGCCGGCGAGGTCGCCAAGCGTGTCGCGGCCGATCCTCGTGTCCGCGAGCTGGAGACGAACATCGCCGAGTCCTCCGGTACCGATCGCTCGAGCCTCAACGCCGAGCTCGCCGACATCCGGCAATCCGTCCGCGCGGAGAAGATCAGCGAGATCGCTGCCGAGTTCGACAAGGTGCACAGCATCCAGCGCGCCGTCGAGGTCGGTTCGGTCGACGCGGTCATCCGCGCCGAGGAGCTGCGCCCGCGGATCATCGGCGCGATCGAGAACTCCCCGGCTTGGGGCAAGAAGGACTCGCACGCCGTGAGTTCCTGACGATCAACACAAGTCGCCGCCCCCGGTTCGATTTCGAACCGGGGGCGGCGGTGTGTTGCGGGCACATCAGCGAGAGTTGTAGGGCAGTAAGGCCATCTCCCGGGCGTTGCGGATCGCGGTGGCGACCTGACGCTGTTGCTGTGGTGTCAGGCCGGTGAGCCGTCGACTCCGAATCCGTCCCTTGTCACTGAGGAACTGACGGAGGAGTTGCACGTCTTTGTAGTCGACCGGGTTCTGACCGTCGGCCCGGACGCCGAGCGCGGACAGTTGGTTCTTCTTACGGGCCGGACGGTCGTCGTCACGGCGTGGTCTGCGTTTCATGAGTGCCTCCTGTGCCGGCCGTTCACCAGCTCGACTTGTGTATTCCGGGCAGTTCGCCTCGATGGGCCAGTTCGCGGAATCGGACCCGTGACAACCCGGCCTTGCCGATGTAGCCGCGGGGCCGGCCGTCGACGGCGTCCCGGTTGCGCAGGCGCGTCGGACTGGCGTCTCGTGGCAGGGCGTGCAGGCGACGCTGGGCCTCTGCCCGCTCGGCGCCGGTGGAACCGGGGGCGACGATGGTCCGCTTGAGTTCCGCGCGGAGGTCGGCGTATCTGGCCACCACCTCGCGACGCTGTTCGTTGCGGACGATCTTGGACTTCTTCGCCATCAGCGGTCCTCCTTGAAGTCGACGTGGGCGCGGGCGATGGGATCGTATTTTCGGAGCACCATGCGGTCAGGATCGTTGCGGCGGTTCTTCCGGGTGACATAGGTGTAGCCGGTGCCGGCTGTGGATCGGAGCTTGACGATGGGGCGGATCTCGTTGCGCGCCATCAGATCTTCTCCCCTCGCGCCCGCATCGTGCGTAGCACCGATTCGATCCCGTGGCGGTCGATGGTCGAGATTCCCTTGGCGCTGACTCGCAGGGTGATGTACCGCCCCTCGCTGGGTACGAAGTATCGCTTCCGTTGGATGTTCGGGTCCCAGCGACGAGATGTGCGCCGATGGGAATGCGAAACCTGCTTGCCGAAGCCCGGTTCGCGCCCGGTGACCTGGCACCGACGTGACATGGCGTCCTCCTTATTGACAATGATTGGCATTAGAGTCGCCGCCACGGTACCGTCGATTCGGCCTAAATGGAAATGATTCTCAATAGTCTGGAGTGTGGACGTGGACGACCTGAGCCCCGCAGAAGGGCAGATGCGATTCCTCCCTGCCGACAACCGAACGCCGGTCATCCTGGTGACCGGCCTGGACCGACCCACATCTCGCCGGATCGGCGACGCGCTGACGTCCGACCCGGGAACGGTGCAGGTCCACCACGATCTGAGCGGGGTGGGCGACGGGCGCGTGGTCCGGACCCTGACCTGGCGGGAATCCGACGGCCGACGCCGCGAAGGGGTCACGGTGATCGAGCTCGCCCACGGTTGTGTCTCGTGCACGCTGAGGGAGGATCTGCTGCCCCTGCTCCGACGCCTTCACCGGCGGTCGTCGGTGCGACGCGTCGTGCTCACCCTCGATCCGATCCTGGAACCGGAACGCATCGCGTGGTCGATCGAGCATGTCGTCGTGGACGAACTACCGGGCATCCCCGCGGCACCGGCCGCCCTGGATGTACGGGTGGAGTCGACGATTACCGCTGTCGCAGAGCATGTCTGGCTGCATCACGCGACGAGCGATCTCGGGTTGTGCGAGGTCCTTCCCGTACCGCCCGACGACGAGCGAACCCTCGCGCAGGTCGCGGTCGGTCAGGTCGCCTTCGCCGATGCGCTCGTCGTCGTCGGCAACAACTCTCGCGCCCGGGACAGTTGGGAGTCCGCTCGCCTCGTGGCCGTCCTCGAACGGTTGGCACCGAGGGCGCCCATGATGTTCGAACTGCCGAAGCGGTCGCTCACTCCCCTGCTCGTCCAGCAGTTGGTCGCCGCGATCCCGCCTTCGTCGCGGCGGGGGCGCATCGACGGGCCGCACGACCCGCTGTTCCTCGACCAGCCCTCCCTCGACCCCGACTGCGGTGTCACCTGGATGGAGTTCTCCACAGATCGACCCCTGCACCCGGGTCGCCTCCATGACGCGATCGACTCGCTCCTGGACGGCGTGGTCTGTGCTCGTGGACGCTTGTGGCTCGCGACCCAACCCGACGAGGCCCTGTGGCTGGAGTCCGCCGGCGGCGGTCTGCGCGTCGCGCCGGGTGGCCGGTGGCTGGCCGCGATGGACGACGACGAGATCGCCCGGGTGACACCCGAACGGCGAGCACTCGGGGCATTGCGGTGGGACGACACGTTCGGGGATCGCCACTCCTCGCTGGTCGTCCTCGTCCACCGCGGCGACCCCGACGAGATCGACGAGGCACTGCGAGCCGCCTGCGTGAACGATGTGGAACTCGCTGCCGGACAAGAGTTCTGGAGCACATACGATGATCCGTTCGGCCGGTTCCACGCGGACCCGTGTGACGACGTCGACGTCGAGGCCCCCATGGTCGACACCCCATCCGCCGACCGCCCATCCGGCGGGGGGCCGGCCGACGATCACCACGACGACCGGTGACGTTTTGCCGATCCTCAGGCATGGTGGAGGGATGGCCGACAACGAGCAGCGCGACTGGACGACCACCGAAGACGAGCTGAAGTCCGACCCCGACATGCCCGAGCAGCCCGCCGAGCGCGGTGGCCCGGACTCGGTGCTTCCCACCTCCGGCGACACCCCCATCGGTGAGACCGAACGCATCGAGGAGGAGAAGGCCGCCTACGACGCAGCCCCGCCGGACACCGACGCCCCGAAGGATCACGCCGTCGGCGGATCGGAAGGCACGGCCGATGGCCAGTGAGAAACGGACCATCGTCCTCACCGGTGCCAGTGACGGCATCGGAGCCATCGCGGCCCGCGCGCTGGCCGGGCCGTCGACGAACCTGATCCTCGTCGGCCGGAACCCGCAGAAGCTGGCGCCCATCGCGGCCGAGACCGGCGCGACCTCGTTCACGGCCGACTTCGCCGACCTCGCCCAGGTTCGTGATCTGGCCGCGCAGATCTCCGGCGGCGTCGAGTCCATCGACGTCCTGATGAACAACGCCGGCGGCACCTTCGACCACCGGGACCGCACCGCCGACGGCCACGAGCCCAACTTCCAGATCAATCACCTCGCCCCGTTCCTGCTGACCCACCTGCTGCGCGACCGGCTGGCCGCGGCGGGTTCGTCGCTGGTCCTGAACACGGCGAGCGTCGGCAATCTGGCCGGCAACGTCGACTTCGACGATCTCGACTTCGAGAAGCGTCGAGCGCTGGCACTGCGCCCCTACGGCACGGCGAAGCTGATGAACATCCTGTTCACGCGCGGCATCTCACAGCGGTGGACCGATGACAAGATCTATTCGGCCGCAGTGCATCCCGGTCCGGCCGCGACGAGCTTCGGACGAGACTCGCGGTTCGTCGGACTCGCCTATCGCTCTCCGGTCACCCGCCTGGTGACCATCACACCCGAGCAGGGAGCCGCACCGCTGATCGCCCTCGCCGAACGGGGAGCGGATCCGTCGGTCAACGGCGTGTACTTCAGCCGGCACAAGCCGAACGGGCTCGAGAACCGACAGGCACACGACCAGAAGATCATCGACGGCCTGTGGGAGAAGTCGGCGGAACTCACCGGGCTCAACTGACCCGCCACAGGTCACCCCACAATTGAAGGAGCGCAAGATGACGCACAACATCCTCTTCGTCATGACCGGCGCCGACGCGTGGACGCTGAACGACGGATCGAGTCACAAGACCGGCTTCTGGGCCGAGGAGGCGGTCGCGCCACTCGAGGTGTTCCGGGAAGCCGGATTCGCGGTGACCGTCGCGACGCCGGGCGGAGTGCGTCCCCCGGTCGACGAGGGCAGCCTCAGCCCGGACGCCGCCGGATCCGTCGAGCGCGCCGACGAACTCCGGAACGTGATCGACACCGCCCCCGAACTCCAGAATCCGATCCCCCTGTCCGACGTGAACGTCACCGACTACGACGCGGTGTTCGTACCCGGCGGCCACGGACCGATGGAGGACCTCGCGGTGGACACCGACGCCGGATCGCTTCTCATCGCCGCCGACCGGGCCAAGAAGACCATCGGTATCGTGTGTCACGGACCCGCGATCCTGTTGGCCGCCAAGGGCGAGGACGGGGTCAATGCCTTCTCCGGTCGTACGGTGACCTGCTTCGGCAATGCCGAGGAGCAGCAGGCCGGACTCGCCGACAAGGCGCCCTGGCTCCTCGAGAACCGGCTCACGCAAGAGGGTTTCAAGGTCACGCTCGGCCTGCCGTGGACGGTCCACACCCAGGCCGACGGCAACCTGCTGACCGGACAGAACCCGGCGTCGTCGGAGAAGCTGGCCCGCGAGGTCCTGCATCGCGTGAAGAAGGCCGCAGAAGAATCCGCGTAGCGGACACTAGGCCGGAAGCAACCCGTCGACCAGCGCGTCGACGATGTCGTCGAGCGACTCATCGGGCATCAGTGGCCCGGTGAGCCGGTCGAGGACCAGCCCGTCGACGGCGTAGTGGAAGAGCGCGATCTCGCGCGCGGACCCGGGCAGGCCCGCCTGCTCGTTGAACGCGACGTCGCCGGCGAAGCCTGTCCGACGCCACTCCCCGATGATCTCGGCCACGTCGGGTCGGCGGATGCCCTCGAGTCGTAACTCGATGAGGGCGATCGTCACCTCCCGGTTGGCGAGGAGCCGTTCGACGATGTTGCGCAGATACTGTGCGAACAGCGCCCGACTGGGTGGCTGGCCGGCCCGTGCGGCGATGAACTCGTCGCTGGGCGCCAGTCGCTCCCCGATGCGCTCGACGAGCCCCTGGAGCAACGCTGCGCGGTTGCGGAAGTAGTTCGTCGTCGTCCCCTGGGGAACGCCCGCCTCTCGATCCACTGCGCGGTGGGTGAGTCCGCGTGCACCTGCTGTCGCGAGCACCGTCAGTCCCGCATCGGCGAGGGCTCGGCGTCGTTCGTCGTTTCGGGCCATGGACAAACCATAGCGGGAACCACTACATCTGTTGTACATTCCTAACCACTACACCTGAAGTGGATAGGAGTGAGCATGCGAGAACTCGTGTACTACGTGGCCGTGAGCCTCGACGGGTACATCGCGGGACCGCACGGTGAGTTCGACGCTTTCCTCGTCGAGGGCGATCACATGGCCGGCATCACCGAGCGGTTCGCCGACACGATCCCGACGGACTACGCGGTGGCCCTCGGGATCGACCAGAGCGGCGGCGACTTCGACACCGTCCTCATGGGCGCCAACACCTACGCCGTCGGGCTGCCGGAGGCACCGAGTCCCTACCGGCATCTCGACCAGTACGTGTTCACCCACCGACCGCCGGAACCGGTCGACGGCGTGACGTTCACCGACCGCGATCCCGCCGAACTCGTGCAGGAGCTGAAGTCCGTGGACGGCAAGGACATCTGGCTCTGCGGCGGCGGGTCCCTGGCGACACAATTGATCGGCGAGATCGATCGCCTGGTCCTCAAGAGGCAGCCGCTGCTCTTCGGCGACGGCATCCCGCTGTTCTCGCCCGCAATGTACAAACCGGAACGGTTCGAACTCGTCGACAGCCGGAACTACGAGACCGGGGTGTCGTTCATGGAGTATGTCCGCGCCTGATCGCTCACCTTGTGCGTTCGCGCTCACCCGATCTTGGTGAGCGCGAACGGAAAGAGTGCGCGAAAAAGCGAAACGCACCACCGGGGTCCGGTGGTGCGTTGCGGTTCGTGCAGTGGTGGAGCCTAGGAGATTCGAACTCCTGACATCTGCCTTGCAAAGGCAGCGCTCTACCAACTGAGCTAAGGCCCCGTGCCGACCGGAATCGGTCGACGGGATGCGATTTCGGGAGTTCGAAAACTTCCGTCGCAGTGGGCCTAGGAGGACTTGAACCTCCGACCTCTTCGTTATCAGCGAAGCGCTCTAACCGCCTGAGCTATAGGCCCTTGAACCGAGAAGTGAGGTTACCCGACGGATCCCCCACCAACCAAAACGGCTGGTCAGCGGCTCGATTCAGTCGAGATCCGCAAGCGTCACCTCGGCACCGCCGACAAGGTCGGCACAGATGTTGTAGATGTAGCTGCCGACCGTCGCGAGCGCAGTCAGCAGGATGGCGTTGACGGCACCCAGAAGCGCCGCCACGCCGAAAACGGTACCGGCCCCGATGACGTCCCCGGCCGAGCTCGATTCGTCGGCCACGAGCGTGCCGAAGCTGTTGTTCACCTGATCCCAGATGCCCATGCCGTCGAAGATCAGGTACAGCACGGCGACCGCGATCATCCAGATGAAGAACCCGACGAACGACAGCACCGCGGCGATCTTGAACGTCGCCCACGGATCGATCCGACGCAGTTGCACCGCGGCACGCAGAGCCGAACCTGCCCCGACCTGACGCGGCGCCGACCGCGGCGGAACCTTCGACGGTGCCGCGGCAGGCGGCGCCTCGGAAGGACGCTTCTTGAGGTCGGCCGTGTGGTGGATCTGATCCAGATCGGGCAGATCCTGACCGGGCAGGTTGTCGCGGTCGATGGTGCTCGTCGGCGACTCGACGAAACCGGGCTCCTCGGTCGCGACGGCCGACCCCGACCGACGCGGACTGTCGAGCTTGGTGACGGGAGCCTGCTGACCGCTCATGCTGGCCGCAGCCGTACCGCTGTTGGTCACGACGCCGCGCGGCGGCGGGCCGCCCCTCGACTCGGGCGGCGGACCGCCGGGGTTGCCCTGTGCGTTCGGGCGGGAGTCGTCCTCACGCCCGAACGCCTCGGTCGGCGGGGAACCGGACGATTCCTCGACCGGTCCGCGCTGCCACGGCGGCACCAGCCCACCGGTCGGTGTGCCCGTACCGGGACCGGACGGGTTCCCGGACGGGCGCCCGTTCTGCTCCTGGTTCGGCTCGTTCGGTGTGCTCACAGGCAATCCCTCACTCTGGCGTCACTGCCGATGGACATCGACGCGTCGGGTCACTTTCTACCGCCACCGACTCCTCGGCTGCACGTGATCTCAACCCTAACGCCTACTCGGAGGCGTCGGTCTCCTCCGGCTCGTCGGCGTTGCGGGCGATCGCGATGACGGTGGTGCCCTCGTCGAGGTTCATCAGACGCACACCCTTGGTCTGGCGCCCTGCCTTGCGGACCTGCTTGGCCGCGGTGCGGATGACACCGCCGCCCGAGGTGATTGCGTACAGCTCCGAGTCGTCGTCGACGATGAGCGCGCCGATGAGTTCACCGCGCCGGCGATCGTGGGCGATGGTGAGCACGCCCTTGCCGCCGCGACCCTGGACCGGGTAGTCGTCCATGCCGGTGCGCTTGGCGTAGCCACCCGATGTCGCGACGAGCAGGTAGGTGTCATCGCGGACCACGTTGAGCGACAACAGGGTGTCGTCGGCGTTGAATCGCATGCCCTGCACACCCGAGGTCTGCCGGCCCATCGGCCGCAGGGTCTCGTCGTCGGCGTGGAACCGGATGGACTGGCCCTTCTGCGAGACGAGCAGCAGATCGTCGTCGGAGGAGCACAGCTGCGCGCCGACCAGTTCGTCCTCGCCGCGCAGGTTGATCGCGGCGATACCGCCGGAGCGGTTGGAGTCGAAGTCGACGAGCTTGGACTTCTTCACCAGGCCGTTGCGGGTGGCGAGCACCAGGTACGGCGCGTCCTCGTAGGTCTTGAGCTGGATGACCTGCGCGATGCGCTCCTCCGGCTGGAAGGCCAGGAGGTTGGCGACGTGCTGGCCGCGCGCGGTGCGGTTGGCCTCGGGCAGTTCGTAGGCCTTCGCCCGGTAGACCCGACCCTTGGTGGTGAAGAACAGGATCCAGTCGTGGGTCGAGCAGACGAAGAAGTGCTTGACGATGTCGTCCTGCTTGAGACCCGCACCCTGAACACCCTTGCCGCCGCGACGCTGGCTGCGGTAGAGGTCGGTCTTGGTCCGCTTGGCGTAGCCGGTCTCGGTGATCGTGACGACGACGTCCTCGCGGGCGATCAGATCCTCGTCGCTGACGTCGCCGTCGGCCGCGATGATCTTGGTACGACGCTCGTCGCCGTACTTCTCGACGACCTCCTTGAGCTCGTCGCGCACGATGGCGCGCTGACGCTCCGGCTTGTCCAGGATGTCCTTGTAATCGGCGATCTCGAGCTCGATCTCGGCGAGTTCGTCGACGATCTTCTGGCGTTCCAACGCCGACAGGCGGCGCAGCTGCATCGCCAGGATGGCGTCGGCCTGGATCTCGTCGATGTCGAGCAGCTCGATGAGGCCCGTGCGCGCGGTGTCGGTGTTGGCCGACCGGCGGATCAATGCGATCACTTCGTCAAGTGCGTCAAGGGCTTTCACCAGACCGCGCAGGATGTGCGCGCGTTCCTCGGCCTTGCGCAACCGGTACCGGGTGCGGCGCACGATGACGTCGATCTGATGCGCCACGTAGTAGCGGATCATCTGGTCGAGACGCAGGGTGCGGGGTACGCCATCGACGATGGACAGCATGTTGGCGCCGAAACTGGTCTGCAGCTGGCTGTGCTTGTACAGGTTGTTCAGCACGACCTTCGCGACCGCGTCGCGACGCAGCGTGACGACGATGCGCATGCCGACGCGGTCCGAGGACTGGTCCTCGATCCGGCTGATGCCCTTGAGCTTTCCTTCGTTGACCTGCTCGGCGATCGACTGGATCAGGTTGTCCGGGTTGACCTGGTAGGGCAACTCGGTGACCACCAGCGTGGTGGTTCCCTTGTTCTCCTCGATGTCGACGACGCTGCGCATACGGATGCTGCCGCGGCCGGTGGTGTAGGCGTCCTTGATCCCCTGGCTGCCGACGATCAGTCCGGCCGTGGGGAAGTCGGGTCCCTTGATGCATTCCATGCAGGCGGCGAGAGTAGTCTCGTCGTCGGCATCGTGGTGTTCGAGAGCCCAGAACACCGCGTCGGCAACCTCGTTGAGGTTGTGCGGCGGCATGTTGGTGGCCATACCGACGGCGATACCGCCGGATCCGTTGATCAGCAGGTTCGGGATGCGCGACGGCAGAACCGTCGGCTCCTGGGTCTTCCCGTCGTAGTTCGGCGTGAAATCGACTGTCTCCTCACCGATGTCACGCAGCATCTCCATGGCCAGCGGTGTCAGTCGGGCCTCGGTGTAACGCATGGCGGCCGCGCCGTCGTTGCCGCGGGAACCGAAGTTGCCCTGGCCGTCGATGAGCGGGTACCGCATCGACCACGGCTGCGCGAGACGCACCAGGGCGTCGTAGATCGCGGTGTCACCGTGCGGATGGTAGTTACCCATCGTCTCCGCAACGGGTTTCGCCGACTTGACGTAGCTGCGGTCGGGGCGGAAACCGGCGTCGAAGGATGCATACAGAAGGCGGCGATGCACCGGCTTCAGGCCGTCGCGCACCTCGGGGAGCGCACGGCCCACGATCACGCTCATCGCGTAATCGATGTAGCTCTTCTGCATCTCCTGGCCGAGATCGACAGGTTCGATGCGGTCGCCTTCACCGCCGGCGGGCGGCAGGGTGGTGTCAGTCATTGTGGATTCTTTCTCCGATCACTGCGAATTCCGTCGATCCGTGATCAGACATCAAGGAAGCGAACGTCTTTCGCGTTACGGGCGATGAAGCTTCGACGAGCGGCGACGTCCTCACCCATGAGGATGGAGAACAGTTCGTCGGCCGCCGCGGCGTCGTCGAGCGTCACCTGGCGCAGGACACGCACCGCCGGATCCATGGTGGTCTCCCACAGCTCCTTGGCGTTCATCTCACCGAGACCCTTGTAGCGCTGGATGCCGTCGTCGGTGTTGATCTTCTTGCCGGCCGCGCGACCCGCCTCGAGCAGACCGTCGCGCTCGCGGTCGGAGTAGGCGAACTCCGGAGCGGACTTCTGCCACTTCAGCTTGTACAGCGGCGGCTGCGCCAGGAACACGTGACCGTGCTCGATGAGCGGGCGCATGAAGCGGAACAACAGCGTGAGCAGCAGCGTCGAGATGTGCTGACCGTCGACATCGGCGTCGGCCATCAGCACGATCTTGTGATACCGCAGCTTGGCGATGTCGAACTCGTCGTGGATGCCGGTGCCGAAGGCGGTGATGATCGACTGGACCTCGGCGTTCTTGAGGACGCGGTCGATACGGGCCTTCTCGACGTTGATGATCTTGCCGCGCAACGGGAGGATCGCCTGGTACATCGAGTCGCGACCGGACTTGGCGCTGCCGCCGGCCGAGTCGCCCTCCACGATGTAGACCTCACACTTGGTGGGGTCGTTGCTGCGGCAGTCGGCGAGCTTGCCGGGGAGACCACCGATGTCGGTTGCGGTCTTGCGGCGCACCATCTCTCGCGCACGACGCGCGGCCATGCGCGCCTGTGCGGAGTCGGCGGCCTTCTTGACGATGATCTTGGCCTCGGCGGGATTCGCCTCGAACCAGTGACCGAGATGCTCGTTGCAGGTGCGCTGGACGAAGCCCTTGATCTCGGTGTTGCCGAGCTTGGTCTTCGTCTGGCCCTCGAACTGCGGATCGGAGACCTTGGCCGAGATCACCGCGGCGAGACCCTCGCGGATGTCGTCGCCGGTGAGCTTGCCGTCCTTCTCCTTGATGAGCTTCTTCTCGAGGGCGTACTTGTTGACCGTGCTGGTCAACGCCGCACGGAAACCCTCTTCGTGCGTGCCGCCCTCGTGGGTGTTGATCGTGTTGGCGAAGGTGTGCACCGACTCCGAGTAGCCAGCGTTCCACTGCATCGCGATCTCGACCTCGTGGCCCTCGCCCTTGGCGCTGAACCCGATGACGGTGTTGTGGATCGACTGCTTGGTGCGGTTGAGGTGCTTGATGTAGTCGACGAGCCCGTCCGGGTAGTGATAGGTCCGGGTCTTCGGCTTCGTCGCGGCCGCAGCCTTCTCGGTCTCCGTCTGGACGGCCTCGGCGACTTCGGTCACTGATGCCTCGTCGTCACCGTTGGCATCGCCCGGCGCCTCGACTGCCTGGGGACGCTGATCGGTCAGCGTGATGGTCAGGCCCTTGTTGAGGAAGGCCATCTCCTGCAGACGACGCGCCACGGTCTCGGCATTGAACCGGGTGGTCTCGGTGAAGATCTCCGGGTCCGGCCAGAACCGCACCGTCGTACCGGTCTTGCGCGTCGCGTCACCCTTCTCCAGGGGACCGGGCTTGGCGTAGGTGTAGGTCTGCTCCCAGTGGAAGCCGTCGTTCTCGATCTCGAGCTCGACCTTGGTCGACAGCGCGTTGACGACCGAGATGCCGACGCCGTGCAGACCGCCCGACACCGCGTAGGCGTCGGAGTCGAACTTGCCGCCGGCGTGCAGCTGGGTCATTACGACCTCGACGGTGGGGACGCCGGTCCGGTGCATACCGGTCGGGATGCCACGACCGTCATCGACGACCTGGACGCCGCCATCCTCGAGGAGGGTCACGTCGACGCGGCTCGCGAAGCCGGCCATCGCCTCGTCGACCGAGTTGTCGACGACCTCCCAGATCAGGTGATGCAGGCCGCGTTCACCGGTGGAACCGATGTACATGCCGGGCCGTTTGCGGACGGCTTCCAGACCTTCGAGGATGTTGATCGAGTCGGCGCCGTACTCCGACGGCTTCTTCTTGCTCTTCTTGGGTCCGGTGTCGTTGGTGTCGGCCACGAGGTGCGTCCGCTCCTGTTCTGCTCATCGGCGGATCCCAGGAACCCGGGATCCGTCGTCGATCTACTCGACCAGGGGGCGGGCAGTCGATGCGCACACAGGTATGCCCGGGACTTCCCGGGTTGCCTGAAGGCGGCGTTCGTTCTGCCGTTCGGTGGTCCCCTGTCGGGACAACACCTCACAGTGTACTGCCTGACTTGCCCAGGAACGTGCATCCGGGGCCGCTAACAGGCCCTCAGATCGATTTTTTTGGGATCAGCCCGGTTCGATCGTGGCTTGGGGAGGAAAATCCGCTCACGGGGCGCATCGACTAGTAATGTGCGAACGAGTCTGCTAAGCCCGGCCTAGCCGTACGTGTCCCGCGGGCCCCTCCCCCGCACATGACGTTCGCCCTTACGCCACGACGGCCCCTTGGGTCCGCTGATGCGCAGGGACTTCACCACGCCGTCGCCGACGGCCGCCGCGATCTTCGCCAGGATCTGCGACTGCACGTACCGCAACTGCGTCGCCCACGCCGTGGACTCGGCCTGGACGTGAAGTACGTTGTCCCGCAACTCGATCGGCTTGGCATGCGCGGCGATGTCGGCACCGACGATGTTGTCCCACATCCCGAACAGGGTGCCTTCGCCGATCTTCTCCTGCCAGCCGCGGTCCTTCGCCAGACCGCCGACGAGGCGCCCGAAGGGCTGCGGATCCCGGGCATCGGGACCCGACCCCGACCATCGCTTCCGTGTCTGCGCACCCCGCGGTGTGCGTCGTACCGGCGACGCGCGACCGCGTCCCACCGACTTCCCGGCCGCGCGCGCCGCGGCGCGCGCCTCCTCGAGAGCCTTGCGGGCACGTTCATATCCGCCGAGTTCGCCCGGTTCGAGCGGTCGGTTCGACGGTTCTCCCACCGCGTCGCGCTGCGACGGGTGTGCTTCGTCACTCATCGGAGACCCCGCTCACCGGTTCCTCGACATTTCCGGGTCGCGGATCCGATTCGTCTCCGACGACCATGGACCGACGACCGTCCGAGTCCTCGACGACGTCGACGAAGATCCGCCGGCCACCGATCTCGCCCGGGATGTCGTCGGCGACGGCCGCGGTGATCAGCAACTGCTCGGCGCCGGCGGTGAACTCCACCAGTTTCTCCCGACGTTTGGCGTCGAGTTCGGCAAAGACATCGTCGAGCATGATGACCGGTTCGATCCCCTCGGCGCGCGTCAGCTCGACGGATCCGAGTCGCAACGCCAGTGCCAGCGACCACGATTCGCCATGTGACGCAAAGCCTTTCGCGACGTCCGTGCCGAGGACGATGTCGATGTCGTCGCGGTGCGGACCGACCAGGCACATACCGCGCTCGATCTCCTTGTCGCGCAGCTCGCGCAGGCGGGCGCCCAGGATCTCGCTGATCGCCTCAGCCGTCGCCGTCTCGAAGTCGACGCCGCCGGCGGGCCGGTACCGCAGGGTCGCGGGGCGGGAGTGGGGTGCGATCGAGGCGTAGGACCGGGTGAAATGTGGTTCCAGTTCGCCGAGGACCTGCAGTCGCGCGGCGATGACCTGACCGCCCAGATCGGCGAGCTGACCATCCCACACATCGAGGGTGCTGATGACCGACTCGGCCTGGTCGCCGCCACGTCGCAACGCGGCAGCCGCCGTCTTGAGCAACGCCGACCGCTGGCGCAGCACCCGGTCGTAGTCGGCGCGGGCCGCCACCCATCGGGGACCACGCTGGGCGACGAGTTCGTCGATGAAACGTCGGCGATCGCTGGGATCCCCGCGGACGAGCGAGAGATCCTCCGGAGCAAAGAGTACGGTCCGCAGGATCCCGAGAAGGTCACGGGATCGCCGGGCTGGACTGCGGTTGATCGACGCCTTGTTGGCACCTTCGGCATTGATCCGCAGTTCCGCGGTCAGCTCCCGGCCCTCGTTCTCGACCGTGGCGGTGACCAGCGCCGACGCGGATCCGGAATGAACCAGCGGCGCATCGGAACTCACCCGGTGCGACCGCAGGGTCGCCAGGTAGAACAGCGCCTCGAGCAGGTTGGTCTTGCCGAAGCCGTTCCGGCCGGTGAAGACGGTCGGGCCGGGCCGCAGATCGAGGTCGACGGCCTGCCACGAGCGGAAATCCCTCAGGTGCAGCTCACGAACGAACACAGTCGGTTGCGGTGATCGGCTGGGTGCGCGGCGCGGGTCAGCCCGGCAGGCGGACCGGCATCAGCAGGTAGCTGAACGCACTCTCGGGGGCGACGAAGGCGCCGGACTCGTCGGCGACCGGATCCTCGCCGCTGGCCGGACGCAGGACCGCCGGACGGCTCGGGGTGGTGAAACCGAAGTCGACGCTGTCGGCGTTGATCGCCGAGAGGCCGTCTTGCAAGTAGCCAGGGTTGAAGGCGATGGTCAGCGGCTCGCCGTGGAACGACACGGGCAGCTCTTCCTCGGCCTTGCCCGCCTCGTCACCACCGGCGGTGAGGAGCACGGATCCCTCGGTGAACTCCATCCGGACCTGCGCACCGCGCTCGGCGACCAGCGCGACACGACGGATCGCCTCGATCAGCGGGGCGCTGTCGATGGTGGCGACCGCGGTGTGGCTGGCCGGCAGCAACTGGCGGAACTTCGGGAACTCCGCGTCGAGCAGCCGGGTGGTGGTCTTCTTGGTCTCGCCGAGGATGCCCAGGATGCCGTCGGATCCGATGGCCGCACCGCTACCGAAGGCCAGCGAGACGACGCCGGTGCCTTCCGAGCCCGCGGTCTTGGCGCTCTCCGAGAGTGTCTTGGCCGGGACCAGGACCGCACCCTTGGTGTCGGGGTCCGAAGGCTCCCACTGCAACTCGCGCACGGCGAGGCGGAAACGGTCGGTGGCGGCGAGAACCACGGAGTTGCCCTCGATCTCCACGCGCACGCCGGTCAGCATCGGCAGGGTGTCGTCCTTGCCGGCCGCGATGGCGACCTGCGAGATCGCCTCGGCGAACAGCTGCGACGGGATCGTGCCGGTGATGGCCGGGACGTCGGGCAGCTGCGGGTAGTCCTCGACCGGCATCGTCGGCAGGGAGAACTTGGCGCTACCGCAGGTGATCGCGACGCGCGCGCCGTCGAGGGTCACGTCGACGGGCTTGTTGGGCAGGGCCTTGGTGATGTCGGCCAGGAGTCGACCGGAGACCAGCACCTGGCCGGGCTCGGCGACCTCGGCACCCAGGTTCTCCTGGGCCGAGACCTCGTAGTCGAATCCCGACACGGTCAGACCGGTCTCGCCGACGTTGAGCACCACACAGCCCAGAACCGGTACCGGCGGACGAGAGGGCAGGCTTCGAGCGACCCAGGCGACGGAATCAGCGAACTCGTCACGTGCGACACGGAACTTCATGCTGGGAGATTGCCCTTCTCTCTCGTGCGGATCGTCGGCATGCCGGAGCCGAAACGACGGCATGGTCGATCACGTCCCACATCCGGGAATCCCACTGTAGAACGCCACCGCCCATGCCGGGATGGTTGGGGCCAAGTCAGTCCATCCGGGAGGCCGGGCCCGCAGGGCCCGCGGATGGGTGTTTGTGCACAGTCCTTCTTACAAAAGATTTCTCTTTAGAGAGGGATCCATCTCAGTAATAGGAACTGTGGAATCTGTGGACAACTGTCACATCGGGCCAGTCGGACGGGGTGCGCGGGTGTGCATGACCGGTGGAGCGTCGTTGAGCGGAATCCCAAGAGTTTGTGGACAAAACTTGTTGTTCGCGCGGCGTCCACCGTCGGTGCACAGGTCTTGCCCTGTTATCCCACGCCGGTCCACAGCCTCCGGAGACAAAAATTGTCATTCGGAGATGGCCGATCCGAGTGTGCGAGAACACAGAAGATCGACGCGTCAGTCTCGACCCGGGGAACAGAGTTGTGGTTCGGGCGGGTCGGATCCGACGGGATACGACGCCACCCTCACTCTTCGTTCGGGGCGCTGCGCCGCCCCTCGTTCTCCGTTGCGGGCGCCGCGACACCTTTCACAGCTGCCTGTTTCGGTCGGCGCGACGCCTTTTACACGCTGCCTGAGGTGCGAGGAGCGCAGCGACGAGCCACGAAGGCCTGGTGAGACGACGCCGCCGACGCTAGCCCCTCCAGGAGCACCCAGATCGACCCCTGACACACGAAACGCGCCTCCCGTGCGGGGCACGAGAGGCGCGTGGAGGTAGAGGAGAAGGACTGTCAGCCCACCGCACGCTGCTTGATGCGGGCGGTCAGCTCCTGGACGTGGTCGTACACCTTGCGGCGCTCGGCCATCTCCTTGCGGATCTTGCGTTCGGCGTACATGACCGTGGTGTGGTCGCGGTCGAATGTCTCGCCGATCTTCGGCAGCGACAGGTCGGTCAGCTCGCGGCACAGGTACATCGAGATCTGACGTGCCTGGGCGATGGACCGGGTTTTACCGGGTCCGCGCAGCTCCTCGACCGAGATGTCGAAATACTCGGCGGTGATCGCGAGGATGCTGGCGGCGCTGACCTCGAGGGTGCCCGAGTTGGGCAGCAGTGCCTGCAGGACGACGTCGGCGAGCGACTTGTCGAGCGCTGCGTCGTTGAGTGAGGCGAACGCCGTAACGCGGATCAGCGCACCCTCGAGCTCGCGGATGTTGCGTTCGATCTTCGACGCGATCAGCTCGAGGACGTCGTCGGGCACCGCGATGTTGTCCATCTGCGCCTTTTTGCGCAGGATGGCGATGCGGGTTTCCAGGTCGGGCGGCTGGACGTCGGTGATCAGACCCCACTCGAACCGCGTGCGGAGTCGATCTTCAAGTGTGGCAAGCTGTTTCGGCGGACGATCGGACGAGATGACGATCTGCTTGCTCGCATTGTGGAGGGTGTTGAAGGTGTGGAAGAACTCTTCCTGGATACCTTCTTTACCCACCAGGAACTGGATGTCGTCGACCAGCAGCACGTCGACATCGCGGTAGCGGCGCTTGAACGCCACCCGCCGGTCGTCACGCAGCGAGTTGATGAAGTCGTTGGTGAATTCCTCGGTCGAGACGTACTTGACGCGCATCCCGGGGAACAGCCGTTGGGCGTAGTGTCCGGCCGCATGGAGCAGGTGGGTCTTGCCCAGTCCCGACTCTCCCCAGATGAACAGCGGGTTGTACGCCCGTGCCGGAGCCTCGGACACCGCGACGGCCGACGCGTGCGCGAAGCGATTCGACGCACCGATGACGAAAGTGTCAAAGGTGTACTTGGGGTTCAGGTTTGCGCCCGACGGCGACGGCGTGCTCGTCGGCCGCTCGGCGAAATAGGAGGCCCAGTCGCCCGACGGTCGTCCGGTGTCGCCACCGGGCACCGCTCCGGCACCCGGGGCCGCCGGGAATCCGGCACCGATCGCCGCACCCGGGACCGCGGAGTAGTCGACCGGTGCCGAGCCGTTGACCAGGCGTGGTTCGGGCGCGGCCGGCTCCGGCACTGGTTCGTCGTTGCGGGGTGTCTGGATGCGGACGCCGAGGTCCACGGGCTCGTTGAGGTGACGGCTCAGAACGGATCGGATCGTCTCGCGCAGATTGCGCTCGATCTGTTCCTGGACCAGAGCGGTCGGCACGGTGAGGAGGGCGAATCCCTCGGTGAGGGTGAGGGGTCGAACCAGTGACAGCCACGCCTTCTGCTGGCGGGTCAGTGGTTCGTGGTCACGTGCGGCTTCGTCGTCGTTGAGTTCGGCGACGACCTGTTGCCACACCTCACCGAATGTGTCGCGGTCTGAAGTCACGGGGCTGGCCTCCTGACCCGGAAAACTACCAGCGTTGACGCGGGCCGGGGCACCCCACGTCATCGACCGCATCTCTCCACAGAGTTATCCACACCTGTGTACAACGGTGATGACGAACTTGGGACTTTGGTCGGTAACCTCGGATCCCGGCGACACTTCGTTCGTGTCCGGCAGGGGTTCGCGGCCGACGCTCTGACAGAACCTAACAGAGGTGTCGGCGGGCGACAAAGCGATCGGGACAATTGACTCGTTCGAACTGATTGTCGTCATCCGCGTGCTCCAGAACACACCTGGTGAGAGACTGTTCTGCTGCCCCGACGACCGCGTTTGATTTGAGCGCGCGCTGTCAGTAGTCTCGACTGGTCATCCAGGTTGCGGATTTGCGCGGCGTTTTGTCATGTTCGCCGAGTTCATCACCGACAAGAGTTCGGCACCGTCCTGGATCAACGACCAACGACAACATGTGGGTCACGTGCGGGTAACCGGCGTGCTCACAGGGAGCACAAGGAGTCACCGTGGCCAAGGGCAAGCGTACTTTCCAGCCGAACAACCGTCGTCGTTCGCGCGTGCACGGCTTCCGTCTGCGTATGCGGACCCGCGCCGGCCGTGCGATCGTCAGCAGCCGTCGTAACAAGGGCCGCGCGAAGCTCACCGCCTGATCGTCGGCTACCCACCGGATCCCCGGGTCCGGTCAGCTGATCGATGACTGCGTCTTCTCATCGGATCTCTCGTGGATCCGACTTCTCACGCACCCTGAAGTCCGGTGCGCGGGTGAATGCTCGTGACTTCGTCGTACACCTGGCACCGGTCGGCCCACAGTGGCCGGATCCGGCCGGGTTGCGGCGCGACGTCGCCATGACAGGTGGACCCTGGCTCGGTCTCGTCGTGAGCAAGTCGGTGGGCAACGCCGTGGTCCGCCATGCCGTCGCACGACGGCTGCGGGCCGCGTTCGCGGCGACCAGGCATCTCTGTCCGGCCGTCGAGACATACGTGGTGATCCGCGCTCGGCGCGGCGCCGCGGACAGGACCAGTGAAGAACTGGCGGATCAACTCCGGGCAGCCTTCACCAGCCGGCGGGTCGTCGAAATGGCGTCCACCGCAGGCACACCGATCGGGGCGGGTGTCGGACGATGATCGACTCCGAGCTGGATGACCGTGGATCGGCCCCCTCCCCCACCCCGTCATCGTCGACTCCGGACATTCGGACCGACTCGCCCGCGGATGCGGACGATCAGCTCACCGTCATCACTCGGATGCGCCGCGGAGCCCACCTGCTCCCCCGCCGCACGGTCATCTTTCTCATCGAGCTCTACCGCACCTGGGTCTCGCCGCTGCGGCTGCCCACGTGCCGGTTCGAACCGACCTGCTCGGGTTATGCAGTGGAAGCCCTCTCTCGTCACGGCTTCTTGTACGGCTCCCTGCTGGCGACGGTCCGGCTCCTCAAATGCGGTCCGTGGCACAAGCCCGGATACGACCCGGTCCCGGATAGAGGTCCCCGCGAACTGTGGAGCGATCTCTGCTGCCGGGTCCGTGAACTCTCCGGCGGGCCGCGGGCCCACGATGACCGGACCCATCAGCCACCATCCCGGCGGAACGATTCCACCTAGAGAACAACAAGTAAGGGGTACCTGACCCGTGCTCGACTTCATCTACTACCCGGTCTCCGGGATCATGTGGGTGTGGCATTGGCTCTTCAGCTACGTCACGCCCAGCAGTCCCGGTGGCGACGGCATCGCCTGGGCACTGTCCGTGGTGTTCCTCGTCTTCACCCTGCGCGCGATTCTCTACAAGCCCTTCGTGAAGCAGATCCGCACCACGAAGAAGATGCAGGAGATCAACCCGCAGCTTCAGGCGATCCGGAAGAAGTACGCCAAGGACCGGGTCAAGATGACCGAGGAGATGCAGAAGCTGCAGAAGGAGCACGGGTTCAACCCGATGCTCGGCTGCCTGCCGATGCTGCTGCAGATCCCGGTGTTCATCGGTCTGTTCCACGTGCTGCGTTCGTTCAACCGCATGGGTACCGGCATGGGACAGCTCGGCATGAGTGCCGCCGAGACCCGGTCGCAGGGCAACTACGTCTTCAGCGCCGACCAGGTGCAGAACTTCCTCGACGCCCGTCTGTTCGGTGTGCCCCTGTCGTCCTACCTCGTCGAGCCGGTCACCGAGTTCCAGGCCTTCGTCGAGCCCGGCGCCCCCATCGATTTCACCCGTGTCCAGATCGGTTATGTCATCGTCCCGATGATGATCATCGCCTCGATCGCGACGCACATGAACTCGCGCGCATCGGTGCAGCGTCAGCCCGAGGCCGCCCTCGAGAACCCGCAGACCCGGATGATGAACAACCTCGCGCTGTACATCTTCCCGATCGGCATCCTGATCACCGGTCCGTTCTTCCCCGTCGCGATCCTCCTCTACTGGATGAGCAACAACATCTGGACCTACGGCCAGCAGCATCTGGTGTTCGGCAAGATCGCCAAGGAAGAGGAAGAGGCCAAGCGCCTCAAGCAGGAGAAGCTGAAGGCGAACGCCCCCAAGCCCGGTGCGCGTCCGGACCGCCAGAAGAAGCGCAACGCATCTGCTGATGCCTCCGGGGACGCGGACACGACGGCTGTGTCGATGACCAAGGCGGGTGCAGCCGACGAAGCGGGTACGACGTCTGACTCCTCCTCCGGCGAAACCACCGACTCCGCGCCGAGTGCGAAGCCGAAGCCGGGACAGAAGCCGACGCGCTCAGGCGCCGGCGCCGGTCCGGGTTCCAAGAAGCAACCCCCCAACCGGGGCGGGAAGTCCACCGCCAAGAGCGGTAAGAAACGCGGCAAGCGATGACCGCACAAGACTTGTTCGAAGCACACAGTTAGGTGAATGAGATGACAGCAGAGACTGCAACTCAAACCGGAACCGGGACCGAGGCACAGGACGACGCCAAGGCCACGACCGATGCCCAGACCGACACCGCCGAGTCCACGGGAGCGGACGCCGCTGCCGACACCGACGTCACCGAGGAGTCCGCCGAGGAGTCCGCCGAGGATTTTGACGACGATCAGGACGATGACGAGGACGATGAGGATCGCCTCGTCGAAGAGGGTGAGATCGCGGGCGACTACCTCGAGCAGCTGCTCGACGTTCTCGACTTCGACGGCGACATCGATCTGGATGTCGACGGTGACCGTGCCGTCGTCAGCATCGACGGGGGCGACGACCTGACGAAGCTCGTCGGCCGCAAGGGTGAGGTTCTCGACGCCCTGCAGGAGCTGACCCGCCTCGCGGTCCAGCAGGCGACCGGCGAGCGCAGCCGGCTGATGCTCGACATCGCCCGGTGGCGTGCCGACCGTCGTGACCGCCTGGCCCGTCTCGGTCGCGAGGTCGCCGAGCGTGTGCTCAAGTCGGGCGAGCGTGAAGCGCTCGATCCGATGACCCCGTTCGAGCGTAAGATCGTTCACGATGCGGTCGCCGCCGTCGACGGTGTCGTCAGCGAGAGCGAGGGCGCCGAGCCCAAGCGCCGGGTGGTGGTCCTCCCCGAGTAGGACTCGCCCGAACCTGAAGCCCACTCAGGCCCCGACCGACGGTCGGGGCCTGAGTCGTTTTCAGGGCTCCCCTCCCCTGCCGTTCTGGTGCCGACGTCTCGGTGTCCCGGCTCCGCGCGGGAATCACAACGGTGTTGTTTCACGTGAAACCGGACGGGGTCGGAGTGTGTACGCACTCGACTCTGAACGCCTAACTCGTGGTGGCTCGAGTAATGATCCGCGACGGGGACGGTTGGCAAGTGCGAAGCCCGCCGGCGGACGGGGTGCCGAGACGTCGAACTGACCGTTCCGGGGCTTTAAAGACAGCGAATTTTCAGGACCTGAGTCATCGGTGCTGATTCGTCACGTGTCGATTCATTCCGATCCGGTCCCCGGTTGCCGGGTAGCGCTGCTTATCCCCGCCCCGGGTTTCGCGTGCTGGGCATAACACTCGGGTCCCCTGCTGTCGGAGGGCCATGCCCTGGGCGGCGTGCTCGGGGGAATACCGCGCGTGGTTGTGTGTCCGGCTGCTGACGCCAGGACAGAATGATCCCCCCGGCCTGAAGCCACCGCAGTCGTCTCACCCAACTCTTGTCCGACGCTGATATCGCAGACGTGGCAATTGTCGGCAATTGCCGGCGTCCTACCGTGGCGGTTCGAAGCGTCACGGCCGTCGGCGAGCTGTCGATACGAGCCTCGTCGGACGCGCATCATCTCGAGCGAGACCGGAACTGCGGGTTCACCCGACTTGAAGTCAGTAGCCGACCCTCGCGTCCACGGAACCGGATCGTCGATCACCTCCGATGGTGAACCCCCGCGGTTAGAGCTACAGCCGCCAGACGTCGCGCATGGTGTCGGACACCGACACGCTTCGCGACACCTGCGTGCGCACTGGCGCGGTTCCACGTGAAACCGCGCCGACTCTGTATCAAGTGGCCCGCGGCCAACTCAGGCGGCCTTGGTTTGACTCTGGATCGCTGGGGCGCCCGGCGACAGGAGCACCTGCGGGTCGAAGAAGTCCGCTTGCAGATGCGCCGACCCTCAAGACCGGTGTCTGCCGTCGCAGCGAAGGTGAAGCTGTCGGTCGGTCCGGACGCGGAGAGGTACGTACGCGACGCTTCCTGAAACCTGGCCCCGCTCCCCTCCCCCACCGGAATGGGTTCACGTCGCCGATAAGAGAAACACCCGGCGTGCTCGGGTGTTCGCACAGTCATGGCGCACGGACCGGGTCGAGTCTGACGTCGTCGCGGTTGTCGGAGGCGCGGCGCGGCGGGTAACGGTACGGTCTGTGGCTCGGCCGATCGGAGGCGCCTACGCTCACGCAAAAAGAGCCGCGATGACCCCGGACCGGAATGACATGGTGTCGTTTCACGTGAAACCGTGCGCCCTCCTATCGCTGAACCTGACCCGGCAGCATCGCCCGGTCCCATATGAAGCCGTCGCAACCGGTGCTTCGGCGAACCAGGCGTTTGTTACGCGGTCGTCGAATCGAACTGCCCTACGTCGGACCCGCGCTCACTGGCAGGGACCCCTTCGCTTTCGCCGACGTGTAGACCGGCTCGCTCGCTCCGGGATGATCCTCAGTCTGCGCGAAGGACGCCGCTACCCTCCCGTCGAGCCGGGTGCACGCCGCTCAGTGACCCGTCTGTGCGTTCAGCCGTCAGCCATATCAGGCGAACCCACGATCGTCGTCGGGGCTGGGGCACCTGGCGGTAGTCGAAGGGGGCCGTTGCTGCGCCACCACGATATGCCGGGTACTACTAAGCAGTGCGTGGTCTGAGCCGGCCAGTAGGGATAGCAGCGTACTGACTGGGCGACCTCGTGGGCGAGAACCTGGCGTCACAGCACCCGCGCGGGAGCGGTCCTCGATTTCGCTTTGGTTCACCGCGGTCCGACTAGTGGCCGTATGGGGATCGGCAGTTCCCGCCCATCGATCGGGTCCTCGTGTCGGGGGTCAGATCAGCCACCGCAGACGTCACACGAACCGACCGGCACCCTGCCATTCTCCGAGGGGAAACCTTCTGGGATCGGTTGGCTTCGGGCGGCGTTCGGGGGAACCGATGGCAAATAACAACGATGTGGTTTCACGTGAAACATGGGCCGTGGCGGTGATGTGTACCGACCGTCAGTCCCGCCCGGTTCCACGTGAAACACTGTCATAGGACCAACTAGAAACGGAGGCCAAGTGTCGTCAGACGCTCAACCCGATGACCATCCCGACCTTGACGCATTGCAGACCCCGCCGGCTTCGGCAGACGCGGTCTTCGGCGAACGTAAGGAACTGGCGAAGGGTTACTGGCGAATACTGGCCACCGATGGGATCGACCACGGCCTGATGGGACCCCGCGAGGTGCCACGGTTGTGGGATCGCCACATCCTCAACTGCGCGGTGATCGGGGAACTGATCAAGGAGGACGAGACGGTGTTCGACGTCGGGAGCGGCGCGGGTCTCCCCGGGCTACCGCTCGCGATCGCGCGCCCAGATGTGTCCATCACCCTGATCGAACCGCTGCTCCGGCGCAGCACCTTCCTCGAGCGAGCGGTGGAGACACTCGGTCTCGAGAACGTGCGGGTTGTTCGCGGCCGTGCGGAGGAGAAGGCGGTCCGCGCCGATGTCGGCCTCGCGGACGTGGTCACCTCACGGGCCGTTGCGCCGCTCGAGCGACTTTCCAAGTGGTCCGCTCCCCTGGTTCGCGGGGGCGGTCGGATGATCGCGATCAAGGGATCCTCGGCAGCCGAAGAGATCGAGCGGGATCGCGCGGTGGTCGGGCGGACCGGAATCAGCGACCTCCGCGTCGTCACGTGTGGGGCGGTTCTCGAGACTCCGACGACGGTCGTCGTAGGGACGAAGGCGGAGCGCGCGGCCAAGAAACAGCGACGGCGATGAGTACCGACTCGGTCGTTCGAGCCGGTGCGGCGGATCCCGCCGATGGTGTCACACAGAGGGAGTTCTGAATTGGTATGGAGTCCGCGTAAGGCGCAGAATAGAAAGCGATCTGGCAGCGCGTCTCGGCGCGCTGCCGTCGACGATTCTGCATCTGTCGGAGCCGGGGCGACGCCCGCCGGACCCGACAACTCGAACGCCTACCAGGTAGGTCAAAGGAGTGCCCGCGTGGTCGATCAAGACCCGAACGTTTCACGTGAAACGCCAGCCGCTGGAGCCCCGCCCGTCGCGGGCGAACCATACGCCGACACCCCGATCGCCATGGCTGCGGAGCGCGCCAGCCAAGTCCTGACCCCGGGGGGTGCCGGCCAACTCCCCCGTCCCCAGCACACCAGGATCATGACCGTTGCGAACCAGAAGGGTGGCGTCGGTAAGACCACCACCGCGGTGAACCTGGCAGCCGGTCTCGCTGTCCGTGGACTGCGCGTACTTGTCGTGGATCTCGACCCCCAGGGCAACGCGAGCACCGCCCTGGGCATCGACCATCGGGCCGAGGACATCGCTTCCGTCTACGAACTGCTCCTCGGCGAGGTGACTCTCAAGGAGGCCATCCAGGAGTCGCCGAGCCAGCAGGGACTCTTCTGTGTGCCGGCGACACTCGATCTGGCCGGTGCCGAGATCGAGCTCGTGTCCCTGGTGGCTCGTGAGAACAGGCTTCGCAACGCGCTCTCCGACGAGGTGCTGGCCGAATATCAGATCGACTACGTCTTCATCGACTGCCCACCGTCGCTCGGCCTGCTGACCGTCAACGCGATGGTCGCCGCCCGCGAGGTCCTCATCCCGATCCAGTGCGAGTACTACGCACTCGAGGGTGTGGGGCAGCTCCTGAGAAACATCGAGCTCGTCCAAGCGCACCTCAACCGTGGGCTGCACGTGTCGACGATCGTCCTCACGATGTACGACGGTCGGACCAAGCTGGCCGATCAGGTGGCTGAGGAAGTCCGCCGCCACTTCGGCGACAAGGTACTCGGCACGATCATCCCCCGCAGCGTGAAGGTGTCCGAGGCACCCGGTTACGGGATGACGATCATCGAATACGACCCGGGTTCACGTGGGGCGATGAGTTACCTCGACGCGGCGCGCGAGCTCGCTCTCCGCGGTGCAGCAGAAGACGCTCAGGCATGACGACACAGATCCGTTTCCGAGTGGAGGTAGAGGCATGAGTCAACGGGACACCGCGCAGCGCCGAGGCGGACTGGGTCGTGGACTGGCCGCACTCATCCCGACCGGTCCCACCGAGGATCAGTCGAACGCTCCTCGACTGGGCAACGCAGCGGCCGACGTTGTCATCGGCAAAGGCCCTTCGCCCGTGGTCGACGGCCGGCCCTCCTACCCCGTCGATGCCTCGACGGTTGACGTGTTGAGCCGCGAAGAGGCCGGTGCCGTCTACCGGGAGATCCCGCCCAAGCAGATCCAACCGAACCCCAACCAGCCGCGAACGGTCTTCGACGACGAGCAGATGTCCGAGCTCGTCCACTCGATCCGCGAGTTCGGATTGATGCAACCGATCGTCGTACGGCGCCTGAAGGAGCCGACGGCTGACGGTGTCGCCTACCAGATCGTCATGGGTGAGCGCCGCTGGCGAGCGAGCCAGGAGGTCGGCCTCGAGGCCATTCCGGCCATTGTTCGTGAGACCGCCGACGGCGACATGCTGCGTGACGCACTGCTCGAGAACATCCACCGCGCACAACTGAATCCGTTGGAGGAGGCGGCCGCCTACCAACAGCTTCTCGAAGAGTTCGGTGTCACCCACGAGCAGCTGGCCGCTAGGCTCGGCCGCTCACGTCCGCTCATCAGCAACATGATCCGGTTGCTCAAGCTACCGATCCCGGTGCAGCGTCGGGTGGCGGCGGGTGTCCTGTCCGCCGGTCATGCACGCGCCCTCCTCTCCCTGGAGACCGGGAGCGATGCGCAGGAGGCTCTCGCCGCACGGATCGTCGCCGAGGGACTGTCTGTTCGCGCGACCGAGGAAGCTGTGACGCTCGCCAACCGCGGCGATGGGCCTGAGGCGAAGCCGGCGGCGCCGAAGCGTAAACCGATGCAGATGCCTGGACTCCAGGACCTCGCCGAGAGACTGTCCGACAGCCTGGACACCAGGGTTACAGTCAGTCTAGGGAAGCGGAAAGGGAAGATCGTGGTGGAATTCGGATCGGTTGACGACCTGGAACGTATCGTTCAGTTCATCGACCCGAACAAGTGAATTTCACCGCGGATTTCTCGGTACCAGCGGATGCGGAAGTAATGTCACAGTGACGATTGACGGATCAGGCACGGACCTGGACTCCGAGATGGGTTGTAACCCAACACTTTTCGTCGATTCACGTCTTCGGCTCGGAGATCGGTGACATGAGCGTGTCGATCGTGCGGTTGGAACTCGGATCTTTCGAGTCACTCCCCCATCACACCCGCCGATGTGTCTTCTGGGAGGTCGAACCAACCACCAACGGCCAGGCCTACGAGAGCGAGTTCGACAAGGAGGCCTGGATCTCGGGGCTGCTACTCGAGTGGGGTGCGTGCGGACAGGTCGCCATCGACTCGACAACCAATTCCGTCATCGGTACGGCGTTCTACGCACCACCGAACAGGGTGCCCCGTTCGCAGCACTTCCCCACTTCCCCGGTCAGTCACGACGCCGTCCTACTCACCAGTATCCGCACCGAGCCGGGACATGAGGAAGTGGCGACGATCTTGCTCGACGCGGTGCTCGGTGATCTGATCCGCCGCGGCGTCCGCGCAGTGGAGGCTTTCGGTCTCGTTCGAAACGGTGCCGGCGGTGCCGAGTTCGGCGGATCGATCGGTGCTACACCGTCCATGTCCGAGCAGCCGGGTGAAGCCGTCACGGGTGTAGGTCTCCCCGACCTCGACTTCTGGACGGACGAGGCGATCATCGAAGTCGCGCGAGAGATCCTGGAGGACTCGCAGGCGGATCTGTGCACCTCGTGCATGATCGACGCGTCGTTCCTCAAGAACTCCGGCTTCGACGTCGTCTCTTCGCATCAGCGGTTCCCGCGGTTCCGTCTGGAGCTCGACGAAGGGCTCGGCTGGAAGTTCGAGGTCGAGAGCGCACTGGAAAAGCTCGTGGTGATGGCCGAGATCGATCTCACCGGACGGCAGCGAACAGCTGTCCCGGTGGGATCGGGTGCGGGTCGCGTCAGTGCGAAGCGTTCTCCGCGGCCAGAAGGTCCGCGAAAGTGTAAGTGCCCGTAGGACGATCGTCCTGGTCGAGCAGGTACAGCCGCTTCACCGCGACCAGGATGGCGTCGGCGATGACATTACGCCAATCCGAACTACCCAGCACCGCAGCATCATCCGGATTGGTGATGTAACCGACGTCGATGAGGGCAACCGGCATCCTCGTGAGCCGCAGGACATCCCAGGTGCGCTCATGGGTTCGACAATCGGCAAGCGGTGTGCGAGCGGCGATCTCGCGCTGGATGAACCCGGCGAGATTGCGGCCGATCGTCGAGAAAGAGTTCTGGTTGTTGCCGAAGTAGAACGAGGCGACGCCGTTGGCCTGTGCATTGTGGTAATGACCGCAACGCAGCGAGATCATCAGGTCGGCATCCATGAGGTTTGCGACCCGGGCACGTTCGTTGTCTCCCGGCCGGCCGCGACCGTCGTGGGACAGGAAGGTCTGCATCCCGGCAGCGGCCATGCGTCCCTCGAGACGCGCACCCAGATCCCAGAGCAGATCGGATTCGCGTTCGGCGAGCTCCCCGGTCGACAACGGGTGCAGCCCGCCGGAACCCGGATCGATGAGGATCCGCTTGCCCGACAGCTGCGGGCCGGAGCGTCGGACCTGCTCCTCCTGCCGGATCGCGTAGGGCGAACCACCGGTTACACGGGTACCGAGACGTTCGAGAGAGCGGAGAGTTGCCGGGCCGCAGATTCCGTCGGAGGCCAGACCGTATTCACTCTGGTACAGACAGACCGCGTTGTGGGTGTTGAGCCCGAAGATGCCGTCGACAAGAGAGGTGTAGTAGCCGAGGTTCTGGAGGCGGTGCTGCAGAGTTGCGACGTCGTCGCCGACCATGGGCGCCGACAGCTGGTACGAGAGCACACGTGCGCCGAGACGGTAGGAGGCCTCTCGGAGGACCCGGTAGGTCGCGGGGCCGACGATCCCGTCGACGATCAGACCGCGCTGCTGCTGGAACGCCCGAATTGCCCGGTCACAGGCTTCGT
Organism: Gordonia namibiensis NBRC 108229; assembly: GCF_000298235.1. Classification (GTDB taxonomy): domain Bacteria; phylum Actinomycetota; class Actinomycetes; order Mycobacteriales; family Mycobacteriaceae; genus Gordonia; species Gordonia namibiensis. Next base: position 34,428 of record NZ_BAHE01000053.1, read on the forward strand.
CGAAGACGGGGTCACCACCGTCGGGCAACAGACCGAGCCCGACCAGGATGGCGCGGATCTCGGCCACCGCCGAGCCGTGATCCCCAAGTCGGAACAATGGCATGTCGTCACCCCTCGTACGAATCGCGGCAGGGTGACGCCCTGCCGGCGATATCTGGCGGACCGCGTGACTGCGGTACCGGTCAGCATCAGCCTGCATTCTCTCAGCTGAAGTTCACTACACCAAACTGGAACAGCTCCAGTGGCGTCGTTGCCGGTTCGTGTCCCTCATGGTCGGGGACCCGGGCCGACACTACCAACGACGAGAGCCCGCGGGCCGACGACAACGTCGTTCACCCGTCGGACTCTCGTCGCGGATCAGAAGAAACTGCAGGTCAGGCCGACTGGCCGATCACCGAATCGAGTTCGCGGAGCAGAGCCGCCTTGCCCTTGGCCCCGACGATCGTCTTCACCGGCTGACCCTTGTCGAACAGGATCATGGTCGGGATCGACATGATCTGGAAGTCACGCGCGGTGGCCGGGCTCTCATCGACATCCAGCTTGGCGATGGTGAGCTTGTCGCCGTTGTCGCGGGCGATCTCCTCGAGCACCGGGGCGACCATGCGGCACGGGCCGCACCAGGTGGCCCAGAAGTCGACCAGGACCGGCTTGTCGGCACCGAGAACGGTGTCCTTGAAGGTGGTGTCGTTGACGACGACCGTGTTTGCACCCATGGTGATGTCCTCCTCAGATGGACTCAAAGAATGAGATTGGGATGGAAAGCTCGGTCAGGCGGGTGCCTGAACAGCTTCGATCTCGGCGACCGACTCGGCGTCGACGGTGTGCGCGGGCGCCTCACCCTGTTCGGCGAGCCAGCGCTCCGCGTCGATGGCCGCCGAGCAGCCGCTGCCGGCTGCGGTGATGGCCTGGCGGTAGGTGTGATCGACCAGGTCGCCACAGGCGAAGACGCCGGGCAGCGAGGTGTAGGTGGTCCGATCCTTCACGAGGACATAGCCCTCGTCGTCGAGGTCGACCTGTCCGCGGACCAGTTCGCTGCGCGGATCGTGACCGATCGCGACGAACATGCCGGTGACATCGAGGTTGCTGACCTCACCGTTGCGGGTGTCCTCGATCTCGAGGCCACTCACCGACCCGTCGCCGATGACCGAACGGACGGCGGCGTTGGTCACGAAGCGGATCTTGTCGTTGTTGCGGGCGCGCTCGAGCATGATCTTCGAGGCGCGGAACTCGTCGCGGCGGTGAACCAGCGTGACGGTGCGGGCGAACTTCGTGAGGAAGGTCGCCTCCTCCATCGCCGAGTCGCCGCCGCCGATGACGGCGATGTCCTGGTCCTTGAAGAAGAAGCCGTCGCAGGTCGCGCATGCGGAGACACCGCGACCGAGGAGCTCCTGCTCTCCCTGGACACCGAGGTATCGCGCTGCGGCGCCCATCGCGAGGATGACAGCGCGTGCGCGGAACACCTCACCGCCGACCTCGACCTCCTTGACGTCACCCTCGAGGCGGACCGTGTCGACGTCCTCCATGCGCAGGTCGGCGCCGAATCGGATCGCCTGCTCGCGCATCTCGTCCATCAGGGCCGGGCCCTGGATGCCGGTCTGGAAGCCGGGGAAGTTCTCGACCTCGGTGGTCGTCATCAGCGCGCCACCGAATTGGGTGCCCTCGAAGACGATCGGCGCTAGCTCGGCGCGCGCGGCGTAGATCGCCGCGGTGTACCCGGCAGGACCAGATCCGATGATGATCACGTCGTGGATCTGCTGGGTCTCTGGCTGGCTCATCCGTCCTCCGTGCTGTGGGGTATGCGGAATCCCGGAGTTCTCGTCGGGATCACGGCTGCTTCAACACAAGGGTAAGCGCAGATGTTCCCGGTCAAGTCCGCGCGTCCGGCGTGGTGACGCAGGTCTCGGCCCTGGCAGAGGCGATCAGGCGCCGATCGTCCCCCTGGCCAGGAACGCGGGATTGCCGGTGTCGCATTCGAGACCGACGATCAGGGCGTCGAACCGACCGGCGATGCCGGTCGACAGCAGGATGGCGGCGGCGGGGTCACCGTGGAAGGTGATCCGCCCGGAGCCGACGATCACCACCGTCGCGGGGATGAGGTGAGCCGCGGTGCAGCGTCGGAGCGCGGCGACCGATTCGAACGGTGCCCCGTCGGTACGACCGAGGACCGAGAGGGCCGACGCGGAACCAGCCGGGTCCAGGGTCTGGGTCGATCCGGTCTGGGCCCGTATCGGAGATGGGGTGTCGTCGGACGAGGACATCAGTCGAAGCACGCCGATCGAGCCGAGGGCGACCACCGCGATCGCCGCCGCGGCCAGCACCACCGGAAGGATCTTCGACCGACCGGGTCGGTCGGGCCGTGCGGCGAGATCCGCCGGGGAGTCCGCGACGAGACCGGGTCGTGCGGGGCCGGGAGGCGCTGCCGCGCCGGTCGCGGACGATCCCGCCAGTGCGGCCAGTGTGGCCTGGACATCGGCGCGGACATGATCGGGAACCGCATGGGGGGCGGGGGCCGAGGTGCGAAGCTGACTCGTCGTCCGGTCCAGAGCTGCCAGGATCTCCTGCGCGGCAGTGTCATCGGCGATCTGGGCACGAATGTGGGCGGCAGCGCGCTCGGACAGCACTCCGGCGTGAAGATCGGCCAGCGTGTCCGCCGAGTACGGCGGATCGGGCAGATCGCCGGACTCGGTGTCGTCAGGTCCCCGCGGGGTCATGGTGTCAGTCTTCCATTCCGAAGGTCGGGCGTCGGTGTCTCGGTGGTGGCATCTCGCTGGTCGTGGTCCGTTGTCGTCGAATACTTGGACGCACGACGCGCGGTTCCGGTTCCGCTCCGGCCGGATTCATCGCCGAAGACGTTGGCAGGCATCGACTTACGCGTCATCGGCAGTCCGGAGGTGGCCCAGGACCTGGGCGAGTTTGAGACGTCCGCGTGCGCAACGACTCTTGATGGTCCCTTCGGCGACGCCGAGCAGGGAGGCGGCCTCGGCGATCGAGTAACCCTCGAGATCGACGGCGACGATGGCCTGCCGCTGGCCTTCGGGAAGAGCGTGCAGGGCCCGGCCGATGGAGACGGACAGATCTACCGCGGCGATGTCGTCGGCGGTGTCGGCGATCGACATCACGTCCCATTCGGGCAACGGAACGGTCTTGCGGGAGTTGTTGCGTCGGATCCGGTCGAGGCAGGCGTTGACGACGATCCGGTGCAGCCAGCTCGTCACCTTCGCGTCGGACCGGAAATCCCCGGCGGTCCGGTGGGCGGCGAGTAGCGCGTCCTGTAGCCCGTCGGCCGCGTCCTCGGGGCTTTGGCTGGTCCGGATGGCGACCGACCACAGGTAGTCGAGGTGACGATTGACCAGATCGGTGAACGCGCCCGGGTCGCCGGCGACGTGAGCGCGTAACAACTGCTCATCGGTGCGCAGGTCAACTGCGTCGTTCCCCCCGGCCATGCGCTGAGAGTAATGGAGAAGTCACCACCCGACCCGGTGACGACGCGGTTGTCTACAGGAGTGTTCCCGCTGTGGACAGTCGGTTTGGCGGGTGTGTTCACGCCTCCAGCCGGGCTCGGACGGCGGCCATCCGCTGCGCGAGTTCGCGTTCGTCGATCACCCCGCGATCGAGCAGAGTGTGGGCCAGGGCGACGAGCTGATTCTCCGGATAGGGGAGGTCGGCGTAGGTGGTCGCCGCCAACCGGTCCTCTTCGTCCCGGCGCTCCACGACCCCGGGTGCCGCGCAACCGCTGTCGGCGGCCCGGTCGAGCGCATCGCAGAGACCGTCGAGGCTGGTCTTCCACGGCGGGACGAGGTTGGCGACCCCGTACTTGGCGGCCATCCGCGGCCACACCTGGTCACGCTCGACGACCTCGGCGAGCGGCGGGTAGACATCTCCGGTCTCGGGTTGCGTCGACATCGTCAGTCTCCTGCCGGGTGGACGGCGGGTCGGACGGTAGTAGTGACCGCGTTGGTGGTCACCCCGGGCCTGGGGAGAGCGACCCCGATCAGGCAGTCGCGGGTCAGGATCTCGGCCAGCTGCTCCTGGGTCCAGTCCTCCGTCCCGGCCGGGCGTTGCGGCATCACCATGAACCGGTGTTTCTGATTGGAGTCCTGGACACGGACCGACACACCGTCCGGTAGCTGGAGACCGAACTCCGACAACACCTGTCGCGGCCAGCGCACCATGCGGCGCCGATAGTTCGGCGTGCGATACCACTCGGGCGAATTACCGAGAATCGGCCGCGGATAACACGAACACAACGCGCACACGATCACGTGATGAACCGACGGGGTGTCCTCGAGGATCGAGAAAGCGGTGAAATCACTGGGCGTTCCGAAGCCGGTGGGCTCGAGCCAGTCGACCCCGACCTCCTTGCTCGCGGTCATCGGTTCGGCGAGGGCGAGTTCCTTGAAGTCCGGTTCGAGCCAGGCGCGGGCGACCAGGGTTGCGGCCGGCGTCGGTCCGATCTGTTCGGCGAACTCGGTGAATCTACGATGTTCCTCCGCGGTGAAAAGACCCTTCTCTATGCACAATTCACGCAGGGCGATCTCGAGCACCTCGAAATCGGTGACCTCCTCGACCATCGGCGCGACCGTCCGCGCATGGTCGTGATCGTGATCGTGGCCGTGCGTACCGGTGGCGTCGCTCATGGTCTAGTTCTCCTCTCGACCGGCCGGCGCCAGCCACCTCTCCGGAATCTCGGTTCGCAGGGTGTCGTCGGCGGTGCCGGTGTATCCGTGCCACAGGTCGCTCATCTGGAATTCGACGACGTAGAACCACTCGGCCTGGGCGTCGGACAGACCCCATGTCTCGTCCTCGGGCGCGGGACTCTCGTAGGCGACGGCCGAGATCCGACCGGTTGCGCCGCGCACGTATTCCGGTGTGCGCGTGTAGAAGACGACCGGAAGCTCCCGCACGACGACGAGATCGTGGACGGCGAACCGGGCCTCACCGGCCTTTCCTGCGTAGATCTGCGGGTCCCCGACCCCTACCGCGTGCCGGTGGTGGGTGTTGCGGGGTACCTCGGAACCGTCACCGACACTGCGGGGTTGCGCTTCGAGTTTCTTGCCCGCCAGTCCCCCGGCGTACCGTTCCTGCACCTCCAGCATGCGCTCGGAGAGCTCGCCGAGCGCGATGTGGTGTTTCTCGACCAGAACTCTCGCGACCGCCAGCAACCACCGGCCGTAGTACGGGAGACCGAGGTACTCCGCGCGGCCGACGTCGACATTGCCGATCCGCCGGCGTTCCTCGGAGAGCCAGATCCCGCGCCAGGCCAGGACTTCGCACATGACGTAGGTCATGTGCTCCCACAGCTCGTAGGCCTTTCCCTCGTAGAAGATCGGTGCGTCGGGTTCACCGCCGACGTCGTGCACCGGTTTCAGATAGGCGGTGATCCGCGCGTGATCGAGGAGATCGGGAGTGGGCGCGTCCGGAAGCTCCGGATACGAAGATTTCAGGCGCGCAACAAGATCCAGCTGTCTGGCACGTTCTTCTGCTGTACTCATCCGTCGCCTCCCGGGAGTAGCGGCCCCGCGGCTTTGAAGCAGAATGTTCCGAAATCTACTCGCGTAGCACGACTTATGGAGGTGTTTTGACGGAGTCGACGGTCGTGTGACGTCAGTTCAGCAGTCGACCGTGCGCGGCGACGAACAGTTCGACGCATACGTCGAGGACGTCTTCGAGGGGTTCGCGCGGAATGTCGGAGTCCGCTTCCCCGGCGACATACCAGTCGACCATCAACTGGATGACGGCTCCGACGAGCCCGACCGAGGCGAGCCGCTGACGGGTCGTGGGCGGACGACTTCCCCGTGCCAGCATCAGGATGAGGTCGGCCCATCCGTGTATCGCGCGCATTCGTACGCGCTCGATCTCCGGTGAGACGCCGACGACCTCGACCAGCATGACCCGCGCCCGACGCGCATCGTCGGCCAGTGCCGACATGAAGGCCTGCAGGATTGCGCGCGCCGCATCGGAGATGGCTTCTGCGGGAATGCCTTCCGAAGCATCGATGATCCCGGTCTCGTCGATCGCGGCGTCGAGGAAGCTCCTTGCGGCGGCGATCGTCGAGGTGCGGGCGAAGTCGACGCAGTCGTCGTAGACCGCGACGAGCAGGTCGGCGCGATCGCTGAAGGATTCGTAGAAGTAGCGCTGGGTGAGCCCGGCCTGGTCGCAGACACTCTTGACCGAGGCCTTCGCGTATCCGTCGGTACCGAAAACGTCGAGGCCGGCGCTGATCAGAGCGCTGCGGCGCCGAGCCTGGCGTTCGGTCGGGTCCGCTCCCCCATAGCGCCGGCCGGCGGTTCGGGTGGCGGGGTCTCCCGCGGTGGCGGACGTGGGCACGGGACCTCGCTCCTGTCGTCACGACCCGATTTCGACCGATCGGGTCTTTACAGCGCTGCTTCTGACACGATACCTTGTCAGAATTGAACTGACATGCTGACGTGTCAGATGGTGTCCTAGGGAGTACACGGTGTTGGAGTTCTTGCCGGAACCTATGCGCGAGCCGACGGTTCTCGCGATCCCGTTCTTCTTGTCGATGCTGGCCATCGAGTGGTTCGCCGCGGCCAAGCTCGAACACGATCACGACGACGAGGGCGGTCCGGCCCCCGGCGCCTACGAGACCCGGGATGCGCGCGCGAGCGTGATGATGGGGGTCGTCTCCATCGGGACCAGCGCCTTCTGGAAACTTCTCGGCCTGCTCGCCTACACCGCCCTGTTCACCTACGTCGCACCGTGGCAGCTGCCGATGAACCAGTGGTACTCGTGGGTCATCGCTTTCGTGGCGGTGGACTTCATCTACTACTGGGTGCATCGGGTGTCGCACCGCGTGCGCATCGTCTGGGCGACCCATCAGGCCCATCACTCCAGCGAGTACTTCAACTTCGCTACCGCGCTGCGCCAGAAGTGGAACATCAGCGCCGCGATCGTGATGTGGCTCCCGCTGCCCCTGCTCGGTGTCCCGCCGGCCCTGGTGTTCTTCGCGTACTCGCTGAACCTCATCTACCAGTTCTGGATTCACACCGAGCACATCAACAAGATGTGGGCGCCGTTCGAGTACGTGTTCAACACCCCGTCGCATCACCGTGTGCATCACGGACGCGATCCCGAGTACCTCGACCGCAACTACGGCGGCGTCTTCATCATCTGGGACCGGATGTTCGGATCCTTCACGCCGGAGATCCGCCGCCCGCGCTACGGGCTGACCAAACCGGTGGACACCTACAACATCTGGCGACTCGAGACGCACGAGTACGTGGCGATCGCCCGCGATGTGAGGTCGACGTCGAGCTGGCGAGCACGCCTGGGCTACATCTTCGGCCCGCCCGGGTGGACTCCGAAGACGACCGATCCGGCGCCCGAACCGGTGACAGCGGGCACCGAGAGCGAGTCGGTCAGCCCGCCATCGTGACGCGGCCGACCTCGGCCTGGAAGCCGCCCGCCGACGGTGGCAGCGTCTTGATCCACACCATCACGAAGCGGCTCGGTTGCGGAGACGCGATCGGGATCGTCGTGGTGTTCTGATCGACCCGACCCGCGGCCACCGGGGTGGTCCGGGCGAAGGCGGGCCGCGCGTTCGGCGAGGTGCGGATCTCCACGTCGAAACCGGGGGTCGGGGTCTCGATGGTCACCGACTTCACCGCGCGCTCGTCACCGAGGTCGAACATCAGGCCGAGCCCCTGCTTGAGACCGCCGAAGTCGGGGCGACCGCGGTAGTTGTCGGTCTGCCACGGCGGCGCCGCACCGGTGATCACGTTCCCGACGTTGGCCGAGTTGTCCGGCGGCTGCGACGAGAAGTCGGCCACGGTCACCCCCCGGAGGGCGATGTCCTGTGCCGGCGGGGCCTCGGCAGGTGCCTTGGCCTCGGGTGTCGGTTGGCCCGGCGGGGCCGGCTCGGTGGTGGTCAGGATCGAATCGATGTCACTCGAGCCGTCACCGCTGCCGAAGACGTTGGTGGCTCCGACGATCAGCGCGATGACCACGAAGAGCGCGAGCAGACCGGCGCCGATCAGCAGCGCGAGGTTCTTGCGTCCCGGCTTGTGCTCGGCGCTGCCGACCCGCGGTGCCACCGTGACCGGCGGCGGCGCGTCGGCGTCGGTGATGGCGGGGAGCATGTCGGTGTTGAGGTCGACCACCGTGGCCTGGTCGAGAACATGCTGGACCGTCGCCGCGGTCCGGATGCCCCGGGTTCCGTCGAGGGCACGCGCCGCGACCGCCGAGATCTCGAACGGGATGTCGGGCTTCGCCGCCCGCGGTTCCAGGGGCTGACCGTTCTCCCCCGGTGCCGCCACCGGGATGCCACCGATCGGATCGGTGACGTCGTCGGTGGTGACGAGCCGCGACCCGTTCTCGGGATCGAGGGTCCACCGGTTCAGCAGCAGTGCGTAGAGCACCGCACCGAGGCCGCGCACGTCGGAGGCCTTGTCGTCCCCGGCGAGGGTGCCCGGGAAGGCCAGGACCGCGTTACCGTCGTGGCTGATGCGGATGCGGTCGGGATGGTCGATCGACAGCGCGCCACCGGACCGGTGGGCGATCTCTGCGGCCGCGGCCAGCGAGCGCACGGCTCGGGCTGCGCCGATCGGGGACGGCTCGGACCGGGCGACGTCGGCGAGCGACGAGCCGGGCACCCACTCGGCGACGACGATGCCGCCGGAGGAACCGCGGACGACGTCGAGCACCCGGGCCACTCCGTCGGAGGTGATCTGTCCCAGACGGAGGGTCCGGGAGAGGACCGCCTGGGGTCCCTGGTCGGTCGCCTTGATGGCCTGTCCGCGCTCGAGCGGCGGCGCGAGCTGGTCGGCGTCGACGAAGGTCAATGCGACCTCACGGTCGAGGTTGATGTCCTGGGCGCGCCAGAACTGCAGACCGCGGGTGCCGCCATGCTGTTCGAGGAGCCGGTATCGGCCACCGGCGACCGCGGCGCCCGGGATCAGACGTGGGCCGCGTCGACGGGCGGCCTCCGGTGTCGGCGCGGCGGCCGGCGCGTCGGGAGTCTGGCCGTGAGTGGATGTGGAGGGAGCCTGCGGTTCGGCGGAATGGGATTCGCCGGGGCCGGATTCGACGGGCGACCCGGTGGGTGCACTCGTGTCGATCTCGCTGTCACTCACGCGACGGACTCCTTTCCTCCGGTATCTGATGTCGCGCGGAACCGGTGCGCGCTCTGGGATGGGACGTGCTCCCCGGCCGGCGCCGATCGCGCCGCCGGTGTGCACGGAGTAGGACTGCCACGTCGCGGTGCCCCTGTCGAAGCGGCGCAGCACTTGTACCTGACCAGAGTACGGGAGCGATTCGTCCGCAGAGACGCGCGGAAACTGAACTGTGATCGCCGGGGACTGTTCGCGTTCGGGCTCCGCGGGCGGCGCGAGAGCCGGGATGAACCGGCCGAGGAGGCGACGTACGGAGTTGCCGATCGCGACCACGTCCGGCACCCGTGCGGCGGCCAGACCCGCATAGGTCACCGCCAGCACGACGACCGCCGTCAGGATCAGGTACAGCAGCGACCCGACCTTGCCGAGCCAACCGATCATGTGGTCGAGGCCGGACATCTTGGCGACGGCCCAGACGACCGCCGAGACGCTCAGAGAGACCGCGAACGTGACCAGCGTGGTGCGGGCGACGTTCGTCAATCGCGCGCCCCGCAGTCGGCTGCGGAGCAGGTAGTGGCCGACGATGGCGCCGACCAGGTAGCCGAGCCCGTTGGACAGCGCGAGCCACCGCACGACGTTCGACGGGTCGTCGAACAGGACGGGACCCATGTACGACGACGTCACCTTGACCACGGTGATGCCGAGCGCGATGAAGGTCGGGGTCCAGGCGTCCTCCCGGGCGTAGAAGACACGTAGCTGGACGAGCGTCATCGAGTACGGGATGAGCGTGAACGCACCCCAGGCGAGCACCGAACCCAGCTGGGAGGCGTCGGCGGCGTCGAACCGGCCGAAGTTGAACACCGCGATGGCGATGGCCGGCCCGAAGAAGGTCATGAACGACACGACCGGGACCAGTGCGACCATCGTCAGGCGTGTGGCCAGCGACAGGTCGTCGACCACGGCCTTCGTGTCGTCGGCGGCCGCATTGCGCGAGAGTCGCGGCATGATCGCGGTCAGGATGGTCACGCCGAGCACGCCGTAGGGCAGCTGCAGCAACTGCCAGTGGGTGAAGTAGATGCTGACGCCGGACTCCTCGGCGGAGGCGGCGATCCGGTAGGTCGCGATGAGACCGACCTGCAGCAGCGCCACGTAGGCGACGATCGCCAGCGCCATGTTGCCGAACTGGCGCAACCGGGCGTCGATGCCCCATTCGAGCTTGAGATGAACTCCCGCCTTGCGCAGGAACGGCACCAGGACCATGGCTTGCAGCACCACGCCGAGGGTGCACCCGATACCGAGGACGAGCAGCTGCGGATCGCTCATGCGGACCGGGTTGAGCGTGATCTCGCCGGGCACGAGTGCGTACAGCACGAGCGTCGTGATCTGGACGACGTTGTTCAGGACCGGTGCCCAGGCGCCCGGCTTGAACAGACCGCGCAGGTTGAGCACCGCGATGAACAGTGCAGAGAGCCCGTAGAACAGGATCTCGGGCAGCAGCAGATAGGCGAGGTGGGTGGACAGGTCCCGGTTGACCTGCCCGTCACCGAGATTCAGGTAGGTCAGCAGTGGCGCGGCGATGACGGCCAGAACCGTCGCCGAGCCGAGCACCACCACGGTGATCGTGAATATTCGGTTGAGAAAGCCCTGACCACCGTCTTCGTCCTCGGCTTCGGCCCGGGCGAGCAGCGGGATGACGATGGCCGTCAGCACGGCGCCCAACACGACCTCGGCGATCATGTTCGGCAGCACGTCGGCGGCCTGGAACGCCGACGCGATGCCCGAACCGAGCATCGCCAGGATCAGAACGGTGCGGAGGAAGCCGGTGATCCGACTGAAGAGGGTCGCGATGGCGATCGAGCCACTGGTTCGCAGGATGCTCGAGTCGGAGTCGCGTGCCAGACCGGTCGACGACGAGTCGTCGGCGGTCACCTTATTCGACGACCCGGTGTTGACGGCGTCCGTCTCGCCGCTGTGTCGTTCGTGGTAACCGGCCGCGTCGAGGCGTCCGGGTCGGGCCGGCGGGGCATCGACGCGGACACCACCGGGCACGGGGCCCTGAGCATGACGGGCGCCCTGAGGATCGCGGGTGCGGTGGACGGGCGGCGGGACCGGCCGGCCGGGACGGGGTGGCGGCGGCACCGGGCCGGAACCGGGCGGGATCCGGCGGGGTGCGGCGCGATCCGGACGCTGTGGAGGCACCGCACCGGGTGCTCCCGGCCGCGGTTCGCGCGGCACATCGTTCCAGTTCACGTGTTGTTTCGCCGTCCTCGTTCAGTGCTCGATCAGGGGTCGTGCGGGTGGTCTTCCGGCTCCTCGCCGGGTGGCCGACCCTCGCCTTGCAGGGTACGGCGTCGCTCCTGATAGCCGCTTCCCGCCAGCATCCGCTCGAGTTCGTCGGGTTCGGGCCGGTCGGCGTCGGCGGGGTCGGGCTGACCGCGGAACCGGTGCCACAGCCTGCGCGCGGTCAGCAGCACGAGCGCCACGCCGGCGACGATGGTGATGTAGAACAGCGGCTTGCCGTAGGCGTTGGTGTGCACCTGCAGGGTGATCGGCTGGCCGAGGGGCACACCGGTGACCGTGGCCAGCCGGATGTCGATGGTGACGGCCTCGGAGGTCTCGCCGCGTGTGGGGAGTTGGATCTGCCGGGTTCCGCGGGCGGGGATCTCGATCACCCCGAGATCGCCGATCTCGACGCCCTCGGGCGCGGACGTGGTCAGGCGGGCCCGGACCGGCAGGGCGAGGTCGTTGCGCACCGCGAGCAGTACCGGGCTGCGTTCGGAGGCCAGGGTGTACCGGCCGCCGGGGTCGAGGATCGTGACGGACTGACCGAGGCGGTGCAGGGTCGACGCCACGGCGTCGATGCGCTCCTCCTGCAGCCGACGCAGATGCGTGTAGACGGCGGATCCCGCGACGTCGGGGGACCTGATGGCGCGCAGCTGGTCCTCGCGCAGCGGCGACATGTACCGCTCCGGGGTGGCCGCGACATCGGCCGACCGGACCAGCGCGCCCTCGAACTGCCAACTGTCCTCGACGTTGCGACGGATGGCGGCGGTCGCCTGCGAGGTGAGCACGGATCCGATGCGGCCGACGGGTCCCACCCCCGGTGGGTCGGTCAGCCGGCCGGTGGCACCTGCGGTGTTCAGTTCCTGCACCAGGGACGGCAGGGGTGTCGGGGTCGCGGCACCGGACTCGAGCAGCAGGCGCGCGGTCGCGAAGAGCGCGTCGGAATCCGCGACCGTCGGGGACCAGTAGGTCGGGGGCACGAGGAACGCAGACCGCCCGACCACCGGATTTCGGGGGCCGGAGTCGTCTGCCGAGTCCGGTTGCGGCGCGGCGATCGCCGGGTAGGCCAGCGCGGCGATCGCACTCTGGCGACGGCTGCCGGTCGATTCGTCGGTGAGGTCGACCTGCTGTGACTTCGGGGTGAGGGCCGGGGTGCTCGGGGCGGTGCCGATCGCGGCGAGCGACGCCGTGATGGGTGCGTCGAAGGTCTGGGCGGTGAGGCGGCCGACACGGTAGCGACCGGTGTCGTCGCGGCGGCCGGTGGGGGCGACCGAGTTCGACGCGAGTGCAACGGAGGTGACGGCGGCTTCGGCCAGGGCGTCGGCACCGGCGTCGTCGATGGCGCCGAGCGCGGGCACCGACAGGCCGCGCACGCTGCGCACGCCCAGGATGGCGTCGATGATGTCGGCGGGCTTGCGGAGGGCGGACTCGGTGAGGCCGGTGTTGCCGATCCTGGCGAGCGACGTCAGGTCGGCCTGCGCGAACGGCAACGCCACCACGCACATCCGGCTCGCGGTCCACCGCAGGTCGTCGAGCCAGCGGCCGGCGATCTCGGATCCGTTGCCTGGCCGGGCGGCCGAGGTCGGGTCGGCCGGGTTCGTCGACACCTCGTAGCCGAGGGACATCGCACGGACGGTCACGAGGAGGTCGGGGTCGACGGCCAGGCACATGCTCTCGGCGAGCTTCTCGGAGCCGGGCATCGCGGCCGGCGCCGGTTCGGCGGGACTCTCCGCCGGGGGTTCGGAGGACGGCGGTCCGGACTCCTCGCGCGGTGGCGTGCCGACGACCTTCTGCAACGACTTGAGCAGTTCGTTCAGCCGGCCGCCGGTGTCGAGCGACCGTGCCATGTCCTCGTTGATCAGCCGGACGGGTTCGGTGTTGCCGCCGAGCACACCGGGCGCGAGCTGCGGCGGCGCGGCCATCGGCCACAGCATCGTCATCCGGGCCGGGCTGGCCAGATCCGCCGAGACCGAACCGTCCGGGCCGAGCCCGGGCACCGACGGCGAACCCGTCTCGTCGGTCGGATCGACGTAGTTGCGCGCACGGTTCTCGTCCGGCGGCAGCGACAGCACCGGGAGGAGCATGCGCGAGCCGGCGACCTGGGCCGGGTTGCCGTAGTCGGGGGTGCCGTTGACGTTGACCTGCATCGGATAGACGCCGGTCTCGGAGATCCCGAGGCCCTGACCGTCGGGCCCGGAGCCGGCGGACAGTGCCATCGACATCCGGAAGCCGACACTCTCCCCCGGCGCGAGGGACTCACTGAGCGTCTCGAACGGGCCGGCGACGGCGATCGCGGGATCGTCGTCGGCGAGCTGGGTGCGCAACCCTGAGGCCGACGAGACGGGATCACCACGTTCGAGACGGATGGACAGGTTGCTGATCGAGCGGTCGCCGATGTTGTCGACGCGACCGCTCACCGTCACCAGCGGCCTGCTGGTGGTGGTCACGATCGACGGGGTCATCGAGTCGATGACGATGCGTGCGAACCGCGGCGACGACTGCTGGGCGGGATCCGCCCCGGTGGCACTCGTCTCGGGCACGGCGGAGGCCGGTGCGGCGACACCCGGCAGCAACAGCAGCGCGACGACGCCGAGCACCGCCGCCAATGCGGTCACGACCTGCACCCGCCGCGGATCGATGATCCCGCCGCGACGATCATGACGTCGCTCGGATCGGCGGAGAGAAGGACGAGGGATCGGACCGGACCGGTCGGGCAACAGGCGCGCCTCAGCCATCGCCGGCCGCGGGCCGTCGGGGACGGCGTCGTCGCCGGCGCGGACGAGCCGGGGGCAGGGGCTCGTTGCGGCGCTGATTGCGCGCTGCGGCGGCTTTCTCATAGGCGTTGGGTTCGGTGCGAATGCTGTCGGCCTCGGACTGGGCGAGTCGGGTCGGGTCGGCGGCGAGATCGGCGATCACACCACGGGCCATCCGGGCGAGTCGTCGCTCGTCAGAGTACGTGAGGCGACGCGGCAACTCGTGCAACGGCACCCAGGCCACCTCGCTGACTTCGTAGTCGGCATCGGACAATTCACCGCCGACACAACGCAGAAGGTAGTGGTGCACGGTCTTGTGGATGCGGCGACCCTCGCTCACGAACCAGTAGTCGATCTTGCCCAGCGGTGCGACGACCGTGCCCAGGATCCCGGTCTCCTCCTCGACCTCGCGGATCGCGGTCTGCTCGGCGGTCTCACCGGTCTCGATGTGACCCTTGGGCAGCGACCACATCATCCGGCCGCGGCGATCCACCCGGCCGATCAGTGCGGCGGACAGTTCGTCGATGGGCAGACCGAGGTCGGAGATGACGAGTCCACCGGCCGAGGTCTCCCGCACGGTCCGGAGCTTGTCGGTGGCGGTGCGGTCGTTGGACCGGTCGGCGGTGCGGTCCGGCCGTGCGGAGCGGCGTCGGCCCTTGCCGGCCTTGCCCGTCGCCTGGGACAGGCCCTTGGTGGTGATGGTCGCCGTGACCGTGGCCATGTCGGAGGGCTTCGGCGGCGTCACCTTCGGACGGGCACGGTCGGGGTCGACGGGGAGCTTCTCCACCGGCTCGGCCTCGACGGGGTCGGGGCAGGCGGGATCGGCGGTACGGGCGCGGACGAGATCGTTCGGCGTGGGCCGCCCGGTCGACGGCGCCGGTGACGTGGCGGGGTTGTGCTGCTTGTGGGTGCCCGGTTTGTGGCCGTTCTGTTTGGGCCCGTTCTGCTTGGAACCGGACTGCTTGTGCCCGGCCGCGGCGTGACCGCCGCTGTTGTGCGAGGTGGTTCCGCGACCCTCGCCCTTGCGACGACCTCGACGCCGGCGGCCGCGTCGTGTGCGACGCCCCTGACCGGCTGGGTTCTGACCTGCTTGTCCGCCGCCGTCCCCATGCGAACCCGACGAGACGTCGCTGACGTCTGAAGGGTTGGTCGAGGAATCGGTGGACACTCCACGATGCTAGCGGCTGGTCACCTGCAGTTTGCCCGGACGCCTCGTAGTGCGCGGAGGATGTCGACACCGGCAACGGAATGCGCGGACAGGGTGTACGACGGATATCGACAGGTGGCCACGACTGGGCCCGTGGTCCGGGCTCCTCCACGGCGTCGAAGCCGCGGGCGACGACGGTAGGGTGGCAAGCCGTGAATGACTCTTCTCCGTCGGATGTACGGCCGACGGTGTCGGATCCGGACCGCAAGACGCGCCTGCTGGCTGCCGCGGCGATAGCGCTCCGGGAGCTCGACGACGTCCTGGCTCCCCTCGGGGAGCTGTTCGCGTCGGCCGGTCATGAGTTGTATCTGGTCGGCGGCTCGGTGCGCGATGCGGTTCTGGGCCGGCTGGGCAACGACCTGGATTTCACCACCGATGCCCGTCCCGAAGAAGTGTCCCGCCTGCTCAAGGGATGGGCCGACGCCTTCTGGGATGTCGGCATCGAGTTCGGCACGGTCGGCATCCGCAAGGGTGCGCACCAGATCGAGATCACCACCTTCCGAGCCGACAGCTACGACCAGGTCAGCCGGAATCCCGAGGTCACCTTCGGCGAGACCCTCGACGACGACCTGATCCGCCGCGACTTCACCGTCAACGCGATGGCCGTACGCATCGGCGCGAAGGGTGCCGAGGACTTCTGCGATCCGCTCGACGGGATGTCCGCGTTGCTGGCGGGGGTCATCGACACCCCGGCGACCCCGGAGCAGTCCTTCGGCGACGATCCGCTGCGCATGCTGCGGGCCGTCCGCTTCATCTCCCAGCTCGGATTCCGGCTCGCGCCGCGCGTGTGGCACGCGATCACCGAGATGAACGGCGAGATCGACCGCATCACCGCCGAACGTGTCCGCGCGGAGCTGGACAAGCTCATCTGCGGGGAGTTCCCCATCGACGCGATCGACGCGATGGTCGAGACCGGTCTGGCCGAGCGGGTGATGCCCGAGATCCCCGGGATGAAGCTCACCATCGACGAGCACCACCAGCACAAGGACGTCTACCAGCATTCGCTGACCGTGCTGAAGCAGGCGATCGACCTCGAGGAGGGCGACCCCGACCTCGTGCTGCGCTGGGCGGCACTGCTGCACGACATCGGCAAGCCCGCGACCCGACGCCACGAACCCGGCGGCGGGGTCAGCTTCCACCACCACGAGGTGGTCGGCGCCAAGATGGTGCGCAAGCGGATGCGGGCGCTGAAGTATCCGAAGGCCGTTGTGTCCGACGTCGCGGACCTGGTGTTCCTGCATCTGCGGTTCCACGGGTACGGCGACGGCGCCTGGACCGATTCGGCCGTGCGGCGCTATGTCAACGACGCCGGTCCGCTGCTCGATCGGTTGAACAAGCTGGTGCGGGCCGACTGCACGACGCGCAACAAGCGACGAGCCCGCCGGTTGCAGCAGAACTACGACAACCTCGAGCAGCGGATCGCGGCGCTCAAGGAAGCCGAGGACCTGGAGAAGGTCCGACCCGACCTCGACGGCAACGCGATCATGGAGATGCTCGGTGTGCCGCCCGGGCCGATCGTCGGCCAGGCCTGGCGTCATCTGAAGGAACTGCGGCTGGACCGCGGTCCGCTCAGCCACGAGGAGGCCGAACAGGCACTCCGGGAGTGGTGGGCAGCGCGCGGGGAGAAGTAGGCGCGAGGACCGGTCAGCTCGGCGTCGGAGGGGTGAACACCTCGATGGCATGCGGGACGGCTTCGAACACCGCGGGCAGTTCACCGACGAGATCGCCGTCGACGGACACCAGCGCCGGCGGATCGCAGTAGAGCTCGACCTCGGCGCCGCGCATCGTCTGCACCAGCGGATGGTCGATGTGCGTTCCGGTGAACACCTTCGGGAAGACGCGGGCGAGCGTCGGCCGGGCGAACCGCGGCGGATTCTTCGCGAGGGTGACGTCGAGCTGTCCGTCGGACACCGATGCCTTCGGGGTGATCTTCATGCCGCCGCCGTACGACGTGGTGTTCCCGATCGCAGCGAAGATGAGGTCGGCCTCGGCGGTCTCGTCGTCGACGCGCACCTGGTAGTGCCGCGAACGCAAGGCGATGAGCTCGAACAGTGCGGCGATCGTGTAGCGCGCCTGTCCCCTGGGCCAGCGCATGTCGATGGCGCGGGCGGTCACCGCGGCGTCGAAGCCGGTGGCGGCGACCGTCCCGAACAGAGCGGTGCGGCCGTCGGGGAAGCTGACGCGGCCCAGGTCGACGGGCCGTCGGTGGCCGTCGAGGATCACCTGGACGGCGTCGGCGGTCTCGAGCGGGATGTGCAGGTTGCGGGCGAAGTCGTTGCCGCTGCCGGCGGGGATGACGGCGAGGGGCTTGCCCGAACCGATGCTGGCCTCGACCGCGAGCCGGATGGTGCCGTCGCCGCCTGCGATGGCCAGCACGTCGGTGTCGCCGCGGGCGGCCTTTCCGGCCAGGTCCGCGGCATCGGCCATGTCCTCGCCGACGATGATCTCGACCCCGACGTTCTGTGCCTTCAGGAGGTCGGCGGCGTTCTGTGCCACGTGTAGACCGGCTCCGTGACGTGCGTACGGACTGGCAACGATGGTGACGTGTCGGATGGTCATCTGGTCGGCCCCCCGCCGATTGTGTGATCCGTTACAGTGTTACACATCATGTCAATCCGTAACGAGGAGATCGGGGATCTCGTTCTGGACGCGGCGAGGGTCTGCCTGCTGCGTAGCGGCGGCCGCAAGGTGACCGTCTCCGAGGTCGCCCGCCAGGCCGGGGTGAGTCGACCCACCGTCTATCGACGCTGGCCCGACATCGCCGAGATCATCCGGGACCTGCTCACCCGCGAGGTTCTCACCATCGTCGACCACGTGCTCGGTGAGCGCGGCGAGCCGCAGGACCTCGACGCACTGGCCGACCAGGTGGTGACGGTGGTCGGGGCTTTGCGCGACAGCGACCTGATCTCCTCGCTGTGGCGCGAGCAGCGGGACTTCATGGCGCCCTACGTCTTCGAACGCCTCGGCACCAGTCAGCAGGGTGTGCTCGCGCTGCTGGCGGACATGCTGGCCCAGGGACAGGGGCGCAGGCAGGTGCGGACCGGTGACGCCAAGCGGATGGCGTCGATGGTCCTGCTGATCGCGCAGAGTTTCCTGCAGTCGGGGGCGTTGGTGTCGGACATCCTCGCCGAGGGTTGGAGAACCGAACTCCACGACGTCATCGTCGGCTACCTGCGACCGACGCCATGAGGGGGTCCATCTGATGGCCACATTGTCCGTTCGGACCCGCAGTCGCGCGCTCGAGTCGATGGCGTCGAGTGCCGCGCCTCTCGATCTGCTGGTGGTCGGCGGTGGGATCACCGGCGTCGGAGTCGCTCTCGATGCCGCCACCCGTGGCCTGCGCGTCGCTCTCGTCGAGCAGGGCGATCTGGCCACCGGTACCTCCCGGTGGAGCAGCAAGCTCGTTCACGGTGGCCTCCGGTACCTCGCCAAGGGCGACCTGCGGATCGCCCGGGAGAGCGCCGTCGAACGCCATCACCTGATGACATCCATTGCACCGCACCTGATATCACCGCTCCGGCAGATCCTCCCCGACCGCGGCGAACGGCAGAGCTCGGTGCTGCGCGTCGGGATGCGTGCGGCGGATCTGTTGCGCCGCAACGCCGGAACGCCGAGCGCGTTGCTGCCTCCGCCTTCGCGGTTGTCGGTCATGGAGACCCTGGGCCGCTGCCCGACGCTGTCACCGGTCGGACTCCGCGGCGGCATCTCGACGACCGACGGACAGCTGATCGACGACGCGCGGCTCGTCGTCGCCGTGGCGCGCACCGCAGCCGCCTACGGCGCATTGATCTGTACGTACACCCGCGCCGACCGGGTCGACGGTCGCGGCGCCACGCTCACCGATGTGTTCACGGGCGAGAGCTTCGACGTCGGCGCGCGGATGGTCGTGAACGCCACCGGTGTCTGGTCCGGCTCGGTCGACGACTCGATCGCCGTCCAGCCCAGCCGCGGAACACACCTCGTCGTCGATGCGGCGACCCTGGGCAACCCGACCGCCGCGTTGACCGTTCCGGTCGGAAAGTCGTTGTCCCGGTTCGTCTTCGCGTTGCCCGCACAGTTGGGTCGTGTCTACATCGGGATCACCGACGTCGCGGCGCCCGGAGCGATCCCCGATGTCCCCACCCCCGACGACTCCGAGATCGACTTCCTGCTCGACGCGATCAACCCCGCGCTGACCCGGTCCCTCGACCGTTCCGACATCATCGGCGTCTACGCCGGTCTGCGGCCGCTCGTCGATGAGCGCGGCACCGCCGGTGCCGAGTCCGACGGCCTCGCCGATGTCTCGCGCCGGCACCACATCCGGGTTCGCGGTGATGGACTGGTGACCGTGCTCGGCGGCAAGCTCACGACCTATCGGCGAATGGCCGAGGACGCAGTCGACGCCGCGCTGGCCACCACCGATCTGACCGCGGGTGAATGCGTCACCACCACGACCGCGCTGGTCGGAGCCTTGCGCGACCAACGTGAACAGGGTCTCCCGGCGTCACTGGTGGCGCGTTTCGGCGGGGAGGCCCCGACGGTTGTCGAGACGGCCACGGTGGACCGGCCACTGGATCCGATCGCCCCCGGCATCGACGTCACCCGCGCCGAGATCGAGTTCGCGGTCACCCACGAAGGCGCGGTCGGCGTCGACGACGTCCTACATCGGCGGACACGCATCGGCCTGGTCCAGCGGGACGCCGACCTGACCCGACCGGAGATCGAGAAAATCGTGACGCAGGTGCTTCCCACCGCCGGTTGAGTAGGCGAGGAGCGCAGCGACGAGCCGTATCGAAACCCCCCACTGCCGGTTGAGTAGGCGAGGAGCGCAGCGACGAGCCGTATCGAAACCCTCAGTAACCCATGGTGCGCAATGCATCTGCGAGACGGTCGAGGTCTTCGCGCTGCACGTCGAGATGCGGGCTGAGGCGTAGGACAGGGGTCTCGGTGGCCAGGGGTGCGCGCCAGGTGTCGGCCGCGGTGACCAGGAGGCCGAGGGAGAGCAGCTTCTCCCGCGCGGCGGCGACGTCCTCGAACTGCCACCCGGGCGGCGGCGCGAGGGTGACGATCGCCGACGGCTCGTCGAGCGGTTCGACGACCTCCCAGCTCGCGATGCCGTGCAGCCGCTCGCGGGTGACCCTGCCGATCGTCGCCAGTTCGCGGAACACCCGCTGCTGCCCGATGTCGAGCAGCTCGCGAACTGCGATCCCGAGGCCGAGGCGGCCGGCGATGAACGCGTCGGATCCGTCGATCTCGACCGGTCGCAGGGAGTCTCGGCGTACCGCGACGAACCCCACTCCGCGCGGGCCGGTCAGCCATTTGCGGCTGGTGCCGTAGACGACGTCGGCGCCGGTCACGGTGGGTACATGTCCGACCGACTGGGCCATGTCGACGACCACCGGCACGCCGACGCGGTGGGCGAGTTCGACGATCCGCGCGACCGGCTGTACCGCACCCGACATCGACCCGATGTGGCAGATGTGGATGAAGTCGGGCTGCTCGAACTGCAGCATGTTCTCGAGTGCATCGGTGTCGACGTGGCCGTAGACGTCGGCGTCGGGCATCGTGCGGACGGCGTAACCGCGACGTTCGAACTCCTCGAGGTTGGGGCCGAACTCGTTCTTCGCCACCCACACCGTCGAGGTGACGGGGAGACTCCAGTTGGTGAGCAGGGCACGCAGGGCCGCGCGGGCGCTCTCGCGGAAGATGATCTCGTTCGGGGTGTGCCCGATCAGGGCGGCCAGATTGCGTGTGTCGCGGGCGATTTCCTCGGCACGGTCGTCGGCGGCCACATAGGACCCGCGTTCGGTCTCACGCCACAGATGGGCGGTCATCGCACCGATCACGCCGTACGACGACCGTCCGGCGGATGCGGAGTCGAGATGCGCGAGGGCGGGTTTCAGCCGCGCTGCATGCCATTGCTCGCCGAGGTCGCTGACGTACATAGGGCCTCAACCTACCGGGTACGGACGTGCCCGGTCACACGCCGGGGGCGATGTGGCATGGGATCGATGGAACCGCCCGGGGTGGTCCATGCGTCCAAGAACGCATGGACCCGGTGATCGAGTATTTCTTCGGGCCCGGCGACGGTTCGACGACCCGCTGGTCCTCCCCTGCCGACGCCGTTCTCGGCGATTCCGGGCCCGACGCGGTCAGCCTCGACTTCGACGGTGACGGCCGTCGGGACGACGCGATGTGGGACACCGACGCCGATGGCATCGCCGACGTGGCGGCGCTCGACACCGACGACGACGGCGAGCCGGATGCCTTCTACCGCGACTCCGGTGCCGGGTTGTGGGACCGGGCCGCCGATCCCGCCGCCACGGGTGGTGAACCGGGCGCCCGTTCCCCCGCGCCCGGCGACGGGTCGGGCGAGAGAGCCCTGAACCTCGATCTCGATGCGGACGGGGCCACCGACATCGAGCTGGTGGGTGCGGAGAAGGGAGGTCGGCTCACGGCCGAGCGCCTGTATGTCGACGCCGACGGGGACGGAGTGGCGGACACGGTGCTCGTGGACCTGAACGGGGACGGGGTGGCCGACGCGGCCTACGAGAAGCGCGATCCGCGGTTCATGCGGCGGGGTCGGTGACCGCCTGCTGTCCGGCGGCGGGTTCGCCGGTCACCTCGGCGCGGTTGTACAAGGCGCGGACCGTCACCATGCCGACCAGGTAGATGACCACACCGAGGACGACGAGCACGGTGGCATGACCGTCGACGGGGATAGCCAGCGCCGCCACGGTGACCGCGCCGACGTAGGCCATGTTGAAGACCGCGTCCTGCACGGAGAACACCTGACCGCGCACCGCGTCGCCGACGTCGACCTGCATTGCGACGTCGCCGCACAGCTTCGCGACCTGACCGATCAGGCCGAGCACAAAGGCCGACCCGCAGATCACCGCGAAGTGGAATCCCAGGACGGTCACCTCGGCGACGGCTCCGACGCCCAGCGCGCACATCAGGGTGAGGTACCGGCCGACGCGTGCCACCGCGAGCGGGGTGACCACTGCGGCGAGGAGGGCGCCGGCTCCGGTGAAGCCGATGACGAGGCTGACGCGATCGAGCCCGTCGCCCGGTCCCATCTGCCGGGTCAGCACGAGGATCATGAGGGTGTTCATGCCGAACACCAGGCGGTGGGCGCCGATGGCCGACAGTGCGGCCGCCACCGTCTTATGAGAAGCCACGGCCCGGGCGCCGTGCCACAGGCCGACCGAGACGGCATGGAACGCCGACTTCCCCGGATCGTCGGGTTCGTCGGGACCCAATTGCAGCGGCCGGAATCCGTGCGCCAGACCTCCGGACACGACGGCCAGCACGATGCCGGCCAGCATGGTGAGCGCACTGCCCGAGTTGTCGTCGCCGAAGATGGCTCGCAGGCCCAGCGTGATACCGAGGCCGACGCTGAGCATCGCGCCGCCGAGCGTCGTGAACAACGCGTTGATGGCCACGATCACCTCACGTTTGGCCACGTGCGGGAGCCCGGCGGACAGACCTGCGGCCACGAACCGACTCGCACCTGTGGCGGCGAGCGCCGAGATCAGCACCACGAGGTCGGGTGCACCGGATGCGACCGCGATCGCGACGAGTCCGATGATGGCGCCGCGCAACAGGTTCGCGTAGAGCAGCACATTGCGTCGGTCCCAGTGATCGAGCAACGCCCCGGCGAACGGGCCGATGAGCGAATAGGGCAGCAGCAGCACCGCGAGACCGCCCGCGACGGCCAGTGGATCCGCGTGGCGTTCGGGGTTGAAGAGGATGCTCCCGACGAGTGCCGCCTGGAAGATCCCGTCCGTGACCTGACTCGAGAGACGGACGAACAGCAACCGTCCCAGACCCGGTGAGTGACGGAGCGAATCGAGGAACACCGACCACCCGCGGCGGTGGCTCACCTCGGTGCTGTTCACCCGTTCAAGCGTACTCACCGACGGGGTGAGCTCCCTCGGCTGTGCCGACCCCGGGACTCGACGGACGTGCGATGATGGCTGAGTGGCCGGCGGTGACGACGCAGACGATCCCACACCGGAATTCCGCCCCGGGGATCCCTCGGCGGGCAGCGGTGACAGTGGCCGCATGCCCGGTGTCCCGTGGGATGCCGATCCCACCCACCGTGTCCGTCCCGGCACCGCCCTGATCGCGTCGACCGATCTCATCGAACCGACCTTCGCGCGCACGGTCATCTACGTCATCGAACACAACGAGGCCGGCAGTCTCGGCGTCATCCTCAACCGCATGAGCCAGACCGCGGTGCACAACCTGCTGCCGCAGTGGACCGACATCGCGGCCTCGCCTCGCGCCCTCTACGTCGGCGGCCCGGTCAAGCAGGACGCCGCCCTGTGCCTCGGCGTGATGAAGCACGGCTTCGACGTCGACGACCATCCCGCCCTCCGACCCGTCGACGGTCGGGTTGTCCTCGTCGATCTCGACGCCGACCCCGAGTCGCTGTCGGAGGTGCTCGAAGGAGTGCGCATCTTCGCCGGTTACAGCGGATGGGGAATCGGTCAGCTCGACGACGAACTCGACCAGGACAGCTGGATGCTCGCCTCGGCGCTCCCCCGGGACCTGCTCGCCCCGCCCGGCGTCGACGTCTGGTTCGACATCCTCCGCCGGCAGCCGTGGCCGATGCCGCTTCTCGCGACGCACCCGATCGATCTCAGCCTCAACTGAGCCGCCTGCTGCCTGAGGTGCGAGGAGCGCCAGCGACGAGCCACGAAGGCCCCGTGACCCGAGCTCCTCGACCCCGCCCGAAGCAATTGAGAACCACCACGGGTGACCTACCTCACCCTCGATGCTAAGTTGTGATCGCTTGATCAGGTATCGCCGCGACGACGCTCAGCCGTCGGCGCGGCGAATCACACGCGGGGGTGTGTATGGGCGGGTCGTCGAAGAGTGTTCGTCTGCTGGCGGGGGTGATCGCACTCGTCGCGGTGCTGGTCGCGCCGACCGTCGTCGCGGGCGCCGCACCGAGCGGACCGACGGGAGGGTCGGCGGCAGCGCGGTGGGCCGCGAGCCACGACGGCCCGCAACCCTATGCCGGTGTGAACGTCAGCTGGGACGTGCCGATCCGGATGAGCGACGGCACCGTCCTGCGGGCGAACGTCTACCGGCCCGCCGACGCCCGCGAACGCCCGACGTCGACGAAGACGCCGGTCATCGTCAACATGACCCCGTACACCAAGCTGGTCAGCTCGATCGGTTCCGCGGTCACCCAGCATCCGGTGCTCGAACCGTTCCTTCTGCAACTCGCCCGGTCGATCAATCTGTCGGGCACCCCGATCGACGGCATCAACGACCTCGCCCACACCATCCGTGACGGCGGCGCAAAGACCTTCCTCGTCGACTTCGACCTCGTCCGGAGCGGTTACACGCAGGTCGTCGTCGATGTGCGCGGCACCGGTTTCTCACAGGGCAAGTGGGATGTCTTCCAGGACCGCGAGCAGCGTGACACCGTCGAGGTCATCGACTGGGCGTCGAAGCAGCGGTGGTCCAACGGCAAGGTCGGCATGTCGGGTGTGTCCTACTCGGCGATCAACCCGATCCAGGCCGCCAACAAGAACCCGAAGGCGCTCAAGGCGATCTTCCCGGTCGAACCGGGCGGTGATCTCATCCGCGACATCGTCGCGCCCGGTGGCGCACTCGGCGTCGGCTTCCTCCCCTTGTGGCTGACCCTGGTCAACACCACCAAGATGGTTCCGAACGTGGCGTCGATGCTGAACGGCACGTTCGACTGGAAGTGGCTGGCCGACCGGATCGCCGATCCGCTCACCTTCTACCCGCAGCTCCTCGCCGGCCTCTTCACCCCCGACATCGCGTCGGTGCCGCCGGAGCTCAAGGAGTTGCTGGAGACCGATTCTGGGCCGCGCACGGCCTGGCTCGACCGCGCCGAGAAGATCACCACGCCGACGTTCATCTACGGCGGTTGGTTCGACCTGTTCACCAACTCCGAAGTCCGCATGTACAACAAGATCCCGCTGCCCCCGGGCAAGAAGCAGCTCATCATGGGCGACGGCTACCACCTGACCATCGGTGGCGGCCAGCAGGGACGGGCCGGCACACCGCCGCGGCTCGACGTCCTGCAG
The DNA here is from genome assembly GCF_000298235.1 of Gordonia namibiensis NBRC 108229. GTDB lineage: Bacteria > Actinomycetota > Actinomycetes > Mycobacteriales > Mycobacteriaceae > Gordonia > Gordonia namibiensis. The sequence goes on from NZ_BAHE01000053.1 coordinate 59,794, forward strand.
AAGGCGTGGTTCGACAAGTGGCTCAAGGGAATCGACAACGGCATCGACTCCTACGGTCCGGTGAATCTCAAGCAGGTCGGCGACTCCTGGATCACCGCACAACAATTCCCGCGCGCCGGGATGGAACGCCAGCGTCTGTACCTGAGCGACCGTCGTAGCGGCACTGCCCCGTACGCGGTGCGCGACGGCAGCCTGACTCCCAAGGCGCCGCAGTCGCGCGCCCGCATGACCATCGCCCCCGGCCTCGCACCGGTGTGTTCCCGCGACGCCGCGCAGCAGATGGCCGGCGCGCTGGCCATCTTCCCGGGCTGCTCCGACGACGCCCGGATCTCCGAACGCGCCGCACTGTCGTTCACCACTCCCCCGCTGACGACGACCCGCAGCGTGTCCGGTTACTCGAATGTCCGGCTGAACACCGTGCTCGACGCCACGGACGGGTACTGGACGGCCACCCTCAACGACGTCGCCCCGGACGGCACGTCGAAGGTCATCACCTCCGGGCAGGTGGTGTCGTCGCTGCGCGGGTACGACCGTGCGGCATCACAGTTCGCACCGAACGGCGACGTGATCGACCCGTTCTACAACCTCACCCTGTCGACACGGCAGCGGGTGGTGCCGGGACGGCCGGTCAGCATCGACATCGGGCTGCTGCCCACCGAGGCGATCGTGAAGCCGGGCCACCGCCTGCGCGTCGACGTGTTCGCGATGAACTTCCCGCGTGGTCTCCCATTGCGGCCGTTGCTGAACGAGTCCGGTCTGAAGGCACAGCACATCCAGCTCGACCCGAACCGGCCGAGCTTCGTGAACCTGCCGCTGTCGACACCAATCGGTGACTGACACGCCAATCGGTGACTGACACGCCAATCGGTGACTGACACGGCGAGAGGCGCTCGGCGACAGTCGATCTGACACGGACAGACACACTGACGACACAGCTGGAGCCGTCGACTTCTTGGTCGACGGCTCCAGCGTGTGCGATCTGTGCGGGGGCGCGGTTTCACCGACTACATGCCGGTGCGTCCGCGGTTCGCCGCGTCGTTCGGGTCAGTGCCGACCAGCGTCGTCCTGCGGTTCTGGACTGCCCGACTTCGCCAGGCCTCTCGCGATCATGTAACCGATGGTCAGCCACGTGATGTACTTGAGCGCCTCGGCAGCACCGAACGGATCGACGTCGCCATCGCCACCGCCCACCACCAGCGCGGTGATCACGACGGCGAGTACGGCGAGCCCATACGCGATCAGTTCACTCGTCTTCGTCGAAGCCTTTGTCTCTACATCTCGACGGAACCCGACGGGGTTTGGCGCGGCGATCGGGGGTGCAGAGTGGCCGGGCGCACCGGGATTGGGCGGCCGGTACGGTTCGGGGTTGGTCATGAGAAGGCCTTTCCTCGAATTGCTCACCCTTCTCCGGTGACCCCGGAGAAGGTGCACCTCTGTGCATCTCAGGGGTCCCCCGCTCAGGGAGCCGCCAAACACCGGGCAAAACAGTCAATCGTGCCGTGTCTCGCCCGTATCCGTACCCGACCGCATCGAACAGGCCGCGGGCCCGCGATTTTGTTCGACGTGAAGCCAGGTAATCGTCAGGAGGTCTCCGCAGCCTCCGCCTCACGTCCATACCGCGTGGCCAGCCATGAGCAGATGATGAGCTGGATCTGATGGAAGATCATCAGCGGTAGGACGATGAGGCCGACGGTCGAACCGGCGAAGAGGACGGTGGCCATCGGGAGTCCGGTGGCGAGGCTTTTCTTGGTGCCGCAGAACTGGATGGCGATGGTGTCCGCGCGGTCGAAGCCGAGTTTCTTCGGCGCCCAGCCGGTCACCACGAGCATGACCAGCACGAGCAGCAGCGAGATCACCGCGACGGCGATCACCTGGGCGGCGTCGACCGACGACCAGATGCCGTTGACGACGCCCTCGCTGAAGGCGACATAGACGACGAGGACGATGGTGCTGCGGTCGGCGAGCTTGGTGATCTTGGCGTGCCGGGCGAAGAACGGGCCGACCCAGGGTCGAGCGAGCTGACCGATCACGAACGGCACCAGGATCTGCGCCACGATCTTCAGGATCGACGTCGCGTCGATGCTCGCATCGCCGGTGTTGTGCATCAGCGCGACCACCAGCAGCGGGGTGAGGAACACGCCCAGGATGTTCGACGCGGAGGCGCTGACGATCGCGCCCGCGATGTTGCCCTTCGCCATCGAGGTGAACGCGATCGACGACTGCACCGTCGACGGCACGAGGCACAGGAACAGGAGTCCGGCGTAGAGATCGGAACCGATCAGCGGCTCGACGACCGGCTTCAGGGCCAGACCGATGATCGGGAACGCCACGAACGTGAACGCCAGGATCGTCACGTGGAGGCGCCAGTGCTTCAAGCCTTCGAGTGCTTCACGCGGGTGGAGTCGCGTGCCGTAGAGGAAGAAGAGGGCGCCGATCGCGATGATGACGACCCACTCGAACACATCCCCGGCGGCACCACGGACGGGCAGGAAAGCGGCGACGACGACCGCGGCCACGATCGCGAGGATGAATCCGTCGATCGGTGAGCGGTCGAGAAGGTTCTTGAGCGTGCGCATACGTCAGAGCTGCCGGCCGCAGGCCAGGTCAGGCCTGGGCGGTGTCGCTCGAGCAGACGCCGCGCAGCGAGCACGCACCGCAGCTGCTGGTGCCGCAGTCGGCGGCGGGCTCGGAGGTGCCCTGCTCCCCGGCGGGCTCGACGTGGCTGTGACCCTCGTCGTGACCCGAGCAGCAGGAGCAACCCGCATCCTCGGCCGGCACGGTGGCAGCGGCGCGGACGCCGATGGCGCTCACCAGGCCGATGATGACCAGTGCGGCCACCAGGGCGACGACGCCGAAGAGGATCGACCAAGCGCCGTCGACGGCGAGGGTCGGGACGGCGCCCAGGACGAGGATCACGCTCGCCCCGATCGTGCCCGGTGCGGCGACACGGTTGGCGACGCGGAAGGCCTCGTCGGAGCGCATGGTCTCGTCGGTGCGAACACCGAAACGGCGATTGCGAGGGAGTGAGCCGCGGAGCCCGCGGACCCCGACCGTGGCCCAGAGCCCGGCCAGCGCGAAGAGCAGCACGGCAACGGCGACGGACAGGGCATTCACGACCCACAGCATACGACCGCGTCCACCGTGCAACCGAATCGAGCATCGGCGGTGAGCTGCACCTCATAGACGTGTTCTCCGGTCGCGGGTGACGGACTGACCGGATTTCAGGCTGGTCGGGCCCAGGATTTACCCTGGTCGGGTGACTTCAGTCGACACCACCAGCACCAACGGCTCCGCCGGCGCCACCGCTCATCGCTACACCGCGGAGGTTGCGGGCGAGCTCGAGCAGCGCTGGCAGCAGACCTGGTCCGACGAGCGTGCCTACGAGGCGCCCAACCCCGTCGGACCGCTGGCCGGTGACCTGAGCGCGTTCGGCGGCGGCAGCGCCGACGCACCCGACAAGCTGTTCGTCCAGGACATGTTCCCCTACCCCTCGGGCGCGGGTCTGCACGTCGGCCACCCGCTGGGCTTCATCGCCAGCGACGTCTTCGCGCGCTACCAGCGGATGACCGGAAAGAACGTCCTGCACACGATGGGTTTCGACTCCTTCGGTCTGCCGGCCGAGCAGTACGCGGTTCAGACCGGTACCCACCCGCGCACCACCACCGAGCAGAACATCGAGCGCTACCTCGGTCAGATCCGACGCCTCGGACTCGGCCACGACGAGCGTCGTCGCGTCGCCACCACCGACGTCGACTTCTACCGCTGGACCCAGTGGATCTTCCTGCAGATCTACAACGCCTGGTTCGACGCCGATCAGGGCAAGGCCCGACGCATCTCCGAGCTGGCCGACGAGTTCGCCGCCGGCACCCGCGAACTGACCGGTGAGCACGCCGGGAAGTCCTGGTCGGATCTGACTGCGGCCGAGCGCACCTCGGTGATCGACGATCACCGCCTCGTCTACCTGAGTGACTCGCTGGTCAACTGGTGCCCCGGTCTGGGCACCGTGCTGGCCAACGAAGAGGTCACCGCCGACGGTCGCAGCGACCGCGGCAACTTCCCGGTCTTCCGAAAGCATCTGCGGCAGTGGATGATGCGGATCACCGCATACTCCGACCGCCTGCTCGACGACCTGGAACTGCTGGACTGGCCGGAGAAGGTCAAGACCATGCAGCGCAACTGGATCGGCCGCTCGCGCGGTGCGCAGGTCCGGTTCAGCGCGCCCGGTGTCGGCGACATCGAGGTCTTCACCACCCGCCCCGACACCCTGTTCGGCGCCACCTACATGGTGCTGGCCCCCGAGCATCCCCTCGTCGACGCATTGACTGCCGCCGCCTGGCCGGAGGGCACCGACGACCGCTGGACCGGCGGCGCGAGCGATCCCGCGTCGGCGATTGCCGGGTACCGTGCCTCGATCGCGGCGAAGTCGGATCTCGAACGCCAGGAGAACAAAGAGAAGACCGGTGTCTTCACCGGCTCCTTCGCCGTCAATCCGGTGAACGGACAGCAGGTTCCGGTCTTCATCGCCGACTACGTCCTCATGGGTTACGGCACCGGCGCCATCATGGCGGTCCCGGCGCACGACGCCCGCGACCACGAGTTCGCGACCGTGTTCGGCCTGCCGATCATCGAGGTCATCGGCTCCGACGCCGATGTGCAGGCCGAGGCCTACGTCGGCGACGGCCCGCTGGTCAACTCCGACTTCCTGAACGGCAAGAACGTCGAGGACGCCAAGGCGGCGATCGTCGAACGCCTCGAGGCCGACGGCGTCGGCACCGGCAAGATCCAGTACAAGCTGCGCGACTGGCTGTTCGCCCGTCAGCGGTACTGGGGCGAGCCGTTCCCCATCGTCTACGACGCCGACGGCCAGCCGCATGCGCTGCCGGAATCCATGCTGCCGGTTGAGCTCCCGGAGGTCGAGGACTACGCGCCGGTCTCCTTCGACCCCGACGACGCCGACAGCGAGCCGTCCCCGCCGCTGGCCAAGGCGTCGGACTGGATGACCGTCGAACTCGATCTCGGTGACGGTCCGAAGACCTACACCCGCGACGCCAACGTCATGCCGCAGTGGGCGGGCAGCTCTTGGTACCAGCTGCGCTACATCGACCCCACGAATCAGGACACCTTGTGCGACAAGGACAACGAGGCCTACTGGATGGGTCCGCGTCCGGAGCTGCACGGCCCGAACGACCCGGGTGGCCTCGACCTGTACATCGGCGGCGTCGAGCATGCGGTGCTGCACCTGTTGTACTCGCGGTTCTGGCACAAGGTGCTGTTCGACCTCGGTTACGTCACCAGCAGCGAGCCGTACCGAAAGTTGTTCAACCAGGGCATGATCCAGGCGTACGCCTACACCGACTCGCGCGGCATCTACGTGCCGGCCGAGGAGGTCACCGAGGAGAACGGCAAGTTCTTCTACAACGGTGAAGAGGTCACCCAGGAGTACGGCAAGATGGGCAAGTCGCTGAAGAACTCGGTGACCCCCGATGACATCTGTCGCGATTACGGTGCCGACACCCTGCGCGTCTACGAGATGTTCATGGGCCCGCTCGACCAGTCCCGTCCCTGGGCGACGAAGGACGTCGTCGGCTCGCAGCGTTTCCTGCAGCGCATCTGGCGTCTCGTCGTCGACGAGGAGTCCGGTACGTCGCGCGTCGCCGACGCCGAGTCGGACGACGACACGAAGCGCCTGCTGCACAAGACGATCGCCGGTGTCCGCGAGGACTACGAGGCCCTGCGCAACAACACCGCCGTCGCCAAGCTGACCGTGCTGACCAACCACCTCACCAAGAACTTCGAGAAGACCGGCGCCCCACGGGAAGCCGTCGAAGCCCTGGTGATCATGCTGGCGCCGCTGGCACCGCACATCGCCGAGGAACTGTGGCACCGCCTGGGCCACGACACCCTCGTCGTCCGTGCGCCGTTCCCGGTGGCCGACGAGGCCTGGCTGGTCGAGGACACCATCGAGATCCCGGTTCAGGTCAAGGGCAAGGTCCGCAGCCGCATCACCGTCGCCGCCGACGCCGATGAGGACACCCTGCGCACCACCGCCCTCGCCGACGAGAAGATCGCCGCGCTCCTCGACGGTGCCGAGCCGCGCAAGGTGATCGTGGTCCCGGGCCGCATGGTGAACATCGTCCCCTGAGGTGCGAGGAGCGCCAGCGACGGTCCGTTTTGCTCCCTGAGGTGCGAGGAGCGTTAGCGACGAGCCACGAAGGGCCCGCGACCGAACAGTGTTGCCGCCCAACTGCTTCGATCACGGTGTGACGATCGGGAATCCCGGGTCGGGGTTGTCGATCAGCCCGATCACGGTTGCGATCACCGACGTGTCGCCGTCGAGAACGGCACCGTCGGGCGCCGCGCCCGTGAGAAGTCCGAGTAGATCGCGTTTGGTGAGTGTCACGACGAGATCGGCGGAATCCTGCCGCCGCGTGGGGAAGTGGATCAGGACGCCGTTCGACAGTTCCATCCGGTAGGTCTCGTCCAGATCGGTGATATGCCAACGGATCGAGGCCGAGAGGTCCCAGGCCCGCGGACCGTCGATGCGGATGGCGAGACTGTCGAAGAGTTGGGTGACGGTGAGCGCCGACGCCACTCCGGCGGCGTTGATCGGGGCGGCGTGGACCCGCCCGCCGAGTTCGTCGGCGCCGACGAGGAAGTTGTTGCGCCAGGTGGCGCATTCGGCGCCGTAACCCAGCGTCGTGAAGACCTGTGCGAGTAGCTCTTTCGCACCGGCATGGTCCGGATCGGCGAACACCGCATGACCGGCCAGTTCCGCGGCGAATCGGAGATCCCCGTCGTCGGCGAACGCTCGCGCTTTGGCGACCGTGGCCTCGATACCGCCGAGTGCCTGTACGTACCGAGCGGCGGCCGCTTCCGGTGGATGCTGCCACAGATGCGCCGGGTTGCCGTCGTACCAGCCGAGATAGCGCTGATAGATGGCCTTGACGTTGTGGCTGACCGAGCCGTAGTACCCGCGGGCGTGCCAGGCCGCGTCGAGCACCGGTGGCATCGGGAAGTCCTCGGCGATCTCGCTGCCGAGGTAGCCCTGGTTGAGTCGACGCAGCGTCTGATCGTGCAGGTAGGCATACAGGTCGCGCTGCTGGGTCAGATAGACGAGGATCTCCTCGGTTCCCCACGTCGGCCAATGGTGCGACGCGAAGGCGACATCGGAGTCGTAGGCGAACATCTCGATGGCCTCGCTGAGGTACCGGGACCAGATCCGGGCGTCGCGAACCTGCGCACCGCGCAGGGTCAGGAGGTTGTGAAGGTTGTGAGTTGCGTTCTCCGCCAGGCACAGTGCTCGATGGTCGGGGAACCAGAAGTTCATCTCCGAGGGCGCTTCCGTCCCCGGCGTGACCTGGAAGACCATCCGGACACCGTCGAAGGTCTCCTCCTGCCCGGTGTGGGTGATGTCGAGCGTCGGCGCGATCAGACCCACCGTGCCGGTGGATGTACTGGGGCCGAGGCCGGCGCCGAGGGTTCCGGTCGCACCGACCGGCAGGACGATCCCCGTGTGGTACATGCTGCGCCGCAGCATCGCGGTGCCGGCGTAGACGTTCTCGGAGACGGCATGTTGGAGAAAGTGTTCGGGCGCGACGATCGGTACCGTCGTGTCGGCGTCGACGACGCCGAGCACACCGCCGAAGTGGTCGACGTGGGAGTGGGTGTAGATGACCGCGCTCACCGGACGGTCTCCACGATGCTCGCGATAGAGGGAGAGGGCGGCCGCCGCACACTCCGACGAGACCAGCGGATCGATGACCACCACACCGGTGTCGCCCTCGACCAGCGTCATGTTCGACAGGTCGTACCCACGGATCTGGTAGATGCCGTCGGTCACCTCGAACAAACCATGCACGGACGTCAGCTGCGCCTGACGCCAGAGACTGGGGTTCACGGTGTCGGGACAGTCACCGGCGGTCGCCTCGGCGAAACCAGCGGCGTCGTAGACAACCCGGCCGTCACCATCATGAATGACAGCCGGTTCGAGCACCCCGATCAGACCGCGGTTGGCATTGTCGAAGTCGGTCCGGTCGGAGAAATCGGCAGACATCGGAACTCCCCCCGGCAGACGCTGCGGTCTGCGTGGCTCAGATCGATGTTCGGTTCCCGACACCTTCACGTTGGATACGCAGTCACGAGTATCGCGCACCGGGCGTCCTGACCGTCGGTGTTTGAGGCGGGCGACTACGCCTTACGACGCAGCCACCATCTCTTGACGTAGACGCTCCCGACTCCGACGCCGGTGGCGATCAACCCGAGAACGACGATGACCCGGTTGTTCTGTGCATCCCGGGCGCGTTGCTCGTCGCGGGACCGGCCGGCCCACTCCGGTATCGACGCGATGTCGGCGTACAACTCGGTGAACTGCGGGGACAACTCGACGCCCCTGGGCGCTGTCGGTAGAGCCGCCAGCTGCTCGGGCGTCAGAAGCGACTCCCCGTCGTCGTTGGCGTGCTGGACACACCGGTCGTCCGCGGACATCGGCTCGCCGCCACAGGTGACCTCCGCACCGAGCAGCCCGTACAGACCGAAGAGGACGAAGAACAGGCCGAACGGGACCAGGATGACCGTCCGCGGCCACTCGTCGAGCTTCCGCCTCACTTCGGCGGGAGTCTCCGGGCGTAGTCGGCGCCGATGGTGACCCAGCGGGTCAACTGCCGGTCGGACGCGATCCCCTCTTCGAAGACGCGCAGCCACCCGAGCGTCTCGCGCGCGGACATGTGCATCGGGGCGGTGTGCGGGTATTCGAGCAGGGTGCTGGTCTCCTCGGGCGGCACGCGCACCATTATCCCGCCTTTGCCGCTCACCGTCACGGCCATGTTGCCGTTGATCAGGAAGGCGAGGCCGCCGAACATGGGGACCTCGTCTACGCCGACCTCCGCCGCGAGCAGCGCGCGGATGCGGAAGGCGAGTTCCTCGTCGTAAGCCACGTCTCCAGGCTATTCGGCGGGTGTGACGGGGAAAGACTTGGCAACTAACTTACTGCGCAGTAAGGTCATGCCATGGCGATCAACCTGGAGCTCCCGAAGAAGTTCGATTCGACGGTCGAGCGCACCCATCTGGCTGCCGAGCACATCTTCCGGCCCATCTCGCGCAAGTACGACAAGGCCGAGCACGAGTACCCGACGGAACTCGACGACCTGGCGAAGCTCGCGAAGCAGGGACGTGGGTCGGAGAAGGCGGCCGACTCGTCGAGCAGTGACGACGGACCGTCGGTCAACGGCGCCAACATGCGTGGCCTGATCTCCGCCCTCGAGATGAGCTGGGGCGATGTGGGTCTGCTGCTCTCCATCCCCGGCCAGGGACTCGGCAATGCCGCCATCGCGGCCGTCGCCAACCCCGAACAGCTCGAGAAGTTCTCCGATGTGTGGGCGGCGATGGCCATCACCGAACCCAGCTTCGGTTCGGACTCCGCGGCGGTCTCGACGACGGCCACCCGCGACGGCGACGATTACGTCGTCAACGGCGAGAAGATCTTCGTGACCGCCGGCTCGCGGGCAGACCACGTGGTCGTGTGGGCGACCATCGACAAGAGCGTCGGCCGTGCGGCCATCAAGAGTTTCGTCGTCCCGATGACCACCGAGGGTGTGACGGTCGCCCGCCTCGAGCACAAGCTCGGCATCAAGGCCTCCGACACCGCGGTGATCCGTTTCGAGAATGCCCGCGTTCCCGCCGAGAACCTGCTCGGTTCGCCGGAGATCGACACCAAGAAGGCCTTCGGCGGGGTCATGCAGACCTTCGACAACACCCGCCCGGTCGTCGCGGCCATGGCCATCGGTCTGGGTCGCGCCGCGCTCGAGGAGCTCCGCCGGATGCTCGAAGAGGCCGGGCACGAGATCGACTACGACCGCCCGGCCGCCGCCCAGCATGCGACCGTCGCCGAATTCATCCGCCTCGAATCCGAGTGGGAGGCGTCCTGGCTGCACACCTTGCGTGCCGCCTGGATGGCCGACAACAAGCAGCCGAACTCCACCGAGGCCTCGATGTCGAAGGCCAAGGCCGGCCGCACGGTCACCGAGATCACCAACAAGGCCGTGGAAATCGGTGCGACAGCCGGGTTCTCGGAGACCTCGCTTCTCGAGAAGTGGGCGCGTGATTCCAAGATTCTCGACATTTTCGAAGGCACTCAGCAGATTCAGCAGCTGATCATCGCTCGCCGCGTGCTCGGGAAGTCGAGCACCGACCTCAAGTAGTGCTCACACCTGGCCGACGAGCCATCGGGCGATGCTCGTCGCACCGGGTTCGGCTGCCACTCCCGGATGTCCGATGAAGCGTTCGTTGTAGGTGACCCGCACCCCGGCATCCCGATACGTGTTCGCCAGCTCGGAGACGAAGGGTTGCGGGGAGACCGTGTCGACCGTCCCGGCTTCGATCCGCACGGGCAGCTCCGGTGAGAATTGCAGGTGCGCAACATCGTTGCGGTCGAGGATCGTCAGGAGCCGAGCCTTCAACTCTGCTCCTCGCCGTCCCAGGAGCTGGGTCGGCGCGAGTCCGCCGAACGAATCGGGAGCGGTGAGCCCTACGTAGCAGCGCTTCTCGACCTGCGGTACGAGGCGTCGGGCCGCCGAACTGAGGCCACCGCCGTTCAGCATGAGCTGTTCGAACTCGGGATCCGCGGCGGCAGCGCCGTACCCGAGCAACGCGGCCAATCCCATCAGTTCGTTGATGGCCGGGCCGGCCACCGGCACAATCGAAGCGGCGTCGAGCATCCGCGCCACCTGGGTGGGCGGGGCCAGTGCCGCAACGCCTCTCACACGTAAGCCCTGCCATTCGGTACCCGGCCTCGACGCGGCGAACAGCGCGGCCACCGCGCCTTCCGAATGACCGGCCACAACCACGTCCCGGCCGATCCTCGCGTCGTCGCGTGACGCCGCGACCGCCATGTCGATCGCCGATCGTGCCAGGGAATCCCCGATCAGGTACGGGTGTGGTCCCGGACCGCCGATTCCTTCGAAATCCGGTCGTACGACCGCGAACCCGGCCTCGAGCAGGTGCCCGACGATGAGGTCACCGGACGTCATCCGCGGACGCTCCGGATGAGTCGCATGACCGGTGGACGGTGCGCATGAGTCCGCCGCGCCGACGGTCATGTGGTTCCACACCGCCAGCGGCCATCCGCCGCGCGGTGGCGTGGACCTGGGCAGCAGCACGGTCCCGGTCATCTCGGTCGGACGGCCACGCACCGAGGTCGAGCTGTACCGGACACGGGTCGTCGACGACGCCGTGTCGAGCGCGACCAGCGGGTTGTGCACGACCGCAGACGAGACGATGCGCGGGACCGGATCGGCCGGCGTCGACGAAGCTCGAGGTGCGAGCGCGGTACCGCCGATCGCCATCAGCACCCCGGTGGCCAGCGCGCAGAACATCCTGACGTCACGTGCCGACGTTCTCATCGCAACAACCTCTCCCGCAGGCGCGCTTCACGTTCGAGTCGTTCAGTGTCGCGGCGTCGGCGTTCGGCCATGATCGCCGACAGCACGTCTTCGAACGACGCGCCCTGCGGCGGTGCGGGTGCCACGAACGGCGCCGCGGCGAAGACGAGCCGGTGTGCGGCGGCAGCTCGCGGTTCGGGCTTCATCGCGTGCCGTCCGTTGAGGAATTGGCGGATGGCCACGGCGAGGCCGTCGGGCAGGGCGGCCATGTCGGCCGAGACCGCCCAGGACGCAAGACCTGCGGGCATCTCGATGGGATGCTGCTCCTCGATGCGATGCCGGTCGCGGATCACGTACGTCCCGGCGAGGAGGTCGCCGAGACGCTTGTTCTTCCGTGAGATGGCCGCGCTGATGAGCGCCGGCAGACCCAGGCAGGCGTACATCTCGATGAATCCGACGAGTGCTCGGGTCAGCGACTGCCGAAAACCGGTGGGCCCGGCGTCGTCTCGCACGGTGCGCAGCCCGACGATCAGATGGCCGACGGTCTTGCCGCCGGTGAGCGTCTCCGTGACCGTCGGTAGGGCGATGACGCTGAGGATGGGCAGCAACGTGTTGACGGTGCCGCGCCACGCGTCGCTCAAGTCCCCGGTCACCTTGTACGACAGCCACCAGAGGAACAACCACAGAGCGATCCCCAGCGCGACGTCGAGCATCCCCGAGAGAATTCGGTAGCCCAGACCCCCCGGCGGCAGCGCGAGCGCGACCGCCTCACCGGAGACGAGGTCGTCGCGGCCCACGCCGACGGTGGCCGACGCACCGGCACCCCAGACGGTCGGCGGCGTCCCGACCGGGACCGGCGCACCTGCCATCACCGGAGGTCGTGGTGGCAACGATCCGGGCGGCACCGCCTCACCATACGACGCCGAACATGGTCCGCGCGGCACGAGCACACAGCCACGACGCCCGTCGAATGACACGCTCCGCACCGGCTCGGAGGCCGGTTACGCTGGCCGGGTGGATCTCGACGCCTATGTGTCCGCGCATCGCGCGACGTGGGAACGGCTCGACACGCTGTCGCGCCGGCGTCGGCTGACGGGAGCCGAGGCCGACGAGATCATCGACACCTATCAGCGCGTGGCCACGCATCTTTCCGTGATCCGTTCCTCGGCTCCCGACGCCGCGCTCGTCGCGTATCTGTCGGCGTTGTTGGCTCGGGCTCGGGGTCGGGCGTCGGGCACCCGGGTGAGTACGTGGTCGACGTTCATCGACTTCTTCGCCGTCACCTTCCCCGCCGCGCTGTACCGGATGCGGTGGTGGTGGCTGACCGTCATGGGTGTGTGCGTGCTCGCGGCCGCCGTGATGACCTGGTGGGTTCTGGAGCATCCTCGCATCGAGAGTTCCTTTGCCTCTCCGCAGGAGATCGAGCGGCTCGTCACCAACGACTTCGAGAACTACTACAGCGAATTCGAGGCCACCTCGTTCGCGGCGCGGGTGTGGACCAACAACTTCTGGCTGGCCGCGATGTGCATCGTCGTCGGTATCTTCGGCCTACCGGTGATCTGGATGCTCTACAGCAACATCCTGAATCTGGTGGTCATCGCCTCGATCATGATCCGGCACGGCCGCGGCGATCTGTTCTTCGGTCTGCTCCTCCCGCACGGCATGCTCGAGCTCACCTGCCTGTTCGTCGCCGCGGGGGTCGGCCTGCGGACCTTCTGGTCCTGGGTGTCACCCGGAAATCGAACGCGCGCAGCTGCTCTCGGCGAGGAAGGGCGCGCCGCGATCGGTGTGGCACTCGGACTTGTCGTCGTGCTGCTGATCTGCGGGGTGATCGAGGCCTTCGTGACCCCCTCTCCCCTACCCACCTGGGCGCGCATCGGGATCGGGGTGACCGCCTGGCTGCTGTTCATGGCCTACGTCTTCATCGCGGGACGCCGCGCGCACGAGACCGGTGAAACCGGGGATCTCGCCGAACTCGATCGAGGCCTGACCGCACCTACCGTGTAGGAATGGTTTGTGACCTCGATACGGTCCTCGGCTTGCGCCTCGCACCAACTCGGCCGGCAGAGGTCTGCTGGTTG
>NZ_BAHE01000052.1 GCF_000298235.1 Gordonia namibiensis NBRC 108229
ATCGAAACCACTCGCGCGCCCGCAGTCGGTACTACTCGGCCGGCGGTCTGGCCAGCGCCCGCACCGAATCCGGCGGCGTCTCACCGGAATACGTGACCGGCTCGTCGTAGACCGTTCTCATCGGTACGACGCCGGTCCACTCCTCTGACTCGATACCCGGACCACCGGTGCGCGCCTTCGCGATCCACTGACCATCGACGATCGGCAACCGAAGGGCCACGGTCGCGGCGAGTTCTTTGCGTGTGGTCTCCCGCACTTCGGCGACGCGACCCGGAATCAGCTTGTCCGACAACACCTCCAGCACCGACCTCGCGTCGTCGACCTGCTCGAGGACCCCTCGCACCACCGCTGACCGGTAGTTGGCGGAGTGGTCGAACAGGGTGTCGGCGATGACCAGTCCGTCCATCACGAAGACGGTGAACGTCACCGGCGCGCCGGCGGCGACATACCGCAACGCGCCCGCGCCGGTCGATCCGTGCAGCAGGATATGGTCGCCGTCGCGCGCGAACAGCATCGGCACCGACCATGGCAGACCATCGACGACGGTGCTGAGCGTCCCGACCTTCGCCTCATCGAGTACGTCGTCGAGGGCGTCGCGATCGGTGGCGCGATCCGGTTTCCGGGTGAGCGCGTCGAGCGGAGATGTCATGCGCCCATCGTCGGGTACCAGCCGCATGCCGCTCAACCGATATAGCTCCCGAAGGTCGAAGAAGAAAAGAACAAACGAGGACCGCAGTTGTCCCCAATCGGTCATAGCGTGGTTCTCACCAGCACGAACAACCCACGACGAACCGGAGAGCACCGTGAGCACCTACACCACCCCCGAACTCAGCGTCGACGTCACCGGCGAGAAGCTCGAACTCCTCACCCTCCTGCAGGACCAGCGCAACATGCTCAAGGTCACCGCCCGCAACCTCTCCGACGAGCAGGCCCGCAAGCAGACCACGGTGAGCACGCTGACCATTGGTGCCCTCATCAAGCACCTCGCCAACGGGGAGGCAAACGCCGCCAAGGTCATCATCGAGCGCGACGAGACCGCCGAGTTCGACATGAGCCGGGCAGAAACCGAATACGAGCTGGCCGAGGACGAGACACTGGCCGGCTGGCTCGAGGCCTACGGCCGCAACGCCGCCGCACTCGACCGCGTGATCGCCGACGCCGACAGCCTCGACGAGCTCATCCCCCAGCCCACCGCGCCGTGGGCACCGGAGCGCGAGTGGTCCACGATCCGCACCATGCTCCTGCACCTGCTCCGGGAGACCTCCCACCACTGCGGGCACGCCGACATCATCCGCGAGGCGCTCGACGGCCAGACCACCATGGGAGCCATCTCCGAGGGCCAGGACTGGGCCGACGCCGAGTGGATGCAGAACTGAGTTGGTGGGAGAACTGAGTTGGTGGGAGAACTGAGTTGGTGTGAGAACCGGGTGGGCCGGAGACCGACCCATCCGGTTTTCACACGGTGCCGAATGCGCTTGTGAGGCTGCCGTTCAGCGCAGCCGAAACCTTCTCGGAGAGATTGGATCAACGATGATCAAGCGTGTTCCCCGTATCGCAGGAGCGGTGACCGGACTGGTCCTCGCCGTCGGCGTGATCGCCGGCTGTTCGAGTGACGATTCCGACTCGTCGAGCGAAACCACCAGCGCAGCAACCGGAATGAGCTCGATGAGCGCGAGCGCAGCCGCCGACCCGGCAGCGAACCTCGTCGGCCCCGGCTGTGCCGCCTACGCCGAGGCCAACCCCTCGGGCCCCGCGTCGATCGCCGGCATGGCAACCGTCCCGGTCGCCACCGCGGCGTCGAACAACCCTGAACTCACCACCCTGACCGCCGCACTGTCAGGCCAGCTGAACCCCGACGTCAACCTCGTCGAGACGCTGAACGACGGTGAGTACACCGTCTTCGCGCCGACCGACGACGCCTTCGCGAAGCTGCCGCCGGAGACCGTCGAGCAGCTGAAGACCGACAAGGACCTGCTGACCAGCATCCTGACCTACCACGTGGTCGAGGGTCAGGCGACCCCCGACAAGGCCCTGGGTGAGCACACCACCCTCGAGGGCAAGAAGCTGACCGTCAGCGGCGAGGGCGACAACCTCAAGGTCAACGACGCGGGAATCGTCTGCGGCGGCGTCACCACCTCGAACGCGCAGGTGTACCTGATCGACGCCGTGCTGACCCCGCCGACCTCGTAAGACGCACTCCAGCAACAACTCCGGCGGGCTGACACGCCCCGAACGCGGATGAGTCGGGCTCCGTTGGCGGGATGACCGGATCACCAGCCAGAGAATATCGATAGATGTCGCGTAACGTATTGTGCCGCAATACGTTACGCGACATCTGCGTTCCGGTCGGTGGTGGCCCATGCCCGGCGGTCGACACCAGTCGTGTGATTCCGTTCACAGGTGGTCGCAAGTGTTGCATGATGACACCACCCAGGCATCCCACGGAGGAGGTCCATGTGACCGAGATCGACGCCACCGACGCCGTCCGATCAGCCGGCGATCCCGAGCCCAGCTCGCCGTCGACAACCGAGTCCCCGATGCGGGACGTCATCATCATCGGCGCCGGCCTGTCCGGTATCGACTGCGCCTATCGCCTGCGCGAGCAGAACCCGGATGCCGACTACCTGATCCTCGAACGCCGCCCCCGGATGGGCGGCACCTGGGACCTGTTTCGTTATCCCGGTGTCCGCTCGGACAGTGACATCTTCTCGCTGAGTTACCCGTTCGAGCCGTGGCGCAAGCCGGGTGCACTGGCCGAGGGCGAAGACATCCGGAAGTACATCGAGCACACCGCGCACAAGTACGGCATCGCTGAGCAGATCCGCTTCGAACGGCACGTACTGACCGCGGACTGGGACTCCTCGACGGACACCTGGACGCTCGGCGTCGAGGTCGGCGAAGGTGCGGACAAGCGCACCGAGACCTACCGCTGCCGGTTCCTGCTCTTCGCGACCGGTTATTACGACTACGACCAGCCGTACACGCCGCGTTTCGCCGGCGCCGACGACTTCACCGGACAGATCATCCACCCCCAGCACTGGCCGGAGGACCTCGACTACCGCGGCAAGCGCGTCGTCGTCATCGGCAGCGGGGCGACGGCGGTGAGCCTCATCCCCAACATCGCTGACGACGCCGCACACGTGACGATGCTGCAGCGCTCGCCGTCGTACATCTTCTCGTCGAAGCAGAAGGCCTACCTGGCACCAGCCCTCAAGAAGTTGCTGCCGCCGGCCGCCGCCCATCGGGCGATCCGCCTCCGCTATGCGACGCAGACCGCGGCGATCGTGCACCTCACCCACCGCTTCCCGAAGCTCGGGCGCAAGTTGATCCGCGCGAACGTCGCCGCGAACCTGCCCGACGACTATCCCGTCGACGTCCACTTCAACCCGACGTACAACCCGTGGGATCAGCGTATGTGCATGGTCCCCGACGCCGACCTGTTCCACGGCATCACCGAGGGATCGATCGAGATGGTCACCGACCACATCGACCGCTTCGACGAGACCGGTGTGCGCCTGACGTCGGGTAGGCATCTGGACGCCGACATCATCGTCACCGCGACCGGCCTGCAGCTGCTCGGATTCGGCGGGACCCGGCTGCGCATCGACGGTGACGAGGTGAAGCCGCACGACCGTTTCGTCTTCAAGAGCCACCTGCTCGAGGACGTCCCCAACCTCGCCTGGTCGGTGGGTTACACGAACGCGTCGTGGACGCTGCGCGCTGACATGACCGCGCGGTCCGTCGCAACCCTGGTGAAGTACATGCGCGAGAACGGTTACACGCATGCCTACCCGCATCTCGGGTCCGAACCGATGACGGCGCAACCGCTGTGGGATCTCAAGGCCGGGTACGTCGAACGGTCGCCCGATGCGCTGCCGAAATCGGGCACCCACGGGCACTGGAAGGTGCGCCACAACTACTACCGGGACGCGCTTGATCACCGCATCAGCAAGATCGACGACTCGATGGTGTTCGGTCGGATCTGAGTCCGCCGTGTGCGCGCCGGTATCACCGTCGTTGGCACCTGTTCTACGAGCACCATGTCTCGGTACGGAGCGGTCACACACGATTCCGTCCACCCTCCGGCGGTGGGTACGCAGCTGCCAAGACGCGCAGCACGTCACGCTCACAGTTCGATTCGGAGATGAGGTGCCATAAACGCTGTATGAACCGGCGCCGGGTCATGCCGAACAGCACGAAGAGCTCTGCATCCGTGCCGCCTCCATACGGTGCCCACATGCGCGCGAAGCCGATGAGATGGTCGGCGTCGATGTCGTGATGATTGCGCTTGTTGTCATCGTCGGTACACCGTGCGTGCGGTGGTGAGCATCGGCGATGGTCACTCGTGTTCATGGGTTCTACACCTCGAGACGTGGCTCCGTGCCGCGATCGCAGGGATCCTCCGGTTCGGAGGGACCCCGGATGGAACGAAGCCCCCACAACCCGGCCGGGGACGTTGAGGCTCCAACGTTCCCCGGCCCGGCTCTTCGCAGTCGAGAATGCGCGTGGGTCAGGCTCGTTCGTATCGCGCCTTCAGCTCATTCAGCACCGGAACGATCGCATCCTTGAACGCGCCCGGATGTTCGGAGGGCGGGAAGTGCCCGACACCTGGGATTCGCACCTCTTGCTTCTTCAAGCCGACGACCGCATCCCGTAGTTCCGCCGTATGCTCCGGGTAGCAACTCCAGTCATGGTCGCCGCCAACCACGTACAGGCCCTGCTCCTCTGCGTCGATCTCACCCAGGAAGGGTCGCGCGTCATGATCGGTCGACGCGTAATAGAAGTCACCACCGAGGACCCCGGGAGCACACTTCGAGTAGATCCACTCCACTTCCCGCCGGCACTCCTCCGGCGCCTCGGACGAGGACAGGCTCCGGATGAGCGGCCGCACAGCGTTGTTCGTGTTCACCTCGGGGTGCACCAGCCAGTCTGACATCGTCGCCCAGTTGGGCTCGTACGCGCGGGGTTGGAGGGCGATCAGACCGCCGAACTTGTTGGGGTGAACGTGCGCGATGTCGAGCATCACGTACCCACCCATCGAACAGCCCATGAGAATCGGCTTGTCGAGGTCGAGCGCCTGACTGAACGCGATGATGAAATCCATGTAGAACTTCTGTGTCAGCCGGTACTCCTGTTCCCACCAACCTTCCGGCGGCAGCGAGCGACCGTGGTACGGCATGTCGAAGGCAATGACCCGGAAGTCACGGGTGATGTCTTCGTCGTTGAGTAGATGTCGATACTCGATGGAGTCTGCGCCTGCGGTGTGAAGACAAACGAGTGGAATTCCGGTTCCATTGGATTCGAAATAGGTCCGGTAGGTTGTTCCGTCAACCTCGACATGAACATATTGCCCCGTCAGGGGTTCGATGCGGGCCATCATTTCTCCTAAACCGTTTGAAGCTTCGAGAGGTACACGTACAGAGGCTGAAGATTGGCGAACAACTTGCGGTAGTCACCCTCCAGGACAATTCGCGACTTGATGTCACCGGTGACACTCATCGGGCCCTGCAACCACATCCCGAACACGTCGCGGTACTCCGCATCCGGGTCCGCCTTGTCGAGGTAACGCTTCCAGGACTCGTCGGTGCCGCGAACGGCGAAATCCCACGCGTCCGCCGCGGTAGGGTTCGGCCGGACAGTGATCCGGCCCTTGTCGAAGGAGACGACATAGCGGTGATCTCCGGATTCGAGGAGAAAGTCGAACACCGCCTGTCGAGCTTCGAGAGAAAACTCTGGATCTGTCTGAATTGTCCGGGAGGTTTTTTCGACCCAACCCGGGTCCGAGAGCGACATACGTCGTTGCCCTTTCGTTCGATAGACCGAGGGACTTCCACGGTCAGGTCGCGACCACCGCGAAACACAGGCTGATATGTGAATCAGGCGATTCTCGAAGGTCGCCGATCACGCCTTGGCGATGAGATGCGTTGCGGGGCAACTTGTCACCGCTACTGTGAGGCGTGCCACTTCAGCGTACAAGAATTGGACTGATTAGTACAAGGCTTTTTACAGGAAATTCCGTCGATTGTTGTACTCACCGGTACACGCGCCTCGCGACCCTCGACACCGCGGGAGATCCAGTTGGGAAACCGCTATCCGCGCCGCCCGCGCCCCGCCGGCCACTAGACGGGCCGGGGGCCGATCGCCGATCGCTTGGGACGGATCGCACTGATTCTCAACGTGATTCGCACCCGGCCACTCCGCGCAGCACCGCCACGGCACGCAGACTCTCGCCTCGGCCTCTCTTGGTACGCGAGTCTCCCCGACGGGGGCTGTCACACAGCCGCTACGGCATGCGGCCTAGACCCGCAGCGTCATCGCCGCCACCGCAGAACCCGTGGACACCACCCCGTGACTGAGCCGTCGATCAGGGATATGGAGTCCCGCAACGGAATTCGATGGGGGATGCGCGACCGGCGCGACGAACATCAGTCGCGCGGGCGCATTCCTTCGATGATCGTGTCCAAGAAGTCGTCTGCGATCTCTTCGGGGGTTTCGGCGCCCTCGAGGGTTATCCAGAGGTAGCTGTAGTTGAACATGCCGAGCACTCCCTTGACCATCAGCCGCGGCAGTGCTCGGAACTGGCCGTCACGAACCCCTTGCTCGAGAGCATTCCGCCAGTGCGATTCGTAGCGTTCGCGTTGAGCGATGATCCGATCACGACGCTCGTCGGTGAGGGCGTGGTACTCCCGGAAGAACACGGTCCATTCGGCCCGATGCTCAGCGATGTTCCGCATCAGCGCACGAGCCAATCCTCGTAGGCGTTTCTCCGGGTCGGCTTCAGCCAAAGCGAGTTCATCTGCGACAGTGTTCATCTGAGCAACTTGCCGACTACTGATCTCGTAGAGGATCGTCTCTTTGCTGCCAATGTAGTGGTACAACGCACCGCGGCCGAGTCCGACGGCCCTGCCCAAGTCGGTTATGCCGGTACCGTGGTATCCAGACTTCGCGAACAACTCCGCGGCCACCCGGAGAACGCGGTCCCGGTTGGCGTCGTACTTGTCGCTCATCGAATGCCTCTATCTCCCGCTGTCAGTGATGCGAGTTTAGACGGACAGCGAGATGGTTCGCGGTCCACACTGCAGCGAGCCGATGGGCTGGGGCCTCGGTGAAAGGCGCTCGCGCACCCGCGACAAGAACAGTTGGGTCGTTCGTCATGGTGTCGTCCGTCTCAAGACGGCCGCCGGGCTCTGCCGACGTCCGACAGCATGTCGGCAGAGCCTAGGGGTGTGATCAGTTACGAACAACCGGTTCGAAAGCGTCGGAGAATGCGTAATCGTTCAGCAACTGGCCGGCCGTGACGTGGTACTGGATGGTCGGCGTACCCTCCTCGAGCCAGTTGAGCCGGGCGTCGCGGTACAGGCGTTCGATCGGATGAGTCCGTGTGTAGCCGATACCGCCGTGAATGAGCAGCGCCCGGTCGGTGACCCGTCCGACTGCCTCCAGACCGAACAACTTGCACATGCTGGCCTCAGCGGGGATTCGCTGACCTGAGTCCCACTTCTGTGCAGCGTCGGCGAGGATCCCACGGAGGGCATAGATGTCTGTGGCCATCTCTGCGAGGTACCGCTGAATTCCCTGACGAGCTCCGATCGGTTTACCGAACGTCACCCGATCCTTGGCGTGGGCAATCGAGAGTTCGAGCGCGCGCTCGGATGTGCCGAGCGAACTCGCCGCAATGAAGACGCGGCTGATCTCGAGGGCACGCTCCAGGTGCTCGTTACCTTGTCCCTCCTCGCCGACGAGGGCCTCGGTAGGTACCCGTACGGCGTCGAAGGTCACGCGACCATGCTCGGTTCCCTTGCATCCCATGGTTTCCGGAAGGGGAGCGATGGACAGGCCCGCAGCATCACGGGGTACAAGAAAGGCCGATACCTCGGTTTCGGTTGTCTTCGCGAAGACGATGAAGTGAGAAGCGATGTCCGAATTCGTGATCAGCCACTTCTCGCCGTCCAGGACGTAATGGTCTCCCTCGCGCACGGCCGTGGAGCCGAGATCTGCGCCGGTCCCGTGGCCCGGCTCGGTGAGCGCGAATGCGAGCGAGTTCTTGCCGGTGGCTGCCCCGGGCAGGATGTCCATACGTTGCCGGTCATTGCCGATCTCGGACAGGGCGTGGGCAAAAGAGTTGTGGACGTGCACAATTGTGCGTAACCCACCCTGCACTTTCGCGAACTCGGCGATGATCGGCAGATACTGAGTAATGGACAGTCCGATGCCGCCGTACTCGCGAGGCACAAGCAGTCCGAACGCGCCGATTCGCTCGAGAATGGGCAGAACGATGTCGTAAGGGACTCGTTCCTCGTCTTCGATCCGTGTTTCGAGAGGATCCAGTTCGGACCAGATCGCATCAGAAATGCGGTCGCGCAGCGCCTGGTACTCGGACTCGGGTAGGCCGGTCGCGAGGGTTGCAGTCATGGTGTTCACTCCCTTTGTCGTTGGGTTGTCAGAGCGCCCAGCCGCCGTCGGCGGTGAGCACGGAGCCAGTACAGAAGGTGGCGTCCTCACTGAGAAAGATTGCAGCTTTTGCCATTTCGTCGACGGTTCCGAATCTTCCGAGGATCGTCGCGTCTTCGATGCGCTTGCGCGAGGACAGCGGCACCGCGTCGGTCATGTCGGTGGTGACGAAGCCGGGAGCCAGAATGTTCACCCGGATGCCGTCGCGTGCGACCTCTTTTGCCAGGGATCGCCCAAACCCCACCATCGCCGACTTCGCCGCCGCGTAGGCGGTGTCGCCGGCGTGACCGATCAGGCCGACCACCGACGAAACCAAGACGATGCTCGGCGCCGGGCTCGTGGCAAGGTATGGCAAGGCCGCCCGGGCGAGATCGACAGTGCCACGCAGATTGCTGTCGATCACGCGCCACCAGCTGTCAGGTGATGTCCCGGTAAGACGCCCACCGGCCCACTGACCCGCGTTCAGAATCAGCGAGTCCAACCGCCCCCATCGGGAGACAACGTCGTTCACAGCTGTCGTCGCTGTCTCCGGATCACTCAGGTCGAAACGCACCGGGACTACCTGCTCCGGGTGCCGGACCGCCAGCTTCTCGGCCTCCGCGAATCCGGTGCGGTAGGTGCATCCCACCCGGCATCCGCGCTCCGCGAGACCCGACGTGACCGCCGCTCCGATTCCGCGGGATCCGCCGGACACCAGAGCGACCCTGTTTACCTCACTGCCATCCATGCGACGCACTGTACCGATCGGTACAAGAATAGTCTATATCCTCGCGTCAATCGATTCGAAACGTCTTCTACCTGCGCCTATCGGCGACCTGGGAATTGTATTGATTGGTCCAAACATCCTTGCGCGAGGCTACCCGGCGTGCTAGATCTGTGGTGGTCGGCTCACGAACCGCCGGCACACGCTCGCAACAGACGACTGGTTTGAACCTGCAACCCGACGTCTGGAGGCGCGCTCGTTGTGGCCGTTCACCAGTCGGAGCGTGTGGGGGCTGAGTGCACGCGCTCCCAACGGGAATCGTGCCGACTCGACGAAACTACAAAGGTGGCCAATATGTCCTCAGGCGACGTGCCTGCATCCGCAATGGTCAGTGCTTGGCAGGGCATCGAATCCCTGCTGGATCGCAACCCATTCGGTGACGACTTCAACACCGCTCACGAGGTCTGCAGTCGGTATGCATCAGAACCGGAGCGGATCGCACTGACCGTCCGGCACGAGGACGGAAGCGCCGATCTCTGGACCTACCACGAACTCGACCGGATCGCCTCCAAAGCAGCCCGTGTGTTCGCAGACGCCGGACTGACCCGAGGCGACCGAGTGGGAGGCTTGCTCTCTCGGCAGGTGGAGAGTTGGATCACCGCCCTCGCGGCGTGGCGGTCGGGGCTGATCTACGTGCCGCTGTTCGGCGGATTCGCCTCGGACGCAATTGGTACGCGGTTGCGCGCAGCCGAAGTCCGAGCAGTGGTCGTGGACCAGGATTACCGACCCGCCCTCGCCGATGCCCAGTCCACATATGGACTCGATCCCGCCGTCTTCGTCGTTGGCCCCGACATCGCCGAGGCCGGCGACAAGTCTTTCTGGACCGAGACATCGAATGCCGACGCCGACGGCCCCCTCGCTACCACCACGCGAGAGGACATCGCGACCCTGATGTTCACCAGCGGAACCTCGGGGACTCCGAAAGCGTGCAAGATCACCCATGGCGCCTTCGTTTCCGTCATGCCCTATGCGACGAGCGTGCTCGGAGCCACCGGGGACAGCGTGCTGTTCTCCACGTCGGACCCGGCGTGGGCCTACGGGCTCTACACCACGGGCGCGGCCGTCATGGCCCTCGGCGTGCCGCGGGTGATGTATTCCGGCAAGTTCGTGCCGGAAGCGTGGCATCGCGTCATCGAGGAAGAGAAAGCCACGATCCTCACCACAGCACCCGCGGCCTTGCGGCGCTTGACCACGACCTTCGCCGACCGCGGAGTTCCTCCGTCGTTACGAACCGTCGCCGCCGCCGGAGAACCCTTGACGGCGTCGGTGGCCGCCGACTGGGCACAGGCGGGTGCGCCCGTCGTCCGCAATGGATACGGCTTGACCGAGATCGGCATGCTGCTGGGTGACACTCTCGGGACCGAATCCCGGACGGAACCTGGGTGCCTGTCGTCGGTCATCCCGGGTTTTGCCACCTTTCTCGCCGACAGGGACGGAACCCCCGTCGAGGCCGGCGAACCGGGGCTGATCGCGGTGCGACGCCCTCGACACCAGATGTGCAGCGGATACGAGAACACCCCGAGCCTCTGGGCGGACCGATGGCGAGGTGACGTGTTCGTCACCGAAGACCGGGCGGTTGTCGATGCCGACGGCCGTTGGCAGGTCCTCGGGCGGGACGACGACATGATCATCGCGTCCGGCCACAACATAAGCCCGGTTGAGGTCGAGAACGCGCTACTGCAACACCCAGCCGTCGCCGAAGCCGCGGCCGTGGCGTACGAGGACCCGGTGCGAGGCGGCGTGGTGCGGGCTGTGATCGTCCGCAACGAGAGCCTCTACTCCGACAACGACCTCGCCGCGGATCTGAAACGTCTCGTCGCACTGCGCGTCGGTCCCTACGCAGCTCCCCGCGTGATCGACTTTCGCGCCGACCTCCCGCGGACCGAGGTCGGCAAACTACGCCGCGCCGCCGTCCGAGATCTTCGGTGATCTCATTTCGGCGAAGCGAGCGCATGATGTCCGGGTCTCCCGGCCCGAACCGGCACGTCGGCCCCGTCGATCGCGGTGTTACGCCGTGTGGTCCGAACGGTCGAGATTTGGCGGCAGATGTCCGATCTGTGCTGGTCAGACCTTGCCCGGCGTCTGATGGGGCGCTGATACTCGAACTCGGCGAGCGCCTCTGCCCGCCACGACCGCGCCGGTGTCGCCGGCGCGTCGGCACGAGGAGTTCGCCGCGATGACCTACCCGCCCGGTCCCCCGACCCATCCCTCGACGCCCTTCGGTGCGGTTCCTCCTCAGCCGAAGAACCGGCAGGCCCTCACCCTCGTCCTCGGCGCGATCGTCGTCGTCCTGGCGCTCGTGCTCGCGGCAGGGATCGTCTTCGTGGTGAAGGCCCGAAAGGGGGACATCTACGTACCCGGTCTCACGCTCGCCTCGGTCAACGATCCCGGCATCGACCCGTTCACCGATCCGGTTCTCGTCGCCGGAGCTGGGAACCTGCCGGCGAACGTCGCGCTCACTGCGAGCGCCGGGGCTCCGGACATGGGTGGCCGCGCGGTCAACGGCACCGAGGCCGGCCTGTACGCGACGGGCGACACCATGGCCTGCGACACCGCGGCCCTCAGCAACCGCCTGATGGCCGATCCGGCGAAGGCCGCGGCCTGGGCGAGCGTCTTCGGGATCAGCACGGCCGCCATCCCGCACTACCTCAACACTCTCACCCCGGTGGTCCTCACCGCAGACACCTGGGTCACGAACCACACCTTCACGACGGGTCGGGCGGAGCCGTTCCAGTCGGTCTTGCAGCGTGGAACCTCGGTGTACGTCGACGCCGCCGGAGTCCCGCGGGCCATGTGCTCCTGTGGCAATCCGCTGGCGCCGCCTGCCTCGGCACCCCTCGGCGGCTATCGGCTCGAAGGTCAGCCGTGGCCCGGCTACCAGACCCGAGAGGTGACCCGCATCGCCTACAACAACCAGAACGTCACCGCCGTCAACCGCACGACGACGATCGTCCCGGGCACACCCACGCCCGTTGCGAACGCCAACGGCGGGTCGGTCCTGCAACTGCTGAACTTCCTCACCGGCGAGATCATCCCGCAGACGCTGGGCGGTCTCCTCGACCTCTCGGGTCTGCCACCACTCTCCGAACCGCTGCCCACACCGGCGTCGCTGAACACCCCCTTCACGGCCGCCACCGACGACGACGCCGAACGCAACGGTCTGCTCGAGGCCGGTAACCCGGCCGCCGCCCCGGCCGTCGAAGAGCGTGCCGCCGAGGACAACGGGCTGCCGGTCGGCGCCCCCGCCTCCGACTCACCTGCCGGCTCTCCTTGGGCAGAGCCGGGTTCGGGCGTCCCGGGTTCGGCGGAGGTGCCGGCCCCCGGATCAGCAGGAAACCCGTCGTCCGAGAACCCCGCCGCCCAGAGTCCACCGGAGGCCGCATCCGTCCCGACCTCCTTCAGCGGTGCCGGTGACCTCATCGGCAGCTTCGTCTTCGACGACGCGGGCCTGTCGGTCAGCTGCTCGGTCCCGCCCGGCGCGGCGTCGGGCACCATCACGCTGACGTGCAGCGACGGCGTGCCGCGCGCGGTGAGTGCCGCAGCGCTGCAGCGGGCCGCTGTCCTCGGTGCGACCGACGCGACGGGAGTCTGGACGCTGGCGCTGTCGCCCCGGGCCGTCGTGGTCCGCTCCGCCTCCTGGACCGTCGCGCAGCCGGAGATTCCCCGGTCGGCACCACCGGCAGACACGTCCACTGAGACGTACGAGGCGCCGCCGCCGGAGGAAACCCACACCGAGACACCGACCACCACCGAGCCGACCACCGAGTACGTCCCGCCACCCGAGGAGCCCTCCCAGGCGCCCGAGTCGCCGGCGGAGGTGCCTTACTCCTCACCGGCCGGATGACAAGGTTCCGCCTCTGACCTGGTACTATGCTCCCGGTCCTGGGAGGACCGTCTGCGTGGTCAGCCGGGTGTCCCGGAGCGGGGTACGGTTCGAGCAATCGTTCAGCAATAGGTCTGATCAACCGACCAACAATGTCGCCCCGGTCACCTAACCTGAACGCCGAGACGGGTTCGCGGTCTTTCATGTCTGAGCCGGCTCATCCGGGCTGCCCGTTGACGAACCGACACCGCAGCCACCCGAAGCACGCTTTACACCCCTGCACTGGGCGCTCTCGATCTCAGCGCACGAGAAAGGAAGTCGACATGACGCCCGACTTCACCGTGGACTCGAACATCGATGACGCCTGGCGCACATTCCAGTTGCACGTCGGCGACCGTCTGGCCAACCTCACCCCCGGCTCGACGCTCACCATCCAGCAGGACCCCCTGATCCCCGAAGGCCCGCACGGCAGACTGCGATTCACCCTCACCGGGTCAAACCGTCTGCGGTGCACCATCGACGACACCGACCTGCACCCCACCGAGGAGTACTTCCTCGAGCATCTCGACATGCTCGCCGACATCGGCTGGCGTCGGCTACGCAACGGCACCCACATCTACGAGGTGGGCCGCCGGCGCGTCGACGAGCTCGCCCACACCACGGTGGCCACGCTGCGTCGCGTCTGGGAAGTCGTGCACCCGGCCTTCCTCGACCACACCCCGGCAGCGCGCGCCGAACCACAGATCGAGGTCGCGGTCCAGCCTTTCGACGACGACCACCTCCGGGCGCTGCTCGTCGGTTCGCTCGAGGACCTGACCGGTTGCCGGATCCAGACCGACGCCGACGGCGACATCGCCTTGCCGACCAAGCCCGTGTCGTCGTGGCTGAGCCCGCGGTCGGACGCCCCCCGGCTCGAGTTCTTCGCCCGCCTGGCCGGCGACATCCCCGATCGCAGGCGCGCCGCCGACATCGTGGCGGCCCAGCCGACGATGGGTTCGGCGGTCCGTGTCCATCTCCTGCAGGACGAGGTCTTCGCGACCCTGACCCTCGAGTGCGCGGTCTTCCACCCCCACAATCTGAGCTCCGCGCTCGCCGAGTGGTTCAGCTTCCTCGCCGACTGCGCGCCGAACGTCATCGAGCAGATCACGCAGACTGCGGCGCCGACCCGGCCCGAGACCGACGAACGCCTGCCGGATGCGCTGCAGACCTTGCTCGAACTCGATCCCGACGGTCGGTCGCTGTCCGCTCATGAGGTCGCCAAGATCTGCCGCTACAACCAGGCCGACATCCTCTCGTTCATCCACACCTGCGAGGAGCAGTACCTCACCTGGCGGCGTTCGGCGGCCGACGCGGTTGCGTCCGCGGACTCGACCGAGGCCGACGCATGCCGGCACGAGGCCGACGCCTGGCGGGCCACGACCCACAATCTGCGCGCCGCGCTCCGGGTCGTCGTGCTGTCCGACGACGACGTCCCCGACCGTCGTCCGACGGCCAAGTAGCCGCGAACCGGACACGACTCACCCACCTGCTGATCTTCCGGTAGTCCACCCGGAGGATTACGGCCCCGTACACGAGCGTCACGGTGATGCCTGCGCTATATCGGTAGTGGGTCTCCTGCGGGCGGCCCCGCCCGGCCTCCCATCGGAGCACTGCATGACCCTCACCACCGACCGCAGCACGCTGACGTTCGCCTTCCCCGAACTGGGACCCGACGCCCGCCTGCATGTCGTCTTCCCGAGGACCCTGCGCGCGATCGATCCCCACGACCGCACCGGACTGACCGCCGACACCACCTTGCGGCTCGCGCACGGCTCACCGACCGGTGACGCCGACGCCGTCATCCCGATGTGGCAGTCCGAGGCGACCTGGATCGACTTCTCCTCTCCGCACCAGCATCCGTTCCTGGTGATGGTCGGCGTGGACGGGATCAACGCGATCAGCGGTGAGCCGTTCACCGGGACACCCGACTTCGCCACCGACGATTACATCGAGGTGCCGACCCAGCAGACCCTGGCGTCGTACCGAACGGTCACGGGTGATCACCGGCAGTTCGTCGCTCCATCGATCCACACCGCGGCGAGACCGGACGCGGGCGGGATTCTGGTACAGCTGACGGTGATACCGATGCGGGCCGAGGCCTGGGCACGACGCCGCCGCCACACCTCCGCGAATGCCTGCGTCCTCTGCGACATCTCCCGGGCCGAGCAGGCACGCGCACAACCGCGGACCGCGGCGCCTCGGGTCATCGGCCCGCTGGAGTCCGCCGACACCTGGCATCCGACCCGGATGGGGTCGGCGGCCGTCCGGATCGTCAACTCGGTGATGTGGGAGTCGCTGACCGGCGGCTCACCGTCCCACTCTCGGCTGACGTGTGCCGACTACGTCGACCACCGACTCCCCTGGCACACGAGCTTCGGCGAGACGACCCGGCATTCGACTCCGCTGTAGATCTCACCCGGGTGTCAGGAAGGCGTCGTAATATTCGGGTTCCGCAGGTTCGCCGGCGGCCACCCAGCACGAGGACCCAGCCCTAAGGAGTGCGAATGTCCCCCGATTTCGATGCCGTCGTCGAGGCGGCATGGCGGGACTTCACCGACACCCTCGCGGGCCGGGTGCCGCAGCTCGTTCCCGGGCAGTCGTTGACGGTCGTGGAGGCCGCGGCCGGTGGCTGGCGCAGGCGCATGACGTTCGCCGTCGCCGACGAGGACCGGTTGCGCTGCACCATCTCCGCGGGAGACCTGACGTGGACCGACAAGGACCGCTGGATGCGGCAGGCCACCTACATCGTCGACCGCGGCTGGTGCCGCCTCGAGGGTCGCAGCGCCTTCTGTTACGAGGTGGCCGACGACCGTTTCGGTGACCTCGCCCGCGCCGCCGTGCGAGCTCTGCGCGAGGTGTGGGGAGTCATCCACCCGTCGTTCGTCAGCATCGGCGACCCGTCGTACGCGCGGCACCATCTGGCCGCGGGGTCGGCCGACACCGAGACCAGCGACGACGCCCCGGGGACCGACCGACACGGCCGCGAGTTCGGGACCCACGCGCTCGACCCCGAGACGACCAACGCCGACACCATCCGCTTCGCTTCGCTGGCCCATCCGCTCGACGCCCCGGTCGAGAGCGGCGTCGTGCCGCAGTCCAAGGATCATCTCGTCGAACTGGTCCGCGCCGCGATGGCCGCGGCCGGCCGGCCGGTGGTGATCAGTCCGCGCAAGGCGATCTTCCTGCGATCGTCGGGCACGTCGTTGCTACGGCCGACCCGCGATGCACGCGCGCTCGAGATCGTGACGATCCTCAGTTCCGCGGTGCCGCCACCATCGGTCCTGGGGATGCTGATCTCCGAGTTCTCCCCGCGCTGGCCGGAGATCGCGGTGGTGGTCCGCAACGGTCTCGTCTATGCCCAGCGCCGACTCGACGTGGCGGTGTTCAGTCCCGCCAACCTCGACGCCGCGCTGCGTCGCTGGGACCAGTTCGCCGCCACCGCCCGCGCCGAGATGATCGCCCGGCTCGACGGTGGCAAGAAGTCCACGCACCGGTGCCGTGGCGAACGACTCCCCGGGGTTCTGCTGGCACTGCTGCGCCTCAGCCAGAAGCCGGACAGCACGCTGTCGCCGACCACCGTTCTGATCGCCTGCCGCCGCGATCCCGAACGCGTGCACGAGTTCTTCGACATCTGCGCCGCCGAGATGCGCGAGTGGATGGACAATCTCGCCTCGGCTCGCAAGGCCGAACTGGGCGAGGAGGAGATCGCCTTCTGCGAAGCGGAGCACCGCGCCTATGCCGAGGTGGCGCAGTTGCTCCTCAGCGCGATGGAGCTGGCCTGACGCTCAGGCGGTCGACGCGTACGACAGGTGCACCACGCCGTTGTCGAAGGACTCCGTCCCCACCAGGGTGAGCGGCAGGTCGGCGAGACCGTCGAAGAGGCGCGCGCCGCTACCGAGAACCACCGGATAGACGAGTAGGTGCAACTCGTCCACCAGCCTGTCGCGCAACAGGGCTCGGACCAGCGTGCCACTGCCGCTGATGTAGAGGTCGTGGGAGCTCTTGAGTTCGCGGATCTTATCGGGGTCGTAGCCACCGACGACCTCGGAGTTCTGCCAGCCGGTCGCTTCGTCGAGCGTCGAGGAGACGACGTATTTGGTGGTGTCGTTGAAGAACGGAGCGCCCGGGTCGTCGTCGACGCTCCGTTCCGACCACGCCGGACCGAACATCTCGAACGTGTTGCGGCCCAGCAGGATGCCGTCACATGAGCCGGTGATACCGCCCAGCACCTCGCCCATCCGGTCGGTGAACCCGTACGGCATCGTGAAGGCGGGGTTCTCGAAACTGCCGTCGAGGGTGATGAATTCGTGGACGTGGATCTTTCCCATCGGGATGCTCCTGTGCTCGCGGTCTGCGTTGTTGTCACGATGTCAGACCCGAGGTCCCACCGGAACTCATCGGCCGCCGGTAGCGGGCCGTCGAAACCGCCTCCGCGCCAGAGGAGGGTCGATTAGGGTTCGGCGCAGCGGGTCCGCGACGAGGCGGGCCCCGGAGGAGGTTCGCGTGGCCACCGTCCACACTGCAGCAGGTCCGATCGATTCCGCCGATCTCGGCAAAGTGCTTGTGCACGAACACGTCTTCATCGTCGGCGAAGAGTTCCGGCAGAACTACCAGGACGACTGGGACGAGGACGCGAAGGTCGCCGAAGCCGTCCGCGATCTGTCCGAGCTGAAGGACCTCGGGATCGACACCATTCTCGATCCCACGGTCCTGGGGCTCGGCCGATACATCCCCCGCATCCAGCGGATCGCCGAGCAGATCGACCTCAACATCGTCGTCGCGACGGGCCTCTACACCTACAACGACATCCCGTTCCAGTTCCACTACGCCGGACCCGGCCTGCTGTTCGACGTCCCCGAACCGCTGGTGGAGATGTTCACCAAGGACCTCACGGAGGGCATCGCCGACACCGGCGTCCGCGCCGCATTCCTCAAGTGCGCCATCGAGGCCGAGGGACTGACACCGGGCGTCGAGCGGGTGATGCGGGCCGTCGGGCAGACCAGTGCGCAGACCGGTGCACCCATCACCGTGCACACCAATCCGCACACCCAGTCGGGTCTGGTGGCGCAGAAGGTGCTGGCCGAGGAGGGCGCCGACCTCACCAAGGTGGTCATCGGCCACTCCGGCGACAGCGTCGACCTCGACTATCTGATGCAGATCGCCGACGCCGGCTCGATCCTGGGCATGGACCGCTTTGGTCTCGATCTGCTGTTGCCGTTCGAGGAGCGGGTGAACACGGTCGCCGAACTGTGCAAGCGCGGCTACGCCGACCGCATGGCACTGGCCCACGACGCGTCGTGCTTCATCGACTGGTTCGACCAGGAGGCGAAGAAGCAGGCGGTGCCCAAGTGGAACTATCGCCACATCAGCGAGGACGTCCTGCCCGCGCTGCGTGAACGCGGGGTCAGCGACGCCGACATCACGACAATGCTCGTCGACGTCCCGCGTCGGTACTTCGAGTAGTCGCTGCTAGCCCCGCAGCGAGCGCTGGTATCGGCGCATGCCGCGCAGCCAGCGGTCGTAGTCGGCGCCCTTCTGCCGGTACATGTCCAACACCTCGGCGTGCGGGAGGATCAGGAACCGTTCGTCGGCAACGGCTTCCAGTACGATCGCGGCCACCGCACCCGGGGTCAGGACCTCACCGGCGGTCTCGACTGCCTTCTGCATGAGCTTCTGGTCCGTGGTCGCCGAATCGTCCTCGGGCCGCAGCAGCTTGGTGTCGACACCCATCGGGCACAGGCAGCTGACGCGCACACCGTCGTCGCCGTGGGTGATGTTCAACCACTCGGAGAAGCCGACCGCTGCGTGCTTGGTAACCGAGTACGGTGCGTTGCCGATCTGGGTGAGCAGGCCCGCGGCGGACGCCGTGCTGACGAAGTAACCGCTACCCCGCTCGATCCACTCGGGCACGAGCCGACGCGCCGCCCGGATGTGGCTGCGCAGGTTGACGTCGAGCGCCAGATCCCACATCGCCTCGTCGGTGTCCAGGCCACCACCGCGTCCGATGCCGGCGTTCGCGAAGTACATGTCCACGGGCCCGAAGGTGGACTCGGCCAGGCGGACCGCCGCATCGATGTGGTCGTCGCTCGAGGCGTCGCCGGCGAGCGCGACCGCGGACTCGCCGAGGGCATCGGCGACGCCGTTCGCCGACGCCGCGTCGAGGTCGGTGACCACGACCTTCGCACCTGCTTCGACCAGAGCATGCGCGAGCGCACCACCGATCCCGCCGCCGCCGCCGGTGACGACTGCAACCTTGCCTGCGACGTCCATGGGATCTCCTTCGATCGGTGAGTCTGGTTAAAGACCTACCAGACCCGCGCGGAAGACCGGACTCCGCGCTCACCATTTCCGCTACCGCTCACCAGTTGTCGGTGAGCGGGAAAGGAACGAGTGAGCGAAACGTGCGGGCCTAGCCGGTCACCTCATCGACGTCGTCCAGATCTGCCGACGATGCGCCGGTGATGATGTCGAGGACCCTGGGGTACTCGGGCGCGGTCGAGGTCACCACCGAGCCGTGGTTGCCGCCCGGGAGCAGCACCGCTGTGGCCTCGCCGCCCTGCTTCACGACGGCGTCGACGTATCGGGTCGAGTTGACCGACGAGACCATGCGGTCGCCGGTGTTGTGCACGGCGACCACCGGCGTCGTGGGATCGATGTTCTGGATGGGGTCGACCATCGTGTACCGCTCCGGGACCTGGCGCGGAGTTCCACCGAGGGCGGTGACGATCCGATCGTCGCCATGCGTTGCGGCATAGACCATGTCGAGAGGCCCGGCGAGCGACACCACACGCGTGGGCCGGAACACGGGCCGCGCACCGACCTCGTTGTCGTCGAGCTTGTGCCGGGTCCCGCCCCACACGGCGAGCTGGGCACCGGCGCTGTGCCCGACGACGAGTTCGTCGTCGGTGGTGATCTGCGGGAACTGCTTGTCCACCACCGAGACATGGTCGAGTGCGCTCGCGACGTCGCGGAACGTCGTCGGCCAGCCGCCGCCCGAGCCGACGCGGCGGTACTCGACGTTGTAGACGGCCATGCCGCGTTCGGCGAGATCACGCGCGAGCGGTTCGAAGATGTCCGCGCCCAGCGCACTCTGCCAGGCGCCGCCGTGGATCAGGACGACCAGCGGGATCGAGTCGACCCGCTGTTCCCCCGCCGGGAGGTACAGCTCGGCCCAGTTCTGTTCGCTGTCGGCGTCGCCGGGCGTCGGGTACTCGAAACGGTGGATGGTGACCTCGTCGAGGTACTCGGGCTCCTCGGTGGTGGTCGACGTCCGGGTGTCCACGGGGCCCGAGGCCAAGGGGTCGTCAGCGGTGCACGCCGACAGGCCCAGACCTGCGGCGAGCGCGATACCCAGAATGCGAAGTGGGACAGGCGACCAGCGGTATCGCCGCGGTTCTGTCGAGGTCAACGAAGGCAACAATTCTGTGCCTGCCTTTCCGGCCACGAGGCCACCATGCATTCTGCCGAATAGAGTAAAGCGGAAGTAAAGGCGGGGGTGTCCAATTGGCGATCAGGCGCGGAAAGCGAACGACCACTCTGCCGATCGTCGTAGCCGCTCTTTCCATGTTGGTCGCCGGTTGTGCAACGTCGGCGAATTCGGCTGTTCCCGAACCGATACCGAACATCAGCACCACATTGTCGCCGGCCCCACCCCCACCGCCGACGCGCCTAGCGTCGAATGTCCCGATGAAGCGGCTGGCACCGGGCGAGAAGCCACCGCAGTTCATCCTGTTCTCGTTCGACGGGGTCGGCGTGTCGAAGAACTGGGATCTGTTCTTGCGCACCGCAGCCGAGTCCGATGCGAGATTCACCACGATGATGACCGGGCTCTACTTCCTCACCGACGCCAAGAAGCGCCACTACCGCGGCCCCGGCTACCAACCCGGTGAAGCAGCGATCGCGTTCGGTGGATCCAAGAAGGACGTGATCGAGGAGATCACCTACCTCAACCGAACCTGGTACAACGGCCACGAGATGGCCACCCATTTCGTCGGCCATTTCTGCGCAGGCACAAAGAATCCGGGCAAATCGTGGACCAGTGCCGAATGGCGTCATGAACTGGCGCAGTTCTTTCGGCTCATGACCCAGTGGCGTCAACTCAACGGCATCCGCACCGGCCCCGACCTCGCCTTCGGACCCGAAGCCGTGAAAGGCACTCGGACACAGTGTCTCGAGGGGTCGATGAAGGCACTCTTCCCCGCGTTGCGCGCCTTCGACATGATGTGGGACTCCTCGATGCCGGCGTCGCGGCCGGGTCTCTACTGGCCGACGAAGATCAACGGCATCTGGGAGTTCCCGGTCCCCTACGTGTGGTCGCCGGCGCTCCGGCAACGGCAGACCGCGCTCGACTACAACTTCTGGTACAGCGTCAACAAGGCGACCGACCGCCCCGCGGACCGCAAGCGCATCGCCAAGGTCGTCACGAGCACCTATGACTACATGCTGCGCCGTGCCTACGAGGGCAACCGTGCGCCCCTGGTGATCGCCAATCACCTAAACACCTGGAACGCCAACGCCTTCAACCCGGCGACCGCCGCCTTCATGCGTCGCGCGTGCACCAGGCCGGACGTCATCTGCGCCACCCACCAGGACGTCATCGCCTGGATGGAGTTGCAGGACCCCGCCGTCTTGGAGAAGTGGCGGTCGATGGCCCCCGTCGCCGTCGACGCACATCGCTAGAACGCTTCCCCCGCCGGTTCACCCGACGGTGGGATCACCTGATCGACAGCGGCACCGACGTCGTCGACCCGCCGGCGCGCACCGTGGCGGACAACGGGTTCCAGCCGGTCCAGATGTTGACCGGGATGTCGGCCTTCGCACCCGGACGGAGGGTGATCGGCGTGCTGGTGAGCGCGTTGCGGTCGATGAAGGTGTCGCTGCGTTCGACGGCGACCTGGAACTTCTGCGCACGCCCCGCGCTGTGCACGCTCACCCCGGTCGGCGTCGCACCAACGGAGACCGACGACCCCGGCCCGATCACGAGCTGGGAGGTGTCGGTGGACACCGAGCGCAGTGAATCCTCGGTCGCCACCTCGAACTCCGCGGACGTCGGAGCAGACGAGGTCACCCGCACCGCATGACGCGCCGGGTCGATGTCCAGGGCAGCGACAGCACCGGACGGCACCTCGAGATCACCGACCGCGACCGCGCCGCCGGCGCTCAGGATGGTCGTGTTGATGTCGGCGGTTCGTCCCGCCTCGACACCGTCGACGACGATGCGGAACCGCTTGCCGGCCGGCACGGTGAATCGTGCGGTGTTGTCGTTGTTGAGCAGGAGCTGCTGCTCGACACCGGGAATCGGCTTCCCGGACAGATCGGTGACCCGGACGTCCCAGTCGACGTCACCCACGCCTCGGGCGGTGCCGTTGGTGTCGCTGACCACGACGACGGTGTCATCGGAGCGAAGGTCCGGATCCTGGTGACGCGCCAGCGCCTCGGCCAGCGGGACGAGCACCATCTTGTTCTTCGGCGAGCCCTGGTACAACATGGTCGGCTCCGACGGGTTGGTCGCCGTCGAGTAGTACCAGGTGTCCGCGGCGGGGTCGACCACCACCATCTTCTCGACGCCCGGGAAATTGTTGTCGTAGACCACGATTCCGCGCTTGCCGCCGCCGAGATCACGGAGCGCGACAGGGGTGATCGCATGCCCGGCCGTCGGCTCCTCGCTGTCGAAGATGGCGAGGATGTAGTTGTCGTTCCGCGCCCACGCGGTGCGCAGCTTCGACAACGCCTGCGGCACTGTGACCGCGGAGGCCGCGAGGTCCGTGGGAGGGAAGCCCTGGGTGATGAACAACCGGGCGATCAACTCGTCGAGCGGTCCCGACGCGGGCATGCTGTAGACGCTCTGCCCCGGCAGCGCCAGCGGGAACTGGCTCAGGCGCTTCGTGTTGTACAGGCCTGCCAGCGCCGCCATGCCGTAGCAATGACCGCCCCTCATCGACGCGTTGAATTCCGCCATCACGAGTTCGGCGACGGTGGTCGGCGAGCAGATCCCGAGCACGATGCGGGCGCACACCTCGTCACCGAAGACCGCGCGCATGCCGTCGATGGTGAGGCCGCGCCGATGCAGTGCGTCGTTCGGTCCCCAGTTCTCGAACGAGAAGCCGTCACGTTTGACGTCGAAGCCGGAGTGCGCGACGACCTTGCCTGCCTTCGGATTCACGACGGGGGCGGCACCGGCGGTGTCGGCTCCCGCAGTGAGGAATGCCGCCGCAGCGGCGGCTGCGAGCCCCGCCGCCGAAAAACGGACTGACCAGCGAGAACGAGACCCGGTGTTGAGCATTGCAAAACAGTAGCGGACAAATCGGGCTCAACGACCTCTTCCGCCCGATATCGGCTGACCAGACGATCAAGATGTCACGGATTTGCCCAGCCGTACGAGAGTTCGGTCAGCAGGCTCGACGGGCGAGCGTTCGACGAGCGATCCGCGCGACCGCCTCGTCGATGAGCCGCCCGGCGCTGTCGGTGGCTGCGGCACCACCCGCAACGTCGAACGCTGCGAGTACATCCTGCGCCGAGGCGATCTCGGCGTCGGTCGGTGCCATCCCCGCGCGAGCAGGTTCGATCTGACGCGGGTGGATACATGCGCGACCGAGGAACCCGAGTCCGGTCAGCTGTCTGGTCTCCATTCGAAACGATTCGGGTTCGTCGATCACCGGCGACGCGGCCCCGAGCGGAGGCCGGATGCGAGCCGCGGCCGAGGCGGCGACCACTTGCGAACGCGCCCAGAGAAGTTCGTTTCCGACAACCGCTGTCACTCCGAGATCTGCGGCGAGGTCGACCTCGCCGATCTGGAGGAACTCCACCCGTGGTCCGGCAGCGATCGCCGCCGCGTTGCACAGTCCGGCACCGGTCTCGATGAGCGGCGAGACGGGGGTCCGCGGACGGCCCGACTGTCGTTCGAGGTCGGTCAACAGTCGATCGACGCGCTCGAGAGTCGCAACATCCTCACATTTCGGCAACCAGACGCCGTCGGCACCGGCCTGGACCGCCATGGCGAGGTCATCGATCAACTCGGACCCGGGATTCACCCGAACCCACACCGGCACTGCGGAGTCACGGTCTGCGAGCCATGAACCCGCCGCGATGCGTGCGGCGTCCTTGTCCGCAACGGGAACCGCGTCCTCGAGGTCCAGCACGACGGCATCGGCTCCCGAGGCGGCGGCCTTGTCGAATCGCTCCGGCCGGTCGCCGGGGACATAGAGGTAGATCAGCTCGCCGGTGATCGAACCCGCGGTCATCCGACGGTGACGCTGCCGTTGACGAGGGCCTTGGCGATGACCGTCCTCATGATGTCGTTCGTCCCCTCGCCGATCGACATCAGCGGGGCATCCCGGTAGTAGCGCTCGACGTTGAACTCGGTCGAGTAGCCGTATCCACCGTGGATCCGCATCGCCTCGAGACTCGCGGTGATCGCCGTCTCCGATGCGAAGTACTTGGCCATGCCGGCTTCACCGTCGACGCGGGCTCCCGAGTCTGCTTTCGCGGCAGCCCAATACGTCATCAGGCGGGCCGCCTGCAGCTGGGTGGCGATGTCGGCCAGCTTGAGCTGGATCGCCTGGAAGTCCGAGATCGGTTTGCCGAAGGCGGTGCGCTGCCGCGAGTAGTCGAGCGCCGCATCGTACGACGCCTGCGCGATGCCGACGCTGCGCCCGGCGATGTTGAGCCGGCCGATCTCCAACCCGGACAATGCCTGCTGCATGCCGCGTCCCTCCACCCCGCCGAGCAACGTCGATGCGGGCACCCGCACCTCGTCGAGGAAGATCTCGCAGGACTCGGTGCCCTTGTAACCGAGCTTGCCCAGATCGCGCTGGACCTCGAAGCCGGGAGTGGTGGTGTCGACGAGCAGGATGCTCATCCCCTTGTGCGCGGGCGACGTCGACGGGTCGGTCTTGACCAGTACCGGCAGCACATTTGCGTGACGCGCGTTGGTGATCCAGGTCTTGGTGCCGCGGATGACGTAGTCGTCTCCATCGCGCGTGGCGGTCGTCTTGATGCCCTGCAGGTCGGTGCCCGCACCTGGCTCGGTCAGGCCGATGCCGGTACGGCATTCGCCACTCGCCAAGCGGGGCAGCCACTGCTGCTTCTGTTCTTCGGTGCCGTGCCGGGCGATCATCCAGCACGCCAGGTTGTGACTGCCGAGGATGCCGGCGATCCCCATCCAACCGCGCGCGAGTTCTTCGTATACGAGGGTGAACGAGACCATGTCGAGCGCGAGCCCGCCGTACTCCTCGGGGGTGGTGATCCCGAACAAGCCCATGTCGCGCAAACGAGCGACGATCTCGGTGGGATAGCGACCCGTGCGTTCCCATTCGTTGGCGACCGGAATGATCTCCTTGTCGACCAACTGCCGGAGCGCCGAGCGGAAGTCGCGCTGTTCTTCGGTGAAGCTGAAATCCATTGGATGATCCTTGTTCTGGGTGTGTGTGTCGACCCTCCGGCGCATCTGCGGACCGGCGATCGGTGATGACGAGTTTCTACGTCGACGGTCAGCCGACGACGGCGGCCGCGAGCGAGGTGATCGCCTTGACGGACGTGGCGTCGCACAGTCCGAGGACGGCTTCGACCAGTGCGTCCACCGCGTCGCCTGCACCGGTGTTGCCCCGGAACTTCTCCGCCACCGCCGCATCGTCCATCGGTTGGCCCGAAGTCCCTTGGCTGCAGGGAACCTCGCCGACGAGTCGGGTGGAGTCGGCGAGGGTGATGACCGCCCGACCGGCAGCGTCGGCGGCCGGACGGTCATCGGGCACGGGGACGATCTCGACGAGTGCGGCGGTGGTCGCCACCTCGGGACGGGCAATCGACTCTGGCCCGTAGGTGTCGACGGTGACCGCACCGTCGTGGACGAGAGCGGCGACGCTCCACGGCAGGTCGAACTTCGCGTCGTAGATGCTTCGGGGACTGCGGGTGCCGGTTCCCGGCCCGCACACGATGTCCACGCTGTCGGGGTGGACGTCGACGGCGATGGAGGTGATCTGCGACGACGACACCTCGACACCATGTCGCTCAGCATCGGCCAGCGCACGGGCCACCGCGTCGAGCGAGGCATGCATGAGTTGGCAGCTCGGGTACGGCTTGATCCCGATGTTCGAGCTCTCCCAGCGGGTTCCGAGGTCCGCGACGATCGATTCGGGATCGACGTCGCGGTCGGCCAGCGCGCGATACAGCCCGCGCCGACCCTCCAGCACCGATTCGGGTCCGCTCGCACCTTCGCGCGCGAGACGCGCGGCGAGAACCCCGCTGAACCCCGCGTTGCCCGGGTGCAGGATCTTGGTGTTCGCGCCGGTGTCGAGGAACTCCAGCAGCCCGCCCGACGACGATGCGGCGATGCCGATCGCATCGGTGAGGCGGTCCGCCCCTTCGCCGTAGAGCAATCCCGCGGCGACCGCCCCCGCGAGCGGGCCGACGACCGCGGTCGCGTGGAGGCCGCGGGCATGGAATCCGTGGGGTGCGGCGGCACCGAGACGACAGGCGACCTCGAGCCCGGCGA
Source organism: Gordonia namibiensis NBRC 108229 (assembly GCF_000298235.1). Taxonomy (GTDB): domain Bacteria; phylum Actinomycetota; class Actinomycetes; order Mycobacteriales; family Mycobacteriaceae; genus Gordonia; species Gordonia namibiensis. Next base: position 26,566 of record NZ_BAHE01000052.1, read on the forward strand.
CCAGAGCGGTGACGGCCTCGGCACCCGTGGCTCCGACCTCCTCGGCGACCGCGAGAACAGCCGGGGCGACGACGGTCGTGGGGTGCACGAGAGCACCGGCGTGGGTGTCGTCGAAGTCGAGCGCATGCATCAGGACGCCGTTGGCAAAGGCCGCGGCAGGAGCCGAGATGGCCTCGGAGTCACCGAGCGGGTGTGCCTGTGCCGGACCGCCGAGTCCGCGGGCCACGGCCAGCCCGGGGCCGCCCTGACCGCGGCGCCGGGCACCGATCGCATTCCCGACGCCGTCGAGCAGATGACGGAGCGCCGCGCGACGCGTCTCCTCGGGGATCGCTTCGATTGTCAGGCCGGCGGCCCACTCCGCGAATCGGCGGGCGGTCATGGCGTCGCCTGCCCGATCGCCCCGAACGCACCGTCGTCGACCAGGCCCTTGATGTCCTCAGTGCTGTAACCGAGCAATCCCATCACCTCGTCGAAATTCTCGTTGCGGCGCGGTGCCCGACGATACTCGGCCGGTTCGTCACCGAATCGGACCGGCGAGGTGACCTGGCGTACCTCGCCCCACACCTCGTGCTCGGTGCTGGCGATCAGGCCGCGCGCCAGGGTGTGCTCCTCGGTCAGCGCCTGCTCGACGTCGTTGATCGGGCCGGTGGGAACCCCGGCCTCGGTCAGGAGCGAGACCCAGTGCTCGACCGTCGCCTCGGCGAACCGCTTCTCCAGCACGGGCAGCAGTTCGTCCTTGTTCTCTCCACGGGCGGTGAAGTCGGTGAACCGCGGGTCCTCGAGCAGCTCGGGCAACCCGATGGTCTCGGCCAATCGCACCCAGAACTTCTCCTTGGCGCAGCCGACGACGAACCAACCGTCGGAGGCTTCGAAGGCCTGGAAGGGCACCAGAGACGGGTGCGCCGAGTTCTTGGTGCGTGCCGGCCGGTATCCGGCGTTGAGGTGCCAGGCAGCCGGGTAGGTGAGCATCGAGATCGCGGTGTCGTAGAGCGACACGTCGCAGTCGCCGCCGATACCGTCACGTCGCGCGGCGTGCAGGCCGGACATCAGACTGAGTGCCGCGACGTACCCGCCGCAGAAATCGACAAGGGACAGACCGGATTTGGTGGGTGGCCCGTCAGGGTCACCGGTCAGGTCCATCCATCCGGCCAGGCCCTGCAGGATGTAGTCGTACCCGGGTTGTTTCGCACGCGGACCGGTCATGCCGAATCCGGTGAGGCTGCAGCACACGATGGCGGGATTGAGGTGTTTGAGGTCGTCGTAGGTGATCTTGATCTTCGCCGGCACGTCGCCACGCAGGTTCGAGTACACCGCGTCGCTGGTTCGCACGAGATCTTCGAAAACCCTGCGGCCGCCCGGTGTACCGAGATCGAGCGACAGGCTGCGCTTGTTGCGGTTGAAGGTCTCGAAGAACAGCGAGTCCTCACCCTTGTTGTACGGCGGGACATACCGTCCGACGTCGCCGCCGGACTTCGGCTCCTCGATCTTGATCACGTCGGCGCCCAGATCGGCGAGGTGCACGCTGCCGAACGGCCCCGCACCGTATTGCTCGACCGCGATGATGCGGACGTCTTCGAGCGGCCTCACCGCGTGGCCTCGATCGAATCGGACTCGGCCGCTTCGAGTTCGGCGAGGGAAGGCCCCTTGACCTCCGGGAAGTAGTTCTGCCCGATTCCGCTCTCGCGGGTGGCGACCATGACCGAACGCTTCCAGGACACGACGACATCGCCGTCCTGGTTCACCCCACGGGTGGTCATCGACACGATGCCGGCGTACGGCCGCGACTTCGACTGCCGCAGACCGGTACAGATGCTCTCGGCGTAGATGGTGTCGCCGACATAGACGGGATGCTGGAGCCTGACGTCGGTGAACTGCAGGTTCGCGACCGCGTTCTGGCTCATGTCGATGACCGAGAGTCCGAGCACCAACGCAATGGTCAGACCCGAGTTCACGATCACCTTGCCGTCGGTGATCGGATTCGTCCGGGCGAGGTGTTCGTTGAAGTGGTTCTGGTTGGTGTTCATCGTCAGGCACGTGATCCACGCGTTGTCGGTGTCGGTGATCGTGCGACCCATCGGGTGCTGGTAGACGTCGCCCACGACGTAGTCCTCGAAGAAACGTCCGAGCGTGGCGGGATGGGTGGTCAATGGTCCTCCTGAGGGGGTGCGGCGTCCCGAAGATGTAGCGCCGTGACGCGGACCACCATAAACATCTGATCTTTTGACCGTCAAGGCCGCGCCGATCCTGGATGTTTGCCGAATTTCGTCTCTGGGGTTGCCGAAACAATCGGAGGTATTGCAAGATGCACTCGAGCGGACTTATGGCTCAGATCACTTCTGTCACCGGCTGATCGCATCGATCCGGCGGCGGCGTGACGGCTTTGGAATAGGAAGCGAGTTTCGATGAAACGAATCGGCGTGGATGTGGGCGGCACGTTCACCGACCTGGTCCTGTGGGACGACGACGGGACGGTGACGGTGCACAAGACGCCGTCGACCAACCACGATCCCTCGATCGGCACGATGGACGGGATCGAGGTGCTCGCCCAGCGCGCAGGCATCGACGTCGCCGACATCGAGATGTTCTTCCACGGGACCACCGTGGCGACCAACATCGTCCTCGAGCACAACGGCAGCGACGTCGGCATGATCACCACCGACGGGTTCCGCGATCTCCTGCACATCGCGCGCAAGAAGCGTCCGCTGAACTACTCCAACTACCAGGATCTGCCCTGGCAGAAGTGGCAGCTGGTGCCGCGCCGCAACCGGCGCACGGTGCCGGAACGCATGGACGCCGCAGGCAACGTGCTGACCCCGCTCGACGAGGACGCGGTCCGGCGTGAGGTCGCGCTGCTCCGCGAACGCGGGGTCGAGGCGATCGCCGTCGCGTTCCTGCACGCCTACCGGAATCCCACCCATGAGCAGCGGGTCCGGGAGATCATCGCCGAGGAGTACCCCGGCGTGTTCGTCTCCCTCTCGAGCGACGTCGCCTCGCAGTACCGCGAGTACGAACGCTTCTCCACCACCGCCCTCAACGCCTTCGTCGGCCCCAAGACCTCCCGCTACATCGAGAACCTGGCCGGGAAGGCCAAGGCCGCACAGGTCGGCGAGGACGTCCACCTGATGACCTCGGCCGGAGGTCTCGTCACGTCGCGGAGCGCGAGCGAGGTCCCGGTATCGCTGCTGACCAGCGGTGTCGTCGCCGGACTTCTCGGCGGCTGCTTCATCGGCAAGGCCTCGGGCTACCCGAGCGTCATCACCCTCGACGTGGGCGGCACGTCGGCCGACATCGGCGTCGCACCGGACGGCAAGCTCCGGATGAAGCACCTGCTCGACACCCGCATCGGTGACTATCACGCGATGGTCCCGATGGCCGAGGTCGACACGATCGGCGCCGGCGGCGGGTCGATCGCCAGCATCGACGAGGGCGGCATGTTCCGCGTCGGACCGCGCAGCGCCGGTGCCATGCCGGGGCCCGCCTGCTACAACCGCGGCGGCACCGAACCCACCTCCACCGACGCCATGGTGGTCATGGGATGGCTCGGAGCCGACAGCTTCCTGTCCGGAACCATGGAGGTGAAGCCCGAGCTGGCGACCGAGGCGGTCAAGACCCACATCGCCGACAAACTCGGTGCCGATCTCGAACATGCCGCGATGGGCATCTTCCAGATCCTCGCCCACTCGATGACCGAGGCCATCTCCCTGCACTCGGTGCGCAAGGGCTACGACCCGCGTGAGTTCTCGCTGGTCGCCGAGGGTGGCGCCGGGCCGCTGTATGCATGGCAGATCGCCGAGCATCTGGGCATCCCCCGCGTCATCGTCCCCGGCCATCCCGGGATCACCTCGGCGGTCGGCCTGCTGACCACCGACGTGCGGTACGAGGTCCCCACCACGGTCTGGACCTCCTCGGCCGAGCCCGATCTCGAACTGCTTCGACGCGAGATGGACCGACTCGCCGACCAGGCCGTCGCCCAGCTACGCGCCGACGGCATCGCCGACGAGGACATCACCCTCGAGCGCAGCGTCGACTGCCGTTACGTCGGACAGGGTTACGAGCTGCGCGTGCCTGCACCCGCCGGCGAGATCACTGCCGAATGGGTCGAGCAGACCGCGGCCACCTTCCACGAGGTGCACGGTCGCACCTACTCCCAGCGCTTCGACGACAAGCCGGTGCAACTGGTCAACATCCGGGTGACCGGTGTCGGCGCGGTCGAGCACATCCGCATCTCGGAGATCGAGAAGGGCGACGCCGACGCGTCGGGAGCGATCAAGACCACCACCCAGGCGCTGTTCTGGAAGAACGACTCCGCCGATCCCGAGTGGGTCGACACCCCGATCTACGACCGCGCATTGTTCAAGGCGGGCAACACGTTCGAAGGTCCGGCGATCGTTCAGCAGTTCGATTCGACGACGATCGTCGGCATCGGGCAGAAGGCCACGGTCGACGCCGTCGGTCACATCATCATCGAGAGGAGCGCCTGACATGGCGAAGACCCTGATGCCCACGGACGGCGTCTCCCTTGCGGCCGAGGCGAATCGGACCTGGGACACCGTCGAGGTGGACCCGATCACCCTGCGCGTCATCGGCGGCGCCCTCAACTCGATGGCCAAGGAGATGGCGCAGGTCCTCTACCGTATGGCCTACTCGAGCCTGATCCGCGAATCCGAGGACCTCGGCGCCGGCATCTTCGACGTCAACGGTCGCGAACTGTGCGAATCGGATTCGACGCCGATGCACTGCGGTTCGATTCCCGCGTACATCCGCGGCGTGAACCGGCGTCTTGCGGGCACCTACAAGCCGGGTGACGTGATCCTGCACAACCACCCGTACCACGGTGCGGCCCACTCCCCCGACTACGGCGTGATCATCCCGATCTTCTGGGAGGGCGAGCACATCGGGTTCGCCGGCTGCACCGGTCACGTCTCCGACATCGGCGGCAACTTCCCCGGCTTGTGCATGGACGTCGTCGACGTCTGGGCCGAGGGCAAGCTGATGGATTCGATGAAGATCTACGACGGCGGCGTCCGCAACGACATGCTGATCCAGCACATCCTGGACAACGTGCGCACCCCGGAACAGAACCGCGGCGATCTCGAAGCCCTCATCGCCTGCTCGCGTATCGGCGAGAAGCGCTTCATCGAACTGCTCGAGAAGTACGGCCTCGACGTCGTGATGAGCGCCGCGGACCGGTGGATGGACTACTCGGAGGAGATGCTGCGCAGCCGCATCCGGGCGATCCCGAACGGGAGCTACGAGGCACCCATCGGCTACCTCGACGATGACGGCAAGAACCGCGGTGTGCCGTTGAAGGTCGCGGTGCGCGTGCAGGTCGAGGACGAGGACGTGCTGATCGACCTCACCGGTTCCAACGACCAGGTGCCCACGGCGTTCAACGTGCCCTTCGAGGGTTCCGTCCTCCCGGTGGCCGTCAGCGCCATCCGCACCATCCTGCTCGACGAGCACCTCACCGAGGAGTTCGTACCGCAGAACGACGGGTGTTTCCGCCCGGTGCGGGCCTACGCGCCCGAGGGCACGATCTTCAATCCGGATTTCCCGGCGTCGTGCTTCGCTCGGTTCTCGCAGGTCAACCGCATCTTCGACTCGATCAACCTGGCCCTTGCACCGGTCCTGCCCGAACGGGCGATCGCCGGGTCGTCGGCCGCGCTGTGCGCGATCGCCTACTCCGGTCTCGCCGAGGACGGCGAATCGTACTGGGTGTACATCGAGATCAACGAGGGTTCGTACGGCGCACGCAACGGCAAGGACGGCATGGATGCCGTCGACGCCCTGATGGCCAACACCCGCAACAACCCGATCGAGGAGCTCGAGCTCAACCACGCCATGCGCGCGGAACGCTACGAGCTCCGCGACGAGTCCCCGGCCCCCGGGCAGTGGCGAGGCGGCATCGGAAGCGTGCGGACCTGGTACATGGAGACCGACACCTTCCTGGGCTCGGAGGCCGACAACCGCACGGATCCGCCGGCCGGCGCGCTCGGCGGCGGCGACGGCGCGTCGGGATCGTTCATCCGGAACCCCGGCACCCCGGACGAGGAGGTGCTGTTCTCCAAGGTCACCCAGGAGGTCATCCACGCCGGTGACCGACTGGAGATCCGCATGCCCTCGGGTGGCGGTTTCGGAGATCCGTTCCTGCGCGATCCGTTCGCGGTGCTGTCCGACGTGTGGGACGAGTACCTCACCGCCGAAGAAGCACGCCAGGACTACGGTGTCGTCGTGAACACCGACAACTGGACCGTCGATGCAGAGGCAACCGAGCAGCTGCGCGGATCCCGGGTGGCATCCTGACCAGTCCGTTCGAGGGGGCCGGCCAGACCGCCGGCCCCCTCGGCACGTCCGCGACATCCCCTGACGACGTCGTTGCCGTCGCCGGCCGCTTGAACACGGTCATCTCATGGGTCCCCGAAGAGCTCGGTGCCGATCCGAGTGGCGCGCAGGGCCCACTGAACGGTGTCCGGATCGGGGTCAAGGACAACATCGAGGTCGCGGGCGTGCGGTCGACCTGCGGATCGGCGTACTTCGCCGACCGGATGGCCGACCGGGACGCCGCCTGCGTCGCGGCACTCAAGCGCGCCGGAGCCACCATCACCTCCACGCTGAACCTCGCCGAATTCGCCGTGGGCGTCACGAGCCAGAACTCGGCGTCGGGCGGTCCGGTGAATCCCTGGGACGCCGGCCGGGTGCCCGGCGGCTCCAGCGGCGGTTCCGGCGTCGCGGTGGCAGCCGGTGTCGTCGACGTGGCACTCGGCACCGACACCGGTGGTTCCATCAGACTCCCCGCGGCCTGCTGCGGGGTCACCGGTCTCCGGCCGTCAACCGGGGTTCTGGACATGTCCGGGATCTTCCCGGTGAGTGCGTATTTCGACACCGTCGGGCCGCTCGCACGTACGGCCCGACAGGTACGCGAGACGTTCGCGGTCCTCGCCGGCTCGGACGTGGCAGGTGTGGATGCCGACAACCTGAGGGTTGCGGTCCCCCGGCCGTTCGTGACCGACGACGTAGACCCGGCCATCGCGGACGCCGTCGGCGAGACCGTCGAACTACTCCGACGGTTGGGGCACCGGGTCGTGGAATGTCCCGTGCCGCACAGCGAGTCAGCGCAGGATGTGGTCTACACCCTGGTCTATTCGGACCTCGCACGTACGCACGCCGAACGGTTGCGCGACGAGCCAACACGGTTCCAACAGGCAACCCGGGAACGAATTGCCCTGGGATTGACCATCTCCGACGAGCAGCGAGCAGCCGCCCTGCGGGAACGAGACCTGTTCCGGGCCGCGATGACCGACATGTTCGGTGAGATCGACGTCGTACTGACCCCGGCGATGCCGGTGGATGTGCCGCGACTCGGCGGCGGAGAAACCGTGGTGGCACAGGCCCGCCGGATGGGACAGCTGACATATCCGTGGTCGCTGCACGACGGTCCGACCCTTGCTCTTCCGGTCGGCGTGCATCCGTCCGGTATGCCGATCGGTGCACAACTGACCGCCGCACGCCTACACGAGGGAACTCTCCTCGCGTTGGCCGAGCAGATCCAGGCGCACAGTGAGTGGCACCTGCGGGTCCCGCCCGTCCGCGTCAGCTCTGACGTCTGAGCAGGTCCATCTGCTTGTAGACGTCGCCGAGATGGTCGAGGTGCCGGCGCATGAGGGTCATCGCCGTCATCGAGTCCCGGCGCTCGACCGCGTCGAGGAGTGCTCGGTGGTCTTCGTCGACGCATCGCCAGAACCCCTCTGGCGCAACGTCGCGGCTGAATCGGCTGCCGATGACGCGGAAAACCGGGACAGTGATGAGGTCGAGTAGCGGGTTGTCCGCCGCCCGCAGCAAGATGCGGTGGAATTCCTGGTTGCTCGCGTAGACCTCGGGACCGATCCCGGCGTCGGGATCGAAGATGGTGGCGCGCAACTCTTCCAGGTGCGCCTCGGTGTGACGGTAGGCCGCGACGCCGGCAGCGGGCACCTCGGTGAGCTGCCGGACCTCCATGAGCTGGTCGACGGTCACCCCTTCGGCCGCGGCGAGGAGCGTCACTCCCGCCTCGAGGTGCGCACTGAGCTGACCGATGTCGGGTTTGGCGACGAACGTACCCCCGGTCACCCCGCGGGTGGTGTGGACGAGGTTCTCGCTGGCGAGGGTCCGTATGGCCTCGCGGACCGTGCTCTGTCCGACGCCGAACTCGGCGCGGAGTTCGACGTCGGGGGGCAGACGAGTACCAGGGGTCAGCTCACCGGCGAGGATGCGTACCCGAAGCGCGTCGGCCACGATCTCGTACGCCGGGCGTCGTCCGGACTTGTTCGATCCGGGCTGATTCGCTTCTGTCACAACATGATCCGATCTTCATGGGTTGCCCCCAAACTACCAGATCACGGCGGGACGGCACCTACAGATAGACCACCCGATACTTGAGACTCCCCTTGATCCGACCGACGAGGTTTCCGGTCACCCAGATCCACGCGCCACGTCGACGACGGGACCATCCCCAGGGCCACACCGGGCAGGTGGCGAGGACGACGCCTGCGTGGATCGGGAACCACCACCACTCACGGCCGGGGGCACCGTACTGCTTCGCGACCCGCGCCTCTTCGCTGCCGTAGTCGATGACCTGGTTCCAGGACTCGCGCAGGCCGGTGCGGTAGCGGTACGCAACCATCGCCTCGCGCGCATAACCGAAGGAGTACCCGGCGGTCTGCACACGCCAGCAGAACTCGACATCGCTGCCGGCCGTCGGGTAGTCCTCATCCCACCCGCCGACGGCATCGAACACCTCTCGCCGTACACCGAGATTGCAGCCGAAGCTCATCGGCAGGTGGCGGCCCAGGACCACCGGTTCCTCCGGGTCCGGGAGGGCTCGCCAGGCGGCGACGATCGGGTCGTTGAGGGTGTCCCGTTCGAGGGGCCCGCCGATCAGGTCGGCGTCCCGGCCCGCGGTCACCATCGCGCGCAACCACGTCGGATGCACGGCATCGTCCTGGTCGCAGTAGGCGATGAAGTCCCCTCGCGCGCTGCGGGTTCCGACGTTACGCGCATGCGAGGTACCGGCTACGTCCGAGGAATCCACACAGCGAAGGTCCAGATGCTCCCGCAGCGGGTGAGTGTCCAAGTGCTCACGCACCTCTGCGCTACCCTCGTTGTCGCTGACGATGACCTCGAAGTCGCCGGTGAAGTCTTGTGCCGCCAAGGCTTCGAGCTGAACGTCGAGATCCGGCAGACCGCGGTGGTAGGCGATGACCACCGATGCCGTCATCACGGCACCTCCCGCAGCTCGGCAACGGTGAGTGCTCGGTCCGGGTCGGCCGCCACGGTCTCGAGGATCGCTCGCATCCGGTCGACGACGCATTCCGCAGTCGCCGTGTCGAACAGTGCCACCGGGTGCAGCAGCGTTCCGGTGAGTCCGGCGGGACCATCGGCGTCGCGGACTTCGAGCACGGTGAACTCCAACTCGTGCTTGGCCACGGTGTTCGCAATCGGCTCCCTACTGATCCGCACGCCGCCGAGGTCGATCTCGTTCATCCCGGCGTCATCCGCCCCGGCCTGCTGCAGGATCAGAGTCGCGGGGAAAAGCGGGTGTCCCGACGATCCGGCCGGGTCCCGCTCGAGACCGAGGGCTGTCGCCAGTTCGGGAGTCGAGATGTCCGGGTGGGCGAGGCCGTCGAGAAGCTGCTGGTGGACGTCGCGGGTCAGGTCGGCGAAGGCACGAGAGTCCGTGGCGTCGAGTCGCATCGGCAGGTCCTCGGCGAAGTTGCCGATGACTCCGTCGAGCGAGACATGCGACCGGTTGGCGTCGGCCGTGCCGACGCGCACATCGGGGTCGCCGGCCAGGTCGGCCAGGATCACCGCGAACGCAGCCTGGAGCACGGCGAACATGCTCGACGATTGGTCCCGCGCGTATCGGTCTAGCGCCGTGTGCACCTCGGCATCGAGCCCGAATACGACCGTCGCACCGGCTGATTCCCAGCGCTCCGGACGCGGACGGTCGGTGCGGAGAGCGGGGCCGGTACCGGGTCCCCGCGTGCCGGCAGTCAGCCGCTTCGTCCAGTAGGCGAACTGACGCTCCCGATCGGCGTCGAGGATCTCGGTCCGCCAGCGCGCATAGTCGCGGAACCGGACGCCCGGTTCGGGCAGTACCGATGCGGTCTCCGTGTCGGAACTCCGGGCGACGAATGCGGTGACGAGATCGCGGGTCAGCGGGCCCATCGACTGGCCGTCGACGCTGAGGTGGTGCGTGACGAGCACCAACACGTGGGTTCGCGGGTCGAGACGCAGCAACTGCAGCCGCAGCGGGGGACCGTTCACCACATCGATCTCCGCCCAGGCCAGGTCGGTGAGCACGCGTTCGAGATCGCCGGCTGCGACGTCCCGCGGTTCGAGTCCGCGACCGATGAGGTCAGCGACGCCACCGGTCGGCAACACGACGAGTTCGGGGCCGTTCTCCGCCTGGACATGTCGGGTGCGGAGCGACTCGTGGCGGTCGACGACGTCGACCAGGGCCGCGTGCAAGACCGCGACCAGAGACTCGGTGTCGAGGTCTCCGGAGAAACGCACGGCGACCGGCACATTCCAGTCGGCTCCGGCACCGCTGTTCACGGCCTCCCAGATCCGACGCTGCGCCGGCGCGAGCGGCGCCGGGTCGTCGTCGTGGCCTCGGACCAGTTCCGGCACATCGACTCCGGACGGGTCGAGTGCGGGCAGTGCGTCGATCTGCGCGGCGAGGTCAGCGACGTCGACCGCGTCGAACAGCATCCGCACCGGGATCCGACGGCCGAGCTCGGCCTCGAGGAGCGCCGCCACCCGCGTCGCCGACAGCGAGTTGCCGCCGGCGTCGAAGAAGTTGTCGCTCAGGCCGATCCGTGCCGCGCCGGTGACCTCGGCGATCACCGTGGCCACGCGCTGTTGCAGCTCGGTCTGCGGCGCCTCGTAGGCACGCTCGGCGATCCGCGGTCGAGGTAGACGTGCCCGGTCGATCTTGCCGTTGCCGTTGGTGGGAAGCGTGTCGAGGACATGCACTTCGGGACGCAGATAGGACGGCAGCAGCTGAGCGGCCTCGCGCCGGACGACCTCGGCCTGCGCGTCGTCGCCCGTCACGAATCCGACGACCCGATCCTGCCCATCGGCACCGGCACGAGCAACGACCACCGCATCCACCACGCCGGTGCATCGCCGGAGCGCCGCCTCGATCTCGCCGGGCTCGATTCGGAAGCCGCGCACCTTGAGCTGGTGATCCGTGCGGCCCAGGTAGTCGAGCGAGCCATCCCGGTTGCGCCGCACCAGGTCTCCGGTGCGATACATCCGTGCGCCGGATCCGTCGATGCCGTACGGGTCGGCGACGAACGCCGCCGAGGTCCGCGCCGGGTCTGCGTGATAGCCGCGAGCCAGTTGGATTCCGCCCAGGTAGAGCTCACCGGCGACTCCGACGGGGACCGGTTGGAGCCGTGAATCCAGGATGCGGATGGACACGGTCGGCTGTGGGGAGCCGATCGGGACGCGGCCGGTCGGCAGCGCCGTCACCTCGTGTCCGGTGACGCTGACCGCCGCCTCGGTGGGGCCGTACAGGTTGTGCACCAGGGTCTTCGGTGCCGCGGACCGCATTCTGTTCACGAGCTCGGCGGGGAGTTCCTCACCGATGCACAGTGCGGTGGTCAGCGTGGCCGGTGGGTCGCCGGCGTCGAGGACCATGCCCAGGGCCGACGGCACGGTCGGCAGGACGGTGATGCGGTGGCGGTCGAGGATGTGGAGCAGTTCGGCGCCGTCGCGTTCGGCACCCGGTTCGGCGAGGACGACGCGTGCCCCGGTACCGAGGGCCCACCAGTACTCCCACACCGACAGGTCGAAGCCCGCGGAGGTCTTGATCAGTACCGAGTCCCCCGGACCCATCGGATACCGGTGTTGCATCCAGCGCAGCTGTTCGCCGACGGCCGCGTGGGACATGCTCACGCCCTTGGGGATTCCGGTGGATCCGGAGGTGAACAGCACGTAGGCCGTGGTCTCGGGATGGGGCGCCGGGAACTCGCACGCACCTGGCCCGGCGGTGAGGTTCAGCGAGCCGACGTCCAGCAGTTCGAGATCACAGTAGGGGCGCGCGTCGGGAGCATCCGGACCGGCACCGAGTACGAGGACCGGGTCGGCGACGTCGAGGATCATCGAGGCGCGTTCCGACGCTGAGAGATCCACCGGCACGTAGGCGGCGCCGACGGTGGCCACCGCGTACATCGCGAGTAGCTGCAGCAGGCCGCGGGGCGCGGTGATCGCCACACGGTCGTCGGGTCCGGCGCCGTGATCGGCGACGATGCGTGCGAGCGTCGTGACCTGCTGGGCGAACTCGCGATACGACACCACGCGGTCTCCGACGACCACCGCATCGGCGTCGGGGGTGCGGGCCGCCTGGGCGTGGAACGCCGCCGCGAGGCCTTCGTTCTGCTCCACCGCCGCGTCCGCATCGGGTCGAAGTGCGGTCATCGTGAGGGAGCGTTGCTCCTCTTCCGACAGCACTGCCAGGTCCCCCACCGCCCGGTCCGGGGTGTCGACGAACGCGGTGAGGATGCGCTGGTAGCGCTCGACGAACTCGCCCGCGGTCAGGGCGTCGAAAAGGTCGGTGGCGTAGACCAACTGGCCGGTCAATCCGTCGGGTTGTCCGTCGTTGTCGAACATGTCGGCCAGCGTGAGGTGCAGGTCGAACTCGGCGACCTCGACGTCGTCGTCGATGATCTCGACCGCGAGGCCGGGCAGGGACAGATCCATCGATCCGATGTTCTGGAACGACAGCGCCGTCTGGAAGACCGGGTGATGGGACGGCGACCGCGGCAGGTCGAGTTCTTCCACGATTCGGTCGAACGGCACCAGCGCGTTCGAGAATGCGTGGAGCGAGGCTTCTTTCGACGCATCGATCGCGTCTTCCACGGTCGCGGAACTGTCGATGACCGTCCGCAGTGCGAGCATGTTCACGAACATGCCGGCGACCCGATCGAGGTGTTGTTCGCCGCGGCCCGCGATCGGGGTGCCGATGACGACGTCGCGGTTGTCGCCGAGTCGGCCGAGGAGCACGGCCAGCGCGGCGTGCGCAACCATGAACGGCGTGGCGCCGAGCCGGTTGGCCGCCTCGACGATCCGCAGGTGCAGGTCTGCGTCGACCGCGAAATCGATCCGCGCCCCACGACCGCTCGGGTGTGCCGGCCGGGGCCGGTCGAGCGGCAGGTCGACGACCGGCGGCGCCCCGCGCAGTCGCTCCTGCCACCCGCGCAGCTGGGCATCCGCGATCCCCTCGTCGAGGACTGCCCGTTGCCAGAGTGCGTAGTCGGCGTACTGCACCGACGGCGCGCTGATCGCCGGACTCGCCCCGGCGTAGTCGCTCGCCAGCTCACCGGCCAGCGTCACCATCGTCAGGCCGTCGGCGCAGATGTGGTGGGCGACCAGCACGAAGACGTGCTCGTCGGGTCCCACGTCGTCGACTCGCAACAGTACGGCCCGGATGGGCGGTTGTGCCGTGACGTCGAAGGTCGTCCGGGTGATGCCACGGATGGCGTTGTCCAGGCCGTCACGACGGGCCGTGATCGTCTCGAGAACGGTCGGCGTCGAGTCGGCGGCCAAGACGACCTGATGCGGGCCGTCTGCGCTGTCGGGGTAGATCGTCCGGAAGACCTCATGCCGGACCAGTAGTCCGTGTAACGCCGCTCTGAAGGCGGCGAGGTCGAGGTGCCCGGTCAGGCGCAACACGATCGGGATGTTCTCGGTGAGTGCGCCGGGATCGAACCGGTTGAGAAACCACATGCGCTGCTGCGCGGGCGACAGCGGGATCTGTCCGGGCCGTGCTATTTCCCCGAGGACCGGACCGACGCGCAGCGTCGACGAATCGAGTCGAGTGGCGAGCGCCTGGGCGGTCGGTGCGTCGAACAGATCGCGGACCGACACTTCCCGCCCCGAACGAGCACGGATGCGCGCAACGACCTGCGCGCCGATGAGCGAGTTGCCACCGGCATCGAAGAAGTTGTCGGTGGCGCCCACCCGCTCGCGTCCGAGGAGCTCGGCGAACACCTCGGTCACCAGCACCTCGTGGGCGGTGGCGGGGGCGACGTGGGCGGTGAGGACGGCGAATGTCGCCGCCGGCAGCGCGCGCAGGTCTACCTTGCCCGCCGGTGTCAGCGGGATGGCGTCGATCTCGACGATCGCGGCCGGGATCGCGTGGCCGGGCAGAGTTTCTCGTAGGTGGTCGAGCAGGACGTGCGGATCGACGGCGTCGATTGCCGGGACGACGTGGGCGACGAGGGCGGCATTTCCGTCCGGGCCGGCCTGTGCGGTGACGACCGCCGCCCGGACCTGTGGATGTGTGCGCAGCAGCGCCTCGATCTCGCCGGTCTCGATGCGATGACCGCGGATCTTGAGCTGGTGGTCGATACGTCCACGGTGAACCAGTGCGGGACCGCCGGATTCGGCGTCGGCGCGGACCTGCACCAGGTCGCCGGTGCGGTAACGACGCGATCCGGGCGGGCCGTCGGGGTCGGCGACGAAAGTCGCCGCGGTCAGGGCCGCACGACCGTGATACCCGCGAGCCAATCCCGTTCCGGCCAGGTAGAGTTCGCCGCTCACACCGGGTGTGCAGGGCGCCAGCGCGGTGTCGAGGACCGCGACGCGTGTGCCGATGATGCCGCGCCCGATGGACATCGGTTCGGTGTCGGACTCGGTCATCGGCCCGGCGAGCGTTCCCATGATGGTCGACTCGGTGGGACCGTAGGCGTTGAAGAACCGCACACCGGAGGCGATCCAGCGCTGCGCGATCGTCGGCGAGCAGGCGTCACCGCCGACGATGACCGTCCGCAGGTGCGGGAGATCCTCGGGTTCGATGGTGTCGAGTACGCCTGGGGTGAGGAAGGCGTGGGTGATGCGTTCGCGGCGGAGCAGGTCGGCGAGGTCGTCGGATCCGTAGATGTCGGTGGGCGCGACGATGGTCGTGGCGCCCACGTCGGTCGCCATCAGCAGTTCGAGCACGGCGGCGTCGAAGCTCGGTGACGCGAAGTGCAGGACGCGGCTGTCGCGGTCCACGCCGTAGCGGCGCTGTTCGGTGACGAACGACGCGACGCCGCGGTGCGTGATCGCGACGGCCTTGGGTCGTCCAGTGGAGCCCGACGTGAAGATCAGGTAGGCCAGCTGGTCGAGGTGGCGCGGTGCACGCAGTTCGTCGTCGGCGATCGGACCGGACGGGAGAGCTGTGAGTTCGGCGTCGGTGTCCGCGTCGTCGATAACCAGGAGGTCGACGTCCTGCCCGACCACCTGTTCGCCGAATCCGGTGGTGGTGACGATGATCGACGCGCCGGAATCGCGGAGCATGAATGCGATCCGATCGGCGGGATAGGACGGGTCGACGGGAACGAAGGCGGCTCCAGCGGCGGCGACGGCGCGTGTCGCGACGACCGACCAGACGGATCGCGGGAGGGCGAGGGCCACAACTGTTTCCGGACCGGCGCCACGAGCGATGAGGGCACGCGCCAATCGGTGGACACGTCTTCCGACCTCGTCGGCGTCGAATGCCCGCCACTCACGGCAGTCGTCGTATCCGACCAGGCGGTGATCCGGGTGGCTGATCGCGTCGGCGAAGAATGCCGGCGTGGGGGCGTCGGACCCCGACCCGGCGGCCAGCGTGGCCCGCTCGTGATCGTCGAGCAGGTCCAGGGCACGCAGGGGTGTCGCCGGGGTCGCTGTGGCGGCACCGATCGCTCGGCCGAGTCGGGCGAGGATGCCTGCGGCGGTCGAGTTCCGGTAGACGTCGGGCCGATGGATCAGCGCGAGGTCGAGGCCCCCGTCGGCGGTCGGTGTCGCGGTGAACTCCAGGTCGAAGCGGGCAACCGGGATGTCGAGGCGTACCGCCCGGGCCCCGGTGGCGCCGCCGTCGCGCGCGGCAGCAGGATGGTCGCCGTCGACGGTCAGGGTCGCCTGGATCAGCGGATGGCGGGATCCGCTGCGCGACAGACCCAGATGGTCGATGATCTCCTCGACATCGAGTTCGCCGTGATCGATTGCGTCGACCACGACGTCACGCGAACGTGTGACCAGCGCGTCGAAGCCGGCGTGCGGATCGACGTCCAGTCGTAGCGGCACCATCGTGACGAACATGCCGACCAGATCTGCGACGGCCGCCTCGGACCGTCCGGAGGTCGGGGTTCCGATGACGATGTCCCGCCCCTGCCCGGATCGGCTCAAAGTGAGGGCGAGTGCTGCGTGCAGGACGCCGAAGACGGTGCTGCCGGTGCGATCCGCGAGGGTGCGGATTCGATCGGCCGCGCCGGGTCCGAGCGTCACGTGGTGGACCTCGGGTGCGCCGCCGTCGGCGTCGGCCTCGGGCGCCGACAGCGACGGGGCCCCCTCGAGCGCCGATTTCCAGTAGGAGAGATGGGCGGCCAGCTCCGAGGACGGGTCCTCAACGATGCCGAGCCGCGCGGCCCGGCGGACGACATGGTCGGCGTATTGGATGGGCAGCGGGCTCCACGCGGGGGCGCCACCGGCCAGGCGCGCGGTGAAGGCCTGTTCGAGGTCACGGGCGAGGACGCGTAGCGACCAGCCGTCGGCCGCGACGTGGTGGACGGCGAGCACGACGACCGTCTCGTGTTCCAGTTCCCGGACGACGATCTTCAGGGGCAGATCCTCGGAGAGGTCGATGGTCGCCGACAGGGCCGCACGGACCGCGTCCTCTTCCGACGAGGGTCCTTCGACCACGAGCGATTCGAGAACGACGACCACCGGATCGAGGTCGTACTCGCCGGGCGCGAGGATGACCTGGCGCGGGCCGGTGGCGCCCTCGGGGTAGACGGTCCGCAGGATCTCGTGGCGTTCGATCACGTCGCCGACCGCAGCCCGCAACGCCTCACGATCAAGTCTCAGCGGGAGCCGGATCGGCGCGACGATGAGGTACTCCGACGACGCCGGATCGATCCGATTGTGCAGCCACATCTGCAGCTGTGCAGGTGCCAGCGGAAGCACCTCGGGACGCGCGATCTCGGTGACCGGCGCCTCGCTGCTCCGGGTGGCGTCGGCGGTGGCGGCGAGGGCGGCCGCGGTTCGGCCGTCGAACACCGCACGTACCGGAACCCGGACGCCGAGCTTCTCGGCGATACCGGCGACCAGCCGAGTCGCGACCAGGGAGTTGCCACCGGCGGCGAAGAAGTCGTCGTCGACGCCGACGTGATCGCCGAGGACGTCCCGGATGAGCGTCAGCACAACACCTTCGGTCGGTGTCCGGGCTTCGGTGTCACCACCGACGGTGGCGACCGGTGTCTCGGGTGCCGGCAGGGCGCGGCGGTCGACCTTGCCGCTCGTCGTCGTCGGCAGGGCGTCGGAGAGCAGGATGTGGGTCGGCACCATGTGGTCGGGCAGGTGCGCGGTGAGGTGGGCGCGAAGCTCGGCAGCGGTGATCGAAGCACTGCTACCCAGCACGACGTGCGCGACGAGCTGAGTGCCGACGCGCGGGTCGTCGTGGATCACGACGACGGCGGACCGCACCTCCGGATGCGACGACGCGACGGCCTCGATCTCACCGAGTTCGACGCGCTGGCCACGGACCTTGACCTGGAAGTCGCTCCGTCCGAGGTAATCCAGGACGGGTGCGGAGTCGTCGGCCGTACGACGCCAGCGCACCAGATCGCCGGTGCGGTACAGGCGTTCACCGTTCCCCCACGGCGAGGCGACGAATCGGGTTGCGGTGAGGTCCGGTCGGGCGTGGTAACCCCGGGCCAGTTGCACACCACCCAGGTACAGCTCGCCGGTCACGCCGCCGGGAACGGGGCGCAGCCGGTGATCGAGCACGTGAACGGTGTTCCCGGCCATCGGGCGGCCGATCGAGATCGGGGTGCCGTCGATGGTGGCGGAGACCTCTACGGCCGTCACGTCAACGGCAGCCTCGGTCGGCCCGTACAGATTGTGCAACGCGGCGGCCGTCCGCGCGCGGCCTGCTTGCGCCGTCGGAACCGTCAGCGCCTCACCGCTGGTGAAGATCATACGGAGCGAGGTGAGATCGGCATCAGCAGGAATGGTGGCCAGGAAGGCGTCGAGCATCGTCGGCACGAAGTGGATCACCGTCACCCGGTGCTCGCCGATCACCTCGGCCAGTGCTGCGGGGTCACGGTGGGCGTCGGGTTCGGCGAGGACGAGGTCGGCGCCGGTGACCAAGGGCCAGAACAGTTCCCACACCGAGACGTCGAAGGTGATCGGCGTCTTCTGCAGGACGACGTCACGGCCGTCGATCGGGTACTGCCGCTGCATCCACGCGAGTCGGTTGACGATGGCCTCGTGGGTGACGCTGACCGCTTTCGGCACGCCCGTCGAGCCAGAGGTGAACAGGACGTAGGCGGGATGTCCGGGTCGGAGCGGGCTGACCCGGTCCGCGTCGGTGATCGGGGTGTCACAGCGGTCGAGCTGCAGGTCGGTCGGATCGAGGAGACGATCGGCGAAGGCAGCCGGGATTCGGAGCGCGTCGTCCGGAGCGGAGAAGATCCGGACAGGATCGGCGGTCTCGAGCATCGCGGCGATACGCGGGGCGGGAGCCGCGAGATCGATCGGTACGTAGGCTCCGCCGGCGGCAACAACGGCATGGATCGCGACCAGCATGTCGACCGACCGCGGTACGGCGACCGCGACCGTCCGCTCCGGCCCCACCCCGGCGTCGATCAGCGCGCGAGCGGAGCGAGCCACGCGTCGCGCGAAGTCGGCGGCCGAGATCCTCTGCTCGGCGTCGACGACCTGTCCGGCGGCGTCACCGGCCAGTGCATCGGGAAGCGTGCGTACAGCGGGTACGACGGGCGACGGCCCGCCACTTCCCCACTGCCGGACCGTCCGGTCCAGCTGCGGAGCGTCGAGGAGCGTCAGCTCGTGCACGCGCGAGTGTGGTTGCCCGACGAGCTGTTCCAGGATGCGTAGCAGGTTGTCGGCGAACCCGGCGACGGTGTCGCGGTCGAACAGGTCGGTGGCATAGGTCCAGCGGGCTCGCACCGGCTCGTCCAGACCGTCGATGACCTGCGGCATGTCAACGGTCAGGTGGAGGTCGAAGCGGGCCACCGGCACGTCGATCGACAGCGGGGTCGCGGTGAGTTCGCCGCCGACGATCGGCCCCGGGACCGGGTCGCCGAAGGCGAGCATCACCTGGAAGACCGGGTGGTGCGCACCGCCGCGGTCGGGCTCGTACTCGTCCGCGAGCTCGTCGAACGGTATCTCCGAGTTGGTCAGTGCAGCAACGTCACCCGCCCGAACCGCGTCGATCAGGTCCTCGACGGGGCGGTCCTCGTCGATCCGGGTGCGGAGCACCACGGTCTCGACGAACATGCCGACCAGGTCGTCGAGCACTTCGCTACCGCGTCCCGACACGGGCGTACCCACAACGATGTCGGACGTACCGGACAACCGCGCGAGGAGGACCGCGAGCGCAGCGTGGACGAGATGGAACACCGTGGCGCGCCGGGTCTGTGCGATCGCCGCGAGTTCCCCGACCAGAGCAGGGTCGATGCCGAACTCGACGGTGCTGCCGTGATGAGTCGGTTGCGCGGGCCGATTGCGGTCGCCAGGCAGCGGAAGAGGTCCGGGCAGATCCGTGAGCGCCCGCCGCCAGTGGTCACGCTGGCGGGTGATGCTCGGATGGGCGCCCCGCTCCCCGGTGTCGCCGAGAAGCGTCGACTGCCACATCGTGTAGTCCGCGTACTGAGCCTGCAACGGTTCGCGGGTCGGCGTGGTCCCGGCGGCCGCGGCGAGATAGTTGTCGAGCAGGTCGGCGACGAGCGGACCCATCGACCATCCGTCGGCGGCGATGTGGTGGACGACGATCACGATGACGTACGACGCGGGTGCGGTGTGGAACACCGCGACCCGGAACGGGATTCGGCCGGCCAGGTCGAAGCCGCGGTTGGCGACCTCGGCGATGTGATCCTCGACGCGACTGATCACCTCGGCGTTCACCCCGCTGAGGTCGATCTCCGCGGTCTGGAGGGCCTCCTCGGTGGGCAGCACGTGCTGACGGGGTATCCCGGCGTCGGCGGGGTAGATCGTGCGGAGGACCTCATGCCGGTCGAGCACTCCGGTCACGGCGGTCCGGAGCGCGTGGGCGTCGAGTGGTCCGTCGACCTGAACGGCGAACGGCAGGTTGTAGAGCGCGGTCCCGGGCGTGATCTGGTCGAGCAGCCACATCCGACGCTGGGCCCGCGACACCGGCAGGATCGTGGGACGCGGCCGAGCGATGAGCCGGGGTCGGTCGGAAGTTGCGGTCGCGTCGACGGCCTGCGCAAGGTCGGCGATCACGGGTGACTCGAAGACGGCACGAACTGGGAGGTCGACGCCGAGGACGGCGGCGATTCGACCCGAGAGTCTCGCCGCCATCAGCGAATTGCCACCGAGGTCGAAGTAATCGTCGGTCACACCGATCACCCGGTTCGCGTCGGCGGGGAGCAGGTCGTCGAGGATGCCGACGAGGATTCGCTCGGTGGCGGTCCGCGGCGCGACGTGCTCGCGCTCGGCGCGCGGCGGTTCGGGCAGCGCATTGCGGTCGACCTTGCCGTGGATTCCGCGCGGCAGTTTGTCGAGGACGATCGCGGAGACCGGGGCCATGTAGGCGGGGAGCCGGTTGCGCAGGTCGGCGAGAACCGCGGCCGGATCGAGCACGTCCGGGTTGCCCGGTGCGGGAACGAGGTAGGCGGTGAGGGTGTCGCCGTGATGGGCGGCCACCGCGGCGGCGGCGATCCGTGGATCGGCGGCGAGCGCCGACTCGATCTCGCCCAGTTCGATGCGCAGGCCGCGGATCTTGACCTGGAAGTCGTTGCGGCCGTGGAACTCGAGCACGCCGTCGGGACGGATGCGCGCGAGGTCACCGGTCCGGTACATCCGCTCGCCGGTACCTGCCGGGTCGGCGACGAAGCGGTCCGCGGTCAGGTCGGGACGTCGCTCGTAGGCAGTCGCCAACTGGACACCGCGCAGGTACAGCTCGCCGACGACGCCCAGGGGCACCTGATGCAGGCGGGTGTCGAGGACGACCGCGCCTGAATCATCTACTGGCACACCGATGGCCACCGTCGGCGACGGTGTGGTCGAGGAAGACACGGGCGTGGGCGTCCACTCGTGGTGGGTGATGCCGACCGCTGCCTCGGTGGGTCCGTAGAGATTGAAAACACGCGCGCCGAGCACATCGGCGGCACGCTCGGCCGTCGACGGTGCCAATGCCTCGCCGATGCACAGCAGCCGGCCCACGGGATGCGGGGTTCCGGCCATGTCGGCGACCGCGTCGAGGTGCGCGTCGAGCAGGGATGGCACGAAGTGCGCCGCGGTGACCTCGGTGCGGGCGAAGAGGTCGGCGATGTAGCGGGGATCGCGGTGACCGTGCGCGGTCGCGATGACCAGACGGGCACCGTTGACGAGAGGCCAGAACAGTTCCCACACCGACAGGTCGAAGGTCAGGGCCGTCTTGAGGACGGTGATGTCGTCGGGGCCGAGGGGGAATTCCGCGGATTTCCATCGCAATTGGGCCGCGATCGCCCGGTGCGAGACCGCGACGCCCTTGGGCGTGCCCGTCGAGCCGGAGGTGTAGATGACGTAGGCCGTGTTCACCGGTCGCAGCGGCGCGACCCGTTCACCGCCGGTGACCGGCGAAGGGGCGGCCGGCGGAACAGCCGTCACGTCGATGACGTCGGCGTACTCCGGGATCGGGACTGTCGGCGGCCCTGCGGTCAGCACCACCGCCGGCCTGCAGGAGTCGACAACCAAGCGGGTCCGACGAGCCGGCGCGTCCGGGTCGACGGGGACGTAGGCGCCGCCCGCGGCCAGGACTGCCAGGACGGATTCGACGAGGGTCGCCGACCGTGAGATCGCGACCGCCACCCGTACCTCGGGACCGACCCCGGCGTCGATCAGGGTGCGGGCCAGTGAGTTCACGCGCGCCGACAGTTCCGCATAGGTCTGCGACGACCCGGTGGCGTCGTCGTGGAGGGCGACGGCCTGCGGGTTTCGCGCGGCACCGCCGGCCAGGAGCCCGGTCAGGGTGGCGTCGTCGCGCCCGCTCACCGGCCCGGTCAGCATGTCGGAGACCGAGTCTGCGGCGAGGTCGCCGACCGGGGTGTCCGCGGCATCGAGGGCAGCGGACAGGAGCTCGACCCACAGCCGGTGCCAACGTTCGACGGTGTTGTGGTCGAACAGGTCCCGGTCGTAGTCCCACTGCACGCGCATCGTCGCCCGGCGTTGCGCTTCGCCGCCGTGACCCGATCCGCCCTGCTCCACGACGGTCAGGTGCAGATCGGACTTCGCCACTCCCAGCGACATTTCGAGGATCTCGGCGTCGACCCCGTCGAGAGTGAGCTGTGCCGGCGCGATGTTCTGATAGGAGAATCCGACCTGGAAGAGCGGGTGATGGGCCGCGGAACGTCGTGGCCGGACCGCGTCGACGAGGCGGTCGAACGGCACGTCGGCGTGCTCGAAGGCGTCGAGGTCGACCGTCCGCACCTGCGAGAGCAGTTCGGCGAAGGTCGAATTCGCGTCCAAGTGGGTCCGCAGCACGACGGTGCCGACGAACATGCCGACCAGGTCGGCCAGATCCCGGTGGTGGCGGCCGGCGACCGGGGTGCCGACGGCGATGTCGTCGGTTCCGCTGAGCCGCGACAGCAGGATCGCGAGGACGCTGTGGGCGACCATGAACGGCGTCGTCCCGGTGTTCCGTGCGACCGTGCGCATCCGGTCGACCAGCTCGGCGTCGATCTCGGCGTGTAGTTCACCGCCGCGCATCCGGGGGTGCGCCGGTCGCGGGCGGTCCGTCGGCAGCGCGAGGAGATCGGGTAGACCGCTCAGATGCCGTTGCCAGTAGTCGAGTTGGACGGCGGCGACCGACGACGGGTCGGCCTCCTCGCCCATCACGTCGAGATGCCACAGCGTGTAGTCCCGATAGGTCACCGGCAGCGGCATCCACTCGGGTGCGGTCCCGCCCCGGCGCGCCTGATAGGCGACGACGAGGTCCCGGGCCAGCGGTGCGGTCGACGAGCCGTCGGCGGCGATGTGGTGCACGACGGCCACGAGGACGTGGTCGTCCGTGCCGACGGCGAGCAGCCGGATCATCACCGGCACTTGCTGTGCGACATCGAAACCGGTGGTCGCCAGCTCGGCCAGCCTGGCTTCGAGATCGTCGGTGACCTCCGGCTCGGTCAGGGTGCGCAGGTCGACTGCGGCGGCGGGCTCGACCTGCTGGACCGGACCGCGTGGACCGTTGGGGTAGACGGTGCGCAGGGTTTCGTGGCGCTCGACGACGTCGAGGATTGCGTCGTGTAGTGCCTGCCGATCGAGGGCCCCGCGCAGGCGGAGAGCCAGCGGGATGTTGAAAACCGGTGAGGCCGTGTCGAGCTGGTTGATGGCCCACATGCGGCGCTGGGCGGGCGACAGTGGCACCGCGCCGCCCGAGACACTGCGTCCGGCGCGGAGTTCGGGGATTCGACGGGTTGCCGGGTCCGCGAGCCGCGCGGCGAGGTCGGCGACCGTCGGTGACTCGAAGACCCAACGAACCGGTATGTCGGCGTCGAGTTGACCCGACAGCGTGGACACCATCCGGGTGGCGGACAGGGAGTCGCCGCCGAGGGCGAAGAAGTCGTCGGCCCGGCCCACCTGCGCGGCGCCGGTGCACTCGGCGAACGCGTCGGCGACGGCACGTTCGGTGTCGGTACGCGGCTCGGCGTAGGGCGCCGCCTGGATCGTGGGTACCGGCAGGGCCGCACGGTCGAGCTTTCCCGAAGTGGTGGTGGGTATCCGGTCGAGACGCAGGAACGCGGTCGGCACCATGTGTCCGGGGAGGACCGCCCGTAACTGCTCGCGAATGGCCCCGGTGTCGGCGGTTCCCGTGTAGTAACCGACGAGGTAAGTGTTTCCGGCAGCGTGGCTTCCGACAGCGTGGCTTCCGTCGGCGTGGCTTCCGTCGGGGGCCTGCATCGTCTGCGGTTCGGTGACCGCGAGGTCGACGCCGGGAACGGCTCCGATCGCGGCATCGATCTCGCCGAGTTCGATGCGGAATCCGCGGATCTTCACCTGTCGGTCGGCGCGACCGAGATAGTCGAGCCGGTATGCGGCATCTTCGCCTTCGCCGGCCAGGCGCCAGCGGACCAGGTCGCCGGTCCGGTACATCCGTGCACCCGCGGGACCCCACGGATCGGCCACGAACCGGGACGCGGTGAGGGCTTGTCGCCGGTGGTAGCCGAGCGCGACGCCCGCACCGCCGATGTAGAGCTCGCCCGTCGCGCCGGCTGGTACCGGCTGCAAACGGTGGTCGAGGACGACCGCGGTCGTCCCGGTGATGGGCCCGCCGATCGTGACCGGCTCGGTGGGATCGAGAGGGCCGGCGAGGGTCGCCATGACCGTGGCCTCGGTGGGCCCGTACGCGTTGAACATGCGCCGACCGGTCCCCCAGCGCGCCACGAGATCGGGCGGGCAGGCCTCGCCACCGACGATGACGGTGCGCAGATCCTCGAGTCCGCCGGGACCGTGCGCGTCGGCGGGCAGGGTGGCCAGCGCGGCGGGAGTGAGGAAGGCATGGGTGACGCGCTGTTCGCGAAGTAGCGCGGCCAGTTCCCCGCCGCCGTAGATGTGCCGCGGGACGATCACCATGGTGGCACCCGACGCGAGGGCCAGCAGGGTTTCCAGCACCGCGGCGTCGAAGCTCGGTGATGCGAACTGAATGGTGCGCGAACCCGATTCGACGCCGTAGCGGCGAATCTGCTCGTCCGCGAGGGAGGCCAATCCGCGATGGCTGACGACGACGCCCTTCGGGACGCCGGTCGAGCCGGAGGTGTAGATGACGTAGGCCGGGTCGTCGACGTGCAACGGGCGGAGACGGTCCGCATCGATGATCGGCTGCGCAGAGGCGTCCCGGTAGGCGGCGACGACCAGGTCGTCGTCGAAGCCGATCCACTCGCACCGACTGTTCAGGCCGTCGAGCCGGGCGCGACCACCGGGGCCCACGATGCCGAGATCGACGGCGCTGTCGTCGAGGAGGTAGCTCAACCGGTCGTCGGGGAGCGCCGGGTCGATCGGCACGTAGGCGCCACCTGCGAGAAGAACCGCGAGTTGCGTTGTGACGGAGTATCTTCCACGCGGCAGCAGCAGCGCTACCGTGACGCCCGGTCCCACGCCGCGGTCGATGAGGATCCGCGCGAGCCGGTGCGCCCGGAGGACGAGCTCGTCGTAGCGCAACGTACGTGCCCCGTCGACGACCGCGTCGGCGTGCGGATATGTTGCAGCCGTGCGGGTCACGAGGTCGGCGAAGAGCATGGGCTCCGACGCGACGGGCCCGCGCGCCGGCACCAGAAGTGCCCGTTCGTCCTCGTCGAGGATGTCGAGGTCGGCTACCCGGGTGTCTGGTCCGGTCGCGACCATGTCCGCGAGGACGCGAAGATAGCGGCGGCGATGGGCGACGAGTTCGGGTTCGGGATACGCGGCGGCGTTGGCCTCGAGGTCGATGCGGAGGTCGCCGGATCCGGTGCCGGTGTAGACGGTGACGGCGAGATCCTCGGTGGGGCCCGTGCTGAGGATGTGGCTGTAGCCGATGCAATCGCCGAGGATCATCTCGCTGCGGAACATCATCACGTTGACGGCCGGACCGAAGAAGCCGCGACCCACCGAGGAACCGGCGGCCGACCGCGCGGCCAGGTCGCGACGCATGTCCTCGAAGCGATACCGCTGATGGCGCAGGGCCCCGCTCAGTTCGGTGGTGATGCCGGCGATGAGGTCACCGATCCCCATGTCGGGGGTGATGCCGCTGCGGATGGGCACGACGTTGGACACCATGCCGCCCGAACGCCGGAGCATCGCATTGGTCCGGGCCGACACCGGCAGGCTGAGTACGACGTCGTCGGTACCGGCCATCCGTGCGACGTACACAGCGAGCGCCGCGCTCGCCAGTGCTGCCACGGTGACCGAGTTGTCGGCGCAGTAGCGCTCCACGTTCGCGATCAGGCAGGGGTCGAGTTCGCCTCCCACCGTGCGGGAGTCAGCTCCCCCGCCGATGACGGGATCGGCTAGGCGGACCGGATCGGGCAGGTCGTGCAGGCGCTGCGCCCAGTGGTCGCGATCGCGTCCGAAACGGGTCGACGACCGGTAGGCCTCGTCGTCGGCAAGGAAGTCCTCGAGAGAGCCGGACTTCGGGGGTGGGACGGGAAGACCCTGTGCGCGTGCGGTGTACACGGCGGCCGCACGTTCGGCGAAGGCCGAGGCGCCGTAGCCGTCGAGCAGCATGTGGTGCACGCGGTTGTACCAGTAGTACCGGCGGTCATCGATGCGCAGCGTCGCCGATTCCATGAGGCGGTCGGCGAAGAGGTCGAGCGGGCGGCGGAACTCCTCGTCCATCCACACCCGGGCGGCGGCCTCGGGATCGTCGTGGTCCCGGAAGTCCAGGTGCAACATCTCATCGCGCAGTTCCTCGTCGAGGTACTGCAGCGGGGCCTCGGTCGGGTCGTCGGCGGGGACGAGCCGGACCATCGCGGTGCCGAACTCGCGGGCCACCTGCCGGCCGACGTCGGTCAGCAGTTCGGTGTCGAGATCGCCGAGCACCTCGATGTACTGCGCGATCGAGAACGGGGTCTGCGGGACGAGCTGCTGGGCGAACCACATGCTGCGCTGCGCAGCCGACAACGGGACCAGGCGTTCACCGACGGCCGACATGCTCGTCGATGCGGCGTCGTGCCGCTCGTGGACATCGTTGGTGGTCACTTCTCGTCGCTTCCGGGTGGGTCAGGGCATGCCGAAGAAGACCCGGTACCGCGAGGTGACCGGGCTGGATTGGGGTGGTCAGGCGTTTAGAATCGCCTGGGTGGGACGGCTCGACGGCCGTGGTTCGTCGGCGTCACATGAGGACCGCCGGTGGTGAACCTCCCGAGTTCACGGCATGCGGCCCACGAGAGTAGGCGGGTTGCCCGTCGGGATTTAGCACAGGCTAACCTTAACACGGCCTCATGCTGCCGACGAGATTCGCCGGCGCCGCCGAGGGACGACGCCCGACGATCAGGAGTTGTGATGACCGAACCTGCCGTGCGGGTGGACGCCATCACCAAATCCTTCGGTGATGTCCACGCGGTTCGCGGAATCTCCTTCGAGGTGCCGCGCGGAAGCGTCCTGGGCATCCTCGGACCCAACGGTGCAGGTAAGACCACACTCGTCGACATCCTCTGCACCCTGATCACCCCCGACTCGGGCTCGGCCACGGTCGCCGGCCACGACGTCGCCCGGCATCCCGGCGGGGTCCGCGAGGCCATCTCGATGACCGGCCAGTACGCAGCGCTCGACGAGACGCTGGGCGGTCGGGACAACCTCATCTTCTTCGGCCGGATGCAGGGCCTTCGACGGGGTGCCGCGCGCGAGCGTGCCGACCACCTGCTCGAGCAGTTCGATCTCGCCGAGTTCGGCAAGCGACCGGTGTTCTCGTACTCCGGCGGCATGCGACGACGCCTCGATATCGCCTGCGGACTGGTGATCCGACCCGAGGTCGTGTTTCTCGACGAACCCACCACTGGACTCGACCCGCGCAGCCGCCAGGCGGTATGGGCGCTGGTCGAAGCGCTCAAGGCCGACGGCATCACGACGCTGCTCACGACGCAGTATCTCGAGGAAGCCGATCGCCTCAGCGACAACATCATCGTGCTCGACAAGGGCCGAGTGGTCGCCGAGGGCACCGCCGAGCAGCTCAAGCAGAAGGTCGGGGGCGCCTACTGCGAGGTGGTCCTCGACGATCCGTCGCGGTCCGACGAGATGTGCGGGCTGCTGCGTACCCGACTCGCCGTCGACCCGAGGCCGACGGTCGGCGACGACACGACGATCACCCTCTCCACCACCGACGGGGTCGAGACGATGGGTGCGGTCATCGCCATCGCCAAGGACGCCGGGATCCGGCTCACCGACGTCGGCCTGCGCAACCCCTCTCTCGACGACGTGTTCCTCACCCTCACCGGCTCGCCGAGCGGCACCACCGAGGACTCGACGCGGTGACGACCACGCACCCCGCGGACCGGGAGACACACACCTTCTCCCGGATCGACTGGCCCGACGACCACAACCCGACCGTCGTCTCGCGGAGATGGCCGTTTCTCCGGCAGTGGACGACGATGACCGACCGCGGTGTCCGATCGGCGTGGGCCGAGGGCGAGTTCGCGGTCGCGGTGGTGATGCCGCTGGTCTTCGCGCTCGGTTTCTACCTACCGCTCCGCCTGGTGATGGCCGACCGGGGCATCGACTACGCACAGTTCCTGATGCCGATCATCGTGCTGCAGGCCGTCGCCTTCACCGCGATGGCCGCCGCCCAGCGCGCAACCCTCGACAAACTCCGCGGGATGAACCGTCGACTCGCGTCGATGCCGGTACGGGCCCTGGTACCGCTTTCCGCGAGGATGACCGTCTCACTGATCCGTTCGGTGGTGTCGATCACGGCAGCACTGGTCTTCGGTGCGCTGCTGGGCTTCTCGTTCGCCGGCGGGTTGCTCGACACCCTGGCCTTCGTCGGTTTCGCGCTCGCGGTTGCGGTGGTGCTGGCGATCGGCGCGGATTCGCTGGGTCTGATCGCCCGGAATCCGGAGGCCACCTCACAGTTGCTCCTGCTTCCGCAACTGGTACTCGGCCTGCTGTCGACCGGTTTCGTACCGGAGTCGGGATTCCCCGAGTGGGCCCAGCCCTTCGCCCGGAACCAACCGATCTCCCACTTCGCCGCGACCATGCGAGAACTCGCCGACGGCAACCCGACGATGTCGACCGCCCTGCCCGCCCTGCTCTGGCTCGGCGCGCTGGCCGTGGTCTTCGTCGCGCTCGCCCATCACACCCAGACACACCGCCGGCTGTACCCATGACCCGAGTACCCGTGAGCCGATCCGCCACCGATTCTCCGGACGTCCTGGGGTTCCCGCCGCGCCAGAAGTGGACCGCCGAGTCCACCTCGCGCGCGTTGATCCGCGGCTCGTTGATCCAGGCCGAACGAATCCTGGTGAAGTGGGCGACCGATCCGGTGACGCTTCTGCAGTCGCTGCTGTTCCCGGCGATCATGGTCCTGATGTTCTGGCTGGTCCTGGACCGATCGGTCAGCGCCCACTCCGGGTCGTCGAGCGTCTTCGGCATGGTCCCGATGGTGGCGCTGGTCGGTGCGATGTCCGGTGCGTCGATCAGCGGTCTCGGGCTCCGCCGGGAACGCACCTCCGGGCTGCTGACCAAGATGTGGGTCCTGCCCGTCCACCGCGCGTCGGCGATGGTCGGACGCTTGCTGGCCGAAGCGGTCCGCGTCGTTGTCACGGTCAGCGCCGTCCTCGCGGTCGGCACCATCATCGGCTTCCGGATCGAGTCAGGAGTTCTCGGTTATCTCGCGATCATCGGGATCACCCTCGTGTTCGGGCTCTCCTTCTCGATCATGGTGACCGCCCTCGCCCTGCTCAGCCGGGAGTCGCACATCGTCGAATGGGTGGCCATCGGCACCAACCTCGCGATGTTCTTCAACACCGGTTTCGTTCCCGCCCAGTCGTATCCGGGCTGGTTGCAGCCGATCGTCGAGTTTCAACCGCTCAGCTGCGCGGTGAACGCCATCCGCGGTTTCGCGGCCGGCGGTCCGATCGCCGAGCCACTGCTCCTCACCATCGCCTGGTCGGCCGCGTTGCTGCTGATCTTCACGCGACCGACGCTCGCGGGGTATCGGCGGGCAGCAGGGCGCTAGACCGAGGTCGCCCGCGACAGCAGTGGGTTCATGCGAACTCGATCGAAGTCGTGCCGCCGCAATGACAGACATCGCCTGCGACCTCATTCGCCCTCGGCTTTCGCCGCTGGTGCGCAGTTCCCTTCCGGGTCCCGGTCAGCCGTAGTAGCAGCGGTACTTGATGCTGCCTTTGATCCGGCCGAGGAAGTTGCCTGCCGTGAACAGCCACCTGCCGGTCGGCACACGGGTGATCACGGTCGGCAGCAACGGATTCCGGATCAGTATGTAGAGGAACATGTCAAGCGTCACGTACCAGGGCCAACGCGGCATGCCGTAGTGCCGATAGTCGGAGTACAACTGCGCGGTGCCCACCCCGCACGTCACCGACTGCTGCCACATCCCCGACAGCGTGTCCCGGAGCCGGTAGGCGACGAGGGCCTTGGGAGCCAGACCGATCGTGCCGCCCGACAACTGGATACGGATCAGCAGGTCTGAATCCTCCGCAGCGTTCACGTACTCGACGTCGAAGCCGCCGACGCGCTCGTACGCTTCCCGCCAGACCCCGACATTGCAGGTCGGGTGTACCTGGAGGAATCCCCGCAAGTAGTACGGCTCGTCGGCGGGCAACATCGTTCGCCAGGACTGGACCTCGGGTGAGTTGAGCGAATGGGTCTCCAGTCCTCCGCCCACCGCCGAATGACGCGTCGCGACCGCGGTCAGCTCGGCGAGCCAGTCCGGGTAGACGCGATCGTCACCGTCGCAGAAGGCGAGGAACTCTCCGTCGGCGGCAGCGACGCCGACATTCCGTGCGTACGAGATCCCGCCCACCGCCGAGGCGTCGACCCAGCGCATCCGGAGGCGTTCCCGCAGTGGGTGCTGTTCGACATGTTCCCGCAATCCGTCGGTGGATCCGTTGTCCGCAATGATGACCTCGAAGGGGCGTTCGTAGGTCTGCGCTGCCAGGGCCTCGAGCTGGATGTCGATGACATCGACACAGTTCAATGCCGAGATCACGATCGACACCAACTCGGGAAGAGGACGTTCGACATCCTCACACCGTTCGGTCACCTGCGGTTTCGCCACTTCATTCTTTCGGTTGTCCCCCGTGAGACCGCGAGCGCGGCCCAACGTCCGGTCGGGAATGCGGCCGGTCTCGCCGGCCGCCGCTGCGCGGAGACCCGCACAGGTCAGGTAGACACGAGCGGGCCGGTCGGTGCCGATGAGCATCGCGCGCCCCCTGGCGATGACGTCCTTCGCGACCGACACTGCGCACCAGAGGGGTTCGGTCCGCGCATAGCGGCGGTAGAGGACAGACCGGTTGCGCGCGATGTAGTAATGCCGGAACGGCGCATCCTCGGTGAACTCGATCGACACACCCGTTCCCCTCCCGCGCAGCAACCAGCGCAGCGGACGGGGCGGGACCCACGTCGCGGCGCGTCCCAGCCGGTGACGAATCCGGTTGCCCGGCACGATGAGTGCATGACCGCCGTGCGCACGTGCGCGCAGGTAGAAATCCGTCTCCACGCAGTCGATGAACAGCGACTCGTCGAACAAACCGATCTTCTCGAACAGGCTGCGCGTGATGAGAAGGCCCGACTGCAATGGCTCGAAGGCGAGGGTCAGCCCCTCGACGGCAAACCAGAACGGAGCCACGTCGTCGTTGATGAAGGCCGGCGACGCCATCACGTCCGACAAGCCGAGCGACTTCGCCAGCTCGAGGTGATCGACGGCCCGTCGGACGTAGTCCGGTTCGAGTGAGGTGTCCTGGTCGAGGGTGAGCACGGCGTCGGCATTTCGCGACAGCGCCTCGCGGACCCCCTGATTGAGGGCATGTGCGATGCCCTGGTTCGATCCTGACTCGAACACCGTCGCACCGGCCGCGGCGCAGTCGTCGAGCACTGTCCGCACAGCACCCTGCGGGTCGGCCATGAGTGACGGCGATCCGTCGTCGACGATGATCACCGAATCCACCTGTGGGAGAACATTCTCGATCGAATCGACGAGTTCTCGCGTCGGCTCGAAGGTCGGGATGACGGCGACCACGGTCATGAGGGGGTTCCTTCGTTGTCGGTGAGATCGAGCGCGGCCGACACCGCGGCGGCCGTCGCGGTCACGTGCGGGGCACGCATCATCGCGTGATGGTCGGCGTCAACCGTGACGGTGTGCACGCGACCGGTCACCAGACGCGCCCAGGTGTCGGGATGGTCGGGGTTCTCGGTAGCCCGGATCAAGGTGATGTCACCCCGGTACGGCGTCGGCCGGTGCCGCCGGATCTGCTGACGACCGAGGTCCCAGAAGACGTTCCACTGCAGGGTCGTCGGAAGGTTCCACCAGCCGGCGGTCGCGACCAGCAGCCGCATCACCAAGCGGGTCCACAGGATCTGCAGTGATGGCGAACTCGAGGCCGGGCCCTCGGAATCGGTACCGGTGCGGTCGGGCAGCGCCGCGGGACCGTCGGTTCCGGTGTCGTCGGTCAGCCGGCCGCCGACGCGTTCGACCAGCTGGGGCTCGAACCGCGAGTCGACGATGATCACCGACTCGCAGCGTTCGCCGCGGGCGTCCAGGATCGCTGCGGCCTCGAGCATGATGAAACCGCCGAGCGAGTAACCGACAAGTCGGTACGGACCGTCGGCCTGTACCGACCGGATGTCCGTCACCGCGCGCCGTGCGGCGGCCCGGATCGTCCGGTCGGCCCGGCCGCGCTTCTCGAGTCCGTGGGCCTGCAGCCCGTAAACCGGTGCATTCCCGCCGATCTGACGGGCCAACGGCAGCAGGCCGGCCGCGGGCGTCCCCGCGCCGGACATGACGAACACGGGGGTGCCGCTCCCCTCGCGGAGCGGGATGATCGTGGCACCGGTGACCGAACGGGCGCGATCACGATGAGCGGCGTCGAGGAGTTCGGACAGACCGAAGATGGTCGGGGTGCCGGCGAAGTCCGCGGTCGAGATGTCGACGAGCCAGCGATCGCGCAGTTCGGCGAGCATCTTCGCAGCGGCGAGCGAGTCACCGCCCAGCGAGACGAAATCCTCGTTGCGCCCGACGGTCTCGAGTCCGAGGATGTCGCACCAGATGTGCATGAGCGTCGCCTCTGTCGGTCCGCGAACGGGTTCGGGTGTCCGTGGCGGTGCAGGCGGAAGTGCGGCGCGGTCGACCTTGCCGCGCTCGTTGCGGGGTAGCGAGGTCATGACCACGACGTCACGCGGAATCATCCACGGTGCCAGCGTGTTCGCGAGCGCGGTCCGTATCTCGGCCGGCGACGGCGTCCACTTGGCCGGGTCGACGGCGACGTGCGCGGTGAGCTGCGCGGCGTCCCGGTCGGCGGTGACCACCGCGTCGACCGTCCACGGCAGGGCGCGCAGGGCGGCCTCGACCTCGATGGGTTCGACGAGATAGCCGCGGATCTTCACCGCGTCGTCGCGGCGTCCGAGCAGATGCAGTTGACCCTCGTCGTCGAAGCGACCGAGATCGCCCATCCGGTAGCGGCGGCACCCGTCGGGCAGGTTCTCGAACTTGGCTGCGGTCAGCTCGGGGTTCTTGAAGTACCCCGACGAGATGTACTTCGATTCGACGACGACCTCACCGGTCGATCCGGTCGGGACGTCGTGGCCCGCCTCGTCGACGATCCGGACGGACTTCTTCGAAGCGGGCGTGCCGACCGGGATTACACCCGTGGGAACGGGCCGATCCGCCGGGATGAGGTTGAACGCGAGATTGGCCGACTCCGACGACCCCGACCAGCTGCAGAACACCCCGTCCGGTGCGATGGTTGCGCGGACGCGCTCGACGTCGCCGGAGTGGACAGGTTCGCCACACGTCGACACCAGACGGACGCTCTCGATCACGTCGCCGGGAGCCAGGTCGGTGAGCCAGGACCTCAGGAGCGACGGCGTGCAGTGGACGGTGGTCGCCCGTTCCTGCCGCAGCCAGTCGCGGAGCCCCTCGGCGGTACGTCGGCGGACGTCCCAGAGCAGCAGCGTCGATCCGTTGAGCAGAGACATCAGCAGGCAGTCGACGCCCGCACCGAAGCTCAGCGGTAACAGCGCCGTCGCCTTGTCGTCGTACTCGAAGCGCATGAAGGTCGCGCCGTCGAGGGCCATCCCGAGGGCCCAACGATGAGGAAGCGTCACGCCCTTGGGCCGGCCGGTGGAGCCGGAGGTGAAGATCAGCACGGCCGGGGCGTCGGGCGCCGGCACCGCGAGCGGAGCGTCAGACGACGGCAGCGCAGCGATGTCGGCCGGAGACATCCGATGGGCCCCGGACAGTCCGAGAATGTGGTCTCGCCGGTCGTCGGGCAGGAAGGGGTCGAGCAGGATGACCGGGTGTCCCGAGGTGAGGACCGCGAAGATCGCGAGGACCGAGTCGATGTCGGATTCGACGTCGACGGCGACCGGTCGACCCGTCTCGGTCATCGCGGCGGCGATGGCGCGCCCGCGGTCATCGGTGCGGTTCACCGCGTCGCGGTAGGTGATGGAGGCCTCGGGGGTCCGGACGGCAACCGCGTCGCCACGTTGCGCCGCCATGTTCCGCCACAGTGCGACGACGCTCTCGTCGGAGCTCTCGGTCGTGGCCGGAATCGTCGCCGGATCGATCGTGGTCACGAAGCGACTACCGGACATAGGGTATGCATAGTTAGGTTAGGCTACCTAATACGCCACTCTGGGCGTCGTCAGGGTCTCCGACATCTGAGCAGTGATCGCCGACACTGACGACCGCTCCTCCTCAGCGCTGGTAGGCCGACCTGCTGTAAGAAGTACCGGTGCTCCGAATGCGTCCCCGTCCACGAAGCGGTTCCGCCTGTTCCCGCGCCGTCGGCGCCGGTGTCGGCTGATGCGCATTGTCGTGGTCGGCGCGGGTGCCGCCGGGTCTCTGGTCGTGTTCCATCTGGCTCGTCTGGTGGCCGCCGATGACCGGGCCGAGCCGCTCGAGGTCGTCGTCGTGGACCCGATCGACCAGGTCGCGGGTCCCGCGTTCGGCACCACGGATCCTGCCCACTTGCTGAATGTCCCCGCGTCCGGGATGTCGGTGGACCCGGATGAGCGGTTCGACTTCGTGGACTGGTGCCGTGCCGAGGGGTTCGTGGGCGGCGACGAGGCGCACTACTTCTTCGCACCGCGCGCACAGTGGGCGCGCTATCTGCGGACCCGGCTGGCAGAGGCATGCGAGCGGGCCGGCGGCCGGTTGAGTGCCCGGTTCGTGCGTGACGGTGCGGTCGGCGTCGCCGTCGTCGGCGCGGGAGTTCGGGTGACCACGGCGGACGGAACCGTCCTCGACGGCGACCGGCTGGTGCTCGCAACCGGACTCCCGGGTGTCGGGAACGGCTGGGCGCCCTGCGACCTGAGCGACCAACCCCGCTACATCGCCAACCCGTGGCTGCCCGATGCCCTCGAACCGGTACTGGCCGACGACGGGGACGTCCTCGTGATCGGCACCGGCCTCACGATGGTTGACGTGGCGATCAGCCTGCTCAAGTCGGGCGACACTCGTCGTGTCGAGGCGATCTCACGCGGCGGCCGACTGCCCCGGCGGCATGCCGACACCTACCTCGGCGAAGTCGTCCCCGACACCTCGACCTGGGGCGACAGCCTCGACGAGATCCGAGCCGCGGTCGCCACCCATGTTGCGAGAATCGAACGCCTCCTGGGGAATTGGCGGCCCGGCGTCGACGGTGTGCGCTACCGCGTTGCCGAACTGTGGGGCCGGCTCGACGAGGCGGACCGCGGCACCTTCGTCCGCGAACTCGCCGGCGACTGGCTCGTGCGTCGGCACCGGATGCCCCCGTCGAGCGGCAGACTCGTCGACGAGGCCCGGCGGTCGGGACGCCTCGTCGTGCGCGCGGGACGGATCACCGGAGTCGACGCGGTCCCAGCTGGACTCACCGTCACGACCGGCGACGACGAACGCACCTATGCCTGGATCGTGAACTGCACCGGTCCGCAACCGGACGTGCGCAAACTCGGCAATCCCGTCCTGGACTCGGTTCTCGACGCCGGGCTCGCGACCACCGACCCGCTCGGTCTGGGCCTGATCACCGACGACGGGCGCGTCCTCGACGCCGACGGTCGCCCGGGACCGATCTGGACCCTCGGATCGCTGCGTCGCGGCGAACTCTGGGAGACCACCGCAGTACCCGAGATCCGCTCGCAAGCAGAGGAATTGGCTGCGTCGCTCATCGGTGACGTCGATGGTCACCGATGAGCGACGAGTAGCCGGTCAGGTCGCGCTGACCAGAACCGCGGCGCCGAGCCAGATCAGCGCGGCCACCTTGATCACCTCGAACGCGACGTAGACGAGATGCGCTGAGCTACGCGGACCCTCGTGCCCGGCGAGCACGGCGTCGGACCTCTTGGTGAGGGCCGGCCGCACAGCCACGAGCTGGATCGCGAGAGTCGCGATCGCAACTCCCGCGGCGATCGGTGTGGCCACCCCGGGCCACGAACCGAGGACGACGGCGACCAGGATCGCGGTCGCCCACACGACCTCCGCGACGTTGAGCCCACGGAAGACCAACCGCCCGATCCCCAGACCGATCGGCAGGGTGACCCCGGGTGCGCGGAACTTCAACGGCGCCTCGAGGAACGAGATCGCGAAGACCATGCCGAGCCACACGAAGGTGAGCGCGGTGACGACCGCCGCGGAGGTGCTCATCGCGCGCTCGACCGCAGGAGTTCCGGACCGAAGGTCTCATAGTGGATTCGGCTCTCCGCGATGTCGCGGCCGAGGAACTCCTCGCGCATCGAGGACAGGAATCCGGTGGGGCCACAGAGCATCACGTTGGCTTCCGGGTGAACCTCGACATTGTCCAACGACATGTGGCCGACGCGGACCGAATCGGAGACGATGTGCGGCGAAGTGTTCTCGTACCACTGGATCAGATTGCCGTCCGGAAGCGAGTCCACCAGCGCGGCAAGCATTCCGCGGTGCGGCTGGCGATCGCGGGAACGGTCGGCGTGCAGGACCGTCACCGGACGGGCATCGCCCTTCTCTGCCAGCGCCGTCAGCAGACCGATCACCGGCGTGCACCCGATCCCAGCGGATGCCAGCAGCAACGGGGCATCGTCGTCGGGCAGGACGAGGTCGCCGAACGGGGTGCTGACCTTCAGGGTGTCACCTTCGAAGACGTGCTCGTGCAGGTATGCCGAGACCTCTCCGGCGAGCTTCACACTGAAGCGCCACTCCGCGTCGTCGGACGAGCCGGTCAGACTGTACTGACGGATCTGCTGTGCACCGTCGCTCAGCGGTACCTGTACCGAGATGTACTGTCCCGGGCGGAACTTCGGGAGTTCGCCGTCCACCGGGGCCAGGGTCAGCGCAATGGTGTCGGGCGAGACCTGCACGCGATCACTCACCGTGATCTCACGCCACACCTGACCGGGCTCGACACCCGCGGCGGCGTAGAGGTCGGATTCCGATGCGATCAGAAGGTCGGCCATGTCCCAGTACAGCTGATCCCAGGCATCGGCGACCTCCGGCGTGACGGCATCGCCGAGAACCTCGACGATCGCCGCGAACAGATGCTGGTGGACCACCTTGTACTGATCGGCGGTGACACCCAGCGACGCATGCTTGTGCGCGATCCGGTCCAGGATGAACCGCTGACGCCGCACGTCGGGTTCGAGTTGGAGACGCGCGAAGGCGGCGACCGAGCCGGCGAGGGCCTGCGGCTGTTCACCGGACTTCTGGTGCGTCCGGTTGAACATGTTGTCCAGCAGCGTCGGGTGCGCGTCGAAGAGCCCGCGGTAGAACCGCGGGGTGATCTCCGGGAGTGCCCCCTCGACTGCGGGCAGGGTCGCCGCGAGAGTGGCGCGTTGGGTGTCGGACAGCATGAGAACTCCTTTGTTCACTTGCTCATCGGGATAGTAGTTCCGGCGGGTGGCCGGAAGTCTCTGAGGCGGTGATGATTTCTTTGTCACCAGGCCTTCGTGGCTCGTCGCCAGCGCTCCTCGCACCTCGGGCGGCGAGAAGGTCAACCGGCCTGCTCACCTGGTGGCCGCGGCGACAGCGAGAGCAGCACCGCAGTGGTCGGCTCCGCGGCGAGGTCGGCGACGGTCTCGGAGTCGAGGGTGTCGTAGAAGGCGGCGGCCGCACGGGCGAGCGCTCCCCGCAGACGGCATCCACGTCGGAGCGGGCACGGCTGCGGGCCTTCGCAATCGACAACCTCCCCGTCACCCTCGAGGGATCGCGCGAGCCAGCCCACGCGCGCTTCGCGACCGAGGTCGGTGATCGTCAGACCGCCGGTTCGGCCGCGGCGCGCGTGGACGACGCCCATCTCCGACAGCCTGCCGACGACTTTGGCGACATGCGTGTACGGGACGGCGAGCTCTTCCGCGAGATCCTTCGTGGTGAGAGGTGTTGCAGCCCCACGCTGTTCACCGACCGACTGTTCACCGGCGACGGCGAGCCGCATCACGACCCGGAGGCCGATGTCGGTGAAGCGTGTCAGCTGCATGCCGAAAGTAAAACATAAATTGGCACCAGGAATACCAATTAAAAGTCCGTGTTCTAGCTCACTCGACGGGCGCCTCGTCGTACGTCGCGACCGGCATCCCCAGGGCGCTGGCTCTGCGAATCATGGTGCGCGCGTTGTCGATCGCCGCGCATCCCGGATCGTTGTTGAAGTACACGTAGACGTCGCACCGGTCGTCGAACATGTCCCACAATCGACGCAGCCAGCTGTCGATGGCACGGGTCCCGTAACTCATCGGCCGCTTGGCCGTGCCGTCGTGCAGACGTAGGTACCCGAAGTCCGCCGTCCGCCACAGCGGGGTGAGAGAACGACTCTTCCGGTCGGCCCAGCACAGGGCCGCGTTGTGCCGTTCGAGAACGTCGCGCACCTCGTCGGTCCACCACGATTCGTGGCGCGGCTCGACGACGACCTGAACGGTGTTCGGGAAGAGCTCGAGGGTGGCGGCCAGGGCATCAGGCTGCGCCTGCAGATTGGGCGGGAGTTGCAGGAGGACGGGCCCGAGCTTGGTACCTAGACCGGCGGCACGATCGAGGAAGCGCTCGACGGGCTCGGCCGGCTCCTTCAGCCGCTTCACGTGTGTCAGGTAGCGGCTCATCTTCGCCGCCATCCGGAAGTGGGCCGGTACGGTCTCGGCCCAGTTCTCGAACACCGTCCTCTCCGGCAGCCGGTAGAAGGTGTTGTTGACCTCGGCCGTCGTGAACCGCTTGGAGTAGTAGTCCAGCCACTCCCGCTGCGGGACCTTCTCCGGGTAGAACGCGCCGCGCCAGTCCTTGTACTGCCAGCCCGAGGTACCGATGTGCAGCATCGCTCCACCTATCCGCCGGTCGACGGGTGACGAATCCCGTCGACGACTTCTCGCGGCGAGTGTGGGTGTCGCATCACCGAACACGGGTACCCGCCCAGAGGAAGTTGCAACCACCGAGACAGGAGTGACATGACGAAACTGGCGATCATCTACTACTCGGCCACCGGACACGGCACGGCCATGGCTGACGAACTCAAGACCGCTGCCGAGGCGGCCGGTGCCGAGGTGCGGGTCCGCCACATCGAGGAGACCCGCGACCCGGAGACCTTCGCGGAGAATCCTGCCTGGTCGGCGAACTACGAGGCGACGAAGGACCTGCCGAGCGCCACCGGCGACGACATCGTCTGGGCCGACGGCGTCATCTTCGGCTCCCCGACCCGATTCGGCAGCACGTCGTCGCAATTCCAGACCTTCATCGACTCCCTCGGCGGACTCTGGGCCGAGGGAAAGCTCGCCGACAAGGCGTATGCCGCCTACACCTCGAGCCAGACGGCGCACGGCGGACAGGAGACGACGCTCGTCGGCCTGTACACCTCGCTGATGCACTTCGGCGGCATCCTCGTACCGCCCGGCTACACCGAGGGACTGAAGTTCGCCGACGGTAACCCCTACGGCGTCTCTCACGTCACCGGCCCGGAGAACAAGAACGGCCTCGACGACCCCACCAAGGCCGCCCTCGCCCACCTGGCGCAGCGAGTCGTGAAGGTCGCCGGTC
Source organism: Gordonia namibiensis NBRC 108229 (assembly GCF_000298235.1). Lineage (GTDB taxonomy): Bacteria > Actinomycetota > Actinomycetes > Mycobacteriales > Mycobacteriaceae > Gordonia > Gordonia namibiensis. Next base: position 66,200 of record NZ_BAHE01000052.1, read on the forward strand.
TGCTGGCCGGCTGAAAAATGGTGCTGCATACCGGGTCGCTCGCGTAAATGCGTTGACAGAGCGGCGCCCCCGCGCGAGCATCGGGTTCATGCATTCCGTGTCGTCGCCCGCTGGGCGTGAGGAGGTCGTCGGCGTCCTGCACGCCGGCGCTTGAGTGACCTGCCCCGACCGGCGCGAGTACCGCACCCGCGGACCCGCGCCGGTCGACGCGTGCCCTCACTCACCCTCCACGACACCCGAGGTGTTTCTCACTCATGCATGCCCTGACCGAATCCGAGATCCGTGGATCCTTCGTCAATGCGACCGTCCGCGAACGAAAGTCGCTCGTCCTGCCACCCGACTTCAAGGAACTGAACTGGGAGCGCAAGGATTTCGTCGGATGGCGGGATCCCAAGCAGCCGCTGGTCGGTTACGTCGTCATCCCGACCGACGACGAGCCCGTCGGCATCATGCTCCGCCTGGGCGGACGCCAGCCGCGCAAACGGCCGCTGTGTTCGTTCTGCGAGGACGTCCTGCTACCCAACGACGTCGCCTTCTTCAGCGCCAAGCTCGCCGGCGCCGCCGGCCGCAAGGGCGACACCGTCGGCACCCTGATCTGCTCGAACTTCGAGTGCTCGAAGAATGTGCGCATGAAGCCGCCGCCGGTCTTCGGCGGTCACGATCCGGAAGCCGTGCGGCAGCAGCGCATCGAGTCGCTGCAGCTGCGGCTGAACGGATTCGCGACGCGCGTCGTCGGCCGGGAGAAGTAGCCCCGCTCAAATCCACCCTTTTTCGCCGGATCCACCACCCCGCCGGATGCTGGGTTTGCCGAAAAAGGGTGGGTTTGCGCATACGAAAAGAGGCCGGACCGCGTTTCCGCGATCCGACCTCTTTCACCGTGTGGGCGAAGGGGGACTTGAACCCCCACGTCCCGAAGGACACTGGCACCTGAAGCCAGCGCGTCTGCCATTCCGCCACTCGCCCGTGGCCGCCGGAGATCCGGCGGGCATGTCGTCGGACTGGGTTCGTCCGGCGACTGGACGACGATAACAGCACCGCGCCCCTACTACAAAACTCGGGTGTTCGAGGGCAATCGAAGGGCTGGTGACCTGCGGCACCAGTGACTGGCCAGACCGATGAGGCAGGTGTTACACACGATGCACCAGTTGTCGCGGTGGCACAGTTGTCCGTTCTTGTCGCTATCATCAAACAAGGCCATATGCACGGCGACACGCTCGAATGCCGCGAAAGGAGGTCTCGGTGGGGATCCTGCAACGAATTGAACGCAAGCTCGAAGGCGCTGTTGACGACGGTTTTGCGCGAGTTTTCGGTGGTCAGGTGGCTCCACAGGAGATCGAGAACGGCCTTCAGCGTGAAGCCGAGGAGTCGCTGGAAGATCTCGGCGACGGTACCGTCCTTGCCGCCAACAGCTACACCTTGCTGTTGAGTCCGAGCGATCACGACCACATTGCTGCGGAATACGAACTGAACCGCAAGACTTTCTCGAAGCATTTGGAACACTTCATCAAGGACAACGGGTGGCAGACCTACGGCAAGGTCGTCGTAGAGTTCGAACAATCGCCATCACTGCACACCGGGATCTTCCGTGCGCGCGGCACGGTGAACCCTGACGCGAGGCCCCGCCCGGTGCCGTCGCGTTCGGGACCACCACACGGCGCACCACCGAAGGCCCCCCGCCCACCGGCCGGCCCCCCGGCCCCGAATCCTCGCCCGGCCGCACAAGCTCTTCCCGCCGACGCACCCGACCAAGGAGCCCCCAAGATGACTCAGAACCCCGGATACGACCAGCGCAGGGGCGCCGATCCCGAGTACGACCAGCAGGCCTACGAGCAGCAGGGCTACGGCCAGCAGGCGTATGGACAGCAGGGCTACGACCAGTACGGCCAGCAGCCCGGCTACGAGCAGGGATACGAGCAGCAGGCCTACGGACAGCAGCCCGCCGGCTACGAACAGCAGGGTTACGGTCAGCAGCCCGGCTACGGCCAGGGCTACGGGCAGCCCGGCTACGATCAGCAGGGTTACGGCCAGCAGGGCTACGCACAGCCCGGCTACGAACAGCAGGGCTACAGCCAGCAGCCCGGCGGCTACGACCCGGGCTACGGCCAGCCCGGCTACGACCAGCAGGGCTATGGCCAGCAGGGCTACGCACAGCCCGGCTACGAACAGCAGGGCTACAGCCAGCAGCCCGGCGGCTACGACCCGGGCTACGGCCAGCCCGGCTACGGCCAGCAGCCGCCGGCGGCCTACGACTACCAGGGTGGCTACGACCAGGGTTACGGCGCAGGACGACCCGCCGCCGGTTACGCCCCGTCGTCGATCACCCTTCTTCTCGAGGACGGCAGCAACCGCACGTTCCAGCTGCACGAGGGTTCCAACGTGATCGGCCGCGGCCAGGACGCGCAGTTCCGTCTGCCCGACACCGGTGTCTCGCGTCGCCACGTCGAGATCCGCTGGGACGGCACCACCGCGATGCTCACCGACCTCAACTCGACCAACGGCACCACGGTCAACGACCTGCAGGTCAACACCTGGGAACTCGCCGACGGCGACCGCATCCGCGTGGGTCATTCCGACATCACCGTCCGGTTCCAGTAGTCCCGGCAACCGCCGTCCAGCGCCCGTCGAACGCGGGCGGCGGTGGCCGCTGACCGAAGTGATCCGGGCGACTCCGCGGGGGCGGTTGATACTGAACTGTCATATGTGAATGAACGGGTTCGGCTCAACTGCCCATAAGATGCACACGGGGTCCGCCGGTTGCCATCGGCAGTCGAGATCGACGCCCGCCCGGTACGGCTTACCGAGTACGACTGGTCCGAGATGTGACGGCGCTGGAGGTGAACACACGAGATGCAGGGCTTGGTGCTGCAACTGACCCGTATCGGGTTCCTGCTGTTGTTGTGGTTGTTCGTCTTCGCCGTGATCCGGACCCTTCGGGCCGACATCGCCTCGGCCGGCGGCATGCGCATCCCGCGTTACTCGGGAGGTGCGGAGAAGCGTCGACGCAGTGGCGGGGTCCGCGGCGCGGCGCGCTATCTCGTCGTCACCCACGGCGCTCTGGCAAACACCCGGATCAGCCTCGGGCAGCAGCCGGTGCTGCTCGGTCGCGCCGACGACTCGACCCTCGTCCTCACCGACGACTACGCCTCGGAACGTCATGCGCGACTCTCCAGACGCGGTGACGACTGGTACGTGGAAGACCTCGGCTCCACCAACGGCACCTATCTCGACCGGTCCAAGGTGACGACCGCCGTCAAGGTCCCGCTGAACACGCCGATCCGCATCGGCAAGACCGTGATCGAGTTGCGCCCGTGACACTTGTGTTGCGCTACATCGCGCGCAGCGACCGCGGTCTCGTCCGGTCCAACAACGAGGACTCCTTCTACGCCGGCCCGCGCCTGCTCGCACTCGCCGACGGCATGGGCGGACACGCGGCCGGCGAGGTCGCCAGCCAGCTCGTCATCCGTGCCCTCTCCGAACTCGACGAGGACGAACCCGGCGGCGATCTGCTGAGCCAGCTCGACCGCGCCACCCGCGCGGGCAACGAGGCGATCGCCGCACAGGTCCAGGAGTCCCCCGAACTCGACGGCATGGGCACCACGCTCACCGCCATCCTCTTCGCGGGCAGCCGAATCGGGCTGTGCCACATCGGTGATTCACGCGGCTACATGTTCCGCGACGGCGTCCTCACCCAGATCACCCGCGACGACACATTCGTACAGACCCTCGTCGACGAAGGCAGGATCACCGCTGAACAGGCGCACACGCATCCGCAGCGGTCACTGATCATGCGTGCGCTGACCGGTTCCGAGGTCGAGCCGACACTCACGATGCGCGAGGCGCGTGCCGGTGACCGGTACATGCTCTGCAGCGACGGACTGTCCGACGTCGTGAGCGAGGAGACCCTCGCCGAGACCCTCGGATCCATCGCCGACCCGAAGGAGTGCGCCGACCGCCTCATCGAACTCGCCCTGCGCGGCGGCGGCCCGGACAACGTGACCGTCGTCCTCGCCGACGTCGTCGACACCGAGTACGGCGACTCCCGGCCCATCGTCGGCGGTGCCGCCGGCGGCAATGAGGAGTCCTACACCCCCGACCCGGCCACCGCGGCCGGACGCGCCGCCGCGCTGCGTCCGCCACCCGCCGAGCCGCAGCGCCCGACGGTGCTGACCCAGGCGGAGGAACCGCCGAAGCACAGGAGCACGTGGCGCCGGTGGTTGGCCGTGGGCGTCGTCCTGGCCGTCGTCGTCGCGCTCATCGCCGGGTTCTTCGTGACCCGCTCGATCGTGCGGAGCAACTACTACGTGGCCGCCGACTCCGCCGGCGACGTCGTGATCCACCAGGGTTCGCCGGCCGACGTCCTCTTCGTGTCGATGAGCAAGCCCGTCACGCGCGTCTGCGTCGAGGATCTCGACCAGGAGAAGCCGACCTACACCTTCATCCCCTACGACGACACCTGCGAGGTGCCGCTCAACGTCGACGATCTGGTGTCCGGACCGGCGCAGTCGGTGAAGAACGTGATGATCCGTGACCGCAGCGCCGAGGAGATCGAGGGCGTGGTGACCAAGGAGCTCACCTTCCGCTGCGACAACGCTCCGTCGTCGACTCCCCCGCCGCCGTCCTCGGCGACCCCGCCGCCCGCGTCGAGCGCACCGCCCGCTCCCCGTGCCACTGCACCGTCCGGAATCCCGCAGCGCGGCGCCACCGAGTCGGTGGCACCGCCCGCCCCGGGCACCGCACCGTCCGACACGCCCGCACCTCCAGAGGACGCGGGCACCAGCTGCCGGCAGCAGGTGAGATGACTCAAGCCGCGCCCGCCCCGCACGCCCCGCCTCGCGAACCCGCGACAAGCACCGGCCGGAACGCCGAGCTGCTCCTGCTGGTGTTCGCCATCGGCCTCGTGACGGTCGCCCTGCTCATCGTCCAGGCCGCGCAGGGCCAGAGCCTGACCTGGGACATCTTCAAGTACGTCGCCGCCTACACGGCGCTGTTCGGGGTCGCCCACGTCGTCGTCCGACGCTATGCGCCGCACGCCGACCCGATCCTGCTGCCGGTCGTCGCCGTGCTCAACGGGTTGGGTCTGGTGCTGATCCACCGCCTCGATCTCGGGTCGGGCAACACCGGTGAGTCGATGAACCCCACCCAGGCGACGAACAACGCCGACCAGCAGTTGCTGTGGGCCGGTCTGGGCATCATCGCCTTCTCGGCGGTGCTGATCCTCATCCGCGACCACCGGACGCTGTCGCGGTATGCCTACACGCTCGGCCTCGGTGGTCTGATCTTTCTGATCATCCCGGCGATCCTGCCGAGCGCGTTCTCCGAGATCAACGGCTCCAAGAACTGGATCATCACGCCGTTCTTCTCGATCCAGCCCAGCGAGTTCTCCAAGATCCTGATCATCATCTTCGCCGCGGCGGTCCTGGTGTCGAAGCGCGACCTGTTCATCACCGCGGGCCCGCACGTCCTCGGCGTCGACCTCCCCCGCGCCCGGGACCTCGGTCCGCTGCTCGCCGCCTGGGCGATCGCGATCGCGGTGATGGTCGTCCAGAAGGACCTCGGTACGTCACTGCTGATCTTCGCGACGATCCTGACGATGCTCTACGTCGCCACCTCGCGCGTGGAATGGCTGGTCCTCGGCATCGGCCTGTTCGCGATCGGTGCGGTGATCGCGTGGTCGATCTTCTCCCACCTGCAGACCCGCGTCTCGGTGTGGCTCAACCCCTTCGACGACTTCGACGGTTCCGGTTACCAGATCGGTCAGAGCCTCTTCGGCCTGGCCACGGGCGGTCTGTTCGGCACCGGCCTCGGATCGGGTCGGCCCAACATCGTGCCGTTCGCCAACACGGACTTCATCATCTCGACCATCGGTGAGGAGCTCGGGCTCGCCGGCCTCTTCGCGATCCTGCTGCTCTACATGGTCTTCATCCACCGCGGCCTGCGCACCGGAATCGCCGTGCGCGACAGCTTCGGCAAGCTCCTCGCGACGGGCCTGGCGTTCACCATCGCCATGCAGATCTTCGTCGTGGTCGGCGGCGTCACCAAGCTGATCCCGCTGACCGGTCTGACGACCCCGTTTCTGTCGTACGGCGGCTCGTCGCTGCTGGCCAACTACATTCTCGTCGCGCTGCTGATCCGGATCTCGAACGCCGCCCGCGAACCCGATCCGGTCAAGAAGCGTCCGACGACGGCCAAGCCGGTCGACGCGCTGCCCACCCAGGTGGTGAAGCGCAAGTGAACAAACCGATCCGCAACGTGTCGATCGCGGTGATCGTGATGATCGTCGCGCTGCTGGCCAACGCCACCTACGTCCAGGTGTTCAAGGCCGACGCCCTGAAGACCGATCCCCGCAACAACCGGGTCCTGCTCGACGAGTACTCGCGCCAGCGTGGCCTGATCACGACCGCCGACGGCACCGTGATCGCGTTGTCGGTGCCCATCGACAGCCGGCTGAAGTTCCTGCGTCAGTACCCGCGGGAGGGTGCCGAGGCGTTCGCGCCGGTCACCGGTTACTACTCGTTCCAGTACCTCGCGAGCCAGATCGAGCACTACGAGAACTCGATCCTCAACGGCTCCGACGACCGGTTGTTCGGCCAGCGGTTCATGGACATGTTCTCCGGCCGCGACCCGCGGGGCGGCAACGTGGTCACCACGATCAACCCGAAGGTGCAGCAGGCCGCCTATCGCGCCATGCTCAACGGTCCATGCGACGGACCATGCCGCGGCGCGGTGGTGGCGCTGCAGCCCAACACCGGCAAGATCCTGGCGATGGTCTCGACCCCTAGCTACGACCCGAACAAGCTGGCCAGCCACGACCAGGAAGTCCGCGAGAGCAGCTGGGAAGCGTGGAACCGCCCCGGCGACACCGCGCAGCCGATGCTAAACCGCGCTATCAGCCAGTTGTACCCGCCTGGTTCGACGTTCAAGGTCGTGACCTCGGCGGCCGCCCTGCGCGACAACATCACCCCGGGCATCCGTCTCACCGCCGCCCCGAGCTTCCCGCTGCCGGGTACCAACGTGTCGCTGCCGAACTACGGAGGCGAGTCCTGCCCCGGTTCGTCGGGCGGGACCGTGTCGCTGGAGACGGCGTTCAAGTACTCGTGCAACACCGCGTTCGCCGAGCTGGTGACCGAGAAGATGTCGGACGCGATCCCGAAGTTCACCGAGACCGCGAGCCTGTTCGGTCTCGATCAGCCCGGCCCGGACATCCCGATGCCGGTCGTCGACTCGACCGTGGGCCCGATCCCGTCGCTCGACGTCCTCGCACAGGCATCCATCGGACAGCGGGACGTGCGGTTGACGCCGCTGCAGAACGCCATGATCGCGGCGACCGTCGCCAACGGAGGGGTCCGTATGCAGCCGTACCTGGTCGATAAGCTCCAATCGGCGGATCTTCGTACCTTGCAGACCACGCCGCCGAGCACCGCGAACAAGCCGATCACGCCCGAACAGGCGGCCGAGCTGACGTCGATGATGATCGAGTCCGAACGCTCCACCGCGGGCGCCGGCGGACCGGTCTCGATCGCGTCGAAGACCGGCACCGCCGAGAGCGGTTCGAGCACCGACACCCCGTACGCCTGGTACATCGCGTTCGGACCGTCCTCGAACGCGCAGATCGCGGTGGCCGTGGTGGTGGAGAATGGACAATTCGGTGCGGATTCGGTCGGTGGGACCGTGGCCGCACCGATCGGACGAGAAGTGATCAACTCACTGGTGGGAGGTGGCAGTCGATGACCCTGCAGAACGGCACCACCATCGGTGATCGTTACCGGCTCATCCGCCTGATCGCGACAGGCGGCATGGGCCAGGTGTGGGAAGCCCTCGACACGCGCCTGAATCGTCGTGTGGCGGTGAAGGTCCTCAAGGCCGAGTACACGAGCGACCCGGAGTTCATCGCCCGGTTCCGCGCCGAGGCCCAGACGACGGCGAAGCTCAACAACCCGGGCATCGCCAACGTCTTCGACTACGGCGAGACACCGGACTACAACGGTGGCGACCCGCTCGCGTACCTCGTGATGGAACTGGTCGACGGCGAGCCGCTGAACTCGGTCATCTCCCGGCTCGGCCGGTTGTCGCTGACCAACACCCTCGACATGCTCGAGCAGACCGGTCGGGCGCTGCAGGCCGCACACAGCCAGGGTCTGGTGCACCGCGACGTGAAGCCGGGCAACATCCTGATCACGCCGACCGGTCAGGTGAAGATCACCGACTTCGGCATCGCCAAGGCCGTCGACTCCGCGCCGGTCACCAAGACCGGCATGGTGATGGGCACCGCCCAGTACATCTCTCCCGAACAGGCCACCGGCGACGAGGCGACCGCTGCGTCCGACGTGTACTCGCTCGGCGTCGTCGGCTACGAGGCCCTCACCGGCCGACGTCCGTTCCTGGGCGATGGTGCGATCACCGTCGCGATGAAGCACATCCGTGAATCGCCGCCGCCGCTGCCACCCAACCTGCCGTCGGGTGTCCGCGAGCTCATCGAGATCACGATGGCCAAGGACCCGCGTCAGCGTTATGCGAACGGCGGCGAGTTCGCCGATGCGGTGGCCGCCGTCCGCGCAGGTCGTCGACCCCCGCGCCCGGGAGCGATCGCCGGCGCCGCAGCGGGTGCGGCCGGTGCCGCGGCGTTGGGCAACACCGTCGCGACCCGCGCCACCACGGCACCGGGTACCGCCTCGCGTCCCGTGACGCCGCGACCGACGTCCCGCACTCCGGTCGCACCGCCGCCGGACAACAGCTGGACCACCGGGCAGAAGGTGCTCGCCGGTGTCGCTGCCGCGTTGCTCGTCGGCGCGATCGGCCTGATCGGCTTCTACCTGCTGAGCAGCGGCGGCGACGACACCGCACCGTCGGCGCCGTCCACCTCGTCGATCGTCACCGAGACCACCACCGTGGTCCCGACGGAGGAACCCGACGAGACCACGACCACGCAACGCCCGACCCGCACGACCACCCGTGAGGAGACGACGACCAGCGAGGAGACGACGACGGAGACCACCGCGCCCGGTCCGCCGACGACCACCGACGACACGACGGACACCGGGGCCGCCACCGGCACCCCGTGCTTCCCCGGCGTGCCGTTCCCGCTGTGTTAGGTCACCGCGCCATGCTGATACCACCCCCGACGACCCGCTGAGCTGAGATCCCAGGCTGACCCCGAGGCAGATGACGACACCACACCACCTCTCCGACCGCTACGAACTCGGCGAAACGCTGGGTTTCGGTGGCATGTCCGAGGTGCACTATGCCCGCGACCTGGTGCTGCACCGGGACGTGGCGATCAAGGTGTTGCGCGCCGACCTCGCGCGCGATCCGTCGTTCTATCTGCGCTTTCGACGTGAGGCCCAGAACGCCGCGAAGCTGAACCACCCGACGATCGTCCAGGTCTTCGACACCGGCGAGGCCGAGACCGAGGACGGTCCGCTGCCGTTCATCGTCATGGAGTACGTCGACGGTGACACCCTGCGAGACGTGTTGCGGGCCAACGGTCCGATCGCCCCACGTCAGGCGATGACGTGGATGGCCGACGTCGCCGCCGCCATGGACTTCTCGCACCGCAACGGCATCGTGCACCGCGACATGAAGCCGGCGAACGTCATGATCGACAAGTCCGGCGCGGTGAAGGTGATGGACTTCGGCATCGCCCGCGCGATGAGCGACTCCACGTCGACCATGACGCAGACCTCCGCCGTCATGGGTACCGCCCAATACCTGTCGCCCGAGCAGGCCCGCGGTATCAAGGTGGACCCGCGCAGCGACATCTACTCGATGGGTTGCGTCCTCTTCGAGCTGCTCACCGGGGAGCCGCCGTTCACCGGCGACTCGCCGGTCGCGGTCGCCCATCAGCATGTGCACGAGGATCCGCCGTGGCCGTCGCACGTACGCCCGGAGATCCCGCGTGAGCTCGACTCGGTCGTGCTCAAGGCGATGAGCAAGAACAAGGACAACCGGTACCAGTCGGCCGCCGATCTGCGCGCCGACCTGATCCGGGTGCTCGCGGGCGGCAAGCCGTCGGCGCCGATGCTGCTCACCGACGAGGAGCGCACCGAGTTCATCGACACCGGCCCCCGACGCCCGGTCCGGTCGGAGACGACCACACCGCGGCGCGCCATCCCCACGCGTGCCGGTGGCAGTCACCGACGCGACGCCGACTATGGGTCCGGCTCCGACGACGACCCGCCACGTCGGCGCCCCCGCTGGCTGATGGCCGGCGCGATCGCCGCGGTCGTGCTGCTCGTCGCAACGCTGTTCCTGTGGTCTCCCTGGAGTTCGGGCTCCGATCCCGATGTCACCGTGCCCGCGGTCGCCGGACTCAGTTCCGAGGACGCGCAGTCGTCCCTCGAACGAGCGGGGTTCGAGGTGCGTGTCCTCGAGGAACCCAGCCTCGACGTCGGGCCCGGTTTCGCGACCCGTTCGACACCCGGCGAGGGTGTGATGGCGACCGAGGGATCCGAGGTCGCCCTGTACATCTCCTCCGGTCCACAACGTCACCGGATACCGTCCGACCTGGTCGGCAAGACGCCTGCCGAAGCCCTCGACGCCCTCAAGGTGCTCGGGTTCACCAACGTCAAGACCGAGCGTGTCGACTCGACCGCCGACATGAAGGACAAGGTCGTCTCGACCGCGCCGAAGATCGGCACCGAGGTGCCGGTCAACGGGCCGGTGGTCCTCAATGTCGGTAACGGCCCCAAGGAGATCACCGTCCGCGACGTCGTCGGCATGCCGGCAGATCGTGCCCGCGCGGTTCTCGAGGAGCTCGGCATGTCGGTCGATGAGGTCGCGGTCGACTCGGACCAGCCCGCGGGCGAGGTCATCTCCACCTCTCCCGGCCCCGGTTCGACGGCCGAACAGGGCAGCACGGTGCAGTTGTCGGTGTCCCGGGGCAACCTGTTCACCGTCCCGAGTCTGCGCGGCAAGACACCCGCCGAGGCCCAGTCATCCCTCGAACAGGCCGGTTGGGAACGGTCGACGCTGACGCGTCAGACCCGGAACGTGCCGCTGAACAGTCCCGACAACGGACGTGTCGTCGGGCAGGAACCGCCGGCGGGTTCGAAGGCGCGCAAGGGTGGCCCGATCACGATCATCATCGGCCAGGCCAGCCTGCTGCCGAACTAGGGCATCCGACGACGGCTCGCCAGGCCTTCGTGGCTCGTCGCTTGCGCTCCTCGCACCTCAGGCAGCGAGGGGTGTGTCGCGCTCCTCGAACCTCAGGCAGCGAAGGTTGTGTCGCGCTCCTCCCACCTCGGACAGCGAGGGCTGTGTCGCGCTCCTCCCACCTCAGACAGCGAGGGTGGCATCAACCGACCGCGCTGGCCATCTCCGCTTCGAGCGCCGCGACGCGGGTCTCGTCGATCTCGATGCCGCACGTCTTGAGCCAGTTGGCGAGCATCCGGTGCCCGCCCTGGGTCAGGACGCTCTCCGGGTGGAACTGGACGCCGTGGATCGGCAGCTCGCGGTGGGCCATCGCCATGACGATGCCCGACTCGGTGCGTCCGGTGACGACGAGTTCGTCGGGGATGGTCTCGGGCAGCACCGTGAGCGAGTGGTAGCGGGTCGCGGTGAACGGATCCGGCAGCCCCGCGAGGACGCCCTTGTCGTCGTGGAAGACCAGGGAGGTCTTGCCGTGCAGGAGTTCCGGTGCGCGGTCGACGGTTCCACCGAACGCCGCGCCGATCGCCTGATGACCCAGGCAGACACCCAACAGCGGGAGCTCCTCGGCGGCGGCCACCTCGACCATCGGCATCGTCGCACCGGCGCGCTGCGGGGTGCCGGGTCCGGGGCTCAGCAGCACCCCGTCGAATCCCGAGACCGCCTCACGCAGATGTTCGGTGTCCCACGGAGTCAGCCGCGGGTCGTCGTTGCGCCACACGACGGCCTCGACACCGAGCTGGCCCAGGTACTGGACCAGGTTGTAGACGAAGCTGTCGTAGTTGTCGATGACCAGGATGCGACTCACGCAGAAAAGGCTACCGCCGAAAGCGGGTACCTCGGTCAGCGACCTGGTGAGATACCGTAGAAGTCGAGTGTTTCCGACCCCGGGCCGATCGGTCTCCACGACGTTCGCCGAGTCCCGGGCACGCGTACGACCGCTGCTGCGGTACAGCACAACAGAGGATGTCATGCCCAAGTCAAAAGTCCGGAAGAAGACCGACTACACGATCAACACCGCGAGCAGGACGCCGGTCAAGGTCAAGGCCGGAGCTTCCAGCACGATCTACGTGAGCGTGATGCTCGGCCTGATGCTCCTCGGGCTCGCCTGGCTCGTCGTCTACTACCTCGCCGCCACCCCCACCGCGTACGGCGCGGAGGGTCAGGTCCTGCACTGGATGGCCGAGCTCAACTCCTGGAACTTCCTCATCGGGTTCTCCCTCATGGTGGCCGGCCTGTTGATGACCATGCGGTGGCGCTGATCCCGAACACGATCATTCCCCGCGTGTCGCGCTCTGACCTGGGAAAACACATGCGTGTAAGTTATCCACACTGTGGAAATAACATGTGTGTAAGTAGTCCCCACTGTGAGTAACTCCTGTGGATAACTCTGCTGACTTCTCCACACACGCATGGTCGACGCCGGTTGGAGCGGGTGTCGCGGGCTGCGTCGGCGGCGTCATCCTGCTCGGCGGGGCGGTCGTCGTGTCCAACGACCCTGCCGGATCGGTCCTCATGGGGATCGCCGGCGTGCTGCTGTTCGCGTTGGGCGTCTACACGTTGCTGGTCCGGCCACGACTCGAACTCACGGCCGGACACCCGGCGACGCTGACCGTGCGCGGTCTGACCGGACGACGCAGCTATACGCCCGACCGCGTCGAACGGATCCGGTTGCTGTCGATGCGGCGCGTCGGCCGTCGGGTGGGGCAGCTCGAGATCGACGTCCTCGACGACAACGCCGAAACCAGTCGTCCGGACGGATCCGACGGGCCCCGCGACGACACCCGGCTACTCGTCTTCAGCCGCTGGGATCTCGGTACCGACCTGCTGTCGGTGGTCGACGCACTCCGCGCAGCGGGATTCCACGTCGACGACGACCGCTGACCGACCCGGCTGTCGACGCCCGGCGCGTCAGCGGATGTAGGTGAGTCCGTCGTAGGTGAGCCCACCGGCGATCCCCAGGCCGAGCGCGACGACGAACAGCGCACCCAGCGCGATCCAGCCGACCCGGCTGGCCGCCTCCTGGGTTCGACGTCCCTCCGGCAGGACCATTCCCGGGAGATAGACGATGGCAGCGGTGGCCGCGGCGCCGAAGGCGAGACCACCGAGATGTCCGAGGACGGAGATCCCGGGCAGCGAGAACGACAACACCACGTTGAAGCCGATGATCAGCAGGACGGGCACCGGCGAGGCACGGGCCTTGAGGATGATCACCAGCATCGCGCCCATCAGACCGTAGATGGCCCCCGAGGCGCCTGCGGTGAGGGCGCGGTCGTTCTCGAACAACATGACGGCGGCACTGCCGCCCAACAGGGCGATCAGATAGACCGCGAGGTATCGGGACATTCCCAGCGCGAGTTCGAGGTCGCGGCCCAGGATGTAGAGCGAGAGCATGTTGACGGCCACGTGCATCACACTGAAATGCAGGAAGCCGGACGTCAGCAGGCGCCAGTACTCGCCGGCGGCGACGTCGCTCTTGAGGAGATCTCCGGAGCTGAAGATGGTGGCGGCCCCGGGGTCGCCGAAGCTGCCCGCCTGGACGGCGCACAGCAGGAAGATCAGGATGTTGATCCCGATCAGGGTGTAGGTGACGTAAGGCTTGCCCGCGGTCAGGCGGGTGGTCGCCATGCGCCGCACACCGCGGTCACCGAAGGCCGGCGTCTGTTGAACCCCATCACCTCGAAGACAGTCGAGACAATGCTGGCCGACCGACGCCGGTCGAAGGCAGTCCGGACATGCCGGCCGCCCGCACCGGCTGCAGGACAGGCCGGTGGGGCGGTCGGGATGCCGGTAACACACCGCCCGTTGCGGGGCGGTGTGTTCCGGAGAGGTCAGTTGACCTCGATCTTCTCGATGACGACGGCGTCGAGCGGGCGATCCTGACGATCGGTCGACGTGGTCGCGATGGCGTCGACGACCTGCTGCGACTCGGGGTCGGTGACCTCACCGAAGATGCTGTGGCGACGGTTGAGGTGCGGGGTCGGGCCGACGGTGATGAAGAACTGCGAGCCGTTGGTGCCCGGGCCGGCGTTCGCCATGGCGAGCAGGTACGGACGATCGAACTGCAGCTCGGGGTGGAACTCGTCGCCGAACTGGTAGCCGGGGCCGCCCATGCCGGTGCCGGTCGGGTCGCCGCCCTGGATCATGAAGCCGGCGATCACGCGGTGGAAGACCGAGCCGTCGTAGAACGGGCCGGAGTTGCCGCCGGATGCGTTCGGCTTGCTGTATTCCTTGCTCCCGTCGGCCAGGCCGACGAAGTTCTCGACGGTCTTGGGCGCGTGGTTCGGGAACAGGTCGACCTTGATGGCGCCGCGGTTGGTGTGGATGACTGCGGAGGTTTTCTGAGTGGTCACCCCTCCATCCAACCACTTGTGCGGTTTTGGGTGGTCGAGACGTGGCTCTCGACCCCACCTGCGCGCGCAGGGTCACATCGCCGGAGGTGGCACGGGCGGGGGCCGGGCTGGCACTCTGGTCGACATGCCGAAGAACTACCTCGTCGCCGCGCTGACCGTGCTCGCAGCGGTGCTCACCGCCGGTGTCGGCGTCGCCATCCTGCGCCGTACGCGTCAGGATCCGCCGCCGGTCTCGCCGACCGTTCCCCGCGTCGAAGAGGTCCGTGAGGCCCTCGCGGAGAGCACGGAATCACAGGCCTCGTGACGACATCGCCGACGGTCGATCCGGGCGTCGGCGGCATCCACAGGTAATTTGAACACGTGACCTCAGACGACGAGCGCTCTCCGAACACGCCCACCTCTCCCGGTGGTGCGTCCGAGCGGGCACGCGAGCTGTGGTCGATGTCCGACGACGCGAAGCCCCGCGAGACCGAATCGACCCGGCCCGGCCCTACCGGCCCCGGTTCGTCGGGCCCGGCTCCCACCGGCGGATCCCACGGCACCGCACCTTGGGAGCGCGTGCCGAGCGCGCCGATCAGCGCACCCTCGCCGGCCCGCGGACGCGACCTGCCGGATTCGGGACGTCCCGGCCCTCGCGGGCCACTGCCGCCCGCGCCCGGTGGTCCGGCGGGTCCCGGCGGTCCGGCATCTTCTCTG
>NZ_BAHE01000051.1 GCF_000298235.1 Gordonia namibiensis NBRC 108229
GCCCTGGGCGCCGCACTCGGCGGCACCCTGGCCGCCGCGCTGGACGGTGGCCTCGCCGCCGACCTGACCGCCGGACTCGGCGGAGGACTCGAGACCGGCCTGGGACTGGGCGCGGGACTCGGCAGCGTCTTCGAGGGCTCCGTCGGGGGCGCCCTCGAAGGCGGGCTGAACGTGATCGGAGGCCTGGGCGGCGAGCTGGGTGGCGCACTCGGCGGACTGCTGTCTGCCGGCGTCGGACTCGACTCCGCCCTGAGCACCGTGCTCAGCGGCGTCCTGGGAGCAGCTGCCGGCGCCGATCTCGGGGCCGCGCTGGGCGGTGCGCTCGGCCTCGGTGGCGTGCTCGGCACCGACCTCGCCGGTCTCCTCGACGCAGGCCTCACCACCGACCTGGCCGCCCAGTTGGGGGCCGCACTCGGTGGCGGTGGCGAACTCGCTGCCCAACTCGGTACCGCGCTCGGCGGTGTACTCGGTGCGACCGCGGGTGTCGACGGCATCCTCGACGCCGCGGCGGGTGCCGGTCTCGGTGTCGGTGAACTGCTGGCCGGTGACCTGGGTGGGGCCCTCGGGGTCGACGGCGCCCTCATCACCCAGCTCGGCGGGGCACTGGACGCCGCACTCGGGGCGGGCGCCGATCTGGGCCTGGTCACCGAGACGGCCGGCGACCTCACCGCCACGCTGGGGACGGTCCTCGGAGCCGGCGGCGACGTGGGAGCCGACCTCGGCGCATCACTCGGTGCCGTTCTCGGTACCGCGCTGACCGGCGACCTCGGCGGCGACCTCGCCGGACGGCTGGCCGGTGGAGCGGATCTGGGCGGTGCGCTCACCAGCACGCTGAGCAATGCGCTCGACGTCGATCTGGCGGTCACGAACGGTCTGGTCACGACCCTGGAGTCGACACTGCAGGGCGGTCTCAACGGGGCGTTGACGGGTGAGCTCGGTGCGGTCCTCAACCCGAGTCTGGTGATCTCGCCGGAGGACGGCATCAACGTGGGCGGCCCGATCCTGACCGGCGGCCTCACCGGCGGCGCCGTCGGCGACCTCACCGGTGGCCTGGAGACGGGACTCGGCGGCGGACTCGCCGGACTCGGAACGACCCTGGAGTCGGGGCTCGGTTCGACCCTCGGCGGCGACCTCGGTCTCGGTGGTGGACTGGGCCTCGGTGATGGACTGGGCCTGGACAGCTCGCTCCCTGCGGAGGTCACCGGTGACCTGACGACCGCCGTCTCCGGTGCGGCCGACGGCGCCGCGACCGTCGGCGGGGACGCGACCGCGGCGGTCGGTTCGACGCTGGGCGGCACCCTCGGCGCGACGACCGATGCGATCGGCAACCTGGGCACCGACCTCCCGGGCGACCTCTCCGGCAGCCTGACCGGCGGACTCACCGGCGGCGGCGAAGCCGGTGGCGGCGTCGACCTCGGCGGCGTCGTTGACACCGACGCCGGACTCGGTGGCGCCCTGGACTCGACCGTCGGCGGGGTGACCGACACGACGAGCGGCCTCACCGGGGGTCTCGCAGGTGATCTCACCGGCGGCCTGACGGGTGGCTTGACCGGCGGTCTCACCGGCGGGCTGGGTGCCGACTCGGAACCCGGTACCGCTGCATCCGGAGACGTCGAAGCCGGACCGGACGCCGGCTGACGCCGGACCCGACGGCTTCGCCCCGGCATCGCCCGACGCCAGTCCCGCTGGACGTCGACGGTGCCGGGGCCGACCTCGTCTCTGCGGTACGCGCCGGAACACCTCCCCAATGCCGACCGCGTGCGCCGACTCAGAACTACCGTGAGGACACCATGACAAGCTCACCCGCCGAGTTCCCGGCCAGCGGTCGGACGGTCGACGTCGCGCAGGCCTCCGCGGCCGCCACCCCGACCGCACCGTCGACCATCGGCGATCTGCTGAGCACGATGTCGGAGGTGGCCCGTGAGGCCGGGCGAACCGATCTCGTCACCCGCCTCGACGGCGCGCGGACCCGCATCTCCGACCCCCGGTTGCGAATCGTCGTGGTGGGTCAGCTCAAACAGGGCAAGAGCCACTTCGTCAACGCCCTGCTGGACCTCGACGTGTGCTCGGTGGGAGACGACGAGACGACCGCGGTGCCGACCGTGATCTCGCACGCGCCCCAACCGACCGCCGACCTCGTCGTCGACGGTCCGTCCGCCGACAGTCGCATCCCGGTCCCGATGGACGCCATCGGCGCCGTCACCCCCGACTCGCCCCTCGCCGGCGGCCGTGAGGTGCTGCGACTGGAGATCGGTGCACCCGGTCCGCTGCTGGCGGACGGACTCGTGCTCGTCGACACCCCCGGGGTCGGCGGTCACGGGCACCCCTATGCCGCAGCCACGCTGGGCATGGTCGCGGCCGCCGACGCGGTGCTGGTGCTGTCCGACGCCAGCCAGGAGTTCACCGCGCCGGAGATGTCCTTCCTCCAGCAGGTGATCGGCCTGTGCCCGACCGTCGCCTGCCTGCTGACCAAGACCGACCTGTACCCGCACTGGCGGGCCGTCGCCGACGCCGACCGCGCACACCTCCGGGCCGCCGGAATCGACATTCCCCTGCTGCCGGTGTCGTCGGTGCTGCGTTCTCACGCGCTGCGCCTGGGCGACGAACAGCTGAACGCCGAAGCCGGTTTCCTCGATCTCTACCGATACCTCCGCGATCACGTGGTGGCGACCGCCCGACAGGCGACCCGCGGGGCGGTGGCCACCGATCTCCGTGTGGTCAGTGAACATCTCGCACTCACCCTGGGCAGCGAACTGGCCGCCCTGCGCGATCCGGACACCGCGAACAAAGCCGTCCGAGCGCTCCACGAGGCCAAGGCCGACGCGGAGGCGATGCGCCGGCAATCCGCGCAATGGCAGCAGACCCTGGCCGACGGGGTCGCCGACCTCGCCGCCGACATCGACCACGATCTCCGCGACCGGCTCCGAGCGGTCACCCGCGAGGCCGAACGCGCCATCGACGAGGGCGACCCGGGGACCGACTGGGAACAACTCGCCGAATGGTTGACCGAACAGACGGCGACGGTGATCGGCGACAACTTCGTCTGGGCTCACGAGCGGTCGGTCTGGCTGGCCGAACGGGTCGCCGATCATTTCGCGGCGGCAGGCCAGAATTCGCTTCCCGACTTCGACATCGCCGATCTGACCGGTGTCCTCGACTCGGTGTCCGAACTCGCCGAACTCGACAGCGGCAAGGTCGGGGTCACACAGAAACTGCTGATCGGGATGCGGGGATCGTACGGTGGCGTGCTGATGTTCGGGCTCATCTCGACGATGGTCGGCATGGCCCTGATCAACCCGGTGTCGGTGGGTGCCGGACTCCTGCTGGGCACCAAGGCCTACCGTGACGACAAGCAGGCCAAGGTGCTCGAACGCCGAGCCAAGGCGAAGGTGGCGGTGCGGGCGTTCACCGACGACGTCAGCTTCCAGGTCGGCAAGGAGTCCCGGGACCGGTTGCGGGTCATCCAGCGCGTGCTGCGCGACCACTTCAGCTCGGTCGCCGAGCAGACGGCCCGCTCCATCTCCGAATCCCTCAGTGCCGCACAGTCTGCCGCCACTTCCACCGAGTCCGAGCGGACCCGTCGAGCCGCCGAGCTCG
Organism: Gordonia namibiensis NBRC 108229; assembly: GCF_000298235.1. Classification (GTDB taxonomy): domain Bacteria; phylum Actinomycetota; class Actinomycetes; order Mycobacteriales; family Mycobacteriaceae; genus Gordonia; species Gordonia namibiensis. The sequence goes on from NZ_BAHE01000051.1 coordinate 3,598, forward strand.
AGTCCCGGCTGGCGGCGGTCGCCGCCCTGCGCAAAGCCGCCGATCACTTCGACCCTCAGCAGGTCGTGACCGCCCACCCCGAACCGGCCCAACCGAGGGTCGGTCGCCACGCGTCCGGGCAGTCCCGCTGATGGCCGGGATCGATCGTGCGCGTGCGCTTCTCGACACCGCTCGTGGCGCCCTGGCCGATGACCCGCGTGCGCAGGCCGAACTCGATCTCTGTGAGCACCGGATGTATCAACCGGTGCGGGTCGCGTTGGCGGGCTCGCTGAAGGCCGGCAAGTCGACACTGCTCAATGCGCTTGTCGGACAGGACATCGCCCCGACCGATGCCACCGAGTGCACGCGGGTCGTGACCTGGTACCGCAGCGGAAGGTCGCCGTCGGTGACCGCACACGTCGACGACGGTCGAGCCATACCGATCCCGGTGACCCGTGTCGACGGACGCCTCGGTTTCGACTTCGGCCGCCTCACCGCCGATCACGTGGACCATCTCGACGTCGAATGGCCCGCCCGCGCACTGCAATCCACCACGATCGTGGACACACCGGGCACCGCGTCGCTGTCGACGGAGCTGTCCGACTCCACGATCCGCCTCCTCGCACCCCGGGCCGACGAGCACCGGGGCCAGTCGGGGGTCGACGCGGTCGTCTACCTGCTGCGATCTCTCACCGCCACGGATACGGCCATGCTGCGACGTATCGGCACCGCGATCGGCGGGTCGTCGGGTCCGTTGGGGGTGGTCGGCGTCGTGTCGCGTGCCGACGAGCTGGGCGCCGGCCGGATGGACGCGATGATCTCCGCCCAACAGATCGCCGGGCGCTTCGCCGGTGAACTCGAGCGGACCGGCCTCTGCCAGGCGGTGGTCCCCGTCGCGGGGCTGCTCGCCCTGGCGGCCCGCACGCTGCGCGAGGTCGAGTTCCGCGCACTGGCACAACTGGCCTCGACGCCGGGACCGGAGCTCGAGGCGGCGTTGCTGACGGTGGATCGCTTCGCGCGGCCCGACATCCTGCCCGACATCCCCGCCGGTCTCCGGCGATCACTCGCCGAGCGGTTCGGCGTCTTCGGCATCCGGCTGGCGGTCACGCTCATCCGTTTCGGCGCGACGTCGTCGACCGCGCTGGCCGCGGAGCTCCTCGACCGCAGCGGCCTGCCGGAGTTGAGTGCCATCATCGACACCCAGTTCGCCCAGCGCGCCGACGAACTCAAGTCCCATTCGGCACTGGTCACTCTCGATCACCTGCTGGCGACGTCCGTGGCGACTCAGGCGGCTCGGCTACGGGTGTCGGTCCGACGAGAGCTCGCCGACGTGCACGGTTTCCGCGAGCTGCGACTCCTCACCACCATCCGCGGCGGCGGACTCGACCTGCCTGCGGATCAGATCGCCGATCTCACCCGCCTGATCGGTGGCTCGGGGATCGATCCCGCGACACGTCTGGGTCTCCCCGCCGGAACCGATCCGCCGACTGTTCGTACGTCGGCGATCGAAGCCGTTCGAGCGTGGCGGTCCCTCGCCGCCCACCCGCTGATCGCACCGGACGTGGCGACGGCCTGCCAGGTGGCCGCGCGCAGTGCCGAGGGCATCGTGGCGCGCCTCGACGAGTCACAGACAGCTGCCGGCACAACCGGTTTCAGCGCAGAGATGCACTCACCGCGCGGGTGAAGGCGACGCCGGTGGCGATCAGCGCGATCACCGCCGCGGCCACCGGCAGCCACAGCACCGGCGCAGACAGGCCGGCGTCGGCGAGCCCGGGCGTCGACGGATCGACGGTGAGACGGAATCCAACCGCGCCCGCAGTCGCGACCAGGGCGCCGACCGCCAGCATTGTCCGCCCCGCACGACGGCCGGCCCACAGACGGAACGCTCCCGCGACGCCCGACACGACGACCACGAGCGCAAGGCCGGCGCCGATGAGCAGGGAGATGTCCACGGCGCGTCCGGCATCGGTGCCGCTGTCGGGGTGTTCGCGGATCAGGTCGGCGGCCAGGACCGCGCGGAGGTCGTCGAGCGACGCCACGATCAACAGGACGGTCACCAGGGTCAGCGCGACGGTGCCGATCCACCCCAGGACGACCCAACGGACAGCCCCGGCGCGTTCGGTGTTCCGCCGGGGCCGCATGGGGGTGACGGCCACGCGGGGTCGTGGTGGTGGGGCATCGCCGGGCATCGACATCCTTCGATCGTATGCGCTCGAAGCCGCCTGTCCGGGAAACCGAGAATGCGCCGTGGGTATCGGATTTCGACACCCACGACGCATTCTGTGGAGCTGACCGGATCAGGGTCCGGCGGTCGCACCCGTCAGCGGGGGCGACGCGGCGAGGAGTTCGTTCTCCTCCTCGGTGAAGGCCCGGGCCCGGGAGAGGAAACGCACGCCTTCGGGCGCTTCCAGACTGAACCCGGCGCCGCGTCCCTTCACGACGTCGAGGATGAGCTGGGTGTGTTTCCACAGCTCGAACTGGTCGCCGTTGATCCAGACCCGTACTGCCGGAATGGGTTCGGGGAGTTCGATCTCGCCGACCAACACGTCGCGCTGACCGACCCGGTACTCCCCCACCGGATAACACATCGGGGCCGAGCCGTCACAGCATCCACCGGACTGGTGGATCATGAGACCGCCGTGCAGCTCCGACAACTTGGTCAGGAGCTGCACGGCGGCGTCTGTGGCGACCACCCGATCAGGAGCAATCTGTTCGGTGGTCATTATCAATCACCTTCTGTGGGTTGCCCTTCGATACGCCCTTCGCAAGCTCCGGGCTACTCAGGGAGCAGACCTCGGGCCCTTCGCAAGCTCCGGGCTACTCAGGGAGCAGACCTCGGGCCCTTCGCAAGCTCCGGGCTACTCAGGGAGCTAGTGGATCAGAAGAAACCCTTCGCGTTCTGAGCGTAGCCGACCAGGAGGTTCTTGGTCTGCTGGTAGTGCTCGAGCATCATCAGGTGGTTCTCGCGACCGATGCCGGACTGCTTGTAGCCGCCGAAGGCAGCGTGTGCCGGGTAGTCGTGGTAGGTGTTGGTCCACACACGTCCGGCCTGGATCTCGCGGCCCGCACGGTAGGCGGTCGCACCGTCACGGCTCCACACGCCGGCGCCGAGGCCGTAGAGGGTGTCGTTGGCGATGTGCATGGCGTCGGAGAAGTCCTTGAAGGTGGTGACCGCGAGGACCGGGCCGAAGATCTCCTCCTGGAAGATGCGCATCTTGTTGTTGCCCTGGAAGACGGTCGGCTTGATGTAGAAGCCGCCGGACAGGTCGCCGCCGAGGTCCGCGACCTCGCCGCCGGTGAGTACCTCGGCGCCCTCGTCGCGGCCGATGGCCAGGTACGACGAGATCTTCTCGAACTGGTCGTTCGATGCCTGCGCACCCATCATGGTGTCGGTGTCGAGCGGGTTGCCCTGCTTGATCTTCGAGACGCGGTCGACGGCCTTGGCGATGAACTCGTCGTAGATGTCCTGCTGGATCAGCGCACGGCTCGGGCAGGTGCACACCTCGCCCTGGTTGAGCGCGAACATCGAGAAGCCTTCGAGCGCACGGTCGAGGAAGCCGTCGTCGGAGGCCATGACGTCGTTGAAGAAGATGTTGGGGCTCTTGCCACCCAGCTCGAGGGTGACCGGGATCAGGTTCTCCGACGCGTACTGCATGATCAGGCGGCCGGTGGTGGTCTCACCGGTGAACGCGATCTTGCGGATGCGGTTGCTCGAGGCCAGGGGCTTGCCGGCCTCGACGCCGAAACCGTTGACCACGTTGAGGACACCGGCGGGCAGCAGGTCGCTGATGAGGCTCACCAGGTAGAGGATCGATGCCGGGGTCTGCTCGGCGGGCTTGAGCACCACCGCATTGCCGGCGGCAAGAGCCGGGGCCAGCTTCCAGACGGCCATGAGGATCGGGAAGTTCCACGGGATGATCTGGCCGACGACGCCGAGCGGCTCGTGGAAGTGGTAGGCCACGGTGTCTTCGTCGATCTCGGAGATTCCACCCTGCTGAGCACGCAGAGCGCCGGCGAAGTAGCGGAAGTGGTCGATGGCGAGCGGGATGTCAGCGGCGAGTGTCTCGCGGACGGCCTTGCCGTTGTCCCAGGTCTCGGCGACCGCGAGCTTCTCGAGGTTCTCCTCCATGCGATCGGCGATGCGCAGCAGCGCGAGGGAGCGCTCGGCGGCGGAGGTCTTGCCCCAAGCAGGTGCGGCCTTGTGGGCGGCGTCGAGGGCGAGGTCGATGTCCTCGGCCGTCGAGCGGGCGACCTCACAGAAGGTCTTGCCGTCCACCGGCGAGGGGTTCTCGAAGTACTGACCCTTCACCGGCGGGGTCCACTGGCCGCCGATCCAGTTGTCGTAGCGCGACTCGTAGCTCATCACCGAGCCATCGGCACCGGGCTTTGCGAAGACGGTCATGGTCACTCCTTGCGTGTCGGCCTCTTCTCGAGGGCGCTGGACTCTGTCACGTGGGACACCCCTGGATGTCCGATGTGATCTGTTCCACACGGTAGGTGTGAGCTCGTTGCACGAGAGTTGCAACGTTCACAACGTGCCCCTTCGTGACGGTCCTCCGCAGGCTCCGGACCTCCTCAGGGAGCAGGGGGGCGGTCCTCCGCAGGGAGCAGGGGGGCGTCACACTCCGTAACGCTTGTCGAGCAACCTGATGCGCCCGCCGACGACGGCCCGGTCGGGGTGCCCGACCGGCAGCCGGTGTTCGAGGCGACGCCAGGCGACGAGGTCGTCGCGCCCGTGGACCGACGACGTCCACTTGCGCAGCGCGACGACGTCGCCGGCCGCGATGAGTCGTGAACGCAGGTCTTCGCGTAGTTCCTCGAAGATCTCGACGATGCCCGGCGCCGTCGACTCGACCAGCAACCCGCCGCGGCCGAGGTCATCGACCACAGATGCCAGGTCGGTTCCGCTTTCGATGCGTTCCCGGATGTCCCCGATGTCGGAGGAGATGTCGAGGGTGAGCCGGTAGGGGCGGCTCGCGACGACATCGGCACCGAGGTCGCGGCGGAGTCGGGAGATCTCAGCTCGCACGCTCACCGGATCGAGCCCTTCTTCGGCGAGCTTCAGGGCGAGCTGCTCGGTGTTGAGTCCCTCCGGGAAGGCTTGCAGGAGAACGAGAATCTCCGCGTGGCGCGGGGACACGGTGCGCGCACCGGTCGCGTCTGCGATGCGGCGCCAGCGATGCGGACCGTCGCCGAGGACGGTGAGGTGGGCGGCGCTCGACCGCACGACGCCGGTGTGGAAGGTGGACGGGTCGGCGAGATCCACGGCGCTCGACTGCAGTTCCCGCTCCACCGCGGCGACCACCGATCGGACCGCCGCGAGCGCGAACGGAGCCGCGACCTCGCGTCCTCCGGTCACGTCGATGACGCCGATGACGTGCCCGGTGAACGGGTCGTGCACCGGCGCCGCGGCGCAACTCCACTCCTGGACCGGGCCGGCGAAGTGTTCGGGACCGACGATCTGGACGCCGCGGTCGACGGCCAGGGCGAGACCGGGCGCGTTGGTCCCGACCGCCTCCTCGCTCCAGACCGAGCCCTCGACGAAGTTGATGTTGCCGGCCTTGTCCCGGGCGGCGGAGTCTCCCTCGACCCACAGGAGCCGGCCGACCTGGTCGGTGAGGGCGACGACGACTCCGGTGTCGGCGATCGCGTCGACCATCAGCGACTGCACCAGTGGGCGGACCGCGGTGATCGGATGGGTGGCCCGATACTCGGCGAACTCGTCGGCGGTCATGGTCGACACCGCTTCACCGGTCGGCAACCCGTCGGCGGGACCGACGTCGCTGGGATCGATGCCGCGGCTCAGCGACCGTGCCCAGGAGTCACGGACGATGGATCGGACCGCATCCGTCGGGGGTGTGACACCGGAGAGGAAATCCTCATACGCACGGCGGATGCGTGTCGCCACCGCAGCCGCGTCTGTCATGCGCCCTCCGTCGCTCGCCATATGCCGACGATTCTGCCTGGCAAGGTGTGATCCCGGCAACAATCCGGGTTCGCCAGCGTGTAGAGAGTACTCGTCTCGGTCAAGCGAACCGCGAGGAGAACTCCCGCGGGGTCATCCCGGTGACGGCCTTGAAGTCGCGGACGAAGTGGGCCTCGTCGGCGTACGAGAGTTGCGCGGCGAGGTCGGCCAGGGTCTCGTCGGGTTCGCGAAGCCGTTCGGCCGCCTCCTGGAGGCGTCGGCGTTGGATCAGCCATTTGGGGGTGAGGCCGAGCCGGCGGCGGGTGAGGCGTTGCAGGCTGCGCTCGGTGATGTGGAACCGCTCGCAGATCTGCGCGACCGCGACCACTGTCGAGTCGTTCTCGACCCAGTCGACGATCGCGTTGATCAGGCGACCGTCCTCGTCCATCGGTGGATATCCCCGCAGCCAGTCCTCGACGATGTCCGTCGCCGCACGCTGGGCGTTCTCGTCGTCGGGCGCAGGAACCATCACCGCACGTACCCACCGGGCGAGGTCCGCGCCGGGCTCGCCGAAGACCACCGACAACTCGTCGAACCGGTCGGTCCACTGCGCGACGTCGCCCACGAGCAGACCTCCGGCCCCGGGGGTGAACATCACGCCCACCGCCCACCCGTCACCGGTGAGGACCGTCTCCGACAGGCCGGTGACCACCCCGTAGAAACGGGCGTAGGTGTTGCTGATGACGACCAGGCACACGGGGTACTGCAGCACGCGCTGCGGAGCCTCCGCCCCGGGCGGGACCGACCAGACCGGCACCCAGAACCGGCGCACCATCTCGTCGAGATCCGGGCCGGGACCCCACCGGCCGATGCGGTAGCTCGCATCCGACGGATCGACGAGATGCGCGCGCTCGACGTCGTCGAGTCGCGTCGATCCCGAGTTGTCGGGTTTCATCAATCACCGTCCCCTGCAGAGGCGCTTGACTGTCATCATGACCACCACCACAGACAATGCACCACTCCTTGATCGCTACAACTCCTACGCCGACGGTTTCGGCGCCGTCCTCGCGACCGTGCCCGCCGACGCCTGGTCCAACCCGTCACCCTGCGACGGCTGGACTGCCCGCGACGTCGTGGCGCACGTCGTCGATTCGCAGCGGGACTTCTTCGCCGGACACGACGTCGACCTCGGTCCCGCCCCCTCGCTCGACGATCCCGTGTCGGGCTGGCGGACCCACCGGGAGGCCGTCGCCGCCCGCCTCGCCGATCCGACCGTCGCCGACCGCGGCTTCGACGGGCACTTCGGTCCGACCACCATCGGCGAAACCCTGCTCCGTTTCTACGGTTTCGACATGATCGCCCATCGCTGGGACATCGCCTCGGCCGCCGGGTTCGACCATCGGTTCACCGACGACCAGCTCGACGAGATGGAGGCCGCTGCCGACGGCTTCGGCGATGCGCTCTACTCCGAGGGGGTCTGTGAGCGCATCGACGTCCCGGCCGACGCCGACCGTCAGACCGCCTTGCTCGCCCGACTGGGGAGGCGAACCGCTTAGGGAATCCAGCCGTTCCGCCGGGGATACCGCACCCGCAGATAGCTGTAGACGTAGGTGCTCACCAGCAATGCGGCACCGGCGCCGATCGCCGGCCACAGGAAGGCATTGTCGAGGGAGTCGCGGACGGCCGCGACTGCCCATCCGATCACGAACAGGACGAGCGCGATCGTCGCCAGGATCCGGATCACGAGGACGAGCGTGGCGACCAACGCCCACACCGCTTCCCGCGTCCGAGTCGACCGTCCCCGCATGAGGACCAATCGTAGTGCGAGCGGTCCGCACACCTCGAGGTCAGTGCTGGTCACGCTTTCGTCCCCACCGGGTTGCCACACGTGGACAATGGACGGATGAAGACCATCCTCAACGTGATCTGGCTGCTGCTGTGCGGGCTGTGGATGGCGATCGGCTACGTCGTCGCCGGCATCATCTGCTGCATCCTGATCATCACCATCCCGTTCGGCATCGCGTCGTTCCGGATGGCCAATTACGCTCTGTGGCCGTTCGGGCGCACCGTTGTGCGCAAGCCGTCCGCAGGGGCGGCGTCGTTGATCGGCAACATCATCTGGCTCATCGTCGCCGGCGTCTGGCTGGCGATCGGTCACATCGCCACCGGCCTCGCCCTCTGCATCACCATCATCGGTATCCCGCTGGGTATCGCCAGTTTCAAGATGGTGCCGGTCTCACTGCTCCCGCTCGGCGCGGAGATCGTTCCCACCGGCCAGCCGATGCCCGGTGGCGCCCCCGCACGCATCTGAGTCGCCCGACCCATCCGACCACGGCGTCGAGTCCGAAGAATGGGGCATGAGGCTCACGACCGGACCCCTTCGAGCATCGGGGCCCTGCGTCCGCAGATGCGGGCGGATATCTGCCGGCCATCGAAAGGACAGCAGCAGAAGGTGAACGCGGTACGACACCGAGGGAAGGAGGTGTGCCATGACTGATCATCTCGATCCCGAATCAGCAGAACTGCTCGAACTCGCGCCGGTGGTCGGGCTCAACGCATTGACCTCCGACGAGCTGCGCGACATCGAGGCCCGGGTCGCCGCCGCTCCCGCGGATTTCCGCGAACTGTTCGCCAAACAGGTCCGGGCGACGCGGGAGGCGATGGCCGCGGTCAGCGCCGCCACCGCGACCCCTCCACCGCCGTCGCTGCGCGAGCGGGTCCTCGCCGCCGCGCGCGCCGAAGCGGGGCTCGACGAACCACCCGCGCGCGACGTCCCACCGGCTCCGTCTGTTCCGTACGAGCCTGCGATGCCGTCCGACGGGGATCCCGGGGTCGAGGTACCCGAGCCCGTTCGGTCGGATCCCGACGAACCCCTCGTGGAACTCGACGCCCGTCGGCCCCGTCGCTCGCGTCGATTCACCTATCTGACCGCGGCCGCCGTCGTCGCGATCGCGGCCGGCGCGCTCGGTTGGGCCATCGGCTTGTCGAGCTCCGATGAGTCGGGCTCCCCCGCACCCGTCGCAGCACCGGCCCAGCAGGTGTTCTCCGCCGAAGATCTGCGCTCGACGAGCGCGCCGGTCGCCACCGGCAGCGCCACCGTCTACGTCGCCGAGTCCACGGATACCGCTGTGCTGGTGATGAATTCGGTGCCGCCGCCCGAACCCGGCACGGTCTACCAGATGTGGCTCGTCGGCCCCGGGGGCACGCGTTCCGCCGGCACCATGACCGACGAGGACGTCGAACCCGTCACCACCGCCGTGCTGGCCGGGATCAACAGCGCCGACGCATTGGCGTTCACCGTCGAACCGCCAGGCGGCTCGGCGCAACCAACCAGTTCGCCGGTCGCGCAGCTGTCGTTGAGCTGACCGTCCGCACTGCTACTTGAGGAGCGCCCGGATGGCCTCGATGCTGTCGGCGAGGTCGGGCGTCTTGTCGGGTCGGTATCGGACCACCCGCGCGAACCGGAGTGCAACGCCTCCCGGATAGCGTGAGCTGCGTTGCGCCCCATCGAGTTCGATCTCGACGACGATCTCCGGCCGGAGGTAGACGGTGTGTGCGTCCCGACGGGTCTCGTGCTTCGGGAACTCCTCGGTCTGCCACCGCAGGATCTCGTCGGTGAGACCCTTGAAGGTCTTACCCACCATGACGAGCTCGCCGGTCTCGGGGTCGCGGGCACCCAGGTGCAGGTTGGAAAGCCAACCGGTCCGGCGGCCCGATCCCCACTCGGCGCCGAGCACCACGAGATCGAAGGTGTGCGTGGGTTTGACCTTCTGCCAGGCCTTTCCGCGGCGCCCGGCGACGTAGAGACCGTCGAGGGACTTGACCATCACACCTTCGTGGCCGTCGGCCATCGCGGCGTCGAAATGGCGCTTGGCCTCGTCGGCGGTCGGTCGGGTCACCGCGGGTATCCGCAGCTGCGGTGCGATCGAATCGATGGCGGCGAGACGCTCGGACAGCGGACGGTCGATGAGGTCGGTGCCGTCGAGGTGCAGGCAGTCGAAGAAGAACGGCTTGAGTAGACGCTCCGGCTCGCCGGCTGCAGTCGGCCCGGAGCCGAAACGGCTCATCGTGTCCTGGAACGATCGCGGACGTCCGTCGTCGCTGAGCATGAGGGTCTCACCGTCGAGGATCACCGAGTCGCAGGGCAATCCGGCGATCACCTCGACGAGGTCGGGCACGTTGTCTGTGACGTCGCGGAGCGTGCGGGTGTAGACCGAGATATCGGAACCCTTGCGGTGCACCTGGATTCGCGCGCCGTCGAGTTTGTAATCGACGACGCAGTCGGGGCCCAGGAGCTCCAGGGCGGCGTCGAGGTTGTCGGCGGGCGTGGCGAGCATCGGTTCGACACCGCGCCCCACCTCGAGGCCCACGCCGGCGAGCGCCTCGGCCCCGAACCGCGCGAGGGCAGCGGTCTCCGGGAGCGAACCGGTGAGCATGTGCGCACGACGCACCGCGGTCAGCGGTTCACCGGTGACCTTGGCGATCGCATCGGTCATCACCCCCGCCAGCGCGCCCTGCCGCAACTCTCCGGTCAGCAAGGCGATCAGGAACTTCTGCTCGGGTTCGGTGGCGGCGCCGAACATCGCGGTGAGGATCTCGGCGCGGCGGGTCGTCGAACCGGGTCCGCTCGCGGCGGCGAGTTCACCGAATGCGGCGTCGACCTCGGCGACCTCGAGCGACGGCTCCTCGGCCGGTTCGGACACCAGCTTCGACAGCGATCGCCAGCCGACCCCGAGCCGGCCCTGTGGGATCTCACCGGACAGCCAGGCGACCACGATGGGCAGCTCGGCGTCGGCGGCGGTGGCCAGGAGACCGGCGAGCACCTCGGTCTTACGGGTGCGGGAACGGTCGCGTGCGACATCGGAGGAGGTCTGAACCACATCGACCAGTCTCACGGCACTCCCTCCCGCCTCGTCCGAGGTCGACGGTACCCCGAGCCGCCGACACTAAACTCGGGCGAACCGTACACGGATCACGGCATGACCGATCGGGGGCAGACATGACGAGAGACAGGGGTAACCGGCCGAGCCGGACGGTCTCGGATCGGGTCATCCGCCGGATCTGCGCCGTCCTCGCTGCCATCTGCGGGGCGGGCGGGCTGGCGGTGTTCTTCCACATCGGATGGTCCCAGTCGGCCGGCTTCCCGTCCGAGTCGGTGATCCCCGAATCCGTTCTCTGGGGGCTCGCGCTCCTGATCGCCTGCACCGGCCTGCTCGTGTTGTCGCACGGCGACGACGAACACGAACCTCGGATCATCGGGTGGCCGGTCGCCGGATGTCTGATCGCCGACGGGCTCGGGGCGCTCGCCTACACCGTGACGAACGAGCCTTCCGCCGTAGGCGCGACCTCGTTCATCTTGATCGGTGTCGGTGCCGCGATCGCCGCGGTGGCCGAGATGCTCGCCCGTCGGTTGTGGCGCAGACGCCGGATACGCGAGAGGGCCGAGATCTCCGGGGTGGACGTCGAGGGGACGGTGACCCACCTGAGCTCGGCCGTTCACGACGACCGCGACGTCTGGTGGGCGACGGTCTCGTTTTCCGTTCCCGGTGGCACGACCTACACGACGAAGCACCTGTTCGACCACAAACCGCGGATGGGCGCACGCGTCGGGGTGAGGTACCTTCCCGAACACCCCGGCCGCGCCGTGGTGATCAGACCTCCGCGAGATCCACGGTCTTGGTCTCCCGGACGCTGAGCAGTGCGATCAGCGTCGTGCACGCGGCGACCGCGAGGTAGACACCGACCCAGCCGACGCCGAAGTCGGCCACGATCCACGTCGCGATGAACGGCGCCACCGCGGCGCCGATGATCGAGGAGACGTTGTAGGAGATACCCGAACCCGTGTAACGGACGTTGGTCGGGAAAAGCTCCGGCAGGATCGCGCTCATCGGCCCGAAGGTGAGGCCCATCAGCGTCATACCGAGGATCAAGAAGAACAGCATCCGCCCGTTGTTCATCGACGTCGGATCGAGGATCAGCGCGAAGAACAGACCGAAGACGATGATCATCGCCGTGATCACGAGGAGGAACGCGCGACGGCCGTACTTGTCGGCGAGCCGTCCGGAGACCATCACGAATCCGGCGAAGAAGAGCACGGCGACGATCTGCAGCTCGAGGAAGTCGGCGTAGCTGAACGACAGTTTCACACCCGACGCATCGGTCACCTTGCCGGTGCCGTACGAGACGATCCACGTCGTCACGATGTAGAAGAGCGTGTACGTCGCGACCATGATGAACGTGCCGGCGATCAGCTGACGCCAGCTGGTCTTGACGACCTCGGCGAGCGGGGTCTTGACCTTCTTGCCCTCTTCCACGGCCTTGGCGAACACCGGGGTCTCGGTGAGCTTGAGACGCACGTACAGGCCGATGATGACCATGATCGCACTGGCGAGGAACGGAATTCGCCATCCCCAGGTCATGAACGAGTGGTTGGAGGCCGCGGTCTTCGCGTCGAAGTCGAGACCGAAGATCAGCAGCAGGAACATGCCGTTGGCGAAGAAGAACCCGATCGGCGCACCGAGCTGCGGCCACATCGCCGCCCAGGCGCGCTTGCCCTTCTCCGCGGTTTCGGTCGCGAGAAGTGCTGCGCCGGACCACTCTCCGCCGAGTCCGAGGCCCTGGCAGAAGCGCATCAGCGCGAGCAGGGCCGGCGCGAGATAACCCACCTGGTCGAAGGTCGGCAGGAGCCCGATCACGAAGGTGGCTATACCCATCGTGAGCAATGACCCGACAAGAGTCGCCTTGCGACCGATGCGGTCTCCGAAGTGGCCGAACAGGACCGATCCGATCGGTCGGGCGACGAACGCGAGCCCGAACGTCGCGAACGACGACAGCAGCGCGGCCGTGTCGTCGCCCTTCGGGAAGAACAACACCGGGAACACCAGCACCGCGGCGGTGGCATAGATGTAGAAGTCGAAGAACTCGACACTCGTACCGACCATCGACGCGATGACGATTCGACGCCGGGGTACCGGTGGCTGTTCGGGATGGTCGATGTTGCGGACCGCGGACTCGCTCATTCGTGGCAGGTTACGCCAGACGTCTCCGTCACATGATGAGGTAGTCCCGACATCGCCCCGCACCGCGCCGAGCCGGTTGGCCGGCGGACTTTGTGGGTACCCGTGCGAGGCCACGAATCGAGGAGGCCCCCATGGATACCGCAGTATGGATAATCGTCGCCGTCGTCGTCGTGATCGTCCTGCTCGCCCTTCTGGTGTTGTTCCTGCGTAAGCGTCAGGACGTCCGCCGGACGAAGGCTCACCAGATCCGCGAGAACGCGACCAGCCAGGTGTCGGAGATGCGTCAGCGCGAGGCGATCGCCGAGGAGTCCGAAGCGCGGGCACGCAAGGCCCAGGCCGAGGCCGACGCCAAGGCCGCCGAGGCCAAGCGTCTCAACGAACAGGCGCGGGCCCACGGCACGCAGGCCGCGGAGAAGCGCGACGAGGTCGAGAGCACCTTCGCCCGGGCCGACGAGCTCGATCCCGATGTCCGAGGGGACCGCGGCGACCGCGGACCGCTCGGCAACGAGCACCGTGACCCCGCCGGAAACCCGGGCCACGGAACACCCGGCGCGGGCACGCACGGCCATGGGACCCCCGGTGCGGGAACGCCCGGCGCCGGGACCGCCGGTCCCGGACATGCGGGTACCGGGACCCCGGGTACGGGCGTCCACAAGCCCGAAACCCATTCCGGCAGGCACGAATCCGGTCAGCATCTGCCCGGCGGCAGTCAGCCGGGGCAACCGCGTCAACCCTGACGTGACATGACGAACCCGGCGCGGGCGGCCCGATGGCCACCCGCGCCGGGTTTGTCCGTTCAGTACGCGGATCAGCTACCGCGCTTGATCCATTCCTCGAGATGCGGAGCCTCGGCGGCGACCGTCGTGCCGTCGCCGTGACCGGTGTAGACCTTGGTCTCGGGATCGAGAGTGAAGATCTTCTCGGTGATCGAGGCGATGATCGTCGGGAAGCTCGAGTACGAGCGGCCCGTCGCGCCCGGTCCGCCCTGGAACAGGGTGTCACCGGAGAACAGCACGCCTGCCTCGGGCAGGTGGATCACCGACGAGCCCGGCGAGTGGCCGGGGGTGTTGATGATCGTCAGCTCGGTGCCGGCGATGGTGATTTTCTGCCCGTCTTCGAGATCCTGGTGTGAGACGTCGGGATGGGTGTCGTTCCACAGCATGTCGTCGCCGGGATGCAGCAGGATCGGCGCGCCCGTGGCCTCGGACAGTTCCGGTGCGACGGTGACGTGATCGTTGTGACCGTGGGTCAGCACGATCGCCTTCACCGTGCGGTCGCCGACGCCCTCGAGGATCGGTGCCGCCGAGTGCGCGGCGTCGATGATGATGACCTCGTCGTCGTTGCCGACCAGCCACACGTTGTTGTCGACATCCCAGGTGCCGCCGTCGAGGCTGAAGGTGCCCGAGGTGACGACGTTGTCGATACGCAGCGCCGACATCAGAGTTCCACCACCGATCGCAGGACCTTGCCGGCCTCCATCGCCGAGAACGCTGCCTCGACGTCGTTGATGCCGATGCGTTCGGTGACGAACTTGTCGAGCGGGAGGCGTCCCTGCTCGTACAGGTCGATCAGCATCGGGAAGTCGCGCTCGGGCAGGCAGTCGCCGTACCACGAGGACTTCAGAGCGCCACCGCGCGAGAAGAAGTCGACGAGCGGCATCTCCAGGGTCATCTCCGGCGTCGGCACACCGACGAGGACGACGACGCCGGCGAGGTCCCGTGCGTAGAAGGCCTGCTTGTAGGTCTCCGGGCGGCCGACCGCGTCGATGACGACGTCGGCGCCGTTGCCGTCGGTGAGGTCTTGGACCGCGGTGACCACGTCGTCGACCTTCGTGCCGTCGATGGTGTGGGTTGCGCCGAGATCCTTGGCCCACTCGAGCTTGCCCGGGTCGCGGTCGATGGCGATGATCTTGGTCGCGCCGGCCAGCTTGGCGCCGGCGATCGCGGCGTCACCCACACCGCCGCAACCGATGACGGCGACCGAGTCGCCGCGGCCGACGTTGCCGGTGTTCATGGCGGCACCGATGCCGGCCATGACACCGCAGCCGAGCAGACCGGCGACGGCCGGGTCGGTCTCGGGATTGACCTTGGTGCACTGCAATTCGTGGATGAGGGTCTTCTCCGCGAAGGCGCCGATACCCAGGGCCGGGGTCAGCTCGGTGCCGTCGGTGAGGGTCATCGGGACGCTGGCGTTGAAGGTGTCGAAGCAGTACCACGGACGACCGCGCTTACAGGCGCGGCACTCGCCGCAGACGGCGCGCCAGTTCAGGACGACGAAGTCGCCGACCTCGACGTGGGTGACGTCCGAGCCGACCGACTCGACGACGCCGGCTGCCTCGTGGCCCAGCAGGAAGGGGTACTCGTCGTTGATGCCGCCCTCGCGGTAGGCGAGGTCGGTGTGGCAGACGCCGCAGGCCTTGATCGCCACGACGACATCACGCGCACCCGGGTCCGGGATCACGATGTCGACGACCTCCGTCGGCGACTTCTTGCTGCGCGAGATGACTCCCTTGACTGTCTGAGACATGCGTTCTGTTCCTTCCGAAACTGCGTTGTCGGCGTTCGTGCTCGTCTGTGTTCCCAGCCGTGGCGACAGGATCCGCCCTTACCGGACACATCGTCACAACCTTATCCGTACCCGCCATGGCCGTCCACTCGTGTTCAACGGCGTTAACTGCAGGTAGTCGGCGTTGCAGCCAGTGGTGGTGCAGTCGGTGGTGGGTCCGCTGTCCGGCCCAGGTTTGGTTGTACCCGCGACCGGGCACGCCTGTTGGGAGAACCGTTCGTGTCGACCACGAGGAGGCAGACCATGGCGGAGAAGAAGCGCGACCCGGGACCGTCGGTCAAGGACGACGAGCTCTACGAGAAGCTGCGCGACGAGGGCAACTCGAAGGAGAAGTCCGCGCGCATCGCCAACGCCGCGGCCAACAGTTCCCGGTCGGATGTGGGCAAGAGCGGCGGCAAGTCCGGTTCCTACGAGGACTGGACCGTCGACGAGCTCAAGGACCGCGCGAAGGAACTCGACATCAGCGGTTACTCCGACCTGAAGAAGGACGAGCTGATCGAGAAGCTGCGCAACCACTGAGACACCCGGACAGCACCGAAGCCGCCGGCCCAGAAGGGTCGGCGGCTTCGGCGTGTTGATGGACGATGCCGGTCAATGCGCCTCTCGGCGAGTGGCCGCTCGAAGCGGCAAAGGGTTGAGGCCCGGGGCTTGAATCCGTCACCGTCGAGCTGTTCAACTACGACCCTCCCCGATCTATTCCGGCCTGCTGACCGTGACCTCGGACACCCCGGAATCCGTAGAGCGAATGCGCGCTATATCCGCATGCTTTCTACCGATCGGCGAGCGGGTCAGCGGATGAGCCCGGCGTCCTGGAAGGCAGTCAGGGCCGCCTCGCCGGTGTCCCACAGTCCGCGGACATCTCCGCGGGCACCCGCGGCCGAGGTACGGTCCTGGAGCGCGAGCCCGTTGCGGAAAGTCAGCACGTTGTATCCGACGTCGGCAGCCCGCAACATCGGCCCGGTGGCGCGACCGGCACCGGCGACGCGATCGAGCCCCTCCCCCAGAACGTAGAAGCGGAAGATCGGGCCGAGATCGACGCCGTACTCGCGGATCGTCGACGTCACGATCGAGTTCCCGTGAGCAGCGATCGAATCGACGATGAAGAAGAAATCCCGAGCATTGGCGGTCGTCGCACGCGAGTCGGCGGTCGCGTAGGCCAGGTCGACGGTGATGTGGGCGTTGTAACCGGCCATCGCAACGCGCTGACCGGGCACGCGGCAGTCGGCGGCCAGGTCGAAGTAGTGCCGCCACTGCCCCGGCACCGGACGGCCACTGAACTCCGCGCGCACCGCGTCGAGAAAACGATTGAGCAGTGTCAGGCTGATGACCGGCGCCCACCGCGGGGTCTGGAAAACCGCCGGGCGATTCTGCAACGGCATCACCGCGTCGCGTTCGACCGACGCCAGACCGAGCGCGAACAGTCCCCGACGGTCGCCGTTCTCGGTGAGGATGTCGACGATCCCGTAGAGACGCTCGACGTTGCGTCGAAGCTGGACGAGCGGCAGTTCACGGGAACCGGCGTCGTATGAACTCAGCTCGACGATGCGAGCGCGGTCGGCGGAGGTCAGCGTCGAACCGCAGACGGTCGTGGGTGCGGCGGCAGCCGGCGCCGACACGAGAAGGGCCGAGGTCAGGCCGAGGGTCAGCAGGATCGCCGAGATCAGTCGCATGGAACCCGGAAGTACCCCGATCCGGTAGCAACCATGCGCGCCATGTCCCCATGCTTTCTACCGATCGCGGGGTCGGGCAGGGGTCAGGGCAGCAGGCCGGCGCGCCGGGCGACGACGACGGCCTCGAGCCGCGACGACGCGTCGAGCTTGCGCATCGCGTCCTTCATGTAGCTCTTCACCGTGTGCACGGTCAGGCCGAGGGCTTCGGCGATCCGCGCGTTCGAGTAACCGAGAGCGGCGAGCGACAGCACATCTTGTTCGCGTCCGGTGAGCTCGACGGCGACCGAGTCGGCGGCCGCTTCGGCGAGTAGGAAATCGGTGACGGCAGCGAGTTGTTCGGCGAGACGGGCGTCGTCGACGGTGTCGGCCAGTGACCGCAGGCGCGTGTAGGCGGCGGTCATCCGGTCGCGCAGCTCGTCCTCGCTCTGTGCGCCGTGCTCCAGCCGGGCCCGCGAGGCCACGATCTCCTGCTCGACGGCGCGCGCCTCGGCGGCCAGGACGTCGAGCATGCGGCCACCGATCGGATCGGGAGTGTGCAACGCGCCATAGATCACCGCGACCGGCGTGCGGTTGACGATGATCGGCGCGGCCATCATCGCGCGGAGTCCCTCGCGTTCGATGAGCGTGTTGTAGCGGTGGGTGATGTGCGGGGTCCGCAGATAGTCCTCGACGACCATCGGCCGGTTCAGCGAGACGACCTTGCCGCCCAGCCCGTGCCCGACGTCGACCGATAGTCCGGCCAGCGCACCAGCGTGACTACCAGCGAAATGTTGGAGACGCAGGCTCGTGGAATTGTTCACGACGCCGGCAAAGGCCAAGGGCACTCCGCTCGATTTGCGCACCCGTCGCAACGCGTCGGTGACGATCCCGCTCAACGGCTCGGGCATCTCACCTCTCTATCCCCCTCTTCGGAGGGTGGTAGGGACTACTTGTGTCGCGTCACACTGTGACCCAGCTTACTCAGTCAAGAGCGAGGTTCACGATGACACAGGCCACCATGACCCCCACCCACATGGTCGACCGCTGGTTGGCAATCTACGGGGCGCCCGACGCCAATGCGGCGGCACTCCTCGTCGACGACCACGATCCCGACGCGGTCGCGTTCACCGTGATCGAGGTCGAGGCCTCCGCGGACGCCGATTCGGCCCCCGCCCCGATCACCACCGACGTGACCTACGGCGACCTCGCCGAGCGCTCCAAGCGCTTGGCATCAGCGCTGGCCGAGCTCGGCGTCGGACGTGGTGACACCGTCGGCGTCCTCATGGGCAAACGCGAGGAACTGGTCGTGTCGCTGCTGGCCATCGCCCGCCTCGGCGCCGTCTACATCCCGCTGTTCACCGCGTTCGCCACCCCGGCCATCGAGATGCGCCTCACGTCGGGCAAGGCGAAGGTCGTCATCACCGAGCCCAGCCAGGCGTCGAAGCTCGAGGGCATCGACGGTGTCGAGACGATCGTTGCCGGCGAGCAGTTCGAGCAGCTCGTGTCGTCGCACGAGCCGATCGCCGAGTCCGTTGCCGTCGGCGGCGACGGTGCGCTGATCCTCCTCTTCACCAGCGGCACCACCGGCGCGCCGAAGGGCGTCCCGGTGCCGGTCAAGGCCCTCGCCTCGTTCGTCGCCTACATGCACTACGGCCTCGACGTCCGCGATGACGACGTCTTCTGGAACGCCGCGGACCCGGGCTGGGCCTACGGCCTCTACTACGGGATCCTCGGCCCGCTGGCGACCGGACATCGCAACCTGCTGCTCCACGCCGGCTTCAGCCCCGAGCTGACCGCGCAGATCCTCGGCGGTCTCGGCGTCACCAACTTCGCCGCCGCACCGACCGTCTACCGCACCCTGAGCAAGGACCCGCGGATCACCGGTTTCTCGCTGCGACGCGCCTCCTCGGCCGGCGAGCCCCTGACCCCCGACGTCATCGGCTGGGCCCAGCAGGCACTCGGCACCGAGGTCCGCGACCACTACGGCCAGACCGAACACGGCATGTTCATCAACAACCACTGGCACGACGACGTCCACGAGACCCTCGTCCCCGGCTCGATGGGCAAGCCGATGCCCGGCTTCGCGGCAGGCATCGTCGACGGCCAGATCGCGATCGACGTGCCCGCCAGCCCGCTCATGTGGTTCAGCGGATACCTCGACGCGCCGGAGAAGACCGCCGCACGGTTCACCGAGGACGGCCGCTGGTACCTGACCGGCGACACCGGCCGCGCCGACGAGGAGGGCCGCTATTTCTTCTCCGCGCGCGACGACGATGTGATCATCATGGCCGGCTACCGCATCGGGCCGTTCGACGTGGAGAGCGTGCTGATCACGCACCCGTCGGTGGTCGACGTCGCGGTGGTCGGGCGTCCCGACGAGCTGCGCGGCGAGGTCATCGAGGCGTTCGTCGTCCCCGCTCCCGGTGTCGAGGGCACCGAGGCCCTCGAGACGGAATTGCAGCAGCTGGTGAAGACCGAGTTCGCGGCGCACGCGTACCCGCGCACCGTGCACTTCGTCGACGCCCTCCCCAAGACCCCAAGCGGCAAGATCCAGCGGTTCCTGCTGCGCAAGGGATAGAGCCGACCGCGCCACGGCGATCCCGGGGCGCGGTCTTCCAAGCGCGCGTCCCAGCGGGTGCCCCCCTCCCGCTGGGCCGCGTACCCGTCGAGACCCGTGACCGGCTGTCGCAATCCGGCCGATTACGGTGACCTCGATTTCGGTTCGCAATGTCGCGAACCCTTCGGCCGGCGGGTCATTCACCCCCGGATGACCCGTCGGCCGGCCCTCTTCTGCTCGGTCGGACCTCGATACGCGGCGTCCTCGCTTCGCTCGGTCGGCGCTACTCGGCCGGCAGACTCGCGCTGGTTGAGTAGGCGCCGCGCCGCCGTCGGTACTACTCGGCCAACAGACTCGCGCTGGTTGAGTAGGCGCCGCGCCCGCCGTCGGTACGACTCGGCCGGCAGACTCGTGCTGGTTCAGTAGGCACCGCGCCCGCAGTCGGTACTACTCGCCCGGCAGACTCGCGC
>NZ_BAHE01000050.1 GCF_000298235.1 Gordonia namibiensis NBRC 108229
TGGTGGGTGTGTGTTCTTTGAGAACTCGATAGTGTGATGATGAATTGTCTGATGCCATTTTGGCATCGAGCATTCTTTATGGATGTAGATGTTTATTTTTTGACATCATCTTGGGCCCCGTCCTGGGGTGGTGTCTTGCTAGTTTTGGATTGGTCAGGTTTGCTTTCCTGATTGTGTTGAAACGCTGGCGCTTGTGGGTGCTGGTTTTGTTTCACTATTTTTTCATGGAGAGTTTGATCCTGGCTCAGGACGAACGCTGGCGGCGTGCTTAACACATGCAAGTCGAACGGAAAGGCCCAGCTTGCTGGGTACTCGAGTGGCGAACGGGTGAGTAACACGTGGGTGATCTGCCCTGAACTCTGGGATAAGCCTGGGAAACTGGGTCTAATACCGGATATGACCTTACGTTGCATGACGTTTGGTGGAAAGCTTTTGCGGTTCAGGATGGGCCCGCGGCCTATCAGCTTGTTGGTGGGGTAATGGCCTACCAAGGCGACGACGGGTAGCCGACCTGAGAGGGTGATCGGCCACACTGGGACTGAGACACGGCCCAGACTCCTACGGGAGGCAGCAGTGGGGAATATTGCACAATGGGCGCAAGCCTGATGCAGCGACGCCGCGTGAGGGATGACGGCCTTCGGGTTGTAAACCTCTTTCACCAGGGACGAAGCGTGAGTGACGGTACCTGGAGAAGAAGCACCGGCCAACTACGTGCCAGCAGCCGCGGTAATACGTAGGGTGCGAGCGTTGTCCGGAATTACTGGGCGTAAAGAGCTCGTAGGCGGTTTGTCGCGTCGTCTGTGAAATTCTGCAACTCAATTGTAGGCGTGCAGGCGATACGGGCAGACTTGAGTACTACAGGGGAGACTGGAATTCCTGGTGTAGCGGTGAAATGCGCAGATATCAGGAGGAACACCGGTGGCGAAGGCGGGTCTCTGGGTAGTAACTGACGCTGAGGAGCGAAAGCGTGGGTAGCGAACAGGATTAGATACCCTGGTAGTCCACGCCGTAAACGGTGGGTACTAGGTGTGGGGCTCATTTCACGAGTTCCGTGCCGTAGCTAACGCATTAAGTACCCCGCCTGGGGAGTACGGCCGCAAGGCTAAAACTCAAAGGAATTGACGGGGGCCCGCACAAGCGGCGGAGCATGTGGATTAATTCGATGCAACGCGAAGAACCTTACCTGGGTTTGACATACACCAGACGCATGTAGAGATACATGTTCCCTTGTGGTTGGTGTACAGGTGGTGCATGGCTGTCGTCAGCTCGTGTCGTGAGATGTTGGGTTAAGTCCCGCAACGAGCGCAACCCTTGTCCTGTATTGCCAGCGGGTTATGCCGGGGACTTGCAGGAGACTGCCGGGGTCAACTCGGAGGAAGGTGGGGATGACGTCAAGTCATCATGCCCCTTATGTCCAGGGCTTCACACATGCTACAATGGCTGGTACAGAGGGCTGCGATACCGTGAGGTGGAGCGAATCCCTTAAAGCCAGTCTCAGTTCGGATTGGGGTCTGCAACTCGACCCCATGAAGTCGGAGTCGCTAGTAATCGCAGATCAGCAACGCTGCGGTGAATACGTTCCCGGGCCTTGTACACACCGCCCGTCACGTCATGAAAGTCGGTAACACCCGAAGCCGGTGGCCTAACCCCTTGTGGGAGGGAGCTGTCGAAGGTGGGATCGGCGATTGGGACGAAGTCGTAACAAGGTAGCCGTACCGGAAGGTGCGGCTGGATCACCTCCTTTCTAAGGAGCACACAACATCACCCATTTCTGCCGGCGTATGTCCGTGCGGTGGGTGTGTGTTCGAGGGTGAAACATCAGACAGGTCAACGACTGTGCACTCGCACAGTATCGGGGCCCACCGCCAGGCTGTGAGGCCGGCGGGTTCACGTCACACTATCGGGGTTCTGAGAGAACACGCGGCACACTTTCGGGTGTGAATCGGGTTGTCTCTGACCTAGCTGGTTGTTGCGAGATCGTGCAGATCTGTCCTGTGATGGGGTGGGAGCGGTTGAGGGGCGGCTGGTGTGTGTTGTTTGAGAAGTGCATAGTGGATGCGAGCATCTTTATTTCAAACCAATGCTTCGACTCGTGAGGGTTGGAGTGCTTGGTCTGTGATTTAGCAGAAATGATTTTTTTGTGATGTCTACATTCGATCCCCGCTGAAGCGGTTCGTGAGAACTGTTGGGGTGGGGGTGGTTTGTAGGTGTTGTTGTAAGTGTGTAAGGGCGTTCGGTGGATGCCTTGGTACCAGGAGCCGATGAAGGACGTGGTAGGCCGCGATAGTCCTCGGGGAGTTGTCAAACGAGCTGTGATCCGAGGGTGTCCGAATGGGGAAACCCAGCACGAGTGATGTCGTGTTACCCACCTCTGAATGTATAGGGGGTGTGGAGGGAACGTGGGGAAGTGAAACATCTCAGTACCCATAGGAAGAGAAAACAAAATGTGATTCCGTGAGTAGTGGCGAGCGAAAGCGGATGAGGCTAAACCATGCGCATGTGATACCGGGTAGGGGTTGTGTGTGTGGTGTTGTGGGGTTCATCTTCTTCCATCTGCCTGTGGAAGCGTGAGTCAGAAAATCGTGTGTTAGGTGAAGTGGCCTGGAATGGTCTGCCGTAGACGGTGAGAGTCCGGTAGCTGAAAACACATGGTCTTGCGTGATGGATGCCCAAGTAGCAGCGGGCTCGTGGAATCTGCTGTGAATCTGCCGGGACCACCCGGTAAGCCTGAATACTTCCTGGTGACCGATAGCGGACAAGTACCGTGAGGGAAAGGTGAAAAGTACCCCGGGAGGGGAGTGAAATAGTACCTGAAACCGGACGCTTACAATCCGTCAAAGCCTGTGCACAGTTTACTGTGGTGGGTGATGGCGTGCCTTTTGAAGAATGAGCCTGCGAGTTAGTGCTCGGTGGCGAGGTTAACCCGTGTGGGGTAGCCGTAGCGAAAGCGAGTCTGAATAGGGCGAAAGAGTCGCCGGGTCTAGACCCGAAGCGGAGTGATCTACCCATGGCCAGGGTGAAGCGACGGTAAGACGTCGTGGAGGCCCGAACCCACTTCAGTTGAAAATGGAGGGGATGAGCTGTGGGTAGGGGTGAAAGGCCAATCAAACTCCGTGATAGCTGGTTCTCCCCGAAATGCATTTAGGTGCAGCGTCACATGTTTCTTACCGGAGGTAGAGCTACTGGATGGCCGATGGGCCCCACAGGGTTACTGACGTCAGCCAAACTCCGAATGCCGGTAAGTGAGAGTGTGGCAGTGAGACTGCGGGCGATAAGGTTCGTAGTCGAGAGGGAAACAGCCCAGATCGCCGGCTAAGGCCCCTAAGCGTGTACTAAGTGGAAAAGGATGTGGGGTCGCGAAGACAACCAGGAGGTTGGCTTAGAAGCAGCCACCCTTGAAAGAGTGCGTAATAGCTCACTGGTCAAGTGATCCTGCGCCGACAATGTAGCGGGGCTCAAGTACACCGCCGAAGCCGCGGCACTCACACAATAGCCCGTTCATCGTTTACGGATGGTGAACCAGGTGTGTGGGTGGGTAGGGGAGCGTCCTGCATCCGTGGAAGCCACAGAGTGATCTAGTGGTGGAGGGTGTGGGAGTGAGAATGCAGGCATGAGTAGCGAAAGAAGAGTGAGAAACTCTTCCGCCGAATGACCAAGGGTTCCTGGGCCAGGCTAATCCGCCCAGGGTGAGTCGGGACCTAAGGCGAGGCCGACAGGCGTAGTCGATGGACAACGGGTTGATATTCCCGTACCCGTGTATCCGCGCCCATGCTGAATCAGTTGTACTAACCATCCAGATCCCCCAGGAGCACCTTCGGGTGCCAGGTTGGGGTGATGCATGGGACCTTGGCTGGTAGTAGGCAAGCGATGGGGTGACGCAGGAAGGTAGTGGGGCCAGTCAGTGGTTGTACTGGTGTAAGCCTGTAGGGCGTGTTCTAGGCAAATCCGGAACACATTCAGCCTGAGAGGTGATGCGTAGCCGTTGCGGCGAATTCCATGATCCTATGCTGCCGAGAAAAGCCTCTAGTGAGTTGGTACACGGCCCGTACCCCAAACCAACACAGGTGGTCAGGTAGAGAATACTAAGGCGATCGAGAGAACTGTGGTTAAGGAACTCGGCAAAATGCCCCCGTAACTTCGGGAGAAGGGGGACCCAGACTGGTGACGATCCTTGCGGTCTGAGCTGGTGTGGGTCGCAGAGACCAGAGAGAAGCGACTGTTTACTAAAAACACAGGTCCGTGCGAAGTCGTAAGACGATGTATACGGACTGACGCCTGCCCGGTGCTGGAAGGTTAAGAGGACCGGTTAGTTCCCTTTGGGGAGCGAAGCTGAGAATTTAAGCCCCAGTAAACGGCGGTGGTAACTATAACCATCCTAAGGTAGCGAAATTCCTTGTCGGGTAAGTTCCGACCTGCACGAATGGCGTAACGACTTCTCTGCTGTCTCAACCACAGACTCGGCGAAATTGCAGTACGAGTAAAGATGCTCGTTACGCGCGGCAGGACGAAAAGACCCCGGGACCTTCACTATAGCTTGGTATTGGTGTTCGGTTCGGTTTGTGTAGGATAGGTGGGAGACTGTGAAGTGGGCACGCCAGTGTTCATGGAGTCGTTGTTGAAATACCACTCTGATCGTATTGGACTTCTAACCTCGGACCCTGATCGGGTTCAGGGACAGTGCCTGGTGGGTAGTTTAACTGGGGCGGTTGCCTCCCAAAGAGTAACGGAGGCGCCCAAAGGTTCCCTCAGCCTGGTTGGCAATCAGGTGTTGAGTGTAAGTGCACAAGGGAGCTTGACTGTGAGACGTACATGTCGAGCAGGGACGAAAGTCGGGACTAGTGATCCGGCACCGGCAAGTGGAAGCGGTGTCGCTCAACGGATAAAAGGTACCCCGGGGATAACAGGCTGATCTTCCCCAAGAGTCCATATCGACGGGATGGTTTGGCACCTCGATGTCGGCTCGTCGCATCCTGGGGCTGGAGTAGGTCCCAAGGGTTGGGCTGTTCGCCCATTAAAGCGGCACGCGAGCTGGGTTTAGAACGTCGTGAGACAGTTCGGTCTCTATCCGCCGCGCGCGTAAGAAACTTGAGGAAACCTGTCCCTAGTACGAGAGGACCGGGACGGACGAACCTCTGGTGTGCCAGTTGTCCCGCCAGGGGCACCGCTGGTTAGCTACGTTCGGAAGGGATAACCGCTGAAAGCATCTAAGCGGGAAGCCTGTTCCAAGATGAGGTTTCTCACCCTCTTTGCAGGGTTAAGGCCCCCTACAGACCATGGGGTTGATAGGCCAGAACTGTACGCACAGCAATGTGTTCAGGTGACTGGTACTAATCGGCCGAGGACTTACCAACAACACCCACACACCACAGAAACACGTTTTCTGGTGTGTTCGCATCCACTATGACACTTCTGAAACAACACACAAACAAACAAATGACCTGTTTGTTGGTTGTTTTATAGAGTTACGGCGGCCATAGCGGAGGGGAAACGCCCGGCCCCATTCCGAACCCGGAAGCTAAGCCCTCCAGCGCCAATGGTACTGCACCTTAATCAGTGTGGGAGAGTAGGACACCGCCGAACACAA
>NZ_BAHE01000049.1 GCF_000298235.1 Gordonia namibiensis NBRC 108229
TCTCGGAGCCGCCGACGGTTTCTGCGAGCGCACGGATGGAACCGGACTCGAAGACGTCGCGAACCGAGACGGCCACGCCGAGCTGATCGGACAACCGAGCCGCGAGCCGTGCCGCGGAGAGGGAATCACCGCCGAGCTCGAAGAAGCTCGACGTCGCCGAGACGAGACCGGCGTCGATGTTCAGGACCCCGGCCGCCACGTCGGCGATCGTGCGCTCGGTACCGGTGGCCGGCGCGACATACTCGCCCGCCTCGAGGACCGGTTCCGGCAGGGCCCGCTTGTCGAGCTTGCCGACCGGTGTCAGCGGCAGTTCGTCGATCACGGTGAACGACGACGGCACCATGTACGCCGGCAGCCGCCCGCCGGCGAAGGCCTTCAGTTCGGACACCTCGACGGCGCCGTCGACCGGGACGATGTAGGCGGCCAGCGCCGTCGCCACAGAACCGCCGACGCCGAGGACGACGGCGGATTCGACGGCGTCGTGCTCGGCGAGCACGGCCTCGATCTCCCCGAGTTCGATGCGCAGTCCACGCAGCTTCACCTGGTCGTCGGAACGGCCGGTGTACTCGAGGGTGAGGCCGCCTGTGTCTGTATCGGGAGTCCACCGGACCACGTCGCCGGTGCGGTACATGCGCTGCCCGGCCGTGCCGTACGGGTTGGCCGTGAACCGTTCGGCGGTGAGGCCGGACCGGTCGAGATAGCCGCGGGACAGTGCACCCCCGGCGACGTACAGCTCGCCCGGCATGCCGACTGGGACCGGCCGCAGCCGTTCGTCGAGAACCATCAGGTCCACGCCGCCGATCGGGCCGCCCAGACGCACCGGGTCACCCGGCCGCATCGCCGACGAGATCGTGATGCCGATCGTGGTCTCGGTCGGGCCGTACAGGTTGTGCAGCTCGGTCGCCGGCGCCCATCGGTCGACGATGGGTTGTGGCACGGCCTCGCCGCCGGCCGCGATCACCCGGAGACTCGGCACCGCGGTCGGATCCATCGTCGAGAGCACCGACGGGGTCAAGAACGTGTGCGTCGCACCGTGTTCGGCGATGAACCGCTCCAACACTTCCCCGCCGACCGCCTCCGACGGACGGTAGGCCAGCGTGCCCTCGTTGACGGTGGCCAGGAGGTACTCGAGCACCGAGGCGTCGAAGCTCGGGGAGGCGAACCCGAGGACCACCGGGTTGTCCCCGGCATTCAGGCGATCGGATTCCTGGCGGGCGAAGTTCGCCAGCCCCGAATGGGTGACCGCCACGCCCTTGGGACGGCCGGTCGAACCGGACGTGTAGATGACGTAGGCGAGGTTCGCCGCAGTCACCTCCCCGAGTCGTTCGGCATCGGTGATCGGTCCGGCGGGCACAGCAGCGATCTCGGCGGCCACCGAGTCGTCGTCGAGCCGCATCCACTCGAACTCCTGCCCCGGCAGGTCACCGGACGCGAGGACCGAGAGTCCGAGCACTGCCCCGGAGTCCTCGATCATCGAAGCGACGCGCTCGGCCGGGTAGTCGGGGTCGATGGGCACATAGGCGCCACCGGTCTTGGCCACCGCCCAGATCGCCGTCAGCAGTTGCGCCGAACGACCGATGGCGAGTGCGACGGCACGCTCGGGTCCGACGCCGCGACCGATCAGCCAGCGGGCCAGGCGGTCCGACGCCTCGTCGAGTTCTCGGTAGGTCAGTCGTGCACCCGCGCCGTCGACGACGGCCACGTGGTCGGGAGCGCGGCGCGCCGCGGCCCGGAACAATTCGGCCAGCGTCACCGGGTCCGTCGCGGGCCCACCGGTCACGGGAGTGAGTTCGACGGCCGCTTCAGCAGGAAGAAGCGGGATCTCGGCACATGTCGCCTCCGGGTGGTCGGCGATGGCCCCGAGCAGTCCGGTCAGGACGTCCGCGAAGACCGCGACCTGTTCCGGAGCGAAGGCCGTGGGAAGGTACTTCAGCTTCAATGCGAGTTCGGCACCGCGACGGGACGCGGAGAGGTTGAGCGGATAGTGCGTGGCATCCGACGTCTTGGCACCCACCAACTTCAGGCCACCGGCCGACGATGCGTCGATACCCGCGACCGAGTCGACATTCACGGGGAACGACTCGTACACCGCGAGTGTGTCGAAAAGTGCAGGAAGTCCGGTCTGCGCAACCAGCCTCGGCAGACCGATCTGCTGGTGGTCGAGGACCTTCACCTTGTCGTTCTGCACCGCGGTCAGCACATCGACGACAGTGGCGTCGGGGTTGACGTCGACGACTGCCGGGATCGTGTTGATGAACATGCCGACCATCGACTCCATGCCCTCGATGTCGGGCGACCGGCCGGAGACGGTCTCGGCGAAGGTGACCGTCCTGGTGCCGGTGAGCCGCGAGAGGAACATCGCCCAGGCGAACTGGACGACCGTCGCCATCGTGGTCGAGTTGTTCCGCGCCAAGGCCTCGAGGCGCTCGGTGACTTTCACGTCGATGGAGAACTGGTGGTCTCGGGGCGGCGCGTCGGCGGACGGCTCGTGACCGGGTGCGACCAGGGTCGGCTCGGTGACGGGCGCGAGAACCTCACGCCAGGCTGCGATTCCGGCCTCGACGTCGGCCGTCGCGACGGCGCGCGCGTGGTCGGCGAAGTCTCGTCCGGATGTTCCCGGGAGCGATCCGGTGAAGGTCTGACCGGTCGCGTAGAGCGAAAGCAGATCGGCCAGTACGAGGGGACTCGACCATCCGTCGATCAGCAGGTGGTGGTTGGTGACGACGAGTTCTGCGCCGTCACCGTGCTCGACCAACACCACGCGGATCAGCGGGGGCTTCGCCATGTCGAACGGGTTGGTCCGCTCGGTCGCCAGGACCTCCTCGACACGACTGTCGAGGGACGCGGCGTCCTCCGCGCGTAGATCGATCACACTCCACGGCACGGTCACCTCGGCCGGCACGACCGTGACCGCGGCGCCGCTGGGCAATCGGACGAAGCCCGACCGCAGGACCCGCTGACGTGCGAGGAGTTCACTCAACGCGGACCGCAGACGGCCGGGGTCCACGTCACCGGTGAGCGACAGGACGGTCTGTGTGACATAGACGTCGATGGCGTCATGGTCGGCAACGGTGTTGGCCAGGTCCGCCTGGAAGAACAGGCCTTGCTGCAGCGGGGTCATCGGCCAGACATCCGCCCCGGGGTACTGCTGGGCGATGAGGTCGAGATCGTCCTGCGTGACCTCCACGCCAGGCACGTCGGCGCGACTGAGCCCGATCTCCGCACCACCGTCGACCAGTTCGACGACCGCGCGCAACTCGTCGTGCCAGCGCCGGGCGATGTCGGACGCTGCTGCCTCGTCGAGGGCGTCGGTGGCGTAGGTGACCTTGGCCTCGAGGCGTCTCTCCTCGCGCCCGGCCGTGCTGATGTTGATCCCGAAGACACTCGGCGAACGCATCGCACCGGTGATGCTGCTCGGCATGTTCGGCCGGTCGGAGACGGGCAGGAAGTCGTCGGGAGCGGTCTCGGTGGAAGGTGCTGTGCCGCCGCCGAAGTAGTTGTACATGATCGTCGGGAGCGGACGGTGTGCGATCTCGCCGTCCGAGTTGTAACGGAGGATGCCGAATCCCACGCCGCCCGCCGGACGCGACAGTCTCGCGTCCTTGGCCGACTTGACCGCGTGGACGACATCGCTCGACGCGTCGACGGCGAGCGGGGTGATGCTGGTGAACCAACCTACGGTGCGGGACAGGTCGATTGCGCCTTCGTCGCCGGCGATGCTCTCGTCGCGGCCATGTCCCTCGGTCGAGACGGTGACGGGTCCGCCGTCGGCGATACCGTTGTCGAGCTGCCATGCGCGAACGGCTCGCGCGAGGGCACCGAGCAGTACGTCGTCGACGCTGCTCCCGAAGGCCTGGGGAACCGTCGTCAGGATCGACCCGGCGACGTCGTCGACCACATACGTCAGAGATGACTCGTCACGCCGCCGGTGGAGCGGTCGATCGGCGCTCGTCCCGAAGGATGTCGGCCGTTCGGGCAGTTGCTCGAGCCAGTAGTCGACCTCGCGTGCACGAGCGTGCACCTGCCCGGCAAGAAGGTGCGCGATCCGTCGCGTGGTCGTCGCCTCGGGGCGGAGTTCGATCGGCCGCCCGGATGTGAGCTGCGCCCAGGCCGTGACGAGGTCCTCGACGAGGATCGGCCACGAAACGGCATCCACACCAAGGTGATGGATGGCGATCACCAGGCGTCGGCGACCCTCGCCGTTGACCACGGCGGTCCCGAGAAGGGATCCGGTTCCCGGATCCATCGCGCCGAGGAGCTCCCGGTGTGCGTCGACGAGAGCCGGGTCCAGGGCTCCTTCGGCGTCGATCTCCCGGACGGCCGGAACGATTCCCGCCCCGGCGTTCATGGTCCAGCCGTCCCCGGACCTCGTGAGCACCGCGGTCAACATCGGATGTGCTGCCGCGACAGCCTCCACGACGGTCTGCAGGTCGGCTACCGCGGCGGAAGCGGGCACGTTGAACACGAGCGACTGCGAGAAGTCGGCGAAGTCTGCCGGTTCTTCGGAGTGCTCGATCATCCAGGACGTGACCGGCGGGAGAGGCATCTCGCCCGTTCCGCCACCCGGGAGTTCCTCGATCAGTGCGACCGGGCCGCCCGAAGCAGCCGCGGCTGCGGCCATCGCGCGAATCGTCTTCAGCTCGAAGATCTCTCGCGGCGACAGGTGAATACCCGCCGCCTTGGCCGCCGACGACAGCTGAATGGACATGATCGAATCGCCGCCGAGGGCGAAGAACGACTCGGTGACACTGACGCGCTCTTCGCCCAGAAGTCCTGCGACGATGCGCGCGAGGTTGTCCTCGGCAGGGTTTGCCGGCGCAACATACTCGGCCGGTTCGGGAGCGTGCGGTTCGGGCAACGCCGCGCGGTCGAGTTTGCCCGCAGGTGTCAGCGGGATCTCGTCGATGACGATCGCCTGGCTGGGCACCATGTGTGCCGCCAGGTGCTGCGCCGCCTCGTCGAGAACGGCTGCGCTGTCGATGGTCGCGCCCGGTTTCGCGACCAGGTAGGCCACGACCTCGGTGTGCTTGCGCCCGCCGCGGGTCGACTCGACACCGACCACGACCGACTGGGCGACACCCGGCTGGGCATCGAGAACGGCTTCGATCTCGCCGAGCTCCACACGCTGTCCATTGATCTTGACCTGATGGTCGGCGCGGCCGGCGAACTCGAGATTGCCGCCCTTGGCCACCCGCACCAGGTCGCCGGTCGCGTACATCCGTGCACCCGGCTCACCGAACGGATCGGCGACGAAACTGACCGCTGTCTGACCAGGACGGCCGAGGTAACCACGTGCCAGGCCGGCGGTCGACAGATACAGTTCGCCCACGACGCCCTGCGGCACCTCGTGCAGCCGTCCATCGAGGACGCGAACGGTGAAGCCGTCCACCGGCTTTCCGATTGTCACCGGCTTGCCGGCCGTCATACGCGACCGCGTCGCCCACACCGTCGCCTCGGTGGGCCCGTAGCAGTTGAAGATGCGTCGGCCGCGCTCCGACCAACGCTCGACCAGTTCCGGCGGACACGCCTCGCCACCGGTTGCCAGGTTCCGCACGTACTGTGCGCGTTCCGGATCGACCGTCGCCAACACCGACGGCGTGATGATCATGTCGGTGACCTCGTCGCGCTCCAGCACCGTCGCCAGTGCGTCGCCGGCGAAGTCCGCCTGGGGTGCGATCACCAGGGTGTGTCCCGCGGGGATGGCCCAGGCCATCTCGAACATCGACGCGTCGAAGCTCGGCGATGCAACGTGCAGGATCCGGGTATCAGGCTCGTCTTCCGGTGTGCCCGTGGTGATCTTGGCGAGCGAGTTGACGAAGTCGACGATGCCGGTGTGCGAGACACCGACGGCCTTCGGACGACCGGTCGAACCCGACGTGTAGATCAGGTAGGCCAGGTTGGTCAACCGCACCGATCCGTTGCGCTCGGTGTCGGTGATGTCGTCGCCGGACTCGGCTTCGGCCTCGAGGTCTGCGAGATCGACCCATTCGCAGGAGGATTCGCCGAGTCGAGCACGGGTGCTCGCATCGGTGATGCCGACGGTCGCGCCCGAGTCCTCGAGCATGTAGGCGATGCGGTCGGCCGGGTATGCCGGGTCGACAGGCACATAGGCCGCGCCGCTCTTGATGACGCCCCACGTCGCAAGGACCGAGCCGATCGACCGCTCCATACCGACCGCGACGACGTCCTCGGGCGAGACCCCACGGGCGAGCAACGCCCGCGCAATCGCATTGGTACGCGTCTCGAACTCGTCGTAATCCATCTCGGTGCCGTCGCAGATGAGCGCCGGGTGGTCGGGATCGAGATCGCGCTGGGCGAGGACATCGATGAGTGTCCCGGCCTCGACCTCACCGCCACGGCCGACCATCGCGCCGGGCGTGCGGGCGGACACTGGTGCGGACACGGACTTCGCTCGTGCGGCACCGACGATGTCGATGTCGCCGACCGCTGTGTTCTGGTCGTCGACGATCGCTTGCAGCACACGGCGATACACCTCTGCGAAACGTTTCACCGTGGATTCGTCGAACAGGTCGGTGGCATAGATGAAGTCCGCGGCCATCGGCGTTCCACCGCTACGCGCACGGACTGCGACCGTGAGGTCGAACTTCGCATTGACGACACCGGTGTCGACGGGGGCCGCCTGGATACCCGACGCTTCGAGCCCCGCGACGTCGTTGACGGTCGGTTCGGTGTAGGTGAATGCGATCTGAGCCAGCGGTTGATGAGACGACGACCGTTCCGGCGCCAGCGCCTCGATCAGTTCATCGAATTGCACCTGGTCGTTGGCGAAAGCATCCAACACCGTCGTGCGCACATTGCCCAGCAGGTCTCCGACGCTGTGGCCGGGATCGACTTGTGTGCGCAGCAACAGGGTGTTGACGAACATGCCGATGAGCTCTTCGAGCGCGGGGTCGTTCCGGCCCGCGACCGGCGTCCCGATCACGACATCGGTGGTGGAGGCGAGCCGGGCCACGGTGGCGGCGAAAGCCGCCTCGGTGACCATGAAACCCGTCATCGTGTTGCTGCGGGCGAGCACATCGACGCGGTCGGCGAGATCGTCGTCGAACTCGACGGTCACCGTTGCTCCCGCGGTGCCGAGCACGGCGGGTCTCGGTCGGTCCATCGGCAGATCCGTCACCGCGGGCAGACCGGCGAGCACACGTCGCCAATGGCTCAACTGTTCGCCGAGAACGCTTGTCTCGTCGTCGGCGTCACCGAGGACGCTCTGCTGCCACAACGCGTAGTCCGCGTACTGCACATCCAGAACCGGCAAGCCGCCGGTGCGACCCTCTGCCCGCGCCGCATAGGCAGACATCAGATCTCGCGCGAGGACCGGGATGGACTGACCGTCCATCGCGATGTGGTGCATCGTCAGGGCGACGTGCAGACCTGCCCCGTCGCGATGGAATCGTCCCCGGAGCGGCATCTGGGTACTGACGTCGAAGCCTTCCGTGGTCGAGCGGACCAGTGACTCGACGGAGTCGGCTTCGCGCCAGTCGAGCTGTTCGCGGGCCACTGCTACGGGCAACACGTCCTGCACAGGCGCGGCACCGACCGACGGGTAAACGGTACGCAGTACCTCGTGACGTTCGACGACGTCGCACAGCGAGTCGAAGAGCAGTGTCTCGTCGACATCGCCCGCGAGCGTGAGCGCGGCCGGGATGTTGTACGCGCCGGACGCGGTGTCGAACTGGTTGAGGAACCACATCCGACGCTGGGCCCGGGAGAGCGGCAGTCGTTCGGGCCTCGGTTCGATGCGCTTCACCGACGGCAAGGCGGACCCGCGACCACTGACAGCGTGGACGAGGCCGCGGACGCTGGGCGACTCGAAGACGTCACGAACCGACACGTCGACGCCGAGTTCTTTCGAGACCCGGGCTGCGATGCGCGCAGCCGACAACGAACTGCCACCGATGTCGAAGAACGAGTCGGTGACGCCGACACGTTCGACGCCGAGAAGCTCGGCGAACAGACCGGCGACGGTTTCCTCGTCTGCATTACCCGGCGGCACGTACAGAGTCGGCGCGATCTCCGGTTCGGGGAGCAGACGCCGATCGACCTTCCCCGAGCGACTCAACGGCATGGCGTCGAGCCGTACCCAGGCGCTGGGTCGCATGTACTCGGGCAACAGTTCTGCGGTAGTCGCAGCGACGGTGTCGACATCCACGTCGGCCGGGGCGAGGTAACCGACCAATTGCTGGCCGCCGGGCCCGTCGACCACCGCCGCCGCCGCGTGGAGCACCCCGGGAGCCGCGGCGAGAGCGGCCTCGACCTCGCCGAGCTCGAGGCGCTGGCCTCGCAACTTGACCTGAAAGTCGGTGCGCCCCAAGTACTCTATTTCCCCGTCACGATTCCACCGAGCCCGGTCGCCGGTGCGGTACAACCGCGCACCGGGCTCGCCGAAGGGGTCTGCGACGAATCGCTCTGCAGTCAGATCCGGCCGCCCGGCATAGCCACGGGCCAACTGGACACCGCCCAGGTACAACTCGCCCGGGACACCGATGGGGACTTCGCGCAATGCCGCGTCGAGAACGCGCGCCGACACCCGACGAGTCGGGGTTCCGATCGGGATCACCCGGTCGTCCTGTGTCACCCGATGAATCGTCACGACGATCGAGGCCTCGGCCGGCCCATATTGATTCTGGAGCCGCGTCCCGGGCAACCGCACCATCAGGTCCCGAGCGACCGGTGGTGTCAGGGCCTCCCCGCCGGTCTGGATGAGACGCAGCGAGGTCAACTCGCCGACCCCGGCCCCGAGAACCTCGTTGAACGCAGCCAGCATCGCCGGGACGAAGTGGATGACCGTGACCCCGTGGCGGCGGATCAGATCCGCCAGGTGGACCGGATCGCCGTGCCTGCCCGGCTCCGCGATGACCAGCGTGGCACCGATCGCGATCGGCAGAAAGATCTCTCGGACCGACACATCGAACGTGATGGGCGCTTTGTAGAGAAAGACGTCTCGCGCGGTCAGGTCGTACTGTTCGATGTCGGCTGCCAACCGGTTGGCGATACCCCGGTGGGTGATGACAACTGCTTTCGGACGCCCAGTCGACCCCGACGTGAACAGGGTGAAGGCAGCATTCGCAGGTCTGGTCGGGCCTGCGAACTCTTCCTCGTCCAGATCTGCGTCGCCAGGACTCGAGATGTCCAGGACATGCACATCGACGATGTCGTCGAACCGCGATCGGGCTTCGGCTTCTCCATCGCTGGTCACCACGACGAGCCGAACTCCGGCTGTCCGCACCATGTAGCGCGCGCGGTCGACCGGCAACTGCTCATCGAGGGGTACGAAGTGCCCGCCGGCCATCGCGACGGCATGGATGGCGACGACCTGTTCGACGGAACGGTCGATCTGGATACCGACTGCGACCTCCGCCCCGACACCCAGCGCGGTGAGCTCTCGGGCCAGCCCCGTCACTCTGCGGTCGAACTCTGCACGGCTCACGGTCCGATCACCATCGATGATCGCCGGACGGTCAAGGGAAACGTCCAGGGCAGTCATGGTTCGCAATCTCTCGTTGTCAGTACTCTCGTTCACCACTTCACCCACCGGTCCGCTCCGTTGCGACGCGTGCGTATGCCATCAGGTCTCTGAGCGTTTCCGGGGCATCCGCGGCATCGAGCCCGCGGGCCCACTCTTGCAACTGGGCACGCTCGTCATCAGTCGTCAACGGGATGTCGATGAGTGCGATCGAAGGATCTTCGACGACGAAGGTCAGAATCCTGACGAATCGATCGGCGAAGGTCTGCACGGTGGAACTGTCGAAGAGGTCGGTCGCGTAGACCATTCGGACCTCTCCGCCGCCGCCGCGCGCGGTCACGACTGTGATCGACAGGTCGTTGTGTGCCGGCACCACGGGAGGCGCCACCGGCGAGATCGCCAGGTCGGCCACCCCGATCTCGTCCCGCTCCTGCTCGGCCGCTTTCTGATCGAGAACAGAGACCGTCACCTGCGCCAGCGC
>NZ_BAHE01000048.1 GCF_000298235.1 Gordonia namibiensis NBRC 108229
CCCTCAACGCCCTGTTGAAGGCGGTACTGGAGGACGGGCTACTGGGTAAGAGTCACCGCGGGTTACCGACCCAACTGATCATCAAAGCCGACCTCAACGACCTCCGCCGCGAAGCCGGCTTCGCCACCACCGCCACCGGCACCCTCATCCCCATCCCCGAACTCATCGACATGGCCGCCGACGCCCAACCCTGGCTGGCGGTGTTCAAAGACGCCACCGCAGTCCCGCTGTACTTCGGACGCGGCAAACGCCTAGCCACCCGCGAACAACGACTGGTGTCCTTCGCCCGACCCGACGGCGAAAACTGCTCCACCCCCGGCTGCGACCTCGCCGCCGCACACGTCGAGATCCACCACGCCCAACTCGATTGGGCCGACGGTGGACTCACCGACATCACCGACCTCGCCCCCGCCTGCCCGAAACACAACCGCATGGTCGGGAACCAGGCAGGCCAGTACACCACCCGCATGGTGCGTGAAGGACCCGACGAAGGGCGCTGCGCCTGGCGACTCAACGCCGAACCCGGTGCACCACCCAACCCCGAACGCATCAACCGGCGACCCGACATACCCCGCCGATTCGCCGAACACCTCCAACACGTGCGCGACGAAATCCACGGACCCCAACCGGAGCCCGGCGATGAAACACGCCTACAGCTACGCGAGGTCATCGACCTGCGCAACGCCTCCGACGCCGAAGCCACCCTCGCCTCAATACTGCTTGCCGCCGCGTACCCGCGTGGGTGAGAAGTCGCGAGGGATGGTCGCCGGCCCTTCGAGGCTCGCTGCGCTCGCACCTCAGGGAGCGATGGGTAACGCACGTAATCACTCTCACGTCAGGGAGCGATGGGTAACGCACCCAATCACTCTCACGTCAGGGAGCGAGAGGCAACGCACGCAATCACTCTCACGTCAGGAAGCGGATAGGTGACGCACGCAAACGCTCTCAAGCCTCAGAGGTTGTGACCAGACGATCGTCGTCGACCTAGAACCCGAAGTACTCCCGGAACCGTCCACGCTTGCGAGGTGCCCCCGCGGGAGCGCTCCGTTCCGCACCACGCGCGGCGGTGGCTCTCCGATAGCTTTCGAAATCGTCGGCGGTCGGCTCGTATTCGGCGGGATGAAGTGCGAAGCAGGTGACGGTGATGTCCGCCGGGTCGAGGTCCGTGGGCGCGAGGGGATGGGTGTAGCGGAACCCGAGCCAGGACCGGTTGGCCTCTTCGGCGAGCTGGGCCGGATGGAAGGGGAGTGCCATACCTTGGTTTGGCACGCCGTCAGCGTAGGTGAGCGGGAACTCGCCGCCCCAGAACGGCTTCTCGAAGGTGAACGGGAGGCCCTCGTCCTCGTGGATGGTCACGGGGTCGGCGGAGAACGAACGT
Organism: Gordonia namibiensis NBRC 108229; assembly: GCF_000298235.1. Taxonomy (GTDB): domain Bacteria; phylum Actinomycetota; class Actinomycetes; order Mycobacteriales; family Mycobacteriaceae; genus Gordonia; species Gordonia namibiensis. The sequence continues at coordinate 1,379 of NZ_BAHE01000048.1, forward strand.
CGGAGTGTGCCCGACTCCCATCGTGCGAATGCACCGAACGACGTCTCGGGTTCGGTGTAGAGCAACGTCGTGACACTGCTCGGTCGGATCGCGGTCAACGTTCGGGTCAGCATCGAGGGAGTCGCCGTCTCGAACAGTGAGCATGAGATCACGGCGAGCGAGCCGTAGAACCCGGCGTAGACGTGGTGATCCTTCGCGGCAGCCGCGGTCGCGAGGTCGGTGTCGACGAGCGGCACGAGCACGCTGTCGCCGTAGATCTTCGACGCGAGTTGCTGGGCGTGCTGATGGTCGTGCCGTGGTGCGCGCACGACGGTTCGGAGGTCGTCGGCCGGGTCAGGGGAGTCGATGAACCAGACGGTGGCGGCGCGTGCCGACATCGATCAGCTGTTCCCGTTGCTACGTACGCCGAGCAGGACGTCCTCCCAGGCGGGCACGGCGGGCTTGCGGGCCTTCTTCTTGCGCGGACGGTCGGCGTGGGCCGGTCCCGGTTCGCGGGTCGCCGACGAATCAGGAGTGCCGTGCTGGGCGGCCGCCGGCTCGTCGTCGGCTTCGGCGGTCTCCCGGACTGCGGGTTCGGCGGGCTCCTCGTCGTCGACGACGGGGGCGGCTTCGACGGGAGCCTGTTCGACGGGAGCGGAGATCGGGGTGATTGGAGCCGGCGCAGCGTGCTCGTCGGTCTCGTCATCGCCGAACCCGAAATCGAGTGGGACGGTGCCGTGGTCGTCGTCCGCCGTGCGACGTTCCTGCCGTGCACGCTGAGCACCGATGAGGGAGTTGGCGTCGATGGTGACTTCCTCACGCCCGGCGGACGTCGTCTCGACGGCGACCTCCGGTGCGGCGACCGGAGTGAGTCGACGCCGCGGCGCGATGGTCTCGGGATGGGTCAGTTCGTCGGCCAGGTCGTCGAGCGGGTCGACGGTGCCGCCGTGGGTGCCGGGCTGGTATCGCCAGTGCGCGAGATTGTCGGTGCGTCCGACGCTCCAGGCGACCTGCACGACCCAGTAGCCGCCGTCGTCCTTCCAGGCGTCCCAGTCGGCGTCCGCCGGGTTGTGCCCGTACGCGACGAGACCTTCTGCCACGGATTCGGCGAGAGTCGCGACGGCCGGGCCGTCATGCCGGATCGGGTGGGCCGCTCCGGCGAGCTCGGTGGCGCGGCTGCGCTCGAGGAGCACCGGGTGGGCGAATCGTTCGATCTTGTCGACACCCACCCCGGCCGCGGCGGCGACCTCGGCGACGGAGGCACCCGCGCGGATGCGTGCCTGGATCTCTCGTGGCCTCAATGCACTTTCCATCTCGATCTCGATCTGTCCCAGCCTGGTGATGTCGCCGCGGGCCGCGGCGCGAAGGCGTTCGTCGGAGGCGATCCGGAATTTCTCACCCGATTGAGGGTCTTGGCAGATGACGTGGGAACCATCGGTTTCCACTCCGACGACGCGGAGCTCACGCATCTGCTCCTCCTCCGGTGGGTTCATGCATTGGGGTCACATTAACTCACCGATCTGCCGATTCACTGTGGGACACGCGGTAAAACCGCAGTTCAGAACGCGTGGGGCCGTTGCGACACCAGCGATGGGTGCGTCGTATGTGGTCTGTGGTGTCCAGGCTACCCGTCCGCCTGAACGCGACCGGCGCGTCGACCCGAGGGTGCGACGCGCCGGTGACGGACCGTTCTGGCCGAGCTCAGAGGCGCTCGACGATGTAGTCGATGCAGTTGGTGAGCTTGGTGATGTCCTCGGGATCGATGGCCGGGAACATGCCGATACGCAGCTGGTTGCGGCCCAGCTTGCGGTACGGCTCGGTGTCGACGACACCGTTGGCACGCAGGGTCTTGGCAACCGCCGCGGCGTCGACGTCGTCGTTGAAGTCGATGGTGCCGACAACCTGGCTGCGGTTGGCTGCCTCGGCGACGAACGGCGTCGCGTACTCGCTGGCTTCGGCCCACTGGTACAGACGCGAGCTCGAGTCGGCGGTGCGCGAGACACACCAGTCGAGGCCGCCGTTGTTGTTCATCCACTCGATCTGGTTGGCGAACAGCAGCAACGAGCCGACGGCCGGGGTGTTGTAGGTCTGGTTCTTGCTGCTGTTGTCGACGGCGGTCGGCAGCGACAGGAACTCCGGGCACCAGCGGTCGGTCTCGGCGATCTCGGCGACGCGGGCGAGTGCGCGCGGGCTCATCAGGGCGACCCACAGGCCGCCGTCCGAGGCAAAGCACTTCTGCGGCGCGAAGTAGTAGACGTCGGAGTCGGCAACGTTGACGGGCAGGCCGCCTGCACCGGAGGTGGCGTCGATGGCGATGAGCGCGTCGTCGGAGCCGGCGGGGCGAACGACCGGCACGGACACACCGGTCGAGGTCTCGTTGTGGGCCCAGCCGATGAGGTCGACGCCACCGAAGTCGTCAGCGGTCAGCGCGGCCGGGTCGGGGGCGGTACCGGGATCGGTGGAGATGACCGCGGGCGAGTCCAGGAACGGTGCCTTCTTGGCGACGGTCGCGAACTTCGACGAGAACTCGCCGTAGGTGAGGTGGAGCGAACGCTGCTTGATCAGACCGAACGCGGCGGCATCCCAGAAGGCGGTGGTGCCGCCGTTGGACAGGACGACCTCGTAACCGTCGGGCAACGAGAACAGGTTGGCCAGACCCTCACGGATCGAGCCGACCACGTTCTTGACCGGAGCCTGACGGTGGCTGGTGCCGAACACCGATGCGCCGGTGTCGACGAGGGACTGCAACTGCTCGGGGCGCACCTTCGACGGTCCGCAACCGAAGCGGCCGTCCGACGGCAGCAGGTCGGCGGGCAGGGTGATGGGTGCGGTTGCGGAATCGCTCATGGCAGCAATTCTAGGGTTGTGGCGGACGCCACTTCCCGGCCACCTCGGCTTACGCGCTACCGAGCGCTCCCGGAATCGGCATTTCGGACTATTGCGGCGGGCCTTCCCGAGAATCGCTACTCGAGCCCAGAACGCCTTTCATCCGGGTTGACCGGCCATGCAGCACAGCGGCTGACTGATGGCTCACCACGCCGCGCCAGACCTTGGTCAGGGGCCAGTCTGCTCGAATTCTGCTGCGCCGATTACAGCCCCGGCTTCACCAGGTCACCCCAGCCGGCGACATCCTCGGGACGGCGGGGTGCGGCACCGGTGTAGATCGCCGCGGGGCGGACGAGCTTGCCGAGGCGCTTCTGCTCCAGGATGTGGGCACACCAGCCGGCGGTGCGTCCGCAGGTGAACATGGCGGGCATCATGTGCGGCGGGACCTCGGCGAAGTCGAGGATGACGGCCGCCCAGAATTCGACATTGGTCTCGATCGCACGGTCGGGGCGTCGCTCACGGAGCTCGGTGAGTGCGGCCTGCTCGAGCGCGGCGGCCACCTCGAAGCGCGGTACCCCGAGTTCCTGGGCGGTGCGTCGGAGCACCCGGGCGCGGGGATCTTCGGCGCGGTACACGCGGTGTCCGAAGCCCATCAGCTCCTCCTTGCGGTCGAGGATGCCCTTCACCAATCCTCGTGCGTCGCCGGTGTTCTCGACCTCTTCGATCATCGGCAGCACGCGCGCCGGGGCGCCACCGTGCAGCGGTCCCGACATCGCGCCGATCGCTCCCGACAGCGACGCCGCGACGTCGGCGCCGGTGGAGGCGATGACCCGCGCGGTGAAGGTCGACGCATTCATGCCGTGCTCGGCGGCGCTGACCCAGTACGCGTCGATGGCGGCGACGTGCTTGGGATCCGGGTCGCCCTTCCATCGGGTCATGAACCGCTCGGTGACGGTGGAACATTTGTCGATGACGTGCTGCGGGACCGCGGGCTGGTGGATTCCGCGCGCTGATTGCGCCACATACGACAGCGCCATCACCGATGCGCGGGCCAGGTTCTCGCGCGCGGTCTCGTCGTCGATGTCGAGGAGCGGCTCGTAACCCCAGATCGGGGCGAGCATCGCGAGTGCGGCCTGCACGTCGACGCGCACGTCGCCGGTGTGGATGGGCAGCGGGAACGGTTCGGCCGGGGGCAGTCCGTCGCCGAACTTGCCGTCGACGAGGAGAGCCCACACATCGGCGAAGGTCACCTTGTTCTCGACGAGATCCTCGATGTCGACGCCGCGATAACGCAGGTTGCCGCCGTTCTTGTCGGGTTCGGCGATCTCGGTGGTGAATGCCACCACGCCTTCGAGACCTGGGACGAAATCCTCGGGAACTGCGTTGGCCATGACAACCACCTCACTCGAGACAACTGTGTCCTGAAATCACGTGCGTCGATCCAGATCGAACTGTAGATGAGCACGACGCCCTGCGTGTACCAGGGAGTAACGATGTCGTCGGAGTAAATTCAGGCGAGTGTTGGAGAAACCGCTCGATTCGATCGATCTGCCGAACATGCGCGTCGGCTACGGCGGAGGTATTCCGCCCAATATCGGAGAGGGCGATCGTGCGGCGGGAGCAGACGGAATTCGCGAGAACCTCGACCCCAGCTGGCTACGCGGCGATCCGCCGTGGCTCGACCTGTTCAGCGTCTGGCTGAAGGAAGCGCTCGAAGCCCGGATCGCCGAGCCCAACGCGATGGTCCTCGGGACCGCCGACGCCGACGGCCGACCGTCGACCCGCACCGTGTTGTGCAAGGGTGTCGATGCCAACGGGGTGGTCTTCTTCTCCGGCTACGAGTCCGACAAGGGTCGGCACCTGGCCGCCAACCCCTACGCGTCGGTGACGTTCCCGTGGATCGCGCTGGAACGTCAGGTTCATTTCCGCGGGCCTGTCGCGCACGTCAGCGCCGAGGAGACACAGGCCTACTGGGAGCTCCGACCCCGCGGCTCGCAGTTGTCGGCCGCCGCGTCGGATCAGTCCCGGCCGATCGGCAGCCGGCTCGAACTCGAGCAGAAGGCCGCAGATCTGGCCGACCGCTACGGCGGATTCGACGCCGGCGACGAGATCCCCGTCCCCTCGGACTGGGGTGGCTACCGCATCGACCCGGTTGAGGTCGAATTCTGGCAGGGCCGCGCCAACCGTCTCCACAACCGGGTGCGGCTCACCCACGTCGACCACGAATGGCACATCGAGCGGTTGCAGCCCTGAGACGGGACCACCCGTGATCGGCGGGGATGTGTAGCGGTCCTGACGGACCGGACGGAGGTCACACCTGCTGGCCTCCTAGCATCGTGGGAATGTCACGGCTCCTCGCAGACACGACGCCCCTGCGGAACCAGTACTTCCGGCGTCTGTGGATCGCGAACATCGTCACCGTCATCGGGGCCCAGCTCACGATCATCGCGGTGCCCGCGCAGATCTACGAGATCACCGGTAGCTCCGCATATGTCGGTCTGACAGGTGTGTTCGGTCTCGTCCCGCTCGTCGTCTTCGGACTGTGGGGCGGCGCACTGGCCGACGTCGTCGACCGTCGGACTCTGCTGATCGTCAGCACGATCGGCCTCATCGTCTGCAGCGCGCTGTTCTGGGCGCAGGCCGCGGCCGGCGGCGACAACGTGTGGATCCTGCTGGTGCTCTTCGCCGTTCAGCAGGCGTTCTTCGCGATCAACCAGCCGACACGGACCGCGGTCCTGCCCCGACTCATCGACGCGAAAGACCTGCCCGCGGCGTTGTCGCTGAACATGACGGTCATGCAGGCGGGCGCGATCGCCGGACCGCTCGTCGGTGGCGCGCTGATCCCGATCCTCGGCTACTCGTGGCTCTATTTCGCCGACACCCTGTTCCTGCTGCCGACACTCATCGCGGTCGTGATGCTGCCGTCGCTGCGGCCCGAGAGCGACGCTGCGCCGAAGGTCGCGGGCCTGCGATCGGTGATCGAAGGCCTCCGCTACCTGACCGGCCACAAGATCCTGATGGCGTCGTTCCTCGTGGACCTCATCGCGATGATCTTCGGCATGCCACGGGCGCTCTTCCCGCAGATGGCGCACGAGAACTTCGGCGGACCGGAGGGCGGCGGCATCGCTTTCGCCCTGCTGTTCACGGCGATCTCGGCGGGTGCCGTGGTCGGCGGCATCTTCTCGGGCTGGGTCACACGCGTCGAACGGCAGGGCCTGGCCGTGATCGTGTGCATCATCATCTGGGGTCTGGCGATCACCGGCACGGGCATCGCGGTCTCCTTCGCCGACGGTGCGGCGATGCCGATGCTCGTCGTCGCGGTGGTCCTGCTGATGATCGGCGGTGCCGCCGACATGGCCTCGGCCGCTTTCCGGCAGACCATCCTGCTCGAGGCCGCGAACGACGAGGTGCGCGGACGCCTGCAGGGCGTGTTCATCGTGGTGGTCGCCGGCGGGCCGCGAATCGCCGACGTCGCGCACGGTACCGCGGCGGCATCGATCGGCGTCGCAGCGGCGACGGCGTTCGGTGGCGTCGCCGTGGTGATCGCGACGATCATCGCCGCGCTGCTCATCCCGGCCTTCGTCCAGTACCGGGCAGGTCAGCGCACCTGACCCGTTCGTCGTCTGGCCAGCGGTTTTGACGTTTCGGTGTCACCATGGACGCCATGACCGCCGCCACCGAGGGTTTTCAGGTGCCGATCATCGACATCTCGCCCTACATCCGCAACGGTGATCCCGCCGATCGGGCCGTCGTCGCGGCCAAGGTCGACGACGCCGCCAGTTCGGTGGGGTTCATGCAGATCGTCGGCCATGAGATCCCGCCTGCGGTCATCGAGGAATTCACCGCGGTCATGGACGATTTCTTCGCGCTGCCACTGGAGGTGAAGAAGGCCTACCGCACCCCGCCGGATATCAACCGCGGTTATGCGCCACCGAAATCGGAGTCGTTGTCGCTGTCGTTGGGCGTCGAGCAGGCGGGCCGGATGAACGACTTCTTCGAGGCGTTCAACGTCGGCGTCGAAGCGCGCGAATACCCCGACCTCGCTCTTCCCGAGGACCACTACGCAGCGAACACGTGGCCGGCCGTCGACCATTTCGAGGCGGCGGTGTCGGCGTACTTCGTCGAGGCACGACGCGTCGCGCACACCCTGACCCGAATCTTCGCCGACGCCCTCGACCTCCCCGCCGATTTCTTCGAGGGCTTCACCGATCACTCGCTCGACGTTCTGCGCATGAACAACTACGCCCTCCCGCCCGGCGAGATCGATCTCGACGGGGAGCTGACGGGCATGGGGGAGCACACCGACTACGGCATCGTCACGGTGTTGTGGGCGGATCAGGTGAAAGGTCTGCAGGTCCTCGACCGCCAAGGTCGATGGCAGGACATCAGCCCCGAAGACGGTGCACTGCTGATCAATCTCGGTGACCTGATGGCCCGCTGGACCAACGAGCGGTGGATGTCGACGCTGCACCGGGTGAAACCGCCGATCGTCGACGGCGCGATCGAGCGCCGACGCTCCGCCGCCTACTTCCATGACGGCAACATCGACGCGATGATCGCGACTCTGCCGTCGTGTGTCGGTGCGGGAAGCCGGTACTCGCCGATCACGGTGGGGGAGCACATCGGCGCGAAACTCGCCGGCTCACGGGCCGGGCGGCCGAACCCCTACGCCCAGCGCGAAGCCGAACGGGTACGCCATGCGATGCGTCGAGGCTTGGGACAGCAGTAGGCCACACGAAGAGTTTCGCTCACTCCATCCGTTCTCGCTCACGCCGAAAGTGTGAGCGCCTACGGAACTCGTGAGCGCGCCGCGGGCGCGGCAGAGTTCCCCGGGATCTAGTCCGCGGTCAACACCGCCGGATACGTCGCCCGACGAGCGGCGGTCACCGGGCAGTAGTGCATCGGATTGTCGCGTTGATCGAGCGGCGGCAGGTTGCGCTTGGGTGTGTGCACGATGGGCGCGTCCTTCGCGACCTTGCCGTTGACGCGGTCCCAGGCGTCGCGCGGGCGCGGGTGGCGCAGGAAGCGCTTCGGCAGCATCTTGTGCATGACGAGGTTGATGCCCTTGCCCAGCAGGCGGAATCGACGCTCGTCGGCATCGGACCACTCGAGCCCGAGGATCTCGCGGATCGGCTCGTCGTAGAAGCCGGTGGTCAGCCACATGAACAGCTTCTGGTTCTGCGGGACGAGGTATTTGTCCCAGACCGACTTCGGGACGAAGCTCAGGAACGGCGGTGGCGGCAGCTGCGTGATGTCGAGGACCGTGCGCACTGAGACGTGGTCACGAAGTACGTTGCGGCACATGTGGTCCCAGTACTCGAGGAAATCCTCGTAGGTCTCCGGGACGGGACGCATCGACACGCCGTACTGGGCGTACCAGGCCTTGGACTCCTCGAACAGCTGGCGTTTCTGATCCTCGGTGAGGAACGGGCCGAATCGCTCGCACAGACGGACGTTGCCGTACCAGAACGTCGCATGTGCCCAGTAGAAGACGTCGGGATCGAGTGCGTGGTAACGCGATCCGTCCTCCATCGTGCCCTTGACCGTCTTGTGGTAGTCGCGCACCTCGAGCCCGGTCTTCGCGCCGGGGATGACGGAGTCGAAGACGACGCCGCTGATCGGGTAGAGCGAACGCATGAGGCGCTGCCAGCGTTCGCCGAAGAAGTCGGAGTGGTCCCAGACGGCCGCACCCAGCTTGGGGTGCATGTTCTGGATCGAGCCGGCCCACAGTCCCTGGAACATGCCGGTCCAGGTACCCCAGATCTGCCAGGTCAGCGAGTCGGGACCGAGGGGTTCGTACTCGTGGGCGGCTTTGACCCCGGAGGCATCGATCTCGTAGCCGTCTTCCGAGGACTGGGCGCCCGAGGCCTGCCCGGCCGGGCAGTTCGCCGCGGCCGGGGCGTCCTCTGCGGTGTGAACGGGACAGGTGTTCTGTGCGTCGTTCAGTACCTCGGTCATGAGACAGAACCCTAGGTTCGTCTCAGGTGGGTGTCAACCATCGGCCTAGTCGGGGCTCTCGTGCGTGACCGCTTTGTATCCGCGCGCTCCCGCCCGGTCGACGGCCGCGCGGACCAGCCCGAAGACGAGCCCCTGCAGTGCAGCGGCTGCCAACACCTCGGTGTTGCTGCGGTCGAGGTCCTTGGGATCGGGGGCTTCGGAATCATCGGAGATCCGCTTCCAGATCTGGCCGAACACGGCGCCCGCGGCGATTCCGCCGAGCACGCTCGTCGCCAGTGAGAGCGGTTTGTAGAACGTCTTGGACACGGCACTCATGTCGTACTCCTCGTAAATCGGGGGTCAGCTGCGACGGCGTTTGACGACGATGACGGCGCCGATGGCGAGCACCGCGGCCACCGCGACTCCGATCAGCGTCGTTCGGTTCTCCTCGGCCTTCACCTTCGCGGTCTGAGCGGTCTCCGACGCAGCGGTGTTCACGCGCGCCGGGACGTCGAGCTTGGCCGCCAGCGCGTCGACCGTCTCGGCGAGTTCCTCGCGCTGCTGTTCGATCGGCGGCGGGTCGCCGGCCGGATTCCGGTCGGGTTGTGTGTCACTCATCTAGAGGTGCTCCTTCACGGTTGCGACGTCGCGCTGGACGCTCTCGGCGGTGTGCTCGGGGGCGGGCGGGACAGCTGATTTCGCACGCTTGGCGCCGATGGCCGCGGCCGCTCCGCCGATCACCAGCAACGCCACGCCGACGATCACGGCGGCAAGCCATGCAGGAACTGCGTTGGCCAGGCCCAGGACGGCGGCGGCGATCAGCGTTCCGAGACCGAAGAGCATCAACAGGGTGCCCGCGCCGGAAATCCCCGCACCGACTCCGATCCGGGTGCCCTTGCCCTTCATCTCCGCCACCGCATTCTGCAGCTCGGTCTTGACCAGGGTGGTCGTCTGACTCTGCAGGCGTTCGACGAGTTGCACGGTCGACAGGTCGTTCACAGACGGATCGCTCACGTTGGTACCTCCATTTCGGGGACGTCCACCGCGTTCCCGACGGTCAGCGGTCCCAAACGTGAGCCCTGGACGGGACCCCCTGCGTCAGCGCCTTCGGAAGCGGACCTCCGAACCGGGGACCAGCTGGGCCGCGAGATCGACCGCGGCATCGGACATAACGGCCACGACGGGATAACCGCCGGTGACGGGATGGTCGGCGAGAAACAGCACGGGTCGTCCGCTCGGCGGCACCTGGACTGCGCCGTGTGCGACGCCCTCCGAACGCATTTCGCCCGCGTCTTCCCGATGCGCCAGCAGGGGATACGACGACGTTTCGGCGCGGTCGATGCGCACGCCGACGCGGTTGCTGTCGGCCCCCACGACCCATGTCCCCGCACACAGATCCGCGGGCGCCGCCAGCAGGTCGGCGCGAGGTCCCTCGTCCACCTCGAGTACGACGACCCGCGGATGCGCGGTGTTCGCCGGCGCCGACTCGACGGGCGGCCACTCGCCGGCGGCGTCACCCACCTTCACGGTCACATTCGCGGTCAGAACCGGCGGTCCCAAGCCCGACATGGTGTCGGTCGATCGAGACCCCAGGACCGGCTCGACGTCGAACCCGCCACGAACGGCGAGATAGTTGCGCAGATCCCATGTCGGCGGGTCGACAGCCAGTTCGTCACCTTCGCGCAGTACGACGGTCGCGGCGAGTCCGACGGGAACTCCGTTGTGGCGCACGGCGGTGTCGGCTCCCGTCACCACGGCCAGCACGTCGCCTTCCGCGCGGATGCGCAGGCCGCCGAGTGTCGTCTCGATCGTGGCCGCCGATTCGTGGTTACCGACAAGACGATTGGCCAATGTCAGCGAGCCGCGATCGGCACCGCCGGACGCGGGCACGCCGAGATGGGCGTAGCCGGGACGCCCGAGATCCTGGAAGGTCGCGAGGGGGCCGGTCGCGAGCACGGTGACGGCGGTCATCCGCGGCTGCCCGTCCCGGCGTCGACGAACCGCACGATCCGCCCGGTCGCGAACAGTGCGGGCGGGTCGGCCGTCTCGTCCCACAGGCGAACATCGGTGCGGCCCAACAACTGCCACCCGCCCGGACTCTCCTTGGGGTAGACAGCGCTGTAACCGGCGGCGATCGCCACCGCACCTTGCGGGACGCGTGTACGTGCCTCGGCGCGCCGGCCCACCGCGTCGAACGGGTGTGGTGTCGGGTCGTCGGCGACCAGATATCCGAACCCGGGCGCGAAACCCATGAACTGCACCCGCCAGCGCGTGCGGCAGTGCAGGCCGATCACCTCGTCGGGCGAGATGTCCAGAGCATCAGCGACATCCGCGAGGTCCTCGCCGTCGTAGCGGACGGGGATCACGATCTCGTCGGCCGACCCGGCACCGCGATCGATGCCGGGGCGTCGGCGCCGCAACGCCCGCCGCACACCCAGCTCGTCGACGCCACGACCCGGCCGAGCCTGCACCAGCAGCGTGTGCGCACTCGGCACCAGATCGGTGACCTCCGGCAACTCTCCCCGGTCCACCGCATCACGCAGGGCGACCGTCGCGTCGAGCACTGCAGCCGACGGGGACTCGTCGGCCGAGAAGTCGAGCACGACCGCGTCGGGGCCCGCCGGCAACTCACGCATGCACCGAATCTACCGCCGGGGGAATGGCAGACTGAGTGCCATGAGAGAGATCGTCGTCTGCGGCGAGGCGCTCGTCGACGTGGTGCAGGAGAAGCGGGCGTCCGGTGCGGCGCTGGCGCCGCTGCAGCCGGCGCTGGGCGGCGGGCCCTTCAACGTCGCGATCACCCTGGGACGCTTGGGGAGTGCCGTGTCATTGCTGTCGGCGGTGTCGACCGACAACTACGGCCGGGCGGTCGTCGGCGCACTGCAGGGTGCCGGTGTGGGTACGGCGATGCTGCAGCGCCGTGATGAACCGACGTCGCTGGCCCTGGCAACCATCGCCGACGACGGCTCCGCGCAGTATTCCTTCTACGTCCAGGGCACAGCGGATCGCACTGTCACCGACCCGGGTTCGCTCGCCCCGACCGTCGCGGCGGTGACCTTCGGGACCCTCTCGCTCGTGCTCGAACCGGGGGCGACCGTCTACGAGGATCTGATGCGGCGCTGCCGCACCGAACAACGGCTCGTCGTGCTGGACCCGAACATTCGCCCGGTCGTCATCCCGGACGCCGATGCCTACCGGAGCCGTTTCCGCAGTTGGATGTCGTCGGTCGACGTCGTGAAGCTGTCGGACGAGGATGCGGCGTGGCTGGGTGAGGGTCCCAGCGGGAGCGCTGTGAAGGACTGGCTCGCCGACGGTGTCGCCGCGGTGATCACCACCGCGGGGGCGTCCGGGATCACCGTGACCACCGCCGAGGACGAGGTCACCGTGCCGGCCCGGAACGTCGACGTCGTCGACACGATCGGGGCCGGCGACAGCGTCCCGGGAGGCATCGTCCACCAGCTCGACCGACTGGGCGCGCTGGCACCGGATTCGGTTCGCTCACTGACGACCGATCAGTGGCGTGAGGTTGCCGAATTCGCAGCTCACGTCGCTGCGGTCACCGTCTCCAGGCCCGGCGCCGACCCTCCTTGGGCAAGCGAGCTGAGAAGCGACTAGTTTGTACCTGTGTGTCCTATCCGGACACTGTCAAAAACTCTGATCTGAATAAGGGGTTCGTGTGTCTGCTGAAACAGTCCCAGCCGACCAGGCGTCCGACACGGCCTCAGCGACCTTCACCTACCCCGGTGGACAGCTGGAGCTCCCGATCCTGAAGGCCACCGAGGGCACCGACTCGGTTGCACTCGGCAAGTTCCTTGCCGAGACAAATCTGACCACCTTCGACGGTGGTTTCGTGAACACCGCGTCGACCAAGTCGGCCATCACCTACATCGACGGCGACGCCGGCATCCTGCGGTACCGCGGTATCCCGATCGACCAGCTCGCGGAGAAGTCGACCTTCATCGAGGTGAGCTACCTGCTCATCTACGGCGAGCTCCCGACACCGTCGCAGCTCGAGGACTTCACCACCAAGATCCAGCGGCACACCCTGCTGCACGAGGATCTCAAGCGTTTCTTCGACGGCTTCCCCCGCAACGCGCACCCGATGCCGGTGCTGTCGAGCGCGGTCAACGCCCTGTCGGCGTACTACCAGGATTCGCTCGATCCCAAGGACGACGAGCAGGTCGAGCTGTCGACGATCCGCCTCCTGGCGAAGCTGCCGACCATCGCCGCCTATGCCTACAAGAAGTCGGCCGGTCAGCCTTTCCTGTACCCGGACAACTCGCTGAGCCTCGTCGAGAACTTCCTGCGCATGACCTTCGGCTTCCCGGCCGAGCCCTACGAGGTCAACCCGGACGTCGCCAAGGCCCTCGACATGCTGTTCATCCTGCATGCCGATCACGAGCAGAACTGCTCGACCTCGACGGTCCGCCTCGTCGGCTCGTCGCAGGCGAACCTCTTCACCTCGATCTCCGGCGGCATCAACGCCCTCTGGGGCCCGCTGCACGGCGGCGCCAACCAGGCGGTGCTCGAGATGCTCGACGCCATCCGCGCCGACGGTGGCGACACCAAGGAGTTCATGAAGCGGGTGAAGAACAAGGAAGCCGGCGTCAAGCTGATGGGCTTCGGTCACCGCGTCTACAAGAACTACGACCCGCGCGCCGCGATCGTGAAGAAGACCGCCGACTCGATCCTCGAAACCCTCGGCGTCGAGGACGAACTCCTCGACATCGCGAAGGGCCTCGAAGAGGTCGCGCTGTCCGACGACTACTTCATCGAGCGCAAGCTCTACCCGAACGTGGACTTCTACACGGGCGTCATCTACCGTGCGATGGGCTTCCCGACGCGGATGTTCACCGTGCTGTTCGCGCTGGGTCGCCTGCCGGGCTGGATCGCCCACTGGCGTGAGATGCACGAGGACCCGACCACCAAGATCGGCCGTCCGCGTCAGCTCTACACCGGTTACACCGAGCGTGACTACGTGCAGATGGGTGATCGCTGAGCGATCGCCCCGCCGGGTCGGGCCGCGACCACCCGGAACACCGACTGACCGCCCGACTCAAAGGAGAGTCCTGTGACCAGCACTGAGAAGCCCGAAGTCGAGTTCCAGGCGGGTCCTCCGCCGGCCGACCTCACCATCACCGACCTGATCGTCGGCGACGGTGCCGAGGCCGTTCGCGGGGGCGTCGTCGATGTCCACTACGTCGGTGTCGACTATGAGACCGGCGAAGAGTTCGACTCCTCGTGGGATCGCGGCCAGTCGGCCAACTTCCCGCTGGACCGGCTCATCCCGGGCTGGCAGGAAGGCATCCCCGGCATGAAGGTCGGCGGCCGTCGCCAGCTGACCGTTCCGCCGGAGCTGGCCTACGGACCGGCCGGCGCAGGGCACCGGCTCTCGGGACGGACCCTCGTGTTCGTCATCGACCTGCTCGGAGTGGGCTGACGTCCACAAACCTGGTGTGGCTCAGACGCGACCTGCGTCTGAGTGACCTACCGGCGCTTTCCACAGCCAGAGGGACCGACGATTCGTCGGTCCTTCTGTGCTTTGTGGTGGACCCTCGGCTCGAGAAGTCGTCGGGGGAGCGTCGACTCGCATTCCTCTTCGATTCGCTCCGCGAGGTCGATGCCAAGCTCGACGGGAAACTGCTCGTCGTGCGGGGACGCCCCGACGAGGAGATCCCGCGCCTCGCGAAAGTCGTAGATGCCGAGGCCGTCCACATCTCCGCGGACTTCACCCCTTTCGGCCGGCGCCGCGACGAGGCCGTCGCCGAGGCGCTCGGCGAGATCCCGCTGGAGGCCACCGGTTCCCCGTATCTGGTCTCGCCCGGTCGGATCACCAAGGATGACGGTGAACCGTACAAGGTGTTCTCTCCGTACTTCCGCCGGTGGCATCAACACGGTTGGCGGAAACCGGCCGATTCCTCGATTCCGGGTTCCGCAGTTCTTGACCCGTCGCAGGTGACGAAGTCCGCCCGGATCACGATCCCGGAGGCGCCGACGACGCTGTCCTTCCCCGCCGGCGAGGACGCCGCGTTGGCCCGATGGGCCGAATTCGTCGACGACGATCTCGCCCACTACGACACCGGCCGCAACGATCCGGCCGCCGACGTGACCAGCCGGATGTCGGCATACCTGAAGTACGGCAACATCCACCCGCGCACGCTTGCCGCCGATCTCGCCAAAGGCGATGGGCCGCAGGCGTATCTACGCGAACTCGCCTTCCGCGACTTCTACGCAGACGTGCTCTTCCATTGGCCACACAGCTTGTGGCACAACTGGAATCGGCAATTCGACGACATCGAACTGGACACCGACGACGACGCCTACGAACGATTCGAGGCGTGGAAGGCCGGGCGTACCGGTTTTCCACTTGTCGACGCCGGCATGCGACAACTCGCCGAGACCGGCTGGATGCACAACCGGGTTCGCATGGTCACCGCGTCGTTCCTGGTGAAAGACCTCCACCTGCCGTGGTGGTGGGGTGCGGAGTGGTTTCTCGACCAGCTCGTCGACGGCGACATGGCGTCGAACAACCACGGATGGCAGTGGGCAGCCGGCACCGGAACCGATGCGGCACCGTACTTCCGGGTGTTCAACCCGGAAGCGCAGGCCAAGAAGTTCGATCCCAAGGGGGAGTACGTCCGACGCTGGGTAGGGGATGTCGACGCGGACGACTACCCGGAACCGATCGTCGACCACAAAGCCGAGCGCGAGGAAGCACTTCGACGGTTCGGTGCGATCTGACCGCCCAGAAATCCCTCTGACCAGCCGATTTGTGTTGAGGGTAAAGTCTGCGTAACTTATGTCGAGTCAGCGCGCCACGGCGCCGCCCCGGCCGGCCTGAGAGGGTCTGGAAGGGGAGTGGAGATCGGGCTTGCGGCTGACCGCCCCTGAACTTCTGGTTCGAGTCTTTGTGTCTCGGGTTGGTGTTTGAGGGGTTGCCAGATTCCTTCGGACTGCGGATCTTCGGGTTTGCGGGGCGGAGATT
>NZ_BAHE01000047.1 GCF_000298235.1 Gordonia namibiensis NBRC 108229
GGCTCCTCGCTTGCGCTCCTCACACCTCAGGCAGCGGCCGTGGGGAGCGCACCCGTCACCTCAGCCTGCGGCGATGGGGGAGCGCACCCGTCCAGGTAGCGGCCATAGGGGAGCGCGCCCTTCGCAGCGGCGATGGGGGCGCACCCGTCACCTCAGGCAGCGGCGATGGGGGGAGCGCCCATCACGTCAGGCGGCGAGAGATCACGACGCACCCGTTGATAGGTCGCAGCTGCGTGAAACCTACCCCGCGTCGATCCCCGCGGTGAGGATGCTCGCGAGTTGGCGGTAGGCGGCGGCGTCGTCGAGTCCGGTGGCGGCCCAGACCTCGCGCCGTTGGATGCGGCTCATCATCGATGCGGCGAGGTCGGCGGCGAAGGCGGCGTCGACGTTGCGGAAGTCCCCGGCGGCGACACCGTCGGCGATCAGCTTCTGGACGCGCGTCGCGGCTGCGGCGGTGTTGAGTTCGTAGAGCGAGCGGGTGGGGGTGAAGGCGTCGAGGTCGCGCATGAACGCCTCGGACGCCGGTGCCAGCGCCTCGCCGACGGCGACCAGGTAGGCGATGACGCGCTCGCGGGGAGTCTCCGACGCCACGACCCTCGCCTCGACCTGCTCGGTCGCAGTGCGGAAGAAGTGGGTGACGGTCGCGGTGACCAGCTGTTCCTTGCTCGCCGCCAGGGTGTAGAGCGTCGACTTGGAGCAGCGCAGCTCGGCGGCGAGGTCGGCGATCGACAGGTGGGCGAAACCGTCGCGCAGGATCAGTTCGAGCAGGGCGTCGAACAGGGCGGCACGACGCCGCGTCGCGAACCCCTCGCGTGGCATAGGACTCCTCACCGATCACGTCAGCTGTACTGACCGCTGCCGGAATAGTACTGTGCAGAAGACTTGAGTACTAGTTCAGTTACCTGAGCTCTTCTACCTGGAGGTACCGATGCCGGTCGACCGCTTGCTCCCCAACGACGAGGCTCGCGACCTGATCGCCCTGGTCCGCGACATCGCCGACAAGAGGATGGCGCCGATCGCCAGCGAGTACGAGAAGGAGCGGAAGTACCCGGAGGGCTTGTTCGCCGAACTCGGCGAGGCCGGCCTGCTCGGCCTGCCGTACCCGACCGAGTGGGACGGCGGCGGGCAGTCGTATGAGGTCTACCTGCAGGTGCTCGAAGAGCTCGGTGCACGGTGGGCGTCGGTCGCGGTGGCCGTCAGCGTCCACGGCCTCGCCTGCCACCCGCTGTTCAACTTCGGTACCGAGGAGCAGAAGCAGTGCTGGCTCCCGGACCTGTTGAACGGCAAGCTGATCGGCGCGTACAGCCTGAGCGAACCGCAGGCCGGGTCCGATGCCGCTGCGCTCGCGTGCCGCGCGACCCCGACCGAGGGCGGTTACACGATGACCGGCTCCAAGGCGTGGATCACCCATGGCGGCATCGCCGACGTCTACAACGTCTTCGCGCGTACCGGCGAGGGCTCGAAGGGTATCTCCTGCCTCTTCGTCCCCCGCGACACCGAGGGTCTGACGTTCGGCAAGCCCGAGGACAAGATGGGTCTGCACGCGGTCCCGACCACCGGCGCGTCGTACGACAACGCCTTCATCGACGAGGATCGCCGCCTCGGCGCCGAGGGCCAGGGTCTGCAGATCGCCTTCTCCGCACTGGATTCCGGGCGCCTCGGCATCGCCGCGGTCGCGACCGGTCTGGCGCAGGCCGCTCTCGACGCGGCCGTCGACTACGCCCAGGAGCGAGCCGCGTTCGGCCGCAAGATCATCGACCACCAGGGTCTGTCGTTCGTGCTCGCCGACATGGCCGCTGCCGTCGACTCGGCACGTGCCACCTACCTCGACGCGGCGCGTCGACGTGATGCGGGCATGGAGTACTCGCGGGCCGCGGCGACCGCGAAGCTCGTCGCGACCGAAGCCGCCATGAAGGTCACCACCGACGCGGTGCAGGTCTTCGGCGGCTACGGCTACACCCGCGACTTCCCGGTCGAGCGCTACATGCGCGAGGCCAAGATCACGCA
This sequence comes from Gordonia namibiensis NBRC 108229, assembly GCF_000298235.1. Classification (GTDB taxonomy): domain Bacteria; phylum Actinomycetota; class Actinomycetes; order Mycobacteriales; family Mycobacteriaceae; genus Gordonia; species Gordonia namibiensis. The sequence continues at coordinate 2,008 of NZ_BAHE01000047.1, forward strand.
GATCTTCGAGGGGACCAACCAGATCCAGCGTCTCGTGATCGGGCGCGCGCTCGCGAAGTGACGTCTCGGCGGAACCCGGGCCCGCTGCAGAATCGCGACCTCCGCTCAGAAGCGCGGTTCCCGGCCTGCGCTCCTGAGACGAGGTGGCGATCCTGCGGGTGGCCGGGGCCGCCCGGCAAGCACGCGCTCATCGGTTCAGGTAGTAGAACGCGCGGCCGTCGAGTCGGCGGAAACGCGGCCCGCCGAGCTTGATGAGCAGCTTGAGGATTCCGGGCAGGCGGGCGAAGACGACTGCGCGGTCGGCGTCGGACAGGCCCTTGACCATCATCGGGCTCATCTTCAGCATTTCGCCCAGACCCGACTGCTTGGCCATCTTGGCCTCGAAGTCCTCCCAGTCGCGCATGGTCATCCGACGCTGGACGATGGCGACCGCCTCGGTCTCCTCGTGGGCTAGGTGATCGCCGAGGATCGGCTGGGCGCGGACGAGGGCGTCGGTCAGCTGGGCGCGGCTCTGCTCGTTCGGGTGCGCGGCCATCGCCGTGAAGCCGGCCGTGCACTCCTCCAGGATAGGGTCGATCAGATCATGCTCGGCGTCCATCGCCTCGAGCACTCGCTTCTCGGTCTCGTCGCAGCGTTCCTCGAGCAGCGGCCACAGTTCCAGATCCTCCCCGTTGTGGTGGTGGTGCAGGGCCGTGGCGAACATCGTCCACCGGTCGGCGAGGGCGCGCCAGGTTCCGGGGTCCTCGAGTTTGGTGCGCGGGACGGCTGCGGCGAAGTCGGCGAGGTCGCGCCGGAACGCGTGGTGGAGGACGTACATCATGAACGGGTCGAGCGGCCCCTCGGGCGCGGCGGCCTGACCGGGGAGGCGGAGCTGGATCGGGAACGCGGTGGCGGCGGGATGGGTCGTCATCGGGTGGGTCCTCATCTTCAAGGTCGGGGTCGGGCTGTCGACGACCACTGTCGGTCTGACCTCTTGCAGCGGACTTGAGGACGGCTTGCGAATCGGATTGCTGCAGGTCACCGCGGGTCCGGTGTCGGTCGGACAAATGGCTGTGGAGGCCCCGATAGGGTGGCTGACAAGTGGGACCGGTGGCGGCGGACGGCGCGACCGCGGTGGAGAAAGGCCGGCAACGGATGTTCATTTCGCCGACGACGCTCGACGAGAATGTGTGGGATTGGGTCGTCCAGAATCGGTCCGAGCCGTGGATCACGGTCGCCCAGGTGGTCACCACCTTCGGCAACACCCTGGTGGTCACCGCCCTGACCGTCCTGGCCGTGGTCGGCCTGGCCTACGCCGGCCGCCGCGTCGACGCCGTGTACGTCGCCCTCGGCACGATCCTCGGATACGTGCTGATGCAGAGCCTCAAGTTCGGGTTCGCGCGTAACCGCCCGCCCATCGAGGACCGGCTGCTGAACATCGACTCGTTCTCGTACCCGTCGGGACACGCGATGATGACGATGGTCGTCTTCGGTCTGTTCGCGGTCGTCGCCTACCGCTGCTTCGCGTGGGTGCGCGACCACCGATGGATTCTGCTGCTCGCACCCCTGATGTCGATCCTGGTGGGGCTCACCCGCATTCAGCTCGCGGTGCACTGGACGACGGATGTGGTGTCTGGCTGGATCTTCGGTGTGCTGTGGGTCGCGCTCTGCACGTGGGTATTGGTGCGCTACGAAACGCGGAGGCGTGCAGACATTCCGGCAGCAGACATGGGTTGATCGGCAGGATTCGTCTGCGCGAAGGATAGTCTCGCGATCGTGAACTGGGCTTGACTGGGTTGATGTCGTATCCGGGGCCGCCAGTCGATGGTGGTTCCGGCGCGCCCGGTCCCGACGAGTCGCCGACGACGATCCAACCCGCGCGTCCGACTGTGGTGCCCCGGTCATTCTCCGGATCCGTCCCGTCGCCAGCGCAGCACCCGTACCCGGGCCTGTATCCGAACGCGCCGACGGGCCCGCCGGGAATGGGCCCTCCCCGCATGGCGCCACCGGGGTACCCGATGGCCGGTCCGCCGCCGCGGCGGAACACCAAGGCGTATCTGATCATCGGGGTCGCGCTGGTCTGTGTGGTCGCGCTGGTCGTCGGCGGCGTCGTCTGGTGGAGGCTGTCGGCGTCCGACGACCCTGCTCTCCTCGACGGTCAGCTCGCCGCGTCGTACCCCATTGCGCCCGGCGCGGACTGGTCGATCACTGCGGAGTCGATGGGCGGGCAGAAGTTCAACTCGGTCATCCCGTCCGAGGGGCGCTACGGCACGGTCGGCGCGCTCACCGACGGCGAGACGCTTGTGACGATCGTCGGCGATCCGTACACCAGTGTCGGCAGTTCGCACTGGGCCGTGGGCGTCGACGCACGCACCGGCGAACGCTGGCGCTTCGGCGAGCCCGTGTCCACCTGTGCGGACACGATCGTCGACCACTCGATCGTCTGCCGCGACGCCGACACACTGCATTTCATCGACGTCCGGTCCGGCGCCGCACTCGCGACCGTACCGGCGCCACCCAATACCGGCAGTGTCGCCTACAACGGGGACGCGGCTTTCGTCGTCGAGTACGTGCCGGCAGCAGATTCGGTTGTGTTCCACAAGATCACCCGGGACGGTCCGCAGTGGTCACGGCCGATCGACAACCTCCCTGCGACGGCACCGGGCAGCGGTGACGCGTCGGCATTCACCGCAACCGAGACCGCTGTCGTGACCTCCGGGCTGCGGGTCGTCGGCGTCTCGGCCGACAACGGCGACCGCCTCGTCGCGAAGGCAGGTAGCAGCGAGATCGGCCGGTTCGACGACGGGACCCTCGTCCTCGAGACCGGCGACTCCGACGGCACGGCGGTGACGAACCGCAGGCTCGTGGTGCTGCGGCCCGACGGTACGACAACCGACTTCGCCGGGGAGAACGCGATCGTCCCGGAACTCGCGACGTCCGGCCAACGGAATCGCATGCTCGTCGACGGCCGGTACACCGACGTCCGGAACGGGACCTCGTCGTGGACTGCGGCAATACCGGAGGTCGATGTCTTCGGGTCGCGGGTGGTCCTCGCCGACGACCGCGAGGTGATCGTCTTCGACCGGTCCGACAGCGAGTACCTCGCCCTCGACACCGAGACCGGGAGGCTGTTGTGGCGTGCGCCCGCCGGCCGGAACAGCGCCGTCAGCGGCCATGCCGTCACCGACGGGGAACGGCTGATCACCCCGACGCCCGACGGCGGGATCGCCGCACTGGACCTGTACAGCGGATCGCCGGCCTGGTCGCTGCCGCCGAACGTGATCGGCAATTCCCGCACCGGTGACGAACCCGGCCCGGCACTCACCTTCGCCCTCGGCGACCGCTTGGTGACCCTCACCTCGACCACCATCACCGGGTTCGCCCCGACCGGGCCGCGGGCGATCGTGCCCGGCACCACCCGGGCCGGTAGCAGCGGATCCGGCGGTGGGGGAACGCAGTACGTGACACCGTGCGGTTCGCCGCCGGTCTTCACGCCGCAGTCGTTCCGGACCGCCGCAGGCGGCCTCGTCGTCACGATGAAGGTCACCGCGAAATGCCCCGACGGGGACGTCCTGTTCGGTCCGCAGACCCGCATCACCATCTCCGACGGCGGTGGTCTCGTCGCATCGGGCGGCTTCGATTTCCAGCGATCCCCGCTCGCCGTCCCGGCACCCGACGGCGGAGCTGCACTCAACCTGGAACTGACCTATCCGCCGGGTAGTTTCTTCCGACTGCCCGACACCTTGAACGACGCGAATGCAGCTGGCGGACAGTACCTCGTCGAGTGTGACCGGGGTTCGACGCCGGAGCGCGCCCCGGCGGTGTCCGCACCGGCGTCGGGCAGGTCGTCGGCGTCATCGGAGGCCACGGACACGGTCTTCCCGGCCGGCGCGGATGTCACCGCCGCCAGCGTCAGCGCGTTACGCCTGCAGGCCGACGCCGATCGCGCATTCATCCTGGCGAACCTGAACAACCGGTGGGTCGCGCAGCTCAGTTCCAAGCACGCAGGTCTCGTCGCCGACGGTCGTACCTGGACCGACCAGGCCATCCTCGACGAGTTCCTGGCACTTCGGCTGCGGTTCAACGATGTTCGCCTGCTGTGGAGCGACGAGTGGCCGGTGTTCTCCTATCAGGGCTGGTGGGTGACGGTCGCGGCGGCGACATTCCCGGGCCCGGTCGAGGCGAACAACTGGTGCCGAACGCAGGGATTCGACCCCGACCACTGCTTCGCCAAACTGGTGAGCACCACGGCCGGCCCGGAGGGCTCGACGCTGTACTGGAACTAGCCCCCGAACAGAGGGCTCCACGATACGGTCGGGGAATGGATTTCTCTCCGTCACCGCGGTCCGCCGAACTCACCGAGCGCGTGCGGGCGTTCGTCACCAACGAGATCGAACCCGTCGAACCCGAGATCCACCGGGACATCAAGGAGCGACGCGACGGGGACGGAAATCCGTGGACGCCCTCGCCGATCATCGCCGAGCTGCAGGCGAAGGCCCGATCCGAGGGTCTGTGGAACCTCTTCCTGCCGGCTGCGCATGCCGGCCGCTACGCCGCGGACTTCGGCACCGACGGGGGCGAGGGCCTATCGAACGTCGACTACGCGCCTGTCGCCGAGGCGATGGGATCGTCGGCGCTGTCGCCGGTCATCTTCAACTGCAATGCCCCCGACACCGGCAACATGGAGGTCCTGCTGCGCTACGGCTCCGAGGAGCAGCGCGAGCGCTGGCTGGAACCGTTGCTGCGCGCCGACATCCGCAGCGCCTTCTGTATGACCGAACCGGCCGTCGCATCGTCGGACGCCACCAACATGGCCGCGACCGCCGTCCTCGACGGCGACGACGTCGTCGTCAACGGCACCAAATGGTTCTCCACCGGCGTCGGACATCCCGACTGCAAGGTCCTGATCTTCATGGGCGTCACCGACGCCGAGGCCGACCGCAAATCGCGGCACACCATGGTGCTCATCCCGATCGACACACCCGGCGTCAAGGTCGACCGGATGCTCACCACCATGGGCTATTTCGACGAGCCGTTCGGCCACGGCGAGGTGTCGTTCACGGACGTGCGCGTCCCGGCGTCGAACATCCTCCTCGGCCCCGGCCGCGCCTTCGAGATCGCCCAGGGCAGGCTCGGTCCGGGACGCGTGCACCACTGCATGCGCGCCATCGGCCTGGCCGAGCGTGCGCTGGAACTCGGTGTGAAGCGCGCACTCTCGCGGGAGGCGTTCGGCAAACAACTGGCCCGGCTCGGTGGCAACAGCGAACGCATCGCCGACGCCCGCATCGCGATCAACCGCTCACGGCTGCTGGTCCACCACGCCGCGTGGCTGCTCGACCAGGGCATGTCGCGGGAGGCGTTGTCGGCGGTCAGCGAGATCAAGGTCGAGGTGCCCAACATGGCCCTCTCGGTCATCGACATGGCGATCCAGCTGCACGGCGGCGCCGGCATGACCGACGACTTCCCGCTCGCGCAAGCGTGGGTCGGGGCTCGCTCGCTCCGCCTGGCCGACGGCCCGGATGAGGTGCACCGCAACGTTGTTGCGCGTCTGGAACTCGGCAAGTACCGCTGACCGCGGTCCGTCCACACATCCACGAACGAGAAGGGTGAACTCCTCCAATGGCTGACCAGGTGACCGAGGCACGCGAGGTCCGGGAAGAGGACGCGTTCGACGTCGAGGCGGTGGCATCGTGGCTGCAGACCGCGGCACCGGATGTCGAGGGACTCGACGCGGTGCCCGAGGTCCGGCAATTCGCCGGTGGCGCTTCCAATCTCACCTTCCTGCTGCGGTATCCGACGCGGGATCTGATCCTGCGTCGGGCACCGCGCGGCACCAAGGCCCGCGGGGCGCATGACATGCGCCGCGAATACCGCATCCAGTCCGAGCTCGCCGGGGTGATCCGCTACATCGCACCGATGATCGCCTTCTGCGACGACGACTCGGTCCTCGGTGCCGACTTCTACGTGATGGGCCGCATCGACGGCGTCATCCCGCGCAAGGAGTGGCCGGCCGACGTCCCGCTCGACGCCGACCAGGCACGGCAGCTCTGCTTGAACTTCATCGACACCCTGGTAGAGGTGCATTCGGTCGACCCGTCGAAGACCGCGCTCGGTGACCTCGGCAAGGGGCTCGGTTACGTCCGCAGGCAGGTCGACGGCTGGACCACCCGATTCCGCAACGCGCACACCGACGACGTCCCCGACTTCGAGGAGGCGATGGCCTGGCTGGCCGAGAACCAGCCCGACGACGTCGCGAACTGCATCATCCACAACGACTTCAAGCTCGACAACGTGGTGCTGGACAAGGATGACCCGACCAAGGTCATCGGCATCCTCGACTGGGAGATGGCCACTCTCGGCGACCCCTTGATGGACCTCGCCGGCTCGATGGCGTACTGGATCCAGGCCGACGACACCGACGAACTGCAACTCATGCGCCGCGTCCCGACGAACATGCCCGGGATGATCACCCGCGCGGAGTTCGTCGAACGGTACTGCGAGAAAATGGGTTTCGAGATGTCACCCGAGAAGTGGCGCTGGTACGAGGCTTTCGGACTCTTCCGGGCCGTGGTCATCGCCCAGCAGATCTACTACCGCTTCTACCACGGGCAGACCACCAACAAGGACTTCGAGCGGTTGGGCTTCGCGGTGGGGATCATCGGAAAGCGGTTGAACGAGATCGTCGGCGGTTGAGACGGAGCGCCGTGATCGCGTCCCACGACGGATCGTGCGCCTCGTAACCGATGCTGCGCCCGGCATGAAGCCAGTGCCCCGGACCGGTGCTGCCTGCACGACCACCTCGCCCGTCGGGACCGGGAGCGAGTCCCTGGTGCCTTGAGTGGCCGCCTCCCATCGGACATCCGCTGTCCGGTCACCGACCCAGCGGCGGTGCTCTCTCAGCGGGTGAAGCAGTCGCGATTGCAAAGCGCAATGCTGGACGCGCGTGAGGCCGAAGCGGCGTCACATTTCCGAAACACGACAACAACAGTTTCGTCATCCCGGCCCGCCACGATCTCCGTGTGATCACAAAGAGTGAAGCCCGGCAGGTGGTATCACAGGGCACGGGTATTGCTGCGGCACCCACCCTCGCCGAGGGCGTGTATCAGCAGATCCGGCGCAACATCCTCGAGGGCCGGATCGCACCCGGAACGCGTGTCTCCATTCGGTCCCTCGCGGAGTCCGTCGGGGTGTCGACCATGCCGACCCGAGAAGCGCTGAAGCGCCTCGGTTTCGAGGGGCTCGTCGAGTTCGACCGACGGGCGGTCACCATCACGATGTTGTCCCCGGACGAGATCCGGGAACTGTTCACCATCAGATCGCGACTGGAGTGCCTGGCGACCGAATGGGCACTGCCCGCATTCGACGTCGAGGCGGCGGTCGCGCTGCGATCGGTGCTTGATCGCATGGCGGAGCCCGGTATCGGGCCCATCGTCTGGCGCGAGCTCAACCGCGAGTTCCACCAAACGTTCTACGCGTGCGGAACCAGCCGATATCTGCTCGAACTCATCCACAACATCTGGGACCGCATCCAGCCGTACATGGCGGTTTACGCCTCGGCTGTGCACGACTTCACCGAGGCCGACCGTCAGCATGCGCACATGTTGCAACTCATGCTCGCGGGCGACCTCGACGCACTGCTCGATGCCACCAGAGAACACCTGCACGACACCGCGGAAGCGATCATCCGCGCGCTGGACACGGGTGCCGACCACGAGGACCAGGAGAAGAACGTGAACTATGAAGAGCTCTCTGTCAGTTCATTCCACGGACTGATCGAATCCGGCGAGACCACGAGTGCGGAGGTCACCGCGTGGTACCTCCAGCGCATCGCTGAGCTCGACGACGCCGACAATCCCTCAGGGCCACAGCTCAACTCGGTGGTGACCGTCAATCCGGAAGCCATCGCGGAGGCCCGTCGGATCGATGAGAGGTATGCACGAACCGGTACCCTCGTCGGTCCGCTGCACGGCGTGCCGGTCCTGGTCAAGGATCAGGGCGAGACCAAAGGCATTCCCACGTCTTTCGGTTCCACGGCATTCGCGGATTACATTCCCGAGGTCGACGCCACCGTGGTCGATCGCCTGCGGAAGGCCGGCGCGGTGATCCTCGGCAAGACCGCGATGTGCGACTTCGCCGCGGGCTGGTTCTCGTTCTCCTCCCGCACCCAGCACACGAAGAATCCCTATGCGCTGGACCGGGAGACGGGCGGATCAAGCGCGGGCACTGCCGCCGCGGTGACCGCCAACCTTTGTTTGGTCGGCATCGGGGAGGACACGGGAGGATCGATCCGCCTACCCTCCTCGTTCACGAATCTCTTCGGCCTGCGTGTCACCACCGGACTCGTCCCACGAACCGGCTTCTCGCCGTTGCTGCATTTCCAGGACACACCAGGGCCCATGGCGCGCAATGTCGCTGACCTGGCGGCCATTCTGGACGTGATCGTCGGGTATGACCCGGCCGATGCCTACACCGCTATCGCGACCACCAGTTCGGACGTGGGTGACTACGTCGAGGCCGTCAGCGGCGTCGACGTCGACGCACTTCAGCACTTCCGAGTCGGTGTTCTTTCCGACGCCTTCGGTTCCGGCGACGATCAGGAGCGGACAAACGGAGTGGTGCGTGCAGCCCTGGACACGCTGCGCCGCCGGGGCGCGGGCGTGGTCGACGGCTTGGTCCTCGGTGACCTGCCGGCATGGGTGGCAGAGACATCGCTCTACACGATCCAGTCGAAGAGCGATCTCGAGAACTTCCTCGCCGCGAGGGATCACGGCGGGCCGTCGACAATCCGGGAGATCGTCGATGCGGGGGATTTTCACGAGCTCACCGACCTCCTCGCCGACATCGCCGACGGCCCGGACGATCCCGAAGACGATCCGAACTACTTCAAGGGCCGGGCGCGCCAAGAGGAATGGCGGCGCACACTGATCGCCATGATGGCGGAGGCCGACGTCGACTTCCTCGTCTACCCGACGGTCCAGGTGCCGGCACCGACCCGAGAGGAGCTCGCGGCCAAGAGGTGGACCGCGCTGGACTTCCCGACCAACACTGTCATCGCCTCGCAGACCTCACTGCCCGCCATGAGTATTCCCGTGGGGTTCACCGACAACGGTCTGCCGGTCGGCCTCGAGGTCCTGGGCCGGCCGCTCTCCGAACGTGCCCTCCTACGCTTCGCACGTGCCTGGGAGCTGGCCGAGTCACCCAGGCGCGCAGCTGCTCTGACGTCGGTCGCGAAGGCATGACGACGTGACCACCGTCGATCTCAACTGCGACCTCGGCGAGAGTTTCGGTGTCTACTCCTACGGGTCCGACTCCGAGATGATGCCGATGATCACCTCGGCCAACATCGCTTGCGGCGCGCACGGGGGTGACCCGGCAGTCATGCGAGGCAGTGTCGACCTCGCTCTCACCCACGGTGTGGCGATGGGAGCGCACGTCGGTCTGCCCGATCGGCTGGGTTTCGGTCGTCGAGAGATCCCGACCACCCCTCAGGAGGTATACGACCTCTGTCTGTACCAGGTGGGTGCGCTCGACGCCTTCATCCGAGTGCGGGGCGCCACGATGCAGCACGTGAAACTGCATGGTGCGCTGTACATGATGGCAAATCGCGATCGTGACCTCGCCCACGCTGTGTGTGCGGCGGTCACCGACCTCGACCCGACGCTGAAGGTCTACGCCCTTCCTCATTCGCATCTACACGCCGCGGCCATCGAAAGCGACTTGCCAACGGTCGTCGAGGTATTCGCGGACCGCCCCTACCGGGACGACGAAGTACAGATGTATGACCGAACCGCCGAGCTCATCGGCGGACCGCAGGAGGTCATCGCCCGCACCCTGGCGCAACTGTCCGCACTCGACGGAGCCGACAGCCGAACGGTGTGCGTGCACAGCGACACCCCGAACGCCCCGTTACTCCTCTCCGAACTACGCAACGCCCTCATCGACGCGGGCTTCTCGTTTCGATCACCACAACCGAGCAACCGCCCACCCGCATCCGTGGCCGACCGGTCAGCGCAGACCCCGAGAACTCTCGAACCGGCCGTGGCGGCGTCAACGATCAACTCAGAAAGAGCCTCATGACAATTCCTGCTTCCACAAATACCGGGCGCCCGTCCGAGGGGCCGTCCACCAGTACAGACCACGCCATCCATCTCGAATCCGAGTTCGAGGACGTGCCGGTCCCGGCTTCCCACCGTCGCTCCACGCTGTCGGTCTCCGCCGTCTGGTTCGGGTTCCCGATGGTGCTCACCGGTGCGATCTTCGGCGGCACCATCGCCTACGGCCTGGGATTCTGGAAGGGGTTGCTGGCGATCCTGCTCGGTAACGCAGTCCTGTTGGGTTACGTCGGCGCGCTCTCATACCTTGCGGGCCGAACCGGCAAGAATTTCGCCCTCAGCGCCGCAGAGACTTTCGGCCGCCACGGCTCGAAGATCGTGACGGCTTTCCTCGCGACCGTCGTGATCGGCTGGTTCGCCTTCCAAACCGGGCTCACCGGCGCAACCCTGAATGTCTCGCTGGGCTGGAACGAGACGTTGATCGTCCTTCTGGCCGGGTTGCTCTACATCGGTGTCACGTTCGTCGGCATCCGTGCCCTGACCCTGATCGGGATGATCGCGGCACCGCTGTTCATCGCGCTCGGCGTCGTGGCGATCGTCCTGGTGACGCGCGACCACGGGTTCGGGGCCATCACCTCCTACGATGGCGGCGCGCCGGACGCGACCGTGCTCTCGCTGGGGGCCGCGGTCACCATCGTGGTCGCCACCTTCATCGACTCCGGCACGATGACCGCAGACTTCACCCGTTGGTCTCGTAGCGGGAAGGCCGCAGTGATCGCGACTTTCAGTGCCTTCCCCGTCGCCAACTTCATCGCGATGACGACCGGCGCACTGATCGTGGCCGCCGGCGGTGCACTCAATCCCGCGACCGACGGCGGTGACTTCCTGCCGATCCTCGTCGACCACGGCGCGGTGCTCACCGTGCTCGCAGTGATCTTCGTTTTCGTCAACCTCGGGTCTGTGTGTGCCCACTGCCTGTACAACGGCGCGGTCGGTTGGAGCCAGCTCACCGGTTCCACGATGCGTGTGCTCACGCTCATCCTCGGCGCGATAGGACTCGTCATCGCCCTGGCCGGTGTCTGGAGCCACTTCTCGACGTGGCTGAATCTCCTGGGCATCTTCGTGCCGTCGATCGGTGCTGTGCTGATCGTCGACCAGTTGGTCACCCGCCGAGCGGCCGCACGGGAAGTGACCGGACTTCGCGCGCAACCGTTCGTCGCCTGGATCATCGGCGCCGCATGCGCCTATGCCGTACACCATTGGGCTCCGCAGCTCAGCGAGGCCGTCGCCGGAATGATCTGTGCAGCAGGGGTGTACATGATTCTCGAATTCATGCCGACGAACCGCATCGGCCGCTCGGGCGCCACGTCCCCGAGTGAGGGCACGACCGAGATCGAGGTTGCCCGATGACGCTTGCCACCGACCTCACCCGGATGTCGGCCGCCGACCTGGCCGCCGCCATCCGCTCGCGATCGGTCACTGCAGTCGAGGTGACCGAAGCCGCGCTCGGTCGCGTGAACGCGCTCGATGACCACCTCCACGCCTTTGTCGAACGCACGGACGCGGCCGCTATCGACCGGGCTGCAGCCGTCGACGAGGCCTTCGACCGTGGCGAGGACCCGGGGCCGCTTGCCGGCGTGCCGATCGCGGTGAAGGACCTCATCGCGACAGCGGGGGTCGTGACCCGCAGCGGGTCGATCGCCTACCAGGACTGGGTGCCCGACGAGGACGACATCGTCGTCGAACGCGTGAAGGCCGCCGGGGCGATCATCCTGGGCAAGACCACTGTTCCCGAATTCGGCTACAGCGGAGTCGGACACAATCCGGTTTCGCCGGCCGCGCGCAATCCGTGGAACCCGGATCTGACACCCGGCGGTTCGTCGGCGGGATCGGCGGTGGCAGTCGCGACCGGAATGGCGCCGCTCTCGCTCGGCAGCGACGGTGGCGGCTCCATCCGTATCCCGGCCTCATTGTGCGGTCTCGTCGGGTTCAAAGCCTCCATGGGGCGCGTCCCGTTGTACCCCGGCTGCCGCGACGAACGATTCCCCGGGGTATCGAGCTGGGAGACACTCGAACACATCGGTCCGATCACGCGGACGACCGCCGACGCGGCGCTGCTGATGTCGGTCATCGCAGGTCCGGACGCGCGTGATCGCCACTCCCTGCCCGCAGGTGATGTCGACTGGCTCGACTGTGTGTCCGAGGAATCGGTCGCCACCGCTGTCGAGGGTAAGACCATCGGCTACACCGCCGACTTCGGTCTGTTCCCCGTGGATCCCCGCGTCCGTGACGTCGTGGGGCGCGCCGTCGGTGTCTTCGCGGACCTGGGGGCGCGAGTCATCGAACTCGACCCGGCCCTCGACGACCCGACACCGCACTTCTGGCCTCTGGTCATGGCCGATTCCGACCTCGCCGGGATGCGGCAGATGGTCGCCGACCACGGCGGTCAGATGTCGCCTCACCTCGTCGAACTCCTCACCCGTCCGTGGTCGGCCGAGGAGCTGACCACCGCGCAGATGGGGCGCAAACGACTCGTCAACCAGATGTGGAAGCTCATGCAGGGCATCGACTTGCTGGTGACTCCGACCCTCTCGGTGCCTGCCTTCCCGATCGGCATGCAGGGGCCCGAGGTCATCGACGGGCAGATGGTCAGCGCGGGAAGTTGGATGGCCTTCCTCGGCATGTTCAACATGACCGGACAGCCGGCGGTGTCCGTGCCGGCCGGAGTCACGGACGACGGCTTGCCGATCGGCATGCAGATCGTCGGACCGCACCTCGACGACGGAACGACCCTGCGTGCTGCTGCCGCCTTCGAGGCAGCGCGCCCGTGGGCGCACCGGTGGCCCGACCCGGCCCCCGCGGCGACAAGTGAGGTCACATCGTGAGCGGACTCGACGGGCTGAATCCGTCACCGGGTGCACTCGTCCTCGGGCTCGTGCAAGCGCGTGTCCCGACGATCCGTGAGCCGGGCGATCTGAAGGAGACCGCCGAACGCCTGGCCGGTATGGTCCGCAACGCAAAGAAGGGCATGCCCTCGATCGATCTCGTCGTGATGCCGGAGTACAGCATCAACGGTCTCGATCCTGACACATGGCTCGACGACACCCTGTTGTGCGACCGGGACGGTCCGGAGATGTCGCTGCTGGCGGACGCCTGTCGTGAAGCCGGGGTCTGGGGTTGCTTCTCGATCATGGAGCGCAACCCTGCAGGGGCACCCTGGAATTCCGGGATCATCATCGACGACCAGGGTTGCGAGCGTCTCTACTACCGCAAGATGCATCCCTGGGTGCCTGCCGAACCGTGGGCTCCGGGCGACCTCGGCATCCCGGTCTGCGACGGTCCGTCCGGCTCGCGGCTCGCGCTGATCATCTGCCATGACGGGATGTTCCCGGAGATGGCGCGAGAGGCCGCGTACAAGGGCGCCAACGTGATCCTGCGGACGGCCGGATACACGTATCCGATCCAGCAATCATGGCGAATCACCAACCAGACCAACGCCTTTCACAACCTCGCGTACACCGCTTCGGTTGCGCTCGCGGGCCCTGACCAGAACAACATCTGGTCACAAGGAGAGGCGATGGTCTGCGATGTGGACGGGACGGTCCTCGTCTCCGGCGACGGAACTCCGGACCGGGTCGTCACCGCCGAGGTGGTGCCTTCGCGGGCGGACGACGCTCGTCGAACCTGGGGGGTGGAGAACAACATCTACCAACTGGGCCATCGCGGCTACACCGCCGTCGCCGGCGGCGCATCGGACTGCCCGTACACCTTCATGCGCGACCTGGTCGCGGGTGAGTATCGGGTGCCCTGGGAAAGCGAGGTCGCCCACGTGGACGGGAAGGCGGCGGGATGGGGCGCACCGGACACGGTGCGAGCCAGGTAACAGTCGCTACCCGGGTCGGTGAAGCGAAGTGTGATGCGACTCCAGCGGGCCGCCGGGCCTCACACCGGGCACTCCGGTGCGAACGACTCCAGCTGGATCGAGTGGTACGTCTGTGCCAGCCGTTCGCGGCGGTACTCGTGATACGCCATGGGCGTGAGCACGATTCGGCGGGGGAGCCGGCGCCACGCGGTCTGCAGCAGACGCTGGTAGATCCGGAACTCCCACTGCTCACGTCGCCCGAGGCGAACCGACGTCAGCTCCCGGACCCCGGGATGCATGACGCTGAACGAGCAGACCTTGACGACGTGGCCGGCCAGCGGGCGGATCATCAGCCAGGGCGGCGTGAGAGCGATGCGCACAAGTGGCGGCAGACCGATCGTCGGGAGGGGGAGACGGGTCAGTTGCTCGGTGACGGCGTCGAGGAACGGATTGGGCTGCAGACGTTCGTCGACCACGCTGTCGTACCAGCGGCGCGCATCGGCCAGCGTGGGCGGGAGCTGGGCCGACTTCCCCGGCAGCGAGAGGATGCCCAGCCGTTCGAGGGCGACCGCGTACGCGAGTTCCTCCTCCTCTGGCGAGAGCTCGATGCCGGTACACGCGGTGAACGTGTTGAGGTAGCCCATGATCGCGCTCATCGCGATCCAGTTCCACAGCGTGGGATCGAGTGCGCTGTACCGGGTTTCGGCGAAGTCGTCGCGTCCGGTGCCGCGGACCTCACGGTGCAGGAACTTCAACCGATCGGCGAACGTGTGGCGGGTCCGCTCGTCGCCCCAGAGCACGAGCTGCTCGGCGCTGAAGCTGCGGAGTCCACGGTCGACGAAGTTCTCGGCGAAGCGGCCGGTGCGGTCGACGGCCGCCGCCACCGGGACCAGCGCCACCTGGTCGAAGAACGAGGCGCCGAAGAAGCCGAACAGGACGCTGCCCAGATGCCACCGGAACTGCTCGACGGCGGGAGGCAGGTCGGCGAGGTCGACGGTGGGCGTCGGAGTGTCGGCGATGGACGCGTCCGGGTTCTCGGTGACGGTCATGAAACTCCAATGTTAGTGGTTCGGCCGAACACTAACATTGCAATGATGGCGGTGTGAAGACGCCGAGTGCGTCCCGGGCCGAGCGGACGGGGCAGAAGATCCTCGACGCGGCGATGTCGTCGTTGCTCGCGAAGGGGCTCAAGCGGACCTCGATCGAGGCGATCGCCGCGCTGGCCGGCGTGTCCCACATGACCGTCTACCGCCGCTGGCCGCACAAGGAGGATCTGTTCTCCGACCTGCTCTCGCGTGAGGCCGACAAGCTGTTCGCACACGTCGACCGGGAGCTCGCGGGAACAGGCGATCCGCAGAAGCGGCTCGTCGAGGGGTTCGCGGCGATCTTCTGGTCGTTCTACGACCACCCGCTACTGGCCCGCGAGTACGCCGCCGACCCGGCGACGACGCTGCGGGTGCTGACGGTGTCGTCGGCGCCGGTCTTCGATCGTGCCGTCGACTATCTGGCCGCCCGGGTGGCTGGTCTGATGACCGACGCCCCGATGGGTGACGACGAGGCGCGGCGGGTCGCCGAGGTCATGGTTCGCATCACACATTCGCTGCTGCTGACCACGCTCGAGACACGTCCGTTCACGACCCGCGACGAGGTGGCCGCGTGGGGACGCGAACACGTCGGGTGGCTTCTCTTCTCGGCGGAATGACGTGTTCGACGCCCCGTTCTAGTCCAGGCCCTCCTGCGCGCCGCGGGCCCCGCGGCGGACTCCCGCCCGCTGGACCAGCACGATCGTGGTGCCGAGCAGCCCGACGCCCAGCCCCACCAGACAGATCGTCAGGGCGTTGCCGCCGCCGAGATCGGTGATCGCGACGACCACCGTCGCGACCAGCCAGGCGACCATCCCGACCACGATCACCGGCTCGGGCGCACGCAGCGCGCGGGGCAGTTCGGGGACGTCGACTGTATCCGGCATGAGACAAAGAGTAGCTTTCGACAGGTGCCAAAAGATGTCCCGAGTGAGTCCCGCGATCTGACACCCGCCGACGACCCCGCTGACAACTCGTCCTCGAAGACGACCGACGCGGCCGACACGGGTGCTGCCGAAGCGCCACCCGAGGACACCGGACCCTCGACCACTCGGGGAGCGAGGACGGCGACGCCGAACGGCGCGATCGACCGCTTCTTCAAGATCTCCGAGCGCGGCTCGACGGTCAACCGCGAGCTCCGCGGCGGTCTCGTCAGCTTCTTCACGATGGCTTACATCGTGGTGCTGAACCCGATCATCATCGGCGGCATCCCCGGCGGCGACAAGAACGCCGACGTCTTGGGCAACGTGCTCCCGCTGGCACAGGTCGCGGCGGTGACCGCCCTCGTGGCGGGCGTCATGTCGATCCTGTTCGGCCTGGTCGCCAACTATCCGTTCGCCATCGCCGCGGGTCTCGGCATCAACAGCCTCCTCGCGGCGACGATCGCCCCTGAGGTCACCTGGCCGGAGGCGATGGGTCTCGTCGTCGTCGACGGCATCATCATCGTGCTGCTCGCCGTGACCGGTTTCCGCACGGCGGTGTTCAACGCGGTGCCGGCGGAACTCAAGGCGGCGATAGCCGCGGGCATCGGCGCCTTCATCGCCTTCGTGGGCTTCGTCGACGCCGGGTTCGTCAAGCGCATCCCTGACGCCGCGGGCACCACCGTGCCGGTGCAGCTCGGCGTCGACAATTCGATCGCGACCGTCCCGACCCTCATCTTCGCGCTCGGCGTTCTGATCATGGGCGTGCTCGTCGTCCGCAGGGTGCCCGGCGGCCTGTTGATCGGCATCGTCATCACCGCCGTCCTGTCGATCGTGCTGGAGCAGATCTTCGATTACGGCTCGAGCATGGACAATCCGTCGGGCTGGGGCCTGTCCGTCCCCGACATCCCCAAGGCGCTCGGCGGACTGCCCGACCTGAGCCTCGTCGGCGACGTCGACCTCTTCGGTGCGTTCACCCGCATCGGTGTCCTCGCCGCGTCGGTGTTCGTCTTCGCGCTCGTCCTCTCCAACTTCTTCGACGCCATGGGCACGATGACCGGCCTCGGCAAGGAAGCCGGCCTGACCGACGAGAAGGGCAACCTGCCGGGCATCGGCCGCGCGCTGGTCGTCGAGGGCAGCGGTGCGATCGCCGGCGGCGTCGCCTCCTCGTCGTCGAACACGGTCTTCGTCGAATCGGCCTCCGGTATCGCCGAGGGCGCGCGCACCGGTCTCGCCAATGTCGTCACCGGTGTCCTGTTCCTTGCCGCGATGTTCCTGACCCCGCTGTACGAGGTGATCCCGCTCGAGGCGGTCGCGCCCGCACTGGTCGTGGTCGGTGCGATGATGATCGGCCAGCTGCGCGACGTCGACTTCTCCCGCATGGACTACGCACTGCCTGCCTTCCTCACGCTCGTGACGATGCCGTTCACCTACTCGATCGCCAACGGCATCGGCGTGGGCTTCATCAGCTGGGTCGTCATGGCGACCGCGAGCGGCAAGGCACGCACCGTCCACCCCCTCCTGTGGCTGGTGGCCGCCGTCTTCGCCGCCTACTTCGCGCGGGGACCGATCTCCGACCTGATCGGCTAACGCGTGTAGTCAAAAATTGCGACCGGTTTGTCATCCAGCCGGGTCAATTTGCATTGCTTAAGGTTCGACGGCGATTTACATGCCTTACGCTGGGGCAATGCATTCGCCGTATGGTGACGACGGAAGTCTCTCCGGGGACTTGTCCCTCGCCGTGGTACGACTCGCGCGCCGTCTGAGAGGGCGTCGCGAGAACAAGTTGGTCTCGCTGACGCAGCTTTCGGCGCTGTACACGCTGCATCACGAAGGCCCGATGACACCCGGCGCCCTCGCCGCGGCCGAGCGGGTTCGCCCGCCGTCCATGACAAGGGTCATCGCGTCGCTGTCCGACCTCGGGATGATCAAACGTGAACCGCACCCGACCGACGGCCGACAGGCGATCGTGACGCTGTCGCCGTCCGGCGTCGAGGTCATCAAGGAAGAGCTGGCGGCACGTGAGGCTTGGCTGAGCGACCGTCTGCGCGAACTCACGCCCGGCGAACGGGACGCCCTCCGGGAGGGCGTGAGGATCTTCAACAAGATCCTCACCAAGCCCGACACCGAGATACCTCGACCCCGGGCGGTCTGATCGCTTCCTGAGGAGTCCCGGAGCCTGCGAATGGCTAGAAGAAGGTGCCGGAGAACGGTGCTCGATCGGTGGTGAAGGCCTGGTCCAGAGCTCGAAGCGTTGTCGGGGAGTCAACGCGGAGCCGGCCGGCCGCCGCAAATGCCGACGGGCGGGTACCGCCGAGGTAGATGCTCGACAGCACCGAGGTGTCCAAAGACACCGTCGGTGTCGCGGTCTCGGTCGCCGGGGCGACGATGGCGTCGCCACCGCGCGCTGACACCGTGAACACCCCTCCGCGACCGCGGAACTCGTCGGTGACCTCGATGACGACGTCGAGGTCGGCGGCGTACTTCCGCGACCCCAGTGCCGCCGGGATGTCGAGGATGCGCAGCCACATCTCGTCACGCAGGCCGGTGATCGACACTGCCCGGGCGTTGATGAGCTTGTGCCGCAACGGATCGTCGACCGGGATGGTCGCGGTGAGCGACGGGATCAGGTCGAGGCTGGTAAGCACCCGCCACAGGTCGGTGTGGGCGTCGTCGGTGACGGCGAAGACCTCGTTGACCTCGCCGCGGACGCCACCGTTCTCGTTCTTGTAGATGCGGTAACTGGCGTAACCGTCGTCGTGCAGCAGGTAGTGCAGTCCGCTCGCGGGCAGCGGGCGTTCCGACGGGCGGTCGGCGAGGATGGGTGCCCACCAGGCGGGGGTGCGGGTGAGTGCACCGGGAGTGGTGAGGGTCCAGCGCGCATGGAGATCGGGGACGGCCGCCGCGATCTCGGCGGGGTCGGCGAACCGCACGGTCGCGTCCTTCGGCTGGTCGCCGCGGAGCGGGGCCTGGCCGGGCGTGATCGACACGGTGTTGGAGAAGCAGGCCGGACCGAACCCGAAGCGCTCGTAGATGGTTCCCTCGCTCGCGGTGAGGATCGCGAACGTGTAGTTTTCGGCCTCCCACTGCTCGAAGAGTTCGGTCAGCATCGTGCGCAGGATTCCGCGACGACGATGCGTCGAGGCCACCGAGACCCATGACAGGCCGGCGGCGTCGGCGACACCCGCGCCGGGCAGCGACATCGACATCCGGTAGAACATCGACACCCCGACAAGGGGCTTCGACGGCAGACCGGTGTCGCGCACCAGGACGATGTCGTCGTCGGCGACTTTGCCGCGAAGGTCGGCGCGCTCGTCGTCGGGCAGCGGATTGCGCATCGCGAATGCGCGGGCATCCGTGGTGATGATGTCGTCCCAGTCGGCGTCGGTGGCGCGCTGGAGGGACAGACGTGACTGAGGTGTCGAGCCGCTGTTGGTCACGTCCTCAACGTTTTCACATCGCCGCGTCTCGGGCACTCATTGGGTCTTGTACTCCGGTGTCAACCTGCCGGCCGAGTAGGTCCGAGGCGTCAGCCGAGGACCGTATCGAGGTCACGGCGGTGCCGGGTGGCACACTGTTGCGGTGCCCGGGCTCGCAGTGGAAGTGATCGACATCGACGACCCGCAGGATCCCAGGGTCGAGGACTTCCGAGACCTCAACTCGGTGGACCGCCGACCCGACCTCCCGGTTCTGCCCGGTGGTCGGCCGGGGCGCGGCCTGGTGATCGCGGAGGGTGTGCTCGTCGCGCAGCGCATGATCGCGTCGCGATTCTCGGCCCACGCCTTCCTCGGCGTCGACAAGCGCCTCGAGGAACTCGACGACGATCTGCGCGACCCGTCGCTGTCGGGTGTCCCGTTCTTCCGGGCCTCGGCCGAGGTGATGGCCCAGATCGTCGGGTTCCACCTCAACCGCGGTGTACTCGCCGTCGCGCGACGGCCCGAGGTGCTGTCGGTGCGCGACATCCTGGAGACCGCGCGCACCGTCGCGATCCTCGAAGGCGTCAACGACCACGAGAACATCGGCTCGATCTTCCGTAATGCCGCCGGCCTCGGCGTCGACGCCGTCCTGTTCGGCCAGGGCTGCGCTGACCCGCTGTACCGGCGTTGCGTACGGGTTTCGATGGGTCACGCCCTGCTGGTGCCCTTCGCGAAGTTCGACGAGTGGCCGCGCGGACTGGACGAACTGCGTTCACGCGACTTCCGTCTCGTCTCGATGACCCCCGATCCCGACGCCGTGACGCTCGCCGTGGCGGTCGACGCGGAAAAGGTCGGGTTCCTCGTGGGCGCCGAGGGGCCGGGTCTCACCGCGTCGGCGATGGCGGCGACGGATGTGAAGGCCCGTATCCCGATGAGTCGCGGAACCGATTCGCTCAACGTCGCGACTGCCGCGGCCGTAGCGTTTTACGAACGCGTCCGGTCGGGCACGATGGGGGAGTGAACACCCCCGAACCGTTCGATCGGACCGCGGAGCCCACGCCCTGGGCACTCGGGATCATCGTGTCTTCGGTGTGTGCGCTCTTCGGCGCCTTCGTGCTCGTCGGGATCTACGAACTCATCGGCGGCATCCTCAAATTCCTCGGCATCGCGGCGGTGCTCATCGTCGCCGGCGGCCTCGGCTGGACTCTCTGGGAGTTCCGGTACCGCTACGTCTGGCGCTGGATCGTGTGGGGCCTTCTCATCGGCTTTCTCGCCGGGGTCACCTCATCGATCGCGCTGTTGATCATGGGCCGCTGACCGTTCTGCTCCCTGGCTAGTTAGCGGGCGGTGGTTCTGGTCCCTGAGTAGGGAGCGTGCCGGGCGGTGGTTCTTTGTCCCTGAGTAGGGAGCGTGCCGGGCGGTGGTTCTTTGTCCCTGAGTAGGGAGCGTGCCGGGCGGTGGTTCTGGTCCCTGAGTAGGGAGCGTGCCGGGCGGTGGTTCTGGTCCCTGAGTAGGGAGCGTGCCGGGCGGTGGTTCTGCTCCCTGAGTAGCGAGCCTGCGAGCGTATCGAAGGGACAACCGCCAACGTCCAATACCAGATGGCACCGACAACCCCGGCGATGGCGATGGTTTCGGCAATCATTGCGCAGCAACAAGTTTCGGAGTACAGTCGAACATATATTCGACCAACGTTTCCGGGGGTGGCAGTCTTGACCAA
>NZ_BAHE01000046.1 GCF_000298235.1 Gordonia namibiensis NBRC 108229
CCGGCGCGGACCCCGCCGTGTGGCAGCACCCGCCGTCCGGGCCGCACCGCCAGACCAACGATCACCTCCGCGCCGCAGGGTCGGGTCCGATGGGTCGGCCCCCGGGCGGTCCACCGTTCCCGGGCGGGACCGTGTCCTCCGGCGGTCCCAGCCGGTCGAGTTCGAATCGTCTGCCCCTGGTGCTGGCCGGGGTGGCGGCCGTGTTGCTGATCCTGATCGTCCTCGTGTTCGTCGTGGCCCTGTAGCGGCGACGCGCCGAAATCCGCCCCCGGGAAGTGCCCCGGCGTGCCGACGGGTGCGGGCGGACATGGTGTCACAGCCGCCCCATTCGTCACGGCCCGGAGTGCCTTCCGGTGGGTGTCGGTGCGCGCGCCTAAAGTAGACCCGGACTCGGCGACCGGCGGGCACACGCCGCGTGATCCGCGAGCACAGCAACCAGCGAGCACAGAAGAGGCACAGTGACGGACTCGTTTGTTCACCTGCACAACCACACCGAGTACTCGATGCTCGACGGTGCGGCCAAGGTGTCACCGTTGTTCGCCGAGGCCAAGCGGCTGGGCATGACCGCCATCGGTATGACCGACCACGGAAACATGTTCGGTGCCAGCGAGTTCTACAACACCGCGATCAAGAACGACATCAAGCCGATCATCGGCATCGAGGCCTACATCGCACCCGGTTCGCGATTCGACACCAAACGTGTCCAGTGGGGTTCGCGGGAGCAGAAGAGCGACGACGTCTCGGGTTCGGGCGCCTACACACACATGACGATGGTCGCCGAGAACGCGACCGGCCTGCGCAACCTGTTCAAGCTGTCCTCGCTCGCCTCCATCGAGGGACAGCTCGGCAAGTGGGCCCGTATGGACGCCGACCTGATCGCCGAGTACGCCGAGGGCATCATCGCGACCACCGGCTGCCCGTCGGGTGAGGTGCAGACCCGTCTGCGACTGGGTCACGACCGCGAGGCCCTCGAGGCCGCGGCGAAGTGGCAGGAGATCTTCGGCAAGGAGAACTTCTACCTCGAGCTGATGGAGCACGGCCTCGAGATCGAGCGCCGCGTGCGCGACGGTCTCCTCGACATCGGCCGCAAGCTCGGCATCAAGCCGATCGTCACCAACGACTGCCACTACGTCACCAAGGAGCATGCCGCCGCCCATGAGGCACTGCTGTGCGTGCAGACCGGCAAGACGCTGTCCGACCCGACCCGCTTCAAGTTCGACGGCGACGGCTATTACCTGAAGTCGGCTGGGGAGATGCGCGAGCAGTGGGACTCGGTGGTCCCGGGCGCGTGTGACAACACGCTCGAGATCGGTGAGCGCGTCCAGTCCTACAAGGAAGTCTTCACCCACCGCGACCGCATGCCGGTGTTCCCGGTGCCCGACGGCGAGACCCAGCAGACCTTCCTGCGCAAGGAGGTCGCGAAGGGGCTCCGCGAGCGTCGGTTCGCCGGTACCGAGGTGCCGCAGGAGTACCTCGACCGGGCCAACTACGAGCTCGACGTCATCATCCAAATGGGATTCCCGGCGTACTTCCTGGTGGTCGGCGACCTGATCCGCCACGCCCTCGAGGTCGGCATCCGCGTCGGCCCGGGCCGTGGTTCGGCGGCCGGTTCGCTGGTCGCCTGGGCGCTGGGCATCACCAACATCGACCCGATCCCGCACGGACTGCTGTTCGAGCGATTCCTCAACCCCGAGCGCGTGTCGATGCCCGATATCGACATCGACTTCGACGACCGCCGTCGTGGCGAGATGGTCCGCTACGCGACCGAGCGGTGGGGTAGCGACAAGGTCGCCCAGGTCATCACCTTCGGCACGATCAAGACCAAGGCCGCCATCAAGGACTCCGCCCGAGTCCAGTTCGGGCAGCCGGGTTTCGCGATCGCCGACCGCATCACCAAGGCACTGCCGCCGCCCATCATGGCCAAGGACATCCCGGTCTGGGGCATCACCAACCCCGAACACGAGCGCTACGGCGAGGCCACCGAGGTCCGCACCCTCATCGAGACCGACCCGGACGTCAAGAAGATCTACGACACCGCACTCGGCCTGGAGGGCCTGATCCGCAACGCGGGCGTGCACGCTTGTGCGGTCATCATGTCGTCGGAGCCGCTGACCGATGCGATCCCCGTGTGGAAGCGTGCGCAGGACGGCGCGATCATCACCGGTTGGGACTACCCGTCGTGTGAGGCCATCGGCCTGCTGAAGATGGACTTCCTGGGTCTGCGCAACCTCACCGTCATCGGTGACGCCCTGGAGAACATCAAGCTCAACCGCGGCATCGACCTGGATCTCGACTCGCTGCCGCTCGAGGACGAGAAGACCTACGAGTTGCTCGCCCGCGGCGACACGCTCGGTGTGTTCCAGCTCGACGGCGCGGCCATGCGCGAACTCCTCAAGATGATGCAGCCCACCGGGTTCGAGGACATCGTGGCCGTTCTCGCGCTGTACCGACCCGGTCCGATGGGTGTGAACGCCCACACCGACTACGCCAAGCGCAAGAACGGTCTGCAGGAGATCCGGCCGATCCACCCGGAGCTCGAGGAGCCGCTGAAGGAGATCCTCTCCGAGACCTACGGTCTGATCGTCTACCAAGAGCAGATCATGCAGATCGCGCAGAAGGTCGCCGGGTACTCGCTCGGACAAGCAGACCTGCTCCGTCGCGCGATGGGCAAGAAGAAGAAGGAGATCCTCGACGAGGCCTACGACGGCTTCGCGGAGGGCATGCGCAACAACGGCTTCTCGCAGGCGGCGATCACCGCACTGTGGGACACGGTGTTGCCGTTCGCCGGCTACGCGTTCAACAAATCGCACGCCGCGGGCTACGGTCTCGTCTCGTTCTGGACCGCCTACCTCAAGGCGAACTATCCCGCCGAGTACATGGCCGGCCTGCTCACCTCGGTCGGCGACGACAAGGACAAGGCGGCGATCTACCTCGCCGACTGCCGCAAGCTCGGCATCACCGTCCTGCCGCCCGACGTCAACGAGTCGCAGCGCAACTTCGCGGCCGTCGGTGCCGACATCCGCTTCGGTCTCGCCGCCATCCGCAACGTCGGTTCGGGCGTCGTCGGATCGATCATCAACGCGCGTGAGGAGAAGGGCAAGTTCACCAGCTTCTCCGACTACCTCGGCAAGATCGACGTCACCGCCTGCAACAAGAAGGTGACGGAATCGCTGATCAAGGCCGGGGCCTTCGACTCTCTCGGCCATCCGCGCAAGGGTCTGTTCCTCGTGCACGCCGAGGCCGTCGAATCGGTCATCGGCACCAAGAAGGCCGAGGCGATCGGACAGTTCGACCTCTTCGGCGACGCCGGCGGGGCCGACGACTCGATGGCCGAGGTTTTCGCCGTCAAGGTTCCCGAGGAGGAGTGGGACACCAAGCACAAGCTCGCGATCGAGCGGGAGATGCTGGGTCTCTACGTCTCCGGGCATCCGCTGGCCGGCGTCGAACATGCCATCGCCGCGCACACCGACACCTCGATCACGTCGCTGCTGGAAGGCAACATCTCCGACGGTGCGCAGATCACGATCGGCGGCATCATCTCGTCGGTGACGCGCCGGGTGAACAAGAAGGGCGAGCCGTGGGCCGCGGTCACCCTCGAGGACATGGTCGGTGGTGTCGAGGTCTACTTCTTCCCGCGCGCCTACGTCGCGTACGGGATGGACATCGTGGCCGACAACATCGTGCTGATCAAGGCCCGCGTGAACCTGCGCGAGGACAGCATGATGATCTCCGCCAACGACCTCGCCGTCCCTGATCTGGAGACCGCCGGCGCGACCAAGCCGGTTGCGTTGACGCTGTCCGCCCGACTCTGCACCCCGGATCGGGTCCAAGCGCTCAAGCAGGTGCTGACCCGGCATCCGGGGATGGCCGATGTGCACGTCACGCTCGTCAGCGACAAACGGCAGACGCAACTCAAGCTGACCGAGTCCCTGCGGGTGGCGCCGAGTTCCGCGCTGATGGGCGACCTGAAAGCACTGCTCGGTCCCAGCTGCCTCGGCTGAAATCGGGGGAGCCCGTTATCGGAGTTTCGGGCCTCCGAACATTTCTCTTCGATCGGCGCTATACTCGACGGCACGTCCAGTCACGCCCAGCCGTCGAGGGGAGTGTTCGCAGATGACCACGATGATCGGCATCAACGCGCACCGTCCGGTCCGGCGTGCGCAGCGCACGGTCGAGGTCTTCGGCATCGACTGGCCGGCGCACAAGGCCCACGCGGTTCTCGCAGGTGTCGCCACCGCCGTCGTGACCCTGCTGATCGTCGGATCGTTGCAGGCCACTGCGTGGGTGACGGCGGTGGCGGTTCTCGCGGTGTGGTGGGGTGAGCGCTACCTGCCCGGGAACGCGGCGGTCGCACCCCGATCGAATCCGCCCGGGATCTCGTAGATCCGTCCGTCGAATCCGGCCCGGTACAGGCGTCCGGCCGAGAATCCGCGGTCGCCGCGACCGTAGGAGAGCACGCTCGACGTCGGCAGTCCGCTCGCCAGCACGCAGTAGCGCCCGGGCGAGGTGATGCGGACGATCTCTCCGGTTGCGTTGAACGGCACGACCGGCCGGTCACGGGAATCGAGGGTCAGTCCGTCGGGAGTCGACGGTGCACCCACGCCGAGCAGACTCTGCACCACCCGCGGATTCGTCGTCGAGATCCGGCTGACTCCGGGGTTCACGAAGGTGCGCGACACGTAGAGCCAGCGGTCGTCGCGGCTCAGGACCGCGCCGTTGGCGCTCGGCAGCGCGCCCCATGCGGCGTTCACCGCGCCGCCCGGTGACACCCGTCCGATGAGGTTGCCGAAGTCGTTGGTGGCGTAGACGTTTCCGCTCGCGGCCACATCCATCCCGTTCGCCGCGGACAGCCCGGTCACCCACGGCCGGAACGCCCGGGAGTTGACGTCCAGGCGGCCGATCGACGCATGGCGGAGGGCGTCGCCGACGATGACGCGGGGATCGGCGCCGTAACCGACCAGCAGGGTTCCGCCGGGAGTCCACGCAAGCGCGCCCGCACCGCTGCCACCGGGCACCCGTGCGATCGGGACCGCAGGCGCACCTGGGCCGTTCAGTCGGTAGACGCGTCCGGAGACGAGATCGGTGGTGTAGAGCCGTCCACCGGCGTCGACCGTGAGGCCCTCTAGTGCGGCGCCCGGGACGACGCCGACGAGCCGGGCAGGGGCGGCACCCGGACACGACGGGGCGGCCGAGGCGGGCGCCGGACCGACTGCGGTGGAGAGACCCAACGCCATGGCCGCGGATGCCGCGCCGGCAGCGATCCGGGTGAAACGCGAGGTACGCCGGGACCGGCGCGGGGACGGATGGCGAGATGTCATGACTGCTCCCTGTTCAGGTGGCGGGCCGTACGTGCCTTCTCCTCGCGCGTTTCTGCCTGCGGTCCGCGTGCGACGAGCGACGTCGTGGACATACCCACCCGCGGGGTGGGGCAATCCCGGAATGAAGCCGACCGCAGGCACCGAGCACACCGATCTCGCCGAAGTCGATGTACCCGGACGCCTCGAACCATCCCGCGCAGTGAGAACATGGCAGTCGTGAGTACGCACCACGTCCCCGTCCACCAGCACGGCCCGGCACTGAGCCTCGACGCCATCGAGGCGGCGTCGGAGCGAATCGCCGACGCGGTGGCGCGTACCCCGCTCGAGGCCTGCCCACGACTGTCGGGGTCGGGTGCCCAGATCTACCTCAAGCGCGAGGACCTGCAGACCGTCCGCTCCTACAAGATCCGTGGCGCCTACAACGTGATGGCTCAGCTCTCGGCGGAGGAGTTGTCCCGCGGTGTGGTGGCGGCCAGCGCCGGAAACCACGCACAGGGCGTCGCTTTCGCGTGCAAGAGCATGAAAGTGCCCGGACGGATCTACGTTCCGACCACCACCCCGAAGCAGAAGCGCGACCGGATCGCCTGGCACGGCGGCGATTACGTCGAGTTGAAGGCCATCGGGGAGACCTACGACGCCGCCGCGGCCGCCGCGCAGGCCGATGTGATGAGCACCGGCTCCGCATGGATCCACGCCTTCGACGACCCGCGGACGGCGGCCGGACAGGGAACCATCGCACGCGAGATCGTCGAGCAGTTGGGCCGAGTGCCCGACGTCGTCGTCGCGCCGGTCGGTGGGGGCGGCTGTCTGGCCGGCATGGCCACCTATCTGCGCGGACTCTCCGACGAGGTGACGATCATCGGCATCGAACCGACCGGGGCCGTGTCGTTGAGTGCGGCACTGGTCAACGGCGGGCCCGTCACCCTCGACGAGATCGACCCCTTCGTCGACGGTGCGGCGGTGAAGCGGATCGGCACCATCGGCCATCAGGTGATGTCCGAACTCGGCGCGAGCGTCAGCGATCACCCGATCCTGGCCGGCATCACCGCGACGCCGGCGGCGCGGATCATCCCCGACGGCCCGGTGTCGCCGACCCCGGGCACGGCGCACATCACGCACGTCGACGAGGGCGCCATCTGCTCGGCGATGCTGGAGCTGTACCAGAACGAGGGCATCATCGCCGAACCCGCCGGAGCGCTCGCGGTGGCCGCGTTGGACAAGCTGCGACTGCCCGACGACGCGGTCGTCGTGTGTCTGGTGTCCGGCGGCAACAACGACGTCTCCCGCTACGGCGAGATCATCGAACGCTCATTGGTGCACCGGGGTCTGAAGCACTACTTCCTGGTCGACTTCCCGCAGGAACCCGGCGCACTGCGACGCTTCCTCGACGAGGTGCTGGGACCCGACGACGACATCACCCTCTTCGAATACGTCAAGCGCAACAACCGCGAGACCGGTGCCGCGCTGGTGGGTGTCGAACTCGGCAGCCCGGACGGCCTCGGTGCCCTGATGGACCGGATGGCGCGTTCCCGCCTGCACTGTGAACGTCTCGAGCCCGGTTCGCCGGCCTACGAATACCTGACCTGATCTCCGACGTATGGCTCGAAGCCGCGCACGGCGCGGTTTCGGGCTATGAAACGCGCCGCCCGACGATCACGTTGTGTCCGGGCGAGATCCCGGCCTCGGGTTGCTCCCAGGCCAGCGCGACGTCGAGCGGCCAGGGGAGTGTGACGGGCGCGTCGCCGGGGACACACACCACCGACCATTCGCCGCGGTGCATCGCGAACCAGCCTGCCGCTTCGTCGAATTCGGCGTCGACCGAGGTGAATGCCGGATCATGCAGCGCCGGTTCGGTTTTCCGGAGCGTGATCAGTGATCGGTAGAACCCCAGTACGCGGGCGTGGTCGGGTCGGGTCGGCTCCGACCAGTCCAGCTTCGACCGCTCGAAGGTTTCCGGGTCCTGCGGGTCGGGCACATCGTCGCTGTCCCAACCGTGTTCGGCGAACTCCGACTTGCGGCCCTCCGCGGTCGCCCGGCCCAGTTCCGGCTCGGGGTGGGAGGTGAAGAACTGGAACGGGGTTCCCGCTGCCCACTCCTCGCCCATGAACAACATCGGGGTGAAGGGGGACAACAGGATGAGGGTGGCCTTGATCGCGAGCTGCCCGCCGTCCAGATTGGCGCTCGGCCGGTCGCCGATCGCGCGATTGCCCACCTGGTCGTGGGTGCACGTGTAGGCCAGCAACGACGACGCGGGGACGCGATCGGTCGGGATCGGCCGGCCGTGGCACCGTCGCCGGAACGACGAGTAGGTGCCGTCGTGGAAGAACCCGCCCGTCAGGACCTTTGCGAGACAATCGAAACCGCCGAAGTCGGCGTAGTAGCCCTGTCGTTCGCCCGAGACGAGGCTGTGGATGGCGTGATGGATGTCGTCGTCCCACTGGGCGGCCAGCCCGAGACCGCCGGACGACCGCGGCAGGAACATCCGGGGATCGTTCAGATCGCTCTCCGCGATCAGTGACAGCGGACGCCCGAGTTCGGCCGACAGGGCGTCCGTCGCCGCGGCCAGTTCCTCGAGGATGTGGACCGCACGATGGTCGGCGAGGGCGTGGACGGCGTCGAGTCGTAGTCCGTCGATGTGGAATTCGGTGAACCAGCGCAGTGCGGTGCCGGCGAGGAAGGCGCGTACCTCGTCGGAGTCGGGTCCGGAGAGATTGACCGACGATCCCCACGACGTCGTGCCCTCGCTGAGATACGGCCCGAAGTCCGGCAGATAGTTGCCCGACGGCCCCAGGTGGTTGTAGACGACGTCGAGGACGACGCCCAGTCCCTTGGCGTGGCAGGCGTCGACGAACCGGGCGAGTGCCGCCGGGCCGCCGTAGGTCTCCTGCACGGCGTACCAACCGACCCCGTCGTAACCCCAGTTGTGGGTGCCGTTGAAGGCGTTGACCGGCATCAGTTCGACGAGATCGACGCCGAGATCGACCAGATGGTCGAGCCTTTCGATCGCGGAGTCGAGAGTGCCTGCCGGGGTGAAGGTCCCGAGGTGGAGTTCGTAGATCACCGCGCCGCGCGCATCGCGGCCCGTCCAGTCGGCGTCGGTCCACAGCGACTCGTCGACGGAGAACAGTGCCGACATCTCGTGGACACCCTCGGGCTGCCGGACGGAGCGAGGGTCGGGACGCACGGGTCCGCCGTCGATCGAGAACCCGTAGCGCACATCGGCGATCGGCGCGTCGATCGCGCCGGGCTCCTCGTCGAGTTGCCACCAACCCCCCGTGCGTCGGGTCATCGGGAACGACGCGGCCGGGGCGCCCACGACGCCGGCGGCCATCGACATCGAGGCGGCCGCAGGTGCCCAGACGCGGACCTCGCCGAGGGTCTGCGGCGGCACGAACGGTGCGATCGAGGATCGGAGGGGTAGGTTTCCGCTCCATTGGTCGACCGTCCAAGTTAAAGTGCTCTGGTCATCAGCAGTAGTGCTGTCGCTCACACCTGCACGGTATGTCGAACCGGGCGGGGCCGCGACCGGCGTTACTGTGAGGCCACACACAACGGAGATCGAGAGCGGGGTATATTACGGCGACGCTCATGCCCAAGGGGGGCACCTCGAGCAGATCAGCCGAGCGGTGCGCGAGCTGGAGACAGCACGGACGCACGGCGACCTGACGGCCGGTGAACGGGTAAGCCGAGACGCAAGGGTAGGGATTGAGCACAGACGCAGTCACCTCGGATGACGAGGAGGTCGGTCGGAAGAGACCGGGTGCGGTTCGGTCGTGGTTCGACAAGCACGTCGTCGCGTCCTTCGACACCTTCGGACGCCAGTTGGGCATGTTCGTCGAGGTGTTCCGCACACTCTTCGCCGATCTCTTCAAGCGGCGTTTCCCGTTCGGGGAATTCATCCGCCAGTGTGCATTCATGGCGAGCACCTCGGTGTTCCCGACCCTGCTCGTCGCCATCCCGATCGGCGTCATCGTGTCGATCCAGGTGTCGAACATCGCCGGTCAGGTGGGTGCTACCTCGTTCTCCGGCGCGGCCACCGGCCTCGGCGTGATCCGTCAGGGCGCACCCCTGGTCACCTCGCTGCTCCTCGCGGGCGCGGTCGGTTCGGCCATCGCGGCCGACCTCGGTTCCCGCACCATCCGCGACGAGATCGACGCCATGAAGGTCATGGGTGTCAACCCCATCGAGCGCCTCATCTCGCCGCGACTTCTCGCCACGATGGTGGTCAGCTTCCTGCTCTGCGGCTTCGTCTGCTTCGTCGGCTTCATCACCGGTTACGTCTTCAACGTGTACTTCCAGGGCGGTACGCCAGGCAGTTACACGGGCACCTTTGCGTCCTTCGCGACCACCGCGGACCTGATGTTCGCGTTGGCAAAAGCGGTGATATTCGGCGCGATCGTGGCGATCGTCGCCTGCGATCGCGGCCTCTCGACGAAGGGCGGTCCCGCCGGCGTCGCCAACTCGGTGAACGCCGCGGTGGTCAACTCCGTCCTGCTCCTGTTCACCGTGAACGTGATCCTCACGCAGTTGTTCGCGATCCTCTTCCCGGCGAAGGTGGTGTGAGATGACCGCGTCACGGTATGTGCCACCCGCGCTGAAACCCTTGGAGGCCGCCAAGGCCGTCTATCGCGGTCCGCGCGACGCCCTCGCGGCGATGGGGCACCTCATCACGTTCCTCGTCCGCTCGATCGGCGCGGTCCCGCTGGCCTTCCGGCACTACAGCAAGGAAGTCTGGCGCCTGCTCGCCGACGTCGCGTGGGGCAACGGCGCGATCGTCGTGGGCGGCGGCACGGTCGGCGTCATGGTGATCCTCGGGGTGATGGGCGGCGCGACCGTCGGTATCGAGGGCTACACCGCGCTGAACCTGCTCGGCATGTCTCCGGTGACCGGTGGCCTGTCGGCGTTCGCGACGACGCGTGAGATCGCCCCGCTGCTCGCGGCGACGGCGTTCACCGCGCAGTCGGGTTGCCGCTTCACCGCGCAGCTCGGTTCGATGCGGATCGCGGAGGAGATCGACGCCCTCGAGGCGATCGCCATCCGCCCGCTGCCGTACCTGGTCACCACCCGCATGCTGGCCGCGGTCATCGCGATCGTCCCGCTGTACTCGGTGTCGCTGGCCGCCAACTACCTTGCCTGCCAGTTCATGTTCATGCTGCAGAGCGGGCAGGGCGAGGGCACCTACCTGTACTACTTCAACCAGTTCATCGTGTCCTGGGACATGGTGTTCTCGTTCATCAAGGTGATCGTCTTCGTGCTGCTGACGACGTTCATCCAGTGCTACTACGGATACTTCGCCGCTGGAGGGCCCGAAGGTGTGGGCATTGCTGCCGGACATGCCATCCGACTCGCGATCATCGTCATCGTGTTCGCGAATCTGGTCATGACACTCGTCTTCTGGGGCACCTCGCCCGGGATCAAGATCTCGGGATGAGGGGGAGCCGGTGAACATCGCGACCGACGGGCGTAACCCCTCACTACTGCAATACGTGCTGCGCGGCGTCGCCTTCCTGCTGGTCCTGCTGGTGATCTTCGTGCTGCTGTTCATGCGGTACCAGGGCACCTTCAGCAAGACGGTGGAGGTGACCGCCGACCTCGTCGACGTCGGCGACGGCCTGACCTCCGGCGCCGACGTCCGCTACAACGGGCTCATCGTCGGCGCGGTGAAGTCGATCTCGGTCGCCGACTCCGGCGACCAGGTGGACGCCGCGAAGGTCATCAAGAAGGTCGAGATCGACATCGTGCCCGCGCAGGCCGAGGGCATCCCGGCGTCGGTGACCGCGCGGACCGTGCCGTCGAACCTGTTCGGCGTCAACTCCGTCGAGCTCGTCCGACCTGCCGAACCGGGGACCGAGCGACTGTCGTCGGGTGACACGATCCCCGCCGACAAGTCGCTCGAGACGATCAAGCTGCAGGATGCGCAGAACGAGTTGAGCGCCATCCTCGACGCGGTGCCGCCGGAGGAGCTCGCCCAGGTGCTCGGTGTGGTCGCCGACGCCCTGAAGGGCGGCGGATCGGTGTTCGGCTCCTTCGTGGGCGTGCTGCGGACCTACTTCGACGCGATCAACGCCCAGTTCCCGCCGGGTGCACCGCCGGGGTTCGACAACTTCGACGCCGCGATCAGCGGTCTCGCGGAGTCCGCGCCGGAACTGCTCGACACCCTGGGCCGCAGCGTGATCCCGGCGGTGACCATCGCCGAGAAGCAGCGCGACCTCTCGGCACTGCTGAGCGGCAACCAGGGACTGCTCGACCAGATCCAGCTGATGTTCGCCCGCAACGGCAATGGCGGTCAGCGACTCGTCACCGACCTGAACCGCATGCTCGGCGCAACTGTGCTCGAACCGAATTCGTTGCCGCAGGCGATCATCGCGCTCAACAATCTCGCCGCCCGGGTGCTCACGGTCTTCACCGGGACGAACGGGCACGTACAGCTGAACATCGGCGTCAGCTTCGGCGCGTTCGTCCGCTACACCCGTCAGAACTGCCCGGTGTACAACGGCGGCCCGTACGGCACGTTGCGTGGGCCGGGTTGTGTGGGACCGGGAACCGGTACCGGACCGACGATGTCGGGTCCGCTGCAGATCTACCCGTCCGACGGCATGCGCAAGAACCGTCCCGTGGGCATGGTGACCACCGGCTCCGACAACAAGACGCTCGGCTCGGTTCTGCGCCGGAAGCCGTCGGCCGCCGACACGATCATGCTCGGACCGCTGGTCCAGTCGATCGACGCGCGTGATGGAGCCACAGATCAGGGAGGAGGACGATGAGCGCGGCCTCGGGTTCGATCCGCAAACCGCTGATCGGCTTCACGATCTTCGGTCTCGTCGCGTTGCTCGTGACGTACGTGATCTTCTCGACGCTGGAACGATCGGTGTCGGGGTCGACGAACAACTACACGACGTTCTTCACCGACGCCTCGGGGCTCGCCGCCGGCGACGACGTCCGCATGGCCGGCGTCCGCGTCGGGCGCGTCGACAAGATCGAACTCGACAACGGTCGCGCCCGAGTCGAATTCGAGGTGCAGAACGACCAGCAGGTCTACACCAACACGCGTGCGGCGATCCGGTATCAGAACCTCATCGGCCAGCGGTATCTCAACCTGACGCTGGTCGAGGGGCGCGACAGCAGGCCGCTGTCGCCCGGGTCCACACTGGAGCTGCCGTCCGAGGACTCCTTCGACATCACCAAACTCCTCGCCGGATTCCAGCCGGTCTTCGAGACCCTCGACGCCGACCAGGTCAACGCGCTGTCGCAGGGACTCCTCGAGGCGTTCCAGGGCAATTCGGTCTCGCTGAGCTACACCGTCGCCGAGGTGGGCCGGCTCGCCGAGGACACCGCCAACCGCGACATCGTGATCGGCGCGATCATCAACAACCTGAGCACCGTGATGCGTGACCTGTCCCGTCAGGGCGGCCAGCTCGGCACCGTCATCGAGTCGATGTCCGCCCTCATCGAGAACCTCAACTCGAACTCGGCGGCCTTCGGCAGCGCGGTCGCCGACATCGGGCGCACTGCAGACGGTTTCGCCGACGTCCTCAGCCGCAGCCGGGGCAGCCTCGCCGCCGCCGCGACGAACGGCCGCGTCGCCACCAACACACTCATCCAGAACGGCTCCAAACTCGACCGGATGGCCGTCGACGCGCCGATCTTCCTCGGCCACTTCCCGCTCGTACTCGGAGAGGGTGCATACCTGAACATCTATGCGTGCGACCTCGACGTCGCGATCGGTGATGTCCTGCTGCCGCCGGGGATCTTCAACAAGATCGGTGGCACGAATCATTCGGTGGTGTGCCGATGAACTGGTTCCGCAAGAGATTCCGCAGCAACACCCGCGTCTGGTACGGCGTGATCGGCGCGGTCGTGATCGTCGCACTCCTGCTGGGCGTGACGGCACTGGCCGGAGCCCATCTCGGCAAGAAGACGCTCACCGCCGACTTCGCGCAGGCCGGCGGGATCCGACCGGGCGACAAGGTTCGGGTGGCCGGTATCGACGTCGGTGAGGTCACCGACACCGAACTCGCCGGCACCCACGTCGCGCTCACCATGAAGGTCGACACCGACGTCCGGGTCACGAAGAACGGCATGGCCGAGATCAAGATGTCGACGCTGCTCGGCCAGCGCTACGTCGATGTGTCGCTGGGGGATTCGCCCGAGGAAGCACCCGACGGCCACATCGAGAAGACCGCGGTGCCCTACGACCTGAACCGCACCATCGAGGAGGGCGCCCCGATCCTGACCGGGATCGACGACCAGACCCTCTCGCAGAGCATCCGCACGCTCAACCGTCAACTCGCCGGTGTTCCCGCGATCACCGAGCCGACGTTCGAGGCACTGACGCAGATGTCCGAGGTCATCACCAACCGCAAGGATCAGATCAACCAGCTGATCGCCGACACCAAGACGATCACGAACATCGTCAACGACAACCAGGCGCAACTGGCGGTGATCGTCGGCCAGGGACGCGACCTGACCCAGAAGATCGTGGCCCGTGAGGAACTGGTGACGCGCCTGCTCGACGGCATCGCCGAACTCACCGAACAGACCAGTGCGGTGGCGGGGGAGAACGCCAACCAGTTCGCCCCCATCATGGCGAACCTGAACACCATCACGCAGGGCCTGGAGAAAAACCGCAACAACCTGCGCAAGCTGCTGGAGATCCTGCCCGTGACAGCACGTCTGACCACCAATGTGATCGGCGACGGCCCGTACGCGAACGGCTACCTGCCGTGGGGCATCTTCCCCGACAACTGGCTGTGCCTGGCCCGGGTGGTGGACGGATGCTGAACCCGCAGAAGCTGCGTCGTTCGACGCTCCTCGTGTGCATCTCCCTGCTCGGCATCCTGGGCCTCTCGGGATGTTCGATGATCCCGGGCAGCTGGAAGGCGGCCTTCGGGCAGGCTATCGAGGTCACCGCCTACTTCGACAACGTCGCCGGCCTCTATGTCAGCAACGACGTCGCGGTTCTCGGCATGCCGGTCGGACAGGTGACGGCCGTCGAGCCGCAAGGCGATCGGGTCAAGGTCACCATGACCATCGACAAAGACGTGCCGGTGCCCGCCGACGCCACGGCGGCCATCGTCAACACCTCGATCGTGACCACGCGCCACGTCGAGCTGACCCCGGCGTACGAGGGCGGACCGAAGCTCGAGGACGGCTCGGTGCTGAAGGAGACCAAGGCCCCGGTGTCGGTCGGCGAACTGTTCGACGCCATCGACGGTCTCGTCGTGGGTCTGAAGGGGGAGGGACCCGGCCCCGGCCCGCTGGCGGACATGATCGACA
Source organism: Gordonia namibiensis NBRC 108229 (assembly GCF_000298235.1). Lineage (GTDB taxonomy): Bacteria > Actinomycetota > Actinomycetes > Mycobacteriales > Mycobacteriaceae > Gordonia > Gordonia namibiensis. The sequence continues at coordinate 14,595 of NZ_BAHE01000046.1, forward strand.
TCACCTCGGGGATCGCCACGGGTAATGGCGAAGAGATCCGTGCGGCGCTCGATCAGCTGGGACAGGCGTCGAATGTCATCTCCGGCAACAGCGACGCCCTCGTCGACATCATCGAGACCATCGAGGGTCTGAGCACCACGCTGGTGAAGAACTACCCGAAGATGACGGCGTTCTCGAAGTCGGTCAACGAGGTGTCCGAGCTGTTGGGGGCCCAGTCGCCCGGCCTCGTCGCGACCCTGCGAAACCTGAACCAGACGCTGCAGAACACGACGGCCTTCCTGCAGAACAACACCAACACGATTTCGGTCTCCTTCGACCGGCTCGCGGCGTTGACCGCCAACCTGAGCGACTACTCGCGGCAGGTGGTGGAGACCATCGATGTCGGTCCGCTGCTGTTCCAGAACCTGAGCAACTCGATCTCCGCAGAGCAGGGCGCCTGGCGCGCACAGGTGCTGCTCGACAAGTCGCTCGTCGACAACGAGTTGCTCGCCAAGTTCTGCGAGTCGATCAACCTGCAGAAGGACGGCTGCCGCACCGGCAAGCTGAAGGACTTCGGGCCGGACATGGGCATCTACTCGGCGATGCTGGAGCTGACGAAATGAGAGCGGTGACCAGCGCCTCGCTGCGCAGCACGGTGCCAGAACCGGCACGACGCCGCTCCCGCGCGCGACGCGGCGCGGTGACGGCGTTGCTGCTCAGTGCACTGATGGGACTCACCGGCTGTGGCGTGTTGCCCGGTCTGACCGTCGAGCAGATCCCGCTGCCGGCCCCCGGCGGCATCGGCGACTCCATCCGGCTGACGGCGAACTTCGACAACGCCCTGAACCTGCCGACGCGCGCCAAGGTGAAGCTCAACGGCACCGACGTCGGGCAGGTCGACACCATCGTCGCCAAGGACTACTCCGCGATCGTCACGATGGACGTCAGCAAGAAGACCGAGTTGCCGGTGGGCACGGGAGCCGAACTCCGCCAGGCGACCCCGCTCGGCGACGTGTTCGTGGCCCTCCTGCCGCCGCCGAACGCGCCGAAGGGATTCATGACCGACGGCGACACCCTCACCGGCCCCACCTCCGCGGCGGCGACGGTCGAGGACCTGCTCATCAGCATGAGCGGTGTGGTCGACAGCGGTTCGCTGAACTCGCTCACGGTCATTCTCACCGAACTGAGCGCGGCCGTCGCGACCAATCCGACGGACCTCAACGGTGCGATCCGCGGCCTGACGACCGGCATCCGCAAACTCAACCAGAGTTCGGCGCAGGTCGACCGGTCGCTGGCGAACACCCGGATCCTGACCGGTCAGCTGGCCGACGGCCGAGCCCAGATCATGGCGTCGATCAACAAACTCGGTCCTGCGCTGCAGTCGCTGAACGGTCAGATCGGCTCGATCCTGACCTCGCTGGACAAGGCCCAGAAGGTGACCTCGGCGACCAACGACTTCCTCCGCACCGACCAGGACAACCTGGTGGAGATGCTCGGCCATCTGTCGACGGTGCTGGCCGGCCTGCGGCAGGCGGCCGGCCCGCTCGGTTCGCTGGCCGACAACCTGCACACGCTGACCCCGAAGTGGATCAAGTCCACGCCGGGTAGTGCGGCAGCTGTGTCGGCGAAGGTGTACTGGCTCAACCCGGGTGTCGGATTCGACTCGGCGAGCAGGCTTCCCGAGCTCGAGGACGTCGATTCGGGCTCGGCGGCGCTCCAGCAGACGCTCACGCGACTGCTGGCCCGACTCACCGGAACCAAGGGGTGCTGCGGATGAGCGGCGTATTCGGTTTTCTCCGCAGGCATTCCGTGCTCGTCGGCAACCTCGGGCTCGTCCTGGTCATGGTCGTCGGGCTCGGCTACCTCTCGCTCGGTACGTTGCGGTGGGAACCGTTGGCGGGTAAGTACAAGCTGACCATCGAGTTCCCGATCTCCGGCGGCCTGCAGGAGACGTCGGGGGTCACCCTGCGCGGGGCGCGCATCGGCGAGGTCGACACCATCCGCGTCGAACCGGATTCGGTGACGGTGAAGGTCTCGGTCGACGACCGGTACAAGATCAACCGCAACACCCAGGTCGCGGCGCTGGGGTTGTCGGCGGCCGGCGAGCAGTACGTCGATTTCCAACCCACCACCTCGGAGGGGCCGTACCTGAAGGACGGCGACGTGATCAAGGCCGGTCAGACCAAGGTCACCGTGCCGTTCTCCGATCTCCTCGAGTCCGCGCTGGAACTCATCCAGCAGATCGACCCGGCCGAACTCCGTTCGGCCGTGGACAATCTGAAGATCGCGCTGTACTCCGAGGACGGCACCAACGACCTGAAGGTGCTGTTCAACTCGGGCGGCACGATCTTCGCGCGGTTGTACACGGCACTGCCCGAGACCACGAAACTGATCCAGAACGCGGGCACCATTTTCAAGACGACCGCCGACATCCAGCCCGACTTCGGGAACACGGTGTCGTCGCTGAGCGACCTGATCAACTCCGCCGCGGCCTCCGACCGGGAACTGCGCACGTTGCTCGATCGGGGTCCGTCGCAGATGACCAGCCTCGCCGGTTCGATCAACCAGCTGACCGACCCGGTGACCGACGTGATGAAGCAGTTCCTCGACATAGCCGAGCAGGGCGCGCTGCGCGCACCGGCCCTCGCGACGCTGATGCCGTCGATCCGGGACGCGAGTATCAAGAGCCTCACCATGTTCCACGACGGTGCGTGGTGGGCCTTCGGTTCGGTGTACCCGAGGCCCAGTTGCAACTACCCCGTCACCCCGCGTCGGCCGACCCAAGTCCTCGAGCTGACCATCCCGACCAATCTGTACTGTGTGACCGAGGATCCGAACCAGCAGATCCGCGGCGCGGCCAACGCACCACGACCGCCGGGCGACGACACCGCAGGGCCGCCACCGGGTTACGACCCGAACGCCCGCACGGTGCCGCTCGACAAATGACGACCAGACAAGTTGCGTGACCTGTAGATGACAGACCCTGAGAAGTCAGATCTCGAGAAGAAGACCGATCTCGAGAAGACCGTGACCGACGAGGACGCCGGCACCGGCAAGGCGGACATGACCCCGCGCGGGAAGTCGGTGCGTCGCACCGGTTCCGCTGGCGCAGCGAACGATCCCGCTCCCGAACCGCAACCCGCGGCCGGGAAGAAGGAGTTCTCGCTGACGGTCACCGCGAGCGGGATCAAGCGCGCACTCGGTGCGCTCGTCGTCATCGCCCTGATCGCGGCCGTCGGTTTCCTCGGCTGGCGAACCTACACCTTGCAGAGCGAGGCGGATGCCTTCGCCGACGCCAAGACCGCCTCCGCGGACTTCGTCACCAAGCTCGTCACGACCCTCAACGCCGAGAACGCGGGCAACTCCAAGGAACTGCTCGGTCCGCTGTCGACCGGGGAGCTGCGCAAGCGTCTCGAGCAGGAGCGTGCGGACACCGAGCAGAACGTCGAGGCCCTCAAGATCGAGGTGTCGTCGAAGATCAGCGTCGTCGCGGTGGAGACCGTCGACAAGGACTCCGCGAAGACGGTCGTGATGGCCGAGGTGACCGGCCGCAGCGTCAAACTACCCACCGGCGGAACCAGTCTCATGGTCTTCCGGCTCGACCTGAGCAAGGAGGACGGCCAGTGGCTGGTCTCGAAGGTCGACGGCCCGCCCGGTAGCCCCAGCGGTCAGATCGATCCCTCACAGTCCTTGCCGGGTGCCGGCGGTGCACCCGCGCCGCAGCCGAGTCCAGCACCGGCGCCGGCAGGCTAGTCCGCCCCTCGCGCCCCGCTGCTCCCTGAGGTGCGAGGAGCGCGAGCCGCTGGGCTGAGTAGCGACGAAGGAGCGTATCGAAGTCGACGAGCCACGAAGGGTTGGCGAGCCGAAAATGTCCGCCACCGGCCATCTTCAGTCGCGGACGAGGATCGCCACCGGGTGGTCGGCGCGCACGGTGTGCAGGTCGACCGTCGAGTCGTGGACCGTCCCGCTGCGGACGTCACGCCAGCGAGCGCCGCGCGGCAGCTCGATGACGGTGTCGGCCGCCGATTCGGGCTTGAGGCTGTGGGTGAACCGCGCGGTGACCACGACGACCTCGGGGGCGCCGTCGGATCCGCGGCTGAAGGCGATGGCGTGGTCGGAGGCCGGGCCGTCGACCGGCAGGCGATCGTACGTGCCCGACGGGCCGAAGGCCTCGGGGTGCTCGGCGCGGACACCGAGTGCGGTCCGGACGAGCTCAGCCTTCGGATGTTCCAGTGGCCGAGCGAAATCCACCGGCCGCCGGTTGTCCGGGTCGACGAGCGAGTCCTCCCACCATTCGGTGCCCTGATAGATGTCCGGGACGCCGGGTCCGAGGATTGCGATCGCCTTACGCGCGAGGGCTTCCTGCTGGAAGGCCGGGGTGGTCCGGTCGACGAGTTCGCGCACCGCGGTCGCGATCGGTTCGGAAGTGACCTGGTCGATCCAGCGCTCGATCGCCTCTTCGAACTTCTCGTCGACCTCGGTCCACGTGGTCCTGAGTCCGGCTTCGCGGCATGCCTTCCGTGCGTAGTCGACGATGCGCCCACGCAGTTCGTCGGTGACCTTGCCGTCGACCGGCCAGACGCCGAAGATGTTCTGCAGCAAGAAATAACACGCCAGGTTGTCCGGGATGTCGGTCCCCAGCCAGACGCGTTCGATCAGCAGCGACCACCGTTCGGGAACCTGGGAGAGCACGGCGATCCGGGCTCGGACGTCCTCGCCCCTCTTGGTGTCGTGCGTCGACGTCGCGGTCATCGCCAGCGGCCAACGCCGGGCGCGTTCGGCATTGTGGTCGTGGAACTCGTTCAGCGACACCGCCGGATTCGCTGGATCGCCGCCCACCTCCTGCGCCGACACCAGTCGGGCCGTGCGGTAGAAGAGGCTGTCCTCGACGCTCTTCGCGGTCACCGCACCACAGGTCTGCGCCAACCGTGAGGCCGCGGCACCGGGGCTGCGGGTGGCGTGCATGATGGCATCGAGTGCTCGTGTCAGCGAGGGGTTCTCGGCGGCGATCCGCACGGCGGTCGTCTCCAGGCGTGACCGCAGGGATGGATAGTCGGCGCGGTAGACACCGAGCGCGGCGATGAGCTCGGCGCACGCATCGGCGATGGCCTCGGAGTCGGCGGCCGGGTCGGAATGGGTGATCGTCCGCACGAGTCGTCGGAGTTCGGTGGGGAAGGACTCGCGCAGCGTCGTCAGCTTGCGCTGATGTTCCACCGATGCGAACCACGTTGCATCGCCGGTTTCCCCGGTGATGTGCTCGTTGAGCTCGGTGAGCTGGACGACGCCCGATGGTGCCACGAACAGTCCGTCGATGATCCGCAGCTGGTCGTAGCCGGTGGTGCCCTCGACCGGCAGCGTCGGCTCGAGGGGCTCGTCCGGGGCCAGGATCTTCTCGATGTAGATCAACCGGTCGTCACCGACGTCGGTGCGGAGTGTGCGGAGGTACTGCTGGGGGTCCCAGAGTCCGTCCGGATGATCGACGCGCACACCGTCGATAAGGTCCTCGGCGATGAGCTCTCGCAGCCACCCGTGTGTGGCGTCGTAGACCGCGGGGTCCTCCTGCCGGAGGCCGGCGAGCTCGTTGACGGTGAAGAACCGGCGGTATCCGATGAGTCCGCTGTTCCACGGCACGAGCTTGTAGTGCTGGCGCGCATGGACTTCCGCGGGGCTCCCGTCGCCGGTCCCGGGGGCGATCGGGAAGGCGTGATCGTAATACCGCAGGTTGCCCTGCTCGTCGATCTCGAGCGGGCTCAGGTCGCCGTCGGCGGCGACGACAGGTAGAGCGATCTTGCCGTCGACGCCGTTGTCGGCGCTGAGGTCGACGTCGAAATACGACGCGTAGGGCGACCGGGCGCCGGAACGGAGCAGGTCCGCGAACCACGGGTTGACGAGCGCATCGGCCACCCCGGTGTGGTTGGGGACGATGTCGATGATGATGCCGAGCCCGCGATCGGTTGCCGCGCGGCGTAGTTCACGTAGACCGTCGATGCCCCCGAGGACGTCGGACACGGCGGGCGGCGGGAGCCAGTCGTAGCCGTGGGTGGACCCGGCTGCGGCCGTCCCGATGGGGGACAGGTAGACGTGACTGACCCCGAGCTCGACGAGGTGATCCAGGGTCGAGGTGACGTCGGCGAATCCGAAGTCGCCGTTGAGCTGGAAGCGGTAGGTGGCCCGCGGCGTCGGACGTGTGTTCATCGTGTCGTGCCCGCCGTTCTCAGGACGTCGCCCGCAGCACGAGCACCGACCGGCCGCCCACCGTCACCGACTCACCGAATCCGGCGGTCAGATCCGAGTCGCCGGTCGGATGGGTCGTGTCGAGTTCGCCGACCCACTCGGTGCCATACTGCTCCGGCGGTAGACGGAAGTCGATGGGCTCGTAGTGGGCGTTGAAGCAGATGAAGAACGAGTCGTCGACGACCCATTCGCCACGCTCGTCCTTCTCACCGAGCCCCTTCCCGTTGAAGAACACCGCGAGGCTCTTGCCGAATCCGCTGTCCCAGTCCTCGGACGTCATCTCCACGCCCGCGGGGGTCAGCCACGCGATGTCCCGAGCCTGATCGCCCCATCGGATCGGCTTGCCGCCGAAGAAGCGTCGACGACGGAACACCGGATGCGCGGTGCGCAGGGCGATGGCCTTGCGGGTGAACTCCAGCAGGTCGGCGTTCTCCTCGGCGAGAGACCAATCCACCCAGGACAATTCGGAGTCCTGGCAGTACACGTTGTTGTTGCCCTGCTGGGTGCGTCCGATCTCGTCACCGTGGGCCAGCATCGGCGTGCCCTGCGACAGGAACAGCGTCGCCAGGATGTTGCGCTGCTGTCGTGCACGCAGGGCGTTGATCTCGGGATCGTCGGTCGGTCCCTCGACGCCACAGTTCCAGGACCGGTTGTGACTCTCCCCGTCGCGGTTGTCCTCGCCGTTGGCCTCGTTGTGTTTCTCGTTGTACGACACCAGGTCACGCAGGGTGAAACCGTCGTGGGCGATGACGAAGTTGATGCTCGCGAGCGGGCGCCGGCCGGTCGCCTCGTAGAGGTCCGACGATCCGGTGAGCCGGGAGGCGAACTCGCCCAGCGTCGACGGTTCGCCGCGCCAGTAGTCGCGCACCGTGTCGCGGTACTTCCCGTTCCACTCGGTCCACAACGGCGGGAAGTTGCCGACCTGGTAACCGCCCTCGCCGATGTCCCATGGCTCGGCGATCAGCTTCACCTGACTCACCACCGGATCCTGTTGCACCAGATCGAAGAACGCCGACAGGCGGTCGACGTCGTGGAGTTCGCGGGCCAGCGTGGAGGCCAGGTCGAAGCGGAAACCGTCGACGTGCATCTCCAGGATCCAGTAGCGCAGCGAGTCCATGATGAGCTGCAGCGTGTGCGGATGCCGTCCATTGAGGCTGTTGCCGGTGCCCGTGTAGTCCATGTACATCTCGGGGTTGTCGTCCACGAGACGGTAATAGGCGGCGTTGTCGATCCCGCGGAACGACACCGTCGGCCCGAGGTGGTTGCCCTCGGCGGTGTGGTTGTAGACCACGTCGAGGATGACCTCGATGCCGGCATTGTGGAACTCCCGCACCATCGCCTTGAACTCGGTCACCGCGCTTGCGGGTTGATCGGGGTTCGACGAATACTCGATGTGCGGGGCGAGGAACCCGAAGGTGTTGTACCCCCAGTAGTTTCGCAGGCCCTGGTCGCGGAGGGTGAAGTCCTGCATGAACTGGTGCACCGGCATCAGTTCGATCGCGGTGATCCCCAGCGACTTCAGATGGTCGATGATCACCGGGTGACAGAGGCCCGCATAGGTGCCGCGCAGGTTCTCGGGTACGCCGGGATGAGTGGCGGTCATGCCCTTGACGTGAGCCTCGTAGATGACCGTCTGGTGATAGGGGCGGTTGGGTGACCGGTCGTTCTGCCAGTCGAAGTACGGGTTGATGACCACCGAGACCATCGTGTGTCCCAGCGAGTCGAGTCCGGGCATCGGGTACTCGGGCGCGGGCTCGATCTCCGGAAGAGGTTCGAGCTCAACCGGGTCCGCGTCATCAGCGGCTTCGATGGCCTCGGTGACCTCGCCGTCGGCTGTTTCGCCGGCCGTGGCATCGCCCTCGGTTCCGGTGTCGCCGGCGTCGGCGTCCACCTCACCGGCATCGGTGTCCTCGGGGGCGGCCTCGCTGTCCGTGTCGACGCCCATCGCGTCGCCGCTCTCCGTACCGCCGCCCTCAGTCTCGCCGGGGTCCGCCGCGGCTTCCTCGCCGGAGTCCTCGGTCGAGGCTTCGGCGTCGTCTGGGGTCGGCAGCGGATAGGAGAACAGCGAGGCGTCGCCGTCGAAGTCGCCGTGGAAAGCTTTGCCGTACGGGTCGAGAAGCAGTTTGCTCGGGTCGCATCGCAGTCCCCGCGCAGGGTCGTAGGGGCCGTACACGCGGAAGCCGTAGAACTGTCCCGGCACCACGTTCGGCAGGTAGCAGTGCCAGCAGTAACCGTCGACCTCTTCGAGCCGGATACGCCGTTCCTTGCCGTCCCGATCGATGAGGCAGAGCTCGACGGCCTCGGCGACCTCGGAGAACAGCGAGAAGTTCGTTCCCGCACCGTCGTATGTCGCTCCGAGCGGATACGGGGTACCCGGCCACACCGGGATGGGTGCGGGTTCGGGTTCGATGAGCGCATCGGCCTGGACCGGGTCGTCCGGCATGGGCACCGGCGGGGTGTCGGTCGTGCTCGGGTCCGGTTGTTCACCCTCGGTCGGCGAAGCGTTACTGCCCACCTGTGGAGACGACGTCATGGGTCGACCCTAGTCGTGTTGCGTCAGGCGGTCATCTCGGACAGCGATCATCCGCCCGAAACGGCCGGTTGGTGGGACGACTTATACGCGGGGCTGGACAGGTTGCGAAAGACGCAGGTCACGGTACCCGTGGGCCGGTCCAGGGCAGTTGGGCCTCCATCTGCCGCCCGAGCTCGTCGGTGAGACTCCGGACAAACGTGGCAGAGAGGTGATGCGGGTCCTTGTAGACGGTGATGTTGCCGACGATCGCGGGGCAGAAGTCGTCGGTGCAGATGCCCCTCGACATGTCCAGCGGATGGAAGTCCGGTCGGGTGGCGGCCAGCTCGAGCGCCGGGTCCTCGGGGGCGAGGACGGCGGCACGGCGCGAACCGCAGCTCTCCGCGTCGCCGCCGTCGGCGAGGCAGATGGGCGTGTCGATGGTGCCCTTGCGGTTCTTCGGCCACGGCGTGTCCCGCATGCCGAACACCGGGATGCCGGCGTCGAGGAAGCGGTCGAAGATCGGGGTGTAGTCCGGCGGTACCCAGTCGCCCGGCTGATAGTCGCGCGGGCGGGTCGAGTTGGTGAACACCGCGTCGGGCTTGTCGGCGATGACCTGTTCGATGACCCGCTGGCCCCAGTCGTAACACTCGGGGTAGGGGACGCCGCGCTGCTTGGGGACCTCGTTGGTCGACAGCGGGCAACCCATCTTCAGGTAGGTCTTGACCTTGAACCCGTTGCGCTTGCCGAGGGTGTCGAGCGCGGAGATCCACATCTCCGCGTGCGATCCGCCGGCCAGCGCGATCGTGCGGGTGGCGTTCGGGTCGCCGTACTCACCCACGTGGATCTCGTTGTCGGTGAAGTCGCTCATGTATCCGTCGGTGGAGGTCTCCGGGTAGTCCTGGATCACTTCCAGCGCGGACGGCTGCGGGTCGAGCGCGGGGACCGGCCAGCCGTCGAGCAGTGCACGCGCCCCGGGGTACGACCGCGGGTCGAGGTTCTTGGTGTCGACGACGATGTTGTCGACGTGGTTCTCCCACACCTTGATGCCGACTCCCGCCACCACGCTGCCGAGCAGCAGGATCGCCGTCACCACCGAGGTGTAGGACAACCAACGGGAACGTCCTTCGCGGTTCCCCCGTGTGAGGGCCGCCCGGTCACCGCCGCGGAGCGGGTCTTCGACGTAGCGTTTGGTGAGCCATGCGAGACCGATCGACACCGCGAGGATGCCGACTCCCTCGAGGAAGTTCGCGTGGTTCTTGTCCCGCCAGGTCAGATAGAAGATCAGCAGCGGCCAGTGCCACAGGTACAGCGAGTAGGCGATGGTGCCCAGCCACACCGGCCAGGTGCTCGCGAGTATGCGGTTGGCGGACGGCATCTCGTCCGGCGCGGCGTGCGAGCCGTGCGGCGCCTTCTGTAGGGCGGTCGCGCCCGCCCAGATGATGAGCAGCGTCGCACCGACGGGGACGAGTGCCATCGGACCCGGGTACTCGTTGACGCCGTCGATCCACCAGCCGCAGCTGACGATGAGCGCGAGTCCGCCGATCGTGGCGAGGTTGCGCACCCAGTTGGGCACGCGCAGGCTCGGCAGCCAGATGGCGAGCAGGCCGCCGACCAGCGGTTCCCACAATCGCGAGATCGTCGAGTAGTAGTTGTAGGGCTGGTTGATCGCCATGCCGCGGTGGGCCCACCAGAACGACCCCAGCGCGACGACGAGGACCGCCGCGAAGACCAGGAACCGGATGACCCGCGGCTCGGCGAACGGGCGCGCGAAGCGTGCGAGGACCTTGAGGACGCCGGCGAACGCCAGGGCGACCAGCAGCGTCAGCAGGAAGAACTGTCCCTGCATCGACATCGACCAGATGTGCTGCAGGGGACTGTTGGCCGAACTCGCGGCCAGGTAGTCCTGCGAGTTCAGCGCCAGGTACCAGTTCTGGTAGTACAGAGCGCTCGCCACGACCTCGTGGCCGACGTTGGCCCAGCGGGTCTGCGGCAGGATGACGACGGTGAGCACCGTGACCGCGAGCAAGACGGTGATCAGGGCGGGCAGGAGTCGCTTGAGCAGTCGTTTCAGCCGCGGCCACGGGTTGAGGGTGTCGCGGAAGGTGACGTTCGGTTTCTGCGCGTAGATCGCATGCCGGAGGAGCGAACCGAGGAAGAAGTATCCCGACAGGGTGAGAAAGACGTCGACGCCGCCGGAGACTTTTCCGAACCACACGTGGAAGCAGGCCACGAGGGTGATCGCGATGCCGCGTAGACCGTCGAGGTCGGTGCGGTAGGCAGGGGTCGTCGGCGTCGAGGGGGCCGACTCCGGCTCCACTACTCGAGTCGTCGATGCCACAGAGAGGTCTTTCGGGTCGGGAACGGTTTCGGCCGGGTAGCAATGTACCCGCCGAAGCTGTGAATTCCTGAGTCGTGGGGGCTGCGACACCCGGTGGACTTGGTCACCGGGTTCGGGTCGTCAGCGACGTGCTCGGGTGCGGGCGCCGTCGAGGATGATCGTCAGCCCGTCGACGAACTCGCCGGTGAAGTCGCGGCCCGACGGTTCGATGACGCCGAGGCGTTCCATCTGTGCGCGGGTCTGTTCCTCGATGGTCAGGCCGATGACGAGCTGACAGATCGCGACGCTGACGGCCTCCGCGTCCCGCAGCGAGAGCCCGCCGGCATGTCCGGCCGCGACGATGTCGGCGGCGATGGCCTTGGTGGACAGTCCGCTGGCCCAGCTCGACGACACGACCTCGGCGCTGTCGGGTACCTCCAGCAGGGCCGCGCGCATCCCGGTGGCGAGCAGGCGCAGCCGCTCGTCCCATGCCAGGTCGGTGGCCGGGATCGTGACCGCGCCGAGGATGTCGTCGGCCAGAGCGGCCAGCAGGGTCTGTTTGTTGGGGAAATGCCAGTAGAGGGCATTGGGGCGGACCCCGAGTTCGGTGGCGAGCCGGCGCATCGACAGGTCGGCCAGGCTGTGTTCGCGCAGGATGTCGCGGGCAGCGCGGAGGACGTCGGTGCGGCTGTTGCTCACGCGGTCAGCGTAGTGACCCCGATCGGAGCGGTCTGCGCGAGTCACCTGTACGCCGTCCAGGCATCCCCTGTACGGTGTTCAGGAATCCTGGACGCTGTCCAGGCGATCCGGGGAGAGAGCATCAGGAGGAGCGCGCCGTGGACCAGGCCGAGATCAGCCGTGTCGACGCCGAGCACATCTGGCATCCCTACGGGGCGCTGCCCGCGACGACCCGACCGTTGGTGGTCACCTCGGCGTCGGGGGTTCACCTCGAACTGGCCGACGGACGATCGGTGGTCGACGGCATGAGTTCCTGGTGGGCCGCGATCCACGGCTACCGGCACCCGCGCCTCGACGCCGCGGCCGCCGTCCAGATGGGGCGGATGTCGCATGTGATGTTCGGTGGCCTCACCCACGAACCCGCCGCGCGGCTCGCTCAACTCCTCGTCGAACTCACCCCCGAAGGGCTGCAGAAAGTGTTCTTCTGCGACTCGGGATCGGTCTCGGTGGAGGTCGCGGCCAAGATGGCGTTGCAGTACTGGCGAAGCCGCGGGGAGACGCGGCGCACCCGGCTGCTGACCTGGCGCGGCGGCTACCACGGCGACACCTTCACGCCGATGAGCGTCTGCGATCCCGACGGCGGGATGCACTCGATGTGGTCCGCTGTCCTCACGCAACAGGTCTTCGTCGACGCTCCTCCGGCCGACTTCCGCCCCGAGTACGTCGCCACCCTGGAGGCAGCGGTCCGAGAGCACCGCGACGAACTCGCCGCCGTCATCGTCGAGCCCGTCGTCCAGGGAGCCGGCGGTATGCGCTTCCACGATCCCGCATATCTGTCCGCCCTGCGCGACATCTGTGACCGTCACGGCGTTCTGCTGATCTTCGACGAGATCGCCACCGGATTCGGCCGCACCGGAACCCTCTTCGCCGCCGACGCCGCAGACGTCGCCCCCGACATCATGTGCGTCGGCAAGGCGCTCACCGGCGGGTACATGACGCTCGCCGCGACACTCTGCACCGCCCACCTCGCCGAGGTCATCAGCGCGGGGGAGGCCGGCGGACTCGCCCACGGCCCGACCTTCATGGCCAACCCGCTTGCCTGTGCGGTGGCGGTCGCCGCCATCGAACTGCTCCTGGAGACGCCCTGGGCCGAGCACGTGGCGGAGATCGGTACGGGCCTCGCCGAGGGGCTGGCGCCACTGGGCGAACTCGACGGCGTCGTCGACGTCCGGGTGCACGGTGCGATCGGCGTCGTCGAACTCGACCGTCCCGTGGACATGTCCGCGGCCACCGCGGCCGCGATCGATGCCGGTGCGTGGCTGCGGCCCTTCCGCAACCTCGTCTACACGATGCCGCCCTTCGTCTGCACCCCCGACGATGTCGCGACGATCGTCCGCGGGATCTCCGCGGCCGTCCGCGCAACGCTCGGCGAAACAGTCTCTACACCTTCCGAACTCGTGGGGGCGCGGTCATGACCATCATCTCGGGACAGCCGGCGGCCGGCAGCGGCATCACGTCAGGCGCGGTCGCCTCGGGGGAGGTCGGGCTCGCCTGGCTCGCCGGTGCCGCACGCGACCGTGCCGACGCCGGTCTGCATCGTGACCCCCATGTCCGACGAGTCGGTGTCGATGCGATCAACCTCGGATCGAACGATTACCTCGGCTTGTCGACGCACCCCGACGTCATCGCCGGGGCGCAGGCCGCGGCGGCGCAGTGGGGCGGCGGATCGACGGCGTCGAGACTCGTCGTCGGAACCACCCAGGCGCACGTCGACCTCGAGAACGAACTCGCCGACTTCCTCGGTTTCCCTGCCGCGCTGGCCTTCTCGTCCGGCTACCTCGCCAACGTCGGTGCGGTGACCGCGCTCGCCGGGCGCGGCGCCGGGAGCAGAGCGAGCGGGCCGAATGACTCCGGCGATCTCATCGTGAGCGACACCGGCAGTCACGCATCGCTGATCGACGGGTGCCGCCTGTCCCGGGCGCGCGTGGTCGTCGTCGACCGCGGCGATCACGAGGCCGTGCGGGCTGCACTCGCCGACCGCACCGAGGAGCGGGCGCTGGTGGTCACCGACTCGGTCTACAGCATCGACGGTGAGCCGGCGCCCGTCGCCGACCTGTATGCCGCAGCCCGCGCGCACGGTGCGGTGCTGCTCGTCGACGAGGCCCACGCCGTCGGCGTTCGCGGTCCGGGCGGACGCGGACTCGTTGCCGAACAGGGACTTTCCGGTGCGCCCGACCTGGTGGTCACCACGGTGCTGTCGAAGTCCTTCGGTGCGCAGGGCGGGGTGGTCCTCGGACCGGAGGCCCTACGGTCGCACCTGATCGACTGCGCGCGTCCGTTCATCTTCGACACCGGACTCAATCCGGCGGCGGTCGGCGCGGCTCGTGCCGCATTGCAGATACTTCGTGCCGACCCGGCGCTGCCGGACCGGTTGCGGGACAACGCTCGTCACCTGGCGCGCGCCTGCGGCGTCGACGAGCCTGCCGCCGCGGTCATCTCGATCATCGTCGGCGACCCGCAGCGTGCCGTCGAAGCGGCCGCGGCCTGCCGTGACCGCGGAGTCCTCGTCGGATGCTTCCGCCCGCCGTCGGTCCCGCCGGGAACGTCGCGGCTGCGGATCACCGTGCGGGCCGACCTCGACGCCGCGACCCTCGACCACGTCGCCGAGGTGGTCGACGCTGCGCTGCGGGAGGTGGGTGCCCGATGAGCGCGCCGACACCGTCGACCCGCGGTCGCGTCCTCGCCGTCACCGGCACCTCCACCGACGTCGGCAAGACGGTGGTCACCGCCGCCCTCGCAGCGGCGACCCACCCCTCGCTCCCAGAGCTGCGATCAGCGGCGACCCACCTTTCGCTCCCTGAGGTGCGAGGAGCGATAGCGACGAGCCACGAAGGGCCGGCGACCCCACAGCCCCGCGCTACCACCGTCGCCGTGTGCAAACCCGTCCAAACCGGGGTCGCCCCAACCGAACCCGGTGACCTCGCCGAGGTCTCACGCCTCGCGGGGGAGGTGACCACGGTCGAGCCCTACCGCTACCCGGAGCCGCTCGCGCCGGACACCGCGGCGCGGCGTGCGGGTATGCCGCTCGCCGATCCGGCCGTCATCGTGCGCGCCGTCGACGACCTCGCGTCCACCCACGACCTCACCCTCGTCGAAGGCGCCGGCGGTGTGCTGGTGCGGTTGGGGGAGTCCGCCACCATCCTCGACATCGTCGCCGAGACCCTGGCGCCGGGCACCGATGACGGCGTCGTGATCGTCGTGGCACCCGGTCTCGGTGCCCTCAACCATGCCGAGCTGACCGTGAATGCCGTTCGTGCACGGGGACTCCGGCCCGCCGGACTCGTCATCGGCTGGTGGCCCACCGACCCCGATCTCGCCATGCGCTGCAACCGATCCGACCTGCCGCGGATCACGGGAGTCCCGGTGGTGGGCGTGCTGCCCGCCGGTGCCGCTGCGCTCGACCCCGCGGAGTTCCGGCGAATCGCCCCGACATGGTTCGACCCCGACTGGCTTGCGACGCTCGCCGACCAACCGGCATCGCTCGCCTCCACGTCGTAACCATCCCAGCCCAGCCCGAACCAGATCAGCCCGAACCAGATCAGTTCCAGTACAAGGAGTTCAGCCCGTGACCCAGGCAACCGTCGATACGACCCGCGACGCACAGACGTCCGACGACATCCTCGCCATCGCCCGCGAACAGGTGCTCGGGCGCGGCGAACCGCTCGACCGCGAGCAGGTCCTGGCCGTGCTGCGTCTGGACGACGATCGCCTCACCGAGCTGCTGCAGTTGGCGCACGACGTCCGCATGAAGTGGTGTGGACCGGAGGTCGAGGTCGAGGGCATCATCTCGCTGAAGACCGGTGGCTGCCCCGAGGACTGCCATTTCTGCTCGCAGTCGGGTCTTTTCGCATCTCCGGTGCGCAGCGCCTGGATCGATATCCCGTCGCTGGTGGAGGCCGCCAAGCAGACCGCCAAGACCGGTGCAACCGAGTTCTGCATCGTCGCCGCCGTCCGTGGTCCCGACAAGCGTCTGCTGAGCCAGGTCGCGGCCGGCATCGAGGCCATCCGCAACGAGGTCGACATCCAGATCGCCTGCAGCCTCGGCATGCTCACCCAGGAGCAGGTCGACCAGCTCCGCGACATGGGGGTGCACCGCTACAACCACAACCTCGAGACCGCGCGCAGTCATTTCCCGAACGTCGTCACCACCCACACCTGGGAGGAACGCTGGGACACGCTGCGCATGGTCCGCGAAGCCGGCATGGAGGTGTGCTGCGGCGGCATCCTCGGCATGGGGGAGAGCCTCGAGCAGCGTGCCGAGTTCGCCGCCGATCTGGCTGCCCTCGAGCCCGACGAGGTGCCGTTGAACTTCCTCAACCCCCGCCCGGGTACGCCCTTCGGCGATCTCGAGGTGCTGCCGGCGTCCGAGGCGCTGAAGTCGGTGGCCGCTTTCCGTCTCGCCCTGCCGCGCACCATCCTGCGTTTCGCCGGTGGTCGCGAGATCACCCTGGGCGACCTCGGCGCCAAGCAGGGCATCCTCGGCGGCATCAACGCCGTCATCGTCGGCAACTACCTGACGACGCTCGGTCGGCCCGCGGAGGACGACCTCGACCTCCTCAGCGACCTGTCGATGCCGATCAAGTCGCTCAACGACACGATCTGACGTCTCCGCCACTCCCGACAACCTCAGACGATCGGTAGCGTGTTCACTCATGATCGACACCGTCCCGGGACCGCTCGCCGAACCGTGCAGGTTCGGTGTGTACACCGGCCTCGAACTGGAACTGCAGGCACCCGACGCCATCCCACCGGCCGCGCGACTGGGGCTTGAACCGCCCCGCTTCTGCGGACAGTGCGGACGCCGCATGGTCGTGCAGGTGCGTCCCGACGGCTGGAGCGCCCGGTGCTCCCGCCACGGGACGGTCGACTCGGCCGAGCTGGGTCGTCGGTGAGCGATCGGATGTCCGGGCGGCGTCCCGCCAGGTCGGTCACAACCCTGCTCACGGCGACCATGGCGGTGATCGTGCTCGGCGGGGTCGCCGGCGCGATCTGGGCGCTGGTGACGCCGCCGACCACCGGCGTCGTCCTGAAGGGGCTGACCCGCGACGACATCCCGACCGAGTTCGGCGGAGTGGGCGCATTCGCGCTGATCATGTTCACCTACGGCGGCATCGCCGCGCTCGTCGCGTGGGCTGCGGCGCGGCCGTGGCGCGGAGTAACCGGTTTCCTGGTCCCGGCAATCGGCACGGTGGCGGGATCGGCGATCGGTGCACAGCTCGGAATGTGGCTGGCGGGCTTCCGGTTCGACGACGGCATCGCCGGGCTCCCACTGGAGTCCGTGTACCGTCTGGTGCCTGATCTCTGGCTTGACGGCGGTACGCGCGCCGGACACAGCGCGCCCTGGACGCTGCTCATCTGCGCGCCGTTCGCCTTCGCGCTCATCTACCTCGTCTGCGTGCTGTCCTCACGCACGCCAGACCTCGGCGTCGGAGATCTCGACGACGCTCACCTTGCCGGCGATCCGGTCGGATCTGACCTCACATCGGCGGACGCAGCGTCGCGAACTCATCCGTGACACGTAATTCGTTGTCGGCGAAGGCGTAGAGCGCAGGCGGCCGCCCGCCGGACCGGCCCGTCTTACCGACGGTACCGGTGGACACAACCACGGCTCGTCGACTCAGGATTCGTAGCAGGTTGGTCGTGTCCACCGGGTAACCGAGTGCGGCGCAGTAGATCTCCGACAGCTCCGACATCGGGAACTGCTTCGGGGCCAGCGCGAAGGCGATGTTGGTGTAGGAGAGCTTGGCCGCCAGCCGATGTCGCGCGGTGTCGATGATCTCGGCGTGGTCGAAGGCCACCGGCGGCAACGCCTCGACCGCGAACCAGGCCGCTCCCTCGGGCAGGGTCACGGGGCTGTCGGAGCGGACGAGCCCCATGTAGGTCGACGCGATCGTGCGGACGCCGGGAACACGCTCCGGATCGGAGAAGACCGACAGTTGCTCGAGGTGGGCGATGTCGCGGACGTCCATCGTGTCGGCGACGAGGCGTCGGGCGATGACCGACAACCTCTCGTCACCGGCGACATCGCCGCCGGGCAGCGACCAGCGGCCGGGTTCGGTGTCGGTACGGGAGAGCAGCACGCAGAGCGCAGGGTGTACGTCACTGCCGTCCACAGAAGGCGGGGTGCGGACCTGGAAGACGACGCTGAGGACCTCGACCCGCAGAACCGCGTCGTTGGTCGATACCGGTGAGCCGTCGGAACTGGAGGGATCGGACCCGGCGGCTGGCATGGCGTCGATTGTATGGGTCCACTGCCCAGTGATCAGCGAACCGGCGACGTCAATACGCGTGCCGCGCCGTCGGTGACGGCGATGGTGTGCTCGCTGTGCGCGCCGCGGGAGCCGTCGAACGAGCGGATCGTCCAACCGTCGGCGTCGAACTTGATGCGTTCGGTGCCGAGCGTGAACCAGGGCTCGAGCGCCAGCGTCAGTCCGGGCCGCAGTTTCATGCCGCGACCGGCCTTGCCGATGTTCGCCACGTGCGGGTCCTCGTGCATTGTACGACCGAGGCCGTGGCCGCCGAACTCCGTGTTGACGCGGTAGCCGTAGGACTTGGCGACGGCTCCGATCGCGGCGGAGATGTCGCCGAGCCGGGCGTCGGGACGGGCGGCGTCGATGGCCGCGGCCAGGGCCTCTTCGGTCGCCTGTACGAGGCGCTGATCCTCTGGGCGGGGGGTGCCGACGATGACGCTCCGGGCGGAGTCGGCGACCCAGCCGTCGATCGAGACCGCGATGTCCATGGACAGCAGGTCGCCGTCGGCCAGGACGTAGTCGTGGGGGAGCCCGTGCAGGACCGCGTCGTTCACCGACAGGCAGATGACGTTGCGGAAGGGGCCGCGTCCGAACGAGGGTGAGTAGTCCCAGTAGCAGGACTTCGCGCCGCGCTCGGCGATGAGGTCGCGGGCGCGCTGCTCGAGGTCGAGGAGATTCACGCCGACGTCGGCCCGTTCCGCGAGGTCGGTGAGAAGGTCCGCGATGAATGCGCCGGTCACCCCCATGGCGTCGACCTCGGACGGTGACTTCAGCTCGACCATTCTCGTTCCCTTCGTAGTAGTCCGGTATAAAAATCCCACGGCGCTCGGTATATGTATACCGCATCGGTTAGGCTCTGGGCATGGTCCGCAACCCGTTGACCCCGGAACAGATCGCCGCAGGTCGCCGTCTGGGCGCCCGCCTGCGCGAACTCCGAGGCGCCCGTCCACTCGGAGAGGTGGCTGTCAGTGCCGGGATCTCCCCGGAGACGCTGCGCAAGATCGAGACGGGCCGCATGCCGACGCCCGCGTTCGCCACGATCGCCGCTCTTGCGCGGTCGCTGGACACCTCGCTTGACGACCTCGCCCGCGTCATCGATGACACGGGCCTTGACACCGAGGTGGCGTGCGCCGGGTGACCCCGCACCCGTTGGGCCTCACCTACGACGAGGTCGGTGCCACCGCCGGAGAGCTACCGGCGGGCTACCACCATCTACGTCGCTCCCGCGTGATCGGTGTGGGCGAGGAGTGCTTCACTGCTGCTGCAGAACGAATCCTCAACTGGGACATGCATCGTCACGCAGGGATTGGCGTCGACGCCTCGACCCGGGCGGCCGAGGTCGGCGCGACGGTGACGATGCGGCTGGGGCTCGGGCCGGTGGGGATCTCCGCCGCGTGCCGGGTCATCGAGGTGATCGATTCGGTGTCGACCGAATCAGGGGTGCGCGGCTTCGCCTACGGCACCCTGTCCGGCCATCCCGAGATCGGGGAGGAGCGGTTCTGGGTCGAGCGACTGCCGGACGACTCCGTGGTGGCGCACATCGTCGCGTTCTCCCGGCCCGGTCGTTGGTTCACCCGGCTCGGCGGCCCGATCGGGCGGATCGCGCAATCGAGGATCACCGAGCGGTACCTCGACGCCCTGATGTGCTCCTGACCGGCGGTATGTGACCTGCCGGAAGGGCGACGGGAATGAACGGGGTGTGGTGAATGTTACGATGCATAGCGTTTTCGACCATGAGTCGAAAACCCTGCCTCGGACACACGGCCCGTGCTCCGGGGACCCGATGACCCGGTGGTCGCAGACGCCCGCCGGGACAGCCAGAGGAGTGGCAATGAGCATCACCAGTGATCGCCCGGCGGCCGTGACCGCGCCAGCAGCCGGGCTCCTCGATGCCGAATGGTTCGACGCACCGGGCGGCTACACCGGTGTGGAACCGACCCAGGAGTGGGCAGACGAGGTCCGACGCCTCGCCCGTGCCCGCAACGCGACCCTGCTCGCGCACAACTACCAGCTTCCCGCCATCCAGGACGTCGCCGACCACGTCGGTGACTCTCTCGCCCTGTCGCGTATCGCGGCCGAGGTCGACTCCGACGAGATCATCTTCTGCGGCGTCCACTTCATGGCCGAGACCGCCAAGATCCTCAGCCCCGAGAAGCGCGTCCTCATCCCGGACGAGCGCGCCGGCTGCTCACTGGCCGACTCGATCACCGCCGACGAACTGCGTGCCTGGAAGGCCGAGTTCCCGGATGCGCTCGTGGTGTCCTACGTGAACACCACCGCAGAGGTGAAGGGCCTGACCGACATCTGCTGCACCTCGTCGAACGCCGTCGACGTGGTCGCATCGATCGATCCCGATCGCGATGTGCTGTTCCTCCCGGACCAGTTCCTCGGTGCGCACGTCAAGCGCGAGACCGGTCGCGACAACATCCACATCTGGGCGGGCGAGTGCCACGTGCACGCCGGCATCAACGGTGACGAGCTGGCCGACCAGGCCGCGTCGCATCCCGATGCCGACCTGTTCATCCACCCCGAATGCGGTTGCGCCACGTCGGCTCTCTACCTTGCGGGTGAGGGTGCGGTGCCCGAGGACCGCGTGAAGATCCTCTCGACCGGCGGCATGCTCGACGCGGCCCGTGAGACCGGCGCCAAGCAGGTTCTCGTCGCCACCGAGGTCGGCATGCTGCACCAGCTGCGTAAGGCCGCCCCGGGCGTCGACTTCCAGGCCGTGAACGACCGCGCGTCGTGCCCCTACATGAAGATGATCACCCCGGCTGCGCTGCTGCGTTGCCTGCGTGAGGGTCGCGACGAGGTTTTCGTCGACATCGACGTCGCGGAACGGGCTCGCAAGAGCGTCGAGCGGATGATCGCCATCGGTAACCCGGGTTCGGGCGAGTGACCGGAAGCTCTGCTGTGAGTGACGGTTTCATCGGGCAGGCCTCGGCCGGCGGCGCTCTGGAACTGGTCGTCGACGATGAGATCCGTGCTCTGATCCGCACCGCGCTCGACGAGGATCTGCGGTACGGACCCGACGTCACCACGACGTCGACCGTCCCGTCCGGCGCCGTCGTCGACGCCGCGATCGTGAGCCGCGCACACGGCGTGATCGCCGGTGTGCCGGTGGTGCTCGCGGTGTTCGACGAGGTCATCGGCGAGGGCAACTTCGAGGTGACGGATGCCGTCGCCGACGGCAGTGTCGTCGCACCTGGTGACACCGTCCTGCGCGTCCACGCTCCGACGGCCGCGCTCCTGACGGCGGAACGCACCGCACTCAACCTCATCTGCCATCTGTCGGGGATCGCCACCACGACCCGCGCATGGGTAGATGCTGTTGCCGGCACGTCGGCCCAGATCCGTGACTCCCGCAAGACGCTCCCAGGTCTGCGACTGCTGCAGAAGTACGCGGTCCGCGCGGGCGGGGGAGTCAACCACCGCATGGGCCTCGGCGACGCCGCCCTCATCAAGGACAACCACGTCGTCGCCGCCGGTTCGGTCGCAGCGGCGCTGGAAGCGGTGCGGGCGGCGGCTCCGGGTCTGCCGGTCGAAGTCGAGGTCGATTCCCTGTCCCAGCTCGACGAGGTTCTGCCGCTCGAGCCACAACTCGTGCTGCTCGACAACTTCGAGCCGTGGGAAACCCAGATGGCCGTGCAGCGGCGAAACACCAAGTCACCGCAGACCAAGCTGGAGAGCTCCGGCGGCCTGACCCTCGACGTCGCCGAGGACTACGCCCGCACGGGTGTCGACTACCTCGCCGTCGGTGCGCTCACCCACTCGGTGACCGTGCTCGACCTCGGGCTGGACATCCCCGCGCCGTAGTCGAGAGCGCTTTGATCTGTATGACGTTGTGCCCGGGTTCCGGGTACAACATAATACGGATCTCTCAAGAGTGGTTGCGCGCGTAGCCCTCTCGCTCCTGAGGGCGCGTTCATCTTCGCTCCCTGAGACGCGAGGAGCACCAGCAGTCGGCAACCACGCTCCCTGAGGTGCGAGGTGCGCCAACCTTGCTCTCTGATCCGAAAGAACCCAACGCGCCCAGCTCTGCTGCCTGATCCGAAAGAGCGCGACGCACCCAAAATTCGCTGCCTGAGGTGCGAGGAGCGCAAGCCGCCGGGCTGAGTAGCGACGAAGGAGCGTATCGAAGTCGACGAGCCTCGAAGGCCTGGTGAGACACCGTCGCCGACCTCACTACCGGTCGACTTCAACCCCGACAGGCAGACTTCGATCGACGTCTGCCGGTCGAGTTGAGGTTCGGCCGTCGGGATCCGGACGCTTCTCAGGGAGCGGACCCTTTCGACCCTCACGACGGCCGGCCCGCCGGCCGCGGGTACTGAGGTGCGAGGTGCGCCAACCTCGCTCCCTGAGGTGTGAGGAGCGTAGCCGCTGGGCTGAGTAGCGACGAAGGAGCGTATCGAAGTCGACGAGCCTCGAAGGGCTGGCGACGTTCCTACCCTGAGTTCCCGTACGCGTGGTTGAGAAGTGCTGAGGCGACCGCGAGTTCGGCAGGTGTGGCGTTGCGGAGGTCGATGACCTCGCGCAGGTGTAGGCGTGGGGTATCGCCGGACTCCGGTTCGGGTCCGTGGATTTCGTTGCGCACCTGTTTGAGGTGTTCGGCGAATCGGCGGGGTATGTCGGGTCGTCGGTTGATGCGTTCAGGGTTGGGTGGTGCGCCGGGTTCGGCGTTGAGCCGCCAGGCGCAACGCCCTTCATCGGGTCCTTCGCGGACCATTCGGGTGGTGTAGCCGCCGGGTTGGTTGCTGACCATGCGGTTGTGTTTCGGACACGCCGGTGCGAGGTCGGTGATGTCGGTGAGTCCGCCATCGGCCCAATCCAGTTGGGCGTGATGCATCTCGACGTGTGCGGCGGCGAGGTCGCAGCCAGGGGTGGAGCAGCTTTCGCCGTCGGGCCGGGCGAAGGACACCAGTCGTTGTTCGCGGGTGGCCAGGCGTTTGCCGCGTCCGAAGTACAGCGGGACGGCGGTCGCGTC
>NZ_BAHE01000045.1 GCF_000298235.1 Gordonia namibiensis NBRC 108229
GGCGAGGATGTAGAAACAGTGCGGCTATAGCGCGCACAACTTCTACAAAATCCCCGCGCCGGCCGGCACACCACAGACAATGAGAATGCCCCGCGACCTTCTGGTCACGGGGCATTCGTCGTCTCTGTCAGCGAGCGAGCTTGAGCACCTCACCCCAGCCCAGGCGGGAGCCGGTACGGAGGATCGAGCGCTGATAGATGCGTGCTGCAACCCAGGTGGCGAGCGCACAGACAGCCGCCATCAGCACAAACGTGAGCACGATCTGGAGGGTGTTGGTGTCGCCGCTGGCGATCCGCATCGGCATGAGCGCCGCGCTGAACGGTGGAATCCAGCTGAGGGTCTTGATGAGGGTCGAATCGAGCGCCTGCACACCGAAGATGCCGGCGTACATCACGCCCATCGCGAGAACGGTCAACGGGAACGATGCCGAGCTCAGTTCCTCCTGGCGGGACACGATCGCGCCGGTCGCAGCGTAGAGGGACGCGAAGAACAGGAAACCGAGCACGAACCAGGCGATGACGGCCGCAAACATGCCGACCGCGGCTCCGGGCAGCGTGAGGATTCCGGTTGCGGTGCCGGCGATCAGTGCCGTCGCACCGAGCAACACGACTTGAGTGAGAGCCACCGCACCGATGCCGATGATCTTGCCCCACAGCAGGTGCAGCGGCTTGATCGTTGCAAGCAGCAGTTCGACGACCCGGGAGGTCTTCTCCTCGACGACGCCGACGGCCACCATCGTGCCGCCCATCATGATCGCCGTGATCAGCAGGATGACGCCGACCAATGCGATGACAAGCCGTTCTCCCTCATCCGGGCGCGCCGGGTCGAGTTGCGTCACCGAGATGTCCACGGCGGGCAGCGACGCCGCATCGACGCCTCGTGCCGCGAGTGCGTCGTTGAGGCCTACTTGCGACACCGCGGTCCGGATGGGGCCTTCGACAGCGGGGTCGGCGCTGTCCTTGCTCAGGATCACGTACGACCCGGGGGTGTCACCCGGCACGAGTGCCGCCGCGACGTCACCGTCGGCGACCTTGGCGCGGGCCTGCTCGACGGTGTCCACAGGCTCGGTCGCGATGGACGTACCGGCGGAGTCGCCGACCGCGACGATCGATTCGGTGATCGCTGCCGGTTGGCCGACCACCGCGACCTTCTCGACGTCCTCGCCGCCGGCGAACAGGTTGATGAGGACGGCGCCGACGATGATCACGACCATCAGCAGGGCGGTGCTGACGACGAACGAGCGGGTCTTGGCCCGTGTGGTGATCTCGCGTTCGGCGACGAGCCGGATGGCCTGCGCGGCCGAGGCCTTGGCTGATGGGGCCGGTGTCGTGGTGGGGCTGTCGTGCAGTGTGGTCATGCCGAAACGACCTCTCGGAACATGTCGGTGAGGGACGGGGTGGACGTCGTGAAGCGGTGGACCGGACCGTGGTCGAGTGCTGCGGCCAGGATCTGCTGGTCATCGACCACAACCGGGTCGACGAGGAGGCGGGTGGTCTCGCCGTAGGCGGCCTCGCGGACACCGGGGAGTGCGTCGGCCCAGGCGACGTCGGCACGGGGACCGGTGACTTCGAGGGTGATGCCGTCGCGGGAACGCAGGGCCTCGACCGTGCCCAGGGCACGCATCTCGCCGCGCACGACGATGCCGACTCGGTCGCACAGTCGTTGCACCAGATCGAGCTGATGCGAGGAGAAGATGACCGGGATACCCTCCGCGGCCTTTTCTTTGAGCACATCGCTCATGACGTCGACGGCGACCGGGTCGAGGCCGGAGAACGGCTCGTCGAGCACCAGCACCCGGGGGTCGTGGACGAGCGCGGCGGCGAGCTGGACGCGCTGCTGATTGCCGAGGCTGAGGTCGGCGACGTTGTCGTCGTACCGGCTGCCGACGCCGAGGCGTTCGGTCCATCGTTCCACCGACTCCTCGGCCTCCGCAGTGTCCATGCCGTGGAGTTTCGCGAGGAAGGTGAGTTGTTCGCCGACCTTCATCTTCGGATAGAGGCCGCGTTCCTCGGGCATGTATCCGATCCGACGACGGAGGTCGAGGTCGATGGGGCGCTCGCCGAGCCGGACCACGCCGGCGTCGGCGGAGAGAACTCCGAGGATGATGCGCATGGTGGTCGACTTGCCGGCGCCGTTGCTGCCCACGAAGCCGAAGATCTCGCCGGGTTCGACGTGAAAGGTCATGTCGCGCAGCGCGACCAGATCCCCGTAGCGCTTGTGTAATCCGTCGACGATGAGTGGTGCGTTCATGAGTCACGTTCCTTTCCGCCGGTGGCGGTGTCGGAGGGTGTCTGTGGGGGTTCGATCAGGTCTTCCGGGTCGGGATCGGCCATCCACCAGGCGATCAGCATGTTGGGCACGCAGATCGCGGTTAGTACCAGGGAGATCAGCAGGATGGCGCTGCCGTAGACCCACTGGCCGGGCACCTCGTCGCGCATGCTGATCCCGACGAGGACGAAGTACGGGATGAACATCACCGCGTAGAGCACGAAGAAGCCGAAGGATCGCGCCGAATTGCGTTGGGCCAGCTGGATCTCGTCGAGCGCGGACACCGGCGCGTCGGCGATGGAGCCGGTGACGATACGCAGCGCGATCTGGATGGTGATGACCGAGACCAGGCCGATGCCGAACGGCAGCAGGAACCATCCCGACGACCGGAAGGCCAGGAATGAGCTGGCGATGATGAAGACCAGGGCGCACAGCAGTGTGATCACCAGTCGCCGGTATGCGCGCTGGTTACGCCACGTGGTCAGGCGATGGGCGTGCTTGGCGTTGAACTCTTCGTGTCGACGTCCCCGCCAGTTCTCGTAACGGCGCCAGACCTCGGGTTTCGCCGCCTCGGGGAACGCCGAGTTCGGGTCGTTCATCGGTCACCTCCGGTGTCGTTGCTGGGTGAGTCGTTCGGGGCCGGGCGCGTGTCACGCCGGTAGAGCTCGGCCGACATGGCGCCGAACGGGGTTCGGCTGAACACGGCTTCGACAGGAAGGTCGAAGACGTCGCAGATGCGGAAGGCGAGGTCGAGGCTGGGGTAGTTGTCGCCCCGCTCGAGGGCACCGACGGACTGGACGTTGATGCCGACGAGTGTCGCGAGCTCGGCCCGCGACATCTGCCGTTCCGCACGCAGGACGCCGATGCGGTTGTAGATGGGAAGCTTTTCCCCACGGCGTATTGGACTCACGCCACCAAGTGTTGGGAAAACACAACAATCTGTCAATCCCCAATAACACCGACGGCCGCACCGTCGTGGTGGTGATGGGTCAGTGAGAGGCGACTTCCAGGAGGTCGGCAGCCACTCTCGCGGCTTCCCGGCCGGCTCGGTTGGCCCCGATCGTCGACGCCGACGGGCCGTACCCGATCAGCTGGATACGGGGATCGGCCTCGACGACCGTTGCGAGGCGACCGGTCATGGTGATGCCGCCACCCGGTGCGCGCAGCCGCAGCGGCGCCAGGTGATCGAGTGAACTGCGGAAGCCGGTGTTCCAGAAGATGACGTCCAGGTCCAGATGCTCGCCACCCGCGGGGCCGCAGTCCCAACAGACGCCGGTCTCGGTGATGCGGGTGAACATCGGGCGCCACGACAGGATGCCGTCGCGCTGGGCCGCGGCGATCGCAGGTGTCAGGGCGAGGCCGGTCACCGAGACAACCGACGTCGGGGGCAGTCCCGCGCGGACACGGCGCTCGACGCGTGCGACGGCCTCTCGTCCCTGCTCGGGCGTGAACGGTTCGGTGCTGAAGACCGGTTCGCGTCGCGAGCACCAGAACGTCTCGACGCCGGGCGCTTCGCGGGCGATCTCGATGAGCAGCTGAATCGCCGAGATCCCGGCACCCACCACGAGGACCCGCTTGCCGGCGAACTCCGCCGGGGACGTGTAGTCGTGCGTGTGCAGCTGGCGCCCTCGGAAGTCGGCGGCGCCGGGGATGTGCGGGATGAACGGCCGGTCCCACGTGCCGGTGGCGTTGATGATGACGTTCGTGGTCAGGTTGCGGCCGTCGGCCAGCTCGACACCGAACCCCTCGCCCTCCCGTCGGACCGCCCGAACGTGTACCGGCCGATGGACGTTCAGGCCGAACTTCTCCTCGTAGCGGCCGAAGTACTCGGGGACCGCGGTGGCCGCGGGTAGCTGGTCGCAGTCGAGGCCGAGCGCTTCGACGATGCCCCACCCGGGGAGGTCGTGCACCCGATTGGCGGTGGCGAGGGTCAGCGTCGGCCAGCGGAACTGCCAGGCGCCGCCGGGGCCGGGCGCGTGGTCGAGCATCTGATACCGGTCGCCGAGGCCGAAGCGGTGCAGGAAGTAGGCCGACGACAGGGCTGCCTGCCCGCCGCCGATGATCAGGACGTCCGAGTGGGCCTCGACGTCGACCGCGTCCGAGTCGGTCCCGTCGACTTGGAGGGCGCTGCCCGGTGCGGTGCTGCTCGGCGTGGTGTTCGGCACCTCACCACCCTGTCACGACTCGGCCCGACAGTGTCATCGGTAGGCTTGGCCCCCATGATCCACTCCACCACCGACGGCGCCGTTGTCACCATCGAGCTCGATCGGGTCGACAAGCGCAACGCCCTCAACGAGGAGATGCTGAGCGGGCTGGCCGATGCCTTCGATGCCGCGACCGAGGCCGGTGCGCGGGCCATCGTGATAACCGGGCGCGGACCGGTGTTCAGTGCGGGGGCCGACCTGTCCGGCCCGGTCTACGACCCCGGCTTCCTCGACAAGCTCGTATCCACGCTGCACCGCATCGAGTCGACGCCGGTTCCGGTCATCGCCGCTCTCAACGGTTCCGCGATCGGCGGTGGCCTCCAGCTGGCGATGGCCGCCGACCTCCGCGTGATGGCACCCGATGCAATAGCTGCGATCCCGGCCGCCAAACTCGGTGTCGCCGTGGACGAGTGGACCATCCGTCGGCTCGTCTCACTGGTCGGTGCCGGACAGGCGCGCGGCATGCTCATCGGTTGTGACCCGCTGAACGCCGACCGTGCCCACACCCTCGGATTCGCCAACCGCATCGGCGATCTCGCCGACGCCCAGCACTGGGCGGCCACCATCGCCGACCTCGCGCCGCTCACTCTGCAGCACTACAAGCTGGTCCTCAACGGCGACGGCGCCCGCGACACCGCACCCGAGGACCGGGTCGCCGCGATGGTGCGCGCCTGGCAGAGCGACGACATGGCCGAGGGGCGCGCCGCGCGCAACGAGAAGCGGCCGCCGAAGTTCGTCGGGCACTGACACACGCACTCGGCCGGTTCAGCGCCGGTGGATGGGCCCGGTGCCCTGGTGCAGCGGGACGGCCTGGGCGCCATGCCTTTCCGCGATGAGTTGGGCCGCGATCGCAACGGCGACCTCGGCCGGTGTGTGACCGCCGAGATCGAGTCCCAAGGGTGAACGCAGACGCGACAGCTGTGTCTCGTCGACGCCCTCCGCGCGGAGGCGTTCGTCGCGATCCGCCGCGGTCCGGCGTGACCCGAGTGCGCCGACGAAACCGAAGGTCGGTGACTGCAGGGCGGTGCGGAGTGTCGGAACGTCGAACTTGGTGTCGTGGGTCATCACGCACAGCGCTGTGGTCGAGCGGATCTGCCGGTCCCGGATCTGTTCGGCGAGATAGCGATCGGGCCAGCCGACGATCACCTCGTCGGCGTCGGGGAAGCGTTCTGGTGTCGCGAACACGGGCCGCGCGTCGACGACGGTCACCCGCATCCCGAGCGTCGAACCCAGCGAACTGAGTGCGCGTACGAAGTCGTTGGCGCCCACCAGGATCAGACGCGCCGGCGGGGCGAAGGTCTGCACGAAGGTGCGTGGCCGGTCCTCGGTCGGCGCAGCGGGATCGGTGGCCTCGCAGTCGTCGACGCCGATCACGCCGGTGCGACCGGTCTCGAGCATGTCGGCGACGTCGTGGTCGAGCCGTCGCCACGGCGGCCGGGAGGTCTCGGTCGCGACGTACCAGTCCGGGTGGGCGTTCAGCGTCGTGGCGACGGCGATCGGTTCATCGTCCGCGAGTGCGTCGGCGAGGCGTCGGAGTTGCCCCAGTCGTTCCGGCGTGGGTTCGATCCGTTCGACGACGACGTCGATCTGGCCGCCGCAGGTGAGGCCGGGCGCGGGATCACGAGCGTCCTCGATGCCGAACTGCTCGACGACGGCGAGCCCGTCCTCGAGCACCTGCTGCGCAGTGTGGACCAGGGCCGATTCGACGCACCCGCCGGAGACCGAGCCGATCACGGTGTCGTCCTGCGTGACGACCATCGACGCCCCGACCTCGCGCGGTGCCGACCCGGACGTCGAGATGACCCGACACAGCGCCACGGGACGTGCGTCGGCGCCGTCGAGGACGGCGAGCAGGTCGGGCAGGATGTCGCGCATGCACTCCAGTTGACCAGATGGCGCCCGGCCGGGCCAGATGGGCTGGTGGCGGCGACGCCGACACCTGTGCAGAGGTGCCTGCTAGTCGCCCAGCACCCGCCGCAGGTAGTCGTTCGCGAACACGCGCGACGGGTCGAACCGGTCTCGCACCGCGCGGAACTCGTCGAAGCGCGGGTAGACGCTGCGCAGGTACTCCGCGTCGCGGGTGTGCATCTTGCCCCAATGGGGGCGTCCGCCGAAACCGGTGAGGATCGCTTCGACGTCGGCGAAGTACGCGGCGGATTCGGCCGGGTCGTCGCGGTGGTAGCGGTGGACGGCGATGTAGCCGCTGCGCCGTCCGGTGGCGGTGGAGAGCATCAGGTCGTCGGCCGCGGCGGCACGTACCTCGATGGGGAAGCTGACCCGGTACTTGCGGCGGTCCAGCAGCGCGCGGATCTCGCTCAGAGCCGCCGGGACGTCCTCGAGGGGGATCGAGTACTCCATCTCGCGGAAGCGCACATCACGGTCGGAGACGAAGATCTTGGTCGACGTGTCGGTGAGTTCGCGGGACGACAGGCTGCGGCCGGCAACCTGGTTGATGGCGGGGATCAGGCGCGGCGCGCGGACCCCGACCTCGCACAGCACGCGAAAGACCTTGTTGCTCAACAGCTCGTCGTCGACGTACCGGCGGAACCGCGACGGTCCGGTGATCGGCGCATCCGTCCCGAGCCGAGTGTTGGTCTTCACGAGTGCGCAATTGGTGTGTGGGAAAAGGTAGAACTCGTGATGGTCCGACGAGACGACACGGTCGAGGAACCCGGCGATCGCATCGTCCGCGGTGGCCGGGCCCTCGGCGGCATGCAGCCGGAAGTTGTCGACGCAGTCGAGCGTGATCTCGACGACGACCCCGAGTGCGCCGAGACCCAGGGCGGCAGCGCGGAGTTCGGGATCCTCGGGACCGATGGTCACGATCTCGCTCTTGCCGTTCACGAGTGTGACGCCCGCGACCTGCGTGCTGATGCCGCCGAACGCCAGTCCGGTGCCGTGGGTTCCGGTGGAGGTCGCGCCTGCGATGGTCTGCCGGTCGACGTCACCGAGGTTGGCCATCGCGAGACCCCGCGGTGCCAGGAGCGCGGGGATCTCGTGCAGGTGGGTGCCCGCGTGCAGCGTCACGCGGTGGCCGTCGGCGCCGGCCAAGCCGCGCAGACCGGACAGTTCGAGCTGGACGTCGTCGGCGACGGCGATGGGGGAGAAGCTGTGTCCGGCGCCGACGGTCTTGACCGTGCCGCCCCGCTCGGCGGTCTCCCGCACGATGTCGGCGATGGCGCCCACACTAGTCGGACGGAGCACGCGGCTCGGTGTGCACGACGCGGTGCCACCCCAGTTGCGCCAGCTGTGCCCGGCAGTGGTCGACGTCCCGCTCACAGAAAGCAATTCCCTTCGCCTCGGTAGGTGGGCACGACCTCGCCGACCACCGCGTGACCGGCGTCGTCGCGGTCGATGATCGCGACGTCCCGGGCACGTTCGCAGACCTCGCCGGACTTGGTGTGCCGGAACCATACTCGATCGCCGATCGCGATGCCCTGCGCAGCCTCGCCGCGCAGCGGGGTCTGCACCTCGCCGGCGGCCTCGGTGCCGACGAATTCGAGTCCGCTCGGCCACACGGGTTTCGGGAGGCGATCGGGCGCGGGCGGTCCGGAAGCGATCCAGCCACCGCCGGCGCAGGTGACGATGCCGCGGGCGGGGCGACGGACGACGTCGAGTCCGAACGACAGCGCGGGTGCCGGGCGGAACCGGGCGTACCCGTCGAACAGGTGGCCACCGAAAAGGCCGCTGCCCGCGGCGATGTCGGTGACGGACCGGTCGCGGGCGGTCTCCTCCAGGGAGCCGGTGCCGCCGCCGTTGACGAATTCCAGGTCGGCGATCTCCCGCAGCTCGCCGATGACCTTCCCGCGCCGGCGACGCAGCTCGGCCATCGACCGGCGCTGCATCATCCCGACCGCCCGGTTGACGACGGCCTTCCCGGGTACCGCGTCGGCGACGCCGGCGACCTGCGCCTCGTACGACATCACCCCGACCAGGTCGAAACCGTTCCGCGCGACGATGGTCCGGGCGAGGTCGAGCACGTCGCGTCGCGAATGGACCGGGGATCGGCGGACGCCGATGTGGACCCGACCGCCGAGGAGCCGGTACGACGCATCGAGGTCGATGGCCACACGGATCGGTCGTCGTGCGGCGGGTGGGGCGACGGCGTCGATGATGTCGAGCTGCTCGACCGAGTCGACGAGCAGGCTCACGCGACTCGTCGCCGCCTCGTCGGAGACGAAGGCTGCCAGTGCTTCCCGGCGGACGCTCGGATAACCGATGAGGATGTCGTCGATGCCCGAGGTCGTCGCCAGCCAGTGTGCTTCGGCGAGATCGTAGGCGAGCACACCGTGGAAGCCGGGACGACCGGCGAGGTCGGCGATCACCGAACGCACCCGGAGGGACTTGCTGGCGATCCGGATCGGGACACCGGCGGAGCGCCGCAACAGATCGGCCGCGTTGTGCTCGAGCGCTGCCCGGTCGAGGGCGAGGACCGGGGCGTCGAGGCCAGCCTCGCGTACCGCGGAATCGATTGACGCCCAGTACTGCTCGGGGTCGTTCACCCACAGTCCGTCGTCGAACTCCCCGATCGACGACGATCCATGGGTGGGACGCTCAGTCGAGCCTGACATAGGTGAAGAGCTGGTCGGAGACCGCGGTGATGATCGAGCTGATCACCTTGTCGTCACCGGTGCTCAGGAAGGTCAGCGTGATCGCGTTGGTGGCGGCGATGACGAACGGGCCGAGTTCCTCCACCGGACGGGTGAAGGACACCGGGGCATGGTCGGTGATGGCCTGCAGTCCGGCCGTGGCGATCCGGTACAACTCCCCGTACATGGCGTGTCCGACCTGCTGTAGCTCCGGGTGATTGTGCGCGTAGATGCCCAGCGCTATACCCGCCTGCATCCGGCCGGGATCGGCCTTCAGCAGGTCGTAGAACGCATGGAACTGCCGCTCCATGTTGTCCCGGATCACCTCGAGCGTGAAGGTGTCGCCGTACTCGGCGGCCGGCAGCACGGTGTGCAGCATCCGCTCGATGTCGTGGGGCACCGCCTGCTCCATCACCGCGCACAGCAGTGCTGTGCGGCTCTCGAACGCGTAATGGAAACTCGCGAGTGGCATCCCGGCGTGAGCGCAGATCCGGCGGGTGGTGGCACCTTCCACACCGTGATCGGCTATCACGCGGTAGGCCGACTCGATGAGCGCGCTTCGACGCTGTTCGACGGACATCCGTGGCACGATGGTCAACCCCTTGGCCAACATGCGCCTGCGCATGTGCGGTGGACAATGTTCGCCGCAGCCTACCAGTGCCGTTGTCGGCGTTTGCGCGGTTCATCACCCAAAAACGTGCCGATGTTCACCGTTGCTCACAACTCGACGGTCGCCGTGAGAGGCTTCCGAACCGACGCCGTCGTGCTTCGCGTCGAACCCCACCCGATCGGATTACTGTGTGGACGTGACCACGAACTCCGAAAGAACCGGCCCCGACGCGACCTCGCGGGTCCTCGGGCGGGTGACATCGGCCGGGGTGATGATGGCCGACGCGGTGGCCGAACGGCTCGCCGCCGGTGGTCTCGGCCCGGCACGTGCACTCGGCGCCACCCGCGAGGAGATCGTGCCGCATGTCCGCACATCCCCGCACCTGCGAGACGGGGTCTTCGACAACCCCGAGCCGCCGGAGGGGTCCATCACCCCGGACCGGCAGGTACTCGCCGACATGGCACGCCGCCCGGGCCGGCCCCGACGGCCGGTGATGGTCACCGTCCCGACCTTCGACGCCCCGTCGCCCCTCGCCGTCACCTGGCTCGGACACGCCACCGCCATCGTCGACATCGACGGCGCGCGCATCATCACCGACCCGGTCCTGAGCCGGCGCTGTTCGCCGAGTCAGCTCGTCGGCCCGGGGCGCATGCACGCGGCCCCGCTGTCGGCCCGTCAGCTGCCCCCGATCGACGTCGTGGTGATCAGCCACGACCACTACGACCACCTCGACATGGACACGGTCACCACCATCGCGGCGACCCAACCCGAGGCCGTGTTCGTCACGACGATCGGCGTCGCCGCACACCTCATGGCCTGGGGGATCGCCGAAGACCGTATCCGGCAGGCGGATTGGTGGGACGAGATCGTCGTCGCCACCCGTGGTGGTGAGCTGCGGTTCACCTGCGGCCCGGCACGCCACTTCTCCGGACGGTGGCTGGCACGCAACCTCACGCAATGGGGGAGCTGGGCGATCGCCGGCCACACCCACCGGGTCTTCTTCTCCGGCGACACCGGCCACACCGAACGATTCGAGGATCTCGGAGCGAAGCTCGGTCCCTTCGACCTGACGCTGATCGCCGTCGGCGCCTACGACGTCATGTGGCCCGACATCCACGTGAATCCCGAGGAAGCGTTGTCGGTGCACCGGCTGGTGTCGCCGGGGTCCGGGGCCGATTCGGTGATGATCCCGATCCACTGGGGCACCTTCAATCTCGCCCGCCACCCCTGGGGTGAGCCGATCGCGCGGCTGCGCGCAGCCTCACGCCACGGCGACCCGACTGTGCTCGTCCCACAGCCCGGTGGTTCGATCGACCTCGAACACCGCACCGGAACCGGTGTGGCGCATCCGAGTTGGTGGGAGGTTTCGGCGTGAGCACCACGGCGGAGACGATCGAGCCGGGTCTCAGCGCGGCAGAGGTGGCCCAGCGGGTCGCCGAGGGCAAGGTCAACTCCATGCCCGACCGTTCGGGCCGAAGCGTGGCGGACATCGTGCGCGCCAACGTCTTCACGCGCATCAACGCGATCCTCGGTGTCCTGTTCGCCATCGTCGCGTTCACCGGCTCGCTCATCAACGGTCTGTTCGGTCTGCTGATCATCGCCAACTCGACGATCGGCATCGTCCAGGAGATCCGCGCCAAGCGCACCCTCGACAAGCTCGCCATCGTCGGCCAGACCCGGCCGCGGGTCCGGCGCGACGGTGAGGTCGTGGAGGTGGCGCCCGACGAGGTCGTGCTCGACGACATCATCGAGATCGGCGCCGGCGACCAGATCGTCGTCGACGGCGAGGTCATCGAGGCCACCGCACTCGACGTCGACGAGTCGCTGCTGACCGGTGAGGCCGATCCGATCGACAAGGACCCGGGCGCGCAGGTCATGTCCGGCAGCTTCGTGGTCGCCGGTGGCGGCGCCTACCGGGCGACCAAGGTCGGTGCCGATGCGTACGCCGCGCAGCTCGCGGCCGAGGCCTCGAAGTTCACCCTGGTCTCCTCCGAACTCCGTTCGGGAATCGACCAGATCCTGCGGGTCATCACCTGGCTGCTCATCCCCGCCGGCATCCTGACCATCGTCAACCAGCTGTTCATCAGCGAGAACGGGCTCAAGCAGGCACTGCTGGGCATGGTCGCCGCGCTGGTGCCGATGGTCCCCGAGGGGCTGGTCCTGATGACCTCGATCGCCTTCGCCGTCGGCGTCGTGCGCCTCGGTCAGCGGCAATGCCTCGTCAACGAGCTCCCCGCGATCGAGGGTCTGGCCCGCGTCAACGTCGTGTGCGCCGACAAGACCGGCACCCTCACCGAGAACGGCATGCGGCTCTCCGAACTGCGCGTCGTCGGCAATGATTCGCCGGAGCTCGCCGGTGAGGTGCTCGCCGCGCTGGCCGCCCACGATCCGCGCCCCAACGCGAGCATGATCGCTGTCGCCGAGGCATACCCGACCCCGCCGTCGTGGACGGTGTCCGCGATCAAGCCGTTCACCTCGGCCACCAAGTGGAGCGGGATCTCGTTCGTCGACGAGGCCGGCGCCGACGTGGGCAACTGGCTGATCGGCGCACCCGACGTGTTGCTCGACCCCGCGGGGGACACCGCCCAGCTGGCCTCCGACATCGGTGCCACCGGACTGCGCGTGCTGCTGCTCGCACGCACCGACGTCCCCGTCGACACCGAACCCGCCGACGGCGTCGTCGCCCCCGGCGCCGTGACACCGGTCGGGCTCGTCGTGCTCGAACAGCGGGTCCGACCCGACGCGCGCGGCACCATCGACTACTTCGAACAGCAGCACGTCGCGGTCAAGGTGATCTCCGGTGACAACGCCCGCTCCGTCGGTGCGGTCGCCGAATCGCTCGGACTCGGCTCGGCCGACACCTCCGTCGACGCGCGCAAGCTGCCCGAGGAGGAGGGCGAACTGGCCGACGTCGTCGAACACGGCATCACCTTCGGACGCGTCCGTCCCGATCAGAAACGCGCCATGGTCAAGGCGTTGCAGTCGCGGGACAACACCGTGGCGATGACCGGCGACGGCGTCAACGACGTGCTCGCACTCAAGGACGCCGACATCGGCGTCGCGATGGGGTCGGGCAGTTCGGCTGCCCGGTCGGTGGCCCAGATCGTGTTGCTGGACAACAAGTTCGCCACCCTGCCTTATGTGGTGGGCGAAGGCCGCCGGGTCATCGGCAACATCGAACGCGTCTCCAACCTGTTCCTCACCAAAACGGTGTATGCGGTGCTGCTGGCGCTGTTCGTCGGTGTCGGCGGCGTGCTGGGCAGGCTGTTCGACTCGGATCCGCTGAGCTACCCGTTCCAGCCGATCCACGTGACGATCTCGGCGTGGTTCACCATCGGAATCCCCGCCTTCGTGCTGTCGCTGGCGCCCAACAACGAGCGCGCCCGCCGCGGTTTCGTGCGGCGGGTCCTGCTGCAAGCGGTACCCAACGGCATCATCGTCGGTCTGTGCACCTTCGTCACCTACGTGATCGTCAATCCGGGCGGTCCGGGAGTGGAGGTCGGCGGCGACGCCGTCGACCTGTCGCCGGCACAGACCCAGGCGGCCACCGCGTCGCTGATGACGCTCATCGCGATCGCGGTCTACGTCCTCGCCGTGGTCGCGCGGCCGTACAACTGGTGGAAGGTTCTCCTGCTCGCCGTCTCCGCCGGTGCCTACGTGCTGATCTTCGCGTGGCCGTTCACCCAGGACCTCTTCCACCTCGATTCGTCGAACTGGACGATGAACTCGGTCGCACTCACCTCGGCGGCCGTCGGAATCGTGCTCGTGGAAGCGGTTTCACGGGTCGTGCCGCGGTGGATCGCGAGCCACGGTTCGCCCGCGGAACACTCGGTTGAGGTGGGCGAGGCGTCGGCTGTGTGACGACGCCGTGCCGGCGACTAAACTCTGCGGCGAGTTGCCGGAAGAAGTCCGGCTCGTCGACACAGGAGACGTCATGGATCTCAAGGGACTCGTCAACAAGGCCAGGGCCGCGCTGCAGAAGAACCCGACCCTGATCGACAAGGGCGGCGACGCGATCGACAAGGTCACCAAGAACAAGTACTCGGGTCAGGTCGACAAGGCGCAGGACGCAGTGCGGAAGGCCGTCGGCGCGCCGGGACAGGGCACTCAGGGACAGACGCCGCCCGCCAACCCCGGGGAGGCGTTGCCGGGCCAGCAGAGTCCGCAACCTCGAAACCCGCAGAACCCGCAGTAGGTAGCAGGTCAGGCACCCGCCCGCGGGTGACGGCGATACCCCGACACCGTCGGGTGGCCGTCGAAGAAGAACCGCCACGCCAGGTCAGCCGCGCGTCGAACGCCGACGCGCGGTCCGGCGGCCACCGGCAGATCCGGGAGCGGTCCGCGCCGAGATGTGTCGAGAGTCACAGGCATGTCCGGATCGGCGAGATCGGTGCCGAGGTCGGCCATGGTGATCCCGAGGGCGCGGCACAGGTTCCCGGGACCGCTGGCGAGCCGGTCGTCGGACACCGGCGTCGAGCGCGCGGCCCCGCGTCGGGCACGTGCCAGCTCCACCCCGTCGACCACCTCGCCGGCTCGGAGCAGGACCGCCGCCGCAGGTCCCGTCCCCCTCACCACTATGTTGGCGCAGTGGTGGCCGTGGATGCGGTACACGTACAACCGGCCCGGCGGGCCGTACATGATCTCCGATCGTGCCGTTCGCGTGTATGCATGCGACGCGGGATCGTCGGGGCCCGCATAGGCCTCCACCTCGGTGACCTGGATCGTCACGCCGTGGCCGGTCAGGTGCGCACCGAGCAGCGCGCGGGCCTGATCGGCGACCGGCGCGGGAGAGTCGGAGGTGCGGACACTAGGCTCTGGGACCATGGCGAAGACGAGTGACTCCATCGAGGTTGAACTGTCTCCGGAAGATACCTGGGCGGCCGCGTCGGACCTGTCCCGGTACGACGAGTGGCTGCTGATCCACGACTCCTGGCGCAGCCCGATCCCGGCCTCCGAGGACCTGGCCAAGGGCACGAAGATCGCTTCGGTCGTCGTCGTCAAGGGCACCAGGATCCGCTTCGACTGGGTCGTCGAGAAGTTCGACCCGGTGTCGCACGTACGGCTGAAGGGGAGCGGCAAAGGCGGTGTGAAGGCCAAGCTCGATCTGGGCATCGTTCCCACTTCGAGCGGATCGGAAGTAACCTTCACTGTTGATCTGGGTGGGTTGCCGCTGATCGGGCCCGTGGGTAAGACCGCGGCCCTGGCGGTAGCGGGGGATCTACGAAAGTCGCTGCAGCAATTCCGAGAGGTCTTCAGCTGACCCGAGCGTGACGTCGCGCGGGGCACATCCGCCGCCGCGCCGACGCGGCTGCGGGTGACAGCGATGCGTCAGGCGGTGCGAGAACACCGCCACAAGAGGGGAACGAGAAAACTATGGGGCGTCACAGCTCAGATGCCGACCGCGGCGGGAACGATTGGGGCCGGGCTGCCGCGAGCAGCGGGGGACCCGCGGGAGACGCGAGCCGATCCGACGACGACTTCGGCTTCGAGCACCGCGAGGCCGGCAGCGGTCGCCGCGGGGGTTGGCTGTGGGCGATCATCGCCCTGGTCGCGGTCGTCGCCCTGGTCACCGGCGTGATCATCTGGCAGGCCGGTTCCGGCGGCTGCGGTGACCGCACCCGAGTGGCCGTTGCGTCCGACTCCGCGATGACCGGCCCCCTGCGTGAGGTGGCACGGCAGGCATCCGCGGACTCCTGCTACGACTACGACGTCCAGACCGCCGCCGGCGCCGATGTGCCCGGCCTGCTGACGCAGGGCGCCGCGGCCCCCGACCTCTGGGTCGCCGACTCGCAGGTCCAGGCCCGCCGCGTCACGACGCAGGTCCGTCGCGACCTCGACCTGGTCGCACCCTCCGTCGCCTCGACCCCGACCGTCGTCGCGGGCGAGAACGTCCCCGAACTCGACACGTGGGTCGAGGTCATGAAGCTCCCCGACCTGCGGACCGGCAGCCCGGTCGACACCAGCACCGGTGACGCCCCGATCATCGGTGCGCTCGCGGCCGTCGACGCCGGCGAACTGCCGGAGGAGAAGTTCACCGAGGCCATGACGGTCCTGGCGATCCAGCAGAACAACGCGCGTCTGACCAACGACAATGAGGGCACCCGTCTCAATCTGGCGAACACCTCGGGTGTGCCGGTGGTGACGACCGAGCAGCAGTACGAGCTGTTCATGCGCACCCACCAGGGGTCGAAGCTCAAGTCCTCCATCCCGGCCGCGGGCACCGTCATGCTCGAGTACCCGCTCGTGAACACCGCATCCGCCGCACGCCAGCAGGTCGCCGACGAGGCCGGTGCCGCGCTCGTGGCGGCCCTCGACTCCGACGCGGGCCGCAAGGCGTTGTCCGACGCCGGCTATCGCGACGCCGACGGAAACGGGGTCGGCGAGCCGGTGAAGGAGCTCGAGCTGCGCGATCCGTCGTCGGTCGACAAGGCCCTGCGTCAGTGGCAGGTTCTCGGCGTGCCGATCCGCACCCTCGTCGTACAGGACACCTCGGGTTCGATGGCGACCCCGGCCGGCGGGACCACCCGCGCGGGATTGCTGATCGACGCCTCGCAGACCGGTCTGAAGCTGTTCCCCAACAACACGATGATCGGCGGCTGGGCGTTCAGCGTCGACAAGGGCGGCAACGGCCAGGACTGGGTCGAGA
This sequence comes from Gordonia namibiensis NBRC 108229, assembly GCF_000298235.1. Lineage (GTDB taxonomy): Bacteria > Actinomycetota > Actinomycetes > Mycobacteriales > Mycobacteriaceae > Gordonia > Gordonia namibiensis. Next base: position 16,318 of record NZ_BAHE01000045.1, read on the forward strand.
TGGCCCCCATCCGACGACTCGATGCTCGCTCGGGCGGCGGTACACACCGTGAGGCGCTCGGCAAGGCGGTCGAGGAGGGGCTGTCGGATCTCGGTGGCGGGACCGGCCTCTACGACACCACGCTCGCCGCGTTCAAGAAGGTCCAGGACACCTACGACCCGAACTACTCCAACAGCGTCATCATCATGACCGACGGGCAGAACGAGGACCCGAACAGCATCGGTCTCGACGAACTGCTCGCCGAGCTGAAGCGACTCGAGGACCCGGCGCGTCCCGTCCTGGTCCTGACGATCGGCATCTCCGACGACGCGGACTCCGACGCGCTCAAGCAGATCGCCGAGGCCACCGGCGGCACCACCTACATCGCCGAGAACGCCGCCGACATCCGGACCGTGTTCGTCGACGCCATCCAGGCGCGCGTCGCCGCGGCCGGTCGCTGACCGGCAGAAGTCACCGGAGGCGAGGCGCGGGCCATCGGGCGATCAGGGACAATGGGCCGATGACCTCCACTTCGAGCCCTGTCCCGTCTGATCCCGAGCTGTCCGGTTCAACCCGTTCGTCGGTTCTGATGCGCACCGGCGGCGTCGTCGCGGCGATGGCCGCCGTCGGTCTCGTCGCCGGGGCCTGTTCCTCCGACGACTCCGGCTCCGGAAGCACGACCACTGCCGACACCTCCACCGCGACGGTGGCCGAGGGCGCGACGGGCGAGCAGTACAAGGACGGCGAGTACACCGCGGAAGGCGGATACATCTCGCCCGGCGGACCCCAGAAGGTCGGCGTCACCGTCACGCTGTCGAACGACGTCATCACTGCGGTGTCGGTCGACACGAGCCAGACCAAGGGCCCGTCGGTGGAGTACCAGGGCAAGTTCGCCGGTGGGATCTCGGATGTGGTCGTGGGCAAGAACATCGACGACATCGAGGTCGACAAGGTCTCCGGATCGTCGCTGACCTCGGGTGGTTTCAACGAGGCGATCGAGAAGATCAAACAGGAAGCCATCAACTGAGGCCGACCGGTTTGACCTCTCCTGGCATGGATTCCCCTGCGGCCGTTCATGACTGGGTGTTCGACGCGATCGGCACCCGGTGGACGGTCACGACACCGGCGCCGCTGTCCGCCGATGTCGTCGACGCGGTGCGCGCCGAGATCGATCGGATCGACCTGGCGTGGTCCAGATTTCGCAACGACTCGACGGTCGCCGACATGGCCCGGGCGGCAGGCCGCTACCCGATCGCGGAGTCGGATCAGCCGCTCGTCGACTGGTATCGAAGGCTGTACCGGCTGACCCGTGGTGCGGTCACGCCGCTGGTCGGGCAGACGCTCGCCGATGCCGGGTACGACGGGGTGTACACACTGCGGCCCGCGGCTTCGGTGTCCGCGGTCCCGGCGTGGGATGAGGTGATCTCCGGGCACGACGCCGCGCTGGAACTGCGCCGACCCGCGCTGCTCGATGTCGGCGCGGCGGGAAAGGGATTCGCGGTCGACCGGGTGGCGACGATCGTCGCGCAGGTCACCGACGAGTTCGTCGTCGACGCCGGCGGTGACATGGTCGTCTCTCCCCGGACCCGCCCGTTGCGGGTGGCGCTGGAACATCCGATGGACCCGAACAAGGCGATCGGTGTGGTCAGCCTCGACGGCGGGGCGATCTGTGCGTCGGCGAGCAATCGCCGGGTGTGGGCGGACTGGCATCACATCGTCGACCCGCGTACCGCCTCGCCGGCGTGGGAAGTGCTGGCGACGTGGGTGATCGCGCCGTCGGCGATGGAGGCCGACGGGTTGGCGACCGCGCTGTTCTTCACCCCGGCCGCATTCCTGCGCGGCGACTTCGACCATCACGCCGAGGGCTTCCATCATGTGACCATCCGACGCAACGGGAGTGTCGAGCACACGGCGATCCCCGGATTGGAGTTGTTCCTGTGACGACGGCGGTTTCGACGAGATCCACCTCGGTTCTCCCGCGGCTTCTCGTCCCGTTCGATGCCGCGCGGCGACACCTCACCCCGTACCGGGCGGTGTTGTGCGGGCTGGTCCTGCTCGCAGTCGCGGCCTTCGTGGTGTCCGCGGTCGACGCCGATTTCGGTTACGGACCCGACGAACTCGCGGTGTGGCTGCTGGTGGCGGTCGGGGTGAGCGGCGCGGCCACCTATCTGTTCGCTGCGATCTTGCGGGTGCCGCCGAACTCCGACTCCTGGCTCATCACCGGGCTGATCCTGTTCTTCGTGGTGCCGGGCGGGTCGGAGGACACCGCGATGGCGACCACTGCAACGGCGGCGGCGATCGCGGCGGGGTCGAAATATGTTCTGGCCTGGCGGCGTCGGCTGATCCTGAACCCGGCCGTCGCCGGTGCCGTCGGCTGTTACGCGTTGGCCTACGCCGGCGTCGAGGGACTGAGTTTCCCGTTCTGGTGGGTGGCGGCCGAGCCGCTGCTGATCCCGATGATCGTCATCGGCGCGGCCGTGGTCACCCTGATCCGCGAGTGGCTCCTCGTGGCGGTGTTCGTCGTCGCGTCGCTGGTGACGATCGGGGCGGTCGAACTGGTTCGCGGCGGCCAGGATCTGTCGACGTGGATCGTGTCCTCCCCGATGCTGTTCGTCGCGGCCATCATGCTGCCCGAACCGTTGACCTCTCCGGCGCGACAGCCGCATCGGCTGATCTACGCGGCCCTGGTCGGGGTGCTGATGCACTGCCAGTACACGGTCGAGGTGACCGACTCGTACACCCTGGCGTTCGTGCCGGAGGTCGCGTTGCTCGTCGGCAGCCTCTACGCCTTCGCGGTGCGCCTGGCGACGCGCACTGCGCGCCGGGTGCGGCTCGACGTCGAGACGACGCCGTTGGCGGACCGCACCTATGCGCTCACCGGCGAACCCGCGGGTCGCGCACCGTCGTTCCGGGCGGGGCAGTGGTCGAGCGTGAGTGTGCCGCGGTGGTCGGCGCCGGTGTGGGCCGGCTCGCGGCGGGTCTTCTCGTTCGTGTCCGCGCCGAAGGAGGTGCCGGTCGAGTTCGGTTTCACGGTCGCGGGGGAGCCGTCGTCGTTCAAGGCCGCGCTCATCGACGGCCGTGCCCGGCGGGCCTGGGTCGACGAGATCGGCGGCGACTTCGTCCTGCCGCGGGCGTTCCCGGGCAAGGGTAGGGTCGTGCTCCTCGCGTCGGGTGTCGGGATCACGCCGTTCGTCTCGATGATGCGTTCGCTGTCCGGTGATCTGTCGGGCCTGACGGTGGTGCACGTACTCCGCGAACCGGGTCGGGCGGTCTACGGCGACGTGCTCGAGAACGCAGGGTCGAAGGGGGCGCGCGTGATGACGGTCGTTGCACCTGAACTCGCCGACGGCGTGGACGATGCCGACCGACTGGCCGAGCTCGTCGGTGCGAACATCGACGGCGCGGACAGCGACGGTGCGCACTACTACGTCTCGGGCCCACCGGCATTCGTCGAACGCACGTCGTCGACGATCCGGCACCTCGACCCGGTAACGAGATTGCGCCCGTGGCGCATCCACACCGACTCGTTCACCGGTTACTGATGGGCTTCGAGTACCCCTGCGAGATCCTCACCTTCGTGGTGTCCCCGAAGCACGCATACTTCGGGCGGCCCAAGGACGGTCCCGCCGACGAGGTCGAGACCCTCACTCCCGACTCGGTGGAGATCGTCGCCGACAAGGGGATTCGCGGCGACCGATTCTTCGGCGTGAAGGCCCACACCGAGGCGGCGGTGACCTTCCTGGCGATCGAGGCCTGGACGGCCGCCGCCGGGAATGCCGATCCCGTACTCGCCCGACGCAACGTCGTCGTCCGCGGCATCGAACTCGATCCGCTGCGCGGCCGGGAGTTCGAGCTCGACACCGGTTCCGGGACCATTCGCTTCCGCGGCGGGCGTCCGGCGCACCCGTGTTCGTGGATGGACACCGTCGCCGGTGAGGGCGGGCGCAAAGCTCTCATCGGTCGCGGCGGATTGCGTGCCCAGCCGTTGACGTCGGGGACCCTGCACCTCGGTCCCGCCACGATCATCACCGACATCGAACTCGACGCATCCCGCGCGGCCGACCAGGTGAAGCGGGCCCAGCCGCTGTGACCAGCTACCCGACCAGCGCCCGCAGGAAGAACCCGAGGTTGCCGGGTTTCTCGGCGAGGCGTCGGACGAAGTAGCCGTACCACTCGGTGCCGTACGGGATGTACACGCGCACGCGGGCTCCCGACCCAACGAGGCGTCGCTGCTCGTCGGTGCGGATGCCGTAGAGCATCTGGTATTCCCAGGTGTCGGGGGTGCGGTCGAACTCGGCCGCGAGGATCGTCGCCGCTTCGATCATCGTCGGGTCGTGGCTGGCGACCATAGGATAACCGTTGCCCTTCATCAGGATTCGCAGGCAGCGCAGGTAGGCCTCGTCGATCTGACGACGGTCGGGGTAGGCGACCGCGGGTGGTTCGGCATAGGCGCCCTTGCACAACCGGATTCGGGCGCCCGAAGCTGCGAACTCGGCGCAGTCGTCCTCGGTGCGCCGGAGATACGCCTGCAGCACGGTCCCGACGTCGGGGAAGTCCCGTCTCAGCGAGCGCACGATGGCCAGACGCTCGTCGACGGTTGTGTGATCCTCGGCGTCGATGGTGACCAGTGCACCGGCCCGATGCGCTGCCGCGGCGATGGTTCGGGCGTTCTCCTCGGCGATCTTGGCGCCGTGTTCCGGGAGACGCTGACCCAGCGCAGTGAGTTTCAGTGACACCTCGAGTGCACCCGGGGGCGCCGTACCCAGGCCCCGCATCATTTCCAGCAGAGACACATATGCGGCGACGGTGGCATCGGCCTGGGACTCGTCGGTGGTGTCCTCGCCGAGGTAGTCGATCGTCACGGCCAGTCCGTCGTCGAGCTCGCGTCGGATGGCGGCGAGGACGTCGTCGAGCGTTTCACCGGGCACGAACCGTCGCACGACCTTCTCGGTGACCGACCAGCGCTGCGAGATCTGTTTGATCCGTTCGCTGCGCGCCGCGGCGGTGATCGTCGGGCGCAGCAGGGTGTCGAAGACCGTGCTCAACTGGTGACCCCCGTGAAGTCGGTGCTCATGTGCGGATACCGGGACGTCGTCGGCGGGTTGAAGGTCTCCTTGATGGTGCGGGTCGACGTCCAGCGCAACAGGTTCTGCTTCGACCCCGCCTTGTCGTTGGTGCCCGACGCCCGACCGCCGCCGAACGGCTGCTGGCCGACGACGGCGCCGGTCGGCTTGTCGTTGATGTAGAAGTTGCCGGCCGCGTTGCGGAGCCGGTCCGATGCGAGGGCGACCGCGGCCACATCGGTCGCCATGACCGCTCCGGTGAGCGCATACTTCGCCGTGGTGTCGACCAGGTCGAGAACCGTCTCGTAGTCGGCGTCGTCGTAGACGTACACCGCGAGGATCGGGCCGAAGTACTCCGTGGAGAACGCCTCGTCCCGTGGGTCGTCGGACAGCAACACGGTGGGGCGCACGAAGTATCCGACCGTGTCGTCGACCTGACCGCCGACGGCGACCGTGAGCGATGGGGCAGACTTGGCGCGGCGCAGCGCCACGATGTTCTTGTCGAAGGCACGACGGTCGATGAGGGCGCCGCCGAAGTTCGACAGATCGCGCACATCGCCGTAGCTGAGTTCGGCGGCCTCGCTGAGGAAGTCGTCGCCCATCTTGTCCCACACGGACCGGGCGATGTAGGCGCGCGATGCGGCCGAACACTTCTGGCCCTGGTATTCGAAGGCGCCGCGGATCAACGCCGTCCGGAGGGCGTGCGGTTCGGCGGACGAATGCGCGACGATGAAGTCCTTGCCGCCGGTCTCGCCGACCAGTCGCGGGTAGTTGCGGTACTTCTCGATGTTGTTGCCGACCTCGCGCCAGAGGTGCTGGAACGTCCGCGTCGACCCGGTGAAGTGGATGCCGGCCAGGTTCTCGTCCGCGAGAACGACATCCGACACGGCACGTCCGTCGCCGTGGACGAGGTTGATCACCCCGGGCGGCAGGCCGGCGGCCTCGAGCAGGGCCATCGTGTACTGGGCCGCGTATGCCTGTGTGGGCGAGGGCTTCCACACCACAGTGTTGCCCATCAGCATCGGCGCGGTCGGCAGGTTCGCGGCGATGGCGGTGAAGTTGAACGGGGTGACCGCGTAGACGAATCCGTCGAGCGGACGGTGATCGAGCCGGTTCCAGACCCCGGGCGAGGACACCGGCTGTTCGGCGAGGATCTCGCGGGCGAAGGCGACGTTGAACCTCCAGAAGTCGACGAGTTCGCAGGGTGCGTCGATCTCGGCCTGCTGCACCGACTTCGACTGGCCGAGCATTGTGGCGGCGGCGACCCGTTCCCGCCACGGACCCGACAGCAGTTCGGCTGCGCGCAGGATCACCGCGGCTCGGTCGTCGAAGCTCGTGTGGGCCCAGTCCTCCTTCGCGTCCATCGCGGCGTCGACGGCGGCGCGGGCGTCGTCGTGCGTGGCGTTGGTGAGGAAGCCGAGAACCTCGCGGTGCGCGTGCGGCTGCACGACTTCGATCTGTTCGCCGTGGCCGAGATGCAGGCGTCCGCCGATGATGTGCGGCAATTCGCGTCGGCCCGCGTTGGACTGGCGGGTGAGTTCGCTGATGATCCGGGTGCGCTCGGGAGTGCCCGGGGCGTAGGTGTGCACCGGCTCGTTGGCCGGTCGAGGGGGAGTGGTGATGGCGTCCATGACGTCAGTTCACTGCGGAGGGCGTTCCGGCGATATGGCCGATCGGCAAACCGATCGGACTTAGCCTTGTCCGTATGGACAAATCGCCGGGTGTAGCGCTCGGGCGGCTCATCCTGGCCCTCGATCGGACGGTGGCGACCCTGGTCACCGCGCCGCAGGGACTCGACGTGCCGGTGCGAAGCCTGGCGATGATCGACATCGACGACGTCCACTTCGGCCTCGGTCGCGCGGCACGGTCGGCCGACGTGTTCTTGCTCGTGGGCCTGCCTGACGACGTCGCCACCGAACTCCTGGCCGGCCTCGGTGTCCATCGCCCTGTCGCGGTCTTGAGCAAGACGGCGCCGGCGACCCTCACCGACCTCGCCGATCGGCTCGGCATCGCGGTCGTCGCCATCGACCCGCACGCGCGGTGGGAACGCATCTACAATCTGGTGTCGCGCGTCCTCGACACCGCGCGGCGTTCGCCGGACGGCGGCGAGTCGATGGAGTCGGGCGCCACCGGCGATCTCTTCGAACTCGCAGCCGAGGTGGCCCGTCGCACTGGCGGGCTGGTCAGCATCGAGGACGAGCGGTCGCATGTGCTGGCCTACAGCACGGCCGGCGACGAGGCCGACGAGTTACGGCGGTTGTCGATCCTTGGTCGTGAGGGCCCGCCGGAGATGCTTGCCTGGCTCCGGCAGTGGGGTGTGATGGACGCGGTGCGCACGTCGGCGCGGGTGGTCGCGGTCGACGCGCGCACCGACCTCGGGCTTCGGGAACGCCGCGCGGTCGCGATCCGCGCCCCGGGCACGGCCGAGTTCCTGGGGGTCGTCTGGTTGCAGCGTGGGGCCGGACCGTTCGCCGACGACACCGACGAGGTGCTCACCGGTGCGGCCGCGGTGGCTGCCCGGGTGATCGCCCGTCGTCGATCCGCGGGGACGGAACACGACGAACTGGTGCGTCGGCTCCTCGGTGCACGCGGCGACATCGTCGACGTCGACGCGCTCGCCGCCCAGCTCGGCATCGACCCGGCCGTCGCGGTGGTTCTCGTCGGGTTCGCGACGGCCGGTTCGGCCGACGATGCCCCGGTCCCATTGGCGGAGAACGCCACTCGTATCTCCGCGCTCACGCTGCACGCCAGCGCGTTCAGTCCGCTGTCGGTGACCGCGACCATCGGCGACCGCGCCTACGTGGTGCTGCCCGGGGTGACCGACGACGCCGCGGTGGAGTGGGCACGGGTGTCCGTCGATGCCACGGATCGGCAGTTCGGGATGCGGATCCGCGCCGTGGTCGCCGGACCCCGAAACCTCGCCGCGGTACCGGAGCTGCGCGCCCAGATCGACCGCGTGCTCGACGCGGCATCGCTCGAGGGCGAACTGATCGACGACGTCACCACCGTCGCCGGCTCGCGCACCGGCGTGCTTCTCGGCGAGATCGTCGCGCTGCTCGCCGAGAACCCCGACCTCGTCGACCCGCGGGTGTCCGAACTCGCCGACCTCGACGCACGCACCGGCAGCGATTTCACCGTCTCCCTGCGCGCCTACCTCGACCGCTTCGGCGACGTCCGGTCGGCCGCCAACGACCTGCACGTCCACCCGAACACGTTGCGCTACCGCATCCGTCGGATCGAGACCCTCACCGGGATGGACCTCGAAGACCCCGCGACCCGGCTCGTCGTGGCGTTGTCGTTGCGGGTGCGGTAGGGCCGGGCTTGCATGCGGCGAGAGATCCCGCGCGCCACTCGGTGGGTGTGATCCCGTACCGTCGCGTGAACTCGCGACTGAAATGTGGAGCGTCCGGAAAGCCCCACGCCCGGGCGATTGCGGAGATGGTTCGGTGACGGTGTTTCGGGTCGGCGAGTTGCGACCGGATCGTCTCCATCCGCCGGTGCCTGATCTCGTCGCCGATCGTCGTCTCGGTGCCGGCGAACAACCGGTGCAGCGATCGGGTCGACATACCGCAGGTTCGCGCCAGCCACTGCACACTGAGGGCGGGGTGTGCGAGGTTGGCGTCGACGACCGCCAGTACGCGGCGCCTCCGCTCGTCGTCGGGGCCGGTCACCGAGTCTGCTCCGGTGAGCCGGTCGGCTGCGGTGCGGAACAGGTCGACCGATCGCGCGACGATGTCGGTGGCGGTGGGATCGTCCTCGCAGTCGGCCACCGCACCCAGATACTGTGAGACGCCGCGATAGAACGGGTGGTCCGACGGGCGGAACGCGCGACCGCAGAGTCGCGCGATCGCCTCGTCGGACAGTCCGAGTCGGTGACGCGGAACCTGGAGTACCTGCATCTCCCAGTGCTCGCCGAAGCGGATCTCGTAGGGCGAGCTCGTGTCCCACAGGACGAAGTCACCCGCGTCGAGAACGGATCGGTTGCGGTGCTGCCCGACGATGCCCGCGCCCGACACCTGCCGGCCGATCATCACCGCTGACTCGTTCCCGCGGCTGACGAGTTTCCGGGTCCGCACGATGCGGTGAGAGGCACCCGACGATGAGGTCGCGATCCGGATGTCACCGACGCGCGCCGTCGCGACCGTGCCGGAGAACTCGTTCGGGTCGTCGAGATCGACGTCTATGTCCAGCGGAACGTAACTCCGCCAGATGACCTCGTGCCAGGTGGAGACGCGGTCGTGACGAGGCAACGTACGGACGTCGAAGATTCTTGACACAGACAGACCCCAACAGATCTCAGGTTCGGCCCCTGGCTCACGGGTGCCCCGAGTGTAGGACAGGTCCGGCCCTACTGCTCGGGTTCCCAGGCGCCCCTACGCGCGGATCATCGGTCGCTCGACATGTCCGCCAGGTCGTCTGCGGGCGCGTCGAGAGCGAGGGGAAGCCCGTCCAACGCGCGGGGCGATCCGGTGTCGCCCGCGGCGCGCGAGATCGCGGTGCTCGCGACGGAACCGGGTGCGGTGGCCGGATCGTGAGGGATGAGCACCGGCGACTGCGACGAGGCGTTCAGCTGCAGTGCGTACACGTCGGGCCGCGAGTAGTGGCCCACCGGGTCCGCCGCCTGCTTGGCCAGCGCGATCGCCGAGAGGTCGATGTCTGCGTACAGGATGCCCTCGCCGTCCTCCGGCAGGGCGTCGGACAGCTGGGATCCGTCCGGCCCGAAGATCCGGGCAAAACCTCCGCCGTATCCGATCAGCGCGCGCTCTTCGTCGGTGGTGCAGAAGAAGTCGAGCGCGGTGTCGGTGACGACCTGGGTCGAGCAGAGCACGAACGTCCCGCCCTCGAGGGCGTATGCCCGGGTCGCGATGAGCTGTGCCTCCACACCGAAGGCGAAGACCTCCGGCTGGTAGAGCGACATGCCCGGCCATGAGGCCACATGCACCTGTTCGTGTTGCGAGTACATCGCGAACTTGGTGAGCGGCTGGACGTGCTCCCAGCAGTTCAGCGCGCCGACGCGCGCCACCGGCATGTCGTAGACCGCCAGGTCCGAACCGTCCCCTTCGCCGAACAGGCTCCGCTCGACATGGGTGGGCTTCAGTTTCCGGCGCTTGGCGACCAGTGAACCGTCCGGGCCGATGATCAGCTGGCTCATGTACAGGCTCGCGCCACCGCGCTCGCTGATGCCGATGACCACACCGATGCCGTGTTTGCCGGCCGCGTCGAGGAGCTGGGCCACCTCCGGCGAGTCCATCGCGAGTGAGTTCTGGTGATACGGCACCGCGAACCGGCCCATGCCGGCGAGCATGCTGCCGTTCCAGAGGTGGTACGGGTAGCCGGGCACGAAGACCTCGGGGAACGCGATCAGCTCGGCGCCGTTGCCGGCGGCCTCGGCGATCCAGGAGACCGCCTTGTCGACTGTTGCCGCGGCGTCGAGCCACACGGGTTCGATCTGGGTGGTTGCCACCCGAAACTTGTTGGTGTAGTTGACCATTGGACTCTCCGATCATCGGTGCGGAGCGCTCAGTGTAGATCCGCAGCCGACGGCCGCCTTGTCGGAAAGTGCCAGAGCTGTTGTCGATTCGGGACGCGAGAACAAAACCGCCCCTGAGATCCATGGGTGGATCTCAGGGGCGGTTCTCAACAGGAGTCCCGCGAGACGTCAGAGAATGGTGAGCATCTCGTTGTAGGTGGGCAGCGGCCAGAGGTCGTCGGCGACGATCCCCTCCAGCGTGTCCGCGACCTCGCGCACCGCCGCCGTCGCCGGGATCAGTGTCTCGAGTGCGTACTTCGACTCCTCGTAGGTGCTGTCCCCGTGCATGCCGGCGATGCCCTCGTCGAGAGAGACGACGGCGTCGTGCAGCCGGCTGATCAGTTCGGTCAGTTCGCCGAGAAGCGGTGTGGGAGACTCGATCCCGGCCATCTTCAACGACGCCGCGGTGCCGGCCAGTTCGCCCTGGTAGCGGATCGCGGCGGGCATGATCATCGTCTTCGCGATCTCTGAGGTCTCCTTGGCCTCGACGAGGATGGTGAGGGCGTAGTACTCGAAGATGACGTCCTCGCGGGCCTCGAGCTCGCGGGCCGACAGCACCCCGTACTTCTCGAAGATCTCGATGACGTCGTCCGAGGTGTACTCGGTGACGGCGTCGACGGTGGTGCGCAGGTTCTTCAGGCCGCGGGCGGCGGCTTCCTCCTGCCACTGGTCGGAGTATCCGTTGCCGTTGAAGATCACCGCACCGTGGGCGTTGATGATCTCCTGCAGCACCTTCTGGACGGCGTCGTTGAGGTCGGCGCCGTCGGCGAGGAGCTTCTCCAGCTCGGTGGAGATGTGGTCGATGGAATCGGCCAGGATGGTGTTGATCGCGACCATCGGATCGGAGATCGACTGATTGGAACCCGGTGCGCGGTACTCGAATCGGTTCCCGGTGAACGCGAACGGGCTGGTGCGGTTGCGGTCGCCCGGATCGGCCTTCAGCGGCGGCAGGGTGTCGACGCCGAGTTCGAGGACGCCGGCCGCCTTGGAGCCGGTGGCGCCGCCCTTGGCGATCTGCTCGAAGACGTCCATCAACTGCTCGCCGAGGAAGATCGAGATGATCGCCGGCGGAGCCTCGTTCGCGCCCAGACGATGATCGTTCGACGCCGATGCGACGGCGGCACGCAGCAGGCCGCCATAGAGGTGGACGGCGCGGATGATCGCACCGCAGAAGGTGAGGAACTGCATGTTCTCGTGCGGGGTGTCGCCCGGGTTGAGCAGGTTGCCCTGATTGGCGTTGCCGAGCGAGAAGTTGACGTGCTTGCCCGAGCCGTTGACGCCGGAGAACGGCTTCTCGTGCAGCAGGCACTTCATCCCGTACTTCTCGGCGACCGCCTTCATGGTGGTCATCATCAGCTGCTGGTGATCGTGGGCCAACACCGAGCGCTCGAAGACCGGCGCGATCTCGAACTGGCCGGGGGCGACCTCGTTGTGGCGGGTCTTGGCCGGGATGCCCTGCTTGAACAGCTCGCGGTCGAGTTCGATCATGAACGACAGCACACGTTCGGGGATGGCGCCGAAGTAGTGGTCGTCGAATTCCTGACCCTTCGACGGCGGGGCGCCGAACAGGGTGCGGTTGGAGGTCATCAGGTCGGGGCGGGCGTAGAAGAAGTGCTCGTCGATCAGGAAGTACTCCTGCTCGGCGCCGGCGTAGGAGACGACGGTGTCGACGTCCTCGTGGCCGAAGAGCTTCAGCAGGCGCATCGCCTGCTTGCTCATGGCCTGCTGGCTGCGCAGGAGCGGGGTCTTCTTGTCCAGCGCCTCACCGGTCCACGAGATGAAGATCGTGGGGATGCACAGGGTGTTGCCGTTCGGGTTCTCCAGGATGTAGGCGGGGCTCGTCACGTCCCAGCCGGTGTAGCCGCGCGCCTCGAAGGTGCCGCGCAGACCGCCGTTGGGGAAGCTCGACGCGTCGGGCTCACCCTGCAGCAGGGTCTTGCCCGCGAACTCGGCGAGCGATGCACCGCTCGAATCGGGTTCGAGGAACGAGTCGTGCTTCTCCGCGGTGAAACCCGTGAGCGGGTAGAAGACGTGCGCGTAGTGCGTTGCGCCCTTCTCGATGGCCCAGTCCTTCATCGCGACCGCGACGTAGTCGGCGAGGGTCGGGTCCAGCGGACAGCCGGTGTCGATGGTCGCCGCGACCGCCTTGAAGACGTGCTTCGGCAGGCGCTTCTTCATGACCGACAAGCTGAACACGTTGCGTCCGAAGGTGTCTGCCAACGGCTCGGTGAATCCGGGTGCCGACACCTCGTAGGTCGTCACGGCCTCGATGGCCTGACGGCGGGACATGCTGCCACTCATGGTTACTCCTGGTGTTTCTCGTCGACACCATCAGGTCGGCACGACGAAGTCGCTGGGTTCGCGATTGCGAGCGAGTCGACGCTATGAGCTGGGTGTATGCGCCCCGTTGCCCCCGTGTGACGCTGAGGAAAACTGATGGCGCAGAGCGGATTCGTCCGTTCGGATGATCCCGCTCCCCGAGGTCAGCGGTTCACCGCAGCGTGGCGCCGTCGCCCATCACGGCACCCTCACGGCGCGGGTCGGCGCCGCCGATCCATCCGGAGTCGTGGCGCATGATCGCGCTGAGTCCGCTGGACTGTTCGTCGACGGACACCTCTTCGCCGCGTTCGCGGAGACCCCGTACGAGGGGGTCGTTCGCGCCATCGTCGGTGATGTCGACCAGGGGATGTTCACCGCCGACGTTCGACGTCGGGGTGTTGGCGGAGCCGAAATCGATCATCGACACCGCCTGCTGCGGGTTCAGGCCCCAATCGAGCATTCCGACGAGCGTCTTGACGACGAACTGGATGATGACCGATCCGCCCGGGGAACCCAGCGCGGCGACCACCTGCGCGGGGGCGCCATCGGTTCCGGGCTGCATCACCAGGGTCGGCGCCATCGACGAGCGCGGACGCTTGCCGGGGGACACCCGGTTCGCGAGCAGTGCGCCGTCGTCGTCGCGCGGTTCGGCCGAGAAATCGGTGAGCTGATTGTTGAGCAGGAAGCCGTCGACCATGTGATAGCTGCCGAACGCCGATTCGATGGTTGTCGTCATCGATGCGACGTTGCCGTAGCGGTCGGCGACGGTGATGTGGCTGGTGCCGTGTTCGGTCCCCGGATGCGAACCGAGCGGGACCGGCCCGAGGTCCCCGGCCGGTGCCTCACCCAGGGAGGAGTCGGGTTCGATCAGCCCGGCCCGCTCCTTCAGATAGGCGGGATCGAGCATGGTCTCGACGCCGCGCCCGGGCAGCGGAACGAAATCGGGGTCGGCGACGTACTTGTCGCGGTCGGCGTAGGCGAGTCGCTCGGCCTCGGTGATCAGGTGCACCGCAGCGGGATTCGGCCTGCCACCGTCTGCATCGAGCTCCGTGGGCCCCATCGTCGGCAGGTCGAAGTTCTCCAGGATGCCCAGCGTGGAGGCGACGGCGATGCCGCCCGACGACGGTCCGGGCATGGCGACGATCTGGCGGCCGCGGTACTCCGTCACGATGGGTTCGCGGGCGATCGCCCGGTAGTCGCGCAGGTCGTCGACGGTCATCAGGCTCGGCGTCATACCGCCGGCGGTGCTGCCCGCTTCGGCGACGATCGCCCGGGCGAGGGGGCCGTCGTACATCGCGTCGGCGCCGTCGGCGGCCAGAACGCCAAGGGTTTTGGCGTACGCCGGGTTGACCAGGTCGGTGCCCGCGGGCTTCGCCGTGCCCTCGCCGGTCAGGAAGTAGGTGCGGGCCTCCTCGTCGGCCTTCAGCTCCGGTGCGGAGGCGGCGATCGCCCCGGCCAGTCGTGGGCTGATCTCGAAACCGCTGTCCGCCAGGGTGATCGCCGGCTCGAACAGGTCGCGCCAGGCCTGCTTGCCGTACTCGCCGTGGACCATGTCGAGCATCCGCAGCACGCCGGGGACGCCGATCGATCGTCCCGACGCGCGGGCACTCGGTACGGGCGGCGCCGGGTCGGTCGGGGAGATCTGCGTCAGGTAGGTCTCGGTGGCGGCCGCGGGTGCCGTCTCGCGGCCGTCGAAGGCGCGCACCGTGTTCGACGCCGCGTCGTAGTAGAGGGCGAAGGCGCCGCCGCCGATACCCGACGACTGCGGTTCGACGAGCCCGAGCACCATCTGCGCGGCCACCAGGGCATCGGCCGCGGTGCCACCGTCGCGCAACACCTCGCAGGCCGCGCGGGTGGCCAGCGGATTGGCCGTCGCCGCGGCGTAGGTCCCGGTCCGGACCGGCTTCATCCCGCTGCGGTAACCCGATGCGATCTCGGGTCGGGTCGCGATGTCGGTGGGGGCGGCCGAGACCTCCTGGGCGTCGATGAGCTGGCCGTTCGGGATCTCCGCGCAGGTGACCGGCGCGGCGGACGGTTCGTCGGCGTCGGACCCGCACGAGGCGACGACCAGCGTGGCGGCGACCGCGACCACCGTCAGCCGGAGGCCGCGGGATCCGAGATGATGACTTCCCCGACGGCGTCTCATGGACCTCAGCGTACGGTCACCGCGCAGGGCGGACCGACCGAACGGCGATGCCCACCCCGATCACCGCGAGACAGGCGAAACCGAACGTCAGCAGTCGTGCCGACCCGACCGCGTCGGCGCCGAAGCTGACGAGCAGACCGGCCGCAGCCGACCCGACGGTGTTGGCGACCATCTGCACGGAGTTGATGCCCGCCGATGCGCGCGCGGCTTCGGCCTGGTCGTCGGTGATGCCCATGGCGGCGGTCGCGATGTGCGGGAAGGCCATGCCGATGCCCATGCCGGCGACGACGAGGCAGACATACCAGCCGGCGATCGCGATCGGTGCGGTCGAGGACTGGAGGAGGCCGTAACCGGCCAGGCCCGCGGCGAGGAATGCCGGCCCCGCGACGCGGGCGGCCGATGCCGAGCGGCCGTGGGCCCACGTGCTGCTGGCTATCTGCGCGACCGTCCACCCGGTCGACAGCGCAGCCGGCAGAAGACCCGCGGTGAAAGGTGACAGCCCGCCGACCTGCTGGCCGAACAACGGGAGGAAGGCCTCGGCGGTCGACCCGGCCGCCAACACCGCGATCGAGAGATAGATCCACTTGAGGGGATTGCCCACCGAATAGGTGAGACGGGGGAGCAGGCCGGTGTCACCGCGTCGATCGACGGCCACGAACCCGAGCAGGGCGAGCAACGCGACACCGCCGAGAACCACGACCGCCGTCGTCGAACCGGAGATCGCGGCCACCGAGACCGCCCCGGCTGCGACGGTCACCGCCGCCAGCGATGCCCATGGCAACGGGTGCCGGTCGCCGGAGCCGCGACCGCGCGGCAGCACCCGGGCGGCCACCGCGGCGATGGCCAGCGTGACGACGGTCAGGAACCAAAAGGAGCCCCGCCACAGTCCGACCTCGGCGAACATGCCGCCGATCGCCGGACCCACGATGTTGCCGACACCCCACATCGCCGAGATCATCGCCACGGCCCGGCCCCAGATGCGCTGCGGCAGGGCGATCTGCACGACCGCGAACGCCAGGCCGGTGAGAAGTCCGCCGCCGAGTCCCTGGATCAGCCTGCCGACCAACAGGATCGGCATGGTCGGGGTGAGCGCGCAGACCAGTGAACCCGCGGCGAACGCGGAGAACCCGATCAGATAGGCGCCCCGGGCGCCGAACTGGGCCAGCGCGCGCGTCACCAACATCGACGCCACGACGGAGGCGATCAGGAAGACCGTGACGACCCAGGCGTAGAACTGTTCGCCGCCGATGTCGGCGACGGTGCTGGGCAGCGAGGCCGAGGTGAGGAAGGTGTTGATGGCGAAGACGAGGATGCCGCCGGCGAAGACCGACACCGCGGCGCGGTGTTCACGGGCGAGTAGTTCGGACCATCCGCCCGTTGACGTCGACACCGTCTGAAGGAATATCGGACCCGGCGACGGGGGTCAAATCGGTAGGCCGTGTCCCGCGCCCGGAAGCGGTACCGACCGCATAGTGTCGATCGGGAACAGCACGGCCACACCGGGCCGGGCACGCGAGAACGGGGTAGAGCGTGGGAGTGGTACGTCATCAGGCCATGGTCGATGCGCCTCGGGACAAGGTCTTCCAGTATGTCGACGGGTACCAGAACGTTCCCGAGTACCTGATGGGGGTGACCCGCTTCGAGCCGCGGACCGAGCAGACCCAGGGTCTGGGCTCCGTCTTCGAGCTGACGATCGACGTCGGTCCGAAGAAGCTCAAGTCGGTCGTGGAATGCACCCGGTACGTCGTCGACGAACTGATCGAACTCAAGGCGATCGAGGGTTTCCAGGCCGACACCACCTGGCGGTTCCTCGACGCTAACAAGGGCACCGAACTGCAGGTGGAGTTCAGCTACACCCTGCCCGGCGGCATCGCGGGTCGAGTGCTCGGTGGCATCGTCGGGCCGTTCGCCGCCCAGGCCATCAAGCACACGGAGGCCACCATCGCGAAGAACGTGGTCGCCGGGGGCTGAGCACGTTTCACGTCCCGGTGACCCCGTCGGCGGTGTCGTCGCCGTGCGCGACGACCCGGTTCGGCAGGTTCCTCGAGAAGAGCAGCGCCAGCACGAGCAGCACGAACACGATGAACAGGGCCTGCTGGATCGCGGCGACCTGCGCGTCGGCGTAGGCCTCCGACACGGCCTGCGCGGCGGACTCCGAGCCGCCGGAGTCCAGGACCAGGGTGCGTGCCTGATCCGCTGAGATGATGGGCACCCCGGCGTCGTCGACGGTGGAGACGATCTGCTGTTGCTCTGTGGCGGACAGTGATTCGGTGTCGCCGACGGTGGAGAGGAAACCCGACGACAGCAGGAGGATGAACACCGAACCGGCGACCGCCGTACCGAACGACGAGCCGAGGTTCTGGAAGGTGCCCTGTAGTCCGCCGACCTCGGAGGTGTCCTTCTCCTCGACCGCGGACATGTTGACGTTGCCGAGCTGGGAGGCGAGGAGGCCGAAACCTGCTCCGACGACGAACATCCCGATGGCAAAGGCCACACTTCGCAGGTCGACTCCGACGGCGGCGATCACGAAGAGGACGCCCAGGGCCATGATGATCTGCCCGCCGCGGGCGATGAAGCGGGCGGAGCGTCGTGCGGTGAGCCAGGATCCGAGGATCGAGAACAGCACGAGCCCTACCGATAGCGGTAGGATCTTGACCCCGGTCTGCAGTGCATCACGTCCTTGCATCGTCTGCAGGTAGACCGGCACCACGAAGAACAGCGCGGCGATCGCGAAGTACTGGGCCAGGAATCCGCCGAGGCCGCTGCGCAGCGCGGGGATCCGCAGCAATTCGACGCGGAGCAGTGGTTGCCGGCCGGTACGGGCGAGCGTGCGTTGACGGTCGACGAACAGCCACAGCACGACCACGCCGATCAGCAGCAGATAAGCGACCGGGGATACGCCCAGCGGGGCGATCTCGGTGTCGCCGAGCTCCGGCGGGTGCTGCGGCTTCAACCATCCCCAGGTCTTCGACTGCAACACTCCGTAGACGATGAGGGCCAGGCCGCCGGCGGATGCGAGGACGCTGAGCGGGTCTATTCGTACGTCGCGGTCGCGCTCGACGTCGTGGATGAGGCCCGCCGCGAACAGGACGACGACCATCACCACGGTCTCGGCGACGAAGACGTAACGCCACGAGGCGTAGGTGGTCATCAGACCGCCGAGCAACGGGCCGACGGCGGCGGCGAGTCCGGTCACCGCGCCGAGGACCGAGAAGGCGGTGACCCGGGCCTTTCCGGTGTAATTGATGGCGGCCAGGGAGGCGATCGCCGGTATCACGAGTACCGCGCCGAGCCCCTCGACGAGGGACCAGCCCAGCATGAGGACGGTCAGGTTGGGGCTCAAAGCCGTCGTCAAGGAACCGATCCCGTAGATGACGGCACCGATCTTGAAGGCCCGCGCGCGGCCCATGAGGTCGCCGAGTTTGCCACCGGTCAACATGAACGCCGCCATCGTGAGGGCGTAGAAGGTGATCGCGGCCTGCATGCCGGTGATCGAGGTGTCGAGATCGGCTGCCACGACCGAGATCGACACGTTCATGACGGTGCTGTCGAGCACCATCACGAACTGGGAGACCGCGAGGATGACGATGACCGACCACGAACGCATCGCGGAACTCCCCTCAGCTGGAAAGTGATCCGACGATTGTCGCAGCCGGGAGCCGTCAGCGCGGCGGATCGAGCATCGGGACGAGGAACCGTCTCGCGATGTCGGCCAACTGGGCGTCGTCGGTGATGTCGACGACGCGACTCGGCACGGTGAGGAACGACGCCGAGATACGCACCATCATCTCGGCCACGATCTCGATGTCGAGGTCCTCGGAGATGTTGCCCGCCAACTGTTCTCGTCGTAGTTGAGCGGCCACGAACTGTTGCACGACGGAGAGCAGGAGGCCGTCGTCGCCGATCATCGATTCGATGAGCATGCTCGACTCGGAGTCGGCCATCCCGCTGATCAGGGGGTTGCTCGCGACGGCCCGCAATGATCCGACAAATCCGACGACCACGCGCTCGGCCACCGTCTGCGCGGCCGGGATGTCGGTGCGGAACTGGTCGAAGTAGCGCCGGAACTCGCGCAGCACCACCTCGTCGACCAAAGCGTCCTTGGTGGCGAACTTCCGGTAGAGGGTCACCCGCGTGACGCCCGCGTTCTTCGCGACCTTCTCCATCGGGGTCCGCTGGATGCCGAGTCGGCAGAAGAGGTCGAAGGCGGCGTCGAGAAGACGTTCGGCCGTCGGGTCGGATTCGGTGTCGGTGGGGTTCACGGACCCGAGGAACGCGCGGTGGATCACCGAGCTCGACGACGAACCGACCGGCATCAAGCCCGGACCGGGGATGTCCGCAGCGGACGACGGCATCGGCGATTCCCTTCGGTGTGGCGATCGATCTGCCCGGATCAACGATCGCAAATCCGAGAATGTCGGTGTGTCCTGAGTCACTCGATGTTATCAAGGATACAAGGTTACGAAGATTGTCACATTGATACATCGGACTGAACGGGACGGGGCCATGCAGGATCTGAACAGGCGCAAGCTACTCAAGGCAGGAGGGGTCGTCGGAGCGGCCGGGGCGGTGGCCGCGGTGGCCCCGGCGAGCCCGTGGACGTGGTCGCCGGCGAACTCGCTGCCGGGCCGCGGTGTGGGCGCCGACCCGCGCACCCTCTGGGACGACGAGGCCGACCCGGTGATCGCGAAGGTCATCGACAGTGGTCAGGCGCCGAAGGTCAACAAGCTGCTGCGGACCTGGCACAAGAACTCGCAGCCGCTGCCGGCCGGGCTGCCGCCGGAGCTGCGCGACTTCATGGAGCACGCGCGGCAGTTGCCGTCGTGGACCGACCGGTCCAAGCTGGCCGCCGCGGTGAGGTTCAACCAGAAGCGCGGCACGTACCTCGGCATCATCTACGGCTTCGCGAGCGGCATGATGAGCACCCTCATCCCCAAGGAGGCGCGGGCGGTCTACTACTCCAAGGGTGGATGGGACCTCAAGGACCGCATCTCCAAGACCGCCAAACTCGGCTACGACATCGGATCTCTCAACGCCTACCAACCCGACGGCGAGATGGTCGTCACCTGCCTGAAGACCCGGATGGCACATGCCGGCGTCCGACACCTCCTCCCGCAGTCACCGCACTGGGTGCACTCCGCATCGGAGGATGTGCCGATCAGCCAGGCCGACATCATGGTGACCTGGCACAGCCTGCCGACCACCGTGGTGCGCAACTTCGAGAAGTGGCAGGTGCCGATCGCCGCCGACGAGTCGGCGGGCTTCCTGCATTCGTGGCAGATCACCGCGCACATGCTGGGTGTCAAGGATGAGTACATCCCGGCGTCGTGGAATGCCGCCGAATCCCAGGCGAGGCAGGTGCTCGACCCGATCCAGCACCCCACGCCGGAGGGTCGCAAGCTCGCGGACATGCTGCTCGACCTGGGTATGAATCTGGACCTGACCCTGCTCTCACGCGGAGTGCTCGGCGCGTTGACCCGATTCATGCTCGGCGACAAGGCCGCCGACGGGCTGAACATCCCGCGCGAACCCGTGTGGACGCCGTTGCTGGAGACGGCCTGGACGCCGTACGTACTGGTCCGTGAAGGCCTGCTGAACGTCGGGATGCCGCGCGAGGCGTACTGGATGATCGACGAATTCCTCCGCCAGTTCGTCCTCTTCTACATGTCGGAACTGCGGATGCCGATCAACATCGAGATCCCGGTGTTCAACAACCCCAAGTACCGGTGACTGCGGCGATCGACTCCTTTTGACCGCCGACGAGGCTACGAGGTTTCGGCTGCGACCGCTCGGTCCTGCTTCTTCTCGCGCTTCGGCAGCAGGGGGATGCGGGGCCGGGCGGTCAGCCATTTGCTGAACGGGAGGCGCAGCAGTAGGTCGACGACGATCAGCGAGCTGGTGAGAACGACCGCGATGAGGATCAGCGACCGCAGGATCGCCGAATGCGGGAACCACTCGAACAGCCCGCTGAGGAATCCGACGCGTCCGAGGACGTCGAGGATGAGCGGGTGCACGGCGAAGACGCCGAACGCACGCAGTGTCGCCTGCGAGACGAACTTCGCCGCGGCCGGACGGCCCGCCGCGCGGCGGTCGTCCCAGACGAGACCGATGAGCCATAGCAACACGAACCCACCCACGAGCCACGGCAGCGACACCGGGTTCCAGGCGGTGTTGGCCTTCCACGGCACGTTGCCCGGCGAGGTCGCCAGCAGGTAACCGGCGACGGTGAACGCGGCGCACCCGGCGGCGACGAGCACCACGGTCGCCATGTGTTCACGCAGCCACTTGTCCACAGCCTGCTGGTGTTGCGCCGCCACCACACCCATGGCGACGAACAGCGCGTACATCGGCAGCGTCTTCCAGAGGTGGTGGTAGGTGACGTCCCAGGCGGCGCCCGAGGGCCGCGGCAGGTACTGGTAGATGACGAACATCGTGATCTGGATGAGCGCGCCACCGGACAGCAGGAGCCACGGCCGGTTGCGGCCGCGCTCGAAGATCCACGCGATGAGCGGGAAGAACAGATAGATCTGCATCGAGATCAGGAGGAAGTACAGCTGGTACTTGCCCTCGCCGACGAGCAGGTCGTGTGCGAGTCCGGAGAACCATTCACCCGCCGGCGGGAATGGGTTGTCCCGGATGACGATGTGGTCGGTGATCGCGTAGATGACGGTCCAGGCCAGGTAGGGCCCGATCACCAAACCGAAGCGGCGGCGCCAGAACTGTACCGGGGACATCTCCCGGCCCTGCATGCTCAGCACGAGGACGTAGAGCGTCACCGCGACGAAGCCGTAGCGGGTGAGGTGACAGAGGGTGCCGACCAGGTTGGCGCCGCGCACCTCGTCGGGCCCGCCGTTGATCGCGTTCACGCTGTGCGCGACGACCACGAAGGTGAACAAGAACACGCGGACGAAGTCGGCGGTGTGAGCGCGGGAACGCGGTGTGGGAACCGGAGCGGACGTCGGAGGCGGCGTCGCCGGCGCGATGCCGGTCGTGATGTCCGAGTCCGCAGACGTGCTGGTCTCGGTGTCGGCGGTGCGCGCCGAGCTCGCTGCGTGCACCAACGCAAAGACCTCCCCCGGGTTGACCAAACTGTTACCTGAACGAAGTGTACGGGCCGAATCTGGCAGGAACCTCAACGCCGGGGTGTCCTCAGTGATGACAATCACAGCCGGAATTGCCCGGTTCCTTGTCAGCGGTCGAGGTTACCGGACGGCAGCGCATGCAGCAGATCGGTGAAGTCTGATCGTGCGGAGGGCCGACGACGGCGGAGAAAATTCGCCATCTTCACGATCTGAGGAGGGGCCACAGGAGTCCGGGGTTGCTGCCGTAGACTTGCCGCGTCGCCCGAGTGGGCGCCCGCCTTCGTAGCTCAGGGGATAGAGCAACCCTCTCCTAAAGGGTAGGTCGTAGGTTCGAATCCTACCGAGGGCACCAGACCACAGCGGGGCACCACCAGTTGGATTTCACACCGCAGCGGATTTCGCGAACCGCCGTCGGTACACCAGCGGCGACACCCCGACGGATGCCGCGAAGTGGTGCCGGAGCAGCGTCGCCGAGGTGAATCCGACCAGTCGAGCGACCTCCTCGACCGGCGCATCCGTCGACTCCAGCAGGTTCTTGGCGGCCAGTACACGCTGTTCGGTGAGCCATCTCCGTGGTGACACCCCGACCTCGTCGACGAACCGTCGCGCGAACGTCCGGCCGGACATGTGCATCCGTTCCGCCATGTCGTCGACGCTGATGTCACGGTCGAGATGTTCGAGCAGCCAGCTGAGCAGCGCTCCGAATCCCTCGTCGGAACACGCGGGCATCGGGGCGTCGACGAACTGTCGCTGACCGCCGTCGCGGTGGGGTGAGACGACCATGCGACGGGCGATCCGGTTCGCGACGCCCGGCCCCCATGCCTCGCGGACGAGGTGCAACGACGCGTCGATCCCGGCTGCCGTCCCGGCGCTGGTGGTGATGGGGCCGTCGTCGACGAAGAGGACGTCGGTGTCGACCTTCGCCTTCGGGAACTGTCGTGCCAGCTCCTCGCCGAAGCGCCAGTGCGTCGTGCAGCGGCGGCCGTCGAGCAGGCCTGCCGCGCCGGCGACGAAGGCGCCCGAACACACCGTGAGGACGCGGCCGCCGTTGTCGACCACCGCGCGCACGGTATCGAGGATCTCCTCGGGATAGTCGCCGTCGACCTTTCCGCCGGGGATGGCGACGAGGTCGACGTCGCGGCACTCGTCGAGGGAATGCGACACCTGGATCGACACGCCGTTGCCGACCGGAAGTGGCACGGACGGGTCGGGGGAGGCGACGCGGAAGTCGAAACCGGGGACGCCGTCGTCGGTCCGGTCGAGGCCGAACACTTCGTGGACCACGCCGAACTCGAACATCGCGACGTTGCCGTGGAGCAGAACCCCGACCGATTTCAGCATGACGCCAGTATGGCAGAAGATTTGCGGACATTGACGTTTGTGCCACTGTTGGCGGTAATCAGGCGGACGGAGAATTACTGCCATGATCATCGCACTCATCGTTCTCGCCACGGTGGCCCTTCTGGCCGTCGTCGCGCTCGTGCACTTCACCCGCCGCACGCCTGCCGGAACTCGTACTCCGCTGCAGCGTTTCGTCGATTGGTCGACCCGCGATCCGAGGCGTCCCTACGGGCCCGACACCGATCGCGTCGCCGTCGAGCTGAGCATCCTCACGCGCCGCTACGACCGACTCGTGTAGAACAGGGCTGCGATACCGTAGCGGGCGTGAGCTCCCAGACCGTTCTCGTCACCGGCGCGACCAGTGGTATCGGCGCCGAAGTCGCCCGACAGTTCGTGGCCCGCGGCCATCGGGTCTATGGCACCACCCGCAACCCGGACGCAGTGCGCAGCCCCATCCCCGGTGTCACCTACGTCCGCCTCGACAACGCCGACTACGACTCCGCCACCGCCTGCGCCGACCTCGTCGGGCCTGTCGACATCCTGGTCAACAACGCCGGCGAGTCCCA
Organism: Gordonia namibiensis NBRC 108229; assembly: GCF_000298235.1. GTDB lineage: Bacteria > Actinomycetota > Actinomycetes > Mycobacteriales > Mycobacteriaceae > Gordonia > Gordonia namibiensis. The sequence goes on from NZ_BAHE01000045.1 coordinate 40,344, forward strand.
GGCCGGCGCCCTCGAGGACACGTCGATGCAGGCCATCGAGAATCTGTTCCGCGTCAACGTGTTCGGACCGGTCGCCCTCACCAAGGCGGTCCTCCCGGGAATGCGTGAGCGGCGTCGCGGAACGGTCGTCATGGTCGGCTCGATGCTGTCGAGCTTCCCGGTCGCGTTCCGGTCCAACTACGCGGCGACGAAATCCGCGCTGAAGGCCTTCGCGCTGGCGACCCGTCGTGAGGTGGCGCCGTACGGGATCCGCATGATCTCGGTCGAACCGGGCACCATCGCGACCGGCATCGGTGACCGCCGGTCCATCCATATCCGGGAGAACTCGCCGTACCGCGCCGAGTACGAGACCCTCGCCGCGGCCACCCGCCGTAACGAGGACGCCGGGATCAGCGCGGAGGACATGGCCACCCAGATCGTCGACGCCGCGCTCGCCGAACACCCGAAACCCTTCTATGCCAGAGGAAACCAGGCGGGCGTCGTGTTCTTCCTGCGCAGGCTCGCGCCCCGCCAGCTGATCCTGGACATGACCGCACGCAAGCACGGGCTGCCCAAGGTGAAGATCTGACCGTGCGAATCACGCTGCGGGTCATCGGGATCGGCCCCGGCGGTCCCCGCCAGGTCACCCTGCAGGCCATCGACGCCATGGCCGATGTCGACGCCTTCCTCGCGCTCGAGAAAGGAACGGCGAAGAGTGGACTGCTCGACGCCCGCCGGGTGATCCTCGACGCACATGCCCACAAGGGGTATTCGCTCGTCGAGATCCCCGACCCGCCGCGCGACCGTGCGCCCGCCGACTACGACGCCGAGGTCCGGCGCTGGCACGCCGCGCGCGCCGATCTGATCGCCGCCGCACTGCGCGACGAGGTCGGCGACGGCGGGGTGGCGGCCTTCCTCGTCTGGGGTGATCCCGCCCTGTACGACAGCACGCTGCGCATCGTCGACGACCTCGCCGCACGGGACGATCTCGAGCTCACGGTCGAGGTGATCCCCGGGGTGACCAGCGCGAGTGCGCTCACCGCCGCGCACGGCATCGTCGCCAACCGCGTCGGCGAACCGATCCACATCACCACCGGTCGCCGCCTCGCCGACACCCCCGCCGGTGCCGACGCCAACCAGGTCGTGATGCTCGACGGCGATCTCGCCTTCCGCCGCACCGCCGACCCCGACGACCACATATGGTGGGGCGCCTACGTCGGCACCGACGACGAGATCCTCATCAGCGGCCGGGTCGGCGACGTGACGGAGCAGATCGTCGAAGCCAGGGCCGAAGCCCGCGAACGGATCGGGTGGATCATGGACATCTACTTGCTGCGCAAGGTCCGCTGAACTTCAATCCGATCGAACCGTCTGCCGCGCAACGCGTTACCCGCCGATCTTGTGGATGGAGATCCGAG
>NZ_BAHE01000044.1 GCF_000298235.1 Gordonia namibiensis NBRC 108229
GCTGGGCCCGGTCGCCGCCACGGGCGCGGGCGCCGCGTCGCCCGACGGTGCGGACACCGCTCGCGACGGGACCCCGGCCGAGTCGTCGGCCTCTTCCTGACCCCTCACCACGCCTCTCTCCAGCGTCACTGACGATCGTTTCCCGCGGTCCGGTGGCGCCGGCGGCGTCGTGGTCTCGCCCGATCCGGTTCGTGTACCGGTTTGTTGCGAATTCGAGACCTGAGCCACGGTGGTGAACTATCTGCAGTTCACAGCATTTTCCCAGGTAATAACGCCTTTGTAATTCACAGGTTTCGGTTTTCTCGTGTGGTTGATGTGACGTACGGTTCTGATGTCGCATGTGTGACTTGTGTTTCCTGCAGGGGCAGATGCGACACATGTGCAGTGTGTGGTCGGGGCGGCCCACAGCGGCCGTTCGATCGAGATCCGGAGATCTTGACAGGTCCCCGGAAGGAACCGCGAGGAGTTCAGGTGAGGCGAGTTAGAACAGGTGCGTCCTGGCCGGCGCGCGTCACGGCGGCCATGGCCGCCGTTCTCATCTGTGCGGTCGGCGCCGGGCATGCCGTCGCGACCCCGAAGAAGGCGCCCGAGTCGCCGGTGACCGGACTGATCAACGAGATCGCCTCGGTGAACCAGGACATCGCCGACCTCGACGAGGCCCTCGCGGTCCGGCAGGAGAACGTCAACCGCGCGATCGTCGACTTCCAGAACTCGCTCGCCCAGCGGCGACTGGCGACCGTCGCCGCCCGCGGCGCGCGCACCGAACTCGACCGCGCCGGCCAGGCCGTCACCGAGGCGCAGAAGACCTTCGACAACTTCGTCCGACTCGCATACCAGCAGGGCGCCGAGCAGGGTTCGATGTCGAACTACGTCGCATCCCCGGATCCCCAGGCGGTGCTCGACCGGATGAAGCTGCTCGACCAGGTCGGCAAGAAGCAGCAGGAGACCATCCGTCGCCTCCAGGTCGCCCGAAACCAGAAGGCCAACCGTCTGGCCGCGGTCGAGGCGACCCGCCGGCAGGCGGCGTTCGCCGCCAAGAGTGCCGACCAGCGCAAGCGCGACGCCCTGGCCGCGGTGTCCGAGGCCAAGACCGCCATCGCCGAGCAGTCGGAGCGCAAGGCCTCGCTGGTCGCCAAGCGTGATCGCGTGCAGAAGAAGATCGACTCGATCCGCGGATACGTCCCCAAGAAGCAGGCCGCCGGACCGTCGACCCGTGACCTGCTCAAGAACATCTTCCCGGCAGCCCCGACCCTTCCGGACCTGCCGACGACCAACGTCTCCGACAACGAACTGCTGTCGATCGCGGCGCGGGCCGCCGCCCAGATCGCCGTCGACGTGGGCTCCGCGGCGCTCGGGATGGGCCTCGACGTGGGTTCGCAGATGCTCAAGGGCATCATCGGCGAGCAGCGGTTGCCGCAGTCCGAACTCCTCAACGAGCTCGGTCTGGGCGGAATGGACCTCACCGGCAGCAGCGGCAACGACAGCCTGAGCTCCCGCCTGGGATCAGGAAGCCTCGGCTCCCTGTTCGGCGGCTCCGGCGGTGGCGGTGGATCGGGCGGCATCATGCGGCCGGGTCTCCGCGGCCCGCAGGCGGTCGAGATCGTCGTGAACCGTGCTCTCTCGCAGCTGGGTGTCACCTACGCCTGGGGTGGTGGCGACGTCAACGGTCCGACGCAGGGCATCCGCGACGGCGGCGTCGCCGACAGTTACGGCGACTACCGCAAGGTCGGCTTCGACTGCTCGGGTCTGATGATCTACGCCTTCGCCGGTGTCGGCATCGAACTGCCGCACTACACGGGCTACCAGTACACGTCGGGTCCGCACTTCCCGCTGTCGCAGATGCGTCGCGGCGACATGATCTTCTACGGCCCGAACGCGAGCCAGCATGTCGCGCTGTACCTGGGCGACAACAAGATGGTCGAGGCCCCGCAGTCGGGCTCCGTCGTCAAGGTGTCGCCGCTGCGCACCAGCGGTGCGATGCCCAACGTGGTCCGCCTCCTCTGAGAACGTCCGAACGACGGGCCGCGCATCTTCTTGGCGCCTTTTCAGTTCGCACGGCTAGGCTGGCACAAACACGCGGGGGTGTCTTCGGCCCCGACGTGGCCACACCAGTGAGCAGCAGAGTTCAGACGAACAGGAGCACGGGTTGACCGAATCGCACTCCCTCGACAAGGCGGCCACGGGGGACCCGGCCGCGGCAGGCGCCGATTCGTCGGTGCTGAGCGACGCCGACGTCGCCCTGCTCGAGCGGGCCATCTACGAGGTCAAGCGCGTCATCGTCGGTCAGGACCAGCTCGTCGAGCGGATTCTCGTGGGCCTGCTCGCCCGTGGCCACATCCTTCTCGAAGGTGTCCCGGGCGTCGCCAAGACCCTTGCGGTCGAGACCTTCGCCAGGGTCGTCGGCGGATCCTTCTCCCGTGTGCAGTTCACGCCCGACCTGGTGCCCACCGACCTCATCGGTACGCGTATCTACCGTCAGGGCCGCGAGGAGTTCGACACCGAACTCGGCCCGGTCGTGGCGAACTTCCTGCTCGCCGACGAGATCAACCGCGCACCCGCAAAGGTGCAGTCCGCGCTCCTGGAGGTCATGGCCGAGCGGCACGTGTCGATCGGCGGCAAGACCTACCCGATGCCCGACCCGTTCCTCGTGATGGCGACGCAGAACCCCATCGAGAACGAGGGTGTCTACCCGCTGCCGGAGGCCCAGCGCGACCGCTTCCTGTTCAAGGTGCTCGTCGACTACCCGTCGGTGGAGGAGGAGCGCGAGATCGTCTACCGGATGGGCAACGTCCCGCCGACGGCCTCGCAGGTCCTCGACCCCGCGGCGATGCTGCGTCTCCAGAAGACCGCCGCGAACGTCTTCGTCCACCACGCGCTCGTCGACTACGTCGTCCGCGTCATCAACGCGACGCGTCGTCCGGCCGAGCTCGGTCTCAGCGACGTCGCTTCGTGGCTGTCCTATGGCGCCTCGCCGCGTGCGACGCTCGGCATCGTGGCCGCGGCCCGCGCACTCGCGCTGGTCCGCGGACGCGATTACGTCATCCCGCAGGACATCGTCGAGATCATGCCCGACGTCCTCCGGCACCGCCTGGTGCTGTCCTACGACGCGCTGGCCGACGAGATCGACGCCGATCAGGTCATCACCCGCGTGCTGCAGACCGTGGGACTCCCGCAGGTCGGTGCGCAGCCGGTGCAGGCGTCGTACCCGGCGGCGCCCCAGGGGCAGGGCCAGGCCGGCGCACCCCAGACAGGTGCGCCCCAGACAGGTGCACCCCAGCCGGCTCAGCAGGGCGCCAACGGCTATGCCGGACAGCAGGTTCCGCAGGGCTCCGGTCCGGTGAACCCGAATGCGCGGTATGGCGGCTAATCGCGACCTACCCAGCCTCAGTGCCGGGCTGCTCGAGGAGCCCCAGCTGACCGCGGCTCTGAAGATGTTGGAGCTCACCGTCCGTCGCAAGCTCGACGGCGTGCTGCAGGGGGAGCATCTCGGACTCATCCCCGGCCCGGGTTCGGAACCCGGGGAGGCGCGTGCCTACCAGCCCGGTGACGACGTCCGTCGGATGGAATGGTCGGTCACCGCCCGCACCACCCAGCCGCATGTGCGCCAGATGATCGCCGACCGCGAGCTCGAGACCTGGCTCGTCGTCGACGCGTCGGCGAGCCTCGACTTCGGCACGGTCGGGTGCACCAAGCGCGACCTGGCGGTGGCCGCGGCCGCCGCGATCGTGCATCTCACCACCGGTGGCGGCAACCGGCACGGGGCCCTCGTGGTGACCGGCGACGACGTCGTACGGGTGCCCGCTCGGGCCGGCCGCGCCCATGCCCAGAACCTTCTCAAGGCCATCGCGACCACCCGTCGCAGTGCTCCCGGTGTCCGTGGCGACCTCAAGGCCGGCATCGAGGCACTGCGCCGTCCGCAGCGCCGCCGCGGTCTCGCGGTCGTCATCAGCGACTTCCTCGGACCGATCGACTGGGAACGCTCGCTGCGTGCCATCGGCGCCCATCACGAGCTGCTCGCGGTCGAGGTCCTCGACCCTCGCGACCTGGAACTGCCTGCGATCGGCGAGGTCACCCTGGCCGACGCCGAGTCGGGGGAAATCCACGACGTCACCGTCACCGAGGAGCTGCAGCGCGATTTCGCCGCCGCCGCCCGCGCCCATCAGCAGCGCGTGCATCGGACGCTGCGCAGTTGCGGGGGAGCGACGCTGTCCCTCCGCACCGACCGCGAGTGGATCACCGACACCGTCAAGTTCATCGCCCAGCGACGCCGCGGCCTGGCCGCCGGGGTGGGGTAGCCGATGCTGTCCAGTCCCTTCTGGTTGTTGCTGCTGCTCGTCGTCGCCCTGCTCGGCGCCGCGTACGTGTACATGCTGCGTCGCCGCAAGCAACGGGCGCTGACCTTCGCGAACCTCGATCTGCTGAAGTCCGTCGCACCCGCCGACCGCAACCGGCTGCGTCACGTGCCGATCGCGTTGCTGATCATCTCGCTGATCCTGCTGACGGTCGCGTTGTCCGGGCCGCAGGCCGACCGCAAGGTGCCGCGCAACAAGGCGACGGTGATCCTCGTGATGGACGTGTCGCGGTCGATGAACGCGACCGACGTCTCGCCGTCGCGTATCAAGGCCGCGCAGGAGGCGGCGAAGAAGTTCGCCGACGAGTTGACCGAGGGCATCAACCTCGGCCTGATCTCCTTCGCCGGCACCGCGGCGAGCCTGGTCTCGCCGACCCCGGACCACAACGCGACCAAGGTCGCCGTGGACAAGCTGAGGCTCGACGACAAGACGGCGACCGGCGAGGGCATTTTCGCGGCGCTGCAGCAGATCAGCACACTCAACGCCGTTCTCGGTGGCGGCGAGGCGGCCCCGCCGGCGCGGATCGTGCTCCTGTCGGACGGCAAGGAGACCGTGCCCGACGACCCCGACGACCCGCGCGGTGCCTTCACCGCGGCGCGGAAGGCCAAGGAGGAGAAGATCCCGGTCTCCACGATCTCCTTCGGCACGCGGACGGGCACCGTCGAACTGGAGGGTGATCGCGTCCCGGTTCCCGTCGACGACGATTCGCTGCGCAAGATCGCGAACCTCTCCGGCGGCGACTTCTTCACCGCCGCGAGCCTCGACGAGCTCAACAAGGTCTACGAGAAACTGCAGAACGAGATCGGTTACGAGACACGACGCGGGGACAACTCGAAGCCGTGGCTGATCGCGGGTACGTTGTTCGCGCTGGTCTCGGCGTTCGCAGCGCTCGCGATCAACCGCAGGCTGCCCTGACCCGACCCCGGGACCGGGTGACGGCGAGCCACATCCGACGACCACCGCGACGCCGACCCAAACAGAACGGATAGGTTAGACACCCATGACGGCATCCAGCAACGAAGCGCAGAACCCTTCCCGTTCGGTCCTGGTGACCGGCGGCAACCGCGGGATCGGTCTCGCCGTGGCCCAGCGCCTCGCCGCCGACGGCCACAAGGTCGCGGTCACGCACCGCGGCTCCGGTGCCCCCGAGGGACTGTTCGGCGTGAAGTGCGACGTCACCGACTCCGAGTCGGTCGACGCGGCCTTCGCCGAGGTCGAGGCCCACCAGGGTCCGGTGGAGATCCTCGTGGCCAACGCGGGCATCACCGACAACATGCTGCTCATGCGACTGTCCGAGGAGTCCTTCGAGAAGGTCCTCGACGCCAACCTCACCGGCGCCTTCCGCTGCGCGAAGCGCGCCACCAAGGGAATGCAGCGCGCCAAGTGGGGCCGCATGATCTTCCTCGGCTCGGTCGTCGCGATGTCGGGTATCCCCGGCCAGGTCAACTACGCGGCGTCCAAGGCCGGTCTCATCGGCATGGCGCGTTCGATCGCCCGTGAGATCGGATCGCGCAACATCACGTCCAACGTCGTCGCGCCGGGCTTCATCGAGACCGACATGACCGCGGCCATGGAGGATCGCTACATCGAGATGGCCAAGCAGGCCATCCCGTTGGGTCGTACCGGCAAGCCGGAGGACGTCGCCGCCGCGATCAGCTTCCTCGCCTCCGACGAGGGCGGCTACATCTCCGGCGCGGTCATCCCGGTCGACGGCGGCATGGGCATGGGCCACTGACCCTGCGGGTCACCAACGGCCGACGGCCACACCACATCTCAACCAACGTCGATCTCAGGAGCACATCTTCGTGAGCGGAATCCTGGACGGGAAGACCGTCCTCATCACGGGCATCATCACCGATGCGTCGATCGCCTTCCACGCGGCCGCCATGGCGCAGGAGCAGGGCGCGACGGTGATCATCACCGGTATCCCGGAGCGGCTTCGGCTGATCGACCGGATCGCCAAGCGCCTGCCGAAGGAGGTGCCGCCGGCCATCGGTCTCGACGTCACCAGCGAGGAGGACCTCGAGTCGCTCGCCGGCAAGATCCGCGAGATCGCCCCGCAGGGCATCGACGGTGTCATGCACTCGATCGCGTTCGCACCGCGCACCCTGATGGGCCCGGAGGCCAAGCCGTTCCTCGAGGGCCCCGGCCCCGACGCCGCCAAGGCGTTCGAGATCTCGGCCTGGAGCTACGCGTCGCTGGCCCGCGCCGTGCTGCCCGTCATGAACGAGGGCGGCTCGATCGTGGGTATGGACTTCGACCCCCGCACCGCCATGCCGTACTACAACTGGATGGGCGTCGCCAAGGCCGCCCTCGAGTCGGTGAACCGCTACGTGGCGCGAGAAGTGGGCAACGCCAAGAACATCCGCTCCAACCTGGTCGCCGCCGGCCCCATCAAGACCCTCGCGGCCAAGGCCATCGCCGGCACCGCGACCGACGACGCCAAGCAGCTGAACATGCTCAACGAGTACTGGGACGGCGCGTCGCCCATCGGCTGGGACGTCGACGACCCGACCGTGGTCGCCAAGTCGGTCTGTGCGCTGCTGAGCGACTGGCTGCCCGGCACCACCGGCTCCATCGTCTACGTCGACGGCGGCGCCAGCCACAACACCTGGTTCCCGGAGGGCATGACCTCCGGGTCGTGAGCCCGGGGAGAGACGCCGTGGAGACCGCCTTCGATTCCGTCCTGTTCCTGTCCTTCGGTGGTCCCGAGGGCCCCGACGAGGTCATGCCGTTCCTGGAGAACGTGACCCGGGGCCGGGGTATCCCGCGGGAACGCCTGGAATCGGTGGCGGAACACTATCTGCACTTCGGCGGGGTGTCGCCGATCAACAGGCTCAACCTGGACATGATCGACGGTCTCCGCGCCGACCTGGCACGTCGCGGCGTCGACCTTCCGGTGTACTTCGGCAACCGCAACTGGCACCCGATGGCCGAGGACACCCTGGCCGAGATGTACCGGGCCGGGCATCGCCGCATTCTGGTCTTCCCGACCTCCGCGTGGGGCGGCTACTCGGGGTGCCGTCAGTACCACGAGGACATCGACCGGTCCCTGCAGGCGCTGGCCAGTCGTGAACCCGCGTCCACGACACCCGAGGGTGCGGTGGTGCTCCGCAAACTGCCGCAGTATTGGTCGCACCCGGCATTCACCGCGGCGGGCGCAGACGCCGTCCGTCGCGGGATCGAGAAGCTTGGTGCGTCCGAGGACTCGGTCCGCCTGGTGTTCACCGCACATTCCGTCCCGAGCTCGGCCGATGCCGCGTCCGGACCGGCCGCCGAGGGCGGGAATCTCTACTCCCGCCAGGTGATGGCCGCGTCGCAGGCCGTTGCCGACGCCCTGGGCGTCGACGACTTCGACCAGGTCTGGCAGTCGAGGTCGGGACCCCCGCAGATCCCGTGGCTCGAACCGGACATCTGCGATCACCTCGAAGATCTTGCGGCGCAGGGTGTTCGCCGGGTCGTGGTCTATCCCATCGGGTTCATCTCCGATCACCTCGAGGTGATCTGGGACCTCGACAACGAAGCGGCCGAGACGGCGCAGCGACTCGGAATGGATTACGTGCGCGCCGACACCGTCGGCACCGATCCTCGATTCATCGAGATGATCGGCGAGTACGTGGAGAACTACGTCGGCGGCCTGGGAGATCTCACCGCGATGGGTTGCGGGGACAACGGTCGGGTGTGCCGGGACCGGTGCTGTGTGCCCGCCGCACGGCCCTCGCGGCCGTCGGCCCCTGCGGCCGATGCCACTTAGCAGCGGTCGATCGCAAGTCCATTGTTAACGATCGTTCCTGCGCGGCCGCTCTGATCGTTTGCGTAGATAACAATCGAGTAACAGGAGATGGCACGTGTGGCCATGTTCTTTGTCAGATGACATTCTGTGGATACGCTACCTTCCCCCGGGTGGCGATCTCAGAGAGGAATCTGTAATGGCAGATAAGCTTATCGACATGGACGATGCGTTGCTCGGAACGATCCTGGACACCATCCTCACCGGTTCTCTCGAGGAAGACGACCCTGCGTAAGAAACGCTTGTCGGGTGGGCCGCGTCGACGACGCGGCCCACTTGTCTTTTTGCGGGTTCTTTTTGAATTTCGTGCCGAGAATTGCGGGTTTCGATGATCGATGAACAGCACGAAACGATCGAAACGGGCACTCTCACCGGTGACGATCTCGACGCGGCCATTGAATTGCTTGCCGACGGCCTCGACGAGATACCGCTGTACGCCTGGTTGCTCGGCGAACACATCAACGACCGCTCTCTGCGGAAATGGTTGGCGAACATCCTCGTACGGCCATTGCTGAACGCGGGATATGTCATCGGCGCCCGAAGGGGCGACCGTCTTGTCGGCTTGCTGGTCTTCCAGCCGCACGACGCCGATCTCTCGGTCGGCGGCAAGCCGCCGCTGACGCCGGCCGACTTCGCCGCGGTCGCAACCGTACCCGGAGTGCGGGAACGCGTCGCAGATCTACTGACGGGTTCGAGGCTGCAACCCCCCGCGGAGGACGCGATCAACCTCCGGATCGGGGTCGTGGCGCACACCGAACGCGGCGGCCGGGCAACGGTCGCCATGATGCGCGAGCTGGAGCGGTTCTGTACGGCCGCAGCTCGCCCGTTCTACGCGTGGACGGGCTCGGAGAGCCTGCGTCGCTATTACTCCGAGGTCTGGGGTGCCACCGAGTTCGCGATCGAGAGCTGGAACGGCATCACGATGTATGGACTCGTTTCCGACGGGGCGCCGCGTTCCCGGCGTGCGCTCTAGGGCGAACTCTGCGCTGCAGTGAGGGGATCTGGACGAGTGACCATTCTGCGGGAGCACAATGGGTCGAATGACCATATTCAGCACTCTTTTGAAGTTGATTTCCTTCCGTGAATGGCTGGTCATTTGTCCATATTAGTGGATCATTTGTTCAAATATAACGAATAGTTAACGAAGAATGTCAATCTGATCGGGACCGCCGTATTACGGTGTGACTCTTTCCATTGCGCAGCCCGACCGGGCAGCGAATGTCCAGAGAGGATTTCCCAATGGCTGAAGGACCCATCCGGCTCGAGATCGACGTGCTCGGCCCCCTCCTCGAAGCGATCGTCACCGGTTCCACCAGCGGCAGCGACGACGCAGGGTCGTCTTCGTAGGCAGTCATTCCGGGTGGGCCGCGTCGAGATGACGCGGCCCACCCGCTGTTTATGGAAAAGGCGAAGTATTGTCGTCGATGAGGACGGGTGCGAGATGGAAACGCGACTTCGACAATTCGGGGAAGTGGAGACGTCGACGCTCACCTATGATGATCTCGGGTGCGCGATCGAAGTGCTCGCCCGTCACGTCGACGAGATTCCCCTCTACCGGTGGCTGCTCGGCGAGCATATTTCGGATATCGACCTACGGAAATGGTTGGCCGAGATTCTCGTACGCCCGCTGCTGAAAGCGGGATGTGTCCTCGGTTCGCGGCGCGACGGTCGCCTCGTCGGGCTCCTGCTCTTCCAGCCACACGATGCCGACCTGTCGCCCGACGGTGAACCGCCGCTGGTGCCGGCCGACGTGACGCGCGTGGCAACGATGCCGGGACTGCGCGAGCGGTTCACCGAACTCCTGACCAGTTCGCAGCTCGCGCCGCCCGTTGACGACGCGGTGAGTCTCCGGCTCGCGTTGGTCTTGCCCGAGGAGCGCGGCGGTCGAGCGCTCATCGGCATGATGCGCGAGATCGAACGGTTCTGTACGGCGGCATCGCGTCCGTACTACGCATGGACGGGTTCGGAGACTCTGCGTCGCTACTACACCGAGGTCTGGGGTGCCAACGAGTTCGCAGTCGAGGACTGGAACGGCATCACGATGTACGGCCTCGTCTCCGACCGGCCACCACGACGCCGGACGGAGTCCGGTCCGGCCTGACGCGTTCCCGCGTCGCACGTGAATCAGCGGCGGAGCAGTTCACCGATCGTGGAATTCACCGCGGCCGCACGTGCGGTCCGGGTGAGGGTCTGCAGACCGCGTAGGGCGGAATCGCCCGAATCCCATTGTCCCGCAGTGTCGCCGATCTCGACCCGACGGGTCCCCGCCAGGTCGACGATGGCCTCCACCTGGGCGGCGGTGTCGATGAGTCGCGTGGAGCGGGCGTCGAGTGCGTGCGGTGGCAGCGCGACGCGATGCCGGGCGGTGAGGGCGGCGAGCTCCTCGCGCAGATCACCCGCATCGACCGACCGGCGTCCACCGAGACCCCCGATGATGGACGCCGCATCGCGGACCGCCTGGCGCAGGTCGTATTCCAGGTCACCCGCGGACGGGCCGGATGACACCAGATGGTCGAGGTCGAGCCGGTCGGCATACCGGAAGGTGGTCCACCGGCAGGTCACGTACGGGGGATCGACACCGAGGGTGGAGAACTCGGGGACGAGTGCGAGGGTGCCCGCCGTGTCCGAATCGTCGACCAGGAGAACCTCGCCGGCGGTGAGGGCCCTCGACGTCGCGGGGTTCGGGGGCAGACCCTGCGGATCGCCGGTCGACGGCAGGCGCACCGCCAGGCGTCGGGCCGGTTTCAGCAACCCCAGCAGGTCCAGTACGCCGTTCCCCGATCCCGTTGGGGTCGTGGGCTGTTCGGTCGGCACCTCATGCCGGTCGGCGGATTCGGCGAGCGCCTCGATCACGTCGTCGGGGGAGCAGCGCCCGGTGAGCCACGCGGCCGCCCACGCGCCCAGGGCGCAGGTCGGCCACGCGACGGTGGAGGGGAGGATGTCGCTGCGATTCATCAAGGAACAACGATACCGCCGGCCCCGGAACGGGCGCCGGGCGTGGCAACCCGCCGCCGGGGGCCCGGGCGCTTACGGTGTTGGGCGCAGATGTCCAGGGACCGAAGAGGTGGAACGCGATGGATGACCGGTACGGGCGCGATGTGCTGTCTCAGCCACGCCGGACCAAGCCGCGTCCGGTGGAGGTCGCGGCCGAACGTGACCTGGTCGTGGAGGACGCCGCCTCCGGTTTCTGCGGTGCCGTCGTCGGGCTCGAGAAGAGCTACGCCGGTGACCTGGTGCGCCTCGAGGACCGGCACGGCCGGACCCGCGTGTTCCTGATGAACCCCGGCGCCTTCCTGATCGACGGCCGCACCGTGACCCTCGTCAAGCCGCGCACGCGCGGACCCCAGAAACCGGCGACGACGGCGTCCGGTTCGCGCGCCGCGCCGCGCACCCGCGCGCGCACCGCACGTGCCAGCCGGATCTTCGTCGAGGGCGTGCACGATGCGACGTTGCTCGAACGGGTGTGGGGCGACGACCTACGGGCCGAGGGAGTTGTCGTGGTCAGTCTCGACGGTCTCGACAACCTCGACGCGGCGCTCGCCGAGTTCCAGCCCGCGCCGCATCGCCGCGCGGGCGTTCTCGTCGACCATCTCGTGGCCGGTTCGAAGGAGGCCCACCTCACCGCCGAGGTCGGCGAGCACGTACTGGTGTGCGGTCACCCCTATATCGATGTCTGGGAGGCGGTGAAGCCCGCCTCGGTCAAGATCTCGGCCTGGCCGAGGATTCCGCGCGGCACCGACTGGAAGACCGGGGTGTGTGCCCAGCTGGGATGGGGTGACCCGCGGGACGGCTGGCGCCGGGTGCTGAGCGGGGTCAGCAGCTTCCGCGATCTGGAGGTGCCCCTCCTGCGGTCGGTGGAGGAGCTCATCGACTTCGTCACCGCTGCCGAAGAGGCCGGATAGCGACGGCAGCCCACTCGTCCGCGCCGTCGACGAACCGAGGCTGCTCGGACATCTCTGGCAGACTGGACACATGAGCGCCCTGCTGTGGTTGGCGGCCGCGATCGTCTTGGCGGTCGCGGAGATGTTCGGTGGCGAATTGGTGCTGCTCATGCTGGCCGGCGGCGCCTTCGCCGCGGCCGGTGTGGATTTCGTGTGGGAGCCGCCCCTCTGGGTGGACGGCCTGGTGTTCGCGGCGGTGTCGGTTCTGCTGCTCGTAGCCGTGCGTCCGATTGCCAAGCGCCACATGCTCAATCGCCCCGCCGTGCTCATGAACACCGAGGCCCTGGAAGGGCAGCCGGCGGTCGTCACCGAGACGGTCGACGGCGACGACGGCCGCGTGAAGATCGGCGGCGACATCTGGTCGGCGCGGTCGGTGGACCCCGCAGCGGTGCTCGAACCCGGAACCCATGTGACCGTCGTCGAGATCGACGGTGCGACCGCAGTGGTGTGGCGCGCCTGATCGCTCGACCCGACCTGCTCGACATTCCGCGAGAAAGGTGAATTGTGGACGACTTACAGATCTTCGGCTTGGTGGTGGTGGTACTGCTGGTCGTGTTCGTGGCGGTGGTGCTGGCCAAATCGGTGGCGCTGATCCCACAGGCGGAGGCCGCGGTGATCGAGCGTCTCGGCCGCTACACCCGCACCGTGTCCGGGCAGTTGACGCTGCTGCTGCCGTTCATCGACCGGATCCGTGCGCGGGTCGACATCCGTGAACGGGTCGTGTCCTTCCCGCCGCAGCCGGTGATCACCGAGGACAACCTCACGCTGTCCATCGACACCGTCGTCTACTTCCAGGTCACTAATCCGCGTTCGGCCGTCTACGAGATCGACAACTACATCGCCGGCGTCGAGCAACTCACCATCACCACGCTGCGCAACGTGGTCGGCGGTATGACTCTCGAAGAGACGCTGACCTCCCGTGACTCCATCAACGGGCAGCTGCGCGGCGTGCTCGACGAGGCGACCGGCCGCTGGGGCCTGCGCGTCGCCCGCGTCGAACTCAAGTCGATCATGCCGCCGCCGTCGATCCAGGAGTCGATGGAGAAGCAGATGAAGGCCGATCGCGAGAAGCGCGCGACGATCCTCACCGCCGAGGGCCAACGCGAGTCGGCGATCAAGACCGCCGAGGGCAACAAGCAGTCGCAGATCCTCGCGGCCGAGGGTGCCAAGCAGGCCGCGATCCTCGCCGCCGAGGCGGAGCGGCAGTCGCGCATCCTGCGTGCCCAGGGTGATCGTGCGGCCGCCTACCTGAACGCACAGGGTGAGGCGAAGGCCATCGAGAAGACGTTCGCGGCGATCAAGGCGGCCAAGCCGACTCCGGAACTCCTTGCCTACCAATACCTCCAGCAGTTGCCGGAGATGGCGAAGGGCGAGGGCAGCAAGGTCTGGGTGGTGCCGTCCGACTTCGGCTCGGCGCTCCAGGGTTTCGCGAAGTCCTTCGGCATCCAGGGCGACGACGGCGTGTTCCGGTACGAGCCGACCGACTCGCCGCCCTCGCAGATCGACGAGTCGGAGACCAAGGACTGGTTCTCGCTGGCGTCCGATCCGAAGGTCGCGCAGGCTGTCGCCGAGGCCGAGGCGGTGGCCCGCAAACCTGTCGCCCCCGAGATCGGTACCGGCGTGGGCCGGTCATCACGTTCCGCATCGCTCGACGCCGCGGTCGAGGAGACCGGCACCACCCCCGGTTAAACCGGCGGTCAGGCGGTGATGAGGTGTTCGATGCCGGCGAGGCCGATGGCCCACAGCACCGACGCGAAGGTTCCCATGATGAACTGCTCGGACGCCTGCGGCGCACGTAGCTCGGGATATCGCGCAAGGCTCTTCACCGCCAGGATGATCGCGAGTCCTTCCGGCCACCCGGCCATCAGCGTCGTGACGACGGCCAACCGCTCGAGATAACCGATGACGCGGCCGCCGCGGAGCGGCCCGACCTCGTTCGGGTCGGATGGTGCGGTGTCCGCGTCGTCCGGGGTCTCGGCGTCGTCCGGGGCCTCGGTGTCATCGTCGTTCTCCGAGGCGGGCGTCGGCGCCGGGTCCCCCCGGACGCCACCCAGTTTCAGTACCGCCCGCACCACGGGGCCGCCGCCGGTGACCGCCGCGACAGCTGTGATCACGGTCGCCGTCGCGGCGGCGAGCCCGATCGCGGGTCCGGCGGTGGCGGCGACGATAGCCGTCGCCGTGGCGAGTCCCAGCAGGACCGTCAGGCCGATCGCGTGCACGATGGTCGCCGACCGCGGCACGGTCAGACCCTCGAGTGCGCGGTGACGCAGCAGCTGCTCCACCCCGAGCCACAGCACAGGCGTGACGGCGGTCAGGACGAGGAGGGTGAGGGCGATCGCGGTCATCGGACCACCGTCGCATCCGGGGCCTGCTCGCCGACATGCCGGCGGTCGGCCTCGGCGAGTGCATCGGCGAGCAGATCCAGGGAATCGGGTTCCAGATCCCAGCCGGCGGCGCGGAGTCGTTGGCTCATCGCCTGGGGTGTGATGTCGAGGACGCCCGCCGCGTCCGCCTGGGTGAGTCCGCGTCGCATGAGGGCCACCGCCTCGATCCCGGCCGCACTTCGGGTGGCGACGATGTCGCTGATCAGGCGGCCTGCGGTTTGAGCGTGGCGGCACCATCGGGCATCGGGACCGCGCACGCACAGGGGTATGCGCTGGCGCTTGGCCGCCTCGACCGCGTCCCGGGCGTGGACGAAGGCGGCTCCACGTCCAGCGCGGGTGGACGAGGGGAGAGGCTGTTCGACATCCCCGGTGCCGATGCCGACGCTCCAGTGACCGTCGGCGGTCAGTTCGACGGCGAGCTGTGCCAGGGTCTGCGGGTCGTCGAGGACGCCTTGGATCTCGTCGCCGGCGGTGCGCTCGAAGGGGCGAACCGTGTCGACGTCGCGGAGCCGTTCCAGAACGGCTTCGACCCGGTCGACGTCGGTGCGGCTGCCGCGCTGGTCGACGGTCATGACGAACATCACACAAGCCTACGGACTTGAGCAACTGCGATCAAGCCTTAGGGCTGGATTAATCAGGCTTGTGAACTTGATTCGACCTGATCAAGTCCGGAGGTTTGAGTGCTTCCGGTGGATACCGGCAACCGGGCGTCGAGGATCAGCCCGGCGATCCCGACCGCGAAGAGTGCTCCGCTGACCAGCAGCTGGGCGGGGTTGGCGCCGCCGGTCAGCGAATCGCCGAGCATCACCACGGCCGCGGTTCCGGGAGCCATGCCGATGATGCTCGCGACGGTGAACGGCAGCGGTCGTACGGAGGACAAGGCAGAGCAGTAGTTCGCGACCGAGAACGGGCAGGCCGCGATCAGGCGGAGCGAGCCCACGGCGAGCCAGCCGCGCCGTTCCAGGCGGTATTCGACGGCCTTCACGACCGGCTTCTTGAGGAACGGTCGAACCCGATCGCGGCCGAGGACCCGCACGAGTCCGAAGGCGGCGACCGCCGCGATCGACGAGGCGATCATCGCGCCGACGAAGCCGACGAAGGGTCCGAAGAAGATCCCGGACATGACGGTGAAGGTCGAGCGGGGGATCGGCGCGATCGTGACCACGGCATACGCCGCGAAGAACAGCCACGGGAAGGCCGGGCCGAGGTCGTCGCCCCATGCGCGAACGCTGCCGATCGAGGGGAGCGGGATGAAGTAGGAGCCGAGCAGGACCACTGCCACGACCGCGGCGGCGACGAGCGCGCGCCGGACGACCCGGCGGTCGACGGCGACCCGGCGTCGACTGCCCGTCACGTCTGGTGTCACCTCGGTGACGGGGGCTGGCTCGGGCACCCAGACACTCTACTCTGGAGTTCACCGGACCCCTCCACGTCGCGACCAGCTCGCACCCCTCCGGGTGGCGTAGCTCACGCCGACCTCGTTGATGGGCCGAGCGAGCGATCGGCTAAGGTCGTGTACGCGCTCGCACAGAGCATTCACGGAGGTGTGCTTCCCCACATGCCACAGCAAACTGACCAGCCCAAACCCGAGTCAGATCTCGGCCGTACAGAACTCGATCAGGCCTACCAGGCGTGGTCGAAGGCCGCCGCGGCCGTTCTGGCGAAATCACGTCGGGTCGACGTCGACGAGCTCCCGGATACACCGGAAGCACTGCTCTCGACCGACACCGCCGACGGGCTGACCATCCGGCCGCTGTACACACGTCGCGACGAGACGACCGAACCCGGTCTGCCCGGTCGGTTCCCGTTCGTCCGCGGTGCCGACCCCGCGCGGGACGTCACCACCGGGTGGCGTGTCACCGAGCGGTTCGGCGACGACGAAACCCCGGCCGAGGACGCCAACGAACTCGTTCTCGAGGCGATGGCCAACGGCACCAGCGGACTCTGGCTCTCCATCGGCAAGCCCGGTGGCGGTCTCGGTGTCGCCGACCTCGCCACGGTGCTGCGCGGCGTCTACCTCGACCTCGTGCCGGTGACGCTCGACGCCGGCACCGAGGGCATCGCCGCCGCCCGGGAGCTGCTGTCGCTCAAGGAGAGGGCGCAGGCCGCGCCGGTCGCCGCGCCTCTCACCGCCGCGACGACCCATTCCTTCGGTCTCTCGCCGCTGACCGCGGCGTTCTCCGGACGGGCCACCGTCGACGCCGACGAGGCCACCGCCCTCGCCGCGTCGAACCTGCCTGCCGGGGTCCGGACCTTCCGCGTCGACGGCAGCGACTTCGCGACCGCCGGCGCCGACAACGGCCTCGAGCTCGCCCTCGTGGTGGCCGCAGCCGTCGCGCACCTGCGTGACCTGACCGCCGCCGGTCTGTCAGCCGACGCGGCCCTGGGTCAGATCACCTTCGGGGTCTCCGCCGACGACGACCAGTTCGCGACGATCGCCAAGTTCCGTGCGCTGCGCAAGATCTGGGCCCGCGTGGCCGAGGTCGTCGGCGCACCCGACGCCGGCGGTGCGCTGACCCACGGCGTGACGGACCTGTCGATGTACAGCCAGCGCGACCCCTGGGTCAACATGCTGCGCAGCACCATCGCGGCCTTCGGTGCGGGTGTCGGCGGCGCCGATCAACTGACGGTCCTTGCATACGACGCGACGATCCCGGCCGACAAGCGCACCTCGAGTGCGTCCTTCTCGCGCCGCATCGCCCGCAACACCCAGCTGCTGCTGCTCGAGGAGTCCAACATCGGACGCGTCCTCGACCCGGCCGGCGGTTCGTGGTTCGTCGAGTCGCTGACCGACGACCTCGCCGCCAACGCCTGGAGCGTCTTCACCGAGGTCGAGGCCGCCGGTGGCTACCGCGCCGCCCTCGACAGCGGCTGGATCGCCGAGAAGGTCGACGCCTCGCTGGCCCGCCGCGATGCCGAGGTCGCGCACCGTCGCATCTCGGTCACCGGTGTCAACGAGTTCCCGAACATCGACGAGCGGGCCCTGTCCGACGCCCAGGGCGCCTCGGCGTCCGGCGTGACCGACGTGGTCACCGGAACCCCGAAGCTGGCCCGTGTCGGCCGTGCCTTCGAGGAGCTGCGCGACCGATCCGACGTGGCGTTGTCCGAGAAGGGCGCGCGCCCGTCGATCCTGCTGATCCCGCTGGGCAGCGTCGCCGAACACAACGGGCGTACCACCTTCGTGGCCAACCTGCTGGGCGCCGGCGGCATCAGCGTGGTCAACCCCGGCCCGCTGAGCGCGGACCAGATCGGCGACGCAGTCGCCGGTGCGAACACCCCGATCGCGGTCATCTGCGGCACCAAGGCCCGCTACGCGGAGGAAGGTCCGGCGGCCCTCGCCGCCGCCCGTGCGGCCGGTCTGTCGAAGGTCCTGCTCGCCGGTCCCGACAAGGAATGGCCCGAGTCCGACGATCGCCCGGACGGTTCGCTGCGGGTCGGCATCGACGCGGTGAGCACGCTCTCCGAACTCCTCGATCAGCTTCTCTCAACCTCGGGAGCGACGGCATGACCCAGACCGAACCCAATCCGACACAGTCGATCCCGAGCTTCGCCGGGGTCGAGCTCACCGACGGCACGGCTGCTGCGGCCGCCGGTCCCGGCGCACCCGTCACCGAGGAACTGGCGTCGGCGCACGGCTACTCGGTCGACCAGGTCACCTGGAACACTCCCGAGCAGATCGACGTCGCCCCGGTGTACACGCGCACCGACCGCAACGCGATCCTCGACGACGCCGAGCACCCGTACCCGCTCGACTCGGTCCCGGGTGCGGCGCCGTTCATCCGCGGTCCGTACCCGACGATGTACGTGAACCAGCCGTGGACGATCCGCCAGTACGCGGGCTTTTCGACCGCCGCCGAGTCCAACGCCTTCTACCGCCGCAACCTCGCGGCCGGTCAGAAGGGTCTGTCGGTGGCCTTCGACCTCGCGACCCACCGCGGTTACGACTCCGACCACCCGCGCGTCGCCGGCGACGTCGGTATGGCCGGTGTGGCGATCGACTCGATCCTCGACATGCGTCAGCTCTTCGACGGCATCGACCTGGGCAACGTCTCGGTGTCGATGACGATGAACGGCGCGGTGCTGCCGATCCTGGCGCTCTACGTCGTGGCGGCCGAGGAGCAGGGTGTGCCGCCGGAGAAGCTGGCCGGGACCATCCAGAACGACATCCTCAAAGAGTTCATGGTCCGCAACACCTACATCTATCCGCCGAAGCCGTCGATGCGGATCATCTCGAACATCTTCGAGTACACCAGCCAGAAGATGCCGAAGTTCAACTCGATCTCGATCTCCGGCTACCACATCCAGGAAGCCGGTGCGACCGCCGACCTGGAGCTGGCCTACACGCTGGCCGACGGCGTCGAGTACATCCGCGCCGGTCTCGAGGCCGGTCTCGACATCGACAAGTTCGCACCGCGTCTGTCCTTCTTCTGGGGCATCGGCATGAACTTCTTCATGGAGGTCGCCAAGCTGCGCGCGGCGCGTCTCCTGTGGAGTGAGCTCGTCGCCGAGTTCGGTCCGAAGAACGCCAAATCGCTGTCGCTGCGCACACATTCGCAGACCTCGGGCTGGTCGTTGACCGCGCAGGACGTGTTCAACAACGTGGCGCGCACCTGTGTCGAGGCGATGGCGGCGACCCAGGGTCACACCCAGTCTCTGCACACCAACGCGCTCGACGAGGCGATCGCCCTGCCGACCGACTTCTCGGCCCGCATCGCCCGCAACACCCAGCTGTTGCTGCAGCAGGAGTCGGGCACCACCCGCCCGATCGACCCGTGGGCCGGCTCGAACTACGTCGAGACGCTGACCCACCAGCTGGCGCAGAAGGCGCGCAAGCACATCCGCGAGGTCGAAGAGGCCGGCGGCATGACCCAGGCCATCAACGAGGGCCTGCCGAAGCTGCGCATCGAGGAGGCCGCGGCCCGTACGCAGGCCCGCATCGACTCGGGTCAGCAGCCGCTGATCGGCGTCAACAAGTACCAGGTGGCCGACGACGAGGAGATCGAGGTCCTCAAGGTCGAGAACTCCAAGGTGCGCGCCGAGCAGCTGGAGAAGCTCAACACCCTTCGCGCGCAGCGTGATTCCGCTGCGGTCGAGGCGGCCCTGGCCGACCTGACCCGCGCCGCGGCGTCGTCGGAGGGCGGCCTGGAGAACAACCTGATGGCCCTGGCCATCGAGGCCGCACGTCATCAGGCGACGGTCGGGGAGATCTCCGAGGCGCTCGAGAAGGTCTACGGTCGTCATCAGGCCGAGATCAAGACGATCAGCGGCGTGTACCGAAATGAGGCGGGCGAGGTGAGCAACATCGACGCGGCACTCGAGGCAGTGCGCCAGTTCGCCGAGGCCGAGGGCCGCCAGCCGCGCGTGCTGGTGGCCAAGATGGGCCAGGACGGTCACGATCGCGGCCAGAAGGTCATCGCGACCGCCTTCGCCGACCTGGGCTTCGACGTCGACGTGGGCCCGCTGTTCGCCACGCCGGAGGAGGTGGCCGCGCAGGCCGCCGACAACGACGTGCACGTGGTGGGTGTGTCCTCGCTGGCTGCCGGTCACCTCACCCTGGTTCCCGCGCTGCGGGAGGCGCTCAAGGAAGTCGGCCGCGAGGACATCATGATCGTCGTCGGCGGCGTCATCCCGCCGGGTGACTTCCCCGAGCTGTACGAGGCCGGCGCCGCCGCGATCTTCCCGCCCGGATCGGTCATCGCCGACTCGGCCGTGGAGCTCATCGGCAAGCTGGCCGACACCCTCGGCCTGGAACTGCCCGGGGTGGCCGCGAACTGATGGCGGACGGTACTCGGCGTCGGGTCGACGTCGACGCGCTGGCCGATGCGGTTCTCGCCGATCGCCGCGCCGATCTGGCGCGTGCGATCACCCTGGTCGAGTCCAAGCGTCCCGATCACCGGGCTGCGGCGCAGAAACTGCTGCTGAAGCTGACCCCGCACGCGGGTAACTCGTTCCGGGTCGGCATCACCGGTGTCCCGGGCGTGGGCAAGTCGACGACCATCGAGGCGCTTGGCATGCACCTGGTCGAACTGGGGCACAAGGTGGCGGTCCTCGCCGTCGACCCCAGTTCGACGCGTACCCGCGGCTCCATCCTGGGCGACAAGACGCGCATGGGCCGGTTGTCGACGGAGAAGAACGCCTACATCCGTCCCTCGCCGACCTCCGGCACGCTCGGTGGGGTGGCCAAGGCCACCCGTGAGTCGATAGTGCTGGTCGAGGCCGCCGGTTTCGACGTCGTGCTCGTGGAGACCGTCGGCGTCGGGCAGTCCGAGGTGACCGTCGCCAACATGGTCGACACCTTCACCTTCCTGACGCTGGCCCGTACCGGGGATTCGTTGCAGGGCATCAAGAAGGGTGTCCTGGAACTCGCCGACGTGGTCGTGGTGAACAAGGCCGACGGCAAGCACCTCAACGAGGCGAAGGGCGCCGCCCGCGAGCTGCGCAACGCACTCGGGCTGATCTATCCGCACGACGCCCTGTGGACCCCGCCGGTCCTGACGATGAGCGCGATCGAACGGACCGGCGTCGACGAGTTCTGGAACACGGTCGTCAAGCACAACCAGACCCTCAGGGAGGCAGGCGAGT
The DNA here is from genome assembly GCF_000298235.1 of Gordonia namibiensis NBRC 108229. Lineage (GTDB taxonomy): Bacteria > Actinomycetota > Actinomycetes > Mycobacteriales > Mycobacteriaceae > Gordonia > Gordonia namibiensis. The sequence goes on from NZ_BAHE01000044.1 coordinate 21,050, forward strand.
TCACCGCCCGTCGCAACCAGCAGCAGATCGACTGGACGTGGTCGATGGTCCACGACATCGTGCTCAGCAGGCTCGCGGAGTCGCCCGGCGTCCGCGACATCCGCGACGAGGTCGAGGACGAGCTGCGCGAGGGCGTGCTGACACCGGCACTCGCCGCGCAGCGCATCGTCGACGCCTTCGACAATCGCTGAGGGCGTCCCCGCTCAGCCGAGCAGCGGGGCGAGTGTCTCGCCGAGCAGTGAGACGCGCCCCGGTACATGGCCGTTGGCCGCGGCGTTGACGGTGAAACCGTCCACACCGGCCGCCAGCATGTCTGCATAGCGCGCCGCGACCTCGTCGGGGTCACCGATGATCGTCATACGGCGCCGCACCTCGGCTGCCGGGGTTCGCTCGACATATGCCTCGTACTCGGCAACCGCCTCGTCGTGCGTGGGCGCCATGCAGACGTAGGTCTGGATGCTCACGGTGATCTCCGAGCGCTCCCGACCGCGCCGGTCGCAATGTTCGGCGAGGACGTCGAGCTTGCGTGGGATGTGGTTTGGCGGACACAACAGGTTCGACTCGTCGGCGTACTGTGCGACCATTCGCAGGGTCTTCTGTTCGCCGGCCCCGCCGATCATCACCGGGATCCTCGACAGCGGCGCAGGAACGTTCAGCGCCTCGGACACCTGGTAGCGCTTGCCGTCGAGGCTCGGTCGCTCGCCCGCGAGCATGCCGCGGATGATCTGCAGTGCCTCTTCGAGACGCTCGAACCGGTCGGTGAAGGTGCCGAACTCGAAGCCGAGCGAATCATGTTCGAGCTCATACCATCCCGCGCCGATCCCGAGTTGGCCCCGGCCGCCGGACACGATGTCCAGTGCGGTGACCGTCTTGGCGAGCAGGGTGGGGTTCCGGTAGGTGTTGCCGGTGACGAGCGACGACAGTCGCACGGCCGAAGTGTGCTGGGCGAGGGCCGACAGCAACGTGTAGCACTCGAACATCGGGTCGTGCGGCTCGCCGAGCATCGGCAGTTGATAGAAGTGGTCCATCGCGAAGACCGTGTCGAATCCGGAGTTCTCCGCTTCCTGCGCCTGCGCGACGACGGTGGGGAAGAGCTGATCCGCGGGAACGTCCGGGTAGGTGAAGTTGGCGATCTGGTATCCGAGTCGGGTCACGGTTCAACCCTAGGTGGACACGCGTCTCAGATCCGGGCGAAGGCGCGGGCGAAGGCGCCGATCGTGTCGATCAGGTCGTCGAAGACGGCGTCGAGGTCGGTGGCGGTGGCGATCCGGGCGTTGGGGCCCAGCGGCGACATCCAGCGTTCGTCGGCGACGGTCATTCCGCGGGTGAGCGTGCCGACGAGCTCGACGTCGACCCGTGCCGGGATGGTCGTGACGAGATCCGGGTTCAGGGCCACCATCGCCGCGAACGGGTCGTGGAGATGGGCGATGTAGCCCTCGTCGTGGTCTTGATGGAACTCGAAGTAGAAGCGCAGGGCGTCGGTGAGATGCCGGATGATCTCGTTGTCGGCGACCGAGCGCAAGCCCCGTTCGTCGCCCGGGTCGGGGCATTCCAGCGGTGAACTCCCCGATGCCGCGGCGAGACGCACCACATGGTCCGGGGTGAGCACGACCTGTTCGGTGAGATCGAGCGCGCACACGATGGGTTCCGGTGCGCCGGCGGTGCCGAATGCGGCGAAGACCTCGGCCGCGGCCTCCGGGTCGACGGCGACGTTCCATTCCGAGGTCGGCGTCGTGTTGCCGTGGGTGTGGAAGGCCCCACCCATGATCACCAGGCGTCGGAGACGGGAGGGAAGGCCCGGGTCCCGGCGGATCGCGGTCGCCAGCGACGTGAGCGGCCCGGTCACCAGCCCGACCAGTTCGCCCTCGTGCGCTCGTGACGCCTCGATCCACGCATCCGGGGCGTCGAGGTGGTCCGGCGTGATGGTCGGCGTGGGCAGCTCGGCGTGGCCGACGCCCAGCGGGCCGTGCGTGTCCTCGGTGGTCATGAGTTCGGCGACGAGGGGTGCGACCGGCCCGACGTGCACGGGGATCTCCGGACGGCCGCAGAGTTCGAGCCAGGCGAGGTTGTTGGTGGTGACCACGTCGACCGGGACGTTGCCGGCGGTCGAGGCGATGCCGACGAGCTCGACGTCGGCGCGTGCCAGCAGGTAGAGCAGCGCGACCGAGTCGTCGATGCCGGTGTCGCAGTCGAAGAACAGGCGCTGGGTCACGACACAATTGTGCCCGGTGTGCGGCGAGGGCCCGCGTGTCGCCCCGGGACTCCCTAGAATTCGACGCTCAGGGAGCCGGGCGGATCGCCGTCGGCGCGGCCGCGGAGGAAGCGATGCACAGACCACGACGTCCATTGGCGGTCCTTGGCGTGTGCGCGGCGCTCCTGCTGTCCGCGTGCGGCGGCGAGGACAAGGGGAGTGGTACGTCCGTGCCGGTACCGCCCGACCCGGTCCTGACCCCGGTGGTGGGGTCCGTGTTGTTCGCGCCGACGCCGTTCGCCGGGTCGGACGGTTCCGATCATCTCGTCTACGAGGTGTCGCTGACCAACTTCATGCGCACCCCGGTCACGATCACCGGGGTCAAGACCCTCGACGCCGGGGCTGCGGGCACGCCCGAGTTGAGCGGCCTCGACCAGACCGGGGTCGCGGGACGGCTCAAGCCCACCGGTGCGCCCTCCGTCCCGCCGAGACCCGATGTGCCCGAGGGCTATTCCGAGGTCCTCGCACCGGGGCAGAACGGTGTGCTGTTCCTGCATCTGCAGTTCGAGGGTGAGGCCCCGAAGAAGCTCGTCCACGAGATCTCGGTCCGTGCCGACGGGGCGCCGCCGCAGATGCGGGAGACCACCGAGCGGATCGCCGAGGTCGAGGTGAACGACGCCGTCGTCCCGGTCCTCGGTCCGCCGCTGATCGGCGAGGACTACATCGCCGCCGACGCCTGCTGCGACGCGGTCCGTCACACGCGCGCGATCCTGCCGTTGGACGGCACCCCCGTCGTCGCCCAGCGGTACGCGGTCGACTGGGAGCAGGCCGGACCCGACGGGAAGATCTTCGTCGGCGACGCCAAGGACCCGGCGAGCTACCGGATCTACGGCGACGACGTGCTCGCCGTCGCCGATGGAACCGTCGTCGCCAGTCGCAACATCTGCCCGAGCAGGTACCGGGGGAGTTCCCCGCGAATCTGCCGATCGCCGACGCCGACGGCAACAATCTCGTCCTCGACATCGGCGACGGATTCTTCGTGAACTATGCGCACATGCAACCCGGCTCGGTGCGGTTCAAGCCGGGGGATCGGGTACGACGCGGCGACGTCATCGGCAAGGTCGGCAACACCGGAAACTCGGTCGCACCCCACCTGCATGTCCATGTCATGAACGGACCCTCGTTCCTGATGTCCCAAGGTGTGCCGAGTGTCACCGACCTGTTCATGATCACCGGCCGGGTGGACGACACGGAGGCGTTCGACGCCTCGGAGAGCACCGGCGTCCCGCTCGAGATGGCGCCCGGTGTGACCGTGTCCACACAGCAGGACCGGATGATCCTCGATCAGAACGTCGTCACGTTCCGCGCAGGCTGACAACGGTTTTCGGCGTAGGCCGCGCCGATCTCGGGGCGATCACGACTGGACAACGATCTCATCGTCCGTACGGTCGGGGTCATGACCATTCAGAACCTGGCCTTCGAATGGACCGAGACGAATCGCGAATGGATCATCGAGAATCCGATCCGGATCGTGGCCTACATCCTGGTCGCGCTCATCGTGCGTTTCGCCATTCACCGCACCATCGACCGGGCGACCCGTCCGCGGTCCCGAGACGGCGAGAAGTCGCGCGGAGCGACCCTCATGCGCGGTCTGCGGCCCAAGACGGTGACCACCGAGCGCAGCGCCCAGATCGCCGCCAGACGCGCCCAGCGGGCGGCGACGATCGGTTCGGTGCTGAAGTCGACGGTGTCGATCGTGCTGCTCGTATGGGTGGTGCTGTCGGTGTTGAGCGTTCTCGGGGTGAACATCGCGCCGTTCATCGCCTCCGCAGGCATCGTCGGTCTGGCGATCGGTTTCGGTGCACAGAACCTGGTGCGCGACTTCGTCACCGGTGTCTTCATGCTGCTCGAGGACCAGTACGGGGTCGGTGACATCGTCGACCTCGGCGAGGCCATCGGCGAGGTGGAGACGGTGGGACTGCGGGTCACCACGCTCCGCGACATCGACGGCACCCTCTGGTATGTCCGCAACGGCGAGATCGCCCGCGTCGGCAACATGAGCCAGGAGTTCGCGGTCGCCCGCGTCGACACCCCGGTCGCACCGGGTGCCGACATCGACAAGGCGCAGCAGGTCGCCGCCGAGGCGGCACGTCGGGCCGTCGAAGACGACGACACCGACATTCTCGGAGCGATCGAGATGCTCGGCGTGCAGGAGGTGTCCTCGGAGCAGATCGTCCTGCGCCTGACGGTCAAGACCAAGCCGAACGGACAGTGGGCCGTACAGCGCCGGCTGCGTCGCGCGATCCTTCAGGCCTTCGTGGAGAACAACATCGCTCTGCCGTACTCGCGGTGGGGATCACTCCTGGAGACTGCCGGTACCTGAGCCCGGGATATCGAGCTCCGACGACGAGAAAACCCCCGGCCGGAGCCGGGGGTCTTCTCGTCGTTCTGCGGTGTCCGAGGGGGGACTTGAACCCCCACGTCCGTTAATAGGACACTAGCACCTCAAGCTAGCGCGTCTGCCATTCCGCCACTCGGACTTGCTCTGCTGCGTTGCTCCGGCGGGGATTTCTCCTCGCCATCTCGCGGCAGCGGGATAACACTAACCGAGGTTGCCCGTGTATCCCAAATCCCGTAGGAGTGAGGGGTGTCTTCACAGTCTGCGACCACTGAAGTAGTCGATCTCGTCAGCCGGTTGATCCGGTTCGACACCTCCAACACGGGGGAGCCGGAAACCACGAAAGGCGAGGAAGAGTGCGCCAAATGGGTGGCGCAGCAACTCGAAGAAGTGGGATACACCACACAATACGTCGAATCGGGTCGTCCGGGCCGCGGGAACGTCTTCGCACGGCTCGCCGGACCGCCCGATTCCGATCGCGGTGCCCTGCTGATCCACGCACATCTCGACGTGGTGCCCGCCGAACCGGCGGACTGGAGCGTCCACCCGTTCTCCGGTGCTGTCAAGGACGGTTACATCTGGGGACGCGGCGCGGTCGACATGAAGGACATGGCCGGGATGGCGCTCGCGCTCGCCCGCCAGTTCAAGCGCGACGGCACGGTCCCGCCGCGCGAGATCGTCTTCGCGTTTCTCGCCGATGAGGAGGCCGGCGGGGCCTGGGGCGCCCACTGGCTCGTCGAGCACCGCCCCGACCTGTTCGAGGGGATCACCGAGGCGGTCGGCGAGGTCGGCGGCTTCTCGTTGACCGTCGACCGGCCCGACGGCACCCAGAAGCGCCTGTACCTCGTCGAGACGGCGGAGAAGGGCCTCGGGTGGATGCGCCTCACCGCCGACGCGCAGGCCGGCCACGGGTCGTTCCTGCACTCGGACAACGCCGTCACCGAGGTCGCCGAGGCGGTGGCGCGCATCGGCCGACACACGTTCCCGCTCGTGATGACCGACTCGGTGAGCCAGTTCCTCGCCGAGGTCAGCGCCGAGACCGGTCTGGATTTCAACCCGGAGGCGCCAGATCTCGAGACCTCGCTGTTCAAGCTCGGCAACCTCGCCCGCATCATCGGGGCGACACTGCGCGACACGGCCAACCCGACCATGCTCAAGGCCGGGTACAAGGCCAACGTCATCCCCCAGAAGGCCGAGGCCGTCATCGACTGCCGCGTGCTGCCCGGACGGCAGAAGGCGTTCGAGAAGGAGATCGACGAACTCATCGGGCCCAATGTGACCCGCGAGTGGATCACCCACCTCGACTCGTACGAGACGAGTTTCGACGGCCACCTCGTCGACGCCATGAACGACGCCATCCTCGCGCACGACGAGCACGGAAAGACCGTGCCCTACATGCTCTCTGCGGGCACCGACGCCAAGGCGTTCGCCAAGCTGGGCATCCGTTGCTTCGGCTTCGCGCCGCTGCAGCTGCCGCCCGACCTCGACTTCGCGGCGCTCTTCCACGGCGTCGACGAGCGCGTCCCGGTCGACGCGGTTCTGTTCGGCACCAAGGTGTTCGAACACTTCCTGCTCCACAGCTGAACCCTCACATAGAGTGAGAACCAGATCGTTCCGATGCGCGAAACGTCAGAAAGGTGAACACATGTCGTCCTTCGACCCGTACTCCCCGCTACCGAGCCTGCCCGGTTTCACGCTGACCTCGGAAAGCCTCACCGACGGTTCGCCGCTGGCCAACGGTCAGGTGAGCGGGATCATGGGCGCGGGTGGAGAAGACCTCTCACCCCAGCTGAGTTGGTCCGGATTCCCCGCTGAGACCAAGTCTTTCGCGGTCACCGTCTACGACCCCGACGCACCCACCGCGTCCGGTTTCTGGCACTGGGCAGTCGCCGACATCCCCGTGTCGGTCACGAGCCTCCCCGAGGGCGCCGGTGACGAGGACGGCACGGGTCTGCCCGACGGTGCCGTGACCCTCACCAACGACGCCTCGCTGCGTCGCTACATCGGGGCCGCGCCGCCGCCCGGACACGGACCGCACCGCTACTTCGTCGTCGTCCACGCCGTCGACACCGAGTCGCTGAACCTGCCCGAGGCGGCCACCCCGGCCTACCTCGGGTTCAACCTGTTCTCCCACGCGATCGCCCGCGCGACCCTGGTGGGCACCTACGAACAACCCGGCGAGAACGTCTGACGCGGGGCGATTCGCTAGGGCTGGTGGGTGGCGGCGCAGCCGACGGCGTCGGAGATGGACGCGAAGCCGCCGGCGCGCACCCGCTCGGCGAGACCGGCGTGCAGCTCGTACAGCCAGAGCGGTCCGCCGTAGATGAACCCGGTGTAGACCTGCAGCAGATCGGCGCCGGCGCAGATGCGTTCCCAGGCCTGATCGACGGTCTCGATGCCGCCGACACTCACGATCGCGATCTTCCCGCCCACGCGGTTGTAGAGGCGCCTGAGGACGGCCAGCGACCGGTCGGCGACCGGGGCACCCGACAGTCCGCCCGCACCGATCTCGCGCACCTCGGCGTCCGGGGTGCGCAGGCCTTCGCGGCCGATGGTGGTGTTGGTGGCGACGATCCCGGCCAGTCCGAGCTCGACGGCGAGGTCGGCGACAGCGTCGATGTCGTCGTCGACGAGATCGGGTGCGATTTTCACCAGGACCGGGACGTGGACCTCGGCCTGCACCGCGGTGAGGATGGGCCGCAGCGAGTCGACGGCCTGTAGGTCACGCAGGCCCGGGGTGTTGGGTGAGCTCACGTTGACGACGACGAAGTCGGCGAGGGGCCCGAGAAGGCCTGCCGAGAGCCGGTAGTCGTCGATGGCCTCGTCGAGCGGGACCACCTTGGTCTTGCCGATGTTGGCGCCGATCGGTGCGGACACCGGACCGCGCCGGACCTCTTTGAGGTGCTCGGCGGCGACGTGCGCGCCCGGGTTGTTGAAGCCCATCCGGTTGATGAGGGCGCGGTCGGCGGGCAGGCGGAACAGGCGCGGCTGCGGGTTGCCGGGTTGCCCCTGGCCGGTGATGGTGCCGATCTCGGCGAAACCGAAACCGATCTGCCCCCAGGCGTTCACGGCTCCGGCGGTCTTGTCGAAACCGGCCGCCAGACCGATGGGCACCGGGAAATCCACACCGAACACCCGGCTGCGTAGGACCGGATCGTGGTGGGCCAGCAGTTTCGCCACCGGGAACGAGATCACCGAGAACCGGCTCACCGCACGCAGCAGCACGAAGACGATGTGATGGATGCGTTCCGGCGGAAGCAGGAACATCAGTTTGAGCAGCAGGGGATAGCACCGCCGGTTGAGTGCGATCAGCACCTTCGTGGCGGTTCGTGCGGTCAGCATGCCTGGGCGCTCCGAGGATCGTGGTCGGTGGAACGGTTCTCGTCGAGTGCGCGGGCCCCGCGGGGCGGACGTTTGCGCTTCAGCAGGACCTTGCGTGTGCCGTCGGAGTAGAGGCGGACCCGCGACAGCTCCCAGCCGCCGAACTCGGCCTCGAGCGCGAGGCGCATCGAAGCGGTCACCCGGGTGACGTCCGGCGGCAGTTTCAGCAGGATGTACTCGACGTCCTCCGAGGTGACCTCCCAGCCGGCTGGGTACTTGGCGCCCACGCGGGCGAAGGTCCGCGAATGCCGCGTGTGGGGTCCTCGGTCAGCGTTCATCGATCACCGACCCGGCTCGACCGCGGTGACGCCCAGAGGGGTGCCGGGCGGCGGGACGACCTGGAGCTTGCCGTCGCGCGCAGACAGGACGTAGACGGTGCCCGCGTCGTCGACGGTGATGGTGTCGGGCTGGACGACAGACGCGAACCGCTGCTTCTCGGTGGGTTCACCGTCGTCCAGGTCATACGCAACCACCTCGTTGTTCCCGGTTGTCGACACCCAGAGCAGGTTGCGGGTGTCGTCGTAGTCTACGGCGTATGGGCCGTCGGCCACCGGGTAGCGGAATCGCATGACCAGCGGCGACCCGAAGAATCCGAGGATCTCGCCGTCGCGGGTGTTCGCGACCAGGATGCGCCCGAAACGGTCGACCGTCGAGTTCGTGGCGCCGTTGCCGGCCCGCAGCGCGGGACCGGGCTCGCCGGACTCCGGGTCGATCGGGGTCACCGACGACTGCGCGCGGTCGAGGACGACGACCTGGCCGTTTAGGTTCTCTGCGGAGGCCGGGGCGGCGGTGAGTGAGTCCACGCGGACGAACTCGCGCAGGTCGTGCTTCTTCTGGAACTCCCCGTTCTCGGACTCGGTGTCGTAGATCAGGACCCGGCCGTCGGCGGTTCCCACGACGATCTGGCCGGACGCGGCACGCACGACCGCGGTCGGTTCATCGGTGTCGAGTTCGGCGGTACGGGCGCGGCCCTCGGCGTCGACGACGACCAGCGAGCCCGGTCCGACGCCGAGGTAGCCGCCGTCGGTGTCCGGGGCGAGCGCGGTCAGGCCCGGCACCTGGACGGGGGTGGGCGGCGCGGCCATCGTCGCGGCGTCGAAGCGGAGCAGTTGGCTGCCGTCCGGCGAGACGACGGCGACCGTGCGGCCGGAGGAGGCGAGAGCCCGCGAGCCGGTGGGGGCGGGGACCGTGAGGCCGGCCGGATCGGAGGTCGCGGGTGCCTCGACCGCGGTCGCCGGGGCGACGGTCGCGACGTCGGGGGTGCCCGAGTCGTCGGCCCCGCACGCCGTGATCATCGCCACACCCACGGCGAGAGTAGCCGCCGCGGCAACCGGCCGCCGCAACCGTGCGAGACCTCTCGGGGGCTGGTGACGGGGGCGCGGTCGTCGAGACGAGTGCATGGACCCATCTTGCGTGACCGCTCGCGTGCGACGCTCAGGCGGGTCGACGCGTGTCACCGAGCCGGGTCGGCGGTCGGGGCTCCGCGTAGCATCGGGCGCCGTGACCGACACCATGAGCTGGACCCAGTCGATCGTCCTCGGGGCGCTGCAGGGTCTCACCGAGTTCCTGCCGATCTCGTCGTCCGGGCATCTCCGCATCGCCTCGGAACTCATGTTCGGGGAGGACGCCGGCGCGTCGTTCACCGCGGTCACCCAGCTCGGCACCGAGGCGGCCGTGCTGCTGTTCTTCGCCAAGGACATCGTTCGCATCATCGCGGCCTGGTTCCGTGGCCTGTTCCACGCCGAGGAGCGGAGCCTCGACTACCGCATCGGCTGGTATGTGATCTTCGCGACCATCCCGATCGGCATCATCGGCTTCGTACTCAAGGACCAGATCCGCACGACCGGCCGGAATCTGTGGCTGGTGGCGATCATGCTGATCGTCTTCGCGGGTGTGTTCTGGCTGGCCGAGCGCTACGGCAAGAAGCAGCGTCCGCTGGAGAAGCTGACGCTGCGCGACGGCCTGGTGATGGGCGGCGCCCAGTGCCTGGCGCTGGTCCCCGGCGTCTCCCGGTCGGGTGCGACCGCCAGTGCGGGCCTGTTCCTCGGCCTCGAACGCGAGGCCGCCTTCCGGTTCTCGTTCCTGCTGGCCATCCCGGCGGTGACGGCCTCCGGCCTGTTCAGCCTCCCGGACGCGTTCAATCCGAGCGGCGAGGGCATGGAAGCCACCGGGCCCCAGCTGCTGGTCGCGACGATCGTCGCCTTCATCGTCGGATATGCGGCCATCGCCTGGCTGCTGAAGTTCGTAAGCAACCACTCGATGAACTGGTTCGGCGCCTACCGGGTGATCCTCGGCGTCCTACTGATCATCCTGCTGTCGACCGGCGCCATCTCCGCGACCTGACGATCCCGACGGTCCTCGTCGTGTGCGGGTCGCCCGCGCTCATGCCTATGGTTGTGGCATGACCGTGATCCTTCTCCGGCACGGCCGTTCGACGGCGAACACCTCGGGTGTGCTCGCCGGTCGTAGCCCCGGAGTCCACCTCGACGACCGGGGCCGCGAACAGGCCGACGACCTCGTAAGCCGCCTGGGCGACCACCTCGCCGAGATCAAGGCGGTGGTGCGATCGCCGCTCGACCGCTGCGCGGAGACCGTCGCACCGTTGCTCGCCGCACTCGGCACCAACGGCGACCGCCCGCCCGAGGTCGTCGTCGACGATCTCGCCGAGGTCGACTATGGCGGCTGGACCGGACGATCGATCTCCGAGCTGCTCAAGGAGCCGCTGTGGAAGGTCGTGCAGCAGCAGCCCTCGGCGGCGGTCTTCCCCGACGGCGAGGGGCTCGCCGACGTCCAGGCCCGGGCGGTGCGCGCCGTCCGCGACCTCGACCGCATCTACGGCGGACCGGACGGTTCCGGGGTGTGGGTCGCGTGTTCGCACGGCGACGTCATCAAGTCGATCGTCGCCGACGCCATGGGCAGCCATCTCGACGCCTTCCAGCGCATCGTCGTCGAGCCGGCGTCGATCAGCGTCATCCGCTACGCCTCGTCGCGCCCGTATGTGCACACCGTCAACAACACGCAGAAGCTCTCGATACCGACCCCGCGCCCGCCCGCCGGAGACGACCAGCAGGCCTCCGACGACGCGGTCGTGGGCGGGGACACCGGTGCCACTGCGACGGTCCCGGCGACATCGGGATAATGAACACAACAATCAAGGAGGTGTGATGTCCCGAGCGATCCACGTGTTCCGCAGCCCGGACCGGTTCGTCGCCGGCACGATCGGGCAACCCGGTGACCGCACGTTCTACCTCCAGGCCGTCCACGAGACCCGCATCATCAGCGTGATGCTCGAGAAGCAGCAGGTCCAGATCCTCGCGGACCGGATCGGTGCGCTCCTCGACGAGATCCATCGCCGCTTCGGGACCCCGATCCCGCCGGCCACCGATCGGGTCGGCGACCTGAGCCCGCTCGTCATGCCCGTCGACGCCGAGTTCCGGGTCGGCACCATGGGATTGGGCTGGGACGCCGAGTCCGAGGCCGTCGTTGTGGAACTCCTCGCCATCACCGAGGGGGAGTTCGACGAGAGTGTCGTGCTCGACGACACCGACGAGGGACCCGATGCGGTGCGGGTGTTCCTGACCACCGCGGCCGCACGGGAATTCGCCGCCCGCTCGTCGAAGGTCATCTCCGCCGGCCGGCAGCCGTGCCCGCTGTGCAACGAACCGCTCGACCCCGAAGGTCACCTGTGCGTGCGCACCAACGGGTACAAGCGCGATGCGGAGTTGAGCAAGTCGATCGACTTCATCGACCCCGAGGTCTTCAACAGCCTTGCGGCGCAGACCGATCCGAGCTTCCTCGTCGACGAGGACGACGACGACCCGGAAGGACCCGACGACGAGGATCCGGGCACGTCCGGACCCTCCCAGGCGTGAGACAGGGGCACGGTCGTTGACGTCGGAGGCCGCGAGCCCGCAACCCGAGCCCTCGGACCCGGTGCCGACTGAGGTGTCGACGCTCGAGATCCTCCGCGACGGCGAGCTGACGATCCTCGGTCGGATCCCGTCGGCGAGCAACGCCACCCTCGTGTGCGACGCCGTGCTCGACGAACAGACGGTCCGCTGCGTGTACAAGCCGGTCCGCGGCGAGGTACCGCTGTGGGACTTCCCGGACGGCACGCTGGCCGGCCGCGAGGTCGCGTCGTACCTGATCTCGGAGGCCCTCGGCTGGGGTGCCATCCCGACGACGATCCACCGCGACGGCCCGGTCGGCCCGGGGATGGTCCAGCGCTGGATCGAGACGCCCGACAACACCGAACACCCGCCCGTCGAGCACCAGCCCCGCGTCGACCTCGTCGACCTGTGCCCGGTCGACCGGGTGCCGACCGGCTTCTTCGCCGTCCTGCAGGCCTACGACCCGTACGGCGAACCCGTCGTGCTCGTCCACGCCGACGACCCACGACTCCAGCGACTCTCGGTGCTCGACGTCGTCCTGAACAACGCTGACCGGAAGGGCGGCCACGTGCTCGAGGGCCTCGACGGCGGGGTCTACGGCATCGACCACGGCATCTGCCTGCACTCCGAGGACAAGCTCCGCACCGTCCTGTGGGGTTGGGCGGGAGAGCAGGTACCCGGGCACCTGGTCGCCGACGTCGCCGAACTGGCCGAGAAGTTGGAGACCGACGGGTGTGCGTTGCGGGACGAGCTGTTGCGTCACATCACCGCCGACGAGGTCGACGCACTCACGGTCCGGGCGATCGTGGTCGCCGAGAGCGAGACCATGCCGCTCCCGCCGGGCCACCGGCCCATCCCGTGGCCCCCCTTCTGACGCCCCACTGTGATCCGCGTCGCCGGACGACGCCGCTCCGACCGGGCCGTGAACACCTCGCGGTCCGTGGGCAATACAGTGGACGCCATGCAGTCGTGGCCCGATGTGGAACTTCCGGAGGTACCCGGCGAGGGACCTGCCCTTCGCCTCTATGACACCGCCGACCGTGCGGTCCGTCCGGTGACCCCCGGACAGACCGCCACCATGTACGTCTGCGGGATCACCCCGTACGACGCGACGCACCTCGGCCACGCCGCCACGTATCTGACCTTCGATCAGGTCAACCGCGTCCTGCGGGACCAGGGACACGACGTCCACTACGTGCAGAACGTGACCGACGTCGACGACCCGCTGTTCGAGCGTGCCGACCGCGACGGCGTCGACTGGCGCGACCTCGGTGCGCGCGAGACCCAGCTCTTCCGCGACGACATGACCGCCCTGCGCGTGCTGCCGCCGCGCGACTACATCGGTGCCGTCGAATCGATCGGCGAGGTCATCGAGGTCGTGGAGAAGCTGCTCGCCTCGGGTGCCGCCTACACCGTCGACGACGCCGAGTACCCCGACGTCTACTTCCGGACCGACGCCACCGAGCAGTTCGGCTACGAATCCGGCTACGACCGCGAGACCATGGCCCGGTTCTTCGCCGAGCGCGGGGGCGACCCCGACCGTGCAGGCAAGCGTGACCCCCTCGACGCCCTGCTGTGGCGTGCGAAGCGGGAAGGCGAGCCGTCGTGGGACTCGCCCTTCGGTCCCGGACGTCCGGGCTGGCACATCGAGTGCTCGGCCATCGCGCTGAACCGGCTCGGCATCGAGTTCGACATCCAGGGCGGCGGCAACGACCTGATCTTCCCGCACCACGAGTTCTCGGCGGCCCACGGCGAGGCACTCACGGATTCGCGCCGCTTCGCCCGCCACTACGTGCACACCGGCATGGTCGGCCTCGATGGCGAGAAGATGTCGAAGAGCCGCGGCAATCTGGTGTTCGTGTCGGTGCTGCGTCGCGAGGGCGTCGACCCGGCCGCGATCCGTCTGGCCCTGCTCGCCGACCACTATCGCGGTGACCGCATGTGGACCCAGACGGTGCTCGACACCGCCGTCGAACGTCTCGACCGGTGGCGCACCGCCTTCGCCGCACCCACCGGCCCCGACGCCGCGGATGTCATCGCGCGCGTCCGCCAGCATCTCGCCGATGATCTCGACACCCCGAAAGCACTTGCCGCAGTGGACGCCTGGTGCGCGGACGTGCGCAGCGGCATCGGTTCGTCGGCGGAGGCCCCGGCGGCACTCGCGGCCGCGGTCGACGCGCTGCTCGGCATCCCGGCGACCCGGCAGAACTGATCCCTCCGGGTTGTGCGGGGCGAACAGTGAGTGACCGCTCTGGGTACAGTGCTCTCGTGGCGCGCGTGCAAGAGATCAGACCAGACACCGACTCCGGGGTGTTCACCGTGGTCACCCGGACCTCCACCTACCTGCTCGATTTCGGGGAGATGACGCTGCTGCGTGCCCCCGGCGTCGGCGGCACCGACAGCGAGGACTGGACCGTCAGCCGGCTGCGCCGTGATTCCGAGGACATCCCGCTGCTCGGGGTCAAGTCCTGCCGGCTCGGCGAGTCCGCGCAGTTCTGGGTACGGGCCGCCGACGATCCCGACGTCCGCACGTGGCGGATCACCACGCCGGTCGTGTCTATCGAGAAGATCGGCTGAGCGGGGCGCGAATCCGATCCCGTAGCGCGTTCAGGGCGTCGACATACAGCGGCGGCCGCTGCCGGTGGATGTCGTGTCCCGACGGTATGCGGTCGATCAGCAGGCAGTCCGGCATGAGCGTGTGCGCCCGGACCGCGTCGTCGGAGGTCATCGCGCCCAGCAGGACGCCGTCCTGCTCATGGGCCGTCGTGTGCAACAGCGTCGTGGGTACGAGGACCCGGCTGAGGGTCTCGGCCTGCTCATATCCGGCGAGCCACGAGCCGTCGTAGAACATCTCCCCGTAGCGCAGGTCGTAGTCGCCGGTTCCGTCCTGCAGACAGGCCGTGAGTGCGATCGCGCGGTTGAGGGTCGGCGGCAGCCACCACAGTTTCGGGATCACGTGCGGATCCCGGTCGAGGCGGCGCTCCAGCGGACCCCGGACCAGGGACTCCCACGCGCGGTCGCCGAACATCGTCCGCAGGTGGCTGTGCCGGACCCAGTACCGGGTCCAGCTGTCCGCGTCCGCCGATGCGCCGGCTTCGAGATGGCGGTGGATGTTCCGGAACGTGTCGAGCCAGGCGTAGGTCGCGTGCACGCGGTCGGGTTCGGTGCCGAAGAACGGTGCGTCCTCGATGAGCACGGCGCGCACGCGGTCTCCGAAGTCGGCGGCCAGCCGCACGGCCAGGAGCCCGCCGGAGGAATGTCCCGCCACGACGACGGGGGCGCCGACGACGTTCTCGACAAACCAGGCGAGGGCCTCGGTCTGCGGCAGGGCCGGGTACAGCGACGGCTCCTTGGCCGAACCCCCGTGTCCGAAGGCGTCGACGGCGAAGACCTGCCAGTCGCGGGTGAGTGTGCCCAGCACCGCTGCGTAATCCGTCCACGAGACCTGCTGGCCGGGGATCAGCAGCAGGGGAGGGCCGTGTCGGGGTCCCTCGCCGTAGGTGATGACGGCACCGTCGGGGGTCGTGACCGCCCGCGGGCGCATCCCGCTTGACGCGAGCCGGGCAGCCTCGCGGGTGTCGTAGGTGAGATTGCGCGCGGCGTACGCCGCCGTACCGGCCCCCACCGCGGCGACACTCGCCGCGATCCCGGCGCCGGCACGTCGCGCCAACGTCGATCGGTGGCTGCTCACCCGCCGAACGGCCCCTGGCCGCGACGCTTCAGATACCGCTCGAACTCGGCGGCGAGTGCGTCGCCGTCGATCTTCGCCATCATCTCGTCGGCATCCATCTCGGCGTCGCCACGCTCTTCGAGGCCACGGACGTAGTCGGCGATCTCCTCGTCGTCCTCGGTCATCTCGGTGACCGCGCGCTCCCACTCCTCGGCCTGCTCGGGCAGGGTGCCGAGCGGGACCTCGATGTCGAGGACCTCCTCGACGCGCGTCAGCAGCGCGACGGTGGCCTTCGGGTTGGGCGGGGTCGACACGTAATGCGGCACGGCGGCCCAGAAGGACACCGCGGGCAGGCCCGCCTGCACGAAGAGGTCCTGCAGCACGCCGGTGATGCCCGTGGGGCCCTCGTAGCGGCTCTCGGTCAGGTTGTACCGGGCCGCCGACTCACTGCTGTAGGCCGTCCCGGTGACCGGCACCGGGCGGGTGTGCGGGGTGTCGGCGAGCAGCGCGCCCAGCATGACGGTGGTCTCGACCTCGAGCTCCTGGGCGAGTTCGACGATCTCGGCGCAGAACGCACGCCACCGCATGTTCGGTTCGATGCCCCGGACCAGCACGATGTCGCGGTCGGCACCGCGCGGGCTGCAGTATGAGATCGACGTCGTCGGCCACTCGATGCGCCGGGTCACGCCGTCCACCTGCTTGACAGTGGGGCGGTTGACCTGGAAGTCGTAGTATTCATCAGAGTCGATGTCGGCGAGCGGACGAGCGTCCCATTCGAGGGCGAGATGCTCGACGGCGCTGCTGGCGGCGTCCCCGGCGTCGTTCCATCCCTCGAAGGCCGCGAGCAGAATGGGTCTGCGCAGCTGGGGGAGGTTCGACATCTGCTCAGCGTTCACCGAACCAGCCTACGACCGAACACGCAGAGAGGGCGAACTACGCTGTCAACCATGTCCTTCGAAAACTCCGGCCATCGACCGAGCGACTTCGACACGACCTTCATGTCGTCGATGTCGCGGCGCGTCCTGATCGGCGACGGGGCGATGGGCACGATGCTCCAGGCCGCGGACCTGACCCTCGACGACTTCAACCAGCTCGAGGGCTGCAACGAGATCCTCAACGACACCCGCCCCGACGTCCTCGAGGGCATCCACCGCGCCTACTTCGAGGCCGGCGCCGACGCCGTGGAGACCAACACCTTCGGCTGCAACCTGTCGAACCTCGGCGACTACGACATCGCCGACCGCATCCGTGAGCTGGCCTACAAGGGCACCGCGATCGCACGCGGCGTGGCCGACGAGATGGGTCCGTCCGCCGACGGCACCGACCGGTATGTCCTCGGCTCGATGGGCCCGGGCACCAAGCTCCCGAGCCTCGGACACACGACGTTCGCCGCGATCCGCGACGCCTATCAGGAATGCGTCATCGGCATGCTCGAGGGCGGCGCCGACGCGGTGCTCGTCGAGACGTCGCAGGACCTGCTGCAGGTGAAGGCCGCGGTGATCGCGGCGCAGCGCGCCATGGACCAGGTGGGCCGACGTATCCCGATCATCAGCCACGTCACGGTCGAGACGACCGGCACGATGCTGCTCGGTTCGGAGATCGGTGCCGCGCTGGCGGCGATCGAGCCGTTGGGCGTCGACCTGATCGGCCTGAACTGCGCCACCGGTCCGGCGGAGATGAGCGAGCACCTGCGCTATCTGTCGAAGCATGCGCGCATCCCGGTGTCGGTCATGCCGAACGCCGGTCTGCCCGTCCTCGGCGCGAAGGGTGCCGAGTACCCGCTGACGCCGGAGGAACTGGCCGAGTCGATGGCCCAGTTCGTCGGCGAGTTCGGGCTC
Organism: Gordonia namibiensis NBRC 108229; assembly: GCF_000298235.1. GTDB lineage: Bacteria > Actinomycetota > Actinomycetes > Mycobacteriales > Mycobacteriaceae > Gordonia > Gordonia namibiensis. The sequence goes on from NZ_BAHE01000044.1 coordinate 38,418, forward strand.
TCCTTCGTCGGCGGTTGCTGCGGCACCACGCCGGAGCACATCCGCCAGGTCGCCGAGGCGGTCGCGCAGGTCACCCCCGCGACGCGCGCGCCCCAGCACGAGTCGGAGACGTCGTCGCTCTACACCGCGGTGCCCTTCGATCAGGATGCGAGCTTCCTGGTCATCGGTGAGCGCACCAACACCAACGGGTCCAAGGCATTCCGTGAGGCGATGATCGCCGAGGACTACCAGAAGTGCCTCGACATCGCCAAGGACCAGACGCGCGACGGCGCGCACATGCTCGACCTGAACGTCGACTACGTCGGTCGGGACGGCGCCGCGGACATGACCGCTCTCGCGAGCCGCTTCGCGACGTCGTCGACGCTGCCGATCATGCTCGACTCGACCGAGCCGGAGGTCATCCGCGCGGGTCTCGAGGCGCTCGGCGGTCGGTGCGCGGTCAACTCGGTGAACTACGAGGACGGCGACGGGCCGGACTCGCGGTTCAACAAGATCATGCGTCTCGTCGTCGAACACGGTGCGGCCGTTGTCGCCCTGACCATCGACGAGGAGGGGCAGGCGCGTACCGCGGACTGGAAGGTCCGGGTCGCCGAGCGTCTGATCGACGACATCACCGGCAACTGGGGCCTCGCCGAAGAGGACATCATCATCGATGCCCTGACCTTCCCGATCTCGACGGGTCAGGAGGAGGTCCGCCGCGACGGCATCGAGACGATCGAGGCCATCCGCCGGCTGCACGAGTCGCATCCCGATGTGCACTTCACGCTCGGTATCTCGAACATCTCGTTCGGCCTGAACCCGGCCGCGCGGCAGGTGTTGAACTCGGTGTTCCTGCACGAGTGCGTGCAGGCCGGCCTCGACACCGCGATCGTGCACGCCTCGAAGATCCTGCCGATGGCGCGCATCCCGGAGGAGCATCGTCAGGTCGCGCTGGATCTGGTCTACGACCGCCGGAGCGAGGGTTACGACCCGCTGCAGAAGCTGATGGAGCTGTTCGAGGGCGTCTCCGCCGCCTCGGCTCGCGAGTCACGCGCCCAGGAACTGGCCAAGCTGCCGCTCTTCGAACGGCTGGAACGACGCATCGTCGACGGTGAGCGCAACGGCCTGACCGACGATCTCGACGAGGCGATGACCCAGGTCCCGCCGCTGTCGATCATCAACGACACGCTGCTGTCGGGGATGAAGACCGTCGGCGAGCTCTTCGGCTCGGGTCAGATGCAGCTTCCATTCGTGTTGCAGTCCGCCGAGGTCATGAAAGCCGCTGTGGCGCACCTCGAACCGCACATGGAGGCGACCGGCGAGGACGGCAAGGGCCGTATCGTGCTGGCGACCGTCAAGGGCGACGTCCACGACATCGGCAAGAACCTCGTCGACATCATCCTGTCCAACAACGGCTACGAGGTCGTCAACATCGGCATCAAGCAGCCGATCACGACCATCCTCGATGTCGCCGCGGACAAGAAGGCCGACGTCATCGGCATGTCCGGTCTGCTCGTGAAGTCGACCGTCGTCATGAAGGAGAACCTCGAGGAGATCAACACGCGTGGTCTCGCCGAGGAGTACCCGGTCCTGCTCGGCGGCGCGGCGCTGACGCGTTCGTACGTCGAGAACGACCTGTCGGAGGTCTACGAGGGCGACGTGCACTATGCGCGTGACGCTTTCGAGGGCCTGCGGCTGATGGACGACATCATGGCGCGCAAGCGCGGCGGCGGACCCGACCCGGACAGCGACGAGGCCAAGGCCGAGGCGGCCAAGACGGCCGAGCGCAAGGCACGCCACGAGCGGTCCAAGCGCATCGCCGCGAAGCGCAAGGCCGCCGAGGAGCCCGTCGAGGTGCCGGCGCGCTCGGACGTGACCGCCGACAACGAGATCCCGACCCCGCCGTTCTGGGGTTCGCGCATCGTCAAGGGTGTGCCGATCGCCGATTACCTGCAGCTGCTCGACGAGCGTGCGCTGTTCCTCGGCCAGTGGGGCCTGCGCGGCGCCCGCGGTGGCGACGGCCCGTCGTATGAGGAGCTCGTGGAGTCCGAGGGCCGGCCGCGTCTGCGTTACTGGATCGACCGGCTCGCGACCGAGAACATCCTGCAGCACGCCGCGGTGGTGTACGGCTACTACCCGGCGGTCAGCGAGGGTGACACCGTCCACGTGCTCACCGAGCCCGATCCTGATGCGCCGGTTCGGTTCAGCTTCTCGTTCCCGCGCCAGCAGCGGTCGAGGTTCTTGTGCATCGCCGACTTCATCCAGTCGCGCGAGGCCGCGAAGGCCGCCGGCCGGGTCGACGTCCTGCCGTTCCAGCTCGTCACGATGGGACAGCCGATCGCCGACTTCGCGAACAAGCTGTTCGCCGAGGATGCCTACCGCGACTACCTCGAGGTGCACGGCATCGGTGTGCAGCTGACCGAGGCGCTCGCCGAGTACTGGCATCAGCGTGTGCGCAGCGAGCTGAAGTTCGGTGACCGGTCGATGGACAGCGAGGATCCCGAGCACGCTCAGGGCTTCTTCGACCTCGAATACCGCGGTGCGCGTTTCTCCTTCGGTTACGGTGCCTGCCCGGATCTCGAGGACCGCGCGAAGATGATCGAGTTGCTCGAGCCGGAGCGGATCGGTGTCCGGCTGTCGGAGGAGTTGCAGCTCCATCCCGAGCAGTCCACGGATGCGTTCGTGCTGCACCATCCGGAAGCCAAGTACTTCAACACGTAGGTGTTCGACGACTGACCGGGGGCGATGGGCGTGTCGAAAGTGATCGAACGGTCGCAGGGGCCGGTCCGGATCATCGGGATCGATCGTCCCGACCGCCGCAACGCCGTCGACCGTGCGACCGCCGACGCCTTGGCCGATGCGTTCCGTCGGTTCGACGCCGACGAGTCCGTATCGGTGGCCGTGCTCTACGGCGAGGGTGGGACGTTCTGCGCGGGAGCCGATCTCAAGGCCATCGCCGACGGAACCCCGAACCGGGTGGAGGCCGACGGTGACGGCCCGATGGGCCCGACCCGGATGCGGTTGTCCAAGCCGGTGATCGCGGCGATCTCCGGTCACGCCGTCGCCGGTGGACTCGAACTCGCCCTGTGGGCGGACGTGCGCGTCGTCGAGGAGGATGCCGTGTTCGGCGTCTTCTGCCGGCGGTGGGGCGTCCCGCTGATCGACGGTGGGACGGTGCGGCTTCCGCGGTTGATCGGGGAGAGTCGTGCGATGGACCTGATCCTCACCGGTCGTGCGGTCGCGGCCGACGAGGCGTTGCAGATAGGACTCGCGAATCGCGTTGTGCCATCGGGGACCGCGCTCGACGCCGCCGTCGAACTCGCGACTCAGATCGCGCAGTTCCCGCAAACGTGCCTACGCCAGGACCGGATGTCTGTTCTCGAGCAACACGGCCAGGACCTCGACGCCGCGATGAGCAACGAGTTACGGCACGGCATGGTGTCGCTCGCGTCCGACACCGTCGCGGGAGCCACCCGCTTCGCCGGCGGCGCGGGGCGTCATGGTGAGGGCGTCGCCTCTGCTCCCGAGGTGTGAGGAGCGTTAGCGACGTGCACTCCCCGCTCCCTGAGGTGTGAGGAGCGTAGCGACGAGCCACGAAGGGCTGGTGACCAGTGCTCGACACTCCTCACGCACGCGGGTACGCCGCGGCGAGGAGGATCGAGGCGAGGGTGGCTTCGGCGTCGGAGGCGTTGCGTAGGTCGATGACCTCGCGCAGGTGTAGGCGTGGGGTATCGCCGGACTCCGGTTGGGGTCCGTAAATTTCGTTGCGCACTTGTTGGAGGTGTTCGGCGAATCGGCGGGGTATGTCGGGTCGCCGGTTGATGCGTTCAGGATTCGGTGGTGCGCCGGGTTCGGCGTTGAGTCGCCAGGCGCAGCGGCCCTCGTCGGGGCCTTCGCGCACCATGCGTGTGGTGTAGCCGCCGGGTTGGTTGCTGACCATGCGGTTGTGTTTCGGACACGCCGGAGCGAGGTCGGTGATGTCGGTGAGTCCACCATCGGCCCAATCCAGTTGGGCGTGATGCATCTCGACGTGTGCGGCGGCGAGGTCGCAGCCAGGGGTGGAGCAGCTTTCGCCGTCGGGTCGTGCGAAGGACACCAGTCGTTGTTCGCGGGTGGCCAGGCGTTTGCCGCGTCCGAAGTACAGCGGGACCGCGGTGGCGTCTTTGAACACCGCCAACCAGGGCTGCGCATCGGCGGCCATGTCGATGAGCTCGGGGATGGGGATCAGCGTGCCGGTGGCGGTGGTGGCGAACCCGGCTTCGCGTCGGAGGTCGTTGAGGTCGGCTTTGATGATCAGTTGGGTCGGCAACCCGCGGTGACTCTTACCCAGGAGTCCGTCCTCGAAGACAGCTTTGAGCAGGGCGTTGAACGCGTCGTGATTGAGTTGGGCGGAGGTGCGGTCGTCACGTTCGGCCGCAGCAGCAACCGTGTCGGGGTCGGCGTCTTCGATTGACCCGTGTGGAG
>NZ_BAHE01000043.1 GCF_000298235.1 Gordonia namibiensis NBRC 108229
GACCGCACCCGGCGTGACCCAGGTGGTGGCGTCCGTGATGGCACTGCCCGCCGGCGAGCAGCTCGTCGCTCATCTGACCGGCGCCGACGTCGATCTCGATGTCGTCCGGACCGTTGCCGAGAAACTGCCGGGATACATGCGTCCGACGTCCTGGGTGATCCTCGACGAGATGCCGTCCAACACCGCGGGCAAGATCGATCGCAAGGCACTCCCGCTTCCGATGTACGCGGCCGACGAGTACGTCGCCCCGTCGACACCCGCCGAGATCGCCGTCGCCGACGTCTTCGCCGATGTGCTCGGGGTCGACGAGGTCTCGGCCGGCACCAGCTTCTTCGACGCCGGCGGGAACTCGTTGGCAGCAACCCGTCTCGCGTCGCGACTGGGACGAACGCTCGGCATCCCGGTCACCGTGCGGGATGTCTTCGACGAGCCGACCGTTCGCGGCCTCGCCGCCCGCGTCGAACGTTCCGGCGCCGATCCCGCGGCGCTCGGCCCGGAGGTGGGCGAGAGGGCATCGTCGCCGCGTCCCGACGTCCTGCCGCTCTCCAGTGCGCAACGACGTATGTGGTTCATCAACCAGTACGAACCCGACGCCGCCTCGTACATCATCCCGTTCGGATTCCGTATCCGCGGGCAGGTCGACGCCGATGACGTCCGGTCCGCGATCGATGACGTGATCGCGCGGCATGAGATCCTGCGGACCACCTACCCTCTCGGGCCGGACGGCCGACCGCACCAGGTCATCGCCGACGATGTCGACTTCGATTGGCGTCTGGTCGATTCCGATGCCGAGGCGATGGCCGTCACCGTGGTGCCGTACGACCTCACCCGGGACCTGCCGGTGAGGGCACGTCTGCACCGCGACCCGGCCGACGGTGCATTGCTCGTGCTTGCGATTCACCACATAGCAGCGGACGGTGCGTCGGGACCGGTCCTGGCCCGCGACCTGCTTACCGCCTATGTCGCGCGACGTGACGGCCGCGCACCGGACTGGGCGCCCTTGCCTCGCCAGTACGCCGACCACGTCCTGGAACTCCGGCAGGGCGACGCGACCGCGGCCACCCGACGCCAGTGGTGGGCGGACCGCCTCGCCGGTGCTCCGGCGCTCCTCGAGCTCCCGACCACAGACCCGCGGCCGTCGACCCGCGACACCCGCGGTGCCACGGTCGACTTCACGATTCCGGGCCGCACCGCGTCGGCCGCCGCCGATCTCGCCCGTGCCACCGGGACCACGACGTTCATGGTGCTGCACGCCGCGCTCGCGGCACTCCTGAGCCGCCTCTCCGGGAGCGGAGACATCGTCATCGGCACCGCCACCGCCGGCCGCGACGGCGAGACCGACGACCTGATCGGCATGTTCGTCAACACCGTCGCCCTGCGCAGCCGGGTCGCGACGGATGGCGGGTTCGCGGACCTCCTCCACGAGATCCGCGACGACGACCTCGACGCCCTCGCACATGCCGACGTGCCGTTCGACGAGGTGATCGACGCGCTCGGGACCACCCGGGCCGCGTCGTATGCGCCGCTCGTCCAGGTCCTGCTGACGACGACCGACACCGCAGACACCGCAACGCTGCCTCCGCGTTTGTCGACAGAGCTCGCCGGCCTCGACATCAGTCCGGTGCCCGTGACGGACGACTCTGCCAAGTTCGACCTCACGGTCGCGGTGCGCACCGACGGGGCGGCGGGCGCACCCTGGCGCGGCACCCTCACCTACGCCACCGACCTCTACGACGATGCCGACGCCCGGCGCCTGGCCGACCGATTCGTCGGCCTCCTCGTCCACGCGGTCGCCGACACCGCGACGCCGGTCGGCGATCTCGATCTGCTCGCCATCGACGAGGACACGGGGCCGCTGGTCTCCGGTGACCCGGACCCGGCCGTCGTGACCCTGCCCGAACTGCTCGCCGCCGCCGTCCGGTCCCGCGGCGACCACCCCGCCGTCATCGACGAGCTCGGCAGCTGGACGTATGACGAGCTGGACCACGCGAGTTCGCATCTCGCCGCCGAACTCACCGAGCACGGCGTCGGCCCGGACGACGTCGTCGTGTGCGCATTGGGACGGTCGGCACGGGCACAACTCGCGCTGTGGGCGATCGCCAAGACCGGCGCGGTGTACTGCCCGGTCGATCCCCGCCATCCCGCGGATCGCATCGCCCGCGTGGTGGGAGGCGCACGCGCCAAGGTGGGTCTCACCGACGGCTCGGTGCAGACGTCGGCCGGGGTGCACTGGATGCTTCTCGACGCCGACCGGGCCGCCGAGCTGAGGTCCCGAGCGCCTCGGCCGGCTCCCGCGATCCGGCGCCCGGTGTACCCCGACGACGGTGCGTACATGATCTTCACCTCGGGTTCGACCGGGATGCCCAAGGGTGTGCTCGTCACTCACCGGGGCCTGGCCGGCGTGGCCGCAGTGCTGCGTGACCGTCACGGTTCGGGGCCGCAGGCCCGATGGCTGGGTATCAGCTCACCCGCCTTCGACGCCGCGATCCTCGAGATCCTCGGCGCCTACGGCAGCGCGGCCACACTCGTCGTCGTCCCGCCGGAGATCTACGGTGGACGTGAACTGGCCGACTTCGTCACGACGCATCGCACGACACACGCATTCCTGGTGACCTCCGTGGCCGCGTCACTACCCGACCCCGCGTCGTTGCCGTTCACCAACGTGCTCGTCGGCGGCGAAGCCGTCCCCGACGCCGAGAAGGACCGCTGGGCCGCGCACACCGCCTTCCACAACGGTTACGGACCCACTGAGACGACGATCATCAGCGTCACCTCACCGGCGGTCGGCCTCGACGAACCGGTCCGGCTGGGCCGTCCCGCGCCCGGCGCCACCGCGCACGTCCTCGACGGCCGACTCCATCCGGTGCCGCCCGGCGTCGTCGGAGAGCTGTATCTCGCGGGCGGGGAACTCGCCCGCGGTTACCAGGACCGCCCGGCCCTCACGGCCGAGCGTTTCGTGTCGGCTCCGTTCGGACCACCGGGCAGCCGCATGTACCGCACCGGGGACCTCGTGCGCCGATCACGCACCGGCGAACTGACCTATGTGGGGCGCAGCGACTTCCAGGTGAAGCTGCGCGGCCAGCGCCTCGAACTCGGTGAGATCGAGGCGACGCTCACCGCACACCCGGCCGTGCGCAACGCGGTCGTCATCGGCGTGGGAGACCCCGTCACCGAGCTCGCCGGGTACGTCGAGCCCCTCGACCCGGTTGAAGACCTCGACGTCGCGGATCTCCGCGAACAGCTGGCCGCTCAGCTGCCGCCGTACATGGTTCCGGCGAAACTCCAGGTCCTGGAGCACCTCCCGCGCAATCCGGTCGGCAAGATCGACCGCAGGCAGCTTCCGGAGATCGACACCGTCGACGCGACCGACGCCCACACACCGCCCGCGGGTCACACCGAACGAATCCTCGCCGCGATCGTCGCCGACATCCTCGACCTCGAGAAGGTCTCGGCCACTGCAGACTTCTTCGCCATCGGCGGGAACTCGCTGTCCGCGACCCGATTGAGCGCGCGTGCCGGAGACCAGTTCGGCGTCCGCCTGGGTGTCCGCGACGTCTTCGAGTCGCCGACCGTGCGCGGGCTCGCGCGGCGCATCGAGACCGCCTTCGACACGGAGCCGCCGCAGGCGCCACTGGTGCGCGTCGTCGACCGCCCAGACCGGATTCCGTTGTCGTATGCGCAGCAACGCATCTGGTTCCTCAACCGGTTCGAACCGGAGTCGGCGGCCTACACCATCCCGTTGGCCGTACGACTACGCGGTCCGCTCGATTGGTCGGCGCTGCGCAACGCCGTCGTCGATGTGCTCGCGCGGCACGAGATCCTGCGCACCGTTTTCCCGGCCGACGCGGGTGAACCCTTCCAGCGAATCCTCGACATCGAGGAAGCCCGAACGGCATTGCGGTGGGAAACCGACACGCTGCCCGCCGATCCGCTCACCGCCGACGACCTGTCCGTGCTCCTCGGGCCGCCCGGCTTCGACATCACCACCGAGATCCCGCTGCGCGTACGTCTCCTGGCAGCCGGAGACGACGGCCCGGACGGTGACGATCACCTCCTCGTCGTCCTTCTCCATCACATCGCGGCCGACGGCGAGTCGATGCGACCGTTGCTGTCCGACCTGTGGACGGCGTACCTCGCGCGGGCCGAGGGACGGCCACCGGCGTTCACCGAGCTACCGGTCCAGTTCGCCGACCACGCACTGTGGCAACGGCAGACCCTCGGCGATGTCGACGCCCCGGACTCGGTGCTCGGCAAGCAGGTCGGGTACTGGGTCAACAGGTTGTCGGACCTGCCCGACCTCCTCCCGTTGCCGACAGATCGTCCGCGGCCGCCGGTTGCCTCTCAGCGTGGCGGCCGTGTCACCGCGGAGATCCCGGCCGACCTGGCCGCACGGATCTCCGCGGCGTCCCGGGATCGCGGGATCACCGACTTCATGACGATCCACGCCGCGCTCGCGATCCTCCTCGCCCGCCTGTCGGCGAGCCGCGACATCGCGATCAGCACGCCGGTCGCCGGGCGCGGCCACGCTCATCTCGACGACCTGGTCGGCATGTTCGTCAACACCCTGGTCCTGCGGACGGAGGTCGACCCGGCGATCGACGTCCGGGACTTCCTCGACCGCGTCCGCGTCGACGACGTCAACGCGCTCGCCCGCGCGGATGTCCCGTTCGACTACCTCGTCGACCGGCTGTCCCCGGCGCGATCCGAGGCCTTCGCCCCGCTGAGCCAGGTGATGCTGTCGGTGCTGCACGCCACGGGCACTGCTGGGACCGCCGACGCAGCCGAGGCCCCCGGCGGACTCCGTCTGGAACCTCTCGCGGTGTCCACCGGGACCACTCAGCTCGACCTGACCGTCGCGGTCAGCGTGGACCCGCAGGGTGCGTGGCCGGTCGAGATCGTCTACGCGACAGACCTGTTCGACGCGTCGACCATCGAGGTGATGATCACGCGGCTGATCCGGGTGCTCGAGGCTCTCACCGGTACGGAAATCGACGGTCGGCCGGTGGGCGAGATCGATCTGACCGACGACGCCGAGCGCACGCGGATCGCCGAACTGGTTTCCGGCCCGGACCTGTCCGTGCCGTGGTCGACGGTCTCCGAGGCGGTCGACGCCGCGGCCCGACGCACCCCCGGCGCGATAGCTCTGGTGGCGGGGGATCGGACGCTGACCTACGCGGAGTTCACCACCCGGGTGTCCGATCTCGCGCAGCGGCTCTCGGGCCACGGCGTGGGACCGGATGTCGCAGTGGGCGTGTGCATCCCGCGTTCGGTCGAGCTCGTCCTGGCGATCCACGCCGTGGTCGCCGCCGGTGGCGCCTACGTGGTCATCGACCCGGCAACGCCCGCGGAGCGACTCGCGGCGATGATCGACGCGGCGTCGATCTCGGTGATCCTGGCCGCAGACCCTCGACCCGAGGTCCTCGCCGGTGTCACACCGCACGTCCTGGTGGTCGACGCCGACACCCCGGTTGCCGACGACCACGCCGCGGCGGTGTCCCGCGCCGCATTCCGTCGGGTGGTCGACCCCGACAACGCGCTGTACACGCTGTTCACCTCCGGATCGACGGGAACACCCAAGGGCGTCACGGTCAGTCACCGGGCAGTCCTGAACCGTCTCGCCTGGATGCACATCCGGGAACCATTGAGCGACGACGACGTCGTGATGCTGAAGACCCCGGCCACCTTCGACGTGTCGGTGCCGGAACTGTTCGCGCCACTGATGGCCGGTGCCCGGCTGGTGATCGCCGAGGACGGTCGGCACATCGACCCTGCCTACGTCCTCGACGAGGTCCGGCGCCAGGGGATCACGTCGATTCACTTCGTGCCGTCGATGATGGCGGCGTTCGCCGAGTACGTCGGCGACAACCCCGAGCGGCGCGCGGCCCTGGCGACGTTGCGGCGCATCAACGCCTCCGGCGAGGCGCTGCCCGCGGCCACTGCGCATGCGATGGGTGCGCTCGTGCCGGCTGCGGACATGGACAACCTATACGGGCCCACCGAGGCCGCAGTCGAGGTCACCGTATATCGCCTCGGCACCGACGAGGTGACCGTGCCGATCGGCCGGCCGATCGCGAACACCACGACCTGGGTCCTCGACGACCGGCTGCAACCCGCACCGGTCGGGGTCGTCGGCGAACTCTATGTCGGCGGTGGGCAGCTGGCTCGCGGCTACGCGTCCCGGCCGGATCTCACCGCCGAGCGCTTCGTCGCCGACCCCACCGGCCGTTCAGGCGCCCGTCTGTACCGGACCGGCGACCTGGTCCGATGGAATGCGGAAGGTGAACTCGAGTACCTCGGGCGCTCCGACTTCCAGGTGAAACTCCGCGGACAGCGCATCGAGCTGGCGGAGATCGAATCGATCCTCGCGCAGATCAACGGCATCACGCACGCCGCGGCGACCGTCCGCAACGGACCGACGGGCGAGGTCCTGGTCGGTTATCTCGCCGGCGACGTCGACCTCGATGTGGTGCGGGCCCGCGTTGCCGAGACACTGCCGCAGTACATGCGGCCGACGCAGTGGGTGATCCTCGGCGACGTCCCGCTGACCGCCACCGGCAAGCTCGACCGTCGTGCGCTGCCCGCTCCGGCCGCGGTGTCAGCCGAGTTCGTCCCGCCCGCCGACGGAATCGAGCGCGCCCTGGCGGCGGTCTTCGCCGACGTCCTGGCACTCGACGAGGTCTCGGTGACAGTGCCATTCTTCGACCTCGGCGGGCATTCGCTCGCCGCACTGCGTGTCGTGGCCGGCGTCGCCGAACGTCTCGGGGTCGACATCGACATCCGCGACATCTTCCGCGCACCGACCGTACGAGAGCTCGCGCGTACGCTGACCCAGCGGCGTCTGTCGGCGCAGCCGTTGAGCCGTCGTCGGCGCCCCGCGCAGATCCCGCTGTCGTATGCGCAGCAACGGATCTGGTTCATCAACCAGTTCGATGTGGCATCGCCGGTGTACAACATGCCCGTCGCCTTCGATGTGCTCGGCGACCCGGACCTCGCCGCGCTGCGCGAGGCCTTGCTCGACGTCATCGCCCGACACGAACCGTTGCGCACCGTCTACCCGATGGCGGTGGATGGGACACCGGTACAGCTCGTGCTCGACACGAGCGACGCGGCAACCCGCTTGCGCTGGAACGAGACAGCCGACGTCGACGCCGCGATGGCGGTCTGCGCCGAGGGATTCGACGTCACCGTCGACCTCCCGGTGCGGGTCGCGATCGCGCCCATCGACGGCGGATACCGCGTCGTCGTGGTGATCCACCACATCGCCGGTGACGCCGCATCCCTGCAGATCCTGACCGGGGAACTGCTGGTTGCATACCAGGCGCGAACGTCGGGAACGAATCTGCCCGCACCGGAGCCGCTTCCGGTGGGTTACGTCGACCACACGCTTTGGCAGCGTGCGACTCTCGGCGACCTCGACGACCCGACCTCGCTGATGGCTGCCCAGTTCGACTACTGGTCGACGGCGCTCGACGGCATCCCCGCGGCGCTCGACCTTCCGACGGACCGGCCGCGGCCGCCGGTGATCGATCACCGGGGCGCACGACTGCCGATCGAATTCGGGCCCGAACGCAGCGCCGCGGTCGCCCGTACCGCCCGGGCGCACGGGCTGACGCCGTTCATGGTGTGCCACGCCGCATTCGCCGCGGCGCTCGCCAGACTCGCCGACGTCGACGACGTGAGTATCGGTGCCGCGGTCTCGGGTCGAGGGCAGGCTGCGACAACGAGGATGATCGGCATGTTCATCAACACCGTCGTCCTGCGGACGAAGATCGGCGCCGACGACACCGTCGCCGATCTGCTCGATCAGGTACGCGACACCGATGCGGCGGCCTTCGCGCACGCGGACATCCCGTTCGAGACGCTCGTCGAACGTCTCACGCCCGTCCGGTCCACCGCGCACGCCCCGCTCGTCCAGGTCATGATCAACTACCTTGCCGACACCTCGGCCGGACACAGCGATCAGTTGGCGGGGATGACCGAGTTCGCGGACGGATTCCACGTGCAACCCGTCGATCCCGGGCCGCCGCCCGCCAAGGTGGACCTGACCCTCGGGCTCGCGGAGACGACCACCCCCGACGGGGCCGTCATCACCGGCGAGATCGATTACGCAGCAGCACTCTTCGATCCGGAGACGGTCGCGGTGTTCCGCGATGTCTTCGAGCGGATCATCGATGCGATCACCGCGGACGAACCGACCACCACCCTGCTGGGTGAGATCGACTTGGTGACCGAGGACGATCGTCGCCGGCTCGGTATCGAGGGAGCGCCGGGCGCGGTCGTCGTCGACACCTCCGGGCGGGCGCTGCCGGCCCGAATCCCCGGTGAACTGCGCACCGCCGGCGCATCGACCGGTGTGCTCGCACGGTGGCTGGACGACGGCGCGGAACCCCGGGTCGAGGTCCTCGGCCGGCTCGACCGTCAGGTCCGGAGAGGCGGGCTGCGCGTCGATCTCGACCTGGTCGAGACGGCCCTCGCCGGACTCGACGGAGTGCGAGCGAGTGGCGTCGTCGCTGTCCGGAGTGGCGACGGCATCGAGATCCACGGGTGGGTGAGCGTCGACCCCGAAGGCACCAGCGCCGACATCACCGCCGACGATGTTCGTCGCGCTGCCGTCGAAGTCATTGCACCGCACTGTGTCCCGTCGGTCCTGACCGTCGTCGACGAGATCCCGGCCGGGGACGACGGACGACCGGACCACGCGAAGATGTCGGCGGTGATCCGGGAGGCCGGTCACGAGGCGCACGTCGCGGAGCAGCCGGTGGCGCCGGCCGGGGAGTGGGAGGAACTCGTCGCCGAGTGCATGTCCACGGTCACCGGGGTTGCGGTCACGAGCGCGGCCCAGGGATTCTTCGACGTCGGTGGGACGTCACTGTCCGCGGTCCGTCTCGTCGCCGAACTCCGTCGTCGCACGGGCATCCCGGTCGAGGTCGCCTGGGTGTTCGCCGGACCGACGCCTCGCGACCTCGGCGCGCGGCTGGCGGCACACCTCGAACCGGAACCCGTGGACGCGGATGCGTCCGACCCGACGAACGGCGGCGTCGTCGTACCGCTGCGTCGGGAGGGTGCACGGAACCCGGTGTTCTGTGTGCATCCCGCCGATGGATTGGCCTGGTTGTTCGGTGGCCTGGCGCCGTATCTCGACGACCGCCCGGTGTACGGCCTCCAGGATCCGTATGTGGTGGCCGGCGATCTCCCCGACGCCACGGTGCACGATCTCGCCGTACGCTACGTCGACGAGATCCGACGCATCGCTCCCGAGGGCCCATACCATCTGCTGGGGTGGTCGATTGGTGGCCTGATCGCACAGGAGATGGCCGTCGAACTGCGGTTGCGCGGCGAGGACGTCGGATTCCTGGGTCTGCTCGACAGCTACCCGGCCGACGACGTCGAGCTGGCGACGAGCTGGACGGACGACGGGGAGATGTCGGTGGACATCGACGCCCGAGAGCTGGCCTCGGAGTTGCTCGGCGGTTGGCGTGAGGTCATCGACGTCGACGAGCTCGTCGACCCCGACGACGCGGGATCGGTTGCGCCCGAGACGATCGCCGCCGCAATCCGGGACAAGGTCACCGGACTCGGACTGCTCGATGCGGAGTCCTTCGACCGGATGCTGACGCGTATGACGAGTTCTGCCGAGCGCACGATCTCGCACCGGCCACGACCGTACGACGGCGACACCATGCTCATCGTCGCCGCCGACAGCGACACCGAGGAATCGGCGGACGCCGGCCCGAACCGCTGGGTGCCCTACCTGGGCGGCGGCATCACGCGGATCGACATCGACACCGACCATCTCGGCATCGTCGGCAGCGACGCCCTGTCGGAGTTCGGACCGCGGATCGACGCGGCGATCAGCGACGCGGAGTCGCGGCGTCGGTGACGGCAGGCAGATCCGCCAGCACCGCGGGCAGCGGCTCGTCGTGCACGACCAGCAGACGCTGAGTGGCACGGGTCAGCGCGACATACAGGTCGCTGAGACCGCGCGGTGACTGGGCGATGATCCCGGCGGGCTCCACCACGATCGTGGTGTCGAACTCGAGACCCTTGCAGGTCCGGACCGTGTAGACCTTCGGTGCTGCCACACCCTTCGCGTCGAACGCGTCCGGGTCCAGGGCGGCGGCCACCACATCGACCAGCGTGTCGGGGACGACGACGGCCGTGAGTCCGTCGGGTTCGGCGAGATCGACGGCGTGGAACACGCCTGCCGCGATGCTCGCCGCGTCACCGGTGTCGTCCACCGCGATCGCCACCGGTTCGATACCATTGCTGCGCAACGAGGTCGGCGCGGTCTCGCCGTTGCCGATCTCGTCCAGGACGCGAGCGGCGTAGGTCATGATCTCGCTGGGCGTGCGGTAGTTCACCGACAATTCCTTGAACTGCCAGCGCTTCGCGACGTATGGCTCGAGGACCTCACCCCACGACCGGGTGCCCGCTTCGTCGGAGGTCTGCGCGGTGTCACCGATGATGGTCATCCACCGATTCGGGATGCGGCGCATCACCATTCGCCATGCCATCGGCGAGAGCTCCTGCGCCTCGTCGACGATCACATGACCGAAGGTCCAGGTGCGGTCGCCGTAGGCGCGTTCGGCGGTGGTGGCGCGTCGGGTCTCGGTCTGACGCGACGCCAGTTGTTCGGCGTCGATCAGGTCGTAGGCCATCAGGATCTCGGGATCGAGCTCGTCCTCGAGATCCTGTGGGGCCGAACCGGTCAGGATGTCGAGAGCATCCTGCGCCTCGGCGAGCTGACGCCGCCAGCGTGCACGTTCGGCGCGTTCGGCGTCGTCGGTGCCGTATCCGATGAGTTCGGCCAGCTCGTCCAGTAGCGGCACATCGGCGGGGGAGAAGTCCTCCCCGGTGATCGAGAAGGTGCGCGGTTCTCGCAGTAGCGCAGCCCGGTCGTCGTCCGACCAGCCGGGGGTAGCCCTACGAATGGCGCGCTCGTCGGTCAGCAACTCGCGCAGCATGTCCTGCGGCGTCAGCGTCGGCCAGAACTTCAGCAGCGCCGCACGGATGTCGGGGTCCTGGCTCATGTCATCGCGGATGTCGGCGATGTCGGCGGGGCTCAGCAACTGTGAACCGTCGAGCAGGCTGGAACCGATGGTCGAGGCATGGCGCCGGGCGAGTTCGGCGAGACCGGCCTTGAGGAAGGCGTTCTGGGACTGATTGTGGGCACGCCGCGTCGAACGGGCCTTGGCCCGTGCGGCTTTGACCAGTTCGGAGTCGATCTCGACCCGGTAGCCGTCGAAATCCACCGGCTCCGGCCTGGACGGCAACGACTGCTTCGCCCGCACCGCTCGTTTGAGGACGTCGACCATTCGCAGGCCGCCCTTGACGCCGGTGGTGACACGCCGGTCCTCACTGCGGGCCCGGACGCCGGGGAACAGGTCGCCGATCGTCGAGAGAAGTACGCCGGACTCACCGAGCGACGGCAGGACCTGACCGATGTAGCTGAGGAAGTCGTCGTTGGGTCCGATGATGAGAATGCCGCTGCGCGACAGGATCTCCCGATGTGTGTAGAGCAGGTAGGCGGCGCGGTGCAGCGCGACGGCCGTCTTGCCGGTGCCCGGTCCGCCTTGGATGACCGTCACACCCCG
Organism: Gordonia namibiensis NBRC 108229; assembly: GCF_000298235.1. Classification (GTDB taxonomy): domain Bacteria; phylum Actinomycetota; class Actinomycetes; order Mycobacteriales; family Mycobacteriaceae; genus Gordonia; species Gordonia namibiensis. The sequence goes on from NZ_BAHE01000043.1 coordinate 11,595, forward strand.
GTGCGTCGACCGGATGATGAGGTCCTGCTCCCGCTGGATGGTCTCGACGATGTCGGTCATCTCGCCGGTCCGCGCAGCATTCAACGCGGCGACGAGGGCGGATTCGTTGACGACGTCGCCGTGGCCGAAGTCGTCGAGGAGGGCATCTCCTGCGGTCAGCGATTCGTCGCTGACCCCGCGGACCTTGCGGCTGCGGGTCCGGATGTGGCGACGACGGGCAACCTCTTCGGGCGCTGCCGGGGTGGCGAGGTAGAAGGGGCGCGCGAGCGGTGCACGCCAGTCGAGCAGCAACGTTGCGTCGGTTGCGGTGTGGTCGTGCGTCCCGTCGTCACCGAGGCCGTCGTCGAGGACACCGATACGGCCGATCCGCCGGATCTCACCGTCATCGAGGTCGAGGCGGCCGAAGTACAGGTTGTGTTCGGCGGCATCGAATTTCGCGAGATCCTCGTTGTACATCCGCTCGTAGGACTCGCGCTCCGAGAGTGCCTGCGGGGTTCCACCGCGCTCGCTCAGGGTCGAGGACAGGCGGCGCTGTGTGGTCTGGCGCATCCGATCGAGACGGCCGTAGACGCGGTCGAGGTGTTCCTGTTCCTCGCTGATCCGAGGGTCGGTGTCGGGGGACAGTGCGGTCACGCCACAACTCCTCGCGCGTCGACGGGCCACGCCGACCGTGACAGTCGGGCATCGTTGATCAGCCCGGTCACCCGAGCCGCGTGATCGCCGGTTGCCAGTCGTGCGCAGACCTCGGCCGCTGCGCCGTGCAGGGCAGGGTCGTCGAGATGCCGCTGCAGCCAGCCGAACACGCCGGCCTGGCTGCCGAACGGCAGCGGCGCGCGGGTCGCGGGGTCGGCGAGGACTCCGTGACGCGACACGTAGATGTCGAACTCGTCCGGAGTGGCGGGAGCGTCGGCGGGCAGCCGAGGGTCACCGAGAAAAATGAGGGGATGGTCGTGCGTGTTCACTGTCCGTCGATCGTAGTTGGGTTCGGTGAGGTCCAGCGCCTCGGACTGCGGGGGTGAGAGCCAGGCGGCCACCGTCTCCAATGTGCCGTGACCAGTGCGAACGGGTGCCGCGGGAACGTATCCACGTGCCGCGACGTGGGCGGAATGACCGACTGTGATGTTGGCGACGCGTACCCGTGTCAGGTGCAGGACGCCAGCGGGGTCCAGGTGGCCGAGCTTCCGACGCAACACGCTCGGCGCCGCATTCGAGCCGACCGCCACCACCAGGCGCGTACCGGGTGGGGGAGCAGACTGCGGGTCCCGCTCGACCACAACGGACGCGGACACCCAGGGATAGTTCTCTGGTGGGTGTGCCGCGTCCGTGTGGTCGTCGGTGGTGCTCAGCGTCGTCCTCGCATCGGGCTACCGGGCGGGACGGTCAGCCGCGTGCCTTGCGCCAACGCTTGCGACCCTCGTCTGCGGTGTGCGCCGCGGTCTCCTCGGCGGCGGCCGCGAGATGCCGGGCGGACTCGGCGAGTTCGGCCGACCGGGCGCGTGCGAGTTCGGCGAACTCAGCCGAACGGTCCCGGGCGATGTCGGCGAACTCGGCCGAACGGTCGCGGGCGACATCGGCGAACTTCGGCGCGTTCTTCGCGGCCTGCTTCTTGGCCTTCTTCGCGCGCTTCTGCGCCTGCTTGGCCAGCTTCGGTCCGCGCTTGCGTGCGGTCTCGGCCAGTTCCGACGAGCGATCGAGCGCGGCGTCGGCCAGGCTCGACGAACGCACGATGGCGGCGTCGGCGAGAACTGGTGCACGGTCGCGCAGGCGGTCGGCGACCTCGGCCGCGGTGTCGGCGGCCCGCTCCGCGATCTCGAGCGAACGCTTCTGCGCGGACTCGGCCAGTTCGGGGGCGTGCTCGCGGAACTTGGCCGCGGCCTCGGCCGTCCACTCCGCGGAACGCTCGGACAGCACGTGGGCGCCCTTGCTCAGCAGGTCACCGGCCTCGGCCGACCGCTCGCCGACGATCTCGGCGCCCTCGTGGCCGCGTTCGACGAGGGTGTCCCAGGTCGAGTGGCCGGCAGCGGCGCCGATCGGGAGAGCCGCGGCGACGGCGCTGGCCTTCTGCTTGCCGCGCCACGCGAGCGACGGCTTGCCCTCGGTGTCCACAGCGGCCAGCAGCACGCCGCCGAGCAGGCCGATGTTCTTGATGAACGCGTCGCGCTGGGCTTCCTTGCGGACCGGGTCGGCCTCGTTCCAGAAGTCCGTGCCGGCGGCCGTCGTCGGGATCAGGGTTCCGGCCAGGACCACCGAGGCGAGACGCGGGAACTTGCCGGTCGCCAGCAGGATGCCGCCACCGATCTGTGCCGCGGCGTTGATCTGGACCAGCGTCTCGGTGTTCTCCGGGACCTTGTCCGCGACCTCCGGCGGCAATGCGGTGCGCGCCTTGTCGACGAGCGGCGCCGCGGACTGCGCGATCGGTTTCGGGCTCCGGATGGCGTCGACGCCACTGGCGACGAACGCTGACGCGAGGAGCGGGCGGGCGATACGGCGGAGAATCATCGGTCACAACCTTCTTCGATCGAGTGCGGTTCGAGATCCGTCGGGGTACAGCGCATTTCTGGCCTGATCAACGCTACCCGCCCTTCGGATACATGCAGGTGAATCGACTCTTCGTGATCCGTTCGGGAACTTCGGGAGCACCGAGGTCACGATCGGGAGAGCGTTTCGGGTGTCAGATATCCGGGGAGACCCATCCCCAAACCTGAAGCAAACCCGCCTCTTTTCCGTAAACCCACCCCCGCACGAGGGGGCGCGTTTACGGAAAAGGGGTGGGTTTTGCGGGTGTCACCAGCCGCGTTCGCGCCACTCCTGCAGCGACGGACGCTCGGCACCGAGGGTGGTGTCCTTCCCGTGTCCGGGGTAGACGACGGTCGAGTCGCCGAAACGGTCGAACAGCTTGGTGGATACGTCCTCGATGAGGGTGTCGAAGTCCTCGGACTTCCAGGTCTTGCCGATGCCGCCGGGGAACAGACAGTCGCCGGTGAACAGGTGGACGGTGTCGCCGTCGGTCAGAGCCAGGGCGATGGAACCCGGGGTGTGGCCGACGAGATGGATCGCCTCGAAGCGCAGGTCGCCGACCTCGATCACGTCGCCGTCGTCGACGAGACGATCCGGTGTGACCGGCAACTCGGGGGCGTCGAACCGGCCGGCAGCGGTGGGGACACCGGTGTGTTCGGCGACGGCGGCGAGCGCCTGCACGTGGTCGAAGTGCTGGTGGGTCGTGAAGATCAGTGCGGGCTTCCCGCCGACGGCGTCGAGGGTGGCGATGATCGTGTCCGCATCGTTCGCGGCGTCGATGATCAGCTGGTCGCCGGTGACCTTCGAGGTCACCACGTACACGTTGTTGTCCATCGACCCGACGGACAGTTTGACGATGGTGGCCGAGTCCAGAGTGCGTCGCTGCGGGGTCTTCGATTCGGAGAGATCGCCGGTGTAGGAGTCGCTGATCGGTGTCGCTGAGGTCATGCGACAAGGCTATGACACCGCTCGGCCGGTGTGTGACGCTCGCGACGGTCGGGCGTGGTCTGGGCGCGGGTATCGTGGACTATCGGTCCGATGGTGTATGCGCGGATGGCGAGACCGATCGTCCGGCCCGCGGGCCTCGAATCCCATCCGGGCCGACGCATGCGGAACAGAATTGTCGGTGCCTGTCGTTACGGTGCCCATGCGCTACCCGTGCGCCCCGGTGAGTTTGAGAAGACTCTGACTTGAAAAGAATGTTAGGACTGCAGTGGTTGATCGTCTGATCGTCCGAGGTGCCCGCGAACACAATTTGCGCGGCATCGATGTCGACCTCCCTCGGGACAGCCTCATCGTGTTCACCGGGTTGTCGGGGTCGGGCAAGTCGTCCCTCGCCTTCGACACGATCTTCGCCGAGGGGCAGCGCCGCTACGTCGAGTCGCTGTCGGCCTACGCGCGGCAGTTCCTGGGCCAGATGGACAAGCCCGACGTCGACTTCATCGAAGGTCTGTCACCGGCGGTGTCCATCGACCAGAAGTCGACCAACCGCAACCCACGGTCGACGGTCGGCACCATCACCGAGGTCTACGACTACCTGCGTCTGCTCTATGCCCGCGCAGGTAAGGCGCACTGTCCGATCTGTGGCGAGGCGATCGCCAAGCAGACGCCGCAACAGATCGTCGACCAGGTGCTCGCCATGGAGGAGGGCACCCGCTTCCAGGTTCTCGCACCGGTGGTCCGGACTCGCAAGGGCGAGTTCGTCGACCTCTTCGCCGAATTACAGACCCAGGGCTTCTCACGCGCCCGCATCGACGGCGTCGTCCACCAGCTGACCGACCCGCCGAAGCTGAAGAAGCAGGAGAAGCACGACATCGAGGTCGTCGTCGACCGCCTCGTCGTCAAGGCCGGCGCCAAGCAGCGTCTCACCGATTCGGTGGAAACCGGTCTGCGTCTCGCCGACGGCATCATCGTGCTCGACTTCGTCGACCTCGAAGAGGACGACCCGAATCGCGAGCGCCGGTTCTCCGAGAAGATGGCGTGCCCCAACGCCCACCCGATCGCGATAGACGACCTCGAGCCGCGCTCGTTCTCGTTCAACTCGCCCTACGGTGCCTGCCCCGAGTGCGACGGCCTCGGGATCCGCAAGGAGGTCGATGAAGAACTCGTCGTGCCCGACCCGGAGATGAGCCTCGCCGAGGGCGCAATCGCGCCGTGGTCGACCGGTCACAACGCCGACTACTTCCTGCGCCTGATGTCGGGTCTTGCCGACCAGATGGGCTTCGACATCAACACCCCGTGGAAGAAGCTGCCGGTCAAGGCTCGTCGAGCGTTGCTCAACGGCAGCGACCACCAGGTGCACGTGAAGTTCCGCAACCGCTACGGACGCACCCGCTCGTACTACACCGAGTTCGAGGGCGTCATGTCGTTCCTCGCCCGGCGGATGGACCAGACCGAGTCCGAGCAGATGAAGGAACGCTACGAGGGGTACATGCGCGACGTGCCGTGCCCCGCCTGCCAGGGTGCGCGTCTGCGCCCGGAGATCCTCGCGGTCACCCTCGACCATCCCGAGTACGGCCCGAAGTCGATCGCCGAGGTCTGTGCGCTGTCGGTCGCCGACTGCGCGAACTTCCTCGACAACCTCCACCTCGACGAGCGTCAGGCCGCGATCGCCGGCCGCGTGCTCAAAGAGGTCCAGGCCCGTATCCGCTTCCTGCTCGACGTCGGACTGGAGTACCTGTCGCTGTCGCGTGCGGCCGGATCGCTGTCGGGCGGCGAGGCCCAGCGCATCCGCCTCGCGACGCAGATCGGCTCCGGACTCGCGGGCGTCCTCTACGTCCTCGACGAGCCGTCGATCGGTCTGCACCAGCGCGACAACCGTCGACTGATCGAGACCCTCACCCGACTCCGCGACCTGGGCAACACGCTGATCGTCGTCGAGCACGACGAGGACACCATCCGGTCCGCCGACTGGATCGTCGACATCGGTCCCCGAGCCGGTGAGCACGGCGGTCACGTCGTGCACAGCGGCAGCTACAAGGACCTGCTGAAGAACCGCCAGTCGCTGACCGGTGCGTACCTCTCGGGCCGGGATTCACTCCCGGTCCCGGAGATCCGCCGGCCGATCGACCGCAAGCGTCAGCTGACCGTCGTCGGTGCACGTGAGCACAACCTGCGCGGGATCGAGGTGTCGTTCCCGCTCGGCGTCATGACGGCGGTGACCGGTGTGTCCGGCTCCGGCAAGTCGACGCTGGTCAACGACATCCTCGCAACCGTGCTCGCCAACAAGCTCAACGGCGCACGTCAGGTTCCCGGCCGCCACACGCGGATCAAGGGACTCGACAACCTCGACAAGCTCGTCCAGGTCGACCAGTCGCCGATCGGACGCACCCCGCGCTCCAACCCGGCGACCTACACCGGCGTCTTCGACAAGATCCGCACGCTGTTCGCGGCCACCACCGAGGCCAAGGTGCGCGGCTACCAGCCGGGCCGGTTCTCGTTCAACGTCAAGGGCGGCCGCTGTGAGGCCTGTACCGGCGAGGGCACAATCAAGATCGAGATGAACTTCCTGCCGGACGTCTACGTCCCGTGCGAGGTCTGCCACGGTGCCCGCTACAACCGGGAGACCCTCGAGGTCCACTACAAGGGCAAGACCATCGCCGAGGTGCTCGACATGCCGATCGAGGAGGCCGCCGACTTCTTCGAGCCGGTCACCTCGATCCATCGCTACCTCAAGACCCTCAACGATGTCGGTCTCGGTTACGTCCGCCTCGGACAGCCGGCCCCGACCCTGTCGGGCGGCGAGGCGCAGCGCGTGAAGCTGGCTGCAGAGCTGCAGAAGCGGTCGATGGGACGCACGGTCTACATCCTCGACGAGCCGACCACCGGCCTGCACTTCGAGGACATCAAGAAGCTCCTCGCGGTGATCAACGGCCTCGTCGACAAGGGCAACACGGTCATCACCATCGAGCACAACCTCGACGTCATCAAGACGGCCGACTGGGTCATCGACATGGGACCCGAGGGTGGCAGCGGCGGCGGCACGGTCGTCGCCGAGGGCACGCCCGAGGACATCGCGGTCGCGCCGGGCAGCCACACCGGCAAGTTCCTCGCCGAGATCCTCGAGGTCGACGAGACGATCGCGTCAGCGGGCTGACAGGCACAGCAGAATCGCCACTTCCGTTGCAGCAGCGCTGGTTACAGCCGGCACCTCTGCTCGGGAGTGGCGATTGTGCGTACGGCTGGGCTACTGGCCCATCGACTTGCGGATCTCCTCGAGACGCTTCTTCGCTGCCTCGTCGCGCTTGCGCATCATCTCGTCGACGCTCTGACCTTCGGCACTCGCCTCGGCGAGTTCCTGGAAGCCGATGGCGGTGGTGATCCGGTTCTCGATCTTGTCCCGGACGAAGTCGAAGGTCGGGACACCGCTGTCGGTGTAGTCGGGATCGGGGAGGGTTCTCGGCACCGGACCGGTGTGCACGATCTCGGCGTCGATGACGTCGTCAGACGGGGGCGTGTTCGGTGCGTCGGACTCTCCGGGATTCGTCATGAGTCCAGGTTAGTGGTTTCGACACGCCTCGTCGCTACGCTCCTCGCCTGCTCAACCAGCAGAACCCTGCCGGGCGAGTAGCGACGACCGAGCGAAGCGAGGACGCCGCTGCAGATTTGTTCAGCAGAACCCTGCCGGCCGAGTAGCGACGACCGAGCGAAGCGAGGACGCCGCAGCAGGATTCGTTCAGCAGAACCCTGTCGGCCGAGTAGCGACGACCGAGCGAAGCGAGGACGCGGCAGCAGGATTCGTTCAGTAGGACCCTGCCGGCCGAGTAGCGACGACCGAGCGAAGCGAGGACGCGGCCGCAGATTCGTTCAGTAGGACCCTGCCGGCCGAGTAGCGACGACCGGGCGAAGCGAGGACGCCGCGTATCGAGGTCCGCCTACTTCTTCGGGGCCCTCACCGGGCCGGTGTACTTCTCGCCGGGTCCTTCGCCGGGCTCGTCCGGGTATGCGCTGGCCTCACGGAAGGCGAGCTGCAGGCCCTTGAGGCCGTCGCGGATCGGGGCGGCATGGATGCCGAGGTCGGCCTTCGACGCATCGACGAGGCCGGCCAGGGCGGTGATGAGGGTACGGGCCTCGGGCAGGTCGATCCGGTCCTCCGGGGTGCCCTCGGCCAGGCCCAACTTCTCGGCGGCGGCACTCATGAGCATCACGATCGACCGGGTGATGACCTCGATGGCCGGAATATCTCCCAGGTCACGGACGTTGTCGAAGTCGGTGCGTGCCGCATCATCGATGTCGGCGCCACTGCCCGTCGCACCCTCCTGGGGTGTCGGTGCTTGTGACGAATTGGGGTTCTCGGCCATGGCTGTTAGACTCCCATAGCACGACCGCCCTGGTATGCGCCGGGGTCGTAAGTGGAGTTCCGCTCCCACCGTTCGACGCGAGTCCTCGCCTGGCGAGTTCGCCGCAGTCGCACGGTCCGGTTCACGCCGATCGTCGCAGATCGCATCCTGGTGATGCGACTGGGAAGATCGGCCGCGCTGTGCCCCCGGGGTGCAGTGAAGAGAATCGGTCGGTAACGGAGCCCCGCGGACATCGTCCCGGGGCTCGTTTGCTGAGGTTTGCGCTCGTTCTCCTGCACACGACCCTCGCCACGACGCGACGGTTACCACTGCAGGATTGAACTAGGAGGCCCCATCAGCACTGAGACCCGCATCAACGAGCGCATCCGCGTCCCTGAGGTCCGACTCGTCGGACCCAACTCGGAGCAGGTGGGCATCGTGCGTGTTGAAGATGCGCTTCGCTTGGCTTACGAAGCCGACCTCGACCTCGTCGAGGTGGCTCCCGACGCCCGTCCGCCGGTCTGCAAGATCATGGACTACGGCAAGTTCAAGTACGAAGCGGCCCAGAAGCAGCGCGAATCGCGTCGCAACCAGCAGATGACCGTCATCAAGGAGCAGAAGCTCCGCCCCAAGATCGACGACCACGACTACGAGACCAAGAAGGGTCACGTCGTCCGGTTCCTCGAAGCGGGGTCGAAGGTGAAGGTGACCATCATGTTCCGCGGCCGCGAGCAGTCCCGTCCTGAGCTCGGCTACCGCCTGTTGCAGCGCCTGGGCAACGACGTCGCCGATTACGGCTTCGTCGAGACCTCGGCCAAGCAGGACGGTCGCAACATGACGATGGTCCTCGCCCCGCACAAGGGTGCGAAGACCCGCCAGAAGGCGCAAGAGAGCCGCGAACGTTCCGGCGGCCCGAAGAACGCGCCGGACGAGAGCTGAGCCGTTCGGCCGGACGCGGGTGCATGCCCCGTCCCGGTCGAGATCACGAGACGTGAACCCGGATTCCAGCCGGACCTGGTCAGGTTCGGCTGCCCGAGTTCGCCCGACAGAAGGAAAGACATGCCTAAGAGCAAGACCCACAAGGGCACCGCGAAGCGATTCAAGGTGACCGGCAGCGGCAAGATCGTCCGTCAGAAGGCCAACCGCCGCCACCTGCTGGAGCACAAGCCCTCCAAGCGCACCCGTCGTCTCGACGGCACCACCGTCGTCAGCGAGAACGACACCCCTCGCATCAAGCGCCTGCTGAACATCTGACGCGCGCGAACCCAGACCTCTGACAAGCAAAAGGATTTAACACATGGCACGCGTGAAAAGGGCAGTGAACGCCCAGAAGAAGCGTCGGTCCACCCTCGAGGCCTCGAAGGGCTACCGCGGACAGCGGTCGCGCCTCTACCGCAAGGCCAAGGAGCAGCAGCTCCACTCGATGACCTACGCCTACCGGGACCGTCGCGCCCGCAAGGGTGAGTTCCGGAAGCTGTGGATCGCGCGTATCAACGCTGCGGCCCGCGCCAACGACATCACCTACAACCGCTTCATCCAGGGCCTCAAGGCCGCTGGTGTCGAGGTTGACCGCAAGGTGCTCGCCGACATCGCGGTGACCGATCCCGAGGCCTTCACCGGCCTGGTCGAGGTCGCCCGCAAGGCCCTGCCGGCCGACGTCAACGCCCCGGCTGCCTGATTGCGCCACACCACACACGACCCGCGAGTCGCCCGAAGGATGATCCGATGACGGAGATCCTGTCCGAGCGATCCTCGCGGGTCGTGTCGTATGCAAAGCTCCATCGCGCTGCCGAGCGGCGCGAGCAGGGGCGTTTCCTCGCCGAGGGGGCCAACTCGGTGTCCTCGGCTCTCGCGGTCGACCGCGCCGAGGTGGTGCTGGTCGCCGATGAGGACCAGTTGCGGCACCGGGAGATCACCGACACCGCTGAGTCGGCGGGTGTCCCGGTTCTCGTGATCTCGGCCCGAGCGGCGTCGAAGCTCGCCGAGACCTCGACCCCGCCCGGGATCTTTGCGGTCTGCCCGCTGCTCGACGTGCCCCTGCAGACCATCCTCGCCGACGAGCCGCGGTTGCTCGCGATCGCCGTCGAACCGCGGGAACCCGGGAACGCCGGCACCCTCATCCGATGCGCCGACGCGATGGGCGCCGACGCCGTCGTGCTGCTCGGTGACGCCGTCGATCCCCACAACGGGAAATGCGTCCGCGCGAGCGCCGGGAGTGTCTTCACCGTGCCGGTGGTACGGCAGCGCGCCCTGACCGAGGGGCTCGACGCCATCTCGGACGCCGGCATCTCGCTGCTCGCGACCGCCGCCGACGGTGAGGTGAACCTCGACCACGCCGCCGAGGTGCTGTCCGGCCGGGTCGGCTGGCTCTTCGGCAACGAGGCCCACGGCCTGCCCGCCGACGTCCAGACGGCCGCCGACCACCGCGTCTCCATCCCCATCCGCGGACGCGCGGAGAGCCTCAACGTCGCCGCCGCGGCAGCGATCTGTCTGTACGAGAGTGCGCGCGTCCACAATGCGGTGGGTCGCGGCTGACAGCTGTCCGAGGCGGCCGGTAGGGTCGGCGATCGTGTCAGAAACCGTGTCACCCGCCTCCGCGCCCCAGCCCGAGTCCGCTCCCGCAGTTCCCGCCCCAGCGGAGGCCGCGACCCCGCAGACGGTGCCCGCTCCCGACCCCGCAGTCGTGAACGCCCGCATCGCGTCGGCGATCGCCACCGAACTCGGCGTCGGCGTCGGTCAGGTCCGGGCCGCGATCGAACTGCTCGACGGCGGGTCGACGGTCCCGTTCGTCGCCCGGTACCGCAAGGAGGTCACCGGCGGTCTCGACGACACCCAGCTGCGCACCCTCGACGAGCGTCTCGGCTACCTCCGCGACCTCGAGGCCCGGCGTCAGGCGGTCCGCGAGTCGATCGCCGCACAGGGCAAGCTCGACGCCGAACTCGACGCTCGAATCCTCGCGGCCGACACCAAGGCCCGCCTCGAGGACATCTACCTGCCCTACAAGCCGAAGCGCCGCACGAAGGCCCAGATCGCCCGCGAGGCCGGACACGAGCCGGTGGCCGACGCGCTGCTGTCGGACCCGACCACCGACCCGTCGACCTTCACCGCCGAGCAGCTCGACGGTGCCCGCGCGATTGCCGTCGAACGGTTCGCCGAGGATGCCGACCTGGTCGGTGAACTGCGTGAACTGATGTGGCAGACCGGCGTGCTGCGGACCGCCGTCCGTGAGGGCAAGGAGTCGGCCGGCGCCAAGTTCGCCGACTACTTCGACTTCTCCGAGCCGTTCACCTCGATCCCGTCGCACCGGGTGCTCGCCGTGCTGCGCGGTGAACGCGAGGAGATCTTGTCGGTCACCCTCGACGCCGATCCGGAGGCGGCTGACCGCCCGGCCGGACCCGGCCCCTACGAGCAGCGCATCGCCGCCCGGTTCGGGATCTCCGACCAGGGCCGTCCCGCCGACCGCTGGCTTGCCGACACCGTGCGTTGGGCGTGGCGCACCAAGCTGTTCGTCGGACTCTCCCTCGACGTCCGGATGCGGTTGCGTCAGGCCGCCGAGGCCGACGCGGTGGCGGTCTTCGCGACCAACCTCAAGGACCTCCTCCTGGCCGCACCCGCCGGTGCCCGCACCACGATGGGACTCGACCCCGGCCTGCGGACCGGTGTGAAGGTCGCTGTGGTCAACGAGACCGGCAAGGTCGTCGACACCGCCACCATCTACCCGCACGAGCCGCGCCGCGACAAGGCCGGCGCGCTCGCGGTGCTGGGAGCGCTCGTCCAGAAGCACGGCGTCGACCTGATCGCGATCGGCAACGGCACCGCATCCCGCGAGACCGATGCGCTCGCCGGCGAGCTGATCGCGGCCATCAAGGACTCCGGCAAGAAGCCGCCGACCAGCGTCGTCGTGTCCGAGGCGGGCGCCTCGGTGTACTCGGCGTCGGCATACGCGTCGAAGGAACTGCCCGACCTCGACGTGTCGATCCGCGGTGCGGTCTCCATCGCCCGCCGCCTCCAGGACCCGCTCGCCGAACTGGTCAAGATCGATCCCAAGTCGATCGGCGTCGGCCAATACCAGCACGACGTCTCCGAGACCCTGCTCGCCCGCTCGCTGGGTGCCGTGGTCGAGGATGCGGTGAACGCGGTGGGCGTGGACGTGAACACCGCGTCGGTGCCGCTGCTGTCCCGCGTCTCCGGTATCACCGCCGGTCTCGCGGAATCGATTGTCGCCCATCGTGACTCGAACGGCGCCTTCCGCAGCCGCAAGCAGATCACCGATGTCCCGCGCCTCGGACCCAAGGCGTTTGAGCAGTGTGCCGGCTTCCTCCGGATCACCGACGGCGACAACCCGCTCGACGCGTCCAGCGTGCACCCGGAGGCCTACCCGGTCGTCACCCGGATTCTCGACAAGGTCGGCACCGACGTCCGTTCGCTGATCGGCGACACCGCGACCCTCACCAAGCTGCGTCCCGACGACTTCGTCGACGAGACCTTCGGTCGTCCGACCGTCATCGACATCATCGCCGAGCTCGACAAGCCGGGTCGCGACCCGCGCCCGGAGTTCAAGACCGCGACCTTCGCCGCCGGCATCGAGAAGGTCTCCGACCTCACGCCCGGCATGGTGCTGGAAGGTCAGGTCACCAACGTGGCGGCCTTCGGTGCCTTCGTCGACGTGGGCGTCCACCAGGACGGCCTGGTCCACGTCTCGGCCATGGCCCACCGCTTCGTCTCCGATCCGCACGAGGTCGTGAAGTCCGGCGACATCGTCAAGGTGAAGGTCATGGACGTCGACGTCGAACGCAAACGGATCGGCCTGTCCCTGCGCCTCGACGACGAGCCGGGAGCCGGCAACACCGGTGGCAAGGGCGGCGCCCGTGCGCCCCGCAGCGACAACGGCGGCAATCGCGGTGGCGGTCAGCGCCGCAACGAACATCGCGGTCAGGGCGGTCGCGGCAACCCGGGCAACCGTGGTGGCGGCAACAACCGCAACGACCGCAGGCCCGCGCCGAGCGGTGCGATGGCCGACGCCCTCAAGCGCGCCGGCTTCGGCAAGTAGCTCTTTCGACAACGGTCCCGGCACGAGTGGTGCCGGGACCGTTGTTGTCTGCGCCCATACCCCGACCAGCTGAAAAGCGCCCCTGAGATCGGCCCTCCAGAGGTCGACTGACGACACTGTGTCGCCGGCTCGCCTGTGGAGGGCGGATTCCGGGGGCGGATTTCGGGGGTGGTTTTCGGGGGCGGATCGTGGAGTGAGGCTGCGGGGATTGCCGACCCCGGCCGAGTAATTCTGCTCAGGTCCGGCAGCGCAGACCTGACAACACTCGATGCATGCTCACGACGTCACACCGCTGGAAGTCCGGGAGTCTGCCGACACCACTCGAACTGGCGGCACTCACCGGAGACAGGGATCGGGTCATCGACCTCGTCCGCATCTGCTCGTTGCTCGTGGTGGTCGCCGGTCATTCGATCATGCTGACCGTCGACACCTCCGACGGCGCGATCCACCTCGGCAACACCCTCGCGGAGGTGCCGATCCTGCAGCCGGCCACCTGGCTGCTCCAGGTGTTGCCGCTGTTCTTCTTCGCGGGGGCCGCGGCGTCGACGCATGGCTGGATGTCCCGGGCTCCCGGCGACACCCCGTCTGCCGGGCACTGGCTGTTCACGCGCACCCAGCGTCTTCTTCGGCCGCTCGGCTGGTACCTCGGAGTCGTACTCGTCGCGCTGGCCGGACTGACGACCGTCGGCCTCGACGCCGCGGCCGATGTCGTCGCACGCCTCGGGGTGCAGTTGCTCTGGTTCCTCGGTGCGTACCTGCTCGTGCTTGCCGTAGTCCCACTGCTGCAGCGGGTCCGCACATCTCTCCACGTGGCGATCGCACTCGGAACCTGCTGGGGGAGTACTGCACTGATCGACGCCGTCCGACTCGCCGACGGCCCGTCGTCGCTCAGCTACCTGAACTTCCTTACCGTCTGGACGATCCCGGCCGTACTCGGTGTCGCCTACACGCGGCGAATCGTGCGTCCGGGAACCGCGGCGGCCGTGGCGATCGGCGCCCTGATCCTCGACACCGCGCTCGTGCAGTGGGGTCCGTATGAGGTCTCGCTCGTCACGGTGCCGGGTCAGCAGCTGTCGAACATGAGCCCGCCCAGTCTGCTTCTCGCGGGTCACGCGATCGTGCTGTGCGCGGGCGCCATCGCGCTGCGTCGGACGCTGGCGTCGATCGCCGCCCGCCCGCGGGTGTGGTGGTGGGTCGTCCTGGGCAACCGCGGTGCGATGACGCTGTACCTCTGGCACCTCCCGGTGCTCGCCGCGGTCATCGTCCTGGGCGCGGTCATGGGTCTGGATCGCGCCGACGTGCATTCGGCGTCGTTCCCGATCGTCGTCGGCGTGCAGACGATGCTGCTCGTCGCCTTGATGATTCCCGTCGTCGCGATGCTGTCGCCGCTGGAGAACCGGCCGCTCCCGTGGTGGGACGAGCCGGTCGCCAGCTGCGCTGGACGCATGCGGGACCTGACCCTGACGGCCGCCCTGGTGTGCCTCGGCGTCGCGGTCCTGATGACGTCGCGGTACGGGCTGTTCGGGGACGGCCGTACGTGGCTGATCTTCGGGATCGGATGCGCGGCGACGGCACGTGTCCTCGCTCTTCGGCGCGTCCGGCGTCGCGGAGCGGACGCACTTCCCGGAGGTGACGCCTCCCTGCAGGTCAGCGCCTCGCGGCGGTCGACTACCCTCGATGGGAGTCATCGCCGCCGTTGACGGTCGCCTCGAGCCGGTTCTCCGCGCCCGACCCGCCCTCCGCGTGACGACGACGCCGTCCACCCACCGACCCACGCATGAGGAGCTCGCCGACCGTGGCCACTTCCGCCGACGAAACGGTATTCCCCGGACCCGACGACCTCGAGGCGGCGGCGACGTCGGCCGTCGAGGCCTTCGAGGCGGCGGCCGATCTCGAGCAGCTGTCCGCGGCGAAGTCCGCGCATCTCGGCGACCGATCGCCGATCGCACTGGCCCGTCGCGCCCTCGGCAGCTTGCCGAAGGAGCAGCGTTCGGAGGCCGGCAAGCTCGTGAACCAGGTTCGGGGTCGGGTGACCGCGGCGCTGGAACTGCGGACCGCGACCCTCGAGGCCGAACGTGACGCGGCGGTCCTCGTCGCCGAGTCGGTCGACGTGACGCTGCCCAGCGGTCGTCGCCCGGTCGGCGCCCGCCATCCCATCACCGTCATCGCCGAGCAGGTCGCCGACGTCTTCGTCGCCATGGGTTGGGAGATCGCCGAGGGACCCGAGGTCGAGACCGAGCACCACAACTTCGACGCCCTCAACTTCCTGCCGGATCACCCGGCGCGGTCGATGCAGGACACCTTCTACATCGCGCCCGAGGGTTCGCGCCAGGTGCTGCGCACGCACACCTCGCCGGTCCAGGTGCGCTCGATGCTCAACCGCGACCTGCCGATCTACGTGGCCTGCCCGGGTCGTACCTTCCGCACCGACGAGCTCGACGCCACCCACACGCCGGTCTTCCACCAGATCGAGGGACTCGCCGTCGACAAGGGTCTGACCCTGGCGAACCTGCGCGGCACCCTCGAGACCTTCGCCCGCGCGCTGTTCGGACCGGAGACCACCACCCGGATGCGCGCGTCGTACTTCCCGTTCACCGAACCGTCGGCCGAGGTCGACGTCTGGTTCCCGGCCAAGAAGGGCGGACCCGGCTGGGTCGAGTGGGGCGGCTGCGGCATGGTCAACCCGAACGTGCTGCGCGCGAGCGGAATCGACCCGGATGTCTACTCCGGCTTCGCCTTCGGCATGGGCCTGGAACGCACCCTGCAGTTCCGCAACGACATCTCCGACATGCGCGACATGGTCGAGGGCGACATCCGGTTCACCCTCCCATTCGGTCCGGCCGCCTGACCGGCCCGGCGAGCATCCTTCGACTTCCACGACGCGACGAAAGTAGTTGATACACAGTGCGTGCACCACAGTCCTGGTACACCGAGGTCCTGCGCTCGGGCGATCCGAAGTGGTCGGCGACCACCGAGGAGATCGACGCGGGGTTCGTCCGCGTCGGTTTCGAGATCGAGGACATCGAGAAGTTCCCGGAGATCACCGGTCCGCTGGTGATCGGTCGCGTGGAGACGATCGAGGAGCTCACCGAGTTCAAGAAGCCGATCCGCTTCTGCACCGTCGAGGTGGGCGAGGCGGAGCCGCGCGGGATCGTCTGCGGCGCTCGGAACTTCGCCGAGGGTGACCTGATCGTCGCCGCACTGCCCGGCGTCGTGCTGCCCGGCCCGTTCGAGATCGCCTCGCGCAAGACCTACGGCCGCATCTCGGACGGCATGATCTGCTCGGTCTCCGAGCTAGGCATCGGCAACGACCACAGCGGCATCCTGGTGCTGGCCCCCGGCACCGCCGAGCCCGGCGCCGACGCCCGTGAGGTCCTCGGACTCGACGACGCCGCGATCGACGTCAACGTCACCCCGGACCGCGGTTACGCCTTCTCGATCCGCGGTCTCGGCCGCGAGCTGGCAAGCAGCTTCGAGGTGCCCTTCGTCGACCCGGGTGTCGTTGAAGCCGATGTGATCGCAGAGGGCACGCCGTGGCCCGTCGCCATCGAGGACGGCTCCGGCGCCACCCGCTACACCGCGCGCGTGATCACCGGCGTCGACCCGAAGGCGATCTCGCCGTGGTGGATGCAGAAGCGCCTTCTGGTCGCGGGTATCCGGCCGATCTCGGCGATCGTCGACGTCACCAACTACGTGATGATCGAACTCGGCCAGCCGCTGCACGCGTTCGACGCAGACCGCATCACCGGCACCGTCACGGTCCGCTCGGCGAAGCCGGGGGAGAAGCTGCGCACCCTCGACGAGGTAGACCGCGTGCTCGACCCCGAGGACGTCGTCATCGCCGACGAGACCGGTCCCATCGCCCTCGCCGGCGTCATGGGCGGCGGCGCCACCGAGGTGGGTGACTCGACGACCACCGTGCTGCTCGAGTCGGCGACCTTCGACCCCGTCCGTGTGTTCCGCACCGGCAAACGCCACAAGTTGACCTCCGAGGCCAGCAAGCGCTTCGAGCGCATCGTCGACCCGGAGATCACCGCGGTCGCCTCCGATCGGGCCGCCCAGCTCATCGTCGAGATCGCCGGCGGGACCATCTCCTCACCGCTGTCCGAGGCGCGTGTCGCGACCCCGCTCCCATCGGCGATCACCATCGCCGCCGACGAGCCCGACCGCGTCGCCGGCATCGGCTATCCGGCCGGCACCACCGCCGCACGTCTCACCGAGGTGGGCTGCGTGGTCACCGGCACCGACCCCCTCGACGTCGTCCCGCCGTCGTGGCGTCCCGACCTCAAGCAGCGCGCCGACCTCGTCGAAGAGGTGCTGCGCCTCGAGGGCCTCGAAGACATCCCGGCCGTCGTGCCGCGCGCACCCGGCGGCACCGGTCTCACATCGGAGCAGCGTCGTCGGCGCAGCGTCGGACGCACCCTCGCCCTCGACGGGTATGTCGAGGTCCTCCCGTACCCGTTCATGCCGGCCGGGGTCTTCGACCTCTGGGATCTGCCCGCCGACGACGAGCGCCGCCGTACCGTCAAGGTGCTCAACCCGCTCGAGTCGGACCGGCCCGAACTCAACACGACGCTGCTGCCGGGCCTACTCGAGATGGCCGCCCGCAACATCGCCCGGGGCCAGCGCGACCTGTCGCTGTTCACCATCGGCCAGGTCGTGATCGCCGGTGACCACGTCGCGCCCGTCCCCGCGCTCGACGTGACGCGGCGCCCCACCGATGAGGAGATCGCGGCGCTCGACGCCTCGCTTCCGCATCAGCCGCTGCACGTCGGTGTCGTTCTGACCGGCTTGCGCGACCCTGCGGGGCCGTGGGGTCCGGGACGCGCCGCCGACTACCTCGACGCCTTCGAGGCGGCTCGCACGATCGCGCGTGCCGCCGGAGTGGAGGTGGAACTCACCGCCGCCGATCACCGGCCGTGGCATCCGGGCCGCTGTGCCCGCCTGACCGTCGACGGACGCACGGTCGGCTACGCCGGCGAGCTCCATCCGGCGGTGCTCGAACGCGCCCACCTCCCCAAGCGTGCGTGCGCGGTCGAGATCGACATCGATGCCTTGCCGCTCCGCGAGGTGCTGCCCGCTCCGGCGGTGTCGGTGTTCCCGGCCGTCCTGCAGGACGTCAACGTGGTGGTCGCGGCCGACGTGCCGGCCGCCGAGGTCCGGTCGGCGCTGCGCGACGGCGCGGGTGAGCTGCTCGAGGACATCGCACTTTTCGACGTCTTCACCGGTGAGCAGGTCGGTGAGGGCAACAAGTCGCTGACGTTCTCGCTGCGCTTCCGCGCGAGCGACCGTACGCTGACCGAGGACGAGGCCAACGCCGCGAAGATGGCCGCGGTCGACGCCGCCGCCGAACAGGTCGGCGCCCGCCTCCGCTGACCCGCGGGGGAGACGCCATCGCCACCACCCCGTTTATGTATTGATTTGCACGCCGGTGCATAATGATTGCATGGCTTCGACAAGCTCAACCAGCAAGGTGAAAGTGGCAGTGGCCGGCGCGAGCGGCTACGCGGGCGGTGAGATCCTCCGACTCCTGTGTGGACATCCCCGTCTGCGGTCCGGCGAGCTCGAGATCGGTGCGCTGACCGCCGGCGGCAACGCCGGCACCACGCTCGGATCCCATCATCCGCACCTGTTGCCGCTGGCAGAGCGGGTTCTCGACGAGACCACCCCGGAGATCCTGAGCGGGCACGACGTGGTCTTCCTGGGTCTTCCGCACGGTGCATCGGCGGTCATCGCCGACGCCCTGCCGCCGACCACGCTGATCATCGACTGCGGCGCCGACTTCCGGCTGCGCGACGCCGGCGACTGGACCTCCTACTACGGCGGGGATCATGCAGGCACCTGGCCGTACGGCCTGCCCGAGCTCCCCGGCAATCGTGAGGTCCTCAAGGACGCCAGCCGGATCGCCGTCCCGGGCTGCTACCCGACGGTGTCAATCCTTTCGCTGCTCCCGGCGATCGCGGCCGGCCTTGCCGAGCCGCACGTGACCGTGGTCGCGGTCAGCGGCGCGTCGGGTGCCGGGCGTTCGCCGAAGGTCGATCTGCTCGCCTCCGAGGTCATCGGGTCCGCCCGGGCCTACGGTGTCGGCGGCGTCCACCGGCACACCCCGGAGATCTCGCAGGCACTGTCGGAGGCGGCGCAGCAGCCCGTCACCGTCTCGTTCACCCCGATCCTCGCGCCGATGGCCCGGGGCATCCTCGCGACGTGCACCGCACGGACCACCGCGACCGGCGACGAGGTCCGCGCGGTCTACGAAAAGGCCTACGCCGATGAGGAATTCATCCATGTCCTGCCGGACGGCCGCCTGCCGGCCACCGGTTCGGTCATCGGTTCCAACGCCGTCCAGCTCGGGGTGACCGTCGACGAGCGCGCCCAGACCCTCGTGGTCGTCGGCGCCGTGGACAACCTGACCAAGGGGACCGGCGGCGCCGCGGTCCAGTCGATGAACCTGGCGCTGGGCTGGACAGAGAACGAGGGACTGAGCACCGTGGGAGTTGCACCATGACAGGCGTCGAGGGAACCGGAATCCAGGCCTCACAACCGGATCCGGACCGCATCGAGGGCGGCGCCCCCGGCGACACCCCGCGGCTCGTCCGCGAACAGGGCGTCACCGCGCCGCTGGGCTTCCGTGCTGCGGGGATCGCGGCCGGTATCAAGGTGTCCGGCAACCCCGACCTCGCCCTCGTGTTCAACGAGGGCCCGGATTACTCGGCCGCCGGCGTCTTCACCAGCAACCAGGTCAAGGCCGCACCCGTCCTGTGGTCCCAGCAGGTTCTCACCACCGGCAGGCTGCGCGCGGTGATCCTCAACTCGGGCGGCGCCAACGCGTGCACCGGGCCCGGCGGATTCCAGGACACCCACAAGACGGCCGAGGCCGTCGCGGAGGCGTTGAGCAACTGGGGGACCAGCACCGGCGCCGTCGAGGTGGCGGTCTGCTCGACCGGGCTCATCGGCGATCGCCTCCCGATGGACAAGGTCCTCGCCGGCGTCACCGAGATCGTCCAGGAGATGGGCGGCGGACTCACCGGCGGCACAGACGCCGCATACGCCATCATGACCACCGACACCGTGCCGAAACAGGCTGCGCTGCACCATCCCCAGGGGTGGAACGTCGGCGGCATGGGCAAGGGCGCGGGGATGATGGCGCCCTCGCTCGCGACGATGCTCGTGGTGCTCACCACCGACGCCGCGGCCACCTCCGAACAGCTCGACACCGCCCTGCGTCGGGCGACCGCGCGGACCTTCGACCGGCTCGACATCGACGGCTCCATGTCCACCAACGACACCGTGCTGCTGCTGAGCTCGGGTGCCAGCCAGATCCCGGTCGACCAGGACGATCTCGACGAGGCCGTCTTCGCGGTCTGCGACGACCTGGCCGCCCAGATGCAGGCCGACGCCGAGGGTGTCACCAAGCGGGTGACCATCACCGTCACCGGTGCACGGACCGAGGACGATGCCCTGGTCGTCGCCCGGTTCGTGGCCCGCGACTCGCTGGTCAAGACCGCACTGTTCGGTTCCGACCCCAACTGGGGTCGGGTGCTGGCCACGGTCGGGGCCTCACCGGTCCGGATCGATCCGGACGTGATCGCGGTGTCGTTCAACGGATCCCCCGTGTGTGAGAACGGTTGCGGCGTCGAGGGGGCGCGGGACGTCGACCTGTCGGACGCCGACATCGACGTGCTCGTCGACCTGAAGCTCGGCGACGCCTCCGCGTCCGTCCGGACCACGGACCTCTCGCACGCGTACGTCGAAGAGAACTCGGCGTACTCGTCATGAGCGACACCACACCGGAATTCGGTGCACCCCGGATTGACCCGGCCGCACGCCTCGCGAAGGCGAAGGTCCTCGCCGAAGCGCTTCCCGCGTTGCAAGAACTCGCCGGCGCCACGATCGTCGTCAAGTACGGCGGCAACGCCATGGTCGACGACGAACTGAAGAAGGCCTTCGCCGCGGACATGGTGTTCCTCCGCGCCTGCGGCATGCACCCGGTCGTCGTGCACGGCGGCGGACCGCAGATCTCGGCGATGCTGAAGAAGCTGGGCCTGCAAGGAGAATTCAAGGGCGGTTTCCGGGTCACCACCCCCGAGGTGATGGACGTCGCCCGGATGGTCCTCTTCGGACAGGTCGGTCGTGAACTCGTCGGTCTCATCAACGCGCACGGCCCCTACGCCGTCGGCATCACCGGCGAGGACGCCCACCTGTTCACTGCCACCCGGCGGACGGTGCTCGTCGACGGCGTCGCCACCGACATCGGACTCGTCGGCGACATCTCTTCGGTGAACACCTCTGCGGTGCTCGATCTCGTTGCGGCGGGCCGCATCCCGGTGGTGTCGACCATCGCGCCGGATCGCGACGGAGTCGTGCACAACATCAACGCCGACACCGCGGCCGGAGCGCTCGCCGAGGCGCTCGGTGCGTCGCGGCTGGTCATGCTGACCGACGTCGAAGGGCTGTACACGGATTGGCCCGACCGTGGGTCGCTGGTGTCCCAGATCGACACCGACGCCCTGGCCGAGCTGCTGCCGTCGCTGGACTCCGGCATGGTTCCCAAGATGGAGGCCTGCCTGCGTGCGGTGACCGGGGGAGTCGAACGCGCCCACGTCATCGACGGCCGCGTCGCCCATTCCGTGCTCGCCCAATTACTGACCGAGAGCTCCACCGGCACCACCGTCGTCGACCCGCGTG
Organism: Gordonia namibiensis NBRC 108229; assembly: GCF_000298235.1. GTDB lineage: Bacteria > Actinomycetota > Actinomycetes > Mycobacteriales > Mycobacteriaceae > Gordonia > Gordonia namibiensis. Next base: position 33,126 of record NZ_BAHE01000043.1, read on the forward strand.
AGGAGGACCAGTGACCGCACCGCTGCAACAGCGTTGGGGCCAGTCCCTGATGAAGAACTACGGCACCCCGCCGATCGCTCTGGTCGGCGGTTCGGGGCCGTACGTCACCGACGCCGACGGCAAGCGATACCTCGACCTGCTCGGTGGCATCGCGGTGAACTCCCTCGGTCATGCGCATCCCGCGATCGTCGAGGCCGTCACCACCCAGCTGCAGACGCTCGGACACGTGTCGAACCTCTACATCTCGCCTCCCGTCGTCGAACTGGCGGAGAAGCTGCTCGACCGCTTCGGCCACCCGGGCCGCGCGTTCTTCTGCAACTCCGGGACCGAGGCCAACGAGGCCGCCTTCAAGCTCGCGCGCCGGACCGGCCGGCCGGAGATCGTGGCCGCCGAGAAGGCCTTCCACGGCCGCACCATGGGTGCGCTCGCCATGACCGGACAGCCGTCGAAGCGCGCACCGTTCGAACCGATGCCGCCGGGAGTGCGGTTCGTGCCGTACGGCGACACCGAGGCGCTCGACGCCGCTGTCACCGATCAGACCGCCGCGGTCATCCTCGAACCGATCCTCGGTGAGGCCGGCGTGATCGTCCCGCCCGCCGACTATCTCGCCGCCGCCCGCCGCATCACCAGCGAGCGCGGTGCACTGCTGATCCTCGACGAGGTGCAGACCGGCGTCGCGCGGACCGGTACCTTCTTCGCCCACCAGCAGGTGGGTGTGGTGCCGGACGTGATGACGCTCGCCAAGGGACTCGGCGGCGGACTGCCGATCGGTGCGTGTATCGCCACCGGCCCGGCCGCCGAGCTGTTCGAACCCGGCCAGCACGGCACCACCTTCGGTGGCAATCCCGTTGCCGCGGCCGCCGCGCTCGCCGTGCTCGGGGTCATCGAGTCCGAAGGCCTCACCGATCACGTTGCCGCCGTGGGCAAGACGATCGCCACCGGCATCGAGGACCTTCACCACCCGCTGATCGGCGGTGTGCGAGGAGCCGGTCTGCTGCTCGGCGTCGAACTGACCGAGGCGCTGTCCGGGCGCGTCGAGGCCGCGGCCCGCGACGCCGGGTTCCTCATCAACGCGCCGGCACCCGACGTGCTGCGGCTCGCACCGCCCCTGATCATCACCGAGGAACAGGCACAGACCTTCGTCGAGGCGCTGCCGGCAATCCTCGACACCGCCGCGGCAGCGGCCTCGAAGGACACCGCTGCGGCAGCGGCCTCGAAGGACACCGCTGCCCAGAACGACAAGGGAGACAAGGCATGACGCGTCATTTTCTACGCGACGACGACCTCACCCCCGCCGAGCAGGCCGAGGTGCTGGCCCTCGCCGCCCTGGTGAAGGCGCAGCCGTTCGCCTTCCGCCCGCTCGAGGGCCCCCGCGGGGTCGGGGTGATCTTCGACAAGAACTCGACCCGCACGCGCTTCTCCTTCGAGGTGGGCATCGCCCAGCTCGGCGGTCACGCGGTGGTGGTGGACGGCCGCACCACCCAGCTCGGCCGCGAGGAGACCCTCGAGGACACCGGACAGGTGTTGTCGCGCTTCGTCGACGCCGTCGTGTGGCGCACCTTCGGTCAGGACCGTCTCGAGGCGCTCGCGTCGAGCGCGACCGTGCCGGTCGTCAACGCTCTGTCCGACGAGTTCCACCCGTGCCAGGTACTCGCCGACCTGCAGACGATCATCGAGCAGAAGGGGTCGCCCACGGGTCTGAAGATGACCTACCTGGGCGACGGCGCCAACAACATGGCTCACTCGCTCGGACTCGGCGGCGTCACCGCCGGGATGCACGTCACGATCAGCGCTCCCGAGGGTTTCCAGCCCGATCCGGCGATCATCGCCGACACCGAGCGCCGTGCCGCCGAGACCGGGGGATCGGTGCAGCTCGTGACCGACCCCGTCGAGGCGGTCTCCGGTGCCGACGTCCTGGTCACCGACACCTGGGTGTCGATGGGCCAGGAGGAGGACGGCAGGGACCGCACGGCACCTTTCCGGCCGTACCAGATCAACGACGAGTTGCTCGCCCACGCCGCCGCCGATGCGATCGTGCTGCACTGTCTGCCGGCGCACCGTGGCGACGAGATCACCGCATCGGTCATCGACGGTCCGCGCAGCGTCGTCTTCGACGAGGCCGAGAACCGTCTCCACGCGCAGAAGGCCCTGCTCATCTGGCTGCTGGAGCACCAGTGAGATGACACCAGAGAGCCAGGACCAGTTGTGACCGCCGGAGCCGAACCCACGGAGAACCGCCTCGCCGCGACCCGCGCGGGGCGGCATGCGCGGATCATCGACATCCTGTCGACCCACCAGGTGCGCAGCCAGTCGGAGCTGCAGCGGTTGCTGGCCCAGCAGGGGATCGATGCCACGCAGGCCACGTTGTCGCGCGACCTCGACGAACTCGGGGCCGTGAAGCTGCGGGCCGCCGACGGCGGTGCGGGGGTCTACGTGGTGCCGGAGGACGGATCGCCGGTGCGCGGGGTGTCCGGCGGTACCGATCGCCTCTCGCGCCTCGTGTCGGAGCTGCTGGTCTCCACCGACAGCAGCGGCAACCTCGCCGTACTGCGCACGCCGCCCGGCGCCGCGCACTACCTGGCGGCCGCCCTCGACCGTGCTCGACTGCCCGATGTGGTGGGCACGATCGCCGGTGACGACACGATCGTCGTCGTCGCCCGCGAGCCGCTCGACGGCGCCGAGCTCGCCCGACGGATCGAGGGCCTCGTGTAGCCCCCGTCCCGCTGCAGAACCACCGGTCGCGCCCGCCGACGGCCGGACAGAACGAGAACCGCAACCGAACACACCGCCAACCGAGACCCGGACGGTGTGGTCGGAACCCCGGGGCCGATGATGGACTCGGGTCATCGCTTAGAACAGGAGCTTCACCTCATGGCAGAACGTGTCGTACTCGCATACTCGGGCGGCCTGGACACCTCGGTCGCGATCAGCTGGATCCAGAAGGAGACCGGCAAGGAGGTCGTCGCCGTGGCTCTCGACCTCGGGCAGGGCGGCGAGGACATGGACGTCATCCGCCAGCGCGCCCTCGACTGCGGCGCGGTCGAAGCTGTCGTCGTCGACGCCCGTGACGAATTCGCCGACGAGTACTGCCTCCCGGCGATCACCTCGAACGCCCTCTACATGGACCGCTACCCGCTGGTCTCGGCGCTGTCGCGTCCGCTGATCGCCAAGCACCTCGTGACCGCCGCCCGCGATCACGGCGGCACCGTCGTCGCCCACGGCTGCACCGGCAAGGGCAACGATCAGGTCCGCTTCGAGGTCGGCTTCGCCACCCTCGCACCCGATCTCGAGGTTCTCGCCCCGGTCCGCGACTACGCGTGGACCCGTGAGAAGGCCATCGCCTTCGCCGAAGAGAACGACATCCCCATCAACGTGACCAAGAAGTCGCCGTTCTCCATCGACCAGAACGTGTGGGGCCGCGCCGTCGAGACCGGCTTCCTCGAGGATCTGTGGAACGCGCCGACCAAGGACGTCTACAGCTACACCGAGGACCCGACCGTCAATTGGAACAGCCCCGACGAGGTCATCATCGGCTTCGACAAGGGTCGTCCCGTCAGCATCGACGGCCGGCCGGTCTCCGTGCTGCAGGCCATCGAGGAGCTGAACCGTCGCGCCGGTGCGCAGGGTGTCGGCCGTCTCGACGTCGTCGAGGACCGTCTCGTCGGCATCAAGAGCCGCGAGGTCTACGAGGCCCCGGGCGCCATGGTGCTGATCCGTGCGCACGAGGAACTCGAGCACGTCACCATCGAGCGCGAACTCGGCCGCTACAAGCGCGGCACCGACCGCAAGTGGGCCGAGCTGGTCTACGACGGTCTCTGGTTCTCGCCGCTGAAGCGTTCGCTCGACGCGTTCGTGGACTCGACGCAGGAGCACGTCTCCGGCGAGATCCGTCTGGTCCTGCACGGCGGCAACATCGCCGCCACCGGACGTCGGAGCTCGGAGTCGCTGTACGACTTCAACCTCGCCACCTACGACGAGGGCGACAGCTTCGACCAGTCGGCGGCCCGCGGCTTCGTCGAGCTGCACGGACTGTCCTCCAAGATCTCGGCCAAGCGGGACCTGAATCTGTGAGTGGCGAGCAGACCGGCGGGACGACTAACGAGGGCTCGCTCTGGGGCGGCCGTTTCGCCGGTGGTCCGGCCGCGGCGATGGCCGCCCTGAGCAAGTCGACCCACTTCGACTGGGCCCTGGCGCCGTTCGACATCCAGGCCTCGAAAGCCCATGCCCGAGTGCTCAACAAGGCGGGGCTGCTCACCGATGACGACCTGACCGGCATGCTGGACGGCCTCGATCGTCTGGCTGCCGACGTCGCCGACGGGACGTTCGGTCCCGCGGAGTCCGACGAGGACGTCCACGGCGCGCTCGAGCGTGGACTCATCGAGCGGGTCGGCCCCGAGCTCGGTGGGCGGTTGCGTGCGGGCCGGTCGCGCAACGACCAGGTCGCCACGCTGTTCCGGATGTGGCTGCGCGCCGCCATGCGACGCGTCGCCCTCGGAGTGCTCGACGTCGTCGACGCGCTGACCGCTCAGGCGGCCGCGCATCCCGACGCGATCATGCCCGGCAAGACGCACCTGCAGGCGGCCCAGCCGGTGTTGCTCGGCCACCACCTGCTCGCGCACGCCCAGCCGTTGCTCCGCGACATCGATCGCCTCGCCGACGCCGACCGCCGGACCGCGGTCTCGCCGTACGGCTCCGGTGCCCTCGCCGGTTCGTCGCTGGGACTCGATCCGGCCGCCATCGCCGCCGACCTCGGGTTCGATGCCCCGGCCGAGAACTCCATCGACGCCACCTCCTCCCGCGACTTCGCGGCCGAGGCGGCGTTCGTGTTCGCGATGATCGCGGTCGACCTCTCCCGGTTGTCCGAAGAAGTGATCATCTGGAGCACACCGGAATTCGGCTACGTGACACTGGCTGACGCCTGGTCGACGGGCAGCTCGATCATGCCGCAGAAGAAGAACCCGGACGTCGCGGAGCTGATGCGCGGCAAGGCCGGGCGCCTGATCGGCGACCTGACCGGTCTCCTCGCGACGCTCAAGGCGCAGCCGCTGGCGTACAACCGGGACCTCCAGGAGGACAAGGAACCGGTCTTCGACGCGGTGGCACAGCTCGAGATGCTGCTGCCGGCCGTCACCGGTCTGGTCGCGACACTCGAGTTCCACACCGACCGGATGGAGGAGCTGGCCCCGGCCGGGTTCACCCTCGCCACCGACATCGCCGAGTGGATGGTGCGGCAGGGTGTGCCCTTCCGCGTCGCCCACGAGGTCGCCGGAGCCTGTGTCCGCGAGGCCGAGTCGCGGGGCATCGGCCTCGACGAGCTCGACGACGAGACGCTGACCGGCATCAATCCCTCGCTCACCCCCGCGGTACGCGAGGTGCTGACGGTGCGCGGTTCGGTCGAGTCGCGCAACGCGCATGGCGGTACCGCGCCCGATCAGGTACGACGGCAGATAGACGTGGTGTCGGCCCAGTCGGCCGACCTGCGCACACGATGGGACGCCGGTCCCGGAGGACGAGAGTAGAAACACTGCTCAGTGGGTAGAGTGACGTCCACCACCGACGTGTCGGTGGTGGACGTCTCGCTGACAACGGGGAGGAATCGACGCGATGGTGGGTTTGGACGGGCTCCCGGATCTGGGCGGCGTGGTCAGCCGGGTGGTGGCGACCGCTCAGAACGGACTCGAGGTGCTCCGCTTCGGCGGTCTCGAGACCGGGACCGAACCTGCTCCTTTCGCGATCGTCGAGACACACAAGATGTTCCGGCTGCGCCGGTACTTCCCGAACGAGCCGTCCACCGGCCCGAACATCGTGCTCGTGCCGCCGATGATGGTGTCCGCCAACGTCTATGACGTGACCGAGCACAACGGTGCGGTGTCCATCCTCCATCGCAACGGCATCACCCCCTGGGTGATCGACTTCGGGTCCCCGGACACCGAAGAGGGCGGGATGGAGCGCAACCTCGCCGACCACGTGGTGGCCATCAGCCACGCGATCGACCTGATCGTCGAGGCGACCGGCCGCGACATCCACCTCGCCGGGTACTCCCAAGGCGGCATGTTCGCCTACCAGACCGCGGCCTACCGGCGGTCGAAGGGGATCGCGAGCGTCATCACCTTCGGCAGCCCGGTGGACGTCCTGGCGGCGCTGCCCCTCGGATTACCCGCTGGTCTGGTGGCGCCGGCCGCCGAGTTCCTCGCCGAGCGGTCCTTCGTGCGGAACCTCTGGATCCGGGACTGGATGGCGCGCACCGGCTTCCAGCTACTCGACCCGGTCAAGACCGTGCGCAGCCGGATCGACTTCCTCCGCCGTCTCCACGACCGCGAGGCGCTGCTCCCGCGTGAGGATCAGCGGCGGTTCCTCGAGGCCGATGGCTGGGTCGCCTGGTCCGGCCCGGCGATCGCCGAACTGCTGCGCCAGTTCGTCGCCCACAACCGCATGGTCTCCGGTGGCTTCGTCATCAACGGCGACCTCGTGTCGCTCACCGAGATCACCTGCCCGGTACTGGCGTTCGTCGGCGAGGCCGACGACATCGGTCAGCCCGCCGCGGTGCGCGGGATCGTGCGCGCCGCACCGGATGCCGAGGTCTACGAATCCACCCTGCCGGTCGGACACTTCGGTCTGGTTGTCGGCTCCACGGCGGGCCAGCACACCTGGCCCACCACGGCCGACTGGGTGAACTGGTTGTCGGACAACGGGACCCGACCGGAACTCATCAACGAGATGTCGCTGGTCGAGCCGGGGCACGGCAGCGGTGTCAGCCTGTCCTCGCGCATCACCCACGGCGTGGGGTCGGTCGCCGATGCCGGCACCGCGGCCTCCCGGGAACTGCTCACGCTGGTGAACTCCGTGCAGCGGACGTCGCGAGCCGTCGCGTCGGAGTCGGTGCGCACGGTGCCACGACTCCTGCGCCTGGGCCAGATCCAGAGCGGAACCCGGATCTCGCTGTCGAAGCTGATGGCCGAGAACACCAAGAAGCACGGCGAGAACGAACTCTTCCTCTTCGAGAACCGCGTGCTCACCCACGCGCAGGTCGACGCGCGCATCAACAACGTCGTCGCCGGCCTCATCTACTGCGGCGTGCGGCCGGGGCAGCACATCGGCGTCCTGATGGACACCCGTCCGAGCGCCCTGGTCGTGGTCGCGGCACTGGCGCGGCTCGGCGCCGTCTCGGTGCTGTTGGCCGCAGACGCCGACGTGCGGGAGATGATGCGCCTGGCGGACAGCTCGGTCATCGTGACCGACCCGACCAACCTGGACCTCGCCGCCGCGGCGTCGGACCGGGTGCTCGTGCTCGGCGGTGGCAGCGGCGATTCCCGTGCCATCGACGGTGCCGACGGCAGGACGGTCATCGACATGGAGCAGATCGACCCCGACGAAGTCGACCTGCCCACCTGGTACCGGCCCGATCCCGGCCTCGCAGGAGACCTCGCCTTCATCCTCTTCAGTCGTGCACGGGGAAAGCTCGTTCCGTGGCCGGTGACCAACCACCGGTTCGCGATGTCGGCGTTCGGTGCGGCCTCGGCAGCGGCACTCTCCGACCGCGACACCGTGTACTGCCTGCCGCCCCTCCATCACGCGTCCGGTCTGCTGACGACCCTCGGAGCGACGGTGGTCGGCCGGTCCCGGATCGCCCTGTCCAACGGCATCGACCCGGAGACCTTCGCGACCGAGGTGCAGCGTTACGGCGTGACCGTGGTGTCCTACACCTGGTCGATGCTGGGCGACGTCGTCCGTGATCCGCGCTTCCGGATCAACCAGCACAACCCGATCCGGCTGTTCATGGGTTCCGGGATGTCGGCGGGCCTGTGGGAAGACGTGTGCAGCAGCTTCCCCCGGGCCCGGATCCTCGAGTTCTTCGCGACCGCCGACGGTTCGGCGATCCTGGCCAACGTCTCCGGCGACAAACTGTCCTCCGTCGGGCGGCCGCTACCGGAGACCAACCCGGTCGAGGTCGCGGCCTACGACATCGTGAACGATCGGCTGCTGATCGACGAGTCCGGTTTCGTCCGGCGTGCCGAGGTCGGCGAGCCCGGATTGTTGCTGGCCAAGGCCCGCCACAAGTTCGACACCAACGGCACGGTGCTGCGGGACGTCTTCACCAGCCGTGACCGGTGGGAGGTCTCGGGGCATCTGTTCGTCCGCGACGCCGACGGTGACCTGTACTTCCTCGGTGCCACCGACCGGGTGGTCCGAACCGAGGACGGACCCGCGTTCATCCCGCCGATCACCCACGCACTCTCGCGGATACAGGGCGTCGACCGGGTCGTCGCCTACGGCGTGGGGGAGCCGGGACACCAGGTGCTGGTTGCGGCACTGACCCTGTGCCCGGATGCCAAGCCCGAGTCGCTCACCGTCACCCAGCTGCGTATCGCACTCGGGGAGTTCCCCGCCGAGATCCGGCCGCACCTCATCCGCGTCGTCGACGAGATCCCGCACTCCGCGTCGTACCGCCCGTTGAGCACCGTGTTCGCGGCCGAAGGGCTGCCCAAGCCCGGACCGCGGATCTGGTACCGCGACGAGGAGGGGCGCTACCGGCGGTACACCAAGACGATCGCCGAGAAGCTGGACTGGAGCGGGTCGTCGGTCGGCGATGCCCTAGGCTGAGCGGCGTGACGACACGCGCTGAGGCCATCGACCCGATCGTGCGCGAGCGGCTGGCCTGCCCGCAGGACCACGGCCCGCTGATCGACGCCGGCGACGAGCTCTACAACCCGCGGCTGCACGTCGCCTACCGGATCGATGCCGACGGAATCCCCGTCATGCTCATCGACGAGGCACGCAAGGTCGACGACGCCGAGCACGAGCGTCTGATCTCCGGCCAGTAACTCCACGCATCGGCCCGACGCCTGCAGGTGTCACCTCGTCCGAGCTCCGATCTCGATGGATGACAAGATCGAGGGGTGAGTGCTGAGACTGAGGGAACCGCCAACACGACCGATGAAACCGTCCGGACCGGGGACGCTCCCGTCGACATCCTGGACGAACTCGGCTGGCGAGGTCTGATCGCGCAGTCCACCGACCTCGATTCACTGCGAGAGGCGCTGGCGGACGGGCCGATCACCTTGTACGCGGGTTTCGACCCGACGGCGGCCAGCCTTCACGCCGGCCATCTCGTGCCGCTGCTGACCCTCAAGCGTTTCCAGCTCGCCGGTCACCGCCCGATCGTTCTCGCAGGTGGTGCCACCGGTCTCATCGGTGACCCACGTGAGGTGGGGGAGCGTACCATGAACGCTCCCGACACGGTCGCCGAATGGGCCGGTCGGATCGATGCGCAGCTGCGCCGATTCGTCGACATCGATGAATCGGAGACCGGCGCACTCGTCGTCAACAATCTCGACTGGACCGGACAGCTCTCCGCCATCGAGTTCCTCCGCGACCTCGGCAAGCACTTCTCGGTGAACGTCATGCTCGCCCGGGACACGGTGAAGCGGCGTCTCGAGGGTGACGGCATCAGCTACGCCGAGTTCAGCTACCTGCTACTGCAGTCCAACGACTTCGTCGAGCTCAACCGCCGGTACGGCTGCGTGCTGCAGATCGGTGGCTCGGATCAGTGGGGGAACATCATCGGCGGTGTCGACCTCGGACGCCGCCTCGACGGATTGTCGCTGCATGCGCTGACCGTGCCGCTCGTGACCTCGTCGGACGGAAAGAAGTTCGGCAAGTCCACCGGTGGCGGCAGCCTCTGGCTCGACCCCGAGCTCACCAGCCCGTACGCCTGGTACCAGTACTTCGTGAACACCGCCGACGCCGACGTCATCCGTTACCTGCGGTGGTTCACCTTCCTCGGACGTGAGGAGATCGCCGAGCTCGAGCAGGCGACGGAGGAGAAGCCGCACCTGCGTCTCGCGCAGAAGAAACTCGCCGCCGAGATGACCACCCTGATCCATGGTGAAGAGAACACGCGCGCCGTCGAGCTCGCCAGCCAGGCACTGTTCGGACGGGCCGAGCTCGACGAACTCGACGAAGCCACGCTGGCAGCAGCGGTGGGCGAGACCGTCATCGCCGAGTACTCCGCGGAGCGGCCCACCATCATTCAGCTCCTCGTCGACACCAAGCTGTCCGAGAGCAACAAGGCCGCGCGCCGCGCGGTGTCCGAAGGCGGCGCCTACGTGAACAACACGAAGATCACCGATCCGGAGTGGCAGCCGGCGGACTCCGACCTCCTCCATGGCCGGTGGTTGGTCGTGCGGCGAGGCAAGAAGAGTTTTGCCGGCGCGAAGCTAGCCCTCTGACCAGGGGATTTGACGCGTTGTTCGCGGCTGTGTAACTTAATCGACGCACCGCAGAGAGCAACTCCCCCGGAGCCGCAAGCACCGGGGAAGCAAAAGTGCCCGAGCCAGTCGCTCGGGCCGCCTGTGCGGGGCCACTCCCAAGAACAAGATCGCAAGTAATACTTGCGCTCTGGGAGAGCTCATCGGAGCCGGACTCAACACGAGGACGTCC
>NZ_BAHE01000042.1 GCF_000298235.1 Gordonia namibiensis NBRC 108229
GAAACCAGCCTGACCTCGATACACGGCGTCCTCACTCCGCTCGGGCGGCGCACTCGGCCGGCAGCGACCCTCACACCTCCATCAGGCAGTACCCGATCGACTCGGGTTGGAGGAACGTCCAGCGGGCCTCGCCGCCGGCGCAGGTGACGGTCGACGCGCCTCTCCTGGTCACCTGCGCGAGCACTGTCCGCAACGCGGGGGCGCTCGTGCACGGGACCTCGCGGTAGTCGGCGAGCGACCCGTCCTCCTTCGGGACCAGGTAGCAGAGTCCCTCGTAGAAGTTCGGTGTGAGGCACAGCTTCCGGGTGCTGCTCGGGAAGGTCAGCGTCGAATTCTGTTCGCTGGCACAGGGAGTCGCGGTGGGGATGATCGACGCGGTGTAGAAGTTCATGCCCGCCGAGTCGCAGTCCACCTTCGACGCCAGCACCGTCGTCGACGACCCGGCCTGCATGGCGATGTTGACGCACTCGCCGGTCTGCACGTCGTCGGGCCCCGTCACCGACAGCGGTGTCGAATCGGTCGTGCGCGCCGCGGGACTCCGGGTCTGGGTGGTCACCGCCGGCGCCGACGCGGTCGTCGACGTCCCGGAAGCGTCGGGCGTCGACGACACCTTGGTCGCCACGTAGACGACGCCGGCCACGATCGCGAGCACGAGGACCAGCGCCACAGCACCGAGCGCGATCAGCACCCCTGACCCGTTCTTCTCGGGCGGCGGCGCCGGGAAGCCGGATTGGGACGAATAGCCCTGGTATTCACCGTGATACGTCCCCGGCGGGGGCTGCCCAGGCGGGTGACCCTGTGTCCCGGGTGACGAGGCCGCGTACGACGGCCGACCCCCATGCGGCGGCTGCGGTGGTTGCCATGCCCGCGGCGGTTGGTAGGTCCCCGGCTGCTGATAGGGGGCGCCCCGCGGCCCCGGCTCGGTCAGTGCACGTTCGAGTTCGACGCCGAACTCGCGGCATGACGGGAAGCGACGATCGGGCTCCTTGGCCAGCGCGCGGTTGAACACCGCGTCGGCGGCGGGCGAGATCCCGGGGCGCAGGCTCGACAGTCGCGGCGGCATCGACTGCAGGTGGTGGGCGATGATCGACGCGGTGCTCGCGCCCTGGAACGGTGGTCGCCCGGTGAGGAGTTCGAAGACGGTGGCGGCGAGGGCGTACTGGTCGGCGCGGGCGTCGACCGCGTCGCCGAGTAGCTGCTCGGGGGCCGCGTAGGCCACGGTGCCGAGGAAGACGTTCGTCGACGTCAGGTGGCTGACGTCCTGCTCGGACTTCGCGATTCCGAAGTCGGCGAGCAACACTCGCGGTTCCGGGCCGTCGAGTCCCTGGAGCAGGATGTTGGCGGGTTTGACGTCGCGGTGCAGCAGGCCGGTCGCATGCGCGCGGTCCAGGGCGGCGCCGACGGACCGGACGATCGCGATGACGGTTCGGGGGTCGAGGCCCTGCGGGGTCTTGCGCAACAGTTTGAGGGCGTCGATGCCGTCGATGTACTCCATCGCGATCCACAGATGACCGTCGTACTCACCGGAGTTGAAGATCGTGACGATCGCCGGGTGCACGACGCTCGACGCGTGTTCGGCCTCTTTGACGAAGCGTTGCCGGTACATCGGGTCGCGGCTGAGTTCCGCGGGAAGGACCTTCAGCGCCTCGTCGCGCGGCAGATGTGGGTGCCGGGCCAGATAGATCTCGCCCATTCCGCCCCGACCGATGAGTCGGATGATCGTGTAGCCGGCGAAATGCTCGCCGGGGTTCCGCGGCATCGCCCCTCCTCATCCTTCTCGGGCAGGTCCGCCAAGTCTGCACCTCCAGACCGTGCGCGGCGACCACAATGCGTCCCGGTGTCACTCGACCGGGCCACCCCGGGTGGGCCTGACCCGCGCGGCGACGGGTTCAGCCGCCGGACAGCGACGCCAGGCAGAACACGCGCGGCTCTGGCTTGTCGTAGGTGGCCTTGACCTGGCCTTCGGCGCATTCGAGGGAGCCGCCCCCGTCCGTCTCGACGCGATAGATCGCGGCTTCGGCGCCCGCGTCGGCGTTGCAGTCGACGTTCTTGAAGTCGACCAGCGAGCCACCTGCCGACTGCGGGATCTCGTAGCACTGGCCCTGCACGAAGTTCGGCATCAAGCAGAGCCGATCAGAGGTGTCCGGGAAGGTCAGGTAGTTCTCGTACTCTCCGCATTCGCCGGGCACGACCTGGGAGGCGATGAAGGTCATCCCGTCGGCGTCGCACTCTGCCTTGGTCGCCTCGACATTCGACTTGTCGCCATCGGCCGACCTGACCTGTACACATTGCCCGATCGCCACATCGTCCGGCTTGGAGACGTTGTTGGTCACGCGGTCGACCGAGGAACACGCACCCAGGACGAACAGCGCGGCACACGCCACGGCCGCGATGACCGCACGTCGCGCGCGACCATGCTGGTGAACCATCGCCGGCGCTGCCATGCGAGGGATCGTACGCTGCAGCGACGTGGCGAAACCCGGAAATTATCGGGCATCTCGGAACGAGTCCCAATTCTGCGCCGAGAGCGATGTGCCACCCTGGACGCATGTCCTTCGAGAGCAGGACCGCAACCCGTTTGCGGCCGTTCATGACCACGATCTTCGCCGAGATGTCGGCCCTCGCCGTCGAGCACGGCGCCATCAACCTGGGGCAGGGCTTCCCCGACACCGACGGCCCGGAGTCGATGCTCGAGGCCGCCCGCCGCGCCATCACCGACGGCCACAACCAGTACCCGCCCGGCATCGGCGTCCCGGAGCTTCGGCATGCGGTCGCACGTCACCAGCGCGAGCAGTACGGCCTCGACTACGACCCCGACCGCGAGGTGCTCGTCACCGTCGGCGCCACCGAGGCGATCGCCGGCGCCGTCGTCGGACTCATCGAGCCGGGCGACGAGATCATCATGATCGAGCCCTACTACGACGCCTACGCCGCCACCGCAGCGATGGCCGGAGGTGTTCGACGCGTCGTCCCGCTCATCCCCGACGGCGATGGTTTTCGCCTGGACCGCGAACGCCTCGCGGATGCGTTCGGACCGAAATCCGCGGTGTTCATGCTGAACACACCGCACAACCCGACCGGCACCGTGCTCTCCGACGATGATCTCGCCGAGATCGCCCGACTCTGCATCGAATTCGACGTGATCGTGGTCGCCGACGAGGTGTATGAACACCTGCTGTTCGACGGCCGCACCCACACCCCGATCGCGACCCTGCCGGGCATGAAGGAGCGCACGCTCCGGATCTCCAGCGCTGCCAAGACCTTCAACTGCACTGGCTGGAAGGTCGGCTGGATCAGCGGACCGCCCGAACTGATCGCCGCGACCAAGACCGCCAAGCAGTACATGTCCTACGTCGGGTCGGGCCCGTTCCAGCCGGCCGTCGCACACGCCCTCGACAACGAACTCGGCTGGGTCCGAGCATCGGCCGCCGCACTGCAGAACAAGCGCGACATGATCACCGCCGCCCTCCTCGACGCCGGTTTCGACGTACACCGCAGCGAGGCAACCTATTTCGTCTGCGCCGACCCACGCCCCCTCGGCGTCGACGACGGCATCGAGTTCTGCCGGTCCCTCCCGGAACGCATCGGCGTCGCCGCGGTCCCGGTCAGCGTGTTCGCCGACGACCGCCAACCCTGGCACCACCTCATCCGCTTCGCCTTCGCCAAACGCGACGACGTCATCGCCGACGCCGCGGAGCGGTTGCGCAAGCTGTAACCCCGTTAGCGAGCTTGCAAGCACCACCCCGCTCCTTGAGTAGCGAGCTCGCAAGCGCACCCCACCGCTCCTTGAGTAGCGAGCTTGCGAACACGACTCCGCTCCTTGAGTAGCGAGCTCGCGAGCACGACTCCGCTCCTTGAGTAGCGAGCTTGCGAGCACGACTCCGCTCCTTGAGTAGCGAGCTTGCGAGCACGACTCCGCTCCTTGAGTAGCGAGCTCGCGAGCACGACTCCGCTCCTTGAGTAGCGAGCTTGCGAACACGACTCCGCTCCTTGAGTAGCGAGCTAGCGAACACGACTCCGCTCCTTGAGTAGCGAGCTTGCGAGCGTATCGAAAGGAAAGCGACGCTCCCGGCCAACCGAACCCCAAACACGTTGCGGCAGTTGGTCCCGGATATCGGGACCAACTGCCGCAGGTGCAATCAGCGCAGTGCCGGCACCACGTGTTGCTCGAACATCTCGAGATCCTCGCGGTCATGAGCGACGTTCGGGAAGTAGAAAATCCCGTAGGTCATTCCGGCGTCTTCGAGTCCGCGGAGGTTCTCTGCGACCTGCTCCGGCGTCCCGACCGCAGGCATCTCCCGGAAGGCGCCCATGCTGCCCGACGCCGCGTCGGGTCCGACGATCTTCGCGAGCCGAGATTCGAGGTCGTCGAGCTTGCGCTCCACGTCGGCCTCGGTCTCGCCGAGTATCACGTTGTAGTTCGCGGACCGGACAATCGCCTCGAAGTCGCGTCCGAGGTCGGCGCAATGCTGTTGCAGCACCGATGATTTGTGGGCGAAGCCCTCGGGCGTGCCGTCGAAGTTGGTGTAGTCGGCATATTGCGCCGCGATCCGCAGTGTCTTCTTCTCACCGCCGCCGGCGATCCACAGCGGCAGCTTCCCGGCGGTCGGCTGCGGCTGACAGATGGCGTCGTTGACGGTGTAGTGCTTGCCGTCGAGGGTGGCTCGGCCGGTCTCCCACGCCTGCTTCATGATCTGTACTCCCTCGTCGAGCCGGGCGAGACGCTCGCCGGCCGAGGGGAATCCGTATCCGTAGGCGCGCCATTCGTGTTCGTACCAGCCGCCTCCGATGCCCATCTGCACACGGCCGCCGGAGATGAGGTCTGCGGTAGCGGCGACCTTTGCCAGGTACATCGGGTTGCGGTAGCTCATCGCGGTGCACATCTGGCCGATGTCGACGCGGCTCGTCGTCGCCGCGAGTGCGGAGACGAGCGTCCAGGCCTCGTGCGTGGCCTCGTCGGTCGGCAGCGGAACGGTGTGGAAGTGGTCGTAGACCCAGACCGAGTCCCAGCCGGCCGATTCGGCGCGGTTCGCGACCGACGACATCACCTCCCACTGGTTCGCCGGGTCGATACCCACGAGATCAAGCCGCCAGCCCTGGGGAATGAAGAGTCCGAATCGCATGCCGTCGAACCTACCCCGCGTCCGCAAACCCAACCCTTTCCGTGTTTCCAACCCCCTCCAGGCCCGGCGGGTTTACACAACAGGGGCCCCGCCAACACTTACAAGCAGTCCGGACTGTTTGTGTGTTACGCTCGCCACTGTGACCGAGCCCACCAGCACCCCGCGCCGGCGTACCCAGGCCGAACGCACCGCGGCGACCCGCACCCGGGTCCTCGACGCCGCGGTCGAAGCACTGGTCGAGGTCGGTTATGCGGCCACCACCACCCAGGAGGTCAACCGGCGTGCGGGGGTCTCCCGCGGCGCGCTGCTGCACCACTTCCCCACCCGGGAGTCGCTGGTCGTTGCAGCCGTCGGACACCTCGTCGACCGTCGCCTCGAAGAAGTCCTGTCCCGCCCGCGGACGGGCGACGAGGGACTCGAGGTCCTCGTCGAGTCGTTCAGCGGACCGCTGTTCGACGCAGCGCTCGAACTCTGGGTGGCCGCACGCTGCGACGTCGAGCTGCGCACCGCGCTGATCCCGCTCGAACAGCGGGTCTCCGACGCCCTGGCCGTGGGGTGCGCCGAGATCTTCGGCGACCGCTACACCCCGGCCGAACTCGAGCTCTCCATCGAACTCGCACGCGGCCTCGCGGTGTCGCGCATCCTGCGATCCCCCGACGCCGACCGCGAATACATCGACCGACTTCTGCCCATCTGGAAGGACCTGTTGAACCATGGCTGACATAAGTTCACTGCCCGAACACGTCGACGTTCTCGTCGTCGGCGTCGGATTCGGCGGCCTCGCCGCACTGCACCGGCTGCGCAAGGACCATCCCGGTCTGACGACCCTGGCGATCGAGCGCGCCGAGGGCGCCGGCGGGGTGTGGCGCGAAAACGACTACCCCGGCGCGGCCTGCGACGTCCCGACCTCCCTCTACTCGCTGTCGTTCGCGCCGAACCCGGACTGGTCGCACACCTACGGTCGACGCCACGAGATCCACAACTACCTGCGTTCCGTCGCCGCAGACTACGACGATCAGATCCGCTACAACTGCGCCCTGACCGCCGCCCGTTGGGACGGTGCCGCGCAGGAGTGGGTCGTCGACACGACACAGGGGCAGATCCGGACCCGCTTCCTCGTCGCCGCACCCGGCGCACTGTCGGAACCCGGCGTGCCGGACGTCCCCGGCGCCGACGAGTTCACCGGCAAGATCTTCCACTCCGCCCAGTGGGATCACACCCACGACCTGCGCGGACGCAAGGTCGCCATCGTCGGCACCGGTGCGTCGGCAATCCAGATCGTGCCCGAGATCGTCGACACCGTCGGGCATCTCACCGTCTTCCAGCGCACCCCCGCCTGGGTCGTGCCGCGCCTCGACCGCAACATCGGCCCGGCCGAACGCGCCCTCTACAAGCGTGTCCCCGGCGTGCACCGCCTGGTCCGCAAGATGGTGTGGGCCTACCGCGAGGCCTACGTGCTGATGATGGCCCGCAACCCCAAGCTGCTGCCGATCGCGAAAACCCTTGCCCTGGCGCAACTCCGGATCCAGGTCCGCGACCGCGCACTGCGCAAGCGCCTCACTCCCGAATACACCATCGGCTGCAAGCGGATGCTGTTGACCAACAAGTGGTTCCCCGCCCTGCAGCGCGACAACGCCACCGTGACCGGCGCCATCACCCGCCTCACCGCGAACGGCGCCGTCGACGATCAGGGTCGTGAGCACGAGGTCGACACCGTCGTCTTCGCCACCGGGTTCACCCCCACCCAGCCTCCCATCGCGAAGGCCGTCACCGGCCGCGACGGACGCACCCTGGCCGAGGCCTGGCAGGGATCGCCGCGCGCCTACCGCGGCGTCGAGGTCCACGGCTTCCCGAATCTGTTCTTCCTGTACGGCCCCAACACCAACCTGGGTCACAGCTCGATCGTGCTGATGCTCGAACCGCAGGCGTACTACATGTCGAAAGCGATCGCCGAGGTCACCGGCTCCGGACACTCGTCGTTCGAGGTCATCCAGGCCGCGCAGGACGCCTACAACGCCGAGCTCGACCCCGAACTGATGCGCACGGTGTGGAATTCGGGCGGCTGCTCGAGCTGGTACCTCGACTCCACCGGCCGCAACTCGGTCATGTGGCCCAAGTTCACCAGTGACTTCCGCCGCCAGATGGCGTCCTTCGTGGCCGCCGACCACCGCTTCGACGACGCCATCCCGGCCGTCACCGACACCGTCGAGGCCGCCGCCACCGACACCGATTCCGAAAGGACCCTCGCCCAGTGAAAAGACTTGGTCGCAACGACGCCGACCATTACGACGCCATCGTCATCGGTTCCGGTTTCGGCGGCTCGGTGGCCGCACTCCGGTTGACCGAAAAGGGTTATCGCGTCGCGGTCATCGAGTCGGGCCGTCGTTTCGCCGACGCCGACCTGCCCAAGACCAGTTGGCGCCTCAAGGATTACGTGTGGGCCCCGGCCCTGGGCATGTTCGGCGTGCAGCGCATGCACCTGCTGCGCGACGTGCTGGTCATGGCCGGCGCGGGTGTCGGCGGCGGCTCGCTCAACTACGCGAACACGCTCTACCGTCCGCTCCCTGCGTTCTTCGACGACCCGCACTGGGGTCGGATCACCGACTGGGCCGCCGAACTCGACCCCTACTACGACCAGGCGTCGCGCATGCTCGGCGTGACCACCTACCCGAAGGTCACGCCGGCCGATCGCGTCATGCGCAAGGTCGCCGAGGACATGGGCGCGGGCGACACCTTCGTGCACACCCCCGTCGGAGTCTTCTTCGGCGAGCCGGGCAAGACCGTCGAGGACCCGTTCTTCGGCGGCGCCGGCCCCGCCCGCACCGGCTGTACCGATTGCGGCGCCTGCATGACCGGTTGCCCGGTCGGCGCGAAGAACACGCTGGTCAAGAACTATCTGTATCTCGCCGAACAGGCCGGTGCGAACGTCATCCCGATGACGACCGTCGACACCGTCCGCCCGCTGTCGGAGGGCGGGTACACGGTCGGGACGCATCGAACCGGTCGACGCTGGTCGCGTCGGGGCCGCCGCTCGTTCACCGCCGATCACGTGGTGTTCGCGGCCGGCACGTACGGCACCAACAAGCTGCTGCTGGACATGCAGCAGAGCGGCAGCCTGCCCGGCCTGTCGTCGCGCCTGGGCAAGGTGGTTCGCACCAACTCGGAGGCCGTCCTCGCCGCAACCGCCACCGACCTGAAGGTCGACTACACCGAGGGTGTGGCGATCACGTCGTCCTTCCACCCGAACGAACACACCCACATCGAACCGGTGCGATACGGCAAGGGCAGCAACCTGATCGGGATGCTGCAGGCGATGCTCATCGACGGTGACGGTCGTCTGCCGCGACCGCTGGCAGCTCTGGTGGAAATGATCCGGCATCCGTTGGTCACGCTGCGTGGACTCTCGGTTCGACGCTGGTCGGAGCGCACGATCATCGCCCTGGTGATGCAGACCGCCGACAACTCCCTCGAATTGTTTGCCCGCCGTGGCCGTTTCGGTCCGATGCTGCGCAGCAAGCAGGGGGCCGGCGATCCCCCGCCGACCTGGATTCCGGTCGGTCACGAAGCCGTCCGCAAGATGGCCGACGAGATCGACGGCGACGCCGGCGGTTCCATCGTCGACTGGCTCAACATCCCGATGACCGCGCACTTCCTGGGCGGTTGCTCGATCGGACGGTCCGCCGCCGACGGCGTCGTGGACCCGTACCACCGCGTGTTCAACCACCCGGGCCTGCACATCGTCGACGGTTCGACGGTGTCGGCGAACCTGGGCGTGAACCCGTCGCTGACGATCACCGCGCAGGCCGAACGCGCACTCGCCATGTGGCCGAATGCCGGTGAGGCCGACCCGCGTCCGGAGCTCGGGTCGGCGTACCGGCCGATCGCCCCGGTGCCGCCGGTCCGTCCGACGGTGCCTGATTACGCACTCGCCGCCCTGCGGTTGCCGATCACGCCGATCTCCAACGCCGGCTGAGGATTTCGTAGAAGTTGTGGGCGTATGGCGTCCACAACTTCTACATCCCCTCCTTGCTGGTTGAGTAGGTCCGAGGCGCCAGCCGAGGACCGTATCGAAACCTCACCACACCCCCGGCGGCCGCAGCTGAATGCTGATCCGGGCGCCGACGCCGCGCACCTTGGGGACAGCGTGTTCCCACGTGCGCTGGCAGCTGCCACCCATGACCAGCAGGTCACCGGACGACAGGGTGAACTTCAGCGACTTCCCGCCGCCCCGCGGCCGCAGCATCAGCGGTCGTGGGGCGCCGAGGGAGATGATCGCGACCATGGTGTCGTGCGTCGACGCCCGACCGATGCGGTCCCCGTGCCACGCCACCGAGTCGTTACCGTCGCGGTAGAGACTGATCCCGGCGGTCGCGAATCCCTCGGGTAGTTCGTTGCGGTAGTACCGCGAGAGCGACGACCGCATCTCGGTGATCAACCCGTCCGGGAACGGGTCGTCCTTCTGATAGATCGAGACCAGCCGCGGGACGTCGACGACGCGGTCGTACATCTGACGCCGCTCGGCCCGCCACGGCACATCACGTCGAAGCCGATCGAACAGCTCGTCCGGACCGCTGATCCAACCCGGGCACAGGTCCACCCACGCGCCGTCGGTGAGCGGACGCCGCGTCATCGAGGTCGACAGGTCGCCGAGTGCCGGCTCCGCGGCCACCTCGGCGAACAACGATCCCTGGATGCCGATGGACATGTACCCACCGTACACCCGAATCGAACGCACGTTCGAGAAACCGCTCACTGGTTCCGTTCGCGCTCACCTTTGACGAGTGAGCGCGAACGGAACGAGTGAGCGAAAGTCGGGCTACTCCCCGCCTAGATGCCCGCTCAACCGGCCGTGGCGTTCGGCGCTGGCATCGTCGAGCCCGACGATCGTGACGTCCTTGCCCTTGGCCTTGTACTTGGTGGTGATGGCGTCGAGGGTCGCGACCGACGACGCATCCCATACGTGCGAGTCACTCATGTCGATGACGACGTTGGACTCGTCGGCGGTGTAGTCGAACTGGTAGATGAGGTCATTGCTCGACGCGAAGAACAGCTCTCCCCGGACCTTGTAGACGCGGGTCTCGGTGTCGGGCCCGGCGACCTCCACGACCTCAGTCATATGCGCGACGCGACGCGCGAACAGCACCGACGCGGTCAGCACGCCGACGACGACGCCGTACGCCAGATTCGAGGTCGCGACCGTCACCGCGACCGTCGCCAACATCACGGCGGTCTCGGACCGGGGCATGCGCCGCAACGTCTTCGGGTTGATGGAATGCCAGTCGAAGGTGCCGACCGACACCATGATCATCACCGCGACCAGTGCGGCCATCGGGATCTTGGCGACCACGTCGCCCAGTCCCACGACGAGGATCAGCAGGAACGCTCCGGCCAGGAACGTCGAAATCCTCGTCCGCGCACGGGATTCCTTGACGTTGATCATCGTCTGACCGATCATCGCGCAGCCGCCCATGCCGCCGAAGAAGCCGGTGACCAGGTTGGCGACACCCTGCCCGACGGCTTCGCGGGACTTGTCGGAGTGGGTGTCGGTGATGTCGTCGACGAGTTTGGCGGTCATCAGCGACTCGAGCAGGCCGACGATGGCGATCGCCAGCGCATACGGCGCGATGACCGACAAGGTGTCCCAGGTGAAGGGCACATCGGGGAGCACCCACGACGGCAGGCTGTCCGGGAGTTCGCCCTCGTCACCGACATTCGGCACGTTCAGGCTCGCGATGAGGGTCACCGCGGTGAGCAGCACGATGGCGACCAACGGCGCCGGCACGACGGTCGTCAGGCGCGGGAACAGGACGATGATCGCGATGCCGATGGCCACCATCGGATACACCAGCCACGGCACGCCCAGAAGATGCGGTACCTGCGCAGAGAAGATGAGGATGGCCAGCGCGTTGACGAAACCGACCATCACGCTGCGCGGGATGAACCGCATCAACTTCGCGACGCCGAGCGCGCCGAGGAGCACCTGGAAGATGCCGCCGAGCAGGACCGCGGCGATCAGGTACTGCAGCCCGTGGCTCTCGACGAGAGGCGCGACGACCAGAGCGACGGCGCCGGTGGCCGCCGAGATCATCGCGGGACGACCGCCGACGATTGCGATGGTCACCGCCATGGTGAACGACGCGAACAGGCCGACGCGCGGGTCCACGCCGGCGATGATCGAGAACGAGATCGCCTCGGGGATCAGGGCCAGTGCGACGACGAGTCCGGCGAGGGCCTCGGTACGCAGCCGACTCGGCGAGCGCAGGGTCAACAGGACGGACTGGCGGTCAGCCGGGGAGATGGTGTCCTTTGCGGAACTCGGCACCGCGGACTCCTCTGTAATGGGGGTTCGAACCTGCGGACTCTATACGCGCGGGAGGCGTCACTCACATTTTCGAGCCAGGCCGAGAACTTCGTCGACGCAGGTCAGGCGATTACCCACCCGATCCGACAGTGGCCAAGTGCACATTCCGCGCACCGCACAGAGGCCGAAATGTGAAGTGGCCCACAGCACACTATTCGAGTCGATGCTTTAATCATTCCGTTATAAATCGTTACAAGGGGGAACTCGATGAAGCGCACCGGTATCGCCGGTCTGTTGGCTGCTGCCGCCATGCTGATCCCGATCGCTCCGGCGACCGCCGATCCGGTCGGCGATCTGTTCGGTAGCGCCAGCGGCAGCCTCGACGCCGGAAGTTCGGCATTCGGGTCGTCGGGCGACAAGGTCACCCACTACGGCAAGCTCGGCCGCCCGGACGCACGCAACGGCGTGAAGTCCATCAACGTCTGGGTCTACAACCCGAAGGGCGCCCGTGAGATCACTCCGGGCACCTTCCCCAAGAACTCGCGTCTCGGCGTGCGCTGGAACTCCATCATCGACGCCGGCCCCATCGTCGACGGCAACGAGTGCCGCATGGAGGTCCGCCTCGCCGGACCCAAGGTGCCCAAGGAAGCCGCGCTGTACAAGACGCAGGACTGCACGGCGGTGAAGTCCTACTTCTTCAAGGGCGGCGGCAACTTCACCATCCGCGTCACCGACCTGGTCTCCGGCGCGTCGAACAGCATCGCGTTCTCGGTCCAGTAGTCACCACCCCATCGCTGGCCGAGTAGGACCGAGGCGCAAGCCGTCCCATCGCTGGTTGAGAAGGATCGAGGCGCAAGCCGTCCCCTCGCCGGCCGAGTAGGACCGAGGCGCAAGCCGTCCCATCGGCGGCCGAGTAGGACCGAGGCGCTAGCCGTCCCATCGCTGGTTGAGTAGGTCCGAGGCGCTAGCCGAGGACCGTATCGAAACCACTTGTGGACAAACTGAGATGCCGGCACGGCGCTGTGCGTTTCCGGACCGAGGGCTCAGCCATCTCGATCGATAGTCCTTGCATGGGCGCGTACCTTTACATTCTCGAATGTTCCGACGGCAGTTTGTACGTCGGAAGCACACGAAACCTAGACAACCGGATTCAGCAACATGACAGCGGGCGGGGTTCGGTGTACACCCGATCCCGCCGACCAGTACGCCTCGTCTATCAGCAGGAGTTCGAGCACGTCGGGGAGGCATATGACGCCGAAGTACATCTCCACGGCTGGTCGCGAGCAAAACGCTTGGCGCTCATCAATGGGCAGTTCGAGTTGCTGCCGGAGCTGGCGCGCAAGAAGTGGAAGCGGGACTCCTCCCCGCCGGGTGAATAAGCCCGTTGCGGAGCTGGTTTC
>NZ_BAHE01000041.1 GCF_000298235.1 Gordonia namibiensis NBRC 108229
GCCGCCCGGGCCGGGTCCCGGCCGCAACGCCTACCTGCCCCCGCCCACCCACAATCCCCATCTGCCGCCGCTCGACGACCGCGGTCAGCCGCAGTACGACGAGTCCGCGACCCACGCGATGCCCGCCGACCACGGCCCGCGAACGCCCAAGAAGCTCACCGTGATGCGGGTCGCCGCGATGCGCAGCCGGGAACTGACGGGCAAGGGCATCGGCAAGATCCATCGGGCCGCGACCGCCGACGGCGCCGACCAGTCCGGCCTCACCGCGCTCACCCTGCCGGTGATCGCGAACTTCGCCGCCGACGCCGCAATGGCCGTCGCGCTGGCCAACACCCTGTTCTTCGCGGCCGCGACGGGTGAATCCAAGACCAACGTCGCGCTGTACCTGGCGCTGACGATCGCGCCGTTCGCGCTCATCGCTCCCCTGATCGGTCCGCTGCTCGACCGGCTCCAGCGCGGTCGTCGTATCGCGATGGCCGCGACCTTCGGTCTGCGCGTGATCCTGGCGCTGCTCATCATGGCGAACGTCCAGTGGAACGACGTCACGCAGCAACTCGAGTACGACCCGTGGGTGCTCTATCCGTGTGCGTTGGGCCTGCTGGTGCTGTCGAAATCCTTCGGCGTGCTCAAATCGGCGGTCACCCCGCGTGTGGTGCCCCCGACCATCGACCTGCCGCGGGTGAACTCCCGCCTGACCACCTTCGGCCTGATCGGCGGCACGATCGTCGGCGGCGCGGTGGCCGCGCTGATCGAGATGCTGCTCGGCAAACTGCTACCGCTGCATCTGCCGGGGGCGATGGTGTGGCTGGCGATCGTCGCCGCGGCCGGCGCCTACCTGTGCATGCGTATCCCGTCGTGGGTCGAGTCGACCGAGGGCGAGATCCCCACGACCCTGACCTATCACGGCGAACCCGCCCGCTCGAGCGTGCCCGAACACGAGCCGACCAGTGCCCGCGAGGGCGCCAAGATGCTCGCCGCCAAGATGCGTCAGCCGCTCGGCCGCACGGTCGTGGCCGGCTTGTGGGGCAACGGCACCATCCGCATCCTCACCGGCTTCCTGACGCTGTTCGTGGCCTTCTACGCCAAGGCGCAGCAGGGCGACGCGTCGGACTGGACGCAGCTGCTCCTGCTCGGCGCCGTCGGTGCCGCGGCCGGTATCGGCAACATGCTCGGCAACGGCGTCGGCACCCGGCTGGAGCTGAAGAACCCGCCCGGCATCATCGTCTGGGCCACCGCAGCCTGCTTCGCCGTCGCGGTCCTCGCGGCGATCTTCGGCAACATCCTCTTCGCGGCGGTCGCCGCCCTGGTCGCCTCGGGCACCAGCGCGATCGGCAAGGTGTGCCTCGACTCGTCGATCCAGGACGATCTGCCCGACGAATCGCGCGCGTCGGCCTTCGGTCGTTCGGAGACGGTCCTGCAGCTGTCGTGGGTCTTCGGCGCCTCGCTCGGTGTGCTGCTGCCCCCGACCCTGTGGATCGGCTTCACCGTCGTCGCCGTGCTGCTCGGGCTGGGCCTGGTCCAGACCGTGATGACGACCCGCGGGTCGTCGCTGGTGCCGGGCCTGGGCGGTCGGCGCCCCGACCACGCCGCACCGACGGTCGCATTCCGGGCCGCCGGCTCGGACGCTGCACCCCGCACCGGCCCGGGATCGGCACCCACCCGGGCGCATACCCAGCGGCCGACGACCACACGGATGCCGTCGACGGCACCGTTCCCGAACTCCGGTGACCGGGCCCCCGGAGACCGCCCCGCCCCCGACCAGACAGGACATCGCCGACCGTGATCAGCAGTGGTGAGAAGAAAGCTCTTTCGATCATCGCGATCGTCGTGGTGGCGTTCGTCGCAGTCGTCGGCGTCTCGGTGTTCCTGCTGACCCGCAACTCCTCGCACGACGACCGGCCGTACCTCCACATCGCCGTCGGCAAGAACCTCTACACCGTCGAGCCGGTGCGGTGGTGCGACCTGATGCTCGACGAATGCGACCCGCCGCTGGGCACGTCGCAGCGCGAGGCTCCCCGGGTTCCGGTGGCGGTCGGCGACACGGTGATGCTGTCGGTCTCCGGCGACATCGCGAAGGGCCCGTGGAACCTCGCGGCCGTCTATTGGACGCCGAAGGGACTCGTCGAGGACGAGCAGCCCCAGGCGTCCGGTGAGACCTACACGGTCACGCTGAAGACGGCACCCGAATACGTCCTGCTGGGCGTCACCGTCTACCCGGCGTCGGCGCGGCTGACACCAAACGACGAGATCATCCCGCGCGGCGTGCTGGCAGCGCAGACCGCGCCGGAGAACTTCCTGCAGTACCTGGGCTGACGCCGCGCGGCGTCGGGCTCAGTGCTCGAAGAACGGAGCTCAGCTCTCGAGTTCGCGAGCGACCGCGCGAACGACCTCGGAGATCCGCTGCGCGGTCTTGCGGTCGGGGTAACGCCCCTTGCGCAGATCCGGCTGCACCTTGCCCTCGAGCAAGGTGATCAGATCGGCGACCATGCCGTGCAGCTCGTCGGGGGTGTGGCGCTTGGTCTCCTTGCGGGCGGCCTCGCGCACGTTCTTCGACACGCTCGGCGCCGGATCGAGAACCTTGACGCTCAGTGCCTGCGGCCCGCGGCGACCGGCAGCCATGCCGAACTCCACGCGCTGCCCCGGCTTGAGGGCCTCCACCCCGTCGGGCAGGGCGGACGAACGGACGTAGACGTCCTCACCGCTCTCCTGAGCGAGGAAGCCGAAGCCCTTGTCCGCGTCGTACCACTTCACCTTGCCGGTCGGCACTGTGCTCACCCTCATCTGTACGTCGTAGATCTCTAGCTGATCTGCCTGTCACAACAAAAGACGCCGTCACCCATCACACGACCCACGGCGGAAAGTCCGTATGGGCCCAGACGGATGCAAGGCGCCTGCTGCGCCCCATGGTAGCCAACACCCCACCCCGCGGTCACACCATTACCTCCGCCCTACCGGTCAGCCCCTCGCGCGGCGTCGCACTGCCGGAGTGTGCATTACCGTGGACGACATGCAGAAGACGACGTCCCCGCGGTTGCTGCAGGCAGCCATGGTGATCTTCGCGATCGGACTCATCGCCCTCGTGGCCCTGTTCGTGACCCCGCTCGTCACCGACGGCGACACCGCACCGACCTTCGTCTACCTGTTGACCATGTGCGCACCGCTGGGTTTTCTCCTCGGCCTGGTGTACGCACTCCGTGCCGGACGCCGAGCCAGGTGAGGACCGTGACCGCGACCATCGACACCACCCCAGAACTTGCCCCCGTCTCCGACGCCAAGGCCCTCCGGGCAGCGTTCAGCTGCTTCCCCAGCGGCGTCGTCGCGGTGTGTTGCCTTCAGGGTGAGGGAGATTCGACCACGCTGATCGGAATGGCGGCGAGCTCCTTCACCACCGTCTCTCTCGACCCTCCACTGGTATCGGTCTGCGTCCAGAACACGTCGACGACGTGGCCGCAGATCCGTACCGCACCGGCCATCGGCGTGAGCGTCTTCGCCGGCGACCAGACCGATGTCTGCAAGCAACTCGCCGGTCCGTCGGAGCGACGGTTCGACGGCATCACGCCGCTGCGCACCGACGCCGGGGCGGTCTTCGTCCCCGACGCTGCCGCCCATCTGTCGTGCACCATCCACAACGAGATCCAGGCCGGTGATCACACCGTCGTGCTGCTGGAGATCAACACCTTGCGCGCCGACCCCACGGTCGAGCCGCTCGTGTTCCATGCCAGCACCTTCCGAGCTCTCGAGGCCCGCAAGGACCCGAACGCCACGTGATCCGCAGGACAGCGTGAGCACGGTAGGACTCGGGATCCCCACGCCACGGTCGATGACGGCCAGGGCGCCATCCGACGTGCCCACACGCGGGCCGCTGCGCGACACGTTCGGGCGGGTGGCGAAAGATCTGCGGGTCTCGGTGACCGACCGGTGCAATCTGCGCTGCACCTACTGCATGCCGGCCGAGGGACTCGACTGGATGCCCAACGACGCGGTGCTGAGCGCCGACGAGCTGATCCGCGTGCTGACGGTCGCGGTCCGGGACCTGGGGATCGAACGCATCCGCTTCACCGGCGGTGAGCCCCTGCTGCGTCGCGACCTCGAGCAGGTCATCGGCGCCGTGTCCGCCCTGCCCCAACGGCCCGAGATAGCGATGACCACCAACGGGCTGGGTCTCACCCGGCGGATCGACGGCCTCGTCGCCGCCGGACTGAACCGCATCAACATCTCCCTCGACACCATCGACCGCGAACGATTCGCCGAGATCACCCGGCGCGACCGGCTCGACGACGTGCTGGCCGGTCTCGCCGCCGCCAAGCGCGCGGGTCTCGACCCGGTCAAGGTCAACGCCGTGATCCCCGACCGTGCCGACCTCGACGCGATCCCGGACCTGCTCGCCTACTGCCTGGAACACGGCTACGAGCTGCGCATCATCGAACAGATGCCCCTCGACGCCGACCACGCCTGGCAGCGGACCCGGATGGTGACCGCCGACGAGATCCTCGCGACGCTGCGCACACGGTTCGATCTGCTGCCCGATCCCGCACCGCGCGGCAGCGCCCCGGCGGCCACCTGGATCGTCGACGGCCATCGGACGTCGCGGGGCCCGGCGAAGGTCGGCGTGATCGCCTCGGTCACCCGTCCGTTCTGCGGTGACTGCGACCGCACCCGGCTCACCGCCGACGGGTCACTGCGCAACTGCCTGTTCGCCTCGTCGGAGACCGATCTGCGCGCCGTGCTGCGCACGCTGCCCGACGACGAGGTCGACGCCGCCGTTGCCGCGCTGTGGCGCACCGACATGTGGCAGAAGGCTCCTGGGCACGAGGTGAACGCCGCCGGCTTCGTGCAGCCGACGCGGCCGATGTCCGCCATCGGCGGATAGGCTCGGCCCCGATGAACCTCACCGTCCGCTTCTTCGCCGCTGCTCGCGCCGCCGCCGGTACCGAGTCGCGTGTCGTCGACATCGACCCCGCGACCACCCTCGGCGACCTCGAGTCGACGCTGTCCGCCGGCAACGCCGAACTCGCAAAGGTACTGGAGCGCTGCTCTTATCTCCGCGACGAGATCGCCTTCACTGACCGTTCACTCCAGCTCGGCACCTGCTCGACACTCGACGTCCTTCCCCCGTTCGCCGGTGGCTGACACCACAACCACCGTGTGACCTTAGTCACATAACGGCGCGGTAACGAGATGGCCACGGGAGCGCATCCGGCCCGATGAACTGCGATGACGCCGAAAGTTGGTCGGGAGACCAGGTTCTGAAGAAAAAATAAGTTGCGTACAAGCAGGTGAATCGGCCGATCGAACGACGTACTGTACGAAGCGACCTTCTCGAAGGTCACGGTAAGGAAACAGAACATACGTCCCGCCGGCCGCGCCGAGCCTCGCTCCGCCGGAGGGTACGACCGCACGAAATCTAGGAGCGAGGACGGGGGACCCAACCTCATCCCCTGAGACCGGGCACCACACCAGGTGTCCTAGGGGTTAAGTCCCAGGCGCAGAACCGTGATTAACAAATCCCGGTGATGCACTGGGGCCGAGCAACCTCTCGCTCGAACCCGACAGCTGACTTCGTAGGCGCGTGGAGAGAGGAATCGATCTATGTCCGGACGTCACCGCAAGCAGACGACCAGCTCGACCACCAAGACCTTCACCAAGGTCGCCCTCACCGGCGCCGTCCTCGGTGGCGGAGCCGCCCTTCTGGGCACCGGTACCGCGAACGCGGCAACCGATGCCGAATGGAACCAGGTCGCCCAGTGCGAGTCCGGCGGCAACTGGGCCATCAACACCGGCAACGGCTACCACGGCGGCCTGCAGTTCTCGCCGAGCACCTGGAGCGGCCACGGCGGCGGCGAGTTCGCCCCGACCGCCGAGCAGGCCACCCGCGAGGAGCAGATCGTCGTCGCCGAGCGCGTGCTCGCCTCGCAGGGCAAGGGCGCATGGCCCACCTGTGGCGTCGGCCTGTCGGGCCACACCCCGCGCACCGCTCCGAGCGATGTCCCGGCCCCGATCGTCAAGAAGCTCCAGGACGGCAACGGCAGCTTCAGCCTCGTCAAGGCTCCTGAGGCCAAGACCACCGACGACGTCGCCAAGCAGGTCACCTCGGTTCTCACCGACGCCGGTGTGAGCCCCGAGGTCGAGAACCTCTGGAACGCCGCCAAGAACAGTGGTGTCTCGCTGAGCCCGGAACAGATCAAGCTGTTCAACGACAACAAGCACCTGCTGCCCAACCCCTGACGAGTAGCAGCCCTTACCTGTAGCGGCTCGGACACAATCCGCAGCGCACAGAGGGACCCAGACGAAGGGCCCCGCACGATGACTGATCCGTGCGGGGCCCTTTTCCAATTCTCAGGTGGCTTCCGACAGCCCGGCGGCGTCGGAACCCAGGACCTGCAGTAGGGCGAGCGCTTCGGCGTCCGCCGAACCCGCCGGCGCACTGTAGAGAACCAGATGCTGGTCCCGCTCGGCGAGCTCCAGCGAATCGCAGTCGACCGTGATCTCTCCGACGACGGGATGCCGCAGGGTCTTCCGGAGCGTCGGTGCAGCCGCGACGTCGTGCTGGTCCCACAGCCGGGCGAACTGTGCGCTGCCTTCCCGCAGATCCTCGACGAGACCGACGACCGCCGGGTCCGATGGATAGCGGGTCGCCGCCAGCTGCAACCTCGCGACGACGTGGTGGCGGAACTCCGCGCCGTCGGAGATGCCGTACAGCGGCGCGGCGTCGTCGGTGAGGAACGCCCGGCGCGCGAGGTTGCGATCGGCCGGGCCGAGTTCGCCGAAGTCCTCCAGAAGCGCGGCCGCCAGGTCATTCCAGGCGAGAACCTCGAAGATCGCCGACATCACGAATCCCGCGGTCTGCGGCATGCGGTCCAGCAGTGCGACGATGCTCGGACGCACGTCCCGCCGGTGGAGGGCGGTTCGCAGTGGAGCTGTTCCGGCGAGCATGTGCAGATGGTCGGACTCCTCGTCGGTGAGCAGCAGCGCTCCGGCGATGCCGACGAGCACCTCCGCCGACGGCCGGGGCGCACGGCCCTGCTCGAGCCGTACGTAGTACTCGGTCGAGATGTGCGCGAGCACCGCGACCTCTTCCCGCCTCAGCCCGGGAGTCCGACGCCGCGTACCGGCCGGCAGACCGACGTCCTCCGGCTGCAAACGCTCACGTCGACTCCGCAGGAACGAGGCGAGTCCGTGCTTGTCCATACCTCGAGTGTGCGTCCGATCGGCCGGCGGAGAGTAGTACAGCCTGTGCCTGAATGAGCTCGCCCGCCACGGCCACGCTGAGTTCCATGACACACGACACCGATATCCGGTCCACCCCGTCCATCGGCCTGCTCACCGGCAAGGTCATCTTCATCAGCGGCGCCAGCCGCGGAATCGGCGCCGCCGCAGCACATCTGTTCGCCCACGAGGGCGCCTCGGTCGTGCTCGGTGCGCGCGGCATCCATGCCCTCGAGCGGATCGTCGACGACATCCGGTCGACCGGCGGCACCGCCGACGCGGTGGCTCTCGATCTGGCCGACGATGCAAGCGTCCACGCCGCGATCGCCCGCGTCGAAAACCTGCACGGCCGCCTCGACGGCGCGTTCAACAACGGCGCCGTCGTCCAGGAGGTACCCGGTCCGCTGCAGGACACCACGGCAACCGACATCGACCGGCAGTTCGCGGTGAACTTCCGCTCGCACTGGATCGCGATGAACGCCGAAGCGGCGCTGATGCAGCGCAATGGCGGCGGCGCGATCGTGAACACCTCGAGCATCGGGTCGCGACGCGCCAACCCCGACCTTCCCGCCTACGGGGCGATGAAGCGCGCACTGAACAGCATCACCGAGACTGCGGCCGTCAGCTGGGCACGCGACGGCATCCGCGTCAACGGGCTCACACCCGGCGGCACCGCCACCGAGATGATCGACGAGTGGGAGGCGGCCAGCCCGGGGGTCTCCCGTTGGATCAGCGACTCCACTCCCCTCGGCCGGATGGCCGAGCCGCGCGAGATCGCCGAGGTCGCCGCGTTCCTGCTCAGCGACCGCGCCTCGTTCGTCACCGGCGCGATCGTGCCCGTCGACGGCGGCGCCGGGGCCTAGGTCTCTCGCTCCCTGAGGTGCGAGGAGCGCAGCGACGAGCCTCGAAGGGCTAAGCCGAGTTGATCCACTCCTCGGTGCCGTCGTCGTAGTACTGGTGTTTCCACACCGGGATACGCGCCTTGACCTCGTCGACGAGCCGGGCGCAGGTCTCGAAGGCGGCGCGGCGATGGTCGGCGGCCACGGCGACCACGAAGGCGACGTCGCCGATCTCCAGGTCGCCGACGCGGTGCGAGACGGCGACTGCGCGGACACCCTCGACCGCCGACACCTCTTCGACGACCTCGGCGAGCACCTTCGGCGCCGTCGGATGGGCGGAGTAGGCCAATTCGGCGACGGTCCGGCCGCCGTCGTGGTCGCGGACCGCCCCGACGAAGCCGACGATCGCACCGGCCTTGCCGTCCGAGGCGTCGGCGACCATCGCCTCGTGGTCGGCGAGCCCGATGGGCTGGTCCGACACCGCGGTGTGTACGACTACGGTCATTGGTCAATCCTGTCTTGTCACGGTTGATCGGGGGACGATCAGTGATCCCCGCCGCGGATCTGGTCGAGGGCGTGGTGCACGACGCCGGTGAGGACGGTCAGGCCGTCCCGCACGCCGCCGGTCGAGCCGGGAAGGTTCACCACCAGTGTCGTCCCGGCGATACCGGCGAGGCCACGCGAGAGCACGGCCGTCGGGACCTTCGGCAGCCCCGCCGCGCGGATGGCGTCGGCGAGGCCGGGGATCTCGACGTCGAGCAGCGGCCGTGTCTCCTCGGGGGTGCGGTCGGTCGGTGACAGACCCGTTCCCCCGGTGGTGAGCACGAGGTCGACGCCGGCGTAGACCGCGGCGCGGATCGCGGCGCCCACCGGCGGACCGTCGGCCACCACATCGCGTTCGGCGACCGAGAAACCCTGCTCGACGAGCCAGGCCTCGATGATCGGACCGGTGCGATCGGGGTAGACCCCGGTACTCGCCCGTGTCGACGCGACGACGATCTGCGCGACGCGCTGCCGTGCGGGGTCGGGCGTGGTCTCAGCCATCGGCCGGGTTGTCCCGCAGCCAGTCGCCGGATTTGCCGCCGGTCTTCTCGAGTAGGCGGATGCCGTCCATGCGGGCGCGCTTGTCCACGGCCTTGACCATGTCGTGCAGCGTCAGCCCGGTCACGGCGACCGCGGTCAGGGCCTCCATCTCGACGCCCGTCTGGCCGGAGGTGGCTACGGTCGCGGTCACGTCGATGGAGTCGGTGCCGATGGTGAAGTCGACCTCGACCGACGACAACGCCAGCTGATGGCACAGCGGGATCAGCTCGTCGGTGCGCTTGGCCGCCATGATGCCGGCGATGCGGGCGGTCGCCAGCACATCGCCCTTGGGCAGCTTCGACTCACTGAGGAGGCCGATCACCTCGGCCGTGGTGTGGAAGGTGCCGCCGGCGATCGCACGACGTTTCGTCGGCGCCTTGTGCCCGACGTCGACCATGCGCGCCGTGCCGCTGCTGTCGATGTGCGACAGGCGGCCGCCTTCCTCCGGAGAGACCGACCCGCCGCTGGGAGTTCCGGTGGTCGGCATCGGCGTCAGCGGTTGACGACCGTCTTCGCCTGCACGAAAGGCAGGTCGTCGACCGGGAGCGGGAACTCGGTGTCACCGAACGGGGACAGCGCACCCGAGATGTGCGTCGCGAGTTCGGAGACCGCGTGGTCGGGATGGTTGCCGTCCTCGTCCTTCGGCCAGCCGTTGTCGACGTAGTGCTTCTTGCCGGCTTTGTCACCACTGTTGTTTGCCACGGGAGCATTGTGCCACGCCATTCGAATGAAAGAAGTGCGGTGTCCGGGCATGGCGACCGCACCGGCGTTATCGTCGTCGCATCACAGGTCACGCCACCAGGAGGCGATGATGGCCCACCACCCCGAACAGGTCGCCGGCTACCGCGTGATCAGCCGCCTGGGCGCGGGCGGTATGGGCACGGTCTACCTGGTGGAGAACCCGCAACTCCGACGCCGCGAGGCACTCAAGGTCATCTCGGTCGCCGAGACCGTCGACGAGGAATTCGTCCGCCGGTTCAGCCGGGAGGCCCAGACCGCCGCCTCCCTCGACCACCCGAACATCGTCACGATCTATCACTACGGCGTCACCGACGACGACCCGTGGTTCACCATGGCCTACCTCGACGGACGGGATCTGCGGGGCGGCTCGTTCCGGCCCGACGAGATCCTCACCATCGTCGACCGCGTCGCCGACGCCCTCGACTACGCACACACCCACGGTGTCGTGCACCGCGACATCAAACCGGGCAACATCCTGGTCACCCGGCGGGCGATGGGCGACGCCCTCGACCGGGTCGTGGTCCTCGACTTCGGGATCGCGAAGCTCGCCACCGCGACCACGCTGACCGCACCGTCGTCGTTCGTGGGCACGCTGGTCTACGCCGCCCCGGAGATCCTCGACGGCAAACCGGCCGGCCCGGCGTCGGATCAGTACGCGCTCGCCTGCACCGCCTACGAACTGCTGTCCGGCGCGACGCCGTACGAGGCCGACACCCAGACCCGGCACATCGTCGCGAAGCTGACGTCACCGCCGGAGCGGATCAGCCGGTACCGGCCCGACCTCGCCGCGCTCGACCCCGTCTTCGACCGCGCCTTGGCCCGCGGCCCGCTGGACCGCTATCCCACGTGCACCGACTTCGCCCTCGATCTGCGGCGGGCGCTCGCTGCGACCGGCACCGGCACCGCAGCGACACAGATCGTCCCGCCGCGGGCCGGTCCGACGACCCGGCCACCGCCCCCGCAGCACCCGTATCCCGGACCACAACCACCTCTGTTTGCGCCGGGGCAGCCGCAGGAGACGCAGCAGGTCTCCGGACCGGGCTTCACTCCCCCGCTGCCCGGCCACTCCGCCCCCACCCGGGCGGCACCGCCGGGCGGGCGGCGCCGTTGGCCGTTGCTCGTGGGCGCGATCGGGGTGGTCGCGCTGCTCGCGGTGGTCGCGACCGTCGTTCTCCTCACGCGCGGCGACGACGACAGCGGCGGTGCCGGCGGTTCGAGTCCGCAGGCGGCTGCGGCCGAGGAGGTGAAACTCAGTGCGGGTCTCGGTACCACCTGTTCGATCCGCGACGGTGCCGCCTGGTGCTGGGGTGACAACCAGGCCGGACAACTCGGCGACGGGACCACGACGAACCGCTGGACGCCCACTCGCGTCGCCGACCTCACCGGCGTCACCTCGATCACGACCGGCGGGCCCAACACCTGCGCGGTCGCCGAGGGCGTCGCCTACTGCTGGGGCAACAACGACTACGGACAACTCGGCGACGGCACGACGACCAGCCGACTGAAGCCGACCCCGGTGGCCGACCTCGCCGACGTCACCGCGATCTCGACCGCCAACTGGGCCACGTGCGCCATCGCAGCCGCAGCCGCCTACTGTTGGGGCACAAACGATTTCGATCAGGTGGGCGACGGATCCACGGCCAACCAGTACCGTCCGGTGCGTGTCGCCGGGCTCGACGACGTGACCTCGATCAGCGTCGGGGTGAACTTCACCTGCGCGGTCGCCGGCGGCGACACCTACTGCTGGGGCCTCAACGACAACGGCCAGGTCGGTGATGGCACCACCTACAACCGGCCCAAGCCGACGAGGGTTGCCGACCTCGATGCCGCGACCTCCGTGTCGGCGGGCGACCAGGCCGCCTGCGCGATCGCCGGCGGCAGCGCATATTGCTGGGGCAACAACGCTTTCGGACAACTGGGCGACGGGACCAGGGACTCCCGCACCACCGCGACGCTCGTCTCCGGCGTCGACGACGCGACAGCGATCAGCACCGGAACCGGGCACACCACCTGTGCGATCGCCGGCGGCGTCGGCTACTGCTGGGGCGCCAACGCGTGGGGGTCGGTCGGCGACGGCACGCTCGAGGACCGCCCGAATCCCACCCGGCTCAACGGATTGTCCGATGTCGCCGCGATCTCGACCGGCGAACGGACGTCGTGCGCACTCGCGTCGTCGGACGTCTGGTGCTGGGGTTTCAACGCGACCGGTCAGCTCGGCATCGGCAGCACCGACGACAAGCTCACGCCCACCCGGATCGGGTACTAGACATGGCCGTCATCCACTCGTCGGTCATCCGATTGAAGGGTGCCCCGGACCGGGGCCGTATCGGTATCGTCCCAGCGTACGACCGCCACGAGTTCGAGTTCTCCTGTAATCGCTTCTCACCGTAAGAAAGAGGTGTCGCCGTGCCACTGAGTCCGGGCACCCACATCGCCGGCTACCGCGTGATCTCCCAGCTGGGTGCCGGCGGCATGGGCGAGGTGTATCTCGTCGAGAACCTCCAACTCGAGCGGCGTGAGGCGCTGAAGGTCATCTCGACCGCCGTCAGCGCACAGCCCGGGTTCAACCAGCGCTTCACCAACGAGGCGAAGACCACCGCGAAACTCGATCACCGCAGCATCATCACGATCCACCAGTACGGCATCGAGGACGGTTCGCCGTGGTTCTCGATGAGTTATGTGGACGGCAAGGACCTCACCGAGGAGCGCCTGAAGCCGGCGGAGGTCTCGACGGTCGTCACCCAGGTCGCCGACGCCCTCGACTATGCACACCGCCATCAGGTGGTGCACCGGGACATCAAGCCCGCCAACATCCTCGTCACCCGCGACCCGGCCTCGGGAGTGATCGACCGCGCCCTCGTCCTCGACTTCGGCATCGCGAAACTCGCCGGGTCGGCCAATCTGACCGGCACCCACTCGTTCATCGGGACCGTCGCGTTCTCCGCACCCGAGACCCTCGAAGGTGCCGACGCCACAGCACGTTCCGACCAGTACTCACTGGCCTGCACCGCCTACGCACTGCTCGCCGGGCAACCACCGTTCGTCGGCCAGTCCGAGCCGTCGGTGATGCTCGGCCACATCCAGCGGCCGGTCCCCCACATCGGCCAGTTGCGCGGCGACCTCGCGCACCTCGACCCGGTCTTCCAGCGCGCACTCGCCAAGGACCCGGCGGCCCGTTACCCCGACTGCCGCAGCTTCGCCGCCGCCCTGAAGTCGGCGATCGAATCGCCGTCCGCGCAGGGCAATACGATCGCGGCCGCATCAGTTCCCCCGCCCACGCTCGTCGGCGGCGGCACCGGCGCGCCGTCGGCCCAGCAACAGCCGTTCGGTCAACCCTTCGGGCAGTACACCCCACCCCCGCAGCCGACGATGACCGGACCGTCCGGCCCGCAGCCGCTGATGAGCCACCCCTCGGGGCCCGGCGCGACCGCGAACGTCTCTGGGCCGAATTCTTCTGGGCCGAATTCGTCTGGACCGCAACCGCTCTACAGTTCACAACCGCAGGGTGCGATGCCGTACACGCAGGCCGGTTACCCGGGGACACCGCCGAAGAAGAAGCGCACCGGGTTGATCATCGCCGGCGTACTGGGTGCCGTGCTGGTCGTCGTCATCGGTGCGATCGCCGGACTGGTCCTCCTGAGCAGCGCCGCCGACGATCCCGAAAAAGCAACCGTCGCACAGCCATTGGTGAGCACTGACTTCGGCACCAGCTGCGCGATCGTCAACGAGACGGTGAACTGCTGGGGCGACAACACGACCGGCCAACTCGGCGACGGAACGACCACTCCGCACAGTCGTCCGGCCACGGTGGGCGGTGTCACCGACGCGACGTCGGTCTCCGTCGGCGGTTACCTCACCGGTGAGAACACCTACGTCGGCACGGCGTGCGCGGTCGCCGCCGGCGAGGCGTGGTGCTGGGGCAACAACCACTACGGCGAGGTCGGCAACGGCTCCGACGGCAACATCGTCGAGACCGCGACCAAGGTGGGCACGCTCTCCGAGGTCAAGGCGATCACCACCGGCTGGGGCACCAGCTGCGCGATCGCCGGCGGAGACGCGTACTGCTGGGGCAACAACGAATACGGCCAGCTGGGCACCGGCGGCAGCGACGCCGTCTCGGTGCCCACCAAGGTTCCGGGCCTCGGTGTCGTCACCGACATCACCACCGCCTACGGCACCACCTGCGCCGTCTCCGACGGTTCGGCATTCTGCTGGGGCAACAACGACAGCGGCCAGATCGGCGACGGCAGCACCACCCAACGGTCGGCGCCGGTGAAGGTCGGCGGGCTCGACGAGGTCACCGCCATCAGCCTCGGCGGCTACCACGAGTCGGCCCCCTACGACGACAACGACCCGTCCACCAACACCAGTACCTACTTCCAGACGGCCTGCGCGATCTCCGGCGGAGACGCGTACTGCTGGGGCGCCAACGCCTACGGCCAGATCGGCAACGGCACGGCCGAACCGCGCAAGACGCCCACCAAGGTGAACAACATCTCGAAGGCGTCGGCCATCTCCACCGACTGGGGAACCACCTGCGCGGTCGCCGACGGAAAGGCCTGGTGCTGGGGCGACAACGACCGCAGCCAGCTCGGCTCCAGCGGCGGCTCGGTGAAGATCCCGCGCGAGGTCAGCAGCCTGACCGACGTCACCTCGATCTCGACCGGCAACGGCACGTCGTGTGCGATGGCCTCCGGCTCGGTCTGGTGCTGGGGCTTCAACAACGACGGCCAGATCGGCGACGGCTCGAGCGGCGACTCGGCCAACCGCACGTCGCCGACCAAGCTCACCATCTGACCCCGCCGCACGAACGAGAGTCGCCTACGACTCCCTCGCACCGATGAGAGCCTCGGAGATGGTGTCAGCCGCCGCCCGCAGGGCGCCGACCGCCCGCGCTCGCAGATCCTCGTCGAACCGGGCGACCGGACCCGAGATGCCGACCGCCATCGGCGTCGGCGCACCGGGTACGGCGACGGCCATGCCGCAGACCCCGACCTCGTACTCCTGCTCGTCGGTGGCCACGCCCTCCGCACGCACCTGCTCGACGGCCGCGAAGACGCCGGACAACGAGGTGACGCTCCACTCGGTGGCGGGCGTGAGCCCGGCCTGGGTGACGTGCTTGAGGATTCGAGCGTCGTCGAGTTCGGCGAGCACCGCCTTGCCGACGGCGGTGTTGTGCATCGTCACCCGACGCCCGACCTCGTTGTTGGTGCGCATGCTGTGCGGCGAGGGGACCTGCGCCGCATAGATGACCATGTCGCCGTCGAGCACGGCGAGGCTCGCGGTCTCACTGAGTTCGGCGACGAGCGAACCCAATACCGGTGCGGCCACCGCGCCGAGTTGCCGGTTGGCCACCTCGCCGAGGCGGATCAGCCGCGGGCCCAGCGCATACGACCGGTTCGGCAGTTGCCGGACGTACCCGATGCCCACGAGCGTGCGCAGCAACCGGTGGATGGTCGGCGGCGGCAGCGGCGACTCCGACGACAGATGGCTCAGGGAGCACTCGCCACCGGCGCGACCGATGAGTTCGAGCAGCTCGAAAGCCCGCTCGACCGACTGGACGCCACCCGAGTTACCCGCCATTGCCACCTCCACAGTTCGGCGCAAGATTACGTTCCATGATGTGAAACCACAATTGGGGTCCACCAACACCTCGGCCTGACGACGTGCGCCGAGTCAGGTAAAGTCCACTCTGCGGAATTATTTTTCCATCATCGACGGAGGACTCCTCATGAGCGTGCAGCCCGGCCGCCTCGGTGCGGCCTTCCTGGCGGAGGTCGAGGCAGCCCTCGCCCCGGCGGACGCCCTGCTGGCCGAGAGGTATCCCGGCGACGACGGAAGCCGGCAACCGATCCACACCGTCTATGTCCCCGCCGACCGGTATTCCGCGGACCTCGCCCGGGAGTGGGGCCGCACGGCACTGGACACCGCAGCCGAGCACGGAGGCCTCGACGCGATCGCCCGCGCGACCGTCGCCCGAACCGATTCGACCGCAACCGAACTCGCGGCCCTCGTCGAGGCGAAGCTGCACACCGAGCCCGTCGAGGATCTGCGCGTCGACTTCGAGGACGGTTACGGCGTCCGCTCCGACGACGAGGAGGACGCAGCGGTGGCGGCTGCCGTCGCCGCGATCCGCGAGGCCGGCGACACCTCGCCGCCGTTCATCGGCATCCGCTTCAAATGCTTCGAGTCCGATGTGCGGGCTCGTGGCCTGCGCACCCTCGACCTGTTCATCTCCGGACTCGCCGACACCGGCGACCTCCCAGCCGGCCTGACGCTGACCCTGCCGAAGGTGACC
The DNA here is from genome assembly GCF_000298235.1 of Gordonia namibiensis NBRC 108229. Classification (GTDB taxonomy): domain Bacteria; phylum Actinomycetota; class Actinomycetes; order Mycobacteriales; family Mycobacteriaceae; genus Gordonia; species Gordonia namibiensis. The sequence continues at coordinate 16,168 of NZ_BAHE01000041.1, forward strand.
TCGACCGATCAGGTCACCGCGATGGTCACCGTCGCCCGCGAGCTCGAGCGCATCCACGCACTGCCGGACGGTCGGATCGGCTTCGAGATCCAGGTGGAGACCCCGCAGTCGGTGATGGGCGTCGACGGATCGGCGCCGGTCGCGAAGATGATCCACGCCGGCGAGGGCCGGGTGACCGCGCTGCACTACGGGACCTACGACTACTCCGCATCCCTCGGCATCGCCGCCGCGTACCAGTCGATGGAACATCCGGCCGCCGATCACGCGAAGGCCGTGATGCAGCTGGCCGCGGCCGGCACCGGCGTGCGCCTGTCCGACGGGTCGACCAACATCCTCCCGGTCGGCGACCGCGAGGCCGTCGAAGCCGGTTGGGCCCTGCACTCGCGACTGGTCCGCCGCCACCTCGAACGCGGTTTCTACCAGGGCTGGGATCTCCACCCGGCCCAGCTCGTCACCCGATTCCTCGCGACGTACGCCTTCTACCGCGACGGATTCGATTCCGCCGCAGAGCGACTGCGCAACTACGCACACCAGATCTCCTCGTCGGTGCTCGACGAACCCGCGACCGCCCGCGCTCTGGCCGGCTTCATCCGCCGCGGCGAGGTGTGCGGCGCGCTGACCGTCGACGAGGTCGAGACGGCAACCGATCTGCCCATCGCGAAGGTGCGCGAACTCGCACTCCACCGGCCGCCCGCCGCCTGAACCCGCAAGCCCCGAACGACCATCAACCAATCCGCCGAAGAGGACACCACGATGACCGCCTCCCCGTACTACACCCCCGCCGGTGGGCTCCCGCCGCAGACCGACCTGCTCTCCGACCGCGCGATCGTCACCGAGGCCTACACGGTGATCCCGCGCGGCGTGCTCCGCGACATCGTCACCTCGGTCTTCCCCGAGTGGACCGGCACCCGCGCCTGGGTCATCAACAGCCCGGTTCCCGGTGGCGCGCAGACCTTCTCGCAGTCGATCGTCGAGGTCGCGCCGGGCGGCGGATCGGATGCCCCGGAGCCGCAGCCGGAGGTCGAGGGCTTTCTCTTCGTCACCGCGGGCACGCTGACCGTCACCGTCGCCGGTGAGGAGCACACGCTGGCCGAGGGCGGCTTCGCGTTCCTGCCCGCAGGTACCGCATGGTCGGCGCACAACCGCAGCGACGCCACCACGACCTTCCACTGGATCCGCAAGCGCTACCAGCCGATCGCGGGTCACACCCCGGCCCCGAAGTTCGGCAACGAGCGCGACATCGAGCCTTCCCCGATGCCCGACACCGACGCGTGGAGCACCACCCGGATGCTCGACCCGCAGGACCTGGCCTACGACATGCACGTCAACGTCGTCACCTTCAAGCCCGGTGGATCGATCCCGTTCGCCGAGACCCACGTGATGGAACACGGCCTCTACGTCCTCGAGGGCAAGGCCGTCTACCGCCTCAACGGCGACTGGGTGGAGGTCCAGGAGGGCGATTACATGTCTCTGCGCGCCTTCTGCCCCCAGGCCTGCTACGCCGGCGGACCGTCGGACTTCCGCTACCTGCTCTACAAGGACGTCAACCGGCAGATCGCCCTCTGACCCTGTTCGCCGGAGGTCCATCCCCGAGGTGGCACCGGTTCACCGGTCACCCGCTGTCGTACCGTGAGAGGCGATGCGTATCGCGGTGGTGGAGGACGACGACGGGGTCGGTGACGCCCTCGTCGACGCCCTGATCGAGGTCGGCCACGAGCCACGCCGGATGCGTCGCGGAGCCGACCTCCTGCTCGGTCACCGGGACTTCGACCTCGCCCTTCTGGACCTGGGACTACCCGACGAGGACGGACTGACCGTATTGCGCCGGTTGCGGACGGTCAGCCGGCTGCCGGTCGTGGTTCTCACCGCGCGGGACGACGAGCGATCGGTGGTGCGGGCACTGCGCGGGGGCGCCGACGATTATGTGGTCAAACCGGCACGGCTCGGCGAGCTGATGGCGCGACTGGAGGTGGCCGCCCGTCGGCGGGTCGCCGACGCGCCGGCCGTCGCAGGGCGGCAGATATCGACCCGCGACATCACGGTCGACCTCGATGCGCGACGGGTCACCGTCGCCGGCGCCGACGTGGCACTCACCCCGAAGGAGTTCGAACTCCTCGCGCACCTCGTCGGACGCCGCGGCGAGGCCGTGAGCCGCGAACAGTTGATGGATGCGATCTGGGGCGACGCCTACGTCGCGATCTCCCGCAGCCTCGACGTCCACATGACCGCACTCCGGGCGAAGCTCGGCAGACCCGGCGTGATCGAGACGATCCGCGGGTACGGCTACCGCTGGGACTCCTGAGCGATGTGGCGGCGTGTGCTGCTCGTCCTCGTCGCCTATTCGGCGATCGTGGTCCTCGGCTTGGCCGTCCCCCTGGCTTCGACGGTGAGTCGTGAACGGCTGCAACGGTTCACCGAGAGCCGAACCGCATCCGCGACCTACTTCGCCGACCTCGCCGATCGCGAACCGGAGATACGGGGCACCGAGCTACAGCAGGCTGTCGAGCGCTACAACGCCCTCTATGGCGAGGGTGTCGTGGTGGTCGATCGAGCCGGCACGACACGCGCCTCGGCCGGCCTCTCGGCCCGGTCGCCGGAGGTCGCCGAAGCGGTCTCCGAGGCGTTGCGCAACCAGCGCACGCGGATCCCGTCGGGTCTGACGCCGTGGTCGCCCGCATCGGTACTGGTGTCCCGACCGATCGGTACGGGCAGTCAGGTCGACGGCGCGGTCGTGATCGCGGCATCGACGTCGGCGGCGAAGCGGGATGTCACCAGGTACTGGGCGATGATCGCCGGTGGTGCTCTTGCCATGCTGCTCGTGGGGTCGCTGATCGCGGTTGCGCTGTCGCGGTGGACGGTTCGTCCGCTGACCGCGTTGACGACCCGGGTGCGCTCGCTGCGCGCATCCATCGTCGACCACGTTCCGGACGCGGTCGAACCGCGGCCGGACGGACATCGTGATCCCCGGCGCAGCGGCCCGCCGGAGGTCCGTGAGCTGGCCCGCATCTTCGACGCCATGGCCGACGACGTCGAGCACGCCACCGCAGCGCAGCGTCGTCTGGTCGCCGACACCGCTCACGCACTGCGTAATCCGCTCGCCGCGGTCCGGTTTCGGCTCGACACTCTCGGTCTCGGCCTGACCGGCCGATCGCTCGCGTCGCATGAGAAGACGCTCGTGGAGATCGATCGGCTGGACCGCATCGTTCAGGACCTGCTCGTCCTCGCCACCGCCGAATCGCGGCCCGCCGTCTCCGCCACCGGCGTCTGCGACGTCGCCACCGTGTTGACCGAACGTCACGACTTCTGGGCGGGAGCGTTCGCCGAGGCGGGCCTGTCGGCGTCGATCACCTTGCCGCCGGAGCGGCCACGGTCGATGATCGCCGCGGTCGACGAGGACGACCTCATCCGGGTGCTGGACGTCCTGATGAGCAACACGGTCAATCACGCCGGACCGGACGCGTCCGTCGAGTTGGGCTGCCGATCCGAAGGGCCGCGTATCCGCATCTGGGTCGCCGACACCGGTCGCGGTGTGCCCGCCTCCGAGCTGCCTCGCGTGACGGAACGGTTCTTCCGCGCGGCGACCGGCAGCGCACCGGGCTCCGGACTCGGATTGTCCATCGCCCGGGCCCTGATCGAGGGCGCCGGCGGCGAACTGACGGTGCGCGCCGGACGCCCTACGGGACTCCGGATCGACCTCTGGATACCGGCGGCGAATCTCGCGCCGGATGTCGAGTCCTAAGGGAGTGTTAGGAAACCGAGATCGGCTTTCGTCGAGCCTGTGACTGCCTTCACAGTGTTAAGGGCACCGACGCCGGACTCGTGTCGGGTGCACGTTCGACGACTGGAGGACTGATGACCGACTCGACCACCGGGCTCGCCGCGGATGCGCGCAGCGCACCACCGACATCCTCGGCCGCGGCCACTCGCCGCGCCGTCTACAACACCCTGCGCGGCTCCTCGGGCAATCTCGTCGAGTGGTACGACGTCTACGTCTACACGGTGTTCGCGACGTACTTCGAGAGCCAGTTCTTCGACTCGGCCGACAAGAACTCCACCGTCTACGTGTACGCCATCTTCGCCGTCACGTTCCTGATGCGGCCGGTGGGTTCCTGGTTCTTCGGCCGGTACGCCGACCGACGGGGCCGGCGCGCGGCGCTGACCTTCAGCGTGTCGTTGATGGCCGCGTGCTCGCTGGTCATCGCACTGACACCGGGCCGCGAATCGATCGGAGTTTGGGCGGCGGTCGTCCTGGTCCTCTGTCGTCTGGTGCAGGGCTTCGCGACCGGCGGCGAGTACGGTGCGTCGGCGACGTACATGTCCGAGGCGGCCACGCGTGAGCGTCGAGGGTTCTTCTCGTCGTTCCAGTACGTCACGCTGATCGGCGGACACGTGCTGGCGCAGCTCACACTGCTCGTGATGCAGGGTTTCCTCGACAAGGACCAGATCTCCGACTTCGGTTGGCGCATCGCCTTCCTCATCGGCGGTGTGGCCGCGGTCGTGGTCTTCTGGCTGCGCCGCAGCATGGACGAGTCGCTCACCCCGGAGCAGTTGGAGGCCGTGCGCACCGGCGCCGATTCCGAGTCCGGATCGATTCGCGAACTCATCCTGCACCACTGGCGCTCGCTGGTGGTCTGCTTCCTGGTCACCATCGGCGGCACCATCGCCTTCTACACCTACAGCGTGAACGCCCCGGCCATCGTCAAGACCGCCTACGAGGACCACGGCCGCGTCGGCACGTGGATCAACCTGATCGGACTGGTGTTCCTGATGGCACTGCAGCCGATCGGCGGGATGATCAGCGACAAGGTCGGACGCAAGCCGGTGCTCGTCTTCTTCGGTGTCGGCGGCGTCATCTACACCTACGTCCTGATCACCTACCTGCCCCAGACCACCTCGGTGGCCGCGTCGTTGACGCTGCTCGGCATCGGCTACATCATCCTCACCGGCTACACCTCCATCAACGCGATCGTGAAGGCCGAACTGTTCCCGTCGCACGTCCGTGCTCTCGGCGTGGGCCTCGGTTACGCCCTCGCCAACTCGGCGTTCGGCGGCACCGCACCGCTGATCTACCAGGCGGCGAAGAACGGCGGTCACGTCCCGTGGTTCATCGCCTACGTCACCGCCGTGATCGCGGTGTCGCTGCTGGTCTACATCTTCGTGCTGCGCAACAAGGCGGAGACGCCACTCGACCGCGAGCAGGGGCGGGCCTTCGTCGACGCCGAGGTCGGCGCGCGGCGGGCCTAAGGTGACACCATGTCGTACGCGCGCGGGTCGGTCGATCGTCGGACCGTGCTCCGCGGGTGCTCCGGCATGGGGGCGCTGCTCCTGCTGTCCGCGTGCGGCGACGAGCGCGGCTCACCGGTCCGCCTCGCGGCGGGTGAGACCGGCGGCTTCTTCTGGGAGTTCGCCGGTCTCCTCGCGGCGGCTGCTGACCGGTCGGGTGCACCGCCGATCCGGCCCCTGCGGTCCAACGGCTCCGCCGAGAACCTCGACGCCCTCTCCGCGGGTTCGGCGGAGCTCGCCCTCAGCCTCCGCGACGCTGCCGTGGAACGTGCGGACCCGCAGCTGACCGCGCTCGGGTGCGTGTACGAGAACTATTTCCAGGTGGCGGTCCGCGCCGATTCGGGCATCGCAACGGTCGCCGATCTCCGTGGGCGGGTGGTGAGTGTCGGCGCACCGGGTTCCGGGGCCGCGGAACTCTCGCAGCGGGTTCTCGTCGCAGCCGGACTCGGTCCGGAACGCGACATCCGGCCGGTTCGCCAGACGATGCGGGAGGCCCGCGCCGCGCTCGCCGCCGGAGAGGTCGACGCGGTCATGTGGGCGGGTGGTCTGCCGACCCCGGCATTCGCCGACCCGCAGGTACCGATCGCTCTACTCGACCTCGGCGGAATCGTGCCGGCGCTACGACAGCGGCACGGCCTCGCGTACGAGCCCGTGCGCATCCCGGCCGACATCTACGGTCGGCATCCGGCGGTCACCACCGTCGGGGTCGCGAACCTACTGCTCGCTCGACGGGACGTGCCGGACGCGACCGCTGCGGCCGTCGTCGACCTGCTGCTCGACGAGTCGGCCCAGCTCGTACCGGCCCAGGCGATCGGCAGTCAGTTCCTCGACGCCCAGTCGTTGATCGTCACCGGGCCCATCCCCCTGCACCCGGGAGCCGCCGCCGAATACCGCCGCCGGCACGGGTGAACGCCACTCGGCCGCGAACAGGGTCGGGCATTCGCCGACGCAGAGGTGGCCGCCCGCCCGCGACCGTGGCGGATAGACTCGTGCGAAATCCGTCCGATTCGGGCGTTTTGGATCGGCTGTACGTCGAGAGTCCGGGAGACACCTATGAAGCAGACGGCTTTCCGTCGCGCCGCGTTCGTTGCCGGATGGTTCGTGATCGCGCTTGCCGCCGCCGGGTGTGGGAATGCTGAGGCTGACCGCGATTCGTCCATCTCCACCCCCGCGGCCGCCGTTGATCCCGGGGCCGACCCCTCCGAGCTGACGGTGACGGGTGAGGACGACGTGTCGGTGACGCTCACCGGCCCGCTCGCGATCAAGTACGCCTCGGCGACTCAGGCACAACGAGAAGCGCTGGGCAGGCCGCTGACCGGCGATCACAACGCCGGCACTCGCGAGAGCGGTGTCGTGTACCAACAATTCCGCGGTGGTGTGATCATCGCGAAGAACAGCGACCCCGGAACGCCCGCATACATCGTCACCTCCGGCAAGATCCGCGACGCATGGAACACCGAACGCGCCCCGGACGGCACCCCAATGCTCCTCGGCACCAACGGTTCGGCCGGACCTCTCGGCGTCCCCACCAGTGACGTGACGGTCGACGGGCCTCTCGAGACGGTGACCTTCGAACACGGCGAGATCTCCGAGAACACGACGACCGGCGAGGTCACGGTGACGGTCGACGGCAACGTCGTGCCGTCAGGTCTGAGGTAGCCGCTGCCGGCGGCTCGAGCGCCGCATCCACAGCCCTGTCGTGCGTCCGATGAGAAATCAACGGCCGGGTGGTCAGTCCCGGTGAGCACTCAGACACGAGGAGAGGGACTCGGATGCCCACCGACACCACCCAGGCGCGCCTGATATCTGCGGCGACCGATCACATGCTCGCTTTCACCGCCACGATCCCCGACACCGAACTGGACCGTCCGACCCCGTGTCGCGACATGGATCTCGCCGCACTGCTCGCCCACGTCGACGGACTCGCGCAGGCGTTCGCGGCCGCGGCTCGCAAAGACTTCGGTCCGTTGACCTCGACGCCGCCGAACCCAGGGCAGAGCCGACTGGCGCCGGAATGGCGAGACGACCTGCACCGTCACGTGTGCGACCTCGCCGACTCCTGGAACGACACCGCAGCGTGGGAGGGCATGACCCAGGCGGGCGGCGTCGAGCTGCCCGCCGAGATCATGGGGATGGTCGCGCTGTCGGAACTGGTCCTGCACGGCTGGGATGTCGCACGCGCCGCAGACATCGCATTCGACGTCCCCGACGAAATCCTGCAGGTCGTGTTCGACTTCCACTACCCGCCCCAGCCGCAGGACGACCGCGACGGCATGTTCGGGCCGGTCGTCGAGGTGCCCGACGACGCGCCCCTCGTCGACCGGGTCGCCGGCCTGACCGGACGAGACCCACTGTGGCCGCACGCCATCCGGGAGGACCAGTAGTCGAGTGATTCGATCGGCCGCCGAATCATATTGCGTTTTGTCCCGGCCCCCGGAACAAAACGCAATCGGATCTTCGGGTGCCTGACCGGGAGAACCCCGACCGTCGGCTCAGATCGTGAACGGCCAGCCCGTGACCTTCTTCTCGCGCGGTTTCGCGTAGGTACGGACCTTCGACGTCGAGAGTCCCATCCGGACAAGACCTTCGGCGATCGTGACCGCGGAACGCACACCGTCGACGATCGGGACGCCGGTCGCGGCGCGCACCTGCTCCTCGAGCTCGGCCATGCCGCCACATCCGAGGCAGATCACCTCGGCATGGTCGTCGTGCACCGCCTTCGTGGACTGTTCGACGATCGCCTTCACGGCCCGTTCCGGGTCCGATTCCAGTTCCAGCACACCGAGTCCCGACGCCCGGACCGACGCGCAGCGCTGGTCGAGGCCGGCGAGCTTGAGCCGGTCCTCGATCAGCGGGACCGTCCGGTCCAGCGTCGTCACGACCGAGAACTTGTGTCCCAGGTACATCGCGGTCGACGCCGCGGCCTCGGTGATGTCGACGACCGGGACCTCGAGGAGTTCCTGGAGCCCTTCCCGACCGTGTTCGCCGTACCCGGCCTGGATGACCGCGTCGTACGGTTCGGGATAGGCGAGGATCGCGTCCATCACCGCGATGGCGGCGAGATAGGACTCGAAGTTGCCCTCGCACGAGTCGGCACCGAATCGTGGTGTGATGCCGACGATCTCGGTGCCGGGCGAGGCGACCGACCGAGCCGAGTCGGCGATCGCCTCGGTCATCGACTCGGTCGTGTTGACATTGGCGACGAGGATGCGCATCGGATCTACCTCCTGGCGATCAGTGGGTGCTGGCGACGGAGATCGGCTCGCCCGACACCTCGGCGAACGGTCCGCGGCGATCGGCCACCAGCAGGTAGACGACCGCACCGAGACCGGCACCGATGAACCAGGAGAACTCCGAGACCACTTCGAAGGCCGGGACGAAGGCCATCACCAGGGCGAAGGCCGCCGTCGGGACCAGCGCGACGATGGCCCGCAGGTTCACGCCGTTCCGGTAATGGTAGGCGCCATCAGGTGCCTCGGAGAACAACGCGGGCACATCGATCTTCGAGCGGCGGACGAGCCAGTAGTCGGCCATGACGATGCCGAACAGCGGTCCGAGCAGCGCACCCAGCCCACCCAGGAAGTAGTTGATCACCGCCGGCGAGTTGTACAGGTTCCACGGCAGGATGATCAGTCCGATGATGGCGGTCACGAGTGCCGCGCGGCGGAAGTTCAGGTAGCGCGGGAACAGGTTGGACAGCGCGTAGATCGGCGCGACGAAGTTGGCCATCAGGTTCACCGCGACCGTGAGGATCAGCAGCGCCAGGCAGGCCAGCACCAACAGGAAGGTGTTGGGCACGGTCTGGACGATGTCCGACGGCGACTCGATGACCCGTCCGTCGATCCGGAACTGCGCACCGGCCAGCACGACCACGATGCCGCCGAAGAGCAACATGTTGAGCGGGATGCCCCAGAAGTTGCCGCGCAGGATGGCTTTTCGCGATTCCGCGTTGCGGGTGAAGTCGCAGAAGTTCAGGACGAAGGTGCCGTAGATGGCGACCCACAGGCTCGCGCCGCCGATGATCTTCAGCCACATGTCGACGCCGGTCAGCGAGTCGGGAGTGGTCCACGCGATGGTCCAGTCGGCGTTGCTGAGCATCCAGATGGCCAGCGCCACCATGGTGAACAGGATGACCGGGCCGGCGAAGGCCTCGTAGCGGCGGATCATCTCCATGCCGTAGCTGACGATGATCACCTGGATCACCCACAGGGAAACGAAGGAGATCCAGCCCAGCGTCGAGAGGCCGAGGAAGCGGTTGGCGTCCAGGTCCTCCGCGCCGGGGAACAACGCGACCAGCATGATCCGGAGGACGACCGACGCGAGGTAGGTCTGGATGCCGAACCAGGCGATCGCCACGCCGCCGCGGATGAGGGCCGGGATCTGCGCGCCGCGGATACCGAACGAGATGCGGCTCATGACCGGGAACGGGACGCCCGTCTTCTCGCCCATGAAGCCGGACAGGTTGAGCAGCAGGAAGAGGAAGACACCGCCGAGCACCAGTGCGGTCAGGATCTGCCAGCCGCCCAGTCCGAGGGCGAAGAGCCCGATGGCGAAGGCGTAGTTGCCCAGGCTGTGGACGTCGTTGGCCCACAGCGTGAAGATGTTGTAGCTCTTCCAGCGGCGGCCGACGCGACTCGTGGGCGCCAGGTCGTCGTTGTACAGCTTGGGACTCAATCCGGCCGGGACGGTTCCGGTCACGCCGTGGGTCTCCTCGCCGGCGGACACGCCGGTCGTGGACGTCCTCGGCGTCGCCTCGTCACGCTGGATCGTGGGCGGTTCAGTGCTCATCTCTGCACTTTCGTCGGACGGTCATCTTTGACCGCGCTCCTACACTCGTGGAACTTCCGTGATGTGGAATCGGGGTTCCGCGTTCGTGAAGGTTAGCGCCCTCGTGCCGGGCGTTGTCAATAGCATCGCGAAGCGCTACTCGCGAGTCACCTTTCCGAAATCACGCCCCGACATTCCACGATGAGGAATCTGCTGGGTTAGTCTCTGGAACGACACCAGGACACGGCGATCAGCAAGGAGTCCCGCCCCATGACCTCAGAAACCGGTGCCCCGGCCCCTGCCTCCGACACCGCCGCGAACTCGACCGCTGCGCCGTTCGACCTGGTCGTGCGAGGTGAACAGACCCTGACGACCGCAGGCATCGTGGCGCGCGAGATCGGTATCCGCGACGGCCGCGTCGTCGCCATCGAACCGCTCGGCAGCGGACTCGTCGGCACCGAGGTCATCGAACTCGCCGACGACCAGGTGATGATCCCCGGTCTGGTGGACACCCACGTCCACGTCAACGAGCCGGGCCGCACCGAATGGGAGGGCTTTGACTCGGCCACCCGTGCGGCCGCCGCCGGTGGCGTCACCACCCTCATCGACATGCCGCTCAACTCGATCCCGCCGACCGTCAACGTCGACGCCCTGGCCGAGAAGCGCGCCGCCGCGCACGGCAAGACGCACATCGACGTGGGCTTCTGGGGTGGCGCCATCCCCGGCAACGAGGACGACCTGCGCGGACTCCACGACGCGGGCGTGTTCGGCTTCAAGTGCTTCCTGCTGCATTCGGGCGTCGACGAGTTCCCGCACCTGACGGCCGACGAGATGGAAGCCGACATGGCCAAGCTCGCCGAGTTCGACTCGCTGATGATCGTCCACGCCGAGGACTCCCGCGCCATCGACCACGCCCCGTCGCCCGAGGGTGACGAGTACGCGCGCTTCCTCGCCTCCCGTCCGCGCGGCGCCGAGAACCTGGCGATCGCCGAGGTCATCGAGCGCGCACGCTGGACCGGCGTCCGCGCCCACGTGCTGCACCTGTCGTCGTCGGATGCGCTGCCGATGCTGGCCAGCGCGAAGAAGGACGGCGTGAAGATCACGGTCGAGACCTGCCCGCACTACCTCACCCTGCTGGCCGAAGAGGTCCCCAACGGCGCGACCGCCTTCAAGTGCTGCCCGCCCATCCGCGAGGCCGGCAACCGTGAGTTGCTGTGGGAGGGACTGCTCGACGGCACGATCGACTGCATCGTCTCCGACCACTCCCCCTCGACCATCGACCTCAAGGACCCCGAGAACGGCGACTTCGGCGTCGCCTGGGGCGGGGTGGCCTCGCTGCAGCTCGGACTGTCGCTCATCTGGTCGGAGGCCAAGAAGCGCGGCATCGGCCTGCCGCAGGTCATCGAGTGGATGGCGTCGAGGCCCGCCGATCTCGCCGGCCTGCCGTCCAAGGGCCGCATCGCCCTCGGTTGCGACGCCGACTTCGCCGTCTTCGAGCCGGAGTCCGCACAGATCGTCGACGTCAACCGACTGCACCACAAGAACGCGATCAGCCCGTACGACGGGCGCGCCCTCGCCGGCGTGGTCAAGGGCACCTGGGTTCGCGGCCAGAAGGTGGACTTCGAGACCGCGCGCGGCCGGATGCTGCGCCGCGGCGACGTCTGAGGGCTGTCGCGTCTGCTGGGTGACGAGACCCCCACTGCTGGTTGAGTGAGGCTGATCCCCTGCGGTACGAGGCCCCACTGCTGGTGTTGGCCCCCACTGCTGGTTGAGTGAGGCTGCTGGTCTGCGGTACGAGGCCCCCACTGCTGGCCCCCACTGCTGGTTGAGTAGGCCCGAGGCGCAAGCCGAGGGCCGTATCGAAGCCAGCGCATCTGCACCGGAGGTGGCGATTCCACGCCGCCCGGTAAAGTCGATCGAATGAGTTCGGATGACCAGCACGCCGGCCTGGCCGAGGAGTTGGCCGCGCGTTCCGACGACGAGCTCACCGAGCTGCTGATCGAGCGGCCCGACCTCGCCTCCCCCACCCCGCAGGGCACGCGTGTGCTGGCGCAGCGTGCGCTGTCCGCGGCCTCGTTGGCGTTGGCCGGCGAGGATCTCGACGTGCTGGCGGTCGCCGTCCTCGAGCAGGCGATCGCGCTGGGCAGCCGCAAGACCACGAAGTCCAAGCGCCCGTCGGTCGCCAAGATCGTGAAGTCGCTGTCCGGCCGGGCCGCCGCGGACGAGGTCCGTGCTCGGATCGAGCTGCTTCGACGCCGCGCGATCCTGTGGGGCGACAAGACCTCGCTCTGCGCGGGCGAGCACGTCGACTCAGCGATGCCCTGGCGGTCACCGCATCTCACCGGTCCGCTGGCGGGTCGGAGCGGCGCGGAGATCGCGGCGATGGTCGCCGACCTCGACGAGCGGCCGAAGGAACTCCTGGAGACCCTCGCCCGCGGTCCGGCCCTGGGCCGCAGCCGCGACGCCGATCCCGACGCCGACCCGAGCACCCCGGTCGCACAACTGATCTCGTCGGGCCTGCTGGCCCGTGTCGACAATCAGACGGTCGAACTCCCGCCCATGGTCGGTGCGGTGATCCGCGACGAACCGGCCTGGCGCACCGACGATCTCACTCCCCCGCCGCTGCACGAGGCCGGCCTCAAGCCGCGATTCCCGGCGAAGGCGGTCGACGCCGCGGCGGGCGGCGAGGCACTCGAACTCATCCGCCACCTCACCTCGCTGCTCAACATCCTCGGCGCCACTCCCGCCGCCGTCCTGCGGTCGGGGGCGCTCGGCGTCCGCGAACTCCGGCGACTGTCGAAGCTCTCCGGCATCGAGACGCAGCGCGTCGCGTTCCTGATCGAGCTCGCCGGCTACCTGCGGATCATCGACGCCGGGTTCCCGGAACCGCCGCCGCCCAACGACTCCGGCGAGCAGACCTTCGCGCCGACGTCCACTGCGGACACCTGGCTGCACCAGCCGCGCGAACGTCAATGGCTGTCGCTGGCCGACGCCTGGCTGCACATGCCCCGGCGCGCCTGGCAGGTCGGTGACCCCGACCGCGACGGCAACGCGATGGCCACCCTGTCCGCCGATCTCCACGACGCTTACGCGCCGATCCAGCGGCAACTCATCCTCTCGACGCTGGCCCACGCCGACCCCGCGGTCCCGGTGACACCCGACGCTGTACTGGCGAACCTGCACTGGCACCGTCCCCGTCAGATGCGGCGCTTCAGTAAGCGCCTCGTCGCCGAAACCCTGCGTGAGGCACGAGAAATCGGGCTCGTCGCCCACGACGCGCTGACCACTGTCGGCCGGGCGTGCACCGTCGAGCCGTCGGCCGATGCCGATCCCGCCGACGCCGATGCGGCGGTCTTGACCGCGATGCGCGCCGTGCTGCCCGAGCCGGTGGACCACTTCCTCACCCAGGCCGACCTCACCCTCACCGTGCCGGGCCCGATGACACCGGAACTCGCAGAGCAGGTCGAATTGGTCGCCGACCTCGAATCCGGCGGCGCCGCATCGGTGTACCGGATCACCCCGGAGAGCGTCCGACGCGCGCTCGACGCCGGCCGCAGCAGCAACGAACTGCTGTCGATGTTCACCACCCACTCGAGAACGCCCGTCCCGCAGTCGCTCTCGTATCTCATCGAGGATGTCGCCCGCAAGCACGGACAGCTCCGCGTCGGTGTGGCGTCGGCTTTCATCCGCTGCGAGGACCCGACGGTCTTGGCCGCGGTGCTACGCAGTCCGGCCGCCGAGCCGCTCGCGCTGCGGGCACTCGCCCCGACCGTGGCGATCTCACCGTCAGAGGTGCGAGAGGTGATCGACCAGCTGCGCGCCGCGGGATTCGCTCCCGCAGGCGAGGATTCGACGGGCGCCGTCGTCGACCTCCGCGAACGCGGCAGCCGCGTCACTGTGTCGCGAGCTCGCCGCCAGGCCCAGCCGCGTCGCAGCGCGCCGTCGGAGGAACAGCTCCGGTCGGTGGTCGGCCGCATCCGCTCGACCGACCGCGCCGCCGCGGCCACCCCGGTCCGCAGCACCTCGGCGTCGACGCCGGTGCGCGCCTCCGGCAGCGGCGAATCGGCGACCGCGCTCATCCAGCTCGCACTGCGCGCCAAACGTCGCCTCCGCGTCGGCTACGTCGACGCCCAGGGATCGGCCAGCCGCCACGTCGTGACCCCGAAGGTGCTCGGCGCCGGCCAGCTCGTCGCCGTCGAAGACGGCAGCGACACCGAGCAGCGGTTCTCGCTCCACCGGCTGACCAGCGTCGAACTGCTCGACGCCTGACCACCGCGATGACACGACCTGTGACATCCGTCTCAGGATCTTGATACGCTCACCAGTACTCAGCGCCGAGGAAAGCTGGCCCGTCATGACCGCTGTACGCCATGCCGCCGACGCCACCACCGCCGTGCCCGACACCTACCAGCACGATCTAGTGCCGCGCATCAAACCACCGTCACGACGCCGCCGCGTGAAACGTCCCGCCGACCTCGTCACCGTCATCGGCCCGACGCTCTCCGTCGCGAACGTGATCATGCAGCTGTCGAACCCCAAGGTCGGGTACGGCGTGCACGAGAGCCGCGTCCCGCGGGGCAACGCCATCAAACGCCCCGTCAAGCGGGCCCGCACCACCGGCACCTTCCTGGCCGTCGCGCTGATGGGCAGCGACTCCGACAAGGAGTACATCCACAACTGCGTCGGCCGCGTGCACGACCAGGTCTATTCGACCGGGACCAGCCCCGTCCGCTACAGCGCCAACGACTCGCGCCTACAGCTGTGGGTCGCGGTGTGCCTGCTCAAATACTTCATCGACCAGTACGAGCTGATCCACGGACCGCTCTCCGACGCCGAACGGCAGATGGTCCTCACCGAGGCGCACCCCCTCGGCACCGCGCTCAACGTCCCCCGCGACAAGTGGCCGGCCACCTACGACGAACTCCTCGCCTACTGGAACAGCCAGCTCGCCGAACTACGGATCGACGAGCCGGTGCGGCAGGAACTGCAGAGCCTCGCCGACCTCTCGTTTCTGGAGTTCCGCGCCGGCGTGGTGGGAACCATCGCCCACAAGACGCTGGGCGGTTTCCTCACCTACGCCATCAACGCCGGGCTCCCGCCGGAGTTCCGGTCGATGATGGGCTGGACGTGGACCGCGGACGACGCCCGCCGCTACCAGGCCATTCTCTCCGCATTGCGCGTCGTCGACCCGGTGGTGGCGCCCATGCTGCGCGGCATCTTCCGGCTGAACATCGTCGACCTGAGGGTGCGCCGCCGGCTCGGCATCCCCGTGTTCTGACACACAAACAGGCCCGTCGCTGACAATCTCCGCTGCTATCTGGACAATGGAGCGGGTGACCGATGGACCCCTGATCGTGCAATCCGACAAGACCCTGCTGCTCGAGGTCGACCACCCCGACGCGCAGGCGGCTCGTCAGGCGATCGCACCCTTTGCCGAACTCGAACGTGCCCCCGAGCACGTCCACACCTACCGGGTCACCCCGCTTGCGCTGTGGAACGCCCGCGCCGCCGGTCACGACGCCGAACAGGTCGTCGACGCGCTGGTCACCTACTCGCGCTACGCCGTCCCTCAGCCGCTGCTGATGGACGTCGTCGACACGATGGGTCGCTTCGGCCGGCTGCAGCTGGTCAAGCATCCAGCGCACGGATTGACCCTTGTCAGCCTCGACCGCGCCGTGCTGCTGGAGGTCATGCGGCACAAGAAGGTCGCCCCGATGCTCGGTGCGCAGATCGACGACGACACCGTCATCGTGCATCCGTCCGAGCGCGGTCGCCTCAAGCAGGTCCTTCTGAAGGTCGGCTGGCCGGCCGAGGACCTCGCCGGGTACGTCGACGGCGAGGCCCACCCCATCGACCTCGACCAGGGCGACTGGCACCTGCGCGACTACCAGGAGATGGCGGCCGACTCGTTCTGGGCCGGCGGCTCCGGCGTCGTCGTGCTGCCGTGTGGTGCGGGCAAGACGATGGTCGGCGCGGCCGCGATGGCCAAGGCCGGGGCCACCACCCTGATCCTGGTCACCAACACCGTCGCCGGCCGGCAGTGGAAGCGCGAGCTCATCGCGCGCACCACGCTGACCGAGGAGGAGATCGGCGAGTACTCCGGCGAGCGCAAGGAGATCCGTCCGGTCACCATCGCGACCTATCAGGTGATGACGCGGAAGTCGAAGGGCGAGTACCGGAATCTCGACCTCTTCGACTCCCGCGACTGGGGCCTGATCATCTACGACGAGGTGCACCTGCTGCCCGCACCGGTCTTCCGCATGACTGCGGACCTGCAGTCGCGCCGACGCCTCGGCCTCACCGCGACCCTGGTCCGTGAGGACGGCCGCGAGGGTGACGTCTTCTCCCTCATCGGGCCCAAGCGCTACGACGCCCCGTGGAAGGACATCGAGGCCCAGGGCTGGATCGCACCGGCCGAGTGCATCGAGGTCCGCGTGACCCTCACCGACGAGGAGCGCCTGCAGTACGCGGTCGCCGAGCCGGAGGAGAAGTACAAGCTCTGCTCCACCGCGCACACCAAGGTCAACGTGGTGAAGGCGATCCTGAACAAGCACAAGGGTCAGCAGACACTGGTCATCGGCGCCTACATCGACCAGCTCGAGGAGCTCGGCCGCGAACTCGACTGCCCGGTCATCCAGGGTTCGACGAAGAACAAGGAACGCGAGATCCTCTTCGACCGCTTCCGTTCCGGCGAGCTGCAGACGCTCGTCGTGTCGAAGGTCGCCAACTTCTCCATCGACCTCCCCGAGGCCTCCGTCGCCGTCCAGGTGTCGGGCACCTTCGGTTCGCGTCAGGAGGAGGCCCAGCGCCTCGGTCGCCTGCTGCGGCCGAAACACGATGGCGGACAGGCACACTTCTACTCGGTGGTCTCGCGCGACACCCTCGACGCCGACTACGCCGCCCACCGGCAGCGCTTCCTCGCCGAACAGGGCTACGCCTACCGCATCACCGACGCCGACGACCTCCTCGGCCCGACGATCGGGGACACCACCTCGGCAGACTGACCCGGGGGTCGCCCCTCCCGACCTGCTGAAATACGCCCCTGGGAACCACCCTCCAGAGACGGGACGGCGACATAGTGTCGTCGGATCGCCTGTGCAGGGCGGATCCCGGGGGCGCTTTTCGGCGGCCGCCTGCCCTTCGTTGGTTGAGTAGGCGAGG
>NZ_BAHE01000040.1 GCF_000298235.1 Gordonia namibiensis NBRC 108229
GCGGTTGGTGCGGAGCGTTGAATTGTCGCCAACCCTTCGTGGCTCGTCGCTAACGCTCCTCGCACCTCAGGGAGCAAGTAGTCGCGGCTTGTTCGCTAACGCTCCTCGCACCTCAGGGAGCAAGCGGTCGCCGCTTGTTAGCTAACGCTCCTCGCATCTCAGGGAGCAAATGGTCACGCCTTGTTCGCTAACGCTCCTCGCACCTCAGGGAGCAAATGGTCGCGGCTCATCGCATCGCCCCTCGCACCTTAGCGAGCAGGTGGTTAAGCCCAAACGATGTCGCGCGACTTCGGTCCGTCCTCAGGATTCTGGGGCCGTGCGGCGTTCGAGGTGCGTGACCCCGTCCTCGACCCACCACCGCACTCGGGCCTCGCGCCGAGAGCCGGCGTCGCGCAGGCTGATCCACAGCTCGTCGTGCAACCGCACCTGTCCGCGCGGTACCTCGACCCCGCGTTCGGCGCCGAACCGCACCGCTTCGGGGTGGGCCCAGGTCGCAGCGTCACCGGGGTCGCGGACGGTTGCGGTGTACTCCTCGGACGCGAGCGGCAGGTCGAGCAGTGTCGCGAGAGTCTCGGCGTCGGCCGCGGTCACCGTCGGTCCGGCGAGGACTGTCTCCCCATCCGACAGAGCCTGTAGGAACCACGGCTGGTCGACGACCACGGCACGATCGGTGACGGTGCCGGCGATCGTCCGGACCCGTTCGGGGACCTCGACATCCGCCGGATCGATGCCACCGCGACGGCACGCCACGACCATGGCGGCGTGCACCGTCACCGCGGCGCCCGCCGTGATGTCCCGGTCGGGGTCGCCGAGACGGGTGAGCAACAACGCCGCGTCGTCGGCGGTGTCGGGCTCGAGGCGTGCGAGAGCGCCTACCAGTGCATCGGCATGCGGATGGTCGAGCGGGTCGATGATCCCGGCGAGGATCTCGTCCGACGGGGCGCGGTACTCCCCCAGCAGCAATCCGTCCACCTCGGCGTGCCGTCGCAACCACCAGGCGGTGTACCCGTCGCGGTCGGCGAGCAGCGGTGCGATGGCCTCGTCGGTCGCCATCATGGTCAGCGCCTCGGGCCAGGACCGGTCGTCGATCAGATCGAGATCGCGGACCGCCGTGAGTCTTTCGGGTGCGTCGGGCAGCGTGTCCCACCAGTCCTCCTCGTCGGGGAGGTCGTGGTCGGGTCCGACCGGCAGTTCGTCGACCACCGTGAGGAAACCCCACCCGACACCCAGACGCCGCAGCTCGTCTGCGCCACACTCGGATACGACTTCGGCATCGACGACGCCGAACGGATGGTCTTCGACGAGGACACCCAGCAGCGGACTGTCGGGGAGCAGGAGTTCGTCCGCGGGACGGAACTCGCCGTCGGTGTCGAGCAGCGGCAGGGTGGCCAGCCACGGCGGCACGGCCGCATCCGGATCGGCGCGCAGGACTGCACAGATCTCGGCGGCCAACCCGTCGTCGCCGGCCAAGTCATCGTCCACAGCAGAGTCGAGGTCGACGTCTTCGACCAACACCCGCAACGCCGGGTCGGCCAGTGCGTCGGTGACCGAGAGTTCCTGCACGCCCAGACGTTCCAAGAGCGAATGGCGGGCCTCGGGATGGACGGTGGGAATCCAGCGCATCGGCGTGGCGATGCGGTCACTCACGAACAGGCCACGCACCCCGACCGACATCCGCCCGTCAGACCGCGGGATCGGCAGCGCACCCAGTTCCTCGACCTCGCGTCCCGTCGACACGAGCGGCGCGAGCGCCTCATACAGGTCGTGCCACCACGACGGCTCGTGCTGTAGTCCGCCGAGTCGCTCGGCCAGCCCCGCCAACCCGAGTTCCTCGACCCCAAGTCGGCCCAGCGCCGGAAGATACTGGGCGAGAGAGATATCGGGGTGGACGAGATCCGCGAAGTGTTCGGACAACATCTCCGCCAGGCGATCGGTCAACCCGATCAGGACCACGGCCCGCGACGGCAGCAACGGCTCGTCGTCCGCGCCCGGCAGCCACGCGGTGTCGCGAAGTTGCACGCGTACGGCCTCGATCAGCCTGGCATCATCACGATTTCGCGCAAGGTGAAGCTCCGGTACGAGCTGTAACCGGCGAACCGGGTCGACCAGGAGCAACAGGTCGACGTAACCGGCTGCGGCATCGCCGATCTCGGCTCCCGGATGTAGGTGTCGACGGTCCGGGGTGAGCGCGAGGTCGGTGATGCACCGACACGGCAGGCTCAGTTCGATGTCGGTGGGCGTGGGAGCGCGCAGCACATCGTGCTCGGGTGCGCGACCGTTGTCTGCGTCGACGAGCCAGCGCGTCCCGCCGCGGGTCACCTCCAACCAGCGCCGAGTCGACGCCGAGCCGGCACCGTCATCCACGGACACGGTGACGATCGCAGAGGAGGCCTGATCGTCTTCGACCGCGGGCCCGGTGGACCGCTCGACCGAGACCTCCACACCGTCGACGGTGATCCGCTGCAGCGCGGCGAGTTCCACAACCAGATCGGGTGCTTGCGCGAGCATCGCCTCGATCAGCGGACCCGCCGGCTCCCGGAGACTCAGGACCACCTCGGTGTCGAACCCGTTGGCGAGCCCGACCTCCGACGGCCACACGAGTCGCAGAACCGGGACGGCGTCACCCGGGAGACCGGCGTCCCGAACGGCTTCCACGGTGGCGGCGCGGTCGAAGACGACCGACCCGGTGCGCGAACGGATCTCGATGCGGTCGGCGACCGTCGCCGTGGCGGTGAACCCGACGCCGAATCGGCCGATCTGACCGTCGGCGGGCGCCTTGGCCGACACGCGCAGCGCCGCGAGCGAGCGAACACCCTCGACGCTCAGCGGCTCACCGGTGTTCGCGACATGCAGCTCGCCATCGGAGACCCACACCGCGAGCTCCCCCGCGATCCCCGCCGCGGCTGCGGCATCTGCGGCATTGGCGGCGAGTTCGGTGAGCAACCGGTCGCGGTATCCGACGGTCACCAGATCAGACTCGGCGGCGGCATCCTCGGCGAGACGGGTCGGCGAGGCGATCCAGGCGTCGAGCGTCGACGACCGCAGTGCGGCGGTGTCGAACGGGTCTGGGCCGAACGGATCGGCGCTCATCGGCGTGGGGTGTCGTTCAGGAGCGGGCCGGTTCGGCGTCTCGGGTGACCGAGACGACCTCGAGGGCGCCATCGTCGTAGGCGTCATATGCGGGTGAACCCTCACCCTTGGGCGCCTGGACATCGGAGTGTGCGCCGCAGCCGTACTCGGCGGAGACCACCCGGCCGTCGGCCGCGTATTCGTTTGCGCAGACGCCGAATCCGGCGCGCAGCGCACCCGCGAGGGGCACGTAGAAACCACAGGTCCAACACGTGTACGGAGCGGCCTGCGCCATCTCCGACGACGGTCCGAAATCGCCGTCGTACCAGCGCTGCGCGGCGTCGGCGCGACCGTCGCGGCTCAGCAGCCGGCGTCGGCCGAGGCCGATCTCGCCGGCGATCTGACCGATCTCGTCGGGGTCCTCGGACTCGGAGTCGAAGCGGAACTCGTCGCCGGTGTCGATCTGGTTGGGGACCAGACGGGGATCGTCGGGCTCCGCGGCCAGCAGATCGCCGGGCGCGAGGTCACCGGAGGCGACACGCTCGGCCCACGGCACCCACGGCGGGGCGAGCAGCGAGCCCTCACCCGGCAGCAACACGACCTCACTGAGGGTGATCTCGTCGCTGCCCGGGGACCCGGCCAGCACGACGCACCACTGCCATCCGCGATAGCCTGCGAGCTCGGCGTCGAAGTAATGTGCAGCGGCCCACTCGCCCTCGGCGACGCTGCGCCGATGCGCGCCGGGCTGCTGTCCTTCGTCGACCAGCGCGGCTCGTGCGATGTCGACGGCCGCCAGCAGTCGTCCGCCCTCACTTACGTCAGTCACGCATCCAGTGTGCAATATCGCCGACGTGTGCCACACAACGCCCCGGTTCAAGCGGCACCGGCCCGAGATGAGGAACAATCGTGGGCGTGATCCCACGGAGTTCCCGACACGACGATGGGCGCGGGGCCCCCAGGGGTCCGGCGAGCCAACATCCTCGACCGCCGACAGACGATCGCGGCCGGCGCGCCGCGCAGCACCCCGGGTCGGCCAACTACCCGGCCGACGAGACCCGTCAGATGCGCGGCCG
>NZ_BAHE01000039.1 GCF_000298235.1 Gordonia namibiensis NBRC 108229
CTCGCGGTGCTGCGCTGGAGGGTCGTTCCCAGGGGCGCTTTTCGGGCCGGGGCGCAAACCAGGGGCGGATCTCAGGGGCGCTTTTCAGCGGGACCGACGCCCCGGCCCGGCGGCGGGCGGGAGGGGGCGACTACGCCTCGGCCGACACCCGTACGACGATCTTCCCGCGCACGTGCCCGGACTGGCTGCGTTCGTGGGCGGCGGAGGCGTCGGGCAGGTCGAAGACCTCGGCGATCTCCGGCTTGAGGTCGCCGGCGTCGCCGAGTCGGCCCAGTTCGGCGAGGTCCGCGGCGTCGGGACGAACCCACACGTACTCGCCCCCGAACTCGTCACGAGCGCGTGCATCGATGATCGAGGCGACTGTGCCGCCGTCGCGGAGAACGTCCGGCACCGAGTCGATTGCGTCACCGCCGACGTAGTCGAGGACGACGTCGACGCCGTCGGGCGCGAGTTCGCGTACCCGGTCGGCGAGACCGTCGCCGTACGTGGTGGGCTCGGCGCCGAGGCTGCGGAGGTAGTCGTGATTGGACTCGGAAGCAGTTCCGATGACCCGGGCGCCCAGCGACTTCGCGATCTGGACCGCGAACGATCCGACGCCGCCGGCGGCGGCATGGACCAGCACGGTGTGGCCCGACTGCACGCCTGCCCGGCGGATGGTCTGGTACGCCGTCAGTCCGGCGAGCGGCACGGCGGCAGCTTCTTCAAACGACCAGCCGGCCGGCTTGTGGGCGAGTGTCCGGACCGGTGCGACGACCAGATCGGCGAACGTACCGCCGGCGACCTCGCCACCGACGAGGTCCTTACGGACGTAACCGAACACCTCGTCGCCGACCTGGAACTCGGGTGTGTCCAGGCCGACCTGTTCGACGACGCCCGCGACATCCCAACCCGGAACCACCGGGAACACGGTGTCCAGGACCTCGGCGAGGTGACCCTCCCGGATTTTCCAGTCCACCGGGTTGACGCTCGATGCGCGCACTCGGACCAGGACGGAGTCGGGGCCGACCTTGGGGGTGGGGAGGTCGGTGATCTCCAGGACATCAGGGCCGCCGAAGCGGCTGTAGGTGATTGCTCGCATGGTGGCACCAACGGGTGCCCGGACGCATTGATTCCACGACCCGCCCGCCGGTGCCGGGAATCGAACGCCCCGACGTCCCGTCAGACCGACGCCGCCGGGAGGGCGACGCCGCGGTTCACCGCTGGTAGATCGCCTCGATGTCGCCGGAGAACTTCTCGACGACCACGTTGCGCTTGACCTTGAGGGTGGGAGTCATCTCACCGGTCTCCTCGGTGAAGTCCGACGGCAGGATGCGGAACTTCTTGATCCCCTCGGCGCTCGAGACGGTCTTGTTGGCCGAGTCGACGGCCGCCTGGACCTCGGCGAGGAGCTCCGCGTCGTCGATGAGGTCGGCGACGCTGGCATCGGCGGGCTTGCCGTTGCGCTCCTTCCACGCGGGGAAGGCCTCCGGGTCGATGGTGATGAGGGCGGCCACGAACGGCTTCGCATCGCCGACGACCATCGCCTGCGAGATGAGGGCGTTGGCGCGGATGACGTCCTCGAGGCCGGCGGGGGAGACGTTCTTGCCGCCCGCGGTCACGATGAGTTCCTTCTTGCGGCCCGTGATGGTGATGAAGCCGTCGGCGTCGACGGTGCCGAGATCGCCGGTGTGGAACCAGCCGTCGACGATCGCGGAGGCCGTCGCCTCCGAATTCTGCCAGTACTCGGAGAACACGACGCCGCCCTTGAGGAGGATCTCACCGTCCTCGCCGAGCCGGACGGTATTGCCCGACAACGGCTTCCCGACGGTGCCGATCTTCCATGCCGACGGGGTGTTCACGCTGAAGGCAGCCGTCGTCTCGGTGAGGCCGTAGCCCTCGAAGACCGGGATGCCGACGCCGGAGAAGAAGTGGCCCAGGCGCGCGCCGAGGGGGCCGCCGCCGGAGATCGCCATGCCGCACTCGCCGCCCAGGGCGGTGCGCAGCTTCTTGTAGACCAGTGCATCGAACACGGTGTGCTTGGCCTTGAGGACCAGACCGATCTGGCCCTTCTCACGCGCCTCGGAGTAGGAGATCGCGGTCTCGGCGGCGGCGTCGAAGATCTTGCCCTTGCCGCCGTCATGGGCCTTCTGACGAGCCGAGTTGTAGACCTTCTCGAACACGCGCGGCACGGAGAGGATGAGCGACGGCTTGAAGACCGCGAATTCGTCGACGAGGGTCTTGATGTCACTGGTGTGGCCGACCTCGGCGCCGGCCTCGATGGCGACGAGGGTGATCGCGCGGGCGAGGACGTGGGCGAGGGGCAGGAACATCAGGAGACGCTTGTGGTCCCGGTTCATGAGGTCGTCGAGGATGTCGCCGGCGAGGATCGCCTTCATCTCCGAGAGCATGTTCGAGTGGGTGAGGATGCAGCCCTTCGGCCGGCCCGTGGTGCCTGAGGTGTAGATCAGGGTGGCGGGGTCGGCGGCGCCGAGGGTTGCGCGACGCTTGGCCACCTCGTCGTCGTGGACGTCGGCGCCGGCTGCGGTGAGTTCGTCGACGGCGCCCGGCCCGTCGGTGCGGTCGATCTGGAAGACCGTGACCGGCTCGGTGAGCGAGTCGATGGATTCGAAGGCGGCTCGGTGGCCGTCGTCCTCGAGGACGATCGCGACGGCGCCGGAATCGCGGAGGATCCACTCGATCTGACTTGCCGAGGACGAGTCGTAGATCGGCACCGGGATCGCACCGGCCGACCAGATGGCGAAGTCGAAGAGGTTCCACTCGAGGCGGGTGCGCGAGAGAAGTGCGACGCGGTCACCGGGGTTGATGCCGGAGGCGATCAGACCCTTGGCGATCGACGAGATGCGTGCTGCGGCATCGGCGGCAGTGATGGGGGCCCACTCATCGCCCTGCTTCTGGCGGAACACGACGTGCTGAGGTGATCGCTGAGCCAGGTTGAAGATGATGTTCGTGCAGTTCTCGTCATCGGCGATCGAGAACTTCGCTGGCACGCTGTACTCACTCATCGTGGTTACCCTCCAGTAGATGCCGTTCAGCCGATCGTATCCCTGCAGCAAATCGCAACGATCACCCACTGCCGTTCGGGTGCACTACCCTGCGCCGACGCGAGTATGTGAAGCTAGTGGGCGTGACGAGCATCCAGGTGGCCGACGAGGTTTTCGTCGCCGCGGCACCACGTCTGGCCGCTGCCGTGGTCGGCGACCCCGCCAACTGGCGGCGTTGGTGGCCCGACCTTCGTCTGGCGGTCAGTGAAGACCGTGCGGAGCAGGGGGTCCGGTGGCGTGTCGACGGACCGGTGGCCGGGACGATGGAGATCTGGAACGAAGCGGTCCTCGACGGCTTCGTCCTGCACTACTTCCTCCATGCGGAACCGACGCGGGCCCTCCCCGGTGAGCGCGGTGACGACCCCCGTGCCCGTGCGGACGCGCTGGCGGAGGAGAACAAGCGGCGTCGGGTCGCGGGCAAGGACATGTCCTTCGAGGTGAAGCAGATTCTCGAGGCGGGCCGGCACGTGGGCGGTCCGGCCGCCGGTGCCGAGACCGCGGAGGTGGTGTGATGGCCGATCACACCGAACGCGACATCGTCATCGGCGCCGACGCCGAGGACATCCTGGCCGTCATCTCTGATTTCGAGCACTACCCGGACTGGGTCACCGCGGCGCGCGAGGTCGAGGTGCTGCGCACCGACGACGCCGGGCGTGCGCTCGAGGTGCGCTTCGTGCTCGACGCCGGTGTCCTGCAGGACACGTATGTGCTTGCCTACGAGTGGGATCCGGACGGGACCTCGGTCTCGTGGCGGCTCGTCTCCAGCGATCTGCAGAAGGACCAGCGCGGCCGCTACAGCCTGACCCAGCAGGTCCCGGGTTCGACCAAGGTCACCTATGAGCTCATGGTCGACCTGCAGGTACCGATGATCGGACAGCTGAAACGCCGTGCAGAGAAGGCGATCACCGAGGCCGCGCTGCACGACCTGAAGAAGAGGGTCGAAGGCTGATCGATCTCACCCCCATACATGTGGTGCTCGGTCCGGGAGGCTCCGGCGTCTCCGCTGTCGCCGCCGCCGCGGCCTCCCAGCGGCCCAGCGCTCCTCGGGATTCCCGTCGTGCAGTCACCGGGCCGGAGCAGCACACCCTGCTCATCACCGTCGACCGCTGGTCGCCGGTGCACGACTGGGCCCGGGTCTACCGGCAGCCCGGAGAGCCGGTGGCGGTCTCGAAGTTCCTCCACCTGCTGACGCTCGACCGCCTGGATCTGACCGAGCGGACCTGGTCGGCGTTCGTCGACGTCCTCGAGCACACCGCGGGTCGCAGCAAGGCCGTCCTGCCCGGGGTGGGAACCCTCTCCGGCATCGACGCCGCGGAGCTCACCTCGCTCCCGGGTATCGACGACTTCCTGCTGCTGCGTCGTATCCGTGACGAGGCGACGAGCGGGCGGTGGCAACGGATCATCGTCGACTGCTCGGGATGCGGCGACCCGTTGCAGTTCCTGCGCGGGGGATCGGTGCTGAGCCAGGCGCTCAACCGCTTCTGGCCGCGGCACCGACGCCTCGCGACGGCGTCCGAGCGGCCGGTGATGGCCCCGCTGACCGCCGCCGTCGACGCCATCGATCGCGACTGTGCCGATGTCGCCGAGCTGTTTGCCGACGCACACGCGGTGGCCGTTCACCTGGTCCTCGGTGCCGACGACCGTGCCCGCCGCCTCGCGGAGCACTATGTCGCCGGTGCCGACGTCATGGGGCTGCCGCTGGCGTCGGTCCAGGTGAACCGCGGGGTGGGTGCGGAGTCCCCGGAAGAACTCGCCGCACACGTCGAGGGGATGCTCGACGATCCCGGCGGCAACCGCGGTGTGCGAGTGGCCCTGGTGGACCGGTCCGCGGAGACGATCGATCGCATGGCACGGCTGCGCAAGCTCGCGGTCCGGCTGCCCGATCCGCACGGCATCGCGCGCGGTTCGGCCGCGTCGGTCGTGGAGACCGTGGCCGGCACGGAGACCGCCTTCCGGTTGTCGTGGCCGCAGCGCCTCCCCGAACCCGATTCGCTGGCACTCGGACGCAGTGGCGACGACCTGCTGGTGACGATCTCCGGCTTCCGCCACCCGGTGCGCCTACCGTCGGTGTTGCGCCGGTGCACCGTCGTCGACGCGGCGTGGGAGGACGGGCGGCTGATCGTCGGCTTCGTACCCGACCCCGCCGTCTGGCCGCGCCGGTAGTCGGCCTCCCACGGCGCCCGGGGACCGCCACGCGGTACGGTGCTGGGACGCCCGTCCACCTGTGGTGGCGGGAGCCAGCGGCACGAGGCCTCCGGGTACCAGCGGCGAGGGGAGACAACGCGAATGGGCACGGACGAGGGGACGTCACAGGGTGACGGGCCCGGTCGTGACGACCACGGTGCTGCGCAGGGCGATCCGGTCCGGGACCTGCTGCTCGGGCTCGCCAATCAGATCGACGCGCTGGCGGCCCTCTTCGCCGGTGGTCGGCAGGAAGCGACCGCCGCGGCCTCTGGTTACGCCGCCGCGTTCGGCGCCGACGGCCCCGTCGGTGCCGCACTGGCCGGCGCGTCGGGCGAGATCAGTTCGCTGCTGAGCGAGATCGGCGACCTCGTCGCCCGACTCCTCGCAGCGGTCATCGCCGTCCTCGAGGCCATCGCCGAGGCATTGCGGTCCGCCCCCAGCACGGTTTCCGAACCCCGGCACTACGAGCCGATCGCGGTCCGGATCAGCAGTTCCCGACGCCCCGACGCTCACACCGGGTCCGACGAGGAGCAGTGATGGGTGAGCTGACGATCGGGATCGACATCGGCGGCACGAGCGTGCGGGCATCGGTGGTCGACGACCGCGGCACGATGCTCGACACCCTGCGCGCCCAGACCCCGTCGACGGTCGAGGCCCTCGAACACTGCCTGGACCGCCTCGTCGGCGAGCTGACCTCGCGCTGGGATGCCAAGGCCGTCGGCCTCGCGATCGCCGGCTTCCTCACCACCGACCGCAGCATCGTCCGGTTCGCACCTCATCTGCCGTGGCGTGAGGCCCCGGTGGCCGAGGACATGACCCGGCGCGTCGGCATCCCGGTGTTCGCCGAACACGACGCCAACGCCGCTGCGGTCGCGGAGGTCCGGTTCGGTGCCGCCGCCCGCGGGCACAACACGGTGGTGCTGGCCATCGGGACCGGCATCGGCGCGGGCTTTGTCATCGACGGCGAGATCTACCGCGGGAGCTACGGGGTCGCGCCGGAACTCGGACACCTCACGATCGTCCCCGACGGGCGCGCCTGCGCCTGCGGGAAACGTGGCTGCTGGGAACGATATTGCAGCGGAACGGCGTTGGTCGACACCGTGGTCGAGCTGCTGGCCGACGGTGCACCTCTGAACGGCGACTGGGGACGCAGTCAGCTCGCCGCCGACGTGGCCGCCGACCCCGGTTCCCTGACCGGACGCCGGGTCGCCGGTGCGGCCGCCGACGGTGACGCCGTGGCCCTGGCGGCCTTCGCCCGGTTCGCGACATCCCTGGGGCAGGGGCTGGCGATGATCGCCGACATCTTCGACCCCGACCTGATCGTCCTGGCCGGTGGCGTCGGCGCGGCGTCGGGCCTGTTCCTCGACGAGGCCCGCGAACACTACGCCCGGCAGGTCACCGGTGCCGGCCACCGTCAGCTCGCCCGCATCCGCGGCACCCAGCTCGGCGAGACGGCCGGCGTCGTCGGCGCGGCCGAGGTTGCGCGCCAAGGACTACGGGCCGCGGCGAGCCAGACGGCACCGCCGTCGGCCGCCCGCTGACGAATCCGGGGACAGTCGGTACGGTCCGACGCAGGTATGGTCTTGATGTCGGGACCGAGGGGTGAGGGGTTCCGGCAGTGGGGTCCGATGTCGACAGCGACATCGGGTCGAGTTGGTGGCGCGGCGAGGAGAGTCTCATGTGGTACTGGGCGTTCAAGTACATCTTTCTGGGGCCGATCCTCCGTGTCCTGGGGCGCCCGACCATCGAAGGTCATGAGAACATCCCGACCGACGGGCCGGCGATCCTCGCGAGCAACCATCTGGCCGTCATGGACAGCTTCTTCCTGCCCCTGATGGTCCACCGTCGCATCTACTTCCTCGCCAAGAGCGAATACTTCACCGGCACCGGACTCAAGGGTGCGTTTCAACGCTGGTTCTTCACCGCGGTCGGACAGATCCCCATCGACCGGTCGGGCGCTGCCGCCGCCGAGGGCGCCCTCACGGCCGCCCGCCGCCAGCTCGACAACGGCAAGCTGATGGGCATGTACCCGGAGGGCACCCGCTCACCCGACGGCCGCCTGTACAAGGGCAAGACCGGCCTCGCGCGGCTGGCCATGGACACCGGCGTGCCGGTCATCCCGGTCGCCATGATCGACACCCACAAGTTCAACCCGCCCGGGTCGATCCTCCCGCGCCCCACGAAGGTGACCGTTCGCATCGGCAAGCCCCTCGACTTCTCCCGCTACGAGGGTATGGAGGGCAACCGCTACATCGAGCGTGCCGTCACCGACGAGATCATGTACGAGCTCATGCAGCTCTCCGGCCAGCAGTACGTCGACGTCTACGCCGCGAGCCTCAAGAACAAGACTCCCGAGGTCGAGTCGCCGGCCACCGACGCAGCTGCTTGACTCGATTCACGGACGGAACAGGGCCACCTTCTGCTCCCTGAGGTGCGGGGCGATGCCACCTTCTGCTCCCTGAGATCGGGCGATGCCACGTTCTGCTCCCTGAGGTGCGAGCGAAGCGAGCCACGAAGGGTGGCGACGTAGCTCACCAGGCCTTCGTGGCTCGTCGCTTGCGCTCCTCGCACCTCAGGCAGCAGTGGCTGGTCGCTTGCGCTCCTCGCACCTCAGGAAGTAGTGGGGGACCAAAGCCCGGGCGTCGGAGAAGGGCTAGCCCGCTTCGCCGACCCTCGCGTCATCGAGGATGATGCACAGTTCGGGAATCCAGTCGCGATCGGCGGGGACGACGTCGTCGAGGTCGAGTCTCCGTAGGTCGTCGGCTGTGAACCACTGCAGATCGAGATGTTCAAGTGCGGCCGGGGTGCCGGCACGGAGGCGCGCGCGGTAGGCATGCAGGACCAGGCCGTTGGGCAGCGTCACCGGCTTGCCGACGGCGTCGCCGGCCTCGACCTCGGCGCCGAGTTCCTCGCGGATCTCCCGGACGAGGGCTGCGGCATGGGTTTCGCCGGACTCGACCCGGCCGCCGGGGAGTTCCCACTTGCCGGCGAGTTCGACCGGATGCGCGCGCTGGGCGAGCAGTACCCGACCGGCGTCGACGACGGCCGCGGCGACGACGTCCTTCGGGCGGTCGTCGGTCTCTTCTGCCCCGCGTGCGGAACGGGTGGCGATCAGCCAGCCCATCATGACGAAGGTGGCGATCGTCCAGGCCGCGCCGAGCACGGCTTCGACGGCGGCGGGGGGCTCTGGGCCGTATTCGTTGAGGACGCGCAGGATCCACGGGATGCCGAGGCCGGCGACGACGAGCCACATACCGAGGATCGCGCGGGCACCAGGGCGTCGTGCGCCGGCGCCGTGCACCAGCCATATACCCAGCGGGACGACCCAGACCCAGTGGTGGACCCAGGAGATCGGGGAGATCAGGAGACCGAAGAACTGCACGACGAGCAGGACGCCGAGGGCGTCGGAGACCGCGCGCCAGGTGAACACCACCACCACGGTGGCGACGACGACGCCGAGGAACCAGATCCAGCCGGTGCCGACGTCGAAACCGGCGAACCGGGACAGCGTCCCGCGCAGACTCTGGTTGATGACCGCCTCGACGGGACCGATCCGTTCGGCGTCGCCGAAAAGGGTGCCGTAGTAGGTCCGGGTGACCTCCGGGAAGAGCAGCAGGCAGCCGAGGACGGTGAAGACGAAGGCGAACGCCGCCGACAGTGCGCCCCATGGTTTGCGGACGGCGAGGTACCAGAGGCCGGTGATGGCCGGGGTGAGCTTGATGCCGGCCATCAGACCGATGAGCGCGCCGCCCGCGAGTACGCCGCGCTCGTTCGGCGACCCGTCGGCGCGGCGGGCCCAGGAGATCGCCAGCAGGGTGCCCAGCATGAGGAAGACGTTGATCTGGCCGTAGTCCAGGGTCACCCGGACGGGTTCACACCAGATCGCCGGTGCGGTCCACAGCGCGGCGAGCGCATGGACGTCGGTGCTGCGGCCGCACAGCCGGAGCGAGACGACCACGCACGCGTAGAGCGCGGCGAAGGTCGCGAGCTGCCAGCCGATCGCCACGACGTCCCACGGGACCAGCGACAGGGGATAGAGGACCACCGCCGCGAACGGCGGATAGGTGAAGGGGAGCGCGAAGTCGGTCTCACCGGAATAGGTGAACAAATAGAGCGACCCGTCGGCGAGACCCGCCGAACCGTCGCGGTAAACGTGCAGGTCCACGAAGTTCCTGCCGTTCACGGTCAGCGTGTCCCAGACGAGCCGCGCGATGATCGACGCCGCCAGGAAAGCGGTCGCCAGCACAGACCTGGAGCGCACGAATTACCAGGGTAGCCAGCAAAGTACGGCAATGGCCAAACGTGCGTCGCCCCGGCGCGTGGGCGGAACGGGTCGAGGGAGTCCGGCAAGTGCGCAATCGGCGTATGTGAATACTGTCCCCATGCGGTTCTTCTACGACTCGGAGTTCATCGAGGACGGAAACACCATCGAGCTGGTCTCGATCGGGGTCGTCGGCGAGGACGGCCGTGAGTTCTACGCGGTGTCCACCGAGTTCGACCCCGGCCGCGCCGGTGACTGGGTCCGGGCCAACGTGCTGCCCAAGCTTCCTTCGCCGTCGTCGCCGGTCTGGAAGGACCGTCGCCGGATTCGCGAGGACCTCCTCGAGTTCCTCACCGCGGACGGGACCGACATCGAGCTGTGGGCGTGGATCGGCGCCTACGACCACGTCGTCCTGTGCCAGATGTGGGGTCCGATGACCGCGCTGCCCCGACCGATCCCGCGTTTCACCCGCGAACTCCGCCAGCACTGGGAGGCCGCCGGGCGTCCCGCACTCCCGCCGGCACCGTCCGACGCCCATGACGCATTGAGCGACGCGCGGCACAACCTGCGTCGCTGGGAGGCGATCGAGAAGGCCCGTCTCGACTCGCGTGGCTGACCCGGCGTAACTCGCGGGGGAGTCTGCTTTACGCTGGACCAGTGGTGAACTGGACCGTAGACGTTCCTATCGACGAACTCCCCGAACTGCCGCCGCTGCCCGGTGGGCTCCAGGAGCGTTTCGACGACGCGATGAGCCGCCCCGCGCTGCAACAGCCGAGCTGGCCCGCCGAGGAAGCACGCAAGATCCGCACCGTCCTGGAGTCGGTGCCGCCGATCTGTATGCCCGCCGAGGTGCAGTCGCTGTCGGCGCAGCTGGCCGACGTGGCCGAGGGCCGCGCCTTCCTGCTGCAGGGCGGTGACTGCGCGGAGACCTTCGCCGACAACACCGAACCCCACATCAAGGCCAACATCCGCACGCTGCTGCAGATGGCCGTCGTCCTCACCTACGGCGCGAGTATGCCGGTGGTCAAGGTCGCGCGTATTGCCGGCCAGTACGCCAAGCCGCGGTCGTCGAACGTCGACGCCCTCGGTCTGCCGTCGTACCGCGGTGACATGGTCAACGGGTTCCCGGCCGACGAGGCCGTGCGCCAGCACGATCCCTCACGTCTGGTGCGCGCGTACGCGAATGCCGCCGCAGCCA
This sequence comes from Gordonia namibiensis NBRC 108229, assembly GCF_000298235.1. Lineage (GTDB taxonomy): Bacteria > Actinomycetota > Actinomycetes > Mycobacteriales > Mycobacteriaceae > Gordonia > Gordonia namibiensis. The sequence goes on from NZ_BAHE01000039.1 coordinate 10,685, forward strand.
TGAACCTGGTCCGGGCACTGACCCAGGCCGAGGCAGACCTGCATCGCGTCCACGACTGGAACCGCGAGTTCGTGCGGACCTCGCCCGCGGGCGCCCGCTACGAGGCCCTGGCCTCCGAGATCGACCGCGGCCTGCGGTTCATGGACGCCTGCGGCGTCACCGACTCAAGCCTCCACTCGGCGTCGATCTTCGCCTCGCACGAGGCACTCGTCCTCGACTACGAGCGCGCCATGCTGCGCCTCGCCGACGCCCCGGACAAGGAGTCGCAGGAGAAGGTCCTCTACGACCTGTCCGCGCACTTCCTGTGGATCGGTGAGCGCACCCGACAGCTCGACGGCGCGCACATCGCCTTCGCCGAACTGATCAACAACCCGATCGGTGTGAAGATCGGCCCGACGACGACGCCCGAGCAGGCCGTCGAATACGTCGAGCGTCTCGACCCGCACAACGTCCCCGGCCGCCTGACCCTCGTCGCTCGCATGGGCAACGGCAAGGTCCGCGAGGTGCTGCCGGCGATCGTCGCCGCCGTCGAGGCGACCGGCCACAAGGTCATCTGGCAGTGCGACCCCATGCACGGCAACACCCACGAGGCGTCGACCGGCTTCAAGACGCGTCACTTCGACCGCATCGTCGACGAGGTGCAGGGCTTCTTCGAGGTCCACCGCGCACTCGGCAGCCACCCCGGTGGCGTGCACGTCGAGCTGACCGGCGAGGACGTCACCGAATGTCTCGGTGGCGCACAGGAGATCTCGGATCTCGACCTCGCCGGCCGCTACGAGACCGCCTGCGACCCGCGCCTCAACACCCAGCAGTCGCTGGAGCTGGCGTTCCTCGTCGCGGAGATGCTGCGCGGCTGACGGTTCGGCCTGGCGGCGAGGTGGTTTCGATACGCCTCGTCGCAGGCTCCTCGGCTACCCGACCAGCGGTGCTCCGCCGTCCGTGTCGAGGTCAGCCGATCGTGAGATAGGTGCTGCCGACCCAGAACCCGGCGGCGCCGAGACCCACCGCGATCAGCAGCACCAGCAGAATCCACACGACCGCGCCCAGGCGCCCGCCCCCGATGAGTTCGGGTTCGAGCGGGTCCTGGTCGTGCGCGTCGACGGCGTCCCGGCGACGCGGAACCGGTCGGTCCTCCCGCCCGCGTGCCGCAGCGCGACCGTCGGCATCGCCGACCCCGGCGACCGGACGGATCGGCGCCGCGGGGGAGTCCGGCGACGACGATCCGGGTTCGTACGGTCCCGGTGCCGACTGGACCCGGGTGTCGTGGCCGATCGGGCCGGCGGCGCGGTAGCGCGACTTCATCTCCCGCTCCCGGGATCGCTTCGGTGCGGGCACCGTGAACGGCGGCAGGTCGAGGTCGTCGGCGACCGCGAGCAGAGCGTGCTGCATCTCGAAGCCGTCGGCGAATCGATCGGCCGGGTTCCGTTCGGTCGCGCGCAGCACGATCTCGTCGAACTCCGCAGGGACACCGGCGATCACGTCGCCCGGCGCGGGGACGTCGTAGGTGAGCCGCTGGTAGGCCAGCGACAGCGGTGAGTCGCCGTGGAAAGGTGTTCGGCCCGTGAGCAATTCGAACATCATCACGCCCATGGAGTAGACGTCGCTGCGGGCGTCGGCGTGGGTGGACTCGACCTGTTCGGGGGAGAGGTAGGCGGCGGTACCGAGGATGACGCTGGCCGAGGTGACCCCTGCTTCGGCGACGGCGCGCACGAGACCGAAGTCGGCGACCTTGACCTCGCCGGCGTCGGAGATCAGCACGTTCTCGGGTTTTACGTCGCGATGGACCAGGCCCGCGGCGTGCGCGGTCCCGAGGCCACCGAGCACGGGTTCGGCGACGGCGACCACCGCGTGCGGCGGCATCGGGCCACGTTCGCGGAGGAGTTCACGCAGGCTTCCGCCGTCGACGAGTTCCATGACCAGGAAGGCGATGCCGTTGTCGATGCCCTGGTCGTAGACCGCGACGAGACCCGGGTGCTTGAGGCCGGCGACCGCACGCGCCTCGAACTCGAAGCGGCGCAGGAACTGCGGGTCGCCTGAGTACCGGGAATCCATCACCTTGACCGCGACCTCGCGCCCGAGCCGGAGGTCGACGCCGAGGTAGACCGCCGACATTCCGCCCCTCGCGATGGGTGCGTCGATGCGGTACCGGTCTTCGAGGACGGTCCCGAGCATCGGGTCGACGGGGGCGTTCACCCCGCTGAATCTACCTGCAGGACCACGCCGTCGGGGTCATCGGCGCGTGTGAGCCGCCCCCGGTGTCGGGCGCGCGGAGAGCGGCGGTTTCATCGTGCCCGGGTGTACCGCTACGCTTCTTTCCGTGGGTTCCATTCCGTTGTCGCCTGACACCCTGTCCGCTGATGTCGAGATGCTGTCGGTCGACGAGGTCGCCGACCGGCTCGCGGTGTCCACCAACCGGGTGCGCACACTCATCCGCGACCACAACCTGCTCGCCGTGTCCCGCGGCGGGCATCCGGTCATCCCGGCGGTGTTCTTCGACGACGAGGGCGTGGTCAAACATTTCTACGGCCTGGTCGGGGTGCTGCTCGACGGCGGTTACACCCGCGACGAGGCGATGAACTGGTTGTTCACCGTGCAGGAGGACCTCGACCTCCACCCGGCCGCGGCGCTGCACACCGACTCCGCGCGCGAGGTCATCCGCCGGGCGCAGGCTCAGGCTTTCTGACCTCGTCCTCGCCGTCCGCCGGTTGATCCGGTGTTTCGGTACGTTCCGAACCCCAGGCCCACCGTCCGAAGCGGCCGAGCCGCAACGGGTCCGGACGTAGCAGCGACCAGGCGGCGAGTCCCGCGAGCAGGAACGCCAGCGTGAGCTCGACGGGCTTGTAGAAGACGATCGCATCATCGGGCTGGAAGACGATGAGCATGAACGTCGACACCCCGACCACGGTCGCGCGCGCCCACGGCGGAAGGGTGAACGCCACCGCGATCGCCAGCGCCCACGTGTAGTACCAGGGGAGGGTGGACGGTTCGAGCAGGAGCACGGCCAGCATCGCCCACGCCATACCGGCAACCGCATCCCTCTCGTCTCGGCGGTGACGCCACCACAGCGCGACCAGCGTGACCGCGAGGACCACCGACCCGATCGCACGCGTGATCTCCAGTACCGGTTGAAGATTCAGTGCGACGAACGGTGCGGCGAGCAGCGTGACGACATGGGCGACGAAGGTCGGGATCGTGAACCAGTTGATGATCACATCGGCCCAGCCCAGACCCGTCAGCCAGCCGAATCCCAGGCCCACCAGCAGGGTCCACAATCCGAACACCGCGACCGAGATGCCGACGATCGCGGCGAAGACGCCGATGACATCGCGGGCGGTCACGGGCCGGCGGGACCGTATGTGGGACAGCCAGATCCACAGCACGAACGGCACTGCTATCCCCGCGGTGATCTTGATCGACACCGCGAGCGCGAGTACCGCGGTACCGGCCACGTGGCGTCCGGTCACGACCAGGACGACACCGGTGGTCAGCACGCCGGCCATGAGGAGTTCGACGTGGGGTCCCGCGACGAGATGGATGAGGACCATCGGATTGAACAGCGCCAGCCACAGCCCCGCCTGGGGCGAGGCGCCGAAATGGCGTGCGAGCCGGGGGATCGCCCACAACGACAGGAAGAGCCCGGGTACGAGGACGAGTCGTACGGCGAGGATACCCGCGACGACGTGGTCGCCGGTGACCTCGGTGACGACGCGCAGCAGACCCATGGTGAACGGCCCGTACGGCGCGGTGGTGGTGGCCCAGACCGTCGCCATGCTGTCGACGAGCGGGCCCGGGTGGTGGGCCGGGCCGTCGGCGTAGGGGTTGAACCCGGCACCGAACACCGCCCCCTGCGCGAGGTAGGCATAGACGTCGCGACTGTAGACCGGCACCGCCACGAGCAGCGGTGCCGCCCAGACGAGCAGCCACCGCTGCAGGGTCCGGACAGACGGGGAGTCCGTGGCGCCCCGGGCGATCCGACGCCCCAGCCGGACCCAGGCGAACACCATGGAGAAGACGCCGAGCCAGAAGAAGATACCGAAGAGGTTCTTGCCGTGACCGTAGGTGATCCAGCTGAGTCCCAGATCGGCGAGTGTCGTGGTGTTGCGGGGCGGGTCGCCGACGCCGAAACTGCCGAGGCAGACCAGGATCGCGCCGACCGCGCCGATGATCAGATCGCCGCGTGCGGTCCGGTCACGGACGTCCGTGCGAGCGGGCGTCGGGGTCGATGCCTTCACGCCGGAGTTCACGCCTCGCGATGAGCGGTCCGGTGGGCGACCGCGGTGAGTTCGCTGCGGATGTCGGCGCCGATGTCGGCGGTGTCGAGTGCACCGAGAGCGGCGCCGAGGAGGTCGTCGATCTGCTTCTCCATCTCGGCGACCGCGCCCACGTCGACGAGAAGTCCTCGCGCGGCGCCCAGTTCGTTCTCGTCGAGCGGGCGTCCGATGTAGTCCCGCAAGCGGTTCCCGAGAGCGGGGTCGGAGTCGTCGGCGCGTCGCAGGGCGGTGGCCAGCAGGGCGGTGCGCTTGCCCGACACCAGGTCGTCACCCGAGGGCTTGCCCGTCCGCTCGGGGTCGCCGAAGACGCCGAGCTGGTCGTCGCGCAGCTGGAAAGCGATACCGAGGTCGTGCCCGATCTTCCGCAGCGTCGCGACCAGATCCTCCGTCGCACCCGCGAGACGTGCGCCGAGTTCGAGCGGGCGGGCCACCGTGTAGGCGGCGGTCTTGAACTCCATCACGCGATAGGCCGCGGCGGCCGAGTCGTCACCGCTCGCCTCGTTGACGATGTCGAGGAACTGGCCGCCGAGCACCTCGGTGCGCATCGCCGCCCACGTCGCGCCGACGGCGGGCGGAAGCGCGCGGTACTCGACGGTGCCGGCCGCAACCCCCGGCCGGTGATCGTGCACGAGGTCGTCGGCCCACGCGAGAGCGAGGTCGCCGGCCAGGATCGCGGCGGCCACCCCGTGGTCGGCGGCGTCGCCGGCCCAGGAGGCGGCGGCGTGCCGCGACTGGAAGACGCGATGCAGCGTCGGGTGCCCGCGCCGGGTGTCGGACTGATCGATGATGTCGTCGTGGATCAGGGCGCACGCCTGTACGAGTTCGAGGGCTGCGCCCACTCGCAGCGCGTCGCGGGCCTCACGACCGACGTTCGATGCCGGATCGGCGTCGGCGCGACACGATTCGGTCATGCCGCACCGCCATCCGGCGAAGGCGAAGACCGGCCGGATGCGCTTTCCGCCCTGCAGGACGAAGTCCCGGACCAGTTCGGCCGCAGTGCCGACCACCGGGGCGATCTCGGCCGCGGCGGGGACCGCGACGTCGAAGAAACTGCGCAATTCGGTCTCGACGGCCGCCGGGACCGCATCGAGCGAGGTCGGCGTGGGGGAGGCGGAGGTCACCCTGCCAGGCTATGCGAATCGCTCTCTACACTGTTCGGGTGACCCCAACCGCTCCGGCACCCTCGATCGTCGAACGCCTGTCCGCCCCGCACCGTGGACCGGTGCCGTTCTCCGTCGAGTTCATGCCCCCGCGCGACGCCGAAGGCGAGGCCCGGCTGTGGCGGGCGGTGCGGATCTTCGAGCGGTTGTCTCCAGCGTTCGTGTCGATGACCTACGGCGCCGGCGGTTCGACGCGCGACCGCACGGTTCGTATCACCGGCGAACTCGCCGCCCAGACCACGCTGCTGCCCGTGGCGCACCTGACCGCGGTCAACCACAGCATCGCCGAGCTGCGTGCACTCGTCGGCGCCTATGCCGATCAGGGCATCGCCAACATCCTCGCGCTGCGCGGCGACCCGCCGGGTGATCCCCTCGGGGAGTGGATCGCCCATCCCGAGGGCGTCGAGTACGCCGAGGAACTGGTCCATCTCATCGACACCCTCGGCGACTTCCACGTCGGCGTGGCGTCGTTCCCGGAGGGTCACCACCGTGCCCCCGACCTCGAGCACGACACCCGCAACCTGGTGAACAAGCTGCGCGCGGGCGCCGAGTACTCGATCACCCAGATGTTCTTCGATGTCGAGGACTACCTCCGCCTCCGTGACCGGGTGCAGGCCGCCGATCCGGAGCAGGGTGCCAAGCCGATCATCCCCGGCATCATGCCGGTGACCTCGCTGGCCAGCATCAAGCGCATGGCCGAGCTGTCGGGTTCGGTGATCCCGCCCACCGTGATCGAGCGGTTCACCAAGGCCGCGGGTGACGGTCCCGAGGAGGATCGTGCCTCGGTTCGCGCCGTCGGTATCGACTTCGCCACCGAGACCGCCGAACGGCTCATCGCCGAGGGCGCACCGTGCCTGCATTTCTGCAGCCTCAACTTCGCCAAGGCGACCTCAGAGGTGCTCGGCCGCCTCGGTGTGGACGTCGACGCCGCGCTGCACGTCCCCGCCTGACGCCGACCGGGTCCTAGCTGTCCTTGGGTGCGGCCGAGGCCTTCGGGTCGGCGGCCGCCGAAAGGCCCTCACCCGACAGGGTCGACGGCGCGGTGTTGGTGGCGACCGGTCGTCCCGGGCGCGGGCCGCGGTACCGCTTCGCATAGGCGAGCCGCGCGATGACAAGCACCGCGATCAGACAAACGATCGCGACGAACCAGGACCAGCTGCCGACCGCTGCGGTCGCGGGATCCGGGTAGGTGGCGTCCGCGGTGAAGTCCGACGGTTCGCCCGGAGCCGGGGTCCAGGTGACCGTCGACTCGCCGACCTGGTCACCGTTGGTCGCCGTCACCGGCCCGCCGAAGGTGACCGTCAGCTGGACGAAGTCGCGACCCGGGATGAGCTCGGACAGGTCGGTGTCACCGCGGAATCGGACCACCTCGCCGCTGCGCTTGGCGGTGAGATCCATCGTCAGCGAGGTCTCACCGTAGGCGTCGGCGATGATGTCACCGAGCTGGCCGAACTGGCCTGCGGTGAGATCGGAGAAACTCGCGCGGCTGCCCACACGGGTGACGGCCTCCTCGGGCTTGTCGCCCCCGGCACCCTTGTCGTCACCGTCGGCGGAGTCCGACTCCTCCTCGGGCGTCTCCTTGTACTCGGTCACCGAGACCTGCCCCATCATCGACTCGGGGAGATCCAGCTGCGGGGCGCCACGGGGATTGTCCGGGGACGTCGCGACGATGACACTGCCCGAATACCGATCGCCCACCGTCGTCGAACGCTCCAGGCAACCGGCCATCAGCGGCGACAGGAGGAGAGCCACGACTGCCACCGCCACCGGCATCAGCCGGCGGGGTCGGGACTGACCGCGGGAGGACTTCGGTGCACCCTGCTCGGGATTCGACAATCGCACGCTGCTCATCGTGCCAGACACTCAGCCGAAGAGACGTCTCCGACGCTCAGCCGAACAGACGTCTCCCACGTAGGGCGGCGTGGGCGGCGATGTAACCGCTCGCGCCCGTCACCCCGCCGCCCGGATGCGTCGACGCCCCTGCCAGGAACAGCCCGTCGGCGCCGGGGACGCGATGGCCCGCCAGATCCGGGGTCGGTCGCCACATGAACATCTGGTCGATCGACATCTCGACATGCATGATGTTGCCGCCGATGAGCCCCAGTTCGGACTCGAGATCCTCGGGGGTCTGGATGTACCGGTGGGCGATGGACTCGGCGAAACCCGGTGCGTGACGGTCGACTTCGTCGCAGACCGCCGCGGCCGCCTGCGCACCCAGGGTCGACCAGTCGCCCCCGGCGTCGCTTGCGAGCCGGTACGGATGCCACTGCGCCCACAGGTTGATCGCGTGCCTGCTCTCCGGGGCGAGGCTGGGGTCGATCGCCGAGAAGCTCATCGCCACCACGGCGGGCCGCGGAGGCAGGGAACCCACCGCGGCGGCGGCGTGCGCGCGGACCAGATGTGCGCGGTCGGTGACCAGCAGACCGAGGGCCGAGTGGACGCCGTGGGCGGGCAGGTCGTCGGGCAGGTCGCGGTAGGCGGGTAGCGCGGTCGTGCCGAGGCGCACCGCCATCCCGATCCCGCTCCCGACGACGATGTCGCGCCGCCAGCGCTCGATGGTCCCGGCGTCGAAACCGCCCGCCGCCAACAGGTCCAGGGTCGCCAGGACATGGCAGGCGTTGATCACCGTGGGCGTGCACCGATGCTCACCGGATTCGGTCTGCACCCGCCAGTGGTCACCGCATCGGGTGATCGAGACCGCCGGGTCCCCGCACACGATCCGGCCGCCGTCGGCGCCGATGCGGTGGACGAGCGCATCGGTCAGCGCACCGCTGCCGCCGATCGCCCGACCGGGCGGGATGAGATGCATCAGCGCGGCGAACCCGACCATCGGCGCGGTGCCGGGCGCGCTCATCGGCGGCCCCGACTGCGCGCCGAACCAGGCGAGCCCGGCCTTCAGCTGTTCGGAGTCGAAGTAGCGGTCGAGGAGCGAGTCGCCGGACGTCATGAGTTCGGCGGTGAGATTCATCATCGCGCCGCTGCGGCGTCCGACCAGGCCGGTGCGTTCGGTGGTGGCCGTCGACCCGAGACCGGCGAACGCCCGCCCGAACTGTCCCATCGACGCGGGTCGATAGAAGGCATCCATGACGGCCCGCGCCCGCGGCGTCCAGGTCTCGACGAACTGCCGATATGCCGCGGCATCCGCTGCGCCGCATGCTCGTTCGATGGAGACGCAGGTCGCGTCGAGATCGGTGCGAAAGACGATCGCCGGCGCCGTGTCGGTCGCCGGCACGAAGGCCCAGGGGTCGCAGTCGACGTAGCGGAGTCCGTGCGAGGCGAGGTCGAGGTCGTCGAGAACGGGGGAGTGCCGGATCATCAGGTGCGCCGAGGAACCGCGATCGATGCGGTACCCGGGGAAACGTTCGACGGTCGACACCGCCCCGCCGGGGATGTCGTCGCGCTCGAAGACCTCCACGTCGCGTCCGGCCTTCGTCAGGTAGGCCGCGGCGATGAGGCCGTTGTGGCCGCCGCCGACGACAACCGCGTCGCGCCGCTCCCCGTGCCCGCTCATGCGTGTTCCGTGTCGTGCGCTGTCGTCGTTGTCTGTGCCACGCCCTCCATCATCCAGATTGTTGGGGACCGGGGTGCGGCGGTTGCAGGTTCAGCGGCAGCGGACGGCCGAGGAACGCGAACGGGCGAGGATCGCCGGTGAAGGTGAAATGCCGGAGCACATCCGAGAAACCCATCCGCCGATACAGCGACCAGGCCCGGTTCTGCTCGGCGGGGATCTCCGGCGTCGATAGCAGCACATGGCGTTCGGGTCGCTCGGCGAGCAGCCGCGCCAACAGCAACTGCCCGATGCCGCGACCCTGTGCGGTGGGGTGGACGTGGAGCTCGGTCAGCTCGAAGTAGTCCCGGGCGATCATCTCGATGTCCGCGGGGGAGCGTCCCGTCTGTCGCAGCCCGAGCCGGAGTTGCTGGTTCCACCACTGACCGGTCGCGCCGGTGTAGCCGTAGGCGATGCCGACCAGGACGTCGTCGGGCCCGGTGCCCACCGGCGGTCCGACCCGGCGCCGGGACGTCGGCATCGACTGCGCCTCGTGCGGGGGCAGGGTGGCGACCGCGCCGATCGCACGCCAGCCCGGCCGGGCGATGTGTTCACGCCACAGCGACGCGCGGTGCACCTCGGTCCCGCGGGGATACCCCATCGCGGTCACATAGACGTCGAGAGCGGGCTCCAGCCACACGCGGGAGTCCTGCCCACTGAGGTTCACCAGACGGATCGTCAACGTCGGATCGCCTCCGGGTCCACCGAGCGGGCCCGCCCCGCCCCGGCCATGCGCTCTCCGACCATCTGGTGTGACTGTCCTCTCGGTACGGCAGACTCCGCGGAATCCGGTCGCGGGAGTCGGTGTTGAAGAAGGATGCGGGCGCGGCCCACGCCTTGAAGAGACGCGCACCGCTAGCTATATTGAACGTGTCGAACGGGTGTTCGATGAATGTGCCTCCGCAAGCTGTTCGCGTTCATCCCGACGACATGACGGTCCGGTGGCGGACGAGGGAAGCGTCTGCCACCGGACACCGTCGCCAGCGAGTGAGGAGGATGCCATGCCCGGACGGCCCACATCCCGCCGGTCCGCCCCCGTCGACCCGGTGATGGTCGGACGTGCGCGCGATCTCCTCCAGCGTGCCCATCTCCTCCTCGACAACGCCGACGGTGTCTCCGACGACGCCGAGCGCTTCCGGCAGTTCTATCTCGTCGCCCTCCGTGCGGCCGGCGCCGCGATCGCCATCGGCGAGCCGGCCGGCCCCGCCCGCCGCAAGACGTCGAACGCCTGGACCCGTATCGGTGTGGTCGCTCCCGACCTCGCTCCGCTGGCCGCGCGCTTCGCCACGCTGTCGCCCATCCGGATGAAGATCGAGTCGGGGATCATCCGAACGCTCGACCCCGACAGTGTCGCCGGCATGCGACTCCTCGTCCTCGACTTCCTCCGGCAGGTCGAGACCTTGGTCATCGCTTACGAGCAAGGCAAATTCGGGACAGAGGACCCCCAAATCGGGCGAACTGCGTGAGGCCGGACACAGTTTCGGTGTTCCGTTGTCGTTCCGGTATGTGCATCCGGGCCCACAACAGCGAGTAATGGTGGTCGCGGCTGATTTCACCTCGTATCATGGGAGAATAAGGCGCAGACGCCTCACCGGTCGCGGTTGACCGTCGTCGGCGTCGCGGATCAGGGAGAAGGAGGGTCGGTGCCACTTTCGGAGCACGAGCAACGCATGCTCGAACAGATCGAGAGCGCTCTGTACGCGGAAGACCCCAAGTTTGCGTCCAGTGTCAAGCGTCGTCGGCTGGGTAAGTCGAGTGGCCGTCGTCGCCTGCAGGCGGTGGCGGTCTTCGTCGTCGGCCTCGTGATGCTCGTCGGCGGTCTCATCGTCAAGATCGACATCGGGGGCTTCCCGATCGTCAGCCTCCTCGGCTTCCTGGTGATGTTCGGTGCCGGCCTCTTCGCCCTCTGGGGTGACGACCTCGCCGACTCCGCGACGGGCGCGCCGCGCGCGGGAGGCAAGAAGCAGTCCGGACCCTCCGGCTCCAAGCGCAAGCTGTCGGAGCGGATGGAAGAACGATTCAACCGTCGGTTCGAGCAGGAGTAGACCTCCGGCCGGCCTGACGGCCACGACTCTTCAGAGAGCCGCGCACCCCATCGGGTTGCGCGGCTCTTTTGTTGTGCGACCCGACTCTGTACCCGTGGTTTCGAGGCGCTGTCGACCGTGTCCCACCGTCACCCATTCCCTGGCCCCCACCTTCCCCCACCGGCGTTCCCCACCTTCCCCCACCTGGGTTCCCCACTTTGCCCCACCTGGTGAGAACTGCTGGTCGCACCGGCATCTGAAGCCTCAAAGGGCTCGTCTGTCACACCATCGAAGGACACAGCGACACGTGTCAGCGCACGAGACACGCAAGAACCGCCAGAAGTTTCACCCGTTTGAACTGGGAATTTGCTGTCAGGTGGAGTCCGTGTGGGCTTCTGGGGTGGAAAGTGGAGGAAAGTGGGGTACTGTGGCAGCACTGGGTGAGGCGATCCGGAGCGCGGAACCCAGGGGCAGGAGGTGTCGACATGTCTGTGCGATTCGTCGGCACCTACACGCCCAAATTGGACGACAAAGGGCGACTCACGTTGCCCGCCAAGTTCCGCGATGCACTGGCAGGAGGGGTAGTGGTCACCAAAGGCCAAGACCACAGCTTGTCGGTGTATCGGACCGAAGAGTTCGATGCGATCGCGGCGAGGATCGTCGAGGCGTCACGTAACGACCCTGACCTGCGTGCGTTTCAGCGGACCTTCTTCGCCGGTTCGGAAGAACAGCGACCGGACGGCCAGGGCAGGATCAGCCTGTCCTCCGACCATCGCGTCTACGCGGGACTGTCCAAGGAGTGCGTGGTGTTCGGCAGCTTCGATCACCTCGAGATCTGGGATTCGGCCGCATGGGACGAGTACCAGTCGCAGCACGAGGAGAACTTCTCGGCAGCCAACTCGGCCGCGTTGAACGCGGTCTTGTAGCCGAGAGGGGACGGGGCGAAGCGGTACTCGGGCTTCGGGTGGCACGAGGCCCCGATCCGGTCCGACCCTGGCGTACTTCCCCAACGCCAGGTACGGAATCGGATCGGGACCTCGCTCCATCCGGGGCGCGGCCCGACGGTGATGCACCGTCCGCCCGCGACATGACACTCCTCCGATCAGTCCTTCGCACCGAAACGCCGACTCTGCCGACCGACATGGCCGACACGCCGATGGGGGCCCTCCGTGGATGACACTGGTGACGACACTCGCCGCTCCGGCGAGTTCGGCCACATCCCCGTCATGGGTCGGCGCATCGTCGAATTGCTCACCCCGGCACTGGAATCAGAAGACCGGCGGGTCTTCCTGGACGCGACGCTGGGTGCCGGTGGACACAGCGAACTCATCCTGAACACCTTCCCCAACGTGCACCTCGTCGGTATCGATCGCGACGCCTCCGCGCTGGACATCGCGCGGCGCCGACTCGAACCGCACGCAGACCGGATCTCGCTGCACCAGGCCACCTTCCATGAGATCGCCGACGTCCTCGACGATGCCGGTGAGGAAGTCATCGACGCCGCCCTGTTCGACCTCGGCGTCTCGTCGATGCAGCTCGACCAGGCCGGCCGCGGTTTCGCCTACTCGGTCGACGCGCCCCTGGACATGCGGATGAACTCCGACGACCCGCTGACCGCGGCGGACGTCCTCAACACCTACAGCCACGGCGAATTGGCCCGTGTGCTCTCCGAATACGGGGAAGAGCGCTTCGCCGGCAAGATCGCCTCGGCGGTCCTGCGCGAGCGCGAGAAGGAACCGTTCACGACGAGTGCGCGCCTCGTCGAACTGCTCTATGCCACCATCCCGGCCGCGACCCGACGGACCGGCGGCCACCCGGCCAAACGCACCTTCCAGGCCCTGCGCATCGAGGTCAACCACGAACTCGACGTCCTGCGTGAGGCATTGCCGACTGCGCTGTCGGTGCTCACCGTCGGCGGCCGAGTCGCGGTGATGAGCTACCAGTCCCTCGAGGACCGGATCGTCAAGCGGGAATTCGCAGCCCGCACGACTTCGACCTCGCCGCCCGGCCTGCCCGTCGAGTTGCCCGGCACCGCCGCGGAGTTCCGCCTCGTGACCCGCGGCGCCGAGCGTCCCGACGACGAAGAACTGACCATCAATCCGCGATCGGCACCGGTGCGAGTCCGGGCGGTCGAACGAGTCGAGAAGAAGGGCTGATCATGACGATCCTGCACGATGCCCCTCGTCGTCCCGGCTCCGGCCGTTCCGACGACAAGCGTTCCGGCGCAGGCCGTTCCGGCTCAGGTCGTTCCGATGCGGGACGGTCCGACACAGATCGGAGCAGCCGTCGGTCACGGCGCGCACGCATCGAGTCCGAGCGCGCGACCCGTTCGCGGGCGGCCCAACGCGCACTGGACCGCCGTCACAAGCGCATGGCCACCGGCGCGGTCGCACCGCGCACAGCCCGCGGCGCGGGTCTGTCGATGTCCGGTGTCTCGCTGCGAGAACGGTTGCAGCACACACCTTTCGTGGTCCCGGTCATCGCCTTGCTGGTGCTGGGTCTCGGTCTGAGCCTCTGGCTGTCCACCAAGTCGGCCCAGGACTCCTACAAGCTCGGTATCGAGCGGACCGAGAACCAGTCGCTCATCGACCAGCGGGATGCGCTCAAGCGGACCTACGAATCCGGCAACTCGGCTCCGGAACTGTCCCGGGAGGCAACCCGTCTCGGCATGATCCCGTCGGACAACCCGGCACGAATGATCGTCGACGACCCGCGCCGGCCCCGCATCGTCGGGAAACCCGCACCGGCATCGGGGAAGCCGATGGCCGACCTCAACCCCGAGCTGAAGCCCGACCCCACCGAGACCATCGACCCGCGCAAGGTGGACGACTCGATCGGCCTCGGCGGCGGCGCGGTCGGCGCACCGAACCCGCCGGCGCAGCAGACCCCGGGTCAGCAGGCCCCGGCCCCGTCGACCCCGGGACAGGCCGGGCCGTCGCCATCGCCGCAACCCGCTCCGGCTCAACCCGATCCGGCTCCCGGGCAGGGGGAGCCTTCGCCGCCGACCGAGTCGGGGTCCGCGCCCGCGCCCTCGAGCCCGATCCCGGCCCCGAATGTCGTGCCCCGGACGTGAGGTGGCCGCGGGTCGTAAGGGTTGTCACAGTGCACCCATCGATCTGCAACCCGCCGACGCCAAATCCCTGTCACGACCTTGAAGCGGTGAACAATTGACGACCATGACACGTGCGACCTTCGAGCGACTCGGCCACGCGCCGTCTCGCCCGGGACGTCGCCCGGGCCAGGGATCCCGCGCGACCGCAGGCGGCCCGGGTGGCCGCGGACCGGGAAAGGGTGGTCCCCGGAACAGCGGGGGACTGCACAGCTTCGGGTTCCGGACCAAGGCGTTCGGGGTCGCCGTGCTGCTCGTGGTCCTCGCGGTCGCGGGGAAGATGATCGTCGTCCACACCATCCAGGCCGGGTCCATCTCCGCCGAGGCCGCCCAGCAGCGCGAGTACACGCAGGTCCTGACGGCCAAGCGTGGTTCCATCCTCGACCGCAACGGTCGCCCGCTGGCCTACACCGACGAGGCCCGGTCACTGACGTTCCTGCCCAAGGCGGTTCGCAAGTCGATCGACGAGGAGCACCGCAAGAACGACGAACTGCCCGGCGTCGACGAGCGTCTCAAGGAGATCGCCAAGGGCGTCTCGATGGCACTCGGCGGCTCGATCAGCGAAGAGGACCTCCTCGCCAAGATCACCGGCGACGAGCCCTTCGTGTACCTCGCACGGGCCGTGAGCCCCGACGTCGCCAAGCGCATCACCGAGGAGTTCCCCGAGGTGGGCGCCGACCCGGAGAGTATCCGGCTCTATCCCGGCGGTTCGCTGGCGGCCAACGTCATCGGTGACGTCAACTACGACGGCAACGGTCTCATCGGCCTCGAGGCCTCCCTCGACGCGATCCTGTCCGGCACCGACGGTTCCCGTACCTACGACCGCGGATCGGACGGCGCGATCATCCCGGGCAGCACCCGCAACGTGCACCCGGCGATCAATGGTTCCACCGTCCGTCTGACCCTGGACTCCGACACCCAGTGGTTCGTCCAGAGCCAGGTCATGAAGGCCAAGCAGGCCTCCGGTGCGAAGGGTGCCTCGGCGGTCGTGCTGGACGCCCGGACCGGCGAGGTGCTGGCGATGGCGAACGACGGCACCTTCAACGCGTCGCTCCCGCTGTCGGATCAGCCGAAGGCCGAACTCGGCAACCCGTCGGTCACCTCCCCGTTCGAGCCCGGCTCGGTCAACAAGCTCGTCGCGGCCGCCGCCGCCATCGAATACGGCCTCACCCGGCCGGACACGGTCCACCAGGTCCCCGGCAGCATCCAGATGTCCGGCGTCACGGTCCGCGACGCCTGGGAGCACGGCGTCGAGCCGTACACGACCACCGGCATCTTCGGTAAGTCGTCGAACGTGGGCACGCTGATGCTCGCCAAGCGCATCGGTGAGGAACGCTTCGCCGACATGCTCAAGCGATTCGGGCTCGGCCAGCGCACGGGCGTCGGTCTCCCGGCCGAGAGTGCCGGCGAGGTCCCCGCACTGAGCCAGTGGTCGGGCGGTTCCTTCGCCAACCTGCCCATCGGACAGGGTCTTTCGATGACGCTCCTGCAGATGACCGCGATGTACCAGGCGATCGCCAACGACGGCCTGCGCATCCCGCCGCGGATTCTCGCCGGCGAGGAGCGCGACGGTAGTACCTCGGAGGGGCGTGCTCGTCCCGAACCGGTCCGCGTCGTCAGCGAGGAGACCGCCCGGACGGTCCGCGACATGTTCCGCTCGGTAGTGCAGGACGATCCGATGGGCGTGCAGATGGGTACCGGCACCAAGGCGGCCGTCAGCGGTTACCAGGTCTCCGGCAAGACCGGTACCGCTCAGCAGGTCGATCCGTCGTGCGGCTGCTACTCGAACTCGCGCTACAACATCACGTTCGCCGGGATCGCCCCGGCCGACGCCCCGCGCTATGTCATCGGGATCATGCTCGACAACCCGCGCCGCAGCTCCGACGGCACCGGGGGACAGTCCGCCGGGCCGCTCTTCTCGACCATCGCGTCGTGGATGCTCCAGCGCGCCCAGGTCCCGCTCTCTCCGCCGACCCCGAGGCTGACCCTCACCGCGAAGTGATTCCGACCCGGTGGTCGGCGCACCGCGTCCCGGACGCCGATCCCGGGGTCGGTATCGTGAGTGCAATTCTGCGCCGAACACGAACCCGGGCCGCGGTGACCAGACCGCGAAGACCCCGACCACCAGCACACCGACCACCAGCACACCGACCGAGAACAACCGAGGAGGCGAACACATGACGTCTCGTGGTTCCTCGCACAAGGGATCGGCCGGCAGACGCAAGGGCAACAAGAAGGTCCCCGGTCGTCCGCGTGAGGTCGCGCCGACGGCCGTGACGGTCCTGTCGACGGCCACGGGCGCCCGGCTCGACCTCGTCGGCGGCGCCGATCGCGACACCAGCGTGCAGGGCGTGACCCTGCGCGCCCAGGACGTGCAGCCCGGCGATCTGTTCGCGGCCCTGCCCGGTGCGGCCACCCACGGCGCGCGGTTCGCCGACCAGGCGGTCGCCGCCGGGGCGACCGCGATCCTGACCGATCCGGCCGGCCGCGCCGAACTGAGCCGCGTCCTGCCGCCGGAGACCGCCGTCGCGGTCCTCATCCACCCCAGCCCGCGGACCGTCCTGGGCAGCGTCAGCGCCCGTGTGTACGGCAACCCGTCGCAGCGGTTGAAGCTGATCGGGATCACCGGCACGTCGGGCAAGACCACCACGTCGTATCTCGTGGAGGCGGCACTGCTCGCCGCCGGGCACGCGGTGGGACTCATCGGAACCGTCGAGACCCGCGTGAACGGCGTCGCGCAGCCGAGCTCGCTGACGACCCCGGAGGCGCCGACCCTGCAGGCGCTGCTGGCGTCGATGCTCGAGGACGGGGTTGACGTCGTCGTCATGGAGGTGTCCAGCCACGCGCTGTCCCTGGGCCGGGTCGACGGTGCGCACTTCGCGATCGGGGCCTTCACCAACCTCTCGCAGGATCATCTGGACTTCCATCACACGATGCGCGCCTACTTCGACGCCAAGGCGCAGCTGTTCGTGCCGTCGTCGCCGAACCACGCGGTACGCGCGGTGGTCTGCGTCGACGACGAGTGGGGTCAGCGGATGGCCGATCTCGCCCGCCGCCCCGGTGAGGCGGCGCATCTGCAGCCGGTGACGGTGTCCACCGGTCCGACGCCCGCCCACTGGCATGCGGGCCCGTCGGACCTCGCCGGCGACGGCACCTCCCACACCCCGATCACCGAACCCGACGGCGACCACGTCCTGGTCATGCCTCTCCCGGGCCGCTACAACGTGGCCAACGGACTGCTGGCCGTCGCGGTGGCCCATGCGGCGGGTGTGCCGATCTCCACCGCGCTCGACGCGGTCGCGTCGGTGAGCGTGCCGGGACGTCTGCAGCGGGTCGACCGCGGTCAGTCGTTCCTCGCCCTGGTCGACTACGCGCACAAACCCGGAGCCGTCGAGGCCGTCCTGGCGACCCTGCGCGGTCAGCTCGGCGAGGGACCGGGCCGCGTGGCCATCGTGGTGGGTGCCGGCGGAGACCGTGACGCGGGTAAGCGGCCGCTGATGGGGGAGGCCGCCGCCCGCGGTGCCGAACTCGTCATCGTCACCGACGACAACCCGAGGTCGGAGGAGCCGGCCGCCATCCGGTCCGAGGTTCTCGCCGGCGCCCGGAGCGTCGATGCCGCCGACCGTCCGGCCGGTGCCGAACCGGTACGCGAGGTCGGGGATCGTGCGGCGGCGATCGCCGAGGCCATCGCCTGGGCACGGCCCGGCGACATCGTGCTGGTCGCGGGCAAGGGTCATGAGGCAGGGCAGGAGATCAACGGCGTGAAGCATCCGTTCGACGACCGCGAGGTCGTCGCACAAGCGCTGGACGAGTTGCCGAACGCGACCACCGGCCCGGTGGGCGCGGAGGGTGATCGATGACCGGACCGTTCGTCACGGTGATCCGCGGGGATGCGCCGGTGACGGTCGACGACGCACGTCTGCTCATCCGCCGACTCGCCGAGCACGCCGGCGCGTTGCGCGGCAGCACCGCGGTGGATCGGCCGCGAACCTGGGCGATCATCGGCGAGGTCGCCAGCCCCGAGGGGACCGCCGAGAACCAGCGCGTCGTCGAACACGATCTCCTCGGACGTCTGGCCGTCCGACTGGCCGTCGACAAGACTCTCTGCGTCGGTGACTCCCGATCGGTTCGCGCCCTGCACCAGGGCGCCGTCATGGAGGGGTCGTGGGGCGACGAGGCGCGCATCGTCGACACGGTCGAGACCGCCGCGGCACTCGTCGACACCGACCCGGACTGGCGGCCCGCCGCTGGTGATGTCATCCTCCTCGCGGCAGCGAGCGCCGACCTCGACTCGGTGGTGAGGGCATGGGGTGCGAGCTGCGGATGGCAGGTCCGCGAGGATACTGACTCCGGTCCCGATGACGAGGGGACCGCATCATGAGGGCACGCGATGAGGCGCGCCTGCCGAGAACACTGAACAGAGTCGGAGAGAAGAGCGTGGCGGGGAACGGACGAGCGAACACGAGGGCAGCACGGTGACCCAGATCCTCCTCGCGGGTGCGATCGCGATCGCGGTGTCGATCCTGCTGACCCCCGTGCTCATCAAGGTGTTCTCCCGACAGGGCTTCGGCCAGGAGATCCGGGTCGAGGGCCCCCAGAGCCATCAGACCAAGCGTGGCACGCCGTCGATGGGCGGCGTCGCGATCCTCGCCGCATTGTGGGCGGGCTACTTCGGTTCGCATCTCGTCGGCCTCTTCACCGATGCCGGCAACGGACCGACCGCGTCGGGCCTGCTCGTGCTGGGCCTCGCGACCGCGCTCGGCATCGTCGGCTTCCTCGACGACATCATCAAGATCCGCAAACACCGCAACCTGGGACTGAACAAGACCGCGAAGTCGATCGGGCAGTTCATCGCCGCGATCCTGTTCGGTGTCCTCGTGCTGCAGTTCCGCAACGACTACGGCCTCAGCCCGGCCAGCACCCACCTCAGCTATGTGCGCGACATCGACGCCATCGGCCTCGGCGCGGTGGTCTTCGTGGTGTTCTGCTGGCTCGTGGTCGCCGCGTGGTCCAACGCGGTGAACTTCACCGACGGACTCGACGGTCTGGCCGCCGGTTCGATGGCGATGGTCCTCGGCTCCTACGTCCTCGTGACCTTCTTCCAGTTCGTCAACGCCTGCGCCGGCGGTGCCAAGCCGCCCAGCGACATCCCGACCGGGTGCTACCAGGTCCGCGACCCCCTCGACCTCGCGATCATCGCGGTGGCCGGCGGCGGCGCCTGCCTCGGCTTCCTGTGGTGGAACGCCGCACCGGCGAAGATCTTCATGGGGGACACCGGCTCGCTGGCACTCGGCGGCATGCTCGCCGGCCTGTCCATCACGACCCGGACCGAACTCCTCGCGGTCGTCATCGGTGCGCTGTTCGTCGCCGAGATCATGTCGGTGGTCATCCAGATCGCCTTCTTCCGGACCACCGGCCGTCGTGTCTTCCGGATGGCGCCGTTCCACCACCACTTCGAACTGGGCGGATGGGCCGAGACGACGGTGATCATCAGATTCTGGCTGCTCACAGCCATAGCCTGTGCGCTCGGCCTGTCGCTCTTCTACGGCGAGTTCCTGACCACCAATGGCTGATCCGCGCGCCGAGAACTCCGCGTCTCCCGACGACCCACTGGGGTTGACCGGCAAGACCGTGGTGATCGGCGGCGCGGGTACCGCCGGGACATCGGCGGCCCGTTACCTGGTCACCAGGGATGTCCGCATCCTGCTCGCCGACGACCGGTTCGCCGCACGTGATGCCGACGCCGCCGACCGGGATACGGCGGTCGCCGCCGTTCCCGGGGTCGCGGACCTGACCGGGCAAGGCGTGGAGGCCGTCGCGATCTCCGATCTGCTCGCCGACCCCTCGTGGACCGCCGACACCGCGGTCGTGATCGTCTCGCCCGGATTCGCACCCACCCACGACCTCGTCTCGCAGGCCGCGGCGGGCGGTGTGCCGGTATGGGGCGAGGTCGAGTTGGCCTGGCGGGTCGACGCCGCGGGTCTGCTCGGGGAGCCGCGCACCTGGCTGGTCGTCACCGGCACCAACGGCAAGACCACCACCACCTCGATGCTCGCCGACATCGTCGAGCGCTCCGGGCGTGCCGGCGCGGCGTGCGGCAACATCGGCCTGCCGGTTCTCGACGCCATGCGCGCGACACCTCGGGTGGACGTCCTGTGCGCCGAGCTGTCGTCGTTCCAGCTGCACTGGGCACCGTCGGTCGCCCCGGCCGCCGGGGTGGTGCTCAACGTCGCCGACGATCATCTCGACTGGCACGGCACCTTCGACGCCTATGCGCTGGCCAAGGCCGGTGCGCTGCGCGGCGACATCTCGATCGTCGGTCTCGACGACGCAGTTGCATCTGGTCTGCCGGGCGCGGGACGCCGGGTCGGCTTCACACTCAACCCGCCGCAGGACGGCCAGCTCGGCGTCGAGGACGGACAACTCATCGACCGTGCCTTCGGTGCGGGTCGCCTGCTGTCGGCCGCCGCCGTGCATCCGGCGGGCCCGTCAGGCGTGGCCGATGCCCTCGCTGCCGCCGCACTCGCCCTCTCGATCGGTGTCGACCGCGACGCCGTCGAGGCCGCGCTCACCGATTTCCGGCCCGCCGCCCATCGCGGCGAGGTCGTGGCGACGCGCGACGGCATCCGCTTCGTCGACGACTCCAAGGCCACCAACCCGCATGCCGCCCAGGCTGCCGTCTCCGCATACGGCCGCGTGGTGCTGATCGCGGGCGGCCTGCTCAAGGGCGCGTCGATGGACGCCATGCTCACCGCGGTCGGCGATCGGCTCGCCGGGGTGGTCGCCATCGGCCGTGATCGTGAGCTGGTCGTCGAAGCGATCGCGCGACACGCCCCAGAAGTCCCAACAGTCACAGTATTCACAGGGGACGATGGCACGGTGAACGTGCATCGCCAGGGTCAGACCGCACCCGTCCTCTCGTCGACCGAAACCTCGGGAACAGACGCCGCCGTTGCCGTGATGGACCGGGCGGTCGCCGAGGCATGGGAGCTCGCCGCGGCGAGCGACCCGAAGCCCGACGCGGTGCTCCTCGCACCCGCCGCGGCATCGCTGGACATGTTCGCCGGCTACAGCCGGCGCGGTGACGCGTTCGCGCGCGCCGCACAGGACATCGCCGGCACCCCCACCTCGCGGTGAGCGGCGTGAGCACCGACAAGACCGCGGTCGACGCCGCGGACGACGAGAGCACCTTCGACGACGAGGACACCCTCGACGACTCGTTCGAAGACGGAACGGACGAGACCTCGGACGCGAGCAGGCGAGCGTCCGTGCGTCGAAAGGCGTCAGAGGGTGCGGCCGCGCTGTCGAAGCCGGCTGCCGAGGTCTCCGCAGCGGCCTCGACCGCGGCGTCGGTGACGGCCTCGTTGCCGGCCATGCTCGTCGAAGGCGTGCGCAACCTCCTGGCGCGGCCGCTGGCCTCCTACCAGCTGGTCCTCACGATGGCGTTCATGCTGACAGCCTTCGGTCTGGTGATGGTGCTGTCGGCGTCGTCGGTCGAGGGGTACTCGCAAGAAGGATCGGCCTACGGACTGTTCACGACGCAGGTCATCTTCGCCGGACTCGGTCTCGTCGTCTTCTACCTGATGCTGCGGGTCCCCGTCCGTCTGCTGCGGCGCTTCGCCGCGCCGTCGATGGCCATCGCCATCCTGCTGCTCGGGCTGGTGCTGATCCCCGGCATCGGCACGCTCAGCCAGGGCGCCCGACGCTGGTTCGTCATCTCCGGTGTGTCGGTGCAGCCCTCGGAGCTGGTCAAGGTGGCGCTGTGTATCTGGGGTGCGCACCTGCTCGCCTCCCGGCGCCGGGACAACGCCTCGATCAAAGAGCTCCTGATCCCGCTGGTCCCGGTCGCGATGCTGGTCTGCGTGCTGATCATCCTCGAGCCGAACCTCTCGACGACGATCACCATCGCCATCATCGTCGGCGCGATGCTCTGGTTCGCCGGGCTGCCGATCAAGGTCTTCTCGGCCTTTGCCGTCTCCGGTGTGGTCCTCGCGGTGATCCTCGCGCTCGTCGAGGGGTACCGCTCACAGCGCGTGATGAGCTTCCTCGGCGGCATCGACGACCCGCAGGGTGCCGGTTACCAGGCCCGGCAGGCGACCTACGCGCTGGCCAACGGCGGCGTCTTCGGTGTGGGCCTCGGCCAGTCGAGCGCCAAGTGGAACTACCTGCCCAACGCGCACAACGACTTCATCTTCGCCATCATCGGCGAGGAACTCGGCCTCCTCGGTGGTCTGCTGGTGGTCTTCCTGTTCGTGCTGTTGGGCTACATCGGCTTCCGCATCGCGCACCGATCCACTGATCCGTTCCTGCGCCTGATGACCGCGACCATCACCGTGCTGATCCTCGCGCAGGCGTTCATCAACATCGGCTACGTCATCGGCCTGCTGCCGGTCACCGGTATCCAGCTGCCACTCATCTCGGCGGGCGGTACATCGACGCTGACCGTGCTCGCGATGCTCGGCCTCCTGGCCAACGCCGCGCGACACGAACCCGAGGCCGTCGCGACCCTCACCACCGGATCGCAGGGCCGTCTGGCCCGGATCCTGCGGCTCCCGACGCCGGTGGCCTACCGGCAGACGCGGGCCGAGACCCTGCGAGATCGGCTCGACCAGCGTCGCTCGGCGCGCGGACGGCCCGCGGGCCGGACAGCCGGACGGGGTGCACCGGGCCGGGCCGGGACGTCCGGGCGGGCAGGAGCGCAGACCGGTCGCGGACGACCGGCCGAGCCGGCTGACAGCCAGGGCCGGTTCACCATGCCGTGGAAACGGGCGAAGACTGCCGAACCGGCACCTGCACGGGGTGCATCCGCACGGCGTCCGGCAGCGACAGGTCGCACCCGACCTGCGCCGTCGGCACGAGCGGGCGTCGACTACCGTGGCGGGTATCCCGGCGCCGGCAGTGCACGTCGCTCGGCGTCACCGGGATGGCGGGCGGGCGCGCATCAGCCGCGGACGCCGAGGTCCGCCGACCCCGGGCGCGATCGGCCGACACACGGCCGCGCGGGACGCCGCTGACGGCTCCCGCGACAGGCGATGCCGCTGCGTGGGACAGACGTGCACAGTGGCTGGAGATGGAGTGACAGAGCCGGTGAGTTCGGGTGCAGCACAATCTGATACGACCGGAGGACCGGGCGGGCGGCCGCTGTCGGTGGTGGTCGCGGGCGGCGGGACCGCCGGACACATCGAACCGGCGCTCGCCGTGGCCGACGCGATCACCCGCATCGACCCGACGGCCCGCGTCACCGCCCTCGGGACCAACCGCGGCCTCGAGGTCGACCTGGTGCCCGAACGCGGATACGACCTGCGGCTGATCCCGCCGGTTCCGCTGCCGCGCAAACCCGGGATGGACCTCGCCAAGACCCCCGGGCGCCTGGTGTCCTCGGTCGCCGCGACTCGCAAGGTGCTCGCCGACGTGGACGCCGACGTCGTCGTCGGCTTCGGCGGGTATGTGTCGGTGCCCGCCTACCTCGCCGCGCAGATGCATCTACGCGGACGCAATCGCATCCCGATCGTCATCCACGAGGCGAACGCCTCGGCGGGCATCGCCAACAAGGTGGGCGCCCGGTTCGCCGACCGTGTCCTGGCCGCCGTCGACGGCTCCGGGCTCGACGCCACCGTCGTCGGCATGCCGGTCCGCGGGGTCCTCACCGAGCTGGACCGTCCGGCCCTGCGCGCCAAGGCGCGCCACTACTTCGGACTCGACGAGGATGCCCCGACCCTGCTCGTCTTCGGTGGTTCCCAAGGCGCGCAACGCATCAACGCCGCGGTTTCGGGTGCCGCCGAAGCCCTCGCGAAGGCGGGCATCGGTGTCCTGCACGCCTACGGGCCCAAGAACTCGATCGACCCGGTGATCATCGAGGGCGCCCCGCCGTATCGCGGCGTCGGCTACCTCAAGCGGATGGACCTCGCCTACGCCGCCGCCGATCTGGTGATGTGCCGGTCCGGCGCGATGACCGTCGCCGAGGTGTCGGCCACCGGTTTGCCCGCCGTCTACGTCCCGCTGCCGCACGGCAACGGCGAACAGCGCCTCAACGCGCTACCGGTCGTCGAGGCCGGCGGCGGACTCATCGTCGAGGACTCGGCGGTCAGCGCGGAGTGGGTGGCACGCGAGGTCCCGGCCCTCCTGCAGGACACCGAACGACTGCAGAAGATGTCCGCGGCGGCCGCGGGCACGGGCCATCGCGACGCCGCCGCGGCCGTCGCCGACGCCGCCCTCGAACTGGCTCGCGGATTCCGCGCGGGCCGGCGACCATCCCGTAAGGCGTTTCGTTCGCGCCGATCGGCCGGCGAACAGTGACAATTGGACGGGACCGGGTCGGAGGGGACAGGGCCGGCGAGACGACCGGACCCGGAGCGGGAGATGACGACATGAGCGAGGGGACGACTGTGGGAACCGGAGGACTGCCGCCGCAGCTCGCCCGCGTGCACATGGTCGGCATCGGCGGCGCCGGCATGTCCGGGCTCGCGCGCATCCTGCTCGCCCGCGGCGGCCAGGTGTCGGGATCGGACGCCAAGAACAGCCGGGGCATCCTCGAACTCCGCACCCGCGGCGCCCGTGTCCAGGTCGGACACGATCCGTCCGCACTCGACCAGATCCCGGGCGGTCCGTCGGTCGTGGTCACCACCCACGCCGCCATCCCCAAGACCAATCCCGAGCTGGTGGCCGCACGCTCGCGGGGGATCCCGATCCTGCTGCGCCCGCGCGTGCTCGCCCAGCTCATGGAGGGTGACCGGACGCTGCTGCTGGCCGGGACGCACGGCAAGACCTCGACCACGTCCATGGCCGTCGTCGCACTCCAGCACGCCGGCAGCGACCCGTCGTTCGCGATCGGCGGCGAGCTCAACGAATCCGGCACCAACGCCCATCACGGCGGCGACCCGGTCTTCGTGGCCGAGGCCGACGAGAGCGACGGTTCGCTGCTCGAGTACACGCCCGATGTCGTGGCCGTCACCAACATCGACGCCGACCACCTCGACTTCTTCGGCTCGATCGAGGCCTACGTCGAGGTGTTCGACAAGTTCACCGAACGCATCCGGACCGGCGGCACACTTGTGGTCTGCCTCGACGATCCCGGATCGGCGGCACTCGCCGGACGTGTCCGCGGCGATCTCGCCGAGCGCGGGGTGGCGGTCCTCGGCTACGGCCGCGGCACTCACGCGGTCCTCGCGCCCGGCGTGCCCAACGTGGCGACCCTGCTGTCGTGGGAACCGCGCGCCGCCGGGGGAGCGGCACGGGTCCGTTTCACCGCGCCGGTGACCGGCCCCGCCGACGAGACCGGCACCGTCGTCGAACGTGAACTCATCCTCCCGCTGCCGGGAGAACACATGGCGCTCAACGCGATCGCCGCGGTCATCGGGGCCGTGCGCGTCAACGCCGCGGCGACCGCCGACGCCGCAGGTGCCCTCGACGGCATCCTCGCGGGGATCGGCGCGTTCGGCGGGGTCCATCGTCGCTTCGAGTTCCGCGGGCGCCGCGGCGGCGTCGAGGTCATCGACGACTACGCCCACCATCCCACCGAGGTGCGCTCGGTGCTGTCCGCGGCGCAGTCCATGATGGCCGCGCGGGTCGGCCCCGACGCGCCACGCGGTCGCGTCATCGCGGTCTTCCAGCCCCACCTGTACTCGCGCACGGTCGAGTTCGCCGACGAGTTCGCCGCCGCCCTCGACCTCGCCGACACCGTGGTCGTCGCCGACGTCTACGGCGCCCGCGAGGCTCCGATCCCCGGTGTCAGCGGCCGGACCATCACCGACAAGTTGACCCGGCCGTCGTTGTTCGCGCCGGATCTGTCGCGGCTGGCCGGTCAGGTCGCCGGCCTGGCCCGACCCGGAGACGTCGTGCTGACCCTGGGCGCGGGCGACATCACCATGCAGGGGCCCGAGATCCTGGCCGCACTCGGCGCGGACACCGCGACCGACGACGCGACGCCCGCGACCGGTGAGGGCCCCGGCGACGGGGGCCTCACAGGACGGGTCTCGTGATCCGCTGGCCGACCCGCCGCCGGTCCCGCCTGATCCTCGGCACCCTGATGGTCGTCGCCGCGGGGGTCGGGCTGGTCCTGATCGCCTACCTCACCCCACTGATGGCCGTGCGCGGCACCGACATCCGGGACAACGGTTCGATCCCGGCCGACGAGATCCTGCGCGTCGCGGCCGTCCCGCAGGGGACACCTCTCCTCCAGGTGGACACCCGCGCCGTCGCGCAGCGCGTCGCCGGCATCCCGTCCGTCGAATCCGCCCGCGTCCAGCGGTCCTACCCGTCGACGCTCACCATCACCGTCGTCGAGCGGGTGCCGGTGGTGATCGTGACGAGCGGGGACGAGGTCCACGTCCTCGACCGGTCCGGGGTGTCCTTCCTCCACTACGTCCGCGCCCAGGGCGTGCCACCGGAGGTGCTCAAGCTCCCCGTCCTCGAGACCCCGAACCCGGGCCCGGCCGATCCCACCACCCGGGAGGCGATCACCGCGGTCGCCGGATTACCGGAATCGCTGGCGCGACAGGTCAAACGGGTGTCGGCGAGCTCGCCGGTCGACATCGAGTTCATCCTCACCGAGAACCGCCGGGTCATCTGGGGTGACAGCGATCGGGGAGCGGAGAAGGCGCGAACCCTCACGTACCTGTTGGGCCGGGACGCCAAGATGTACAACGTCTCGAGCCCCGAGTTCCCGGCCTACAAGTGAGCGCGGCGGCCGCCGGTCGCCCGCACGGGTCGGGAATCGCGTCAGATTCGTTGAAGATGTGAGAAATTCACCGAAATTCGGGAGCGACTTCCCGACACGCCGGGCGCTGTTGTGGATACCGGGGCCCGGGATGCCTAGCGTCATCCCCACAACGAACTACTTGACATAACTCTAAATCTATGGTTCAGGTTTAGGGTTTTGCCAGCAACTCAGCCGCTGAGACCTCAGCACCGGAACACGCTGAGAGATCAGCAACGGAACATCGAGCACGACCCATTACGAGGAAGGCGAGCGCATGACGCCACCGCACAACTACCTGGCCGTCATCAAGGTCGTCGGCATCGGCGGCGGCGGCGTGAATGCCGTCAACCGCATGATCGAGCAGGGGCTCAAGGGAGTCGAGTTCATCGCGATCAACACCGACGCGCAGGCCCTGCTGATGAGCGACGCCGACGTCAAGCTCGACGTCGGTCGCGACTCCACCCGTGGCCTCGGTGCCGGCGCCGACCCCGAGGTCGGTCGCCGCGCCGCCGAGGACGCCCGCGACGAGATCGAGGAACTCCTCAAGGGTGCCGACATGGTCTTCGTGACCGCGGGCGAGGGCGGCGGCACCGGCACCGGTGGTGCACCGGTCGTCGCACAGATCGCCCGCAAGCTCGGCGCTCTCACCGTCGGCGTGGTCACCCGTCCGTTCTCCTTCGAGGGCAAGCGTCGCGGCGGACAGGCCGAAGCGGGCATCACCGCGCTGCGGGAGTCCTGCGACACCCTCATCGTGATCCCCAACGACCGCCTGCTCCAGCTCGGCGACGCGCAGGTGAGCCTCATGGACGCCTTCCGTAGCGCCGACGAGGTCCTCCTCAACGGTGTCCAGGGCATCACCGACCTCATCACCACCCCGGGTCTGATCAACGTCGACTTCGCCGACGTCAAGGGCGTCATGAGCGACGCCGGTAGTGCCCTCATGGGCATCGGTTCGGCCCGCGGTGAGGATCGCGCCAAGAAGGCGGCCGAGTCGGCGATCAACTCGCCGCTGCTCGAGGCGTCGATGGAAGGTGCTCGGGGCGTGCTGATCTCGATCGCCGGCGGCAGCGACCTCGGCCTCTTCGAGATCCACAACGCGGCCACCCAGGTCCAGGAGGCGGCCCACGAGGACGCCAACATCATCTTCGGCACCGTGATCGACGACAACCTCGGCGACGAGGTCCGCGTGACCGTCATCGCCGCCGGTTTCGACGGCGGCACCCCGAAGAAGCGCTCGGACGTGCCCGCCGCGGCCGCCGGCCGTTCGGCCGTCGGTCAGGGGCAGGCCGGCGCGGTGTCGCCGCCGCCGAAGAGCGACCCGCTCTTCGGTGACATCCCCAAGGGGTCGGGTGATCCCTTCGGTGGTGAGCGTGAGCCGGAGCCCCCGCGTCGCAACACCGTGCACCTCGACGACGATGACGTCGACGTGCCGTCCTTCATGAAGCGCTGACCCGCATGCGGGTACGTCGTGTGGTCACCACGCGTGCCGGCGGCGTCTCGGTGGCACCGTATGACTCGTTCAATCTCGGTGACCATGTCGGAGACGACCCGGAGGCGGTGTCCGCCAACAGAAATCGTCTGGCCGAGCAGATCGGGTTGCCTGCTTCGTCGGTCGTCTGGATGGAGCAGATCCACAGCCGCAACGTGACGGTCGTCGACGGTCCGGTCACCGAACCGGTCCCGGCGACCGACGCGCTGGTGACGACCACGCCGGGCCTCGCGCTCGCCGTGCTCTCGGCCGACTGCGTGCCGGTGCTCCTCAGCGACGACGAGGCCGGCGTGATCGCCGGTGTCCATGCCGGTCGTGTCGGGGCGCGCATCGGCATCGTGCGCGAGACGCTCAAGGTCATGGTCGACCTCGGTGCGCGCATCGAGTCGATCGGTGCGTTCCTGGGCCCGGCCGCATCCGGCGAGCAGTACGAGGTGCCCCCGGCGATGCAGGCCGACGTCGAGAAGCATCTGCCCGGGAGCGCGAGCCGCACCAAGAAGGGCACGACGGGCCTCGACCTCCGTGCCGGTCTGCGCCGGCAGCTCCTCGAGGCGGGGGTCGCCGGGGTCGCCGTCGACCCGCGCTGCACGATCTCGGACACGAGTCTCTTCAGCCACCGGCGTGGCGCACCGACCGGCCGCCTGGCATCGGTGATCTGGATGGACGACGAGAGTGCGCCGGACGGGGAGTAGGCCCCCGGCGCTCCACGCGGAGAATGATGGGGGACATGAGCGACTCTCTCGATGACGCACGCACCGCCGAGCTGTCCGAGCGACTCGAAGCCGTACGCGGGCGGCTCGACGCGGCCGTCGCGGCTGCGGGCCGTCCCGCCGGGTCGTGTGCACTGCTGGTCGTCACCAAGTACTTCCCGGCCGACGACGTCCGCCGATTGCTGAACCTGGGCGTCCGTTCGTTCGGGGAATCCCGTGAACCCGAAGCCGGCCGCAAGGTCGCCGAGGTCCTCGCCGGGTGGGCGCCCGAGGATTCCACCGACGTGCCCGTGTTCGACATGATCGGGACCGTCCAGTCGAAGAAGGCCCGTTCCATCGCGCGGTGGGCGCGCGCGGTGCACTCGGTGGACCGTCCGAAGGTGGTCGACGCCCTGGGCCGGGCCGCACGAGCGGCGTTCGACGAGGGGGAGCGGACCGAACGTCTCGGGGTGCTGCTCCAGGTGAGTCTCGACGGGGACCCACAACGCGGCGGCGTCGTCGAGGCGGATCTTCCCGCACTCGCCGATCGGGTGTCGAACGAGGACGCACTGGCGCTGCGCGGGCTCATGGTCATCGCCCCGCTATCCGGCGAGCGGAAGCACTGGATGGCCGAATCCGCCCGTATTCACAACGCTTTTCGCGACCAGTACGCCGACGCCGTCGAACTGTCCGCGGGCATGTCGGGTGATATGGAGGAGGCGGTTGCAGCCGGCTCGACATGCGTGCGTGTCGGAACCGCGATCATGGGCGATCGGCCGCTAGTCTCTCAGTAATCACATTGGTAACAACAGAACCAAGTGACACAGCAAGCGCAGACATCTCAGCAAGCACAGTGACATCAGATGCACCATCCGGCACGGCTGCACACCGGCGTCGCACGACAGAGAGGCCGACTATGACCACGATGCAGAAGTTCAAGGCTTACTTCGGCATGGTGCCGCCCAGCGAGTACGAGGACGACTACCTCGAGGACGGCTCGGCGCTGCGTGCCCCGTCGCGTGAGCGTGCCTACCGTGACGACTACTACGGTGACGGCTCCTACGACCCCGGTTACGAGCCCGCCCTGCGCGACCCGGGCTTCCGCGAGGCCGGCTACCGCGACGAGATGGCCTACGACGACCGTCATTTCGACGGCGGATACGAACTCGCCGGCGACTTCGCCCCCGAGTTCGCCTACGCCGGACCGCGTCCGGCTCCCGAGGCCCCCATGCGGTCCGCTGCACGCCTCGAACCGCTGCAGCGTTCGTCGAGTGCCGCCCTGCGGGCCGCCTCGTCGCGCCCGGCCGCGCCCGAACATCGTGAGCTCGAGCGTGTCTTCGCCGACGGCCCGCTGCAGAAGATCACCACCCTGCGTCCCTCGGACTACAGCGAGGCCCGCACCATCGGTGAGCGTTTCCGCGACGGCAACCCGGTCATCATGGACCTCGTCGACATGACCAACGACGATGCGAAGCGCCTCGTCGACTTCGCTGCGGGCCTGGCCTTCGCACTGCGCGGCTCTTTCGACAAGGTGGCCACCAAGGTCTTCCTGCTGTCGCCGGCCGACGTCGATGTGTCGCCCGAAGACCGCCGCAAGATCGCCGAGACCGGCTTCTACAACCACTCCTGATGCAGGTGGGCACCCTCGGTTCGCACCGTCGGGTGCTCTTCAGGCAATCTTGACGCGTGGCTGCGATTTTGTTGGGTGTCCTCTACTACATCCTGTTGGTCTTCTGGTTGCTTCTCCTCGGCAGGCTCGTCGTCGAGCTGGTGCGGACGTTCGCCCGCGAATGGCGGCCCACCGGGGTGGCGGTCGTGATCATCGAGACGGTCTTCACGCTGACCGATCCGCCGATCAAGGCGTTGCGCCGGATCCTCCCGCCGATCCCGCTCGGCCCGATCCGCCTGGATCTGTCGCTGATGATCGTCATGCTCGTCGTCATCATCGCCATGAACATCGTGAACGGTCTCCGCGCCGACGCGGTCGCCGATTCGCTCGCCACCGCACTGGTTCTCATCCGCTCCTGATCCGCCGACGAGTCACCCACCGGGCCTCTTGCGACCCGGGTACCTTGGGGTACGTCGATGGACTACCGTTGGTTGTCGTCTTCGATGCCCTGCCCGTTCGGAGGAGTTTCGGTCGGGCTCGGCATCAAACAGTGCGACCTACGGTTCGCATGTGACAGGATTGGACGCCAGTTACAGATTTTGACTGGTATGAATAGTTAGTGACAACCTGTATTGGTCGAACGACTCACGTCGCGCGATCCGGGTTGGACGGCACGCCAACTGAACACAAGCTCCACCACAGACACGAGGGGAACCGACATGCGGCTGACTCCAGCTGATGTGCACAACGTCGCGTTCAGCAAACCGCCTATCGGTAAGCGCGGCTACAACGAGGATGAGGTCGATCAGTTCCTCGACTTCGTCGAGGCCGAGCTCGCCCGGCTGATCGAAGAGAACACCGACCTCAAGCAGCGCGTCGAGGAACTCGAGGGTGAGGTCGCCGACGCCCGGTCGGGTGCCGGCGCAGCCCCCGCCGAGGAGCGGACCCAGATGTTCGCCAAGCCGCCGGCCCAGGAGCAGCCCGCTCCGGTCCAGCAGCCCGCGGCGTCGAACGACGACGCCAACGTGCGTGCCGCCCGCGTTCTCGCACTCGCGCAGGACACCGCGGACCGTCTGACCGGCAGTGCCCGCGCCGACGCCGACGCGATGCTGGCCGACGCGCAGACCCGCGCCGACACGATGGTCTCCGAGGCGCAGAGCAAGTCCGACGCCATGCTCGCCGATGCGCGGCAGCGTTCGGAGGCCATCCTGGCCGACGCCCAGACCCGTTCCGAGGCGCAGCTGCGCCAGGCGCAGGAGCGCGCGGACGCGCTGCAGAGCGACGCCGAGCGCAAGCACAGCGAGATCATGGGCACGATCAACCAGCAGCGCGGTGTGCTCGAGGGCCGGATCGAACAGCTCAAGACGTTCGAGCGTGAGTACCGCACCCGGCTGAAGACCTACCTGGAGTCGCAGCTCGAGGAGCTGCAGCAGCGCGGAAGCGCGGCACCGGTCGAGGGTGGCCGTCCCGATCAGTCGTTCTCGAACGATCCGGGCAGCGGCGGTTTCAGCAGCTACTCGCCGAGCTGACCTCCGCACCGGACATGCACCCTAGGCTGGTGATGTGCTGACCTTGGCCCTGGGCGCGACCCTCGTCGGGTTCGTGCTGCTCATCCTCGGTCTCATCACCGGGACCGTGTGGCTGGCCGTCGCCTGCATCGTCATCTGTCTCCTCGGCCTGGCCTTTCTGCTCGTCGACGTGTTCTCGGGACGCAACCGGGACTCCGCTCGATCGCTGGAGGACATGGTCCCCGGAGCCGGACGCGATGAGGCCGACGCCGATCGCGACGACGCCGGTTCACCCGGCGCCCGCGGCGATGACGACGAGTCCCGGACTCGCAGGTACTCGACGTCGACGCAGGACTCCGGCGCCGGTGAGAAGACGGTTGCCTACGAGCAGCCCCCTTTCGAACCCGGTATGGCCGCACCGTCCGGTCCGGCGTCGTCTGGGCCGACGCCGTCTCGGCCCGATGTGCCCGAGAGCCGTCCGGCCCCCGAGCGTCGCGAGGGCAACCTCGAGGACTACCTGCGATCGGTCGGTGAGCCGGTCGGCCAGCCGAACTCCGGTCCGACACCCGTTCCCGGTCAGGGACCGCCCGGTCGGACTGGACCGGGCCAGCCGCCTCGCGCGCCGTACCAGGCGCCGGGTCAGCAGTCGCCCGGCGGCGAGCTGCCCCGTCCCGATGGGCCACGGCCACCGCAGTACGGGAATTCGCAGTACGGGAACCCGCAGGCGGGGCCTCAGCAGCAGTACGGACAACCGCCGTCGGGGCAGCCTCCGGCGTGGCCTCAGGGTCAGGACTCCGCGCGACCCGATCCCGCCCAGTCGGGTGAGCGACCGCAGGGGGAGCAGCCCGAGTCGCCGCAACCGCGGCCCGGCCGGCGTCGTGCGCCGGATTTCGATCCGCTCGACCCGAACTGGCGTCCACCGCTCGACTGATCTCTCGTTCTCGACCACGCACCGCCCGGACGGCGATACCGATTCGCCTGTTCGGGCGGTGCGTCGTTACACTGGTTGACGCGTCGATCCGGCCATCACCGGGGAGCACCCGGAAGAACAGAGCCGCTCGGTGGAAACCGAGCAGCGCTCCCAGTAGAACCGGGCGGGAGTGGCCCGTCACAGCCGCGGGACCGTACGGGGAGACCCGCGCGATCCGATGAGTGGCGCCGGAGTGCCGGCGCAAGCGGGGTGGTACCGCGCAGACCTTCCGGTGTGCGTCCCCGTGCCGAGGAGAGACATCACCAGGCACGAGGAGACGAGCCGTGACCGACACGAACGAGACGGGCGCGAACGCGACCGGACGTGTGTACCCCAAGGTCGACATGACGGGTGGGACGGGCCGCAGCGCGCCCGATTTCCCATCCGTGGAGCAGAACGTCCTGCAGTACTGGGATGCCGACTCGACCTTCGCCGCGTCCATCGCCAACCGTGCCGACGCCGAGGAATTCGTCTTCTACGACGGCCCGCCCTTCGCCAACGGCCTCCCGCACTACGGCCATCTCCTGACCGGCTACGTCAAGGATGTGGTACCCCGGTACCAGACCATGCGCGGCAAGAAGGTCGATCGCCGATTCGGTTGGGACACACACGGTCTGCCC
Source organism: Gordonia namibiensis NBRC 108229 (assembly GCF_000298235.1). GTDB lineage: Bacteria > Actinomycetota > Actinomycetes > Mycobacteriales > Mycobacteriaceae > Gordonia > Gordonia namibiensis. The sequence continues at coordinate 44,378 of NZ_BAHE01000039.1, forward strand.
GCCGAACTCGAGGCCGAACGCCAGCTCGGGATCACCGACAAGTCGGAGATCGAGAAGATGGGCATGGAGAAGTTCAACGAGTACTGCCGTGACTCGGTTCTCCGCTACACCGGCGAGTGGCGCGACTACGTGACCCGTCAGGCGCGCTGGGTGGACTTCGACAACGACTACAAGACGCTCGACCTCGACTTCATGGAGTCGGTCATGTGGGCGTTCAAGGCCCTCTACGACAAGGGTCTGATCTACCAGGGCTACCGCGTGCTGCCCTACAGCTGGTACGAGCAGACGCCGCTGTCCAACCAGGAGTCGAAGCTCGACGACGCCTACCGCATGCGCCAGGACCCGGCGGTGACCGTGCGGATGCCGCTCTCGGTGCCAGAGGGGCCGCTCGCCTCGCTCGACGGCGTCAATGCGCTGATCTGGACCACCACGCCCTGGACCCTGCCGTCCAACCTCGCGATCGCGGTCAACCCCGAGGTCACCTACGTGCACGTCAAGGCCGCCGACGGTCAGCAATACCTGCTGGCCGAGGCACTGCTGGGCGCGTACGCCAAGGAGATCGCCGAACCCGAGGTCGTCGGCACCCACCTGGGCAAGGACCTCGAGAACCTCTCCTACACACCGCCGTTCGAATTCTTCGTCGGACATCCGAACTCTCACCGCGTGCTGCTCGGCGACTACGTCACCACCGAGAGCGGCACCGGCGTCGTCCACCTCGCGCCGGCCTTCGGTGAAGAGGACATGGACCTCGCGACCGCCAACGGCATCGAGGTCGTGCAGCCACTCGATCCGGGCGGCCGCTTCACCTCGCAGGTCCCGCCGTACGAGGGGCAGATGGTCTTCGACGCCAACCCGGTCATCATCAAGGACCTCAAGGCGGCCGGCCGTATCCTGCGCCACGAGACCATCGAGCACTCCTACCCGCACTCGTGGCGGTCGGGACAGCCGTTGATCTACATGGCCGTGCCGTCGTGGTTCGTGGCCGTCACCCAGTTCCGCGACCGCATGGTGGAGCTGAACAAGCAGATCACCTGGGTGCCCGAACACATCCGCGACGGCCAGTTCGGCAAGTGGCTGGAGGGTGCGCGCGACTGGAACATCAGCCGCAACCGCTACTGGGGTGCGCCGATCCCGGTATGGATCTCCGACGACCCGGAGTACCCGCGCATCGATGTCTACGGTTCGCTCGACGAACTCGAGCGCGACTTCGGCGTGCGCCCGGACAACCTGCACCGGCCGTTCATCGACGATCTCACCCGCCCGAACCCGGACGACCCGACCGGGCAGTCGACGATGCGTCGCGTGCCCGAAGTTCTCGACTGCTGGTTCGAGTCCGGGTCGATGCCGTACGCCCAGGTGCACTACCCGTTCGAGAACCGCGACTGGTTCGACGGTGGGGACTCGGCCTCGGCAGTGGCGCACAACCCGGGCGACTTCATCGTCGAGTACAACGGTCAGACGCGCGGCTGGTTTTACACCATGCACGTGCTCGCGACCGCGCTCTTCGACCGTCCTGCCTTCAAAACCGTTGCCGCACACGGAATCGTGCTGGGCGATGACGGCCAGAAGATGTCCAAGTCAAAGCGCAACTACCCGGACGTCAACGAGGTCTTCGACCGCGACGGCTCCGACGCGATGCGCTGGTTCCTGATGGCCTCGCCGATCCTGCGCGGCGGCAACCTCGTCGTCACCGAGCGTGGCATCCGCGAGGGTGTCCGTCAGGCGCTGCTGCCGTTGTGGAACGCCTACAGCTTCCTGCAGCTCTACGCAGATCGCCCGGCGACCTGGCGGACCGACTCGCAGAACGTCCTGGACCGCTACATCCTGGCGAAGCTCGCCACCACGCGCGAGGTGATGACCGAGGCGCTCGACACCTACGACATCGCCGGTGCGTGCGATGCGTTCCGTGAGTTCGTCGAGTCGCTGACCAACTGGTACGTGCGCCGCTCGCGTGCACGGTTCTGGGCCGGCCAGGATGAGGACACCGACGCCTTCGACACCCTGTACACCGTGCTCGAGGTGGCGTCGCGGCTCGCGTCGCCGCTGCTGCCGCTGGCGACCGAGGCCATCTGGCGCGGACTCACCGGTGGCCGTTCGGTGCACCTGACCGACTGGCCGACTGCCGACGAGCTCCCGGCCGACGCCGACCTGGTCGCGGCGATGGACGAGGTCCAGGCGGTCTGTTCGGTCGCGTCGAGCGTGCGCAAGGCCAACAAGCTGCGCGTCCGCCTGCCGCTGCCCGGTCTGACCGTGGCCTCGCCGACCGCGGCCGCACTCGAGCCGTACGTCGACCTGGTCAAGGACGAGATGAACGTCAAGTCCGTCTCGCTCGCGACCGACGCCAGCGAGTACGGCCGCTACGAGATCGCGGTCAACGCCCGCGCCGCGGGCCCGCGCCTGGGCAAGGACGTCCAGCGCGCGATCAAGGCCGTGAAGTCCGGCAACTGGTCGGTGGAGACGAACGCCGACGGCGCGGAGGTCGTCGTCGCCGACGGCATCGAACTCCAGCACGGCGAGTACAGCCGCAAGCTGGTGGCGGTCGAACCGGACTCCACCGCCGAGCTGCCCGGTGGCAAGGGTCTCGTCGTGCTCGACACCACGGTGACCCCCGAGCTCGAGGCCGAGGGCTGGGCCAAGGACCGCGTGCGCGAACTGCAGGATGCGCGCCGCAACCTCGACCTGGACGTCTCCGACCGCATCGCGGTGCGCCTCGTCGTACCGGCCGAGCGTCTGGAATGGGCACAGACCCACGCCGACCTCGTCGCCGGCGAGGTCCTCGCCGTGGAGTTCGACGTCACCGCCGAAGGTGCGCCGGGAGCCATCGAGCTCGGCGACGGCGTCACCGCCGACGTCGCAAAGGTCGGCTGACCAGCGATCTCGCGCTGACTGTCACATTTCTGCCGCCGTCGGTGTCTCGAGGATGACCACCTCGAACACCGACGGAAGGCAGATCGATGAGCACCACCGACACCACGCAGGAAATCCAGACAGTCGAGCGGACGCACGTGGTCGTCCTCGGCGCCGGTTACGCGGGGGCGATGGCGGCCAACCGGCTGCGGCGCAACCCCGCCGTCGACGTCACGGTCGTCAACCCGCAACCGTTCTTCGTCCAGCGGATCCGGTTGCACCAGTTCATCGCGCGGACCGGTGAACCGCAGACCTCATTCGACGACGTGCTCGGCGACGGCATCGACGTCGTCGTCGGCACCGCGACGCGGATCGATGCCGATGCGCGGCGGGTACATCTCGGGTCGGGGGAGCACCTCGACTACGACTACCTGATCTACGCCATCGGCAGCCGGCATCATCTCCCGGACATCCCGGGCGCGGCCGACCATGCCCTGTCGGCCTCGGACTGGGCTGCGGCACAGCACCTCCGGGAACGCATCGACGCCCTGGAGCCCGGTGCGCCGGTGGTCGTCGTCGGCGGCGGCCTCACCGGTGTGGAGCTCGCCGGCGAACTCGCCGAACGCGGCTTCGCGGTGACGCTCGCCGGTGGCGGTGTCGTCGCTCCGTCGGTCGGTGAACGCGGCCATCGGGCGACCCTCCGGCAACTCGGTCGACTCGGCGTCGACGTGCTCGAAGACGCTCGGGTCACCGATGTGGCGGCCTCGCGGGTCCTCATCGAGACCGAGGGGCGCGAACAGGTGTTGCCCAGCGCGGCAACGGTCTTCGCCACCGGCTTCCAGGCCCCGGCGCTCGCCGCGGACAGTGGGCTGACGACCGACGGGATCGGCCGTCTGCAGACCGATGACAGCCTCACGAGCGTCGACGACGATCGGATCCTCGGCGCCGGGGACGCGGTTGCGGTCCAGGGCCTCACTCTGCGGATGAGTTGCCAGGCGGCGGAACCCCTCGGGGCACAGGTCGCCGAGGCCGTGCTCGCCCGGATCGCCGGCGACCGGCCGATCCCCGTCGACCAGGCCTTCGTCGCACAGTGCACGAGCATCGGGCGCCACACGGCCACCCTGCAATTCACCCGGCGGGACGACTCGCCCGCGCGGGCGGTGGTGACGGGTCGTCTCGCGGCTCTGGCCAAGGAGGTGGTGTGCCGCGGTACCGTGTGGAACATCCGCCGCGAGGCCGCGCACCCGGGCGCATTCAGCTGGTTGCGCGGTCGCGAGGTGACCGCCGAGCGTGAGCCGGTTCTGCAGTGACCGGTTCGCCGACGAGAGGCAGGGCTCCGGTGAGCAGCAGCGGTTCAGAGACGAGTGGGAACGACCGGCGGGCAGCACGTTTCGCCGAGTTGCGGCCGCTGCTGTTCACCGTCGCCTATGAGATCGTGGGGACCGCGGCCGACGCGGACGACGTGCTCCAGGACAGTTACCTGCGGTGGGCCGAGGTCGACGACACCGAGATCGCCGACACCAAGGCGTATCTCGCGAAGATCGTCACCCGCCAGGCACTCAACGTGCTGAGGTCACGGTCGCGGCGACGCGAGGATTACGTCGGACCGTGGCTGCCCGAACCGATCCTGACAGACGAGCGGGACCTCGCCGACGATGTGGTTCTCGCGGAGTCGGTGTCGACGGCGATGCTGATCGTGCTGGAGTCGCTGAGTCCGGACGAGCGCGCGGTGTTCGTGCTGCGCGAGGTGTTCGGCTTCTCCTACAACGAGGTCGGCGACATGCTCGCCAAGCCGGCGGCCACTGTGCGCCAGATCGGGCACCGCGCCCGGAACCACGTCGAGGCGCGTCGCCCCCGGTTCGACCCGGTGGATTCCGAACGTGCGGTCGCGGTGGTCGACGCGTTCCTCTCGGCCGCGCAGTCCGGCGACGTCGAGGGCCTGTTGACGATGCTCGCACCGGAGGTCGAGTTCACCGCCGACAGCGACGGCAAGGTGACGGCGGTACGCCACCCGATCCACGGTGCGCTGGCCGTGGCCCGGCTGCTGACGGGATTCGCCCGGCTCGGCCGGGACATGGACTACCGACTCGAACCGGCGGTCTACAACAACCAGTCCGGCGTGGCGATCTACATCGACGGCCGGCTCGAGGGCACGTTCACCCTCCACATCGTCGACGGCGTCATCGAGCAGATCTACGCCATGCGCAACCCGGACAAGCTGGCCGGACTGGAGGAACCGCGCACTGTCGCGCGGTGAACTCGCGCTCCCTGAGGTGCGAGGAGCGATAGCCGCCGGGCTGAGTAGCGACGAAGGAGCGTATCGAAGTCGACGAGCCTCGAAGGTCCGGCGACCTGAAATCTTCAGCAGTGCAAGCGGATTGGCATCAGCTCCGGAACAACCCCGACAACGTCAGTTCGATCTGCGACCGGAACAGGTCGGCGGAATGGGTGAAGGTGTCCTTGCCGTATTGGCCGAAGGTCTCCAGGCTGATCGCGCCGACGAGGACCGCCCAGAGGGTCGTCGACGCGGCCATGACGTCGTCCGGGGCGTCGATGCCGAACTCGTCGCGGATGCCGGCCATGTCGCCGACGACCCCGGTTGTGGGAGTGGGTAGGTCGTCGCGCAACAGTTCCTCGGACCAGGCGGCCGCGCACTCCCGCAGGAGCAGTGCCGGGATGCGTGTGCCCGGCACCATCGTCTCCTCGCCCGGCGCGGCATAGCCGGGTACCGGGCTGCCGTAGAGGAGTGCCCACCGGGCCGGGTCGGCGAGTGCCCAGTTCCGGGCGGCCTCCGCAGCGGCGAGCAACCGCTCCCGGCGGTGGCCTTCCTCGACGGCCGCGACCGCTGCGTCGATGGCGTCGCCGACGTCGTTGTACGCCTCCACGAGCAGCATCGTCAGCAGGTCGTCGCGGCTGGGGACGTAGCGGTAGACGGCCGAGGACACCACGCCCATCTCGCGGGCGATCGCGCGCAGTGACAGTCCGGCCGCGCCATGCGTGGCCAGATGCTTGCGCGCCAGTCTGCGGATCTCGTCGGTCATCATCGCGCGGTTCTCCGCGCGGCTTCGTCCGGTTGCCATGGGTCGATCCTTCCATATTTCGAGAGCACTGCTCTTGATTTCTTGTGCGAGTGGGTGCAGACTCGAAAACGAGAGCGGTGCTCTCGATAATCTTCCACCATCACGAAAGGCCCACCACGATGACCGGCACGACCCACTACCGCGCTCCCGAGGGATTCGACAACGTCTTCAACCGCACCGTCCGCTGGCTCGCAGACCACGGTGTCAACCTCGCCGGTGCGCAGAATCTCACCGTCCCGGGCCGTCGGACCGGCAAGCTACAGACCGTCCCGGTCAACGTCCTCCGATTCGACGGCGGGGAGTACCTCGTCTCGCCGCGCGGCAACACCCAGTGGGCCCGGAACGCACGCGCTGCCGACACCGTCGAACTCCGGCGCGGACGCCGTCGGACCGTGGTGGCCCTCACCGAGGTCGACCCCGACCGGCGCCCGCCGATCATTGCCGAGTACCTGCGCAAGTGGGGCTGGGAGGTCGGCCGCTTCCTGCCGGAGGGGCTCGACGCCAAGCCGTCCGACGCCGACCTCGCCGCACATGCCGGATCGATCCCGGTCTTCGCGATCAGGTCCGCCGACTAGCCGATCTCCGCACCGCGTCGGCTCACTAGACTCGGACAGGTGGTGCGCCCGGATTCTGACTCGACGATCGCGGACGGTTCATCCGTACCCGAACGGTGGGTGTCCGGCGGCGCTGGAACGAGCGGGGGATCGGGCCGTGCGCCGGCCGGCGCCGACTCCGAACGCGGCGCACGCTGGGTGATGCACCTCGACATGGATGCCTTCTTCGCCTCGGTCGAACAGCTCACCCGTCCGACGCTGCGCGGTCGTCCGGTGCTCGTGGGCGGTTCGGGCGGTCGGGGAGTGGTGGCAGGGGCCAGCTACGAGGCCCGAGTGTTCGGGGCGAGGTCGGCGATGCCGATGCATCAGGCCCGACGCCTCATCGGCCCCACCGGCGTCGTGGTGCCCCCGCGCGGCGCGGTCTACGGCAAGGTCAGCAAGCGGGTGTTCCGCATTGTGCGCGAAGCAGTTCCGGTGATCGAGACACTGTCCTTCGACGAGGCGTTCGCCGAACCGGCCGAACTCGCCGGGGCGACCGTGGCGCAGGCGCGGGAGTTCGCCGAGGAGGTGCGCGGCCGCATCCGCACCGAGTGCGGACTTGCCGCGTCGGTTGGATTCGGCAGCGGCAAGCAGCTCGCCAAGATCGCCTCGGGGATGGCGAAACCCGATGGCGTGATGGTGATCCCGCCGTCGGGCGAGATCGAGTTCCTGCACGGGCTGCCGGTACGCAAACTGTGGGGCATCGGTCCGGTCTCGGGTGATCGCCTCGCACGACTGGGAATCGACACCATCGGAGACCTCGCGCGGATGTCGACGGTCGAGGTCGCGTCGGTGCTCGGCGCCACCGTCGGACCTGCACTGCATCGGCTCGCCCAGGGCATCGACGACCGGCCCGTCGCCGAACGCGCCTCGGCCAAACAGATCAGCGCCGAATCGACCTTCGCCGAGGACATCGTCGACCTCGACGAACTGCGCAAGGCGATCCGCAAGGCCGCCACCGACGCGCATCGCCGGCTGCTCAAGGACGGGCGCGGCGCGCGCACGGTGGTGCTGAAGCTCAAACGTTCGGACATGTCGATCCTCACCAGGTCGGCGACCACCGCAGCCGCCACCACCGACTTCGACGACCTCGAGCGCACCGCCCAGCGCCTCGCGCTCGATCCGCGCACGGTCGGGGCGATTCGTCTTGTGGGCGTGGGGTTCTCCGGCCTCAGTGCGGTGCAGCAGTACGCGCTGTTCGACGACCTCGACGCCGCGCCGGACGAGACGACCCACCACGACACCGCATCCGCGGGTGGCGAGGCGGGATCGTCGTCGCACGCGGGCGGCATCGTGGAGGTGTCGGAGACGGTGCACGATCCGACCGTCGACACCGAGTCGCCCGAACCCGTGCGCTTCGCCCCGGGCGGTGATCCGCAGAGCCGCACGCCGTTCGCGCCGGGCGCCGACGTGACCCACCCCGAGTTCGGTCACGGCTGGGTGCAGGGGAGCGGGCACGGCGTCGTCACCGTCCGCTTCGAGACGCGCACCACCGGGCCCGGGCGCACCCGCACCTTCGGCGTCGAGGATGCCGACCTACGTCCCGCCGATCCGCTCGACAGTCTCGAATGGGATCTCGGCGCCGACGACGACGATTAGGTGTCTCGGAATCGTCTGTGCGACTTCACTTCCCGGATTCGGAGAAGAACTCGGTGACCGTTTCGCGACTCGCCCTCGCGGTGAGCAGCGCGATCAGTGCCATGCGGGCCTGCGGCGCACGCAGCCACGGCGAGACGATCGCGCCCGCGCGATGCAGATCGACGGCACCGCCACCGCCGCCGTAGGTCGCCGACACCTCGCCGTAGGGCACCCGGCTCGTCACCACGACGGTCACGCCGTGGGCGACGGCGAGCGCGACCTCGGCGGTGATGTCGGGGTGGGTGTTCCCCGAACCCGTCGCGGCCAGCACGATGCCCGCGGCGTTCTGCGCGACCGCGGCCGCGATCAATCCGGGGGACACCCCGGGGTACAACGCGAAGAGGTCGACCCGGGCGGTCCGCCCGAGCGGGATGCCGTCGGTCAGCACCGGACGCGGCAGGTCGGTGCGCACCGAGTCGAAGGCCACCGCGTCCGACGTCGACACCTTGAACAGTCCGCGCGCCGGGAGGACGCGACCGCCGGCGACCACCAGGACGCCGTGACCCCGGTTTCCGGGATCGCGGACCGCGGCCAATGCGGCCGCCAGGTTGATCGGACCGTCCGCATCGGGTCGGTCGGCCGGCAACTGGGCCCCGGTGAACACGACCGGCCGCTCGTCGGTGCAGTACAGATCGGCGAGGAACGCCGTCTCCTCCATCGTGTCGGTGCCGTGGGTGACCACGACCCCGGCGACCTCCGTGTCGTCGAGGGCGTCGGCGATCGCCCGCACCACCGCGAACTGGTCGGCCACGGTCATCGCCGAACTGTCCACCGACATCAGGTCGACGGTGCGGACAGCATGTGTCCCGGTGTTCCCGGCCCCGGCCCCGGCGTCCACGGCTCCGGTGTTCGATGCCGCCGACAGCAGGTCATCGGCGCCGAGCGCGGGAACGGCACCGTCGGTCGTGGTCTGGGCGGCGATGGTGCCGCCGGTGGTGATCAGCACGGTTGTCGGCGAGCCGGGCGGGGGAGAAGCGGACATGGTCGTCAAGCCTCACGGCAGGCAGCCCGGGCGTCAAGCGTCGTCGCCGCGGCGTGGAACCCGGATCATCCGGTTACGTTTGGCATAGTGGTGTGGGTTGTCGCCGGGGCCGCCCCGGCAGACCCCATCGGCGAGTCATGGGAGAGCGCCCCGGCGCACCCACGTCCACAGACATAGTGAGGGAGATCGTTGAAGTATCGGAAGTTTCTTGGCGCGACCATGATCGCGGCCGCATTGATGACCGGTGTCGCAGCCTGCGGTGGCGACGACAGCGACGCACCGCCCGTCCCGACCGCGACCAGCACCGCTGATGCCGGTGCCGCCGGCGGCGACACCGAATCCGAGATCACCAACGGCAGCAAGCCGCCGTCGATCGCCGCTCTCAACGAGCTGGTGGACACCGCCGTCGACCCGAAGATCCCGAGCAAGGACAAGATCGTCCTCGTCGAGGGTTCGGAGAAGGACCCGGCCATCTTCGACCAGCTGGTCAAGGCCCGCGCGGAGAACTCCGACGTCGACTGGGTCCTGGTGAACCCGGTCATCAGCGCCGGCCCGAACAAGGCCCGCGTCAAGGTCCGCATCGAGACTGCCGGCAACCCGCCGACCAACGCCGAGTCGACCATCGTCTTCGACGACGGTCGTTGGAAGCTGTCCCAGGAGACCGTGTGCAACCTGCTCGGCCTGTACCAGGTCAAGAGCCCCATGTGCGCCGCCTAGTCGTACCGACTCGATAGACCGGGAAGCCGGGTTGTCCTCACCGCCAGGTGACGGACAACCCGGTTTTCTGTACCAGGGGGCGGGACGGATCGGCCCCGACGAGCTCGCGCGCACCGGTGTATGTCAGCTGACCACCGACCGGCAGTCCGCGCGAGAGGTCGATCTCGACGCTGCCGCCGCCCTCGGAACTGAATCGGCTGATGGTGAGGGTGTCGCTGCCGCCCGGGATGGCGAAGACCGAGTTCACCGGGGTCTCCTCGGCGGAGAACTGGATGGTGAGACGGTTGCCGTCCCAGGCCGACAACCGGGCGTCGATGGTCTGGGTGACAGTTGCGGCCGCCGAGATGACGCGTTCGGTGCGCCACCGCGCGCCCACCGCGATCGGCTCGGTCGGCAGTGCGATCGAGGTGTTCAACGCCGTCACCAGGGACTGTTCGACGGCGAGGCGCGCTTCCTGCCCCGCCTGCTCGGGAGGGGCGAGACGCAACGCCACCGGCGCGAGTCCGGGGCCGGTGGTCAGTCCGGCCTTTGTGCCCGTCATCGCCGGCAACTGCGCGTTGAGGGATGCGTCCGGAGACGTCACGGTGCCCAGTTCGAGTTCCAGCTCCGATTTCTCGGCGCACGAGAACCGCGCCGTCATCGGGGTCTCGACGGTCTCGGCATCGGACGAACCCGGTGAGGCGACATCGGAGGTCGTCACCAGCGTCACGGTCTGCGCGGACGAGGTGTCGGGAGCGGGAGCGGCCACGCGGCGCTCACCCTCACCCGCGTCGACCAAGGTGACCGTGGCCCCAGCGATCGGCACCGGCGCCGCGCCGGCCGCTCGTGACGGCGATTCGTTCGCGCAACCGGCGACCGTCGCCGAGCTGGCGCCCGCAGCGTCGTCGGACTCTGACGAGCACCCTGCGACCAGCACGGACACCGCCGTGACGACAGCGCACGAGGAGACAACGGACCGGAGGACACGACGATGCGAGGACACGGGTAGCCAGCGTATTCGACGGGTCGTGGACAATGAGGCTGTGGATGACCAACCCCTGACGGATTCCGGCAACGCGGATCCGCACGGCGCCGAATCTCCGGACGCCGACCGCGATCGAGTCCGGTCGGACGACGCGACCCCCGCACGACGCTTCTCCAAGATGACCGCGGCTGTCCTCGGCGTCGCGCTCGTCGTGATCGGGCTGGACCTGCTGACCAAGGTCGTCGCCGTCGCGACGCTCGACCCGCAGCGTCCGATCGAGATCATCGGCGACGTCGTCACCCTGCGGCTCGTGCGCAACAGCGGGGCCGCCTTCTCGCTGGCCTCCGGGTACACGTGGGTGCTGACGATCATCGCGCTGGTCGTCGTGGCCGTCATCATCCGCTACAGCAGCAGGCTGAAGTCCTGGGGCTGGGCGGTCGGCCTGGCACTCGTGCTCGGCGGTGCGATCGGCAACCTGATCGACCGCGTCTTCCGGGCCCCGGAACCCCTGCAGGGCCACGTCGTCGATTTCATCTCGGTCGGCTGGTGGCCGGTCTTCAACATCGCCGACTCGGCGGTCGTCTGCGGGGCGATCCTCCTCGTGGTGCTCTCGGCGCTGGGATTCGACTACGACGGCAGCCGCACCGGGTGGGCCGCCCGCCGGAACAAGCACGACAACAGCGAAGACGGGGGCAGTACCCATGCGTGAATCACGTGTCGTACCGGTACCCGACGGACTCGACGGCATGCGCGTCGACGCCGGTGTCTCCCGAATGCTGGGCCTGTCGCGGACGGTCGTGGCGACCCTCGCCGAGGAGGGTGACGTCATGGTTGACGGCGTCGTCGTCGGCAAGTCGCACAAGCTCGCGGCGGGGACCCTCCTGCACGTCACACTGCCCGAGCCGGACGAGCCGCTGCGGGTCGAGCCGACCCCGGTCGAGGATCTCGAGGTCATCTACCACGACTCCGACATCGTCGTCGTCGACAAGCCGGTCGGCGTGGCCGCGCATCCGTCGCTCGGCTGGAGCGGACCCACCGTCATCGGCGCGCTGGCCGCCGCCGGCTTCCGGATCTCGACCTCCGGTGCTCATGAGCGGCAGGGGATCGTCCACCGGCTCGACGTCGGGACGTCCGGTGTCATGGTCGTCGCCGTGTCCGAACGCGCCTACACGCTGCTGAAGCGGGCGTTCAAGCAGCGGACCGTCCACAAGGGCTACCACGCCCTCGTCCAGGGGCATCTCGATCCGCCGTCGGGCACCATCGACGCGCCGATCGGCCGCCACCGCGGCAACGACTGGAAGTTCGCGGTGACCGCGAACGGCAAGCCGAGCATCACCCATTACGACACCCTCGAGATGTTCGCCGCGGCGTCGTTGATCGACGTCCATCTCGAAACCGGTCGCACACACCAGATCCGCGTCCATTTCTCGGCCTTGCATCACCCGTGCTGCGGTGACCCGACCTACGGTGCCGATCCGGTCCTGGCGAAGAAACTCGGTCTCGAACGGCAGTGGCTGCACGCGCGGACACTGCGTTTCGCGCACCCCGCAGACGGCCGCACGGTCGAGTTCAGTTCGGAGTACCCCGAGGATCTCCAGCACGCCCTCGACGTGCTGCGCGACACCTGACCGACTTGCCGGATCGCGCCGGTGGGGGACGGCATTCGTTCGGTCGTCAACCGGCGACATCACCGTGCAACTCGCCTAGATTGAGAGGGTGTTCGAGCCTGGAACGGTGATCGCCGGGTACCGCGTCGAGCGGCTCCTCGGCAGCGGCGGGATGGGTGCTGTCTTCCTCGCCCGGCACCCCGAGCTCCCCAGGTACGACGCCCTGAAAGTCCTGAAGGACTCGGCGGGCTTGACCGACAACAACTTTCGACGCCGGTTCCTCCGGGAGGCCGAGGTGGCGGCGACGCTGGACCACCCCAACATCGTCACCGTCTTCAATCGTGGCCGGGCGACCGTGCTCGTCGCGTCGAGATCCGGTCAGTCCGACCTGCTCTGGATCGCGATGCAGTACGTGCCGGGCACCGACTGTGCCCGCGAACTGCACGACATCGGACGGTTCACGCCGCCTCGGGTCGCGCACATCGTGTCGCAGGTCGCTCGCGGTATCGACCACGCCAACCGGCGCGGCCTCACCCATCGCGACGTCAAACCCGGAAACATCCTGCTCGCCGAGGTCGACGAGGACTCGCCGGTCGACGAGCAGCGGGTGCTGCTGACCGACTTCGGCGTCGCCAAGATCTCCGACGAGACCGAGGCCCTGACGTCGGTCGGCACCGTGCTCGCGACCCTGTCCTACGCCTCACCCGAACAGCTCATGGGGCGGACGCTCGACGGCCGCAGCGACCAGTACTCCCTGGCGGCGTCCACCTTCCATCTGCTCACCGGCCGGGTGCCGTTCGACGACCGCGACACCGGGGCGGTCATCGGCGCGCATCTCGAGGAGCCGGTGCCGCGGGCGTCCGAACTCGTACCCGGGCTGCCGCCGGCGGTCGACGCGGTGATCTCGAGGGCGATGGCGAAGACGCCGGAAGAGCGGTTCGCGACCTGTCGCGAGTTCGCCCAGGCGCTGACGGCGAGTGTCCGGCCCGTGCAACCGCCGCCGGTACCCGACGCCGAGGCCGTCACGGTACGCGGACCCTCGCCCCGCCCGGTCTCACGGAACCATCCCGCCCCGCTGCCGGCGACCCGTCGGCCGGGGCCGCCCCCGTCTC
>NZ_BAHE01000038.1 GCF_000298235.1 Gordonia namibiensis NBRC 108229
ACCCCCGCCGACATCACCGCCCTCGGCGCACGCCTACTGGCCCACCTCGACCCCGACGGCACACTCGCCGACGACACCGACCGCAAACGCCGCCGCAACCTGTCGGTCCACCGTCAACGTGGCGACGGCACCGCCAAAATGACCGCCAACCTCACCCCCGAACTCCTCGCCCGGGTCACCATGCTGCTCGCCGTGTGGGCCACACCCGGCATGAACAACCCCGACGACCCCCACTCCCCACACGGGTCAATCGAAGACGCCGACCCCGACACGGTCGCTGCTGCAGCCGAACGCGACGACCGCACCCCCGCCCAACTCAACCACGACGCGTTCAACGCCCTGCTCAAAGCTGTCTTCGAGGACGGCCTCCTGGGTAAGAGTCACCGCGGGTTGCCGACCCAACTGATCATCAAAGCCGACCTCACCGACCTCCGGCGCGAAGCCGGGTTCGCCACCACCGCCACCGGCACCCTGATCCCCATCCCCGAACTCATCGACATGGCCGCCGACGC
>NZ_BAHE01000037.1 GCF_000298235.1 Gordonia namibiensis NBRC 108229
ACCAGCACGGGCCCGCCAGGATGTAGAGACAATGCGGCTATAGCGCGCACAACTTCTACGAAACCCCGAGCCGGCGGCGGCAGGGTCAGTCGGTGCCCTTGGGCACCACGATCATCGGGACGGAGACCGCGCGGAGGATCTTCGCAGCTGTGGAACCCAGGAACAACGTGTTCGGGGCGGCCAGCCGGCTCGAACCGACCATCACTACATCGCCGTCGTGCCACTCGAGCGCCTCGACCGCTTCCTCGATGGTGGAGCCCTGGGCGACCGTCGATGTGACCGGGAAGTTCTCCGGCAGTTGGGTTCTCGCTTCGTCGAGGGCCTGTTGGGCATGTGCGCGAGCAGATTCGATCGCTGTGTCCTCGGGGACGTTCCGCCAGGGCTGCATGTCGTCGATCGCGAGAATGGACACCAGTCGGATCGGCCGATGAGCTCGGATGCCACTGCGGATGGCGGTCTCGAACAGCAGGGGCGCACCCGGACGGTCACCGATGGTCACGGTGATCTCCCGGACCTCGTCGGCGCCGAGATGCGCGAAACCGGGCGGTGCGACCGCCACCGGGATGGGCGACGAATGCAGGATGTCGTTGACGACCGTTCCGAGCGTGTGCCGACCGCTGATCCCTCCGCCGGCTCCGCCGATGACGAGGATGTCTGAATTGGTGCGTCGGGCCTCGATGATGAGTCCCTCGGCCGGGTTGGCGTGCTCGGCGATGGTCGTCGTGGTCTCGATGTCGTCGGGTAGACGAGCGGCCGCCTCGTCGAGCCAGCGTCGTGCTGCGCTGTCGAGGGCGTCGGAGAGTCTCTCCACCGCGTCGTCGGCCCCGGCCGGTTCGGGCGGGATGACGATGCAGATCTCGAGTTCGGCGTCGAAGGTGCGTGCCAGGCACGCACCCAGGGCCACCGCGTCCTCGCCCCCGGAGGTGGCGATGTATGCGACGAGCAGCTTCATCGGTGCTCCCAACTGTCTCCTCGGGGCGGAACTCACTCGGGCCCCAGCCTAGTCACGTCTGTGCCGGATTCCCGGCTGTTGTGTGCCTCGTCCCGTCGTCCGCCGCGTCAGCTACCCGATCGCCGCTGGACACGCTTAGATTGCCCCATGGAATCCCTTGTCGACGGCTATCTCCGCCACATCATGGACAACGTTCGTGACGACCTGTCCGGCCACGTCGCCGACTACATCCCCGAACTGGCCGTCGTCGATCCCGAGGGATACGGGTTGTCGATGTGTGTCCATGACGGCTTCACGTACTCGCACGGGGATTCCACCACGACCTTCACCATTCAGTCGGTGTCGAAGCCCCTTACGTACGCGATGGCCCTACGAAAGCACGGGGTCGCCGCGGTGGACGCCAAGATCGGCGTCGAACCGTCGGGTGAGGCCTTCAACGAGATCAGCGTCGACGATCGCCGGCGCCCCAAGAACCCGATGATCAACGCCGGAGCCATCTTCGCGGCGTCCATGCTGCTCCCGGCGACTCGTGACGTGACCGCTGCCGACATCGAGTCGGCCTTCGCCGAGATCCTCGACTTCTACTCGGGCTGTGCGGGTCGTCGTCTCTCGATGGACGAGGAGGTCTACGCGTCTGAGTCGGCCACCGGCTCGCGTAACCGCGCGATCGCGTACATGCTCGACAGCTTCGGTGCGCTGGACACCGATCCGGATGCGGCCATCGACCTCTACTACCGCCAGTGCTCGATCCGGGTGACGACCGACGATCTCGCCGGCATCGGCGCGACCATCGCCAACGGTGGCCTCAATCCGCGCACCGGCCGTCTGGTGTTCACCCATGAGATCGCCCAGCGGCTGCTCAGCGTGATGACCACCTGCGGCATGTACGACGGGGCCGGCGACTGGGTCACCTCGGTCGGCCTGCCCGCCAAGAGCGGCGTGGGCGGCGGCATCCTCGCCGTGCTGCCGGGGCAGCTGGGAATCGGGGTGTACTCGCCGCGACTCGACGAGCACGGCAACAGCGTCCGTGGCGTCGAGACGTGCCAGCACCTGTCGAAGGACCTCGGGCTCCACATGTTCAACGTCACCCGCGAGAGCCGGGTGACCATCCGCACGGTCTACGACCTCACCGACACCCCGGTGAGCTCGGAGTGGAGCGAACGCGAGCGCAGTTATCTGCGCACCTGCCGCGACCGGATCCGCGTCTACGAGTTGCAGGGCGACCTGACCTTCGCCGGGGCCGAGAGCGTTCACCGGCGTCTCGTGGCCGACATGGACGACTTCACCGTGGTGATCGTCGAGATCTCACGACTCGGTGTCATCGACGCGGTCGCGCGGACCATGGTGCTCAGCATCAAACGACTGCTCGCCGACAGTGGTCGTCGTGCGGCGCTTGTCGATCCCGACGGCGTCGTGCGAGCCAGTGTGGAACGGCAGCGCGAGGAGTGGCTCACCCCGAATCCCGATGCGCCGGTCGACCTCAAGGGCTTCGATCCGACCCTCCCGCACGTCCACACGACGATGGAGGATGCGGTCATCGACGCGGAGACCTTCATGCTCAAGCACTACTACGACCAGTGACCCTTCGAGACGTGTCCTCCGCAGGCTCCGGTCGCTCCTCAGGGAGCGGTAGGGGGCGTCCTCCGCAGGCTCCGGTCGCTCCTCAGGGAGCGGTAGGGGGCGTCCTCCGCAGGCTCCGGTCGCTCCTCAGGGAGCGGTAGGGGGCGTCCTCCTCAGGCTCCGGTCGCTCCTCAGGGCCCGCCGCGGGAACGTGAGGAACGGCGCGGGGGCGTGAGAACGGTGCAGCCGATGCCCTAGGGTGGGCTCGTGCGTCTCGTCATCGCGGAGTGCCAGGTCGATTACGTCGGGCGGCTGACCGCCCATCTGCCCATGGCCAAGCGTCTGCTTCTGATCAAGTCCGACGGGTCGGTGAGCGTCCACGCCGACGACCGCGCCTACAAGCCGCTAAACTGGATGAGCCCGCCGTGCTGGCTCACCGAGGCCGCCGTCCCCGAGGGCACCGAGGCAGAGGCCTACTGGGTCGTCACCAACAAGGCCGGCGAAGAACTGCGGATCACCATCGCGTCGATCGAGCACGACTCACAGCATGAGCTCGGCATCGACCCGGGTCTGGTCAAGGACGGCGTCGAGGCGCATCTGCAGGAACTGCTCGCCGAACACGTGGAGACCCTCGGGCCCGGCCACACCCTCATCCGCCGCGAGTACATGACGGCGATCGGACCGGTCGACCTGCTCTGCCGCGACGCCACTGGCGCGACGGTGGCCGTGGAGATCAAACGACGCGGCGAGATCGACGGCGTCGAGCAGCTCAGCCGCTACCTGGAACTGCTCAACCGCGACACCACACTGGCCCCGGTGGCCGGTGTCTTCGCCGCGCAGCAGATCAAGCCGCAGGCGCGAACCCTCGCCGAAGACCGTGGAATACGTTGCGTCGTGCTGGATTACGAAGCCCTGCGCGGTGCGGAGAGCACGGAGTTCCGGCTCTTCTGAGCCGACTCAGAGCTAGCTTCAGCTTCCTACTGAGGTGCTCCGACTGCGGAACACCTGACCCGCGGAATGCCGCTCAGGCGTTGGCGCGGGCCTCCGGCGACAGCTTGCGATTGAGCAGCTCGAGATCGTCGGTGTCGGAGAGCACGTCGTACTCGGAGTCCTCCGGCTGCGCCAGCAACTCGGGCAGTTCGGCGAGCTTGTCGCGGAGCTGACCCAGGTTGGCCGCGATCTCCTGGCGCGCTCGGTCGGCCGCCTGCGCCATCTCGCGCGACCGGTTGAGGCGTTCGCCGGCGATGTCGAGCGCGGTCTGCCGGATGTGGTTGGCCTCGTCGAGTGCGCGCTCACGCTGGTCGGCGAGTTCGGCATCGTGACGTTCGCGTTCGGCGGCGCGTTCACGTTCGCTGACGGCTTCCAGCTCGGCGACTTCGGCCTTTGCCTTCTCGACGATGCGGCGGGCCTCGTCGTTGGCCGCCTTCATCGTCTTGGTGTGCTCGGCCTCCATCGCCGCGGTGCGCTCGGCGATGAGGCGTGCCGACTCGGACTCGTTGGCCGCGGCGGTCTCCTTGACCTGGCGGGCGCGGGCCGAGGCCTCGTCGACGAGCTTCTTCGCCGCCGCCTGCGCCTCGCTGCGGATCCGCTCGGCCTCGGCGGCCGCCTCGGAGCGCATGTCGGCGGCTTCCTGGCGTGCGATCGAAAGAGTCTCGGCGGCTTCGGCGGATGCCTCGGCGCGCATCTCCGAGGCCTCGTCGGAGGCGAGTTGGAGCATGCGTGAGAGGCGCTCACTCATTCCCTGAGCGGTGGTGGGCGGCACCGAGAGTTTGTCGATCTCGCGCCGGAGTTCGGCGATCTCGTCGCGCGCCTCTTCGAGATGGGAGGCGAGCTCGTGGGCGTTGGCGGTGGCGGCGTCGCGATCGGCGGCGAGAACCCGCAACTCGGCATCGAGTCGCTGGAGATGGTCGGCGACCTGCTCACGGTCATAACCGCGCATCACGATCGCGAAGGGCAATTGCCGTGCGGGACCTGGCATGCGGGCCAGTGTATCCGAGACGCCCGGCTGTCGAAGCCCGGTCGGAGCCGGGCGGGGTGCGGTGTCGGCCTTATCGGTGACACGCCCTTCGGTGGCGGCGCGTGGACGACCACTCGGGTGTCCACGCGCCGTCATCGGCATTCGTCTCAGCGTGCGGCCGGGTGCGAACCGAGAGGATTTCGTCAGCGGCCGAACGGTTTTGGGCCGAGGTGGAGCGTGGAAACGATCAGTGCGCTGCGTCGGCGGCCGGCTCGACGAGCTCGAGGAGGACGCCCCCCGCATCCTTGGGATGGACGAAGTTGATGCGCGAGTTCGCGGTGCCCCGCTTGGCGGCGGGGTAGAGGACGCGGACCCCGGCCTCGGTGAGGCGGGCCATGACGGCGTCGACGTCGGTCACGCGGACCGCGAGCTGCTGCAGTCCGGGTCCGTTGCGATCGATGAACTTCGCGATCGTCGACTCCTCGTTCAGCGGGGCGAGGAGCTGGATGACGGCGCCACCACCGGCGGGGCCGACCATGGCCTCCTCGACACCCTGCTCGGCATTGGTCTCCTGGTGGAGCGTCTCGAAGCCGAGGTGTGTCGCATACCACTCTTTGGCAGCGTCCAGGTCCGGAACGGCGATACCGACGTGGTCGATTGCGACGACCAGGTCGGAGATCAGCGCGGTCGCGCCGGCAGAAGTGCTGGGGTCAGATGCAGAGGTGCTCATGTCACAACGGTAGCGTTGAGGGGTAGAGCGCACAGAGCGGGCGCTCGGTAGCCCCTCGCACGACCACCCCCGGAGGTTCCTTTCCATGTCCTCGACTGCTGACAACACGACGGTCATCGTCGCCGGCGCACGTACTCCTTTCGGCCGCCTCCTGGGCTCGCTGAAGGACTTCAGTGGCGTCGACCTGGGTGCGGTGGCGATCCAGGGCGCCCTGGAGAGGTCCGGGGTCCCGGCCTCGGAGGTCCAATACGTGATCATGGGCCAGGTGCTGACCGCGGGGGCAGGTCAGATGCCGGCTCGTCAGGCCGCGATCAAGGCCGGTATCGGCTGGGACGTCCCGACCCTGACCATCAACAAGATGTGCCTCTCGGGTATCGACGCCATCGCGCTCGCCGACCAGCTCATCCGCGCCGGTGAGTTCGACGTCGTCGTCGCCGGCGGCCAGGAGTCGATGACCCAGGCCCCGCATCTGCTGCCGAACAGCCGCGGTGGGTTCAAGTACGGCAACACCGAGCTCGTCGACCACATGGCGTTCGACGGCCTGCACGATGCCTTCACCGATCAGCCGATGGGTGCTCTCACCGAGCAGGGCAACGACAAGGACGGCTTCACCCGCGAGCAGCAGGACGAGTTCGCAGCCCGCAGCCACCAGCTCGCCGCCGCCGCCTGGAAGAACGGCGTGTTCGACGACGAGGTCGTGCCGGTCTCGATCCCGCAGCGCAAGGGTGACCCGATCCAGTTCGCCGAGGACGAGGGCATCCGTGCCAACACCACCGCCGAGTCGCTGTCGGGTCTGCGCCCCGCCTTCCGCAAGGACGGCACCATCACCGCGGGCAACTCCTCGCAGATCTCCGACGGTGCCGCCGCGGTCGTCGTGATGTCCAAGGCCAAGGCGGAGGAGCTGGGCGTGACCTGGCTCGCCGAGATCGGTGCCCACGGCGTCGTCGCGGGTCCGGACTCCAGCCTGCAGGCGCAGCCGGCCAACGCGATCGCCAAGGCCTGTGCCCGTGAGGGCATCGCCCCCGCCGACCTCGACCTCATCGAGATCAACGAGGCCTTCGCCGCGGTCGGCCTGGCCTCGGCCCAGCAGCTCGGCGTCGACGAGGACAAGATCAACGTCAACGGCGGAGCGATCGCCGTCGGCCACCCGATCGGTACCTCCGGTGCCCGGATCACCCTGCACCTCGCCCTCGAACTGCAGCGTCGCGGCGGCGGCGTCGGCGCGGCCGCACTGTGCGGTGCAGGCGGCCAGGGCGATGCCCTGATCGTCCGCGTCCCGAAGGCCTGACAGATCCGCTGAAGGAGACTTCTACGACACTTTGTCGTAGAAGTCTCCGCCGGCAGGCACAATGGGGAACATGCTGTCTTTCTTCGACCTGAGCACGCCCGCCAAGCGCTTCCGCCTCGTCGCCGTGGCGGAGGCGATCACCTGGGCGTGGCTGATCGTCGGGATGGTCCTCAAGCGCGTCAACGACGACCCCGAGGCCATCGCACTTCCCGGCGCCACCCACGGTGCCGTCTTCATCATCTTCGTGATCGTCGCCCTGATCACCGCGTACCAGCTCAAGTGGAACGACGTGAAGTGGGAGATCCCGCTCGGCGGTCGACGCATCGGCATCCCGATCGTGACCCTGCTGGCACTCGCGTCGAGCATCCCGCCGTTCGGCACGATCGTCTTCGAGTGGTGGGTCAAGCGCAACGGCCACCTCGCCGAGCTGTCGACCGGACAGTCGACGCAGCAGGCCCCCGCCTGATCCAGCCGCCTGATCCGGAGGTAGTCCACTGATCGTCGCATTCAGCCTCACGCCCTCGGGCGGAACCGCCGTCGACGACGACGGCGGGATGAGTGCGGCGGTCGCGGCCGCCGTCGAGGTGGTGCGCGCCTCCGGGCTCCCGCATCAGACCACCTCGATGTTCACCTACCTCGAGGGCGACTGGGACGAGGTGATGGCGGTGGTCAAGGCCGCCACCGACGCCGTCGCCGCCCATGCTCCGCGCGTGGGTCTGGTGCTCAAGGCCGACATCCGTCCCGGGCACACCGGCGAACTCACGGGCAAGGTCGAGCGGGTGGAACGCCACCTGGGTTCGGGCTCCTGAGTGCAGGTGCACCTCGCGACCGAACTCCGCCGCTCCCGGCGGGCGGTCGCCACGGTCTTCGCTCTCAACGGTTTCCTCGCCGCCATGTGGGTGGCACACATCCCGGTCATCAGTGAACGCACCGACGTCGGACACGACGAACTGGGCGGTCTGTTGCTGCTGCTCGGCGGTTCCGCGTTCGTCGGCATGCAGGTGTGTGGCCCCCTCATCGACCGCTGGGGTTCTAAACCGCTGACCACCGTTGCCGCCCTGCTCCTGTCGGGTGTCATCATCACGCCGGTCCTGGCCGTCGACACGCTCACCCTCGGCGCCGCCCTCGCGGCCTTCGGCTTCGCGAACGGGTGTCTCGACATCTCGATGAACGCCCAGGCCGTCGCGGTCGAGCGCGCCTATCGCCGACCGATCATGTCGTCGTTCCACGGGTTCTTCTCGGCGGGCAGCCTCGTCGGTTCCGGCGTGGTCGCCGCGACGCTGTGGGCTGACGTCGGGGTCGTGCCGACGGTCGCATGCGCGGCGATCGTGGGTTTCGTGGCGGTCACCGTGGTGGCGCGTCACCTGGTCGGACACGACGAGACGCCCGCGGCGAGCCCGTCGTCGGACACATCGTCCACCGGCACCGGGTCGTGGTGGCACGACATCGACCGGCGTCGACTGGTGCTCCTCGCGGTCGTCGCCTTCGGGCTGATGCTCGCCGAGGGCACCGCCTACGACTGGAGTGCCCTGCACATCGTCGAGAGCCACGGGACCAGCGAGGCGATCGGCGCGATCGCCTTCGGTGCGTTCAGCGCGACCATGACCATCGCGAGATTCGTCATCGACCCGGTGGTGGCCGCGGTGGGTGCGGTCCGCGTGCTCCGGGTCGGCGCGCTCGTCGGCATGGCCGGAATGACGATCGCGATCGCCTCCCCGGTACCCGCACTCGCCGTCGCCGGATGGGCCGTCTTCGGTCTGGGACTGGCCGGCCTCATCCCGCAGATCTTCACCGCCGCGGGCAACCTCACCGATTCCGCGGGTGGCCGGACGATCTCGATCGTCGTCGGCTGCGGGTATCTCGGCATGCTCGCCGGTCCCGCCGTCGTCGGGTTCATCAGCAGCCGAACGAGTCTCGACACCGGACTGCTCGCAGCGCTGGCCGCACTGTTGCTGGCCGTGTTCTTCGCCGGTGTGGTCCGCCCGCGCGAACGACCGGTGTCCGCGCTGGGCGAACCTCGGTCGTCGAGCCCGGGTGGCCGTGCCACACTAGAGGAGTGACGCGACCAACCAATCGTCAGCAGGCCGCCGCGGCGGCCCGTCAGCAGGCTGCTGCCGCCATGGCCATGACCGGTGCCGTCGATCTCGGCGGAATCAAGGAACGGGCCGAAGCCCAACGCGCCCAGTCGCAGCGGGCCCAGGCCACCCAGCGCGCGCAGGCGCAACCGGACGAGACCCCGGGCGCCGGCACACCGCCCCCGCCCGCACCCCCCGCGGCGGCCGGTGCGAGCGTCATCGACGTCACCGAGGAGACCTTCGAGGCCGAGGTTCTCAACCGGTCGATGCAGCAGCTCGTCGTCGTCGACCTGTGGGCCGAATGGTGCGGGCCGTGCAAGCAGCTCTCGCCGGTCCTCGAGCGTCTCGCCGCCGAGAGCGGGGGCCGCTGGGTGCTCGCGAAGGTCGACGTCGACGCCAATCCCCGCATCTCGCAGGCCTTCCGGGTGCAGTCGATCCCGATGGTGGTCGCGATCGTGCAGGGACAACCGGTCACCGCGTTCAACGGGGTCCGGTCCGAGGCGGAGATCACCGCGTGGATCGACGAGATCTTCGCGCAGGTCGGCAATGTGCTGCCGGACGCTCCCGCCGGTGCGGCACCCGAGCCCGAGCAGACCGATCCGCGCATGCTGGCCGCCGAGGAGAAGCTCAACGACGGCGACTTCGACGGAGCGCTGGCCGCTTACCGCGCGGTCGCGGAGGCCGAACCCGAGAACGTCGAGGCGGCGTCGGCGGCGCGGAACCTCGAGTTCATCCTGCGCGCGCAGGCGCACGATCCGAGCATCGTCGAGACCGCGTCACCGCGTGACATCGACGCCCAGCTCGCGGCCGCGGATGTCCTGCTGCTGTCGCAGCAGCCCGAGGCGGCCTTCGACCGCATCATCGACGTGGTCCGCGTGACCAACGGCGAGGAGCGCACCCGTGCCCGGACGCGGTTGCTCGAGCTGTTCGAGCTGTTCGATCCGGCCGAACCGTTCGTGGTGTCCGCTCGGCGAAAGCTGGCCAGCGCGCTCTACTGACCGCAGACCCACCATTCATCGGCAAACCCAGCACCGCTGCTGGGTTTGCCCATGAATGGTGGGTTTACGGACGGCGGGGAGCCAGCCAGATGGCGGAGTTGGCCGGCAGCATGACCCGGGCCGAGGTGGGGCGGCCGTGATACGACGGCCCGTCGGCGGTCACCGCTCCGAGATTGCCGCGGCCTGCGCCGCTGTAGGCGTCGGCGTCGGTGTTGAGGATCTCTTCCCACACCCCGCTCTGCGGCAGCCCGACCTGATAGTCGACACGGTCCGAGCCGGAGAAGTTGAAGATGCAGGCGACGACCGAGCCGTCCTCCCCGAAACGCAGGAAGCTGATCACATTGTTCGCGGTGTCGTTGGCGTCGATCCACTCGTAGCCGAGGGGCGTGATGTCCTGGGTGTAGAGCGCAGGGGATGCCCGGTAGATCCGGTTCAGGTCGGTGACCAGCGCCGAGATCCCAGAATGCAGTTCTCCCTCCCAGCCCTCGAGCTGATGCCAGTCGAGGCTGCGGTTGTCGGCCCACTCGCCGACCTGGCCGAATTCCTGGCCCATGAACAGCAGCTGCTTGCCGGGATGCGACCACATGTAGGCGAGGTAGACGCGTGCGCCGGCGGCCTTGGTGAAGGAGTCGCCGGGCATCCGCGTCCAGAGCGTGCCCTTGCCGTGGACGACCTCGTCGTGCGACAGCGGCAGCACGAAGTTCTCGCTCCATGCGTACATCAGCGAGAAGGTGATCTCGTGATGATGGAAGCTGCGGTGGATCTGATCCCGCGACAGGTAGTCGAGGCTGTCGTGCATCCAACCCATGTTCCATTTGAAGCTGAAACCGAGGCCGCCGAGATCGGTCATCCGGGTGACGCCCGGCCAGGCGGTGGACTCCTCGGCGACGGTGATGACGCCGGGGAAATGCTTGTGCACCGTCGCGTTGGTCTCCTGCAGGAACTGCACCGCCTCGAGGTTCTCGCGGCCGCCGTGGATGTTGGGCCGCCACTGTCCGTCGGGACGTGAGTAGTCGAGGTAGAGCATCGACGCGACGGCATCGACGCGCAGACCGTCGATGTGGAACTCGCTGAACCAGAACAGCGCATTGGCGACGAGGAAGTTGCGGACCTCGTGACGGCCGAAGTCGAAGACGTAGGTGCCCCAGTCGAGTTGCTCGCCGCGCATCGGGTCGGCGTGCTCGTAGAGCGGGGTGCCGTCGAAGCGGGCCAGTGCCCATTCGTCCTTGGGGAAGTGCGCCGGCACCCAGTCGACGAGCACCGCGATGCCACGCGAATGCAGGTGGTCGACGAGATAGCGGAAGTCGTCAGGGGTCCCGAACCGGGCCGTCGGCGCGTAGTACGACGTCACCTGATAACCCCAGGAACCACCGAAGGGATGCTCGGCCACCGGCAGGAACTCGACGTGCGTGAAGCCCTTCTCGACGACGTAGTCGGCGAGCTGATGGGCGAGCTCGCGGTAACCCAGGCCCTGACGCCACGACGCCAGGTGCACCTCGTAGACGCTCATCGGCTCGCGCTCGGGCGAGGAGGCCTCCCGGCGCGCGATCCAGGCGTCGTCGGACCAGACGTGCTGCGACTGCGTGACGACCGACGCGGTCGACGGCGGGGGTGTGGTCCGGTAGGCCATCGGATCGGCCTTGTCGCGGATCACACCGTCGGCGCCGTGCACCCGGAACTTGTAGTGCGCGCCGTCGCCGACGTCGGGGACGAACACCTCCCAGACACCGCTGACCCCGATCTTGCGCATGGGTGCCACACGGCCGGTCCACCGGTTGAAGTCCCCGATGACGGCCACACCGTGCGCGTTCGGCGCCCAGACCGAGAACGCGGTGCCGGTGACCTCGCCGTCGGCGGTGGTGTAGGAGACCACGCGCGCCCCGAGGGCCTCCCACAGCGCCTCGTGCCGGCCCTCGCTGAACAGGTGGATGTCGATGTCGCCGAGGCTCGGCAGGAACCGGTAGCCGTCGGCGACCACGAACTCGGCGGTGCCGCCGGAACCGTCGGGGTAGACGACCCGGTAGCGGTAGTCCATCAGGTCGGCGATCGGCACGGTGACGACCCACAGGTCGTCGGTCTGGCGGGTCATCGGGTGATCGACGCCGCCGATGACCGCGGACACCGACAGCGCGTCGGGTCGAAGGGTGCGCAGGATCGTGGTCCCGCCCGGTGCGTCGTGCGCCCCGAGGAACGCGTGCGGCTCCGGATGGGTCAGCGCGTCGAGGCGGCGCAGGTCGTGATCGTTCGCCTTCGGGTCGGGGAGAGAACCTGCGGCGCCGGCGGGCGTCTCCGGGCCGGTGGGCGTCTCGGGGTCGGTGGGGGACTCGGGATCACGACGATCGGTCACGGGCACCTCACTGGATTCGGTAGGCGAGTCGCGCGGCGGCGGCGGGATCGAGCGGCGGCAGGGCCAGGATGTGGGCCACCGCGCGCCACGGCTCGAGCCGGACGTAATTGTCCTGCCCCCACCAGTACTC
Source organism: Gordonia namibiensis NBRC 108229 (assembly GCF_000298235.1). Classification (GTDB taxonomy): domain Bacteria; phylum Actinomycetota; class Actinomycetes; order Mycobacteriales; family Mycobacteriaceae; genus Gordonia; species Gordonia namibiensis. The sequence goes on from NZ_BAHE01000037.1 coordinate 12,038, forward strand.
CTCGCCGGACACCTCGTCGCGGACCGAGAAGTGGTCGTACCACTCGAATCCGAGTCGGGGCAGGTCGAGCCATACGGTCGATTCCTCGGCGGCGTACGGGTTGAGATTGATGACCACCACGACGCGGTCGCCGGTCACCGGGTCGATCTTCGAGTAGGCGATGAGCGACGGGTTGTCGACGTGGTGGAAGTGGATGTTCCGCAACTGCTGCAGGGCGGGGTGTCGGCGGCGGATCTCGTTGAGCGAGGTGATCCACGGCTCCAGCGACTCACCGCGGCTTGCGGCCGCCTTGTAATCGCGCGGGCGCAGCTCGTACTTCTCGGAGTCCAGGTACTCCTCGCTGCCCTCGGCGACCGCGACGTGCTCGTAGAGTTCGTAACCGCTGTAGACGCCCCAGGTCGGGGCGAGGGTCGCGGCCAGGGCGGCGCGCAGTGCGAACATGCCCGGGCCGCCGTGTTGCAGGCTCTCGTGGAGGATGTCCGGGGTGTTCACGAACAGGTTGGGGCGCGCCTCGTCGGCGTGCTCGGCCAGTTCACGACCGAACTGCTCGAGTTCCCACTTCTCCGTCTTCCAGGTGAAGTACGTGTAGGACTGGGTGAACCCGAGCCGGGCGAGCCCGTACAGGCGCGCGGGCCGGGTGAACGACTCGGACAGGAACAGCACGTCCGGGTTCCGCTTCTTGACCTCGCTGATCAGCCACTCCCAGAAGTTCGGCGGCTTGGTGTGCGGGTTGTCGACGCGGAAGATGTTGACGCCCAGGCCGACCCAGTGCAGGACCACCTTAAGCACCGCTCGGTAGATGCCGTTGCGGTCGTCGTCGAAGTTCAGTGGGTAGATGTCCTGGTACTTCTTCGGCGGGTTCTCCGCGTAGGCGATCGTGCCGTCGGGCTGGATGAAGAACCAGTCGGGGTGTTCGGTCGCCCAGGGGTGGTCGGGTGCGCACTGCAGGGCGAGGTCGAGGGCGACCTCGAGGCCCAGTTCCCGGGCGCGACCGACGAAGTACTCGAAGTCCTCCTCGGAACCCAGCTGCGGGTGGATCGCGTCGTGGCCGCCGTCCTTCGACCCGATGGCCCACGGCGAACCGACGTCGTCCGGCCCGGCAACGAGCGTGTTGTTGCGCCCCTTGCGGTTGATCTCGCCGATGGGATGGATCGGCGGGAGGTAGACGACGTCGAAGCCCATCCCGGCGATGCGGGGGAGGTCCTCGGTGGCGGTGAGGAAGGTGCCGTGCACCGGGTTGCCCTCGCCGTCCCAGCCGCCGGTGGAGCGGGGGAAGAACTCGTACCAGGACCCGAAGAGGGCGCGCGTGCGGTCGACCCACACGCGGTAGGTGCGGCTCTTGGTGACCAGCTCGCGGACGGGGTTGTCGTAGAGCAGTTCGACGACCTCCTCGGAGATCGCCAGGCTCACCCGGTTCTCGACCCGGCGGCGTCGGGCGCGGAGCAGACGTACGGCGTCGAGCAGGAGTTCGCGGTTCTCGTCGACGATGTCCTCGGCGGCGCGCTCGAGGATGCGGGCGCCGACCTCGAGGTCGTTGGCCAGGTCTGCGGCGCCCTGGCCGGCGTCGAGTTTCTTGATGACCGCCGACCGCCAGGTGGTGTACGGGTCGCTCCAGGCCTCGATGCGGTACGACCAGAAACCGACCGCGTCGGGGACGAAGGCGGCGTTGAACGTGTCCGGTTCGGGCGCCGGCGTCATGCGGATATCGATGGTTCCGCGCTGCGGTGCCTCGATGTGCAGGGTGACGCCGATCGCGTCGTGGCCCTCGCGCCATGCGGTGGTGCTGACCGGGAAGAATTCTCCCACAACGGCTTTCGCGGGCTGTTGCCCTGCGGAGACGAGGGGTGCGATGTCATCGATACCCATGCGCCCGATCACTCGAAGCCTCCTCTCGTCAGCTCCTGCGACTGGCCAGGGTGCGTTGTCGGTCTCGCCTGCGTTGGTATCACCGCTACCCAACCTAGTGCCCCGCGTAGCCGATTGTCTTGTCGTACGCGGTCCTCGTGTCGGGTGTCTCCCCGCGGGCCGATCAGCCCACCGGGCGCGGTGCCGCGGTGAGTCGGCTGAGCGCCGAGCGGACGACCGCGGGGTCGGTGGTCCGCCACATCGGCGGCAGCGAGGCGAGTAGATAACCCCCGTAACCCGCCGTGGCCAGGCGGGAGTCGAGTACCGCGACGACGCCGCGGTCGTCGACCGAACGCAGTAATCGGCCCGCACCCTGCGCGAGGAGCAGCGCCGCATGGTTGGCTGCGACGGACAGGAAGCCGTTGCCGCCCCGGGCGTCGACCGCGCGTTGCCGTGCGGTCAGCAGGGGATCGTCGGGGCGGGGGAACGGGATGCGGTCGATGAGTACCAGGCTCAGCGAGGGCCCGGGCACGTCGACACCCTGCCACAGCGACAGCGTGCCGAAGAGGCACGTCTCGGGGTCCTCGGCGAAGCGTTTGACCAGCGTCGAGGTGGTGTCGTCGCCCTGGCACAGCACCGGGTACTCACAGCGTTCGCGGATGGCCTCGGCCGCCTCGCGGGCGGCGCGCATCGACGAGAATAGTCCCAGCGTGCGGCCCCCGGCGGCGTCGACGAGCTGGGCGATCTCGTCCATCGTGCGTGGCGCGATACCCGAACGGTCGGGACGGGGCAGGTGCCGGGCCACGTAGAGGATCGACGACTTCGGGTAGTCGAACGGGGAGCCAGCGTCGAGGCCCGTCCACCGCGCCGAACCCGTGTCGGAGGGCACCGCCTTGCCGCTGGCGGTGATGTTGCGCGAGGCCGCCGGATCGGTGGTCGGGTCGTCGCCCGGCTCATCGGCGGCGGGACGATCGGTGCCGCGCCCGGAGGCGGGCAGGCCCCACGTCGCGGCCAGGGCGTCGAAGGAGCCGCCGATTGTCAGGGTCGCGGAGGTCAGGACGACCGTCGAGTTGGAGAACAGCGACGCCCGCAGGAGGCCACCGACCGACAGCGGCGCGATGTGCAGCACCGGCCGGGGTTCGGCACCCCGCCGGGAGGTGTCGAGGCCGACCCACACCACGTCACGCCGTTTGGACTCGTCGGGTTCGTCGAAGGCGCCGAGGACGCGCACGACCGTGTCGTGCATGTCGTCGAGCGAGGTGAGTGCCGCCGACCGCGCCGCGGCCGCGCCGTCGTCACCGGCCCCCGGCGCGCGCACCGGGCCGATCGCGGTCCGGGTCTGCCACAGTCGGTCACGCAACATCACCAGCACGGAGGTCGCGTCGGGAGGCAGCTGCGTCCATTGCGCCTTCGGGGCGGTCTCCAGGAGCTCGCCGAGTTGCTCACCGGCGCCGAGGAGCGCGTCGGCCGTCTCCTCGTCGACGAGCTTGCCCACGCGCCGGGAGACGAGCGCGATCGAGGACGTGGACAGTTCGTCGGTCGCCACCGAGGTCATCCGGTCCACGAGTTCGTGGGCCTCGTCGATGATCACCACGTCGTGTTCGGGCAGGACGTTCGCCGGGCTCGTCGCATCGATGGCCAGCAACGCGTGGTTGGTCACCACCACGTCGACCTTCCCGGACTGGCGACGGGCCTGCTCGGCGAAGCAATCCTCACCGTAGGAGCAGTTGGCGGCGCCGAGGCATTCGCGCGCGGAAACGCTGACCTGGCGCCAGGCACGGTCGGCGACACCGGGGACGAGGTCGTCGCGGTCGCCGGTCTCGGTGTCGCTGCTCCACTCGCGCAGCCGGGTGACCTCGCGTCCGGTGCGGGACAGTTCGAACGGATCGAACAACTCGGTGTCCGGCTCGTCGGCCGTTCCTGAGTGGATCTTGTTGAGGCACAGGTAGTTTCCGCGGCCCTTGAGAATCGCGAAGGTCGGCTTGCGGCCGATCGGCTTGGCGAGGGCCCCGGCGAGACGGGGGAGGTCGCGCTCGATCAGCTGCCGCTGCAACGCGATCGTCGCCGTCGACACCACGACGGTCCGGCCGGTCTCCACCGCGTGCCGGATCGCGGGTACGAGATACGCCAGCGACTTTCCGGTACCCGTGCCCGCCTGCACGGCGAGATGCTCGCCGGTGTCGATGGCGTGTGCGACGGCGGAGGCCATCGCGACCTGCCCGTCACGTCGACGGCCGCCGAGCGCGGAGACCGCGGTGTCGAGCAGTTCGGTCACCGGGGGAGTGTTCGGCATGGGGTGTTCCGGGGTCCTCGTTCGAGATGGGCGAGATGGGTGTGTGGTTTCAGACGGATCCGCGGCCTCTGCGGTTCCCTCGGGGGATTAACCCGTGCCGTAGGAGCCGTCGTAGAGCAGGTCGCCCACGAGTTCGACCCCGGCCTCACGCATGCTCGACAGCGCGTCGGACGTGGTCTCCGTACCGACTCCCGCGGTGAAGTTGAGAAGCACCCGGGTCGTGAAGCCCGCCTTCACCGCGTCGAGTGCGGTGGCGAGGACGCAGTGATCGGTGGTCAGGCCCGCGATGTCGATCGACGAGATCTTGTGGTCGCGAAGCCATTGCTCGAGGGTGGTCCCGTCCTCGGCGATTCCCTCGAAACCGGAGTACGCGGCGTCGTATTCGCCCTTGGAGAAGACCGCCTGCGCTGCGGCGGAATCGAATTCGGGGTGGAACGCGACGCCGTCGGTGCCCACCACGCAATGCGGCGGCCAGGTGTCGACGTAGTCGGGCTCGTCGGAGAAGTGCGCGCCCGGATCGATGTGGTGGTCGCGGGTAGCGACGACGGTCCGGTACTCGCCGAGGATCTTGGTGATCGCCCGGGCGACGGCGGCACCGCCGTTGACCGCAAGGGAGCCGCCCTCACAGAAGTCGTTCTGGACGTCGACGACGACCAACGCGTCGGCCGGCTTGGTGCCGTCGCTGCGTTCGCTGCTCATCAGGTACTCCCTGGCGGATCGAAGGATGTGCTCGTCAGCCGAGCTGGTAGCGGGTCGGCACCGCCGGGTCTCCGTGCGAGAGGCCGAGGCCCTCCCACGGCAGACTCACCAGCCCTGCCGCGAGGTGGGCACGCGCGTCGGTCAGCGAGGGCAGCGATGCCACCGGCTCCCCGCCGCGGACCAGCGGGATCTGCAGATCCCGGAGGTGGAGACCGCCCTCGGCCTCGGGGCGTGGCCCGTCGGCTCGGTAGACGATCTCCTCCACGATCGTCCCACTGCCCCGTGCGGCCCGCACGGCCGCCTTGGCCCCGCCGCGCGATTCCTTGTGGCTCGACCGCTTGGCGACGGGCAGGCCGTCGACCTCGACGAGCTTGTAGACCATACCCGCGGTCGGTGCGCCGCTACCGGTGACCAGCGCGGTCCCGACCCCGTAGCTGTCCACCGGCTCGGCGCGCAGCGAGGCGATCGCGTACTCGTCGAGGTCGCCGGAAACCACGATCTTGGTGTTCGTCGCGCCGAGGTCGTCGAGTTGCGTGCGGACCTGACGCGCGAGCACGCCGAGATCGCCGGAGTCGATGCGCACCGCGCCGAGTCCGGGGCCGGCGACCTCGATCGCGTTCCGCACGCCCTGGGTGATGTCGTAGGTGTCGACCAGCAATGTGGTGTCGATGCCGAGCGCCTCGATCTGTGCGGCGAAGGCGGCTTTCTCGTCGGGGCCGTCGGGCCCGGTGAAGCCGAGGGTGAAGGCATGGGCGGCGGTGCCCGCGCTGGGCACCCCGAACCGGCGATTCGCCTCGAGGTTCGACGTCGCGGCGACACCGGCGAGGTAGGCGGCGCGGGCACTGGCGACGGCGGCGCGCTCGTGGGTGCGCCTGGAGCCCATCTCGATGATCGGGCGGGAGCCGGCCGCACTGACCATGCGGGCGGCGGCCGAGGCGATCGCGCTGTCGTGGTTGAGGATCGACAGGATCAACGTCTCGAGGAGGACCGCCTCGGCGAAGGACGCCCGGACGGTGAGGATCGGGGAGCCCGGGAAGTAGAGCTCGCCCTCGCGGAAGCCGTCGATGTCACCGGAGAAGCGGTAGTCGCGTAGCCACGCGACGGTCTCGGCGTCGAGGAACTGCTCCACGACGGCGATCTCCTCGTCGCCGAAACGGAACTCGGCGAGCTCGGCGAGGACACGTCCGGTACCCGCGACGACGCCGTACCGACGACCGTCGGGAAGCCGGCGGGCGAACACCTCGAACACGCACGGCCGGTGCGCGACCGGGTGCCGGAGTGCCGCCGCGACCATGGTCAGTTCGTACTGGTCGGTCAGCAGCGCGGTGTTGTCGATGCTCACTATCGCGTTACCCTTGTCCTCATGGCGCCTGACGAAACTCGTGCGCACGAGGCTACCCCCGGCGGTACTGCGGTTGCCGAACCCGCAGTGGCCGACGGCGCGGCGGATCTCGACAAACCCTGGATGACCGTCGTGTGGGACGACCCCGTCAATCTGATGCGGTACGTGACCTTCGTCTTCCAGAAGATCTTCGGCTACTCGGAGTCGCACGCCAATCAGCTCATGATGCAGGTGCACACCGAGGGCAAGGCCGTCGTCTCCAGCGGCGATCGGGACAAGGTCGAGGGAGACGTGCGCAAACTGCACGCGGCCGGCCTGTGGGCCACCATGCAGCGCGATTCATGACCGGGCCCGAGATGTTGCGGCTCGGGTCCGGACCGTCCTCGCCTGGGGATGATCCGACGGTGGGGAGACACTGAGGCGTGCGCACCTGGAAACGCAAAGGCCGCGGCGAGTCGATCCGGATCGTCTCCCAACTCGACTCGCACGAGGCCGAGTTGCTCGCGTCGCTGGTCTCGTCGATGTGTGAGCTCCTCACCGAACGTGCCGACACCGCGCCGAGCGATGCGCTGTCGGAGGTCACCGGCATCCGCATCGGCCACTCCGATGCGCCGGACGACGCCACCCTCGGTCGTCTGCTGCCGGACTTCCACCGGCCGGATCAGGACGAGGAACTCTCCGCAGAAGTGGTCAACGGCCGGCTCAACTCGGCGCTGCGGAGCGTCAACGAGCCGAAGATCATCGACGCCAAACTCGGTGCGGCACACATACTTCTCGACACGCTGCCGGACGGGGGCGGCGACCTCGCGCTCACCGTCGACGAGGCGACCGCCTGGCTCACCGCTCTCAACGACGTCCGTCTCGCGCTCGGGGCGATGCTCGGCATCTCGGAGGACACCCCGGATCGGCTGCCGCCCGACCATCCGCACGCCGCCCATCTCGACGTCTATCACTGGCTGACCGTGATGCAGGATCTGCTCGTCGAAGCGGTGATGTGACCTACAGTTCTCCGGTGTGACCACCATCGGACGACCCGCCCGCCCGGGTGACCGCATCACCGACGTCGCCGGGATCACCGTCGGACACCGTCACCGTGTCGACGCCGACGCCGAGGTGGCCGGCACCGCCGGCGCACCTGACGGCCACGGCTGGGCCACCGGCACCACGGTGGTCCGGATCTCGGGGCCGGGCGCGATCGCGGCGGTCGATGTGCGCGGCGGAGGCCCGGGCACCCGGGAAACCGATCTGCTCGATCCGTCGAACACCGTGCAGACCGCCCACGCCATCGTGCTCAGCGGCGGCAGCGCCTACGGCCTTGCGACGGCCGACGGCGCGATGCGAGCGCTCGAGGCCGAGGGTGTCGGCCTGCCCATGGACACCAGGGGACACGTGGTGCCCATCGTCCCCGCGGCGGTCATCTTCGACCTGCCGGTCGGCGCGTGGGATCACCGGCCCGACGCCGACTTCGGTGCCGAGGCGGTCCGCGCGGCCGCCGTCGACTTCGCCGTCGGCAGTGTCGGGGCCGGCGCCGGTGCCCGTGCCGGCGCGCTCAAAGGCGGCGTCGGCACCGCGTCGGTGAGGATCGAGACCGGCCCGGCGGCCGGCATCACCGTCGGTGCGCTGATGATCGCCAACCCGGTGGGCGCGGTCATCGACCCGAAGACCGGGCTGCCGTGGGACCTCGGCGAGGACGAACTGGCCGAACTGGGCCTCAGACGTCCCGAGGCCGCCGACATCGCGCACCTGGCCGAACTCGCGAAGAAACACACCGTCCTGAACACCACGATCGGAGTCGTCGCCACCGATGCCGCGCTCGACGCGGCGATGACCCGCCGTATCGCCATGGCCGGCCACGACGGTCTCGGCCGGGCCATCCGCCCGGCCCACTCGCCGCTCGACGGCGACACCATCTTCGCCGTCGCCACCGGTGCGGTGCGACCGGAGTCGAGCGACCCGGCGACCGCCACCCCGCCCGGGATGCACGCGGACGCGGCGATCATCGCCGAGGTGTCCCGATGTGCGGCCGACGTCGTCCAGCGGGCGATCGTCGACGCCGTGCTGGCCGCCGAATCGGTGGCCTCGATACCCACATACGCCCAAGCCGCGCCGTCGGCGTTCGGCTGACTCGCCCGCTCCGATCCGGCGCCGGTGACGCCGGTCATAACCGGCCTCGGAATAGGTGCCCGCGGTCCGGCGTTCCCCCTCGGGACATGCGCGACGACCGGTCGCCGATCCGACGTGCCCGTACGGGCCCCGCGTCTGCGAAGGAGAACGGGACAGCGATGCTGAAGATCGATCAGGAACTCGTCGACGCGATGGTCGCGCACGCCCGCGCCGATCATCCCGACGAGGCGTGCGGCGTGATCGCCGGGCCGGAGGGTTCCGACGACCCGCAGCGGTTCATCCCGATGATCAACGCCGAACGGTCGCCGACGTTCTACCGGTTCGATTCCGCCGAGCAGCTGTCCGTGTGGCGCGAGATGGATCGCCGCGACGAGGAGCCGGTGGTGATCTACCACTCGCACACCGCGACCGAGGCCTACCCGAGCCGCACCGACATCTCCTACGCCGGCGAGCCCGGTGCCCACTACGTGCTGGTGTCCACTCGGGACCCGGAGACCGCCGAGATCCGTAGCTATCGCATCGTCGACGGCACGGTCACCGAAGAAGAGATCGAGATCAGGAGCTGAATATGCCAGTCACCGTGTCCATCCCGACGATCCTGCGGACCCACACCGGCGGCGCCAAGCGCGTCGAGGGTTCCGGGACCACGCTCTCGGCACTCATCGACGACCTCGAGTCGGGCAACCCCGGACTCAAGGAGCGCCTCGTCGCGGACGGGAAGCTCCACCGCTTCGTCAACATCTACGTCAACGACGAGGACGTCCGGTTCTCCGGCGGTCTCGACACCTCCATCGACGACGGTGACGAGGTGACCATCCTGCCCGCCGTCGCCGGCGGCTGCTGAACGTGGCACGCTACGACTCACTCATCGACTCGGTCGGCAACACCCCGCTGATCGGGCTCCAGAGACTGTCCCCTCGCTGGGACGACACGGCCGACGGACCGCACGTCCGACTCTGGGCCAAACTCGAGGACCGCAACCCGACCGGTTCCATCAAGGACCGGCCGGCGCTACGCATGATCGAGCAGGCCGAACGCGACGGGCTCCTGCACGCGGGCTCGACGATCCTCGAACCGACCAGTGGCAACACCGGGATCTCGCTGGCCATGGCCGCGAAACTCAAGGGCTACCAACTGATCTGCGTGATGCCGGAGAACACCTCCGAGGAGCGTCGCTCGCTGCTGCGCATGTTCGGCGCGAAGGTGATCTCCTCGCCGGCCGCCGGCGGGTCCAACACTGCTGTCGCCGTGGCCAAGAAGCTGGCGTCAGAGAACCCCGACTGGGTGATGCTCTACCAGTACGGCAACCAGGCGAACGTCGCCGCCCACTACGAGGGAACCGGCCCCGAGCTCTATGCCGATCTGCCGGAGATCACCCATTTCGTCGCGGGCCTGGGCACCACGGGGACGCTCATGGGCGTCGGACGCTTTCTGCGCGAACGCAATCCGGACATCGAGATCGTCGCCGCCGAACCGCGCTACGGCGACGAGGTGTACGGCCTGCGCAACATCGACGAGGGCTTCATCCCGGAGCTCTACGACGACTCGGTGCTCACCCGCCGGTTCTCGGTGACCGGTGTCGACGCGGTCGCCCGTGTACGTGAGCTGATCGACCTCGAGGGCATCTTCGCGGGCATCTCCACCGGCGCGATCCTGCAGGCCGCGCGCGGCATCGGTCGCCGTGCCCTGAAGGACGGTGTCCGCGCCGACATCGGCTTCGTGGTGCCCGACGCGGGATGGAAGTATCTCTCGACCGGGGTCTACGAAGGTAGCCTGGACGACGCGGAGCAGGCACTCGAAGGTCAGCTCTGGGCGTGACCGGCCCGCCGGAACGCCACCCGAAGAGTCGAGACCCGAAGAGAAACTGGCCATGACGTCGTACACCCCACCGGTCGGGCAGCAGCAGGAGCCGCGGCGCTCCCGCCCGCTCTGGCTGCGCTCGCTGATCACCACCGTGTGCATCATCGCGGTGCTGTTCGTCATCGAGCTGATCGACGCGGCCACCCGATACGACCTCGACTCCAACGGGATCGAACCCCGCCAGGTCGACGGCCTCGACGGCATCCTCTGGGCGCCGATGCTGCACGCCGACTGGGAGCACCTGTTCGCCAATCTCATGCCCGGCGCGGTGCTCTGCTTCCTGGTGCTGATGACGCAGCGGTTCCTCATCGTCACCGGCATCATCTGGGTGATCTCCGGGCTGGGCGTCTGGTTGTTCGCCGCGCCCTACTCGATCACGGTCGGCGCATCGGGCATCATCTTCGGTTGGCTCACCTTCCTCATCGTGCGCGGCCTGTTCAACCGCGACCTGTGGCAGATCCTCGGTGGCGTCGTCCTCTTCCTGATCTACGGCTCGATCCTCTGGGGCGTGCTGCCGACCAATCCCATCGTGTCCTGGCAGGCACATCTGTTCGGCGCGATCGCCGGCGTCCTGGCCGCCTGGTTCCTCGCCTCGCGCGACCGCAAACGCATGCAGCGCACCGCAACACCGGGGGTGGCGTCATAACCGCACAACCCAACGTGCCCGTCTGGACCTCCGATCCCGAGGCGCCCATCGGGATCTTCGACTCCGGCGTCGGCGGTCTGACCGTGGCGCGCGCCGTCATGGACCTGCTGCCCGACGAGGACATCGTCTACATCGGCGACACCGCGAACGGGCCGTACGGTCCGCTGACGATCCCCGAGATCCGCAAGCATGCGCTGGCAATCGGCGACGACCTCGCCGAGCGTGGCGTCAAGGCGATCGTCATCGCCTGCAACACCGCGTCCGCCGCCTGCCTGCGTGACGCCCGCGAACGCTACGCGCCGATCCCGGTGGTCGAGGTCGTGCTCCCCGCGGTGCGTCGCGCGGTGGTCGCCACGAAGAACGGCCGGATCGGTGTGCTCGGCACCGAGGCCACCATCTCCTCACGCGCATACCAGGATTCGTTCGCCGCGGCCCGCGATGCGGTGATCACCGCCGTGCCGTGCCCGCGCTTCGTCGACTTCGTCGAACGGGGGATCACCAGCGGCCGCCAGATCCTCGGTCTGGCACAGGGGTACCTCGAACCACTCCAGGAGGCCGGGGTCGACACGGTCGTGCTCGGCTGCACGCACTACCCGTTGCTGACCGGCGTCCTGCAGCTCGCGATGGGCGACGAGGTGACGCTCGTGTCCAGCGCGGAGGAGACGGCCAAGGACCTCTACCGCGTCCTCACGGAGTCCGACCTGCTGCACCCGCACACCGGCCGGGAGGCATCGCGCGTCTTCCAGGCGACCGGCGACCCCGAGATGTTCGCCAAGCTGTCGCGGCGGTTCCTCGGACCTGTCGTCGGTGCTGTCCAGCACCTTTAGCGGGCTCGGGCAATCTTCGCTGCCCACTTGTGACCCGGTAACCCGACAGCAACTCGCGCGGGCATGGCACAGTAGGGCGTATGCGTCTCACGGTCCTCGGATGTTCGGGCAGTGTGGGCGGACCGGGGGCGGCGTGCTCCGGCTACCTGCTCTCTGTCCCCGGCGAACAGCCGGTGCTGATCGATTGCGGACCGGGTGTCTTCGGAGAACTGCAACGGGTGACCGATCCCTGTGGGGTATCGGTGGTCCTGAGCCATCTCCATGCCGATCACTGCCTGGATCTGCCCGCGATGTTGGTGTGGCGCCGGTACGCGCCGTCGGCGGCGACGGGACGCGCGCCCCTCTACGGACCGCCGGGTACCGCCCTGCGGATCGGCCACGGCTCGTCGGAGTACCCCGGCCAGGTCGACGACATCTCCGACACCTTCGACGTCCACGAGTGGCGGGACGGTGTCGAGATCACCCTCGGCGGCATGCGGATCAAGTCGGTGAAGGTCAACCATCCGCCGCAGACCTACGGATTACGCATCACCGGACCGGAAGGGCAGGTGATCGCCTACAGCGGTGACACCGCGCCCTGCGACGAACTCATCGACCTCGCAGCCGACGCCGACCTGTTCCTGTGCGAGGCGTCGTGGACCCACGCCCCCTCCGAACGCCCGCCGGACTTGCACATGTCGGGGATCGAGGCGGGGGAGGCCGCGACGAAGGCGAATGTGCGCGCGCTCGCGATCACCCACGTCGCGCCGTGGACAGACTCCGCGGAGATCCTCGCCGAGGCCCGCAGCACGTACTCCGGGCCGGTTGACCTCGTGCGTCAGGGACAGGTCATCGATCTCGCCTAGCGGTGGGTCACCGGCCTTCCGGCCGCGGTCGTTAGAGTTGGAGCCGTGACCACACGAGCTGACGGCCGAGCCGACGACGAACTGCGTCCCATCTCCTTCACCCGTGGCTTCACCAGCCATCCCGCGGGATCGGTGCTGGTGGAGTTCGGACAGACCCGCGTGATGTGCACCGCGAGTGTCACCGAGGGCGTCCCGCCGTGGCGTCGTGGATCGGGCCTGGGTTGGCTCACCGCCGAGTACTCGATGCTCCCGGCGGCCACCCACGAGCGCAACAGGCGCGAATCGGTCAAGGGCAAGATCGGCGGCCGCACCCACGAGATCAGCCGGCTCGTCGGCCGGTCCCTGCGGGCGTGCATCGACCTCGCGGCACTCGGTGAGAACACCATCGCGCTCGACTGTGACGTCCTGCAGGCCGACGGCGGTACCCGCACCGCGGCGATCACCGGCGCGTACGTGGCCCTCGCCGACGCGGTGACCTACCTGCGTGCCGCCGGCAAACTTTCCGACCCGCAACCGCTTTCGTGTGCGATCGCCGCGGTGAGCGTGGGCGTCGTCGACGGTCGGGTGCGTCTGGACCTGCCCTACGAAGAGGATTCGCGGGCCGAGGTCGACATGAACGTCGTCGCCACCGACGCCGGCACCCTCGTCGAGGTACAGGGCACCGGCGAGGGCGCGACGTTCGCACGGTCAACGCTCGACGCGCTGCTCGACGTCGCCGCGATCGGCACCCAGAAGCTCTTCGAGGCCCAGCGGGCCGTGCTCGCCGAGCCGTACCCGGGTCAGCTGCCGGGCAACGCCTGATGTCGAAGGTCCTGCTCGCGAGCCGCAATCGCAAGAAGCTCGCCGAACTGCAGCGCGTCGTCGACGCCGCCGGGATCACCGGCCTGGAGATCCTCGGCCTCGACGCCGTGCCCGAATACCCGGAGGAGCCCGAGGACGGCGCCACCTTCGAGGAGAACGCACTGATCAAAGCTCGGTCGGGTGCACGCGCCACCGGATTGCCCTGTCTCGCGGATGATTCCGGGATCTCGGTGGACGCGCTGAACGGGATGCCCGGCGTCCTGTCGGCGCGCTGGTCGGGTGCGCACGGCGACGATCCGGCGAACAACGCGCTGCTGCTGGCGCAACTGTCCGACACCCCGGACGAACGACGCGGCGCGGCGTTCGTGTCGGCGTGCGCGCTGGTACTGCCGGACGGGACCGAGACGGTTGTGCGCGGGGAGTGGCGCGGGACGGTGCTGCGCGCGGAGCGCGGACCGAACGGCTTCGGTTACGACCCGCTCTTCGCCCCCGACGACGAGCTCGCGGCCGGCCGGTCGTCGGCCGAGCTCACCCCGGAGGAGAAGGACTCACTCAGCCACCGCGGCAAGGCTCTGGCGCAGTTGGTGCCCGCTCTGCGGGAGCTGGCCAACAGCTGACGGGTACCGCGCCAAGAAACCACCCCTGAGATCCGCCCTGTGGAGCGCTGCCGCTGACATATCGTCACTCGGTCGCTCCTGGAGGGCTGATCCCAGGGGCGGTTTTCAGTGGGCTCGCGCCAAGCGGCGCGGATGCGGCTCAGAGGTTGAACTGCGCCTTCACTTCTTGGGTGCGCTTGTGCTCGAACCAGAAGGACAGGAACGGGATGGTGCCGGCGATCGCGGTGATGATCGTCTTGCCCGCGGGCCAGCGAACCTTGATCGCCAGGTCGATCGCCATGATCAGGTAGACGAAGTAGACCCAGCCGTGGACGATCGGCACGAAGTCGAGTGCCTTGTTGTCGAAGCCGTACGCCAGGATCAGCTCGGCGACGAGGAGCAGCAGCCAGATACCGGTGATCCAGGCCAGGACGCGGTACCTCAACAGGGCCCCACGGACCTTCTCCACCGGAGCGGTGGGAGCGGAAGCGGTGGATGCGGTCTCGGTCACTGCGGGCCTTTCGATGACGGGGCGTCGGGGGTGTCTGCCGATCTGAGTTCGGCCAGGTAGCGGTTGTATTCGATGAGCGCAGCGTCCTTGACCGGGTCGGGATCGTTGGCGAGCGACGCCGCGCTCGGCGTCGTCGGGCGCTCGGGGAGGATGCCCTCGGGGATCTCGGCCGCGGCACGGGCGTCCGCGGCGGCCTTTCGCGCTTCCTCCGGGTCGCTCTCGAGGACGACGAAGCGCCGGTAGGCGTAGATGACCGCGACCGCGAAGGCCGGCCACTGCAGCGCATAGCCGAGGTTCTGGCCGCTGCCGGAGGCCGACTCGAAGCGGGACCACTGCCACCAGGCGAGGATCAGACACGCCACCGCGGCGACCACGGTCAGCACCACGAGCGCCGGCCGATGCGTGCGACGGGGGGACGAGGACATACCTTTCAAGGTACCTGGCCTGCGGTGATCAAAACGCGGCCGGTAGGGTGGTCGCGGTTACAGTGCGCAGCCCGGTTCGACGCCGGGGACGCACCGAGCGCGAGTGGCGGAATTGGCAGACGCGCTGGATTTAGGTTCCAGTGTCTACGGACGTGGGGGTTCAAGTCCCCCCTCGCGCACCGGATTTCGTAGAAGTGATGCGCCTATGGCGCACATGTCTTCTACGAAACGCTCAGGAGTTCGACGGCGTCGTCGTCGGCGAAGACGATGTCGTGATCGTCGGTCGAGATCGCCCAGCGTCGCAGGCGGGCGGTGTGATCCTCGTCAATGCGTGCCTCGACGGTCTGGTCGCCCGGGGCGAGGTCGGCGAAGTCGTCGACGATCTCGCCCTCGCGCGTGGTGCCGTCCTCGAGCGTCACACGAACCCGCGACGACACGTGCAGACCTTCCAGTTCCGCGGCGTCGGCGAGCTCTTCGTGGTTCTCGGCCTCTACGGGCTTGTCGAGGACTTCCTCGTCGACCGGGGCTTCCTCCACCGGGGCCGCATCGTCGACGGCGGCGGTTTCCTCGACGGCGACGTCCTCGGCAGCAACGTCCTCGGCGGAGTCTTCTGCAGCGGGCTCGTCGGCGGTGGCCTCCTCGGTGGTGACCTCTTCGCCAGCGAGCTCATCGGGGCTGAGCTCGACCGTGGCGTCCTCGTCCTCCAGGGCCTCGACCTCGACCGTCGCGTCCTCGTCGGCAGCCTGCAGATCGGTGTCTACGGCGTCGTTCTCCGTGTCCACCGCGTCGCTCTCGCGATCGGCGCCGCTCTCCGGTGCGCTCATGGCGTTGCCGTCCTTCCGGTCAGGGAGTGTGATCTCCGGGCGACCGGACGCACCGAAGTGGCACGTTTGACCCGGTCGTAGGGGTGATCATACTGAAGCGGAGGGTTGTCATCCCGAATGGGACCGAATCGTTGCCACCTCGGGATTGTCGTCCCGAGTTGTTCGGTGGGGCGCCTCGGCTCCGAACGCCGACGGTCCGCGAGACTCCACCGGCGAACCTCGCTTCGACCTGCAGACTTCCGTCGGCGTCTGCAGGTCGGGTCGAGGTTCGCCGGTCACCAGGCGCGCCCCGCTGTCTGTCGGGGGCGCATGAAACGATGCCCGGGTGAGACGTCGGACGGTGCTGCCGGGGATCGGAATGGTTGTTGTCCTCGGCGTCCTCGCAGCACTCGGTCTGCTTCAGTCGGAATCGTCTCCGGAGACAGCACCCGCCCCGGCGACGGCTTCGGTTCCGTCACTTCCGTTCTCGACACCGTTCTCGACACCGACACCGACGCCGACGCCGACGCCGGTGAGCCAACACCTCGCCGACCTCGACTCGCTGCCGGTGAAGGGCCGGGCGCCCAAGACGGGATACTCGCGTTCGGAGTTCGGCACGGCCTGGGACGATGCGGTCGATGTGCAGTTCGGTCGCAACGGTTGTCGGACGCGGGAGGACATCCTGCGCCGTGACCTCGTCGACGTCACCCTGCACGCCGATGGGTGCCGCGTGCTGTCGGGCACCCTCGTCGACGCCTACTCCGGCACAACGGTGCGGTTCACCCGTGGCCAGGACACCTCGGCGCTCGTCCAGATCGACCATGTCGTCGCCCTGGCGGACGCCTGGCAGAAGGGTGCGGCGCAGTGGGATGCGCGTCGCCGTCTGGAGTTCGCCAACGATCCGCGGAACCTGCAGGCGGTCGACGGAACGGTGAACCAGCGCAAGGGAGCCGGCGATGCGGCCACCTGGCTACCCCCGAACAAGGCCTATCGGTGCACCTACGTCAGCCGCCAGATCGAGGTGAAGAAGGCCTACGGACTCTGGGTCACCGCGGCGGAGCGCGACGCGATGGCCCGGGTGCTGTCCGACTGCTGACGACGAGGGACGGCGCGATCCCGGTCGGTCGAGATGAGTAGCCTCAGGTGCGTGACGGCGCAACATTCTTCCCCTCATCCACTGAGCGACGACTCCGTCGTCGACGCCCTGGGTGCCGACCTCCGCGCCGCGGCCTACACGACCGATGGTGTCACCGAACTCCTCGGTGAAGAGGTCCATGCGGCCCTGCTGCGCGGTGTGTGGTGGCCGGCGCTGGCCGCGACCGCGGAGGAGCAGCGCGACGGCGACGAGAACGAATCGCAGCTCGCCACCCTCATCAGGCTCTTCCTCCTCGGCTCGGATGAACCCGAAAACCTCGTCGCACAGGCGTTTCCGACGGCCGGCGTCGACACACTCGTCGACCAGGGTGTCCTGGCCCGGCTCGACGACGGGGCGATCCGCGCGAGCCTCGACATCCGACCGCACGCCGACGAGACCCACGACTTCCTCGTCGTCGCCGACCAGGATGCCGCCATGCGACCGGGTCCCGTCGCCCACGACCATGTACTCGGCATCGGTGGGGCGTCGATGTCGCTTGCGCGCGCGATCATTCGTGAACCCGCACGACGCGCCCTCGACATCGGCACCGGCTGCGGCATCCAGGCGCTGCACCTGAACTCGCACTGCGACGAGATCGTCGCCACCGACACCAACGAGCGGGCACTGGCGCTGGCCCGGGCGACCGCACGTCTCAACGGGATGTCGTGGGATCTGCGCGCGGGCAGCATGTTCGAGCCCGTGGCGGGGGAGCGCTTCGACCTCATCGTCTCCAACCCGCCGTTCGTCGTCGGGACCGGCAGCCAGGACTACATCTACCGCGACTCGGGCGTCGTCGGAGATGCGCTGTGCGAGCAGCTGATCCGCGAGTTGCCTGCGTACCTGAACCCGGGCGGCACCGCCCAGATCCTGGCCAACTGGATCATCACCGACGGTGCGGACTGGCGTGAGCGGGTGGCCGGCTGGCTGGACGGGACAGGTCTCGATGCCTGGGTTGTCCAGCGGGAGGCGGCCGATCCGATCAGCTATGTGTCCCTGTGGCTCTCCGACGCCGGCGAGGACGAGCAGGCCGCCGCCCGCCGCGGGGAGCAGTGGCTCGAGTGGTTCGACGACAACGACATCGTCGCGATCGGCATGGGTTCCATCACGGTCCGCGCGCCCGAGGCGGGGGAGGATCGGGAACCCGACGTCGTCATCGAGGAGATCACGGGCGCAGGCGAAGAGGTGACGGGTCCCGAGGCGCAGGCCTTCCTGGCGCGTCGCCGATATTTGCGGGAGACCTCCGACGCGGAGCTGCTGGAGAAGCGGCTGTCGGTGGCGCCGGTGATGCTCGAGGAGCATTCGCTGCCCGGCGAGGACGGTTGGCAGCAGGTCGGTGCCGCCGTACGCCGCCCCGGAGGTCCGGCCGCGGTCCTCGGCGTCGACGAGGTGTCCCGAGCGCTACTGGCCGGATGCCGCGGACAGGTTCCTCTGCAGACCCTGATCGAGTTGCTCGCCGGCTTCCACGACGTCGACGCCGAGGCGCTGGCCGCCGCCGCGCTGCCGGTGGTCCGGGAGGCCATCGGCCGCGGAATCCTCTACGAGGCGAACTGAGTACGAGGCGAACCGAGGGTCGGCGGTCACATCCGCGCGAACCGGGTGAGCCAGTAGCAGTACACGCCGTACCCGGCGATACCGATCGCGGCCAGGATCATCAGGATCTGTCCGGCAGGCAGGGCGGCCAACGACTTGACCGTGCCGTCGATCCCGCTCGCCTTCGACGGGTCCGACGTGGCCACCGCGACGAGAACCAGGATGCCGGTGCCGATGAGCACGAGTCCCTTGCCGCAGTAGCCGATGACTCCCGCGATCGTCGCCGCGCGATCGCCGGAGGCCGCTCCGGACCGCGATGACGTGGGGGAGTCGGGGGTCGTGCGACCGACAGGTGCCTTGAGGTCGTCGAGGAAGTTTCGGCTCGCGCCCTTGTACACGTGATAGACGCCGACGCCGATGATGATCAGCCCGGCGACCACCACGACGAACTTACCTCCGCCGGATTGCATCAGGCGTGCGGTGAGTCCGGCGTTCTGCTCCCCGCTCGACTGGTCGCTGCCCATCGCGAAACGCACCGCAGTCCAGGTGAACCCGACGTAGACGACGGCGAGGGACAGGGCCTTCCCGCGGTCCAGCCAGTCCTGCGCGCCGTCGTTCTCGCGGCCGGATTCGGTGGGATGAGGCCCGACGATGGCCTCGGCGATGCGCCAGAGAGCCAGCCCGACGAATGCGACGGCCGCGATCCAGAGGACGAGCCGGCCGCCGGGGTTCCCTGCGAAGATACCCAGGGCGCCGGACTGATCGGCGTTGCCCTCGTCGCCGAAGGCGAGTCGCACGATGATGTAGGCGATGAGCAGGTGGAGGAGTCCGCTGACGGCGTGCCCGGCACGCGCCACCCGCTCGAACCACGGACTGTCGGTGGCGCGGTCGACCGCACCGGTGACCGGGTTGCCTGACATCGTCGCCGCCTCTCGCCGGTTGTCATCGAACCTCGAAAAGCACCGGCTCGAAATACGATACGCGCGCTCAGTCGGCGTTCGGGAAGGTTGCGTCGAGTGCCCGGGAGATGTCGGCGATCAGGTCCTCGGCGTCTTCGAGGCCGACCGAGAAACGGAGGTGACCCCACTGCCGGAACGGCTCGGGGTATGCGGCGACGCGGGGGCCGTCGGGTCCGACGTGGACGATCAGCGACTCGTCGTGACCGAGCGACACCGCGGACGTGATCACCTGCAGTGCACCGACGAAGCGGTTCTGTGTCGCCGAGTCGCCGCGCACGGCGAAGGCCATCATCGCGCCGAAGCCGCGTCCGCCGAACTGCCGAGCCGCCAGCTCGTGCTCGGGATGGGAGGCGAGGCCGGGGTAGCGGACGAAGGCGATGCGCGGGTCGTCGTCGAGGAAGGCGGCGACGCGTTCGGCATTGCGCTGGTGCTGTGCGAGTCGCAGCGGCAGCGTGATGGCGCCGCGGGCGATCAGCCATGCGTTGAACGGCGAGATCACGCCGCCGACGTCGACCATCGCCTGTTCTTTGATGCGGCCGATCAGCTCGGCGCGCCCGAGCACCGCGCCGCCCATCGCGTCGCCGTGACCGTTGATGTACTTCGTCAGCGAGTGGACGACGAGGTCGGCGCCGTCGGCGAGTGGCCGGTACAGCGGCGGCGGGGTGAAGGTCGAGTCGACGAGCAGAAGGGCGTCGGCGGTGTGCGCGATGCCGGCGAGCTCCGCGATGTCCCCGACCTTGGTCGTCGGATTCGCGATCGTCTCGGCCGCCACCAGTCGCGTGTTGGGACGCAGTGCCGCGCGGACGTTCTCGGGGTCGGTGATGTCGACGAAGGTCGCCTCGATCCCGTACTTCTTCGGCAACAGCTCGGCCCAGAGCTTCCACGTCGCCTCATAGGTGGTGTCCGAGACGACGACATGATCGCCGGTGGAGAGAAAGGTGAAGAAGACGGCGTGCAGAGCGGCGACGCCGGAGGCCAGCACGACCGCGTCCTCGGCCTCCTCGAGCGCGGCGAGCTTGTCCTGCAGGGCGACCTGGTTGGCGCCGGTGTTGCGCGTGTAGAAGAGCTGGTCGGTACCCGACCAGCTGATCTGTTCCGGTTCGGGCGGCAGGTGGTAGGAGTTCGCCATCGTGATGGGCGTGCGCACCGACGGCCCCGACGAGTCGTTCCCGGCGTGCACGCTGCGGGTCATCTCCCCGGGCTGTTGCTTTTCTGCGCTCATGCGCGGGCTCCCGTCGGTTGCGGCTGTTCGTCGGTGCGCACACCGGGTTCGACATCGTCCTCGGCAACGGACTCGCCGTCAGCCCCGGGCGCAGTGCCGGTACGGCGCGACAGGACTCCGCGCGCGACCCGTCCGGGGACCTTGTGCAACTTGTCGATGTGGCTGAAGTACCGGAACTCCGCCCACGCCCAACAGATGCCGAACACCAGCAGCGCGACGGCCTGCATCGTGAGCGCGTCCCATGGCCGGTGGGCGATGTGGATCGGGACGACGACCAGCGCGATCGCCTGGATGACATAGGAGTCGAGGCTGCGGGTGCCGGTCATGACCAGCGGTCGCAACCAGTCGTGATGCCACCAGCGCAGCAACAACCGGAACACCCCGTAGAGGGCGGGGATCACGAGGTAGGCGCCGATCGCGCGTGCGGGCCGGAAATCCAGCTTGTCGGCGAAGGTGGGTTCGAGGTGCGCCCACGGGCCGGCGTCGATGCCGTAATGGAAGAACAGTGCGGCCGTCACGGCCACGGCGACGATGACGACGAGCCAGCGGTCGACGAACTCGGGGACACTCCAGCGCGTCCAGTTCCAGCCGATCACCACCGACGGGATGAACATGATCTGCCATCCCGCGACGTTCTGGATGTGCGGGGCCGCCTGGTAGGCGCTGAGGTAGAACCAGTCCGGCGACCAGAACAGCGAGACCGCGTACAACGCCAGCGAACCGGCGAGAATCCACGCCCACCATCCGCGCTGGAGGAGCGGGAACAGGGCGAACGCGGACATCATCAGGACCATGTAGAGGAGCAGGATGTTCCCGCCGCTCGGCAGGTACTGCATCGTGACCGACAGCCAGATCCCGTCGGCCCAGCCGTCGACCGGGAGCAGGAGTGTGAGCCAGCGGTGCCCCTCGAGTGCGGCCGCGACGGCGACGAGCGCGATCACCAGCTGACAGACATAGAGGACCGCGATGCGCTTGGCCAGGCGGACGTAGGCATACCGCAGCCCGTGACGGGTGACCCAGCGCTGGTACACGAGACCCAGCACGATGCCCGAGAGCATGACGAACGCCGACATCCCGTCCACGTACGGAAAGGCGTGCGTGGGCGACGCCAACGGGGAATCGGTGGCGAAGTGTGCGGTGACCATGCTCCAGATCGCCACTCCCCGCGTGGCGTCGATGGCGAGATCTCGGTTCCCGGACACTCGGTTCGAAGACATTGATCTGAAGATAGAACTCACCGCGACCCGGAGTCATCCCGGGCCGCGGTGAGTCGTGATCTATCTCGCCTCCCGGCGGCGACCTCTAGGAGTAGAGGTCGGCGATCGCCTGCTTGTGCGCGTCGTGGATGACGTTGCGCTTGAGCTTCAGCGTCGGCGTGAGCTCGCCGGTCTCGATCGAGAAGTCGGTGTCGAGGATGGTGAACTTCTTGATCGCCTCGGCGTTGGAGACCTTCGAGTTGGCCTCCTTGACCGCGGCGTCGATCTCGGCCTTCAGGTCCTCGTTCTCGATCAGCTCCGATAGCGGGGTGTCGGCAGGCAGGTTGTGACGCTCCAGCCAGCCGGGGACGGCCTCGGGGTCGATGGTGATCAGCGCGCCGATGAACGGCTTGTTGTCGCCGACCACCAGGCACTGGCTCACCATCGGGTGCGCCCGGATCGTGTCCTCGAGCTGCGCGGGGGAGACGTTCTTGCCGCCGGCGGTGACGATCAGTTCCTTCTTGCGGCCGGTGATGAAGAGGTAGCCGTCGTCGAGGGTGCCGATGTCGCCGGTGTGGAACCAGCCGTCGCGGATCGCGTCGGCGGTCGCGGCTTCGTTGCGCCAGTAGCCGCCGAAGACGACCGGACCCTTGAGGAGGATCTCGCCGTCGTCGGCGATCGCCACCGTCACACCGGGCACCGGGCGGCCGACCGACCCGACCTTCTGGTGCTTGTCGTTGTTCGCGGTGACCGCGGCGGTGGTCTCGGACAGGCCGTAGCCCTCGTACACGGGGATGCCGACGCCGCGGAAGAAGTGACCGAGCCGGGCGCCGAGCGGGGCACCGCCGGAGATCGCACCCTCACACTGACCGCCCAGGGCAGCACGGAGCTTGCCGTAGACGAGCTTGTCGAACAGTGCGTGACGCAGCTTCAGGCCGAGACCGATCTTGCCCTCCTCGGTCGCCTTGCTGTACTCGATGGCGGTCTCGGTGGCCTTCTCGAAGATGGAGCCCTTGCCGCCGTCGTAGGCCTTCTGCTTCGCCGAGTTGTAGACCTTCTCGAACACGCGCGGCACCGACAGCACGTAGTGCGGCTTGAAGACCGCGAAGTCGTTGACCAGGTTCGAGATGTCGTTGGTGTGGCCCAGGATCACGCCGTTCTCGACGCTGGCCACGGCGATGATGCGGGCGAAGACGTGCGCGAGCGGCAGGAACAGCAGGGTGGTCTTGCCCTCGGCCAGTCCGGCGCCGACGGCGTCACGGGTGGCGGCGCACTCGGCCATGAAGTTGGCGTGGGTGAGCAGGACGCCCTTGGGGCGGCCGGTGGTGCCCGAGGTGTAGATCAGGGTCGCGGCGTCGCTGGAGAGCGCGTTCGCCTTGCGACGGTCGAGTTCGTCGTCGGCGACGGTCGCGCCGCGCTTGGTGAGTGCCGGGAGTGCGTGGTCGTCGATGACCAGCGTCTCCTTGAGCGTGGGCGTCTCGTCGATCACGCGGATGTGCTTGGTGTAGTGCTCGTGGTTCTCGACGACGAGGAGCTTGGCGCCCGAGTCCTCGAGGATCCACTGCACCTGGTCGGGGGCCGAGGTCTCATAGATGGCGACGGTGCATCCGCCCGCGCGCCAGATCGCGTAGTCGAGGACGGTCCACTCGTACCGGGTCGAGGACAGGATGGCCACACGATCGCCGGGCTCGATGCCCGAGGCGACGAGTCCCTTGGCCACGGCGTCGACCTCGTCGGCGAAGTGCTTCGCGGTGACGTTGATCCACTGGTTGTGGGAGCGCTTGCGGAAAAGAGGCATCGTGGGTCGCTCGGTCCGGTACTTGAGGATCGAGTCGACGAGGTTCGCCTTGTCGTCGATCGTGAGATCGGACGGGGTGGCGTACTGCTGCTGCATGGCACTCCTGAGACGGACTTGCTGATCTGGACATATCGGGCGCCGGGGTAGCCGGTGACCGGGGCCGACGCCGTTTGAGTGGCACTGACAGTACCAGTATTCGTGTGATGCATCACACGTGCTCGTCTTAGTGCCGTATTACCTGTTCAGCTGCGAGTTGTGACGCGGTCATGGCAGGATGCCGACATTCCGGGGTCGGACGATTACAGTTGAGTGCGATGAATGAGACCCGCGCATGAGTACTTCCGAACAAGGCGAGCACGGCGCGCCGGCTGACACCTCTGCACACGACACCCCCGGCGGCACATTCGACGACCTGGAGATCGAGTCGCGCGTCCGCGCCGCGATCACCGACGTCGGCTACGAGACCCCCTCGCCGATCCAGGCCGCCACGATCCCGCCGCTGATGGCCGGCCGCGACGTCGTCGGCCTGGCGCAGACCGGTACCGGCAAGACCGCCGCCTTCGCGATCCCGATCCTCTCCCGGCTCGACACCTCGGCGCGGTCGCCTCAGGCACTGATCCTCGCGCCGACGCGTGAACTCGCCCTGCAGGTGTCCGAGGCCTTCGGTCGCTATTCGGCGCACATGCCCGAGGTGAAGGTCCTGCCCATCTACGGCGGACAGTCCTACGGTGTGCAGCTCGCGGGCCTGCGCCGCGGTGCCCAGGTCATCGTCGGTACGCCGGGTCGAGTGATCGACCACCTCGACAAGAAGACCCTCGACATCTCCGGACTCGAGTTCCTCGTGCTCGACGAGGCCGACGAGATGCTCACGATGGGCTTCGCCGAGGACGTCGAACGCATCCTCGCCGAGACCCCGGACACCAAGCAGGTCGCACTGTTCTCCGCGACCATGCCCAGCTCCATCCGCCGGCTCGCCCAGCGCTACCTGAAGTCTCCGCAGGAGATCACGGTCAAATCCAAGACGGCGACCGCCCAGAACATCACGCAGCGCTATTTGCAGGTTTCCCACCAGCGCAAACTCGATGCGCTGACCCGATTCCTCGAGGTCGAGGAATTCGACGCGATGATCGTGTTCGTCCGCACCAAGCAGGCGACCGAAGAACTCGCGGAGAAGCTCCGGTCACGCGGACTGTCCGCGGTCGCCATCAACGGCGACCTCGCCCAGGCACAGCGCGAGCGGACCATCAACCAGCTCAAGAACGGCTCGATCGACATCCTCGTGGCGACCGATGTGGCCGCCCGCGGTCTCGACGTCGACCGGATCTCGCATGTCGTCAACTACGACATCCCGCACGACACCGAGTCGTACGTGCACCGCATCGGACGCACCGGCCGCGCCGGCCGCTCGGGCAACGCGCTGCTGTTCGTCTCACCGCGTGAGCGCCATTTGCTGCGGGCGATCGAGCGGGCGACGCGCCAGGAGCTCACCGAGATCGGCCTGCCCAGCGTCGACGACGTGAACGCCCAGCGCGTGGCGAAGTTCGGTGAGTCCATCACCCAGAACCTGTCCTCGGACAACCTGGACCTGTTCCGCGGACTCATCGAGAACTATGCCCGCGACAACGATGTGGCCATGGCCGACATCGCCGCCGCGCTGGCCCTCGAGACGCGCGACGGCGGCTTCCTGCTCGCTCCCGATCCGCCGGAGTCGGAGCGGCGGAACCGCGAACAGCGGGAGCGCACCCCACGCCGTCCCGGGGCGAGCTTCGCCACCTACCGCATCGCGGTCGGCCGTAAGCACAAGGTCTCCCCGGGTGCGATCGTCGGTGCGATCGCCAACGAGGGCGGTCTCACCCGCGCGGACTTCGGCAACATCAGCATTCGGGACGACTTCAGCCTCGTCGAGCTCCCCGACGATCTCGACAACGAGACCCTGTCCCAGCTCCGCCACACCAAGATCGGCAAGAACCCGATCGACATCCGTAAGGATCTGGGCGCGCCGCGGGGTCGCGGCGGCAAGCGCGGCGGACCGCAGGGTGGTCGCGACGGCCGTCGCGACAACTTCGGTGGCAAGCGGCCCTCGCCGCGGGTTGCCGGACGCGGTCGCCGGTCCTGATCGTCGTACCGACCTGAGTCGGTCTCGCTCGTCGTCCCGCAGTGCGGTGATGGAACTTGTCAAACCGAGATCATTCCGTAACCTTGGAGGCGGGGGTCTTCAAGGTGTGATTCTCGATCGGTGCGGATATCCGCCGATCGAGGGCACGAAGCTAACGAGTGAACACAGGATTGGTGAGTCACCAGTGTCTTTGGTGAAGCCTATTTCAGCAGCAGAAGCGATCGACCACAGCCGCGCCGGGAACGCGGTCATGGTGGACGCCCGCCCGCAGGTGGTGCGCCATCAGGGCAGCCTTCCGGGCGCCGTCGTGGTCGAGCCCAGCGAGCTTCCGAACCTCCTGAGTCCCACCCCCACCGGGACCTTCCCCGTCATCCGCGACGCCGAAAAGCCCAGGAAGATCGGCCGCGACACCGAGATCGCGGTCGTGTCGGTGAGTTCGGAGGCGCCGCGCATCGCCGAGCAGATCGCCGGGCTCGGGTACACCAACGTCCGCTACGTCGACGGCGGGTACCGGGCACTGCGTTCCACCACCTGAGCTCTTCATGTGAGCGCGATGCCGCTCACCCGCCGACGTGTCACCCCTGACATATGGTGCGGCAGTTCCGCTTTCCTGACCTGCGGCTTGATAGCGTAGGAACGCCGGCGACGAGAGGAACCCATCGGATGCAGGATGACACTCGCGAGACACTGCGAGACCAGGTCACCCGGCTGATGGCGTTCCTGAGGGACGTCGTCCGCTCGCGCTCCGGAGATGTTCGGGACATCGACGAACACGCAGGCCACGTGTGGGTGGGCGCCTCGACGTCCATCTCGGTGCGAGCATCTGCCGCCCCTGGTCAGGTTGTCGTGGAGATCGATCCCGCCGACGCCGCCCACGCCGATGCCGCGCGCCTCGTCGACGAGTTGACCGAGAGTCCCGAGACCCTCGAACTCGTCCTGGCCAACGCCCTCGTCACCGTTCACGACGATGCCGCCTCCGAACCTCTCGTCCGTGAGCATCTCCTCACCCAGACCGTGGTCGCCGACCGCGACGAGTCCGGCGCCATCCGCCTGTCCCTCGGCGCGGGCTCCGCGCCGATCATGCACGACACCCATCTCCTCGCCGCGGTCGACGGACTCGAACTCGCCGGCGCGATGAGGACGCGGACCAGACTCGCCGAGCAGCCATCGGTCGTCGCCGGCAAGGTCACCGATCTGGTGGGCGAGTGGCTGGGCGAGATCGAGATCGACGCCGACCGTGCCACCCTCTCGCTGGACATGCGACCGGCGATCGTCCTCCGACGCCGCAGCGTCGAGACCTCGCTGGCCTTCTACGACGCGATCATCGACGACCTGCGCGACGAGGATGCGAGCGTGCCCGTCGGGCTGGCCCAGCTGGTCAAACCGATCGACGCCGAGGACCGACTGGCCGCGCTCGACGGCCCGGATGTGCTCCCACCCGAACGCCTCATCGCCGACGCGCTGTTCCCGCTTCCTTCGAACGTCGAACAACGAGACGTGCTCGTGCGGCTCGGCAACGACACCGGCGTCGTGGTCGAGGGTCCGCCCGGTACGGGCAAGACGCACACCATCGCGAACGTGACTTCCGCGCTCCTCGCCAAGGGGCAGCGCGTGCTTGTCGTCAGCGAGAAGGCGCATGCGCTCCACGTGCTGCGCGACATGCTCCCGCCTGCGCTGCGCGAACTCACGGTGTCCATTGCCGACATCTCCCAGGATCATGCCGAGACGATCGTGTCCGTGGTGGAGAACCTCGCCGCGCGTAAGGCGGCGTTCTCCGTGTCCGTCGCCGACGCCGAGATCGCCGACCTCGAGGCCCGCCGCGACCACGCCCTCACCCAGCGCGACCAGATCATGCGCGAGCTGTGGGACCTGCGCGCAGGTGAGACCGAGGTCCACGAGTGGGTGGCGGGGGACTATCGAGGTACCCCGGCTGAGATCGTGCGTCAGGTCAAGCGCGACGCCGAACGCTTCGACTGGATGCCGCCAGGACTCGAGGGTGCGGTCCCGCCCCTGGACTCCTCGGAGTTCAGCCGGCTCGTCGAGCTCCTCCAAGTGACCGGTGGCGACCGTGGCCGTCTCACCCAGCGGTTCCCGGATCTCGCCGACCATCTGCCGGAGCCCGCGGACATGGACACGATCTGTGCCCGGATCGCCGCGCGGCCCGAGGAAACCCACGGCGTCGCCGGAGCGCTGCTCCCGTCGCTCGACGGTGTCGACAGCGAACGCCTCCTCGCCATCAAGGAGATCTGCAAACAGTTGGGTGTGGCCGCGGGCGAGGTGTTGTCCTTCCCGGCCCCGATGATCGCCATGGCCGACCGGTTGCTGGCCGGCCACGACTCCCATCTGTGGTCGCGCGTGACGACCCTGTCCCCGGTGATCGCCGAGGCCGCCCGACGCGACCGCGACCTGGGTGCCCACACGGTTCTCGTCGAGGGCGACCGCCCGGGCGATGCGGCGCTGTTCGACGCGGCCGCCGACCATCTGGCCGAGGGCGGTCAGTGGCGAGGCCGGTTGCGGCGGTCCCCGCAGCAGCGTGCTGTCGAGGAGTCGCCGGTACGGGCGAGCGTCGACGGCCGGGTCCCGACCGACGAGGCGTCGTTGCGACGGGTGGCCGACCACCTGACGGTCGTCGACGCCGTCCATCAGGTCCATCGCATCCTGGCCGACCTCCATGTTCCGATCGACGCCTCCGGATCCCGTTCCGCGCAGGTCGATCAGCTCGTCCGCCTCGATGCGCAGCTCGCGTGGATCTCGCGGCTGGTCACCGGGCGCGACCACCTCGTCCACGAACTCGAGGCCATCAGCCCCGGTGGTCCGCGTCCGCGCAGCGTCGCCGAGATCGTCGAGGTCGCCAAGCAGGCGGGTTCGATCGCCGCCGCCAACGACGCGGCCCTCGCCGAACGTGAACTGGCCGAGTGCACCTACGGCCTGGCTGCCGAACTCGAGAAGGGCCCGTCGCCCGAAGGCGATGCGTTGCTCGACGCGCTCGGCACCGCCGACGCCGCCGCGATCCGCACGGCGCGCCGCGCCTTTCTGAGGGCACAGGAGCAGGCGAATGCGGAGAATGCACTCGACCTCCTCGAACTGCGGCTCAGGAGTCGCGCCCCGGAACTGGTCCGCACCATCTGGGCGACGCCGCGCGATCCGATCTGGTCCGGGCGCGCCCGGGAGATGACTGCCGCCTGGGCCTGGCGGTACGCCAACACGTGGGTGTCCGAACGCAGCGACGTGCACTCCGAGAACCGGATCTCGGCCGACCTCGATGCCACCGAGGTCGACGTCGCGCACTTGACGACCCGGCTGGCCTCTGCCCGAGCCTGGCGAGAATTGCTGGTGCGCACCACGACCGGTGAGATCCAGGCGCTGCAGTCCTACCGCGACCACATGATCAACCTCGGCAAGGGTTCGGGTAAGCATGCCAACCGTTTCCGTCGTGCCGCACGCGAGGCGATGGCCGTCGCGCAGAACGCGATCCCGGCATGGATCATGTCGATCAACCAGGTCGCCGAGACGCTTCCGCCCCGCCGGCACTCCTTCGACGTCGTCATCGTCGACGAGGCGTCGCAGGCGGACATCACCAGTTCCTTCCTGCTGTGGCTCGCGCCCCGGATCATCGTCGTGGGCGACGACAAACAGTGTGCGCCGGTGGGACTCGCCGGGACCACGCTCGACGACGCCTTCGCCGAGCTCGACGCCGCACTGCCGGACCTCCCGACCTATCTCCGCGACGGATTGACCCCGCGGTCGAGTCTGTTCTCGTTGCTGCGCAGCAGGTTCGGCAATGTCGTCGGGTTGCGCGAGCACTTCCGGTCGATGCCGGAGATCATCGAGTTCTCGTCGCGGCAGTTCTACGGCAAGGCACCACTGATCCCGGTGCGGCAGTACGGCTCCGACCGCCTCGAACCGTTGCGGACGGTGGCGGTCGACGGCGAGGCGACCGGCAGCGGGTCGGGTCTCGTCAACGACGCCGAAGTGGAGGCCATCCTCGGGGCCCTGCGCGACTGTCTCGCCGATCCTGCCTACGAGGGACGCGATTTCGGCGTGATCGCGCTACAGGGCACCAAACAGGCGGAGGCGCTGGAACGAGCCCTGCGCGACGGGCTCGACGCCGAGGCGTGGCGCACCCGTCGTATCCGGGTGGGCACCCCACCGGACTTCCAGGGCGACGAACGCCGCGTCGTCTTCCTGTCGATGGTCGTCTCCGATCCGTCAGCCATCTCGGCCCTGACCCGTGCGGAGTCGCAACGGCGGATCAACGTCGCGGCAACCCGCGCGATGGATCAGGTCTGGCTGTTCCATTCGATCGGTCCGGAAGATCTGCGGCACAACGATCTCCGGTATTCGTTGCTGTCGTACTTCACCGCCAACGAGGGCATCAGGATCAGCCCGATGCCGACCGACGTGCCCGACGACCGCCGCGTCGAACCGTTCGACAACCTGCTCGAACAGCGGGTGTTCAACCGTCTCGCGGCACTCGGCTACCACGTGACCCCGAAGGTCACGGTCAACAACCGGGTCATCGACCTGGTGGTCCTCGGGGCCGATGCGCGGATGGCCGTCGAATGCGATCCTGACGCGTTCCCCGGAACCGGCCGTCAGGCCCGCTCCGATCTGGAGCGCGAGCGTGAATTGCGGCGTTGCGGTTGGGAATTCGCCCGTGTACGGGAGTCGGAGTTCGAACTCGACCCGGATCGCGTGATCGACGCGGTCGCCGCCGCTCTCGAAGCGCGTGGCTGCAAGCCCGGGTCGATCACGGCACGTCCGGCCGCCGAGGACGCCCCGACGTGGTCGCCGATCGACCTGACGGCCGGGGAGTGACGCGCGCGGTAGCGGCGAGTGGGCGGTCAGCCCAGCGCGCGGAGCAGCGCCGGTAGCCCCTCGGCGGCCGGCACCCGCAGGCTGTGGGTCGCGAAATCGGTCACCGACGACTCGGCTGGGTTGAACTCGATCACCGGAATGCCTTCGCGCACAGCACGTTCTGGGAGTGATGCGGCCGGGTACACGATGCCGCTCGTGCCGACGACGATGACCACCTCGCCCGCGCGGAACGCCTGATCGGCCCGCTTCCAGTCGTCCGCGGGCAGCGCCTCGCCGAACCAGACGACGCCGGGTCGGACGTCGCCACCGCATCTCGGACAGATCGGGGGAGCGACCCGGGGCTCGACGTGTTCGGTGTCCGGATCGGCGGCCGAGGGCCGCGCACCGGGCCCGTCGTACGGGGTGTCACACACCGAGCAGCGCGGCGCGAAGAGGCTGCCGTGGAGGTGGCTGACCACGTCACTGCCGGCACGCTCGTGCAGGTCGTCGACGTTCTGGGTGACCACCATGACGGTGCGCGAGGCGCCGAGTTCGGCCAGTGCGCGGTGTCCGGCGTTCGGTTCGGCGGCGAGCACCTCGCGGGCGCGCCACCGGTACCAGCCCCAGACCAGGGCGGGGTCGCGTTCCCACGCCTCGGGGGTGGCGAGTTCGGCGGGATCGAACGTCTCCCACAGCCCGGTCTGGGCGTCGCGGAAGGTTGCTATACCGCTCTCGGCCGACATGCCGGCCCCGCTGAAGACGGTGATCCAGTCCGCGTCTCGGACGAGGTCGATCACGGCCTCGGGGATGGTCGGCCCGGTCACCCCGCGGCCTCGAGGGAAGCGCGGACCAGGTCGGCGGTCTCGTCGGGGTCAGGATCGCGACGCACGACCAGGCCCTTGGCAAAACTGAGCTTGTCGCCTGCGTGGCGGGGCACGACGTGCAGATGGGTGTGGAAGACGGTCTGGAACGCGGCGCGGCCGTCGTTGAGGGCGAGGTTGACCCCGTCCGCGGCCATCGGTCCGGCCTTCAGCGCCGATCCGACACGCTGTCCGGCGGCGAAGAGAGCCGCACCGACGGCCGGGTCGAGGTCGTCGAGACCGGATGAGTGGACGCGGGGGACGAGCAAGGTGTGCCCGCGGGTGACCGGTCGGATGTCGAGGAAGCCGACGACGTCGTCGTCGGAGTAGACGATCCGGCCCGGAGCGGTGCCCGCGACGATGGCGCAGAAGATGCAACTGCTCATGGGCCCGACTCTAGGGCACGGACGGGGTTCATCCGGGCATCACGCGACCGACGCGAATCGCCGCCGGGTCGGGGCGTGGCCCGGATCACATCACGGTTTCATAACGGTTGACCGAGCGCGCGATCGGGGGTCGACATACCTTCGGGTACGTTGCCTGGCCAGCGCGTTTCGCAACCCTTCGGATGGTCGTTGACATGGTCTTTCAAGTTACCCGCGGGGTTACTGGTCGGTATACCGACAGGTCACCCAGAAACATGAGGAATCCCTCACTTTCGTGTGTCATCATGGGTGTCACGTTCACGTCGTAGGCGACTCCTCCATGAACCGGGGAGCGTCAATGTCCTTGTGTGGCAGGCGTGTTCACCAGTTGTACCAGTCAGTTCGAATCAGGCAGGGCGGCCGCCCTCGTTTTCGCCTGCGATGCCCCGGGCGTCGTGGACGACCCCCGTTCTCATCGACGAGGAATCGCCGGCGCCCGCGCCTGCGCCCGAGACACGTCGCCGACGCCCGCGCCGGCACCAAGACACTCCGCCGACCACCGAGACCGACCACCACAGAGGAGTACTCGTGACCGTCGACCAGTTCCGCACCGGCTCGCAGGGCGCCGCCAACGCAGAGCGCCCCACAGCCACGCTCATCGACCGCCTCGCCCAGGGGGAGCCCTACGCGATCAGTTTCGGCGGTCAGGGCGGCGCGTGGCTGCCGACGCTGGCCGAGCTGGTCGTCGACGCCGACCTCGAACACCGCATCGCCGGGATCGTGGAGGCCGCGGAGCGGCTCGTCGCACCCGTCGCCGACGACCTCGTCGTCGCGCGCGCCGACGGCTTTCACCCGCTCGCATGGGTCCACGCGCACGACGCGGGCGAAGAGGTGCCCACCGAGACCGCGCTCGCCGACTTCACCCTCTCGGGTCCCGGGGTCCTGCTGACCCAGCTGGCCGCCGTCGAGGCGCTGCGCAAGCAGGGCCTCGACACCGCGAGCATCCCGCCGAGTGCCGTCATCGGACATTCGCAGGGCTCGCTGGCCACCGACGCGGTAGGAGCCGAGGGCAACGCCGCGGAGGCCGGTCAGGGTCTGCTGCTCGCCGTCGCCCATCTCATCGGTGCCGCCGGTTCGCTCATCGCGCGTCGCCGCGGCCTCGGGACCACCACCGACGGCACGCCGATGCTGGCCGTCAACAACGTCACCCCGGCACGGGTGGACGAGGTCCTCGCCCAGTACCGCGCGAGCCTTCCCGAGAGCGACCTGGCCACCGCGCCGGTGGTCTCGATCAAGAACAGCCGCAACGCCCTCGTGCTCTCCGGCGCCCCGCGTCACCTCGCCGGCTTCGTCGCGCTCTGCGAGCGGATCGCCGCCGCCGAGGCCGACGAGCGCAAACGCAAGCTGACCGGCGGCGCACCGTTCGCCCCGAAGTTCGACCACCTCCAGGTGTCCGTCGCCTTCCATCACCCCAACATGGCCGAGGCCGTCGAACTCGTCGGCGAGTGGGCCGACCGGTGCGGCATCGACCGTGAGCTCGCGACCCGCCACGCCCATGACATCCTCGTCGCACACGTCGACTGGGTCTCCTCGGTCGACGAGGTCGTCGCCGGTGGCGCCAGGTGGATCCTCGACTTCGGTCCCGGCGACATCGCCACCCGTCTCTCCGCATCGCTCGTCCGCGGCCAGGGGGTGGGCCTCGTCCCCGCCGCACTGCGCGTCGGTCAGCGCAACCTCTTCAGCCCGGGCGGCGTGCCGGAGGTCGGCACCCCGTGGTCCCAGTTCGCCCCGACCCTCGTCGAGTTGCCCGACGGCCGGACCGTTGTCGAGACCGCGTTCACACGTCTCACCGGACGTTCGCCGATGCTGCTCGCGGGCATGACCCCGACCACCGTCGACCCGGCGATCGTCGCCGCCGCGGCCAACGCAGGCCACTGGGCCGAGCTCGCCGGCGGTGGCCAGGTCACCGAGGACATCTTCGCCCGTAACATCGCCACCCTCACCGACCTGCTCGAGCCGGGTCGCGAGGCGCAGTTCAACGCGCTGTTCCTCGACCCCTACCTGTGGAAGCTGCAGCTCGGCGGCAAGCGCCTCGTGCAGAAGGCCCGCGCCCAGGGTGCGCCGCTCGACGGCGTGATCGTCTCGGCCGGAATCCCCGAACTCGAGGACGCGGTCGCACTGGTCGACGAGTTCGTCGAGGCCGGGCTCCGCTTCGTCGCCTTCAAGCCGGGCACCGTCGAGCAGATCCGCTCGGTCGTACGGATCGCCAACGAGGTCCCGCAGCATCCGATCATCGTCCAGATCGAGGGCGGCCGCGCCGGTGGCCACCACTCGTGGGAGGACCTCGACGACCTGCTGCTCGCCACCTACGGCGAACTCCGCGCCCGACCCAACGTGGTCATCTGCGTCGGCGGCGGTGTCGGCACCCCGGAGCGTGCCAGCGAGTACCTGACCGGCGTCTGGTCGACCGGCTACGGCTACCCGATGATGCCGCTCGACGGCATCCTCATCGGCACCGCGGCGATGGCCACGAAGGAGGCCACCACCACCCCCGAGGTCAAGCAGCTCCTCGTCGACACCGCCGGTATCGACGAGTGGATCGGTGCGGGTCACGCGACCGCCGGAATGGCTTCGGGCCGTTCGCAGCTCGGCGCCGACATCCACGAGGTCGACAACACCGCGTCCCGCTGCGGCCGTCTGCTCGACGAGGTCGCCGGTGACGCCGAGGCCGTCGCCGCACGTCGCGACGAGATCATCGCGGCGATGGCGAACACCGCCAAGCCGTACTTCGGCGACGTCGCCGAGATGACCTACCGCGAATGGCTCGACCGTTACGCGACCCTCGCCGTCGGCGACGCCAACGGCGATCAGCACCCGTGGGCCGACATCACCTGGCAGCAGCGTTTCGTGGAGATGCTGCAGCGCACCGAGGCCCGCATGCACCCGCAGGACTCGGGCCCCATCCCGACGATGTTCGCCGAGCTGTCGGCCACCGACGACCCGCACGCCGCGATCGACGCGCTGGGCAGCGTCTACCGCGAGATCGACACCGACATCCTGCATCCCGCGGACGTCGCGTTCTTCCTCGAGCTGTGCCGCACCCCGGGCAAGCCGGTCAACTTCGTGCCGGTCATCGACAAGGACGTGCGCCGCTGGTGGCGCAGTGACTCCCTGTGGCAGGCCCATGACGCGCGCTACGGCGCCGACGCCGTCTGCGTCATCCCCGGCCCGGTCGCCGTGGCCGGCATCACCCGCGTCGACGAGCCGGTCGGCGAGCTGCTGGACCGCTTCGAGGCGCAGGTCGTCACCGACCTGCTCACCGCCGGTGTGCGCTCGGTCGAGGTCGCCTCGCGCCATCGTGCCGGACTCGTCGAGGACGCCGGCGTCCTGTCCGCCGTCCTGGAATCCGACGACGTGAGCTGGGCGGGACGCATCGTCCCGAGCCCGGTCGCCCTCCTCGGCGACCGCGCCGCCTGGTCGGTCGTCGCACCCGAGCGTGCCGAGCACGAGCCCACCGGCGCCGTCATCGAGCAGGTCGGCAGCGAGAACGGCGTGGCCCGTTTCGATCTCGTCGTCCCGATCTCCGGTGCGGCCGTGCGTATCCCGCTCCTCGCCGGTCTCGGTGTGCGCGACGGTGGATCGCCGGTCGTCGGACTCGACGAGGCCGCCGGGGCGATGACCGAGATCCTCACGGTCGCCGCGGGCGGCGCGCTCGCCGAGGTGACCGACGGCACCGCGACCACCACCATCACCTGGCAGCCCGACTCGGTGGCCGACCACGCGTCGGTGACCGGCTTCTCCCTGCCCGCGCACCTGCGTCCGACCACCCCGACCGAGCCTTTCGGCTTCGCCGTCCCCGACACCCTGGTCGGCGCCTGCTGGCCCAGCGTGTTCAGTGTCATCGGTGCCGCCCGTACCGAGACCGGTGCGCCGGTCGTCGAGGGTCTGCTCGACCTGGTCCACCTCGACCACGCGATCGCCCTCACCGGTGAGATCCCCACGGAGACCGCCGAACTGACGGTGACCGCCCGTACCGGTGCGGTGCGCGACTCCGACGTCGGCCGTGTCGTCGAGGTCTCGGTCGAGATCGCCGGACCCGCCGGACCGATCGCCACCCTCGAGGAACGCTTCGCGATCCGCGGACGCCTCGGGGCCGCCGAGCTCACCGACCCGCCCCGGGCGGGCGGTGCCCCGAAGGCCGAGCAGTCGGCCACCCGCAAGCTGCTCCGTTCGGCAACCATCACCGCGCCGAACCGTATGCACGGCTTCGCCGTCGTCTCCGGTGACCGCAACCCGATCCACACCGACGCCTCGGCGGCCAAGCTCGCCGGACTCGGTGACCCGATCGTGCACGGCATGTGGCTGTCGGCCGCCGCTCAGCAGGTCGTCACCGCGACCGACTCGAAGAACCCGACCCCGTCGCCGCGACCGCTGATCGGCTGGACCGCACGCTATCTGGGCATGGTCCGCCTCGGCGACACCATCACCGTGCGCGTCGACCGCGTGGGCCTCGACAACGGCCGCGAGGTCGTCGAGGTGAGCGCCAAGGTCGGCGACAACCTCGTCATGAGCGCCACCGGCCTCCTGGCCGCCCCGCGCACCGTCTACGCGTTCCCGGGGCAGGGCATCCAGTCCAAGGGCATGGGCCTCGACGCCCGGTCGCGCTCCAAGGCCGCCCGCAAGATCTGGGACCGCGCCGACACGCACACCCGCAAGGCGCTCGGCTTCTCGATCCTGGCCGTCGTGCGGGACAACCCGACGACTCTCGTCGCCAACGGCACCACCTACAACCACCCCGACGGTGTGCTGTACCTGACGCAGTTCACGCAGGTCGCCATGGCGACCCTCGGTGTCGCGCAGATCGCCGAACTCAAGGAGGCCGGCGGCTTCGTCGAGGGCGCCATCACCTGTGGCCACTCGGTCGGTGAGTACAACGCTCTCGCCGCCTGCGCCGGCGTGCTGCCGCTCGAGGCCGTCCTCGAGGTCGTGTTCCAGCGCGGCGAGGCCATGCACCACCTGGTTCCGCGAGATGAGCTGGGACGCAGCGACTACCGCATGGCCGCGATCCGGCCGAGCCAGTTCGGTCTCGCCGACGCCGACGTCACCGGATTCGTCTCCGATCTCGGTGCAGAGATCGGCGAGTTCCTCGAGGTCGTCAACCTCAACCTGCTCGGTTCGCAGTACGCGATCGCCGGCACGGTCCGCGGCCTGGAGCACCTCGAGGCCGAGATCGACCGTCGCCGTGCCGAGTTCGGTGGCAAGCGGGCGTTCATCCTCATCCCGGGCATCGACGTCCCGTTCCACTCCAGCGTCCTGCGCGCCGGTGTGCCGGAGTTCCGCGGCAAGCTCGAGGAGCTGCTGCCCGCCGACATCGACATCGACATCCTGATCGGCCGGTACATCCCGAACCTGGTGCCGCGCCTGTTCAACCTCGGACGTGACTTCGTGGAGGAGATCGCGGCGCTCGTGCCGTCCGATCCGCTGAACGAGGTCCTCGCCGACTGGGACACCTGGACCGCCAAGCCCACCGAGCTGGCCCGCGTTCTCCTGATCGAGCTCCTCGCCTGGCAGTTCGCCAGCCCGGTCCGCTGGATCGAGACCCAGGACCTGCTGTTCAGCGGCCCGGAGCGTGACGGCCTCGCCGTGCAGCGCTTCGTCGAGATCGGTCTGAAGGGTGCCCCGACCCTGACCGGCCTGGCCAACAACACCCTCAAGCTCGACGACTACGCCTCGGCCACCACCGAGGTGGTGAACGTCGAACGCGATTCCGACGTGATCCTGGCCAAGGACGCCGGCCACGAGCCGGAAGAGGACGAGATCGCCGCTCCCGCGGAGTCGGCCGCCGCGCCGGCGGAGGCTGCTCCCGCCGCGGCGGCACCGGCTCCGGCTGCCGCTCCGGCGGCTCCCGCGGGCGGCCCGCGTCCCGACGACATCGCGTTCACCCCGTCGGATGCGGTGAAGTCCGTGATCGCGCTGTGGACCAAGATGCGCGTCGACCAGATCGGTGCGGCCGACACCATCGAGGCGCTGTGTGACGGTGTGTCCTCACGCCGCAACCAGCTGCTGCTCGACATCGGTGGCGAGCTCGGACTCGGTGCCATCGATGGTGCGGCTGAGGCCGACATGGTCGCGCTGTCGTCGACCGTCGAGACCCTCGCTCGCGGCTACCGTCCGCTGGGTGCGGTGCTCACCGATGCGGTCAGCGACCAGGTCCGCAAGGTCCTCGGCCCGCTGGGCAAGCGCCAGAACTACATCACCGACCGCGTCAGCTCCGTCTGGCAGCTCGGCCCCGGCTGGGGACTGCACACGACCGTCGCGCTCGCCCTGGGTACCCGGGACGGCGCCTCGGTCCGCGGTGAGGCATTGGGCAACCTGCTCGACGGCCCGGTCGCCAACGCCGACGCGCTCGATGCGCTGATCGACAAGGCGGTCACCGCCGTGGGTGCCGAGAAGGGCATCGCGGTCGGCAAGCCCGCAGCCGAATCCGGCGGTGGCGCAACGGTCGACGCGGCTGCTCTCGGCGAGTTCACCGAACAGATCACCGGTCGGTCGGGTGCGCTCGCGTCGGCGGCGTACACCGTGCTGGAGAAGCTGGGCCTCAGCGAGGTCGCCGACCTCGCCGAGGCCGCGGCCGATCCCAACGCCGAACTGGCCGAACTGGTCAGCGCCGAACTCGGATCGGACTGGGCGCGCACCGTCGCACCGGCGTTCGACGACGCCAAGGTCGTCCTCATCGACGACCGGTGGGCAACCGCCCGTGAGGATCTCGTCCGTCTCTGGCTGACCGATGAGGACGAGCTCGACGCCGACTTCGAGAAGCTCGTCGGCGGGTTCGCCGGCGCCGGGGACACCGTCGCCGAACACGCCACCTGGTGGCAGGGCAAGGCCCTCGCGAACGGAAACGCCGTGCACACCCGTGTCTTCGGCGCGATCGCACACGCCGCCGAGAACCCCGAGAAGGGGATCTACAGCCGCGAGATCGCTGTCGTCACCGGTGCCAGCAAGGGCTCGATCGCC
The DNA here is from genome assembly GCF_000298235.1 of Gordonia namibiensis NBRC 108229. Classification (GTDB taxonomy): domain Bacteria; phylum Actinomycetota; class Actinomycetes; order Mycobacteriales; family Mycobacteriaceae; genus Gordonia; species Gordonia namibiensis. The sequence goes on from NZ_BAHE01000037.1 coordinate 50,650, forward strand.
GCAGGTGTGGTGGCCGGACTCCTCGCCGGCGGTGCGACCGTCATCGCGACCACCTCGCGTCTGAACTCCGAGCGCCTCGCCTTCTACAAGAAGCTCTACCGCGAGAACGCCCGCACCGGCGCCGCGCTGTGGATCGCCCCGGCGAACATGGCGTCGTACACCGACGTCGACGACCTGGTCGAGTGGGTGGCCACGGAGCAGACCGAGAACCTCGGCGGCACGACGGCGGTGGTGAAGCCGGCCATGAAGCCGACGATGCTGTTCCCGTTCGCCGCCCCGCGGGTGGCCGGCGACCTCACCGACGCCGGCGCTCGCGCCGAGCTGGAGATGAAGGTCCTGCTCTGGTCGGTCGAGCGTCTCATCGCCGGTCTGGCGGAGGTCCACTCCGACCACGACATCGCGGCCCGCCTGCACGTCGTCCTGCCGGGTTCCCCCAACCGCGGCATGTTCGGTGGCGACGGCGCCTACGGCGAGAGCAAGGCCGCCCTGGACGCGCTCGTGACCCGCTGGTCGGCCGAGGAGTCGTGGGGTTCGAAGACCACGCTGGCCCACGCCCTCATCGGCTGGGTGCGCGGCACCGGACTGATGGGCCACAACGACGGCATGGTCGATGCGGTCGAGGCCGCGGGTGTCCGCACCTGGAGCACCGAGGAGATGGCCGCCAACCTGTTGACGCTCTGCACCCCCGAGCAGCGTTCGTCCGCGGCGACCGCTCCGGTCCTGGCCGACTTCACCGGCGGGCTCGACGCCTCGACCGACCTCAAGGCGCTCGCGGCCACCGCCGCAGCGGCTGCCGAGGCCGCCGAGGAGACCGACGAGGCATCGGAAGCGACCACCGTGGCCGCACTCCCGGCACCCGCCCGCGCACCCCGCGGCATGCGCCCGGAATGGCCGTCGATCGACGCGCGTCCCGAGGACCTGGTGGTCATCGTGGGTGCGGGCGAGCTCGGCCCCTACGGTTCGGCGCGTACCCGCTTCGAGATGGAGGTCGACGAGAAGCTCTCGGCGGCAGGCGTTCTCGAGCTGGCCTGGAACACCGGTCTGATCCACTGGGACTCGGCTCCGAAGCCCGGCTGGTACGACACCGAGTCCGGTGATCCGGTGCCGGAGAGCGAGATCGCCGAGCGCTACCACGACGAGGTCGTGTCGCGGTGCGGCATCCGCCGCTACGCCGACGACGGCGCGATGGTCGACAACACCTCGCCGCTGCTCACCTCGGTGTTCCTCGACGAGGACCTGACCTTCACGGTCAACTCCGAGGCCGAGGCCCGTGCGTTCGCGAGTGCCAACCCCGAGAAGACGCGGGTGACGCAGAACCCCGACGGCGACTGGCAGGTCACGCGCCTGGCCGGCACGGAGATCCGTGTGCCGCGCAAGTTCTCGCTGACCCGCACCGTCGGCGGCCAGATCCCGACCGGCTTCGATCCGACCCGCTGGGGTGTCAGCCCCGACATGGTCGAGGCGATCGACCGGGTCGCCCTGTGGAACCTGGTCGCCACCGTCGACGCATTCCTGTCGTCCGGCTTCACGCCGAGCGAGCTGATGCGTTGGGTGCACCCGGGCCTCGTCGCCAACACCCAGGGCACCGGTATGGGTGGCATGGCCTCGATGCGAGACCTGTACATCAACACCCTGCTCGGTGAGGCCAACGCCAACGACATCCTGCAGGAGGCCCTGCCGAACATCGTTGCCGCACACGTCGTCCAGTCGTACGTGGGCTCCTACGGCGCGATGATCCACCCGGTCGCGGCCTGCGCCACGGCAGCGGTGTCGGTCGAGGAGGGCGTCGACAAGATCCGTCTCGGCAAGGCGCTCTTCGCGGTGGCCGGCGGCTTCGACGACCTCGGCATCGAGGGCATCGTCGGCTTCGGCGCGATGTCGGCGACCGCGGACTCGGCGAAGATGACCGCCCGCGGTATCGACGACCGCCGGTTCTCGCGGGCCAACGACCGCCGACGCGGCGGGTTCGTGGAGTCCGCCGGCGGTGGCACGATCCTGCTCGCCCGCGGCGACGTCGCGGCGCAGATGGGTCTGCCGGTCCTCGGTGTGGTGGCGTGGGCGCAGAGCTTCGGCGACGGCGTGCACACCTCGATCCCGGCTCCGGGTCTCGGTGCCCTGGGCGCCGCCCGCGGCGCGCTGTACTCGCCGCTGGCCAACGCCCTGAACTCGCTCGGTGTCACCGCCGACGACGTCGCGCTGGTGTCCAAGCACGACACCTCGACGAAGGCCAACGATCCCAACGAGTCCGAGCTGCACGAACGCCTCGCGGAGGCGATCGGACGTAACAAGGGCGCGCCGCTGTTCGTGGTCTCGCAGAAGTCGCTCACCGGTCACGCCAAGGGCGGCGCCGCAGCCTTCCAGCTGATCGGCCTGTGCCAGATGCTCCGCGACGGCGTCATCCCGCCGAACCGCAGCCTCGACTGCGTCGACGAGAAGATGAAGGAGTACCCGCACCTGGTGTGGCCGCGCGAGACGCTGCAGCTGGGGGAGCGGTTCCCGCTCAAGGCCGGCCTGCTGACCAGCCTCGGCTTCGGCCACGTGTCCGGTCTCATCGCGGTCGTCCATCCGGAGGCCTTCATCGCCTCCCTGGCACCCGAGGAGCGGGAGACCTACCGCAAGCGTGCCGATGAGCGTGCGCGCCTGGGCAGCCAGCGCTTCCTGCAGTCGATCTGCGGTGGCGAGCCGGCCTACCAGCGTCCGCCGAACCGTCGCTTCGACGAGTCGGTCGACGAGCACGACGCCGAGGCGGGCATGCTGCTCGATCCGTCGGTGCGCCTCGACGAAGCGGACGTGTACGGCCCCGCTCCGGTTCCGGGAACCCGGTGACCGCAGCGGATTCGAGCGGTGAGGCGAGACCGGAAGAGATGAGCGTTCTCGGAGTGGGCATCGACATCGTGTCGATCCCGGAGTTCGCCGAGCAGCTCCGGCAGCCGGGTACGACGTTCGCCGACCGGTTCACGGTCGGCGAGCGCCGGGACTCGGCTGCCGGAACCGGCGACGACGCGCGACATCTCGCCGCGCGCTGGGCGGCGAAGGAAGCCGTCGTGAAAGCGTGGTCGGTGAGCCGGTTCTCGCGGTCCCCACTGCTGCCGCTGATCCGGCACAGCGACATCGAGGTCGTCACCGACAACTGGGGCAGGCCGGCGATCCGGCTGTCCGGCGAGATCGGAAATCATCTGCGCGACACCGTCGTCCACGTGTCCCTGACACACGACGGGGACACCGCGGCGGCAGTCGCCATCCTCGAGGGCCGTTAGGCCCGAAACCCGCAGCGACGATCCTCAGACCGTCGTCGACTCCTCGAGCAGCAGATAGCCCGCGAGCATCCGCTTGAGTTCGGCGACGGTCTCCTCGTGGTCGTGGCCGTCCTGCACCGAGAAGCTGAGCAACGAGTACGCCGTGTGGACCAGCACCTGCGACATCATCTCGCGCCGTTCACGCTGAGAAGGCGTGAGCGGCGCGAGAATACGTGCGACCTGCTCGGCGAGGACGCGTTCGTTCTCCGACGCCGTCGCACGCGTGGCGGGCGTCGACTGCACGGCCAGCCACACCGCACGACGTGACGGGTCGGTGCGCCAGAGTGCCGCGAGGTGGTCGAGGAACTTCTCGAGCAGGCTGGGCCACTCGAGGGAGGGCACCTCGGTGGCGAACGCGGTCAGCTCCTCGCGGACGTCGACGGTGTCCTGCCGGTCGAGTTCGCAGACGATGACGTACTTGTTGGCGAAGTACTGGTACAGCGTCCCGATCGGGACCTCGGCGCGGGCCGCGATCTCCTCACACGTCAGCGATTCGAAACCGACGTCGATCAGCAGCTCGCGTGCCGCCTCGAGCATCGCCTGGAACTTGCGCTTGCTTCGTTCCTGCGTTGGCCGCTTGCGCGGCATCAGCGGTTCGGCGGACTCGGCCATCGGCGGACAGATCTCAGACGGACAGGTCGCGGCGCAGCTTGGCCACGTGACCGGTGGCGCGGACGTTGTACTGCGCGAGCGCGATGGTCCCGTCGGTGTCCACGAGGAATGTGGAGCGGATGACACCGGTGACGGTCTTGCCGTACATCTTCTTCTCGCCGAAGGCGCCCCACTCGGTGAGCACCTTCTTCTCGGGGTCGCTCAACAGCGGGAAGGTCAGCCCTTCCTTCTCGACGAACTTGGCCAGCTTGGCGGGCTTGTCGGGCGAGATGCCCAGCACCGTCAGGCCGGCGTCGTTCAGCTCGGCGAGATTGTCACGAAAATCACACGCCTGCTTGGTGCAGCCGGGCGTCGATGCCGCCGGGTAGAAGTAGACGATGACCTTCTGGCCGGCGTAGTCGGACAACGACACCGGATTCTCGTTCGCGTCGGGCAGGGTGAACGCGGGTGCGCGATCACCGACGGACAAACGCTGTGCCTCCACCGGGGGAGTGACCTCTGCCATGACAGCAAGGCTAGTGCATGGTCACATGCCGCGACGGGAGGATGTCGTAGCATCGAACCGCCGCCGTCTGGCGGCGATCTGACAGTCGATGACTACGCGTGAGCAGTGACGACGCGTAACCAGAGCGAGAAGCGCCGGAAGGATGCAACGTGGCCGGAGACACCGAACGTATCGAGCAGGAGATCGCCAAGGCCCGTGAGGACCTTGCCAGCACGCTCGACGCGCTCGCCGAACGTGCCAACCCGCAGCGCCTCGCCGACGACGCCAAGTCCAAGGCACTGGCGACGCTGCAGAAGCCTGCTGTCATGTACTCCATCGCCGGCGTGGGGGCGCTCGTGCTGGTGCTCGTGGTCCGCAAGATCACGAGCTGACCCAGGCCGGTGTCGGCACCGGCGGGACGCACGGCTCAAACCCGCGCAAACCCGCTCCGACCAGGCGATTTCACAACTGGGGATGGTGTCATGTAATGTTCCTTCTCGCCGCCGGGAGGTACTCCGGAGGCGAAAAAGGCAAGCGCCATTAGCTCAATTGGCAGAGCAGCTGACTCTTAATCAGCGGGTTCGGGGTTCGAGTCCCTGATGGCGCACAAAGGCTCACAAGACGCCTCGCAGGAATGCGAGGCGTCTTGTGGCATATCAGGGTTTGGAGCGCAGGGGCCTTCAGGCCGGTGTCGGGGGCGGTGTGCAGGACACGCGCCGAACGCATGACACGTAGCGGAGCTCACAGACCGGGTTCTCGTACACTGGTGCGAGATTCGGGGAGGCAGTCGGCCGACCAGTCATCAGAGTCGGTCGGGACAGGCGGGAGAGAGATGGGGATCGGTCGTTCATCACGACGGATGCCACTGATCATCAGTGGTGTGTTGCTCGCGATCATCGCACTCGTGACGTCGTGTTCACAGGAGGCTGCGTACTCCGACAACGTCACCAGTTCGAGCCTCTTCGACGATCTGCTCAAGCCTGCCGTCGACATCACCGAGCTCAACAATCAGCCGCTGAGCGACAACACGGTCGGCGTCCAGCCGGGTGCCCCGATCAAGGTCACCACGAGCGAGGGCACGCTCAGCCGGGTTCTCATCACCAAGTCGGACGGCACCCCGCTCAAGGGCACCTTCAGCGACAACGACACCGTCTGGGTCAGCAACGAGGCGCTCGGCTACAACCGCACCTACACGCTGGAGACCGACGCGGTCGGCATCGGCGGCGCGGTCACCAAGAAGGTCACCTTCACGACCAGCAGCCCCAACAACCTGACGCAGGCCTACCTGACCCCCAACCCGGGTGAGACGGTCGGCGTCGGCCAGCCGATCGCGGTGAAGTTCGACGAGCCGATCCCGAACCGTCGTGCCGCACAGAAGGCCATCCGGGTCACCACCGACCCGCCGGTCGAGGGCGCCTTCTACTGGATCAGCGACAGCGAGGTCCGGTGGCGCCCCAAGGAGTACTGGAAGCCCGGTACCAAGGTGCGGGTCGCCGTCAACACCTACGGCATCGACCTCGGCGACGGCCTGTTCGGCCAGGAGAACGTCCGCACCAACTTCACCGTCGGCCGCCGGATGGTCATCACCGCCGACGACAACACCAAGCAGGTCGTGTTCGAGCGCGACGGCAAGGTCATCAAGACCATGCCGACGTCGATGGGCAAGCCGGGCGACGAGACGGACAACGGCATCTACCTGGTCGCCGACAAGCACGACCACATCATCATGGACTCGTCGACCTACGGCGTGCCCTCCAACTCGCCGAACGGTTACCGCACCCCGGTCGACTACGCGACGCGGATGTCCTACAGCGGCATCTTCTTCCACTCGGCGCCGTGGTCGGTGTGGGCCCAGGGCAACACCAACACGAGCCACGGCTGCCTCAACCTCAGCCCGGAGAACGCGCTCTGGGTCATGAACAACACGCTGCGCGGCGACCCGGTGGTCGTCAAGAACACCACGGGCGGAACCCTGTCCGGCACCGACGGCCTCGGTGACTGGAACATCCCGTGGTCGGAGTGGCGCAAGGGCAACGCGGACAACTCCTGATCCATGAACCGTCCACACGAGAGCCGAAGATCTGGCTCTCGTGCGGACTCGTTCCGGATCGGCGGGCTTCGATGGTTCGTCCCGGTCTGCGCGATCGTGGTCGCCGGGACCGCACTCGGGGGTTCGGCCGCGGTAGTGCACGCGGCACCCTCGGTCGTGTTGCCGAGTTCCGGCTGTGAGGCGGATCTGCCGCCGAAACCGAAGAAGGGACCGGTCGACCCGCGTGATCTGATCTCGCGTCTGCCCGACCGGTTCAGCATCCCGCTGCCGTATCCGCGGATCCTGCCGGTGCCCGAACCTGCCCCGGAGAAACCGGTGATTCGGATTCCGTCCGAGAAGCCCCCGAAGGACCCGTGTTCGGATCCGTGCCCGGGCATCACCGACCCGCCGAAGCCGAAACCCGATTCCGGTGGTCCCGCGTTGAGCATCGAGTTCCCGAAGATCACTTTCGATCCGGCACCCAAGAACATCCCGGTTCCGGTGCCCAACCCGAACCCGCCGAAGCTTCCGCCGCCACCTGCGGCCGTCGCCCCGGGCGTCGACGCCGGACCGGTGGCATCCAAGCCGACGCGTCCGCGGGTATCTGACGTCGACCTCGTCAGCACCCTCACCGGTAAGGGGTCGACGAGCCGCACCGACAAGCGCTGGCAGATCAACGGCACCGACCTCGGGATCATGTGGGAGTCCGAGCCGGGGAAGGTCGCGGTCGTCTTCGGCGACACCTTCGGCAAGGATTTCCGCCCGCCGGGTGCCAACGGCCGGGACTGGCGTTCCAATGTGCTCGGGTTCTCCGGCGACAAGAAGCTGTCCGACGGCATGAGCATCGACACGATGATCCAGGACAGCCGCTGCCACGCCGCGGAGCTGTTGAGCGCGCGACGCGTCGACCACTACGAGATCACCGTCATCCCGACCTCCGGTTTCGCGATCGGGGACCGGCAGTTCATGACCTACATGTCGGTGCGGACCTGGGGCAAGATCCCCGGCACGTGGCTGACCAACCACGGCGGGCTCGCGTACTCCGACGACGGCGGGTCGACGTGGACCAAGGACCCGTACGCCCGGTGGGACAACATCTTCGGCATCAGCCAGTTCCAGGTGTCGTCGATGGTGCCGCACGGCGAGTACGTCTACATGTTCGGCACACCCAACTCCCGGATCGGATCGGTGGGCCTCGCGCGTGTCCACCGCGACCATGTCCTGAACAAGACCGCCTACCAGTACTGGCGCGACGGTCGATGGGTCCCGGCCCGCGACGGCAACATCGCGTCGGTGATCTTCGCCGGCCCGGCCGGCGAGGTGTCGGCCCGCTACGACGAGAAGTCGAAACGCTGGCAACTGACCTACCTCGACGCCCTCCGCGGCGGGATCGTGATCCGTAAGGCCCGCGAACCGCAAGGACTCTGGTCCGAACCCGCCGGACTCGTCCACTCGTCGAAGTACGACCAGCTCTACGGCGGTTTCATGCACCCCTGGTCCAGCGGCGAGGACCTGTACTTCACCATGTCGACCTGGACCGACTACAACGTCTCACTCATGCGGGCGCGTATCCGCTGAGGTGCCGCCCCTCGCTGCCTGAGGTGCGGCCCCTCGCTGCCTGAGGTGTGGGGCACTCGTGTGGGCGCGTGTCCGCTGAGGTGCGGCCCCTCGCTGCCTGAGGTGCGAGGAGCGATAGCGACGAGCCACGAAGGCCTGGTGACGAGTCGTCGCCAACCCTTCGTGGCTCGCTTCGCTCGCACCTCAGGGAGCGGGGGGCGCTTCGCTCGCACCTCAGGGAGCGGGGGGTCGCTTCGCGCGCACCTCGAGAAACGGCCAGCCGCACCCCGACGACAACCCTTCGACCCGACCCTCTGCTCCCTGGACACCCCTCATGCCCAGGGTGCAGAGGGGCGGCTCAGCGCACCTCGAAGGTTCTCGAGGCGCCGCTGATCGGCCGGGTCTTCCCGGCGCCGTCGCGGCTGTTGCCGTGGTATTTGATCCGGTAGGTCCCCGACGTCCCGGCGGGCGGGCGCCAGGTGATCGTGATGCGTGAGGTGTCGGTGCCGCCGGGCGGACGTGCCCAGCGGAATTCGGTGGACCAGTCGTTGTCGTCGGCGATCGTCGTCCAGGAGCCGCCTTCGCGACGCTGGACCTCCAGATACGTTCCGCCGTGGCGGAAGTCGTTGTTGGGGTGCGCCCCGACGAAGTCGACGGTCACGACCTGTCCGGCACGGTACGACCCGCCCGGCTGCCGCAGGACGTCACCGTACGTGTACCCCGGAATGGGGCGGTCGGCGGGGACCGGCGGGAGCAGGTCAGGTTGGAAACCGGACTTGTCGACGGGCGCCGGGCCGCGACCCAGGCTGCGGCCCGATGCCATCGCGGCGGCGAGCTTCGCGAACTCCTGCATGTACGCGGGCAATGTGTAACGGCCGTACTGGGTTTCACCGCCCTCGTACTGCTGGAGGTCGTACTCCTCCGGGGTGGTGACGTACTGGGTGTATGCGTTCGCGTATCCCTGGACGAGCACGTTGTCGATGTCGATGCGCAGTTCGTCGGCGACGACCTGACGGAGTCGGAGTCCGGCGACGACGGTCACCTCGGCCGGCACCGCGACGAGCACCAGTTCGCCGATCCGCATGATCTGCAGCGGCACCACCGACGGAATCCAGCCCGACGGCGGCATGAGTCCCAGCGGGAAGAGAATCAGCTTGGGCGCCTGCATGTCCCGCATCCACGGGGCGATCGGCGGCTTCTTGTTGCCGCCGAGGGCGTCGAACAGCGGGTTGGTCATACCCTCGACGAGCAGGGGGAGCGGTTGTTCGTAGTTGTCCTCGCTGCTGGTCGCGGCCGCGGCGGCACCCATCATCGCCGGTGTCGTCGACGCCGGTTTCCCGTCGGGCGTGAACGTTCCGGCGACCCGCACCGCGGACATGTCGACGTAGCGCGTGATCGAGTCGACGCCGCCGCGAGTCATCGGTCGGGTGGCGTCGAAGGCCCGTCGCCCGGCGACGTACTGGCGCTCGCCGATGAGTTCGCAGTTGCGCTTGTTGTCCGTGGTCGGCCCATTCGGTTTGAACCACTTGAGGGAGAGGTTGGGCGTCATGTCGCCCGAGTTCGTCTGCGGGAAGGCTGCGACGAAGCCCGGCTGGGAGCGCTCCCACAGGTAGCTGGCGTAACCCTTGTTGTCGCCGGCGATCAGCACGTTGTGGTCGGCCAGCGAGGTGCCGTGGGTCGAGAACCAGGTGATGGCCCCGACGTCCTTGCCACTCGCGTGGCGCAGACGCAGCACGGTGACCTGCGGGTCGATCGCGTTGGGGAACAACTTCTTCTCCGACGCCGGGTTGGCGTCGAAGGCGACCTTGGACCGGTTCGCGCTGGCGTTGTGCAGTTCTTCGCGACCGATGGTGATCGTGCCGGGTGCCAGGTTGTCGTGCGCGCGCACGATGGCGGCGAACATGCCGTCGACCTCGGCGTCGTAGGAGTTCTTCTTGAACCCGAACGCGGCGAGCGAATACGCGTAGTCCCAGGCGGTTCCGCCGCAGGAGGCATGCGAGTGCTGCGCGTTCAGGTTGACGTTCGCCTCGGTGTAGAGCGAGCCGAAACGCTTGCGCAGCTTTTCCATCAGTCCCATGTGATGCGACTGGAACAGGCACGCGATGTCGGCGGTCAGGAAGACGACGCGCTTGCCGGTGGTCTGGTCGACGATGATGTAGGCCCGCGCCCAGCATCGCTGGAGCAGGCCTACCGCGACCTGCTCGGGATTGGAATAGCCCATCATGCCCTGTCCGGCAACGGCGCCCGTGACGTCACCGATGCCGCAGCCGACGAGATAGTCCGTCGAGTCGGACGGGGCGGCCGAGGCGCGCCCGGCCGTGCTCAGCGCCAGACCGGCGCCCGCAGCGGTCACCGCCGCGCCGGCGATCAGTTGTCTCCGTGTCACGTCCACGTGCTGTGTCCCCCTCAGGCTTTTTCTGGAGTGTTCTGGGTGGTCTCCGGGTGGTCGACGATGTGGGTCGACAGATTGGCGACCACGGCGTCGGCGATGAGGTCGCAGATCGCGCGGTCACGAATGTTGAGGTACGACAGGGTGATCCCGTCGGTGCCGGCCAGGACGAGCGGTGCCAGCTCGGCGGTGGGACGGTCCCAGGCGGTACAGGTAGCCGCGGCGACGCCGTCGAGTGCGGCTGCGATCGCCTCGTAGTACCGGAGGTACATCTGTGAGCCCAGGTCGCTGAGTCCGTCGGTCTGCCTGGCGTACTGGTTCAGCGAGATCATGGCCTGTTCGCGGTCGGGATCGGCCTGCACCCCGTCGATGTAGGCGGAGAGTGCGCTCTCCAGGATTGCGACCGCGCCGGGCCGACCCTGAGAGATGGCCTGGGCGCCCTCTTCGAGCGCAGCGCCCACCGCGGTCAGTTCCTTTTCGGTTCCGCGTTCGACGAGTGCCTCGAGGAGTTCGTCGCGGGTGGCGAACACGTAGTGGAAGGTCGACAGGGTCACGCCGGCCTCCGCACAGATCGCGCGCGTGGTCGCGCCGTCGACCCCGCGTCGGGCGATCACGCGGAACGCGGACTCCAGCAGCAGTTCTCGCCGTTCCTCCACAGGCATTCTCATGGTCGGTGCGCTCTCACATCAGCTCGGTCACCGGAGATCATCGAGGATCTCCCGCGCCGCACGGCGGCCCGAGCGGACGGCGCCGTCCATGTACCCGGTCCAGTAGTCCGAGGTCTCCGTGCCCGCCCAGTGGATAGGTCCGACGGGCTCGCGAAGTCCGGTGCCGTACTTGGTGAGTACGCCCGGTCGGCTTACCGCGACCGGCCCACCACGTGACCACGGTTCGAGGTCCCATTTGAAGACGCCGTAGTCGACGAAGTCCCGGGCCTCGGGGCCGAAGTACTCGACGAAGTTGGCGATGCATTCCCTCACCAGGGTGGATTCGCGAGCGTGGTCGAGGCGGCGCATGGCGTCGGCGGAGATGAAGCCCATCAAGATGTGGTTGCCCTCCGCGTAGCTCTCGAAGGTCACGTCGACGGGGCGCCCGGCGCCATAGACCTGTCCCGACAAACCCTTGTCGCGCCAGAACGGCCTTTTGTAGAGCGCCGCGAACTTGCTGACTGCACCCATTCGGTAGCCGCGGTGGATTCCGATACGTGCAGCGGGAAGTCCTGGGCGGTAGTCGATTTGACCGGAGATGGCAGGGGACATGGCGACGACGACGCGACGGGCGCGGTAGGCGCCGACGTCGCTGGTGACGGTTGCGATGCCGTCGGTGTAATCGATCGACCGAACGGGTGCGTTGTAGACCATGTGCGCCGAGAGTTCGCGGGCCATCCGGAGCGGGATGAGGGCGGCGCCGCCTTCGAACAGTCGCTCTTGCGCGCCGTCGTCTGTGCTGAGCAGGCGGACGAGGGTGCCGGGGTCCGCTCGTCACCGGATGCCGCGATGTAGTTGAGGTAGTAGAGCGCGGAGACCTCGTCGGGGCGGACCGACAGTGGGGCCGACATCGCTATCTGCACAAGGTCGCGCGCGGTCTGGGTGTCGGCGATCTGATGGGTGTACTGCCCCCAGGTGATCGAGTCCAGGTAGGCGGCGTTCGGGTGCTTCCACGGCTGGCCGACGGGGAAGCCCGCCAGTGCGTCGGCCTGAGCCCGCACGAGCGCAGCCCCCGCCTGGCCGAGGTCGGCCACCGCGGGAATCGGCAGGGCGGCGGGCACCCGCGTCGTACCGGTGCGGCTGACGAAGATGCTGTCGCCGGCGTTGTGGGTCCGCAACGTCCGGACGTCGTACTCGCGTGCAAGGCCGGCGATGTGCCCCTGCGTGGGCCCGATGAATTCGGCTCCGGCGTCGAGGGTGGCGCCCATCTTGGGTGAGGAGATGTTGTGGACGCGGCCGCCCGCACGGTCTCGGGCCTCGAGAACCGTCACCGACGCGCCCGCCGCTTTGAGTGTCTTGGCGGCTGCGAGCCCGGACAGTCCTCCGCCGACGACGATGACGTCGACGATTCCCGTCGGGGCAGCCGACGCCCGGCCGGACCCGGTCAGTGACGCTCCCGCCACGACGCCCGCCGCTGCGAGCGATCCGCCCAGGAAATGCCTGCGTGAGAGGTGCGCGCCCATGTGATCCCCCGTTCTCGTGGTGATGGCGAGGCTATCGACCACATGTTCAGGTCAGATGACCTGAAGTATCGAGAGAGTAACAGGAGAGTGTGAGGCGCGACACCCCGATCAACGCAGAATCGCCACCTCTGACGGCCAAGCGCTGGTAGGCGGTAGCGCTCGAGTGCCCGAGATGGCGACTGCGGAAGTGGTGCGTGCGGAAACGACGCGGCGGACCCATGGGTGGTCGCCGCGACGAGTGGGACCGGAGATCAGTCCTTGTTGCCGGGGATTCCGACGATGAACCCGATCCCGATGATGATGCAGGCGATCAGCGCGACGACGAACATGACCCAATATGCTGGCATGCCCGTGACGCTACTGCGGAGAACCCACTCCCGCAGCTGATCCGGGATCATTGGGGACCAAGTACCCGCAGGTCGTGGGCTCAAGGCACGAAGACCGGTGGGCATCTGGTTGCCGCCCACCGGTTCTCGCGCACCCGATCAGTCAGCCGCGTCGGCCTTTGCCATGACGTCGACGAACTCGGAGACGTCGATCTCCTCGGACACCACCGTCTTGGTCCCGTTGTAGACGTCCCGGTCGATCTCGTCGTCGGCGTTCGCGACGAGCATCGCGACGAAGGTGTCACCGTTGACGTTCAAGAAGGTGCGGAAGATGCCGGTGAACCAGTCGACGGCGATGAGCAGGCCGATCGCCTCGAGCGGAAGGTCGAGCGAGGTGGCGAGGAAGGTGGCGACCACCGGGAAGCCTCCGGGAACGGTGATGGTGCCCATGTTCAACAGGATCGCCAGTGCCATACCGAGGGCTATGCTGCCCACGGTCAGCTCCACTCGGCCCGCCTGCGCCAGGAACATCACGACGATCATGTAGTTGAGGACGGCGCCGTACGACCCCATCGTGAGGCCGATCGACAGCGTGAAGTTTGCGATCTTCTGACTGACGCCCATTTTTTCGACGGTGTTCTTCAGAACGGTCGGGAACGTGACCGCCGAGCTGGTGGTGGTGACGGCGATGACGGTCTGCTCGGCGAGCTTTCCTGGGAGCTTCCACGGGTTCAGACGAGTGCGTGCCGTGACCACCATGACGAAGAGCACGAACAGGATCGCGACTCCGAGTGCTGTCGTGCCCAGGTACTTGAGGCCAGTGGTGATGACAGAGAACCCGACGTCGCCGGCCAGCGGTGCCAGCAGGCAGAAGACGCCGATGGGTGCGATGTACATGACCAGCCGGATCATGATGAGCACGATCTGCTGGATCTGATCGATGAAGGTGAGCACCCGATCGTCGCCGGTCTTGGTGATCTGGATTCGCAAAGCGATACCGAACAGCAGAGCGAAGATGATGATCGGCACCATCGTCGCCGTGGACATCGCTTCGAAGACGTTCTTCGACACGAAGTCCAGAAGTGTGTCCTGCCAGCCCGTCGTCTCGGCGGCCTCCTCCTCGAGGGTCGGGTCGACCGCACCGTCGAAGACCATGCCGTTGCCCGGCTTGATCAGCACGCTGAGACCCCACGCGAGAACCGCGGCGACTACGGAGAAACCGATCATCCACTTGAACGTGCGAAACGCGATCTTGCCGGTCCCCGCGCCGGACATCGACGCGGTCGCCACGATCACCGACGCGAGAACCAAAGGCACGATGGACATCTGGATGAGTCGGATGAACATGTCGCCGATGAACTTCAGATTGGCGGACCATTCGCCGACGATCAGTCCGAAGATCAGACCGGCGATGGCGCCGATTCCGATCTGCAGTGCGGGGTGTTTCAGCGCCTTCACGTGGCCCTCCTGGATTCGTTTCAACGCAGCGACCCTAGGTGGCGGTGACTACCCGCAGATGTCACAAATTTGACGTCCAGATTTCGTCGCAGGTGAGGCGGCTGATCTCTATGACGTTGTGCCCGGATTCCGGGCACAACGTCATACGGAAGTGAGCCTCGGGTAGGCGGCCGCGAGGAGTAGCGAGGCGAGGGTGGCTTCGGCGTCGGAGGCGTTGCGGAGGTCGATGACTTCACGCATCTGTAGGCGTGGTTGATCGTCGGACTCGGTGTCGGGTCCGTGGATTTCGGTGCGCACCTGTTGGAGGTGTTCGGCGAATCGGCGGGGTATGTCGGGTCGCCGGTTGATGCGTTCAGGGTTGGGTGGTGCGCCGGGTTCGGCGTTGAG
>NZ_BAHE01000036.1 GCF_000298235.1 Gordonia namibiensis NBRC 108229
GGGGCCGGCTGCCGGGGCAGGGCCGGGCGCCCGACGCGGTGGGGGGCCGTGCGCGGGGATGCGCGGCATGGCCTGCGGGTGTGCGGCGGGAGCGGGACCCTGTGGGTGGGGTCGATGGGGTGCACCGGGAGGAGGTCCCTGACGTGGTGGTGTGCCCCCCGCCGGCCGCCCGGGCGGTACCTGTGGCCCCGGTCGACCGCGCCGAATGATCGGCGGGTCCTGCTCGTTCATCCCAACCAATGTACGCATGCGCCGGTGTTCGGCACGGATTCGGCGCAGATCACAGGAATGATCGGCCCGCGACGGGGTATCCGGGTCGCCATGACCGACGATGTGGCCGCACGGCCCGACACCGAGACCGGTGACGATCGCACCCCGCTCCGGCGCGCGATCTCCGGCAAGATGCTGTTCCTGTTCATTCTCGGCGACGTGCTGGGCGCCGGCATC
The DNA here is from genome assembly GCF_000298235.1 of Gordonia namibiensis NBRC 108229. Classification (GTDB taxonomy): domain Bacteria; phylum Actinomycetota; class Actinomycetes; order Mycobacteriales; family Mycobacteriaceae; genus Gordonia; species Gordonia namibiensis. The sequence continues at coordinate 448 of NZ_BAHE01000036.1, forward strand.
TATGCGCTCGTGGGCGAGATCGCCGGCGAGGTGGGCGGTGCCATCTGGGTGCCGCTCGTGGTGGCCCTCGTCATGGCGTTGCTGACGGCGGGGTCGTATGCGGAGCTGGTCACCAAGTACCCCCAGGCGGGCGGCGCGGCGGTCTTCGCGCAGCAGGCCTATCGGTCGTCGCTGGTCTCGTTCCTGGTGGGGTTCTGCATGCTGGCCGCCGGTGTCACCAGCGCCGCGGGTCTGGCGCTGGCGTTCGCCGGTGACTATTTCAAGACCTTCCTGGACGTGCCCACGACAGCCACGGCTCTCGTCTTCCTGGTCGCGATCGCGGCACTCAACGCGCGTGGCATCAGCGAGTCGGTGCGCGCCAACGTCGTGATGACGGTCGTCGAGGTGTCGGGTCTGGTGCTCGTCGTCGTCCTGGCCGCGGTTGTCCTCGGCCGGGGAGACGGCGAACCGCATCGCGTGTTCGAGTTCGACAGTTCGACGACCCCCGCGCTGGCGGTACTCAGTGCGGCGTTGCTCGCCTACTACTCGTTCGTGGGCTTCGAGACGTCGGCGAACGTGGCCGAGGAGGTCCGCAACGTCCGACGGGTCTACCCGAAGGCACTGTTCGGCGCGCTCATCACCGCGGGTGTCGTCTACGTGCTCGTGGGCCTCGCGGTCTCGACCGTGGTGGCGCCGGACGAGCTCGCCGGCTCGTCGGGTCCGCTGCTCGAGGTGGTCACGATCGCCGACGTCGGTGTGCCCGACAAGCTGTTCTCGCTGATCGCCCTGATCGCGGTGGCCAACGGTGCGCTGCTCACGATGATCATGGCGTCGCGTCTGACGTTCGGCATGGCCCGCGATGGACTGCTGCCTTCGGCGCTCGCGAAGGTCCTACCGGGGCGTCGTACGCCCTGGGCGTCGATCATCGCCACCACCGCCATCGCGATGGTGCTCTCGGCGACCGGTTCGGTGGCCGCGCTCGCCGAGACCGTGGTGCTGCTGTTGCTGTTCGTCTTCCTCAGCACCAACATCGCAGTCCTGGTGCTCCGACGCGACCGCGCCGACACCGACCACTTCCGGGCGTGGACGATCGTGCCGGTACTGGCCATCGTGACGTGCATCGTGCTGCTGACGCAGCAGAGTGCGGAGACCTGGTTGCGCGCGGGCATCCTGATGCTCGTCGGTCTGGCGCTCTTCGGTCTGGCCCGTGCCACCGGTTCGGGCAAGCACACCGAGGCTCGCGACTGAGGCGGTTCGGGGGTCAGCCGACCCAGGAGAGGTGATCGCGCAGCAGTGCGTAGCCGATGAAAGCGACGACGTCGATGACGCCGTGCGCGATGACGAGCGGCCACGCACGGCCGGTGACCTGGTAGAAGCGGCCGTAGACGACGCCCATCACCACGTTGCCGAGACCGGCGCCGAAGCCCTGGTACAGGTGGTAGCCGCCGCGGAGGACAGCGCTGGCGGCGAGTGACTTGGCGTCCGAGACGCCGAGCTGGCGGAGTCGGGTGATGAAGTAGGCGACCACCACGATCTCCTCGGCGGCCGCGTTACCGATCGCGATGAGGATGAGCACCGGCCATTCCCACCAGGTGTCCGCCTGGCTGGGAACGAGACTCGCGTTGAGTCCGAAGGCGCGGGCGACCGCCACCAGCGCGAGACCGGGGATGCCGATGACGGCGGCGAGGACGAGTCCCGCGGGCACGTCTCGTCGCGGGGTCCAGCGGCCGAGGCCGACGCGCGACAGCCCGAGTCCGCTGCGCCACAGCAGGTACACGCCGAGCGCGGCGATGGCGAACAGTCGCAGGATGCTCAGCAACTGACGCGCGGCGTCGATGAGGGCGAGGTCGGAGCGGCTGGGGTTGAGTGCGACGGTCGTCCCGCCGATGCCGCCGGCCAACTGGGCTTCGAGGAGTGCGAGCGCGGCCGAGACCGCGGAGAACGCGAACGTCAGGACGCCGACGATGACGAGTTCGGCGATCAGACCGCGACGCTCGACGCGGTCGGTGACCACCGGGATGCCGTGGGGCGACGGCCGCAAGTACTCGCGCAGGGTCATGGCGGTCAGCCTAGAACCCCTTCTCGCTCCCTGAGGTGCGAGCGTCAGTCGGGCATCGAGTTCAGGAACGGGCAACCGGCGAGGTTGCGGAGAGCCCGGGACAGTTCGAAGACATCGGTCACCGGGCGGGGGAAGGGCAGCCGGACGTCGGAGTCGCCGTCGAGGCCCTCGATGCGGAACCGGATGCCGAAGCGGTCGAGGCCGAGGGGGCGTACGCGGCCCTGGCGCAGGTCGGTGGGCAGCTTGCGGGCCAGTTGACCGACGAGATCGGCATGGTCGGCGTCGAGGTGTTCGAGCCAACCGGCCTCGCACTCCCAGAACGGATCGGGTTGGGCGTCGGCCAGTTCGGCGGCCGACACCGACGTCGCGCCGGAGCTGGATGCCAGCACTGCGGAATCGACCTGGAGGCGGAGCATCGATGCGCCGTGGCCGATGTCAAGCAGGCCGTCGTCGGGGTGTTCGCCGGCGATCTCGATGGCGAGGTCGCGTTCGAGGTCACGGGGGACCTCGTGGAGTGTGCCGTTGAGCCAGACGACCGACCGGACTCGTTCGCGAAGGTCGATGGGCGCCCAGTCGGTGACCTCGAGCATCGCAGGTGTGCCTTCGGTGCCGCAGATGGCTGCCATCGCCTCGCCGTCGGTGGGGACGAGGACGAAGGCCTGCGACTCGAAGAGATGGATGACGTCGATCGGAGTCGTGTCGGCGCCCTCGACGGCGAGGATGGCGGAGCCCCCTCGGCGGCAGGCCGTCTGGATCATCTCGGCATCCGTGGGTCGGTCGGTCGTCGTACGCGTCATGTTGTCTCTCCGGTCGGCGCGGGCGGCTGCAGTGCTCGTCGGCTCTTGAAAGGTAACCCTAACCTAAATATCGGTGGCGCGATCGTCAATGGGTCCGCGGACCGTCGGCTTCCGGGCCTTGCGGCCTGTCCGGTGTGGTCACGCGCGTCCACTAGGCTCGTGTGGTGCCTGTGATCGCCTACTTCGGCCCGCCCGGAACCTTCACCGAGATGGCACTCGACGCGGCCATCGCGGCCCATGACCCCGCACTCGGGGGTCTCGACCTCTCGGGTGAGGTGACCAAGGTCGACGCCTCGAGCCCGGCTGCCGCCATCGCGATGGTGCGCAGCGGCGAGGCCGACTACGGCTGTGTGCCCATCGAGAGTTCGCTCGAGGGGTCGGTCCCGGTGACGATGGACGCCCTCGTACCGCCGGCGCGGTCGGGTACCGACGGGCGCGTGCAGGTGTTCGCCGAGACCGTCCTCGACATCGAGTTCGCGATCGCCGCGAGCGGCGAGCTCGCCCCCGAGGACGTCCGCACCATCGCGGCGTACCCGGTAGCCGCCGCGCAGGTCCGGCAATCGGTGGCCAAGCTCTTCCCGAACGCGGAGTTCGTGACCTCCGGATCGAATGCCGCGGCTGCGTTGGACGTCGCGTCCGGCAAGGCCGACGCCGCGGTGACGACCGGTCTCGCCGCGAGGCTGTCGGATCTGACTGTGATCGCCGATGGCGTCTGCGACGCGAAGGAGGCCACCACGCGGTTCCTCGTCCTCGGACGCCCCGCGGCCCCGACGCGCCGGACCGGTACCGACCGCACGTCGGTGATTCTCGACCTGTCCAACGAACCCGGCAGCCTGATGAACGCGATGAACGAATTCGCCTCGCGGGGCATCGATCTCACGCGCATCGAATCCCGACCGCAGCGCGACGAGGCGGAGGGCCGAGCCATCGCCGGGCGCTACCGGTTCTTCCTCGACGCCGTCGGCCACATCGACGACGCCGCGGTCGCGGAAGCCCTTGCGGCGCTGTACCGCCGGTGCGAACGGGTCGTCTACCTCGGTTCGTGGCCCGCGGTACGGACGACGGGATCGGCGCCACCCGACCACGCCGACTCGCTGGCCTGGATCGAGTCGCTGCGACAGGGAGAGGCCTGATGGCGCGCCTGCATCTCGTCCGGCACGGCGAGACCACTGCGAACGTCATGCGCCGGCTCGACACCGCGCTGCCGGGCGCCGCGCTCACCGATTTCGGTGCCCGACAAGGTGTTCGATTCGGTCTCGAGAATCGACCGGAACGCGAGGCGGTCCTGTTCAGCTCACAGGCCCGGCGCGCCCGGCAGACCGCCGAACTGATCAGCACGGTGTGGGACGTCCACACCGAAGCCGTCGACGGCGTGCACGAGGTCCAGGCCGGTGAGCTCGAGGATCGCAGCGACCGTGAGGCCCACGACGTCTTCCATGACGTCATGGAGAAGTGGCATGCCGGCGACCTCGACGTGCGCATCCCCGGCGGGGAGTCGCTCGCGATGGTCTACGACCGCTACATCCCGACCGTCGAGGACCTCGCCCGCTCGTACCTGACCGGAACCGAGCCCCGCGATGTGTTCCTGGTCAGCCACGGTGCGGCGATCCGCCTCATCGCGGCGCGCCTGGCCGGGATCGACTCGCGCTTCGCCGCGGCGACGCACCTGGGCAACACCGGCTCGATCGAACTCGAGTACACCGACGGCATCTGGGTCTGCCACCGCTGGGGAGCCGAGACCGCACCTTTCGAACGGGTCGACGAGCCGCTGGTCGACGACCCCATGGGCTAGCCGCTATTTGATGATCGCGTCGACCGTCTTCTTCAACGCCGACGGCTGAGAGGGGCGTCGTGGTGCCTTCTCCTTGAGTCGGAGCATCTCTTCACCGATCTCCTGGAGATCCTTGCGGCCGAGGGCTTCCCGCACCTTCGGGAACCACTCGTCCTCTTCTTCCTCGATGTGGTGCTCGACGTTCTCGATCAGCACGGTCGTCTTGGCGTCGAACCGCTCGGAGTCCGGCTTCAGCGCGGCGAGCTCGACGACGAGGACGTCGGCGACGTGGTGCTCTTCGTAGGACTCGAGGATGTCGTCCTCGAGATCGGGCACCCGCTTGCGGATCTCGGGATACATGCACTCGTTCTCGATGTAGGTGTGCACGGTGAGGGCCTCGATGATCTTGTCGACGATCTTGCCCTTGGTCTTGGTGGCGTTCGGGCCCTGGGACCTGAAGTCGCGGAAGAGCTTGCGGATCTCTTTGTGGTCGTCCTTCAGGATGACGATGGCATCGGTGGACATGGCGGAACTCCTGGATGTGGGCTGGACATCGGAATCTCGGTATTCCGCATTCCGGCCACGATGAAACATCCCGCCTGACCTGGGGTTCGGGGAGTGGGTTCTAACCCCAGCCGTTGGCGTGCAGCCAGGCGTCGTCGATCCCGAAGTGGTGGGCGATCTCGTGCATGACGGTGACCGCGACCTCGTGCACCACCTCGTCCCGCGAATTGCACATCGCCAGGATCGGGTCCCGGTAGATCGTGATGGTGTCCGGCAGGAATCCGCCGTAGTCGTGGTCGCGCAGGGTCAGCGCCACGCCCTGGTAGAGCCCGAGGATGTCGGGTTCCTCGGGGTTGTACGGCTCGACGAGGATGACGACGTTGTTCATCGCGCCGGTGAGCTCCGACGGGATGGTGTCCAGTGCGTCGGAGACCAGCCCGTCGAACTCGTCGTCGGACATCGGGACGGCCATGGGTCAGCCTGCCGGTGCGGGGGCCTGGTCGGGGTTCGGTGCGATTCCCGGCGGGAGCGGCACCGGCGTCGGGAGGGCGCGACCGGGCGGAGCGGCGGGCGGTGGGACCGGAGCCTTGCCGTTGATCAGCAGCGCGCCGTCCTTGACATCGCCGACGAGGGTGGCGAATCCGCCGCGCTTGTCGGGCAGGCCGAGATAGCAGACCACCTTTCGGCTGCCGGCGAGCCAGCTCGGCTCGCTGAGAACCGACCACTGGACGTTGAGCGTGGTCTTGTCGAGGGCATCTGCGCCACCGGCGAAGCGTTCGGCCTGCTTCGGGCAGATCGTGCCGAGGTAGTTGTTCTGGGCGCCGGTCGCGGGCCACGGCTTGTTCGACATCCGGTCGCCGAAGCGGACCGCGAGGTCGACGATGCCGGTGGTCTGGAAGGCGTGCGGCTCCGCGCAGTTCACCGGGAAACCGGTGGGGTTGCGGTTCTCCGGATCGATGCCGATGCAGGTGCCCTCGGGCCACACATACGACTGGTTCTGGTCGGCGACGCGGCCGGAGAACTGCACGGGCTGACCGTCGGCGCCGTCTTCCTGGACTCCGCAACGCAACTGCCGGGCGCCTTTGTCCCACTGGGCCTGCGACGGGTACATCATGCCGACCGAGAAGCGGCCCTGCGGGTCGAGGCGGCCGTCGAGGTACTGGTCGACGATGACCGGGCACTGTTCGTCGCGAATGGCGGCGAAGCGTTCGGGCCCGGGCCATAGCGCGTCCTCGCCGAACTCGACGCCGGGGATGAGGGAGGTGTCGATGCCGCCGGCCACCTCGAAGCGGTGCTTCTGCGCGCATTCGACCGCGGTCGGCTGTCCGGGGTTGCCCTCGGGCCAGTCCAGACAGTCGCCGGCCACCGATTGGGTGAAGGCGTTCTGGACGAGGCGTTCGCCCTCGCCGACCTTGCTGCCGCCCACGCTGCCGGAGTCGTCGAAGACACCCATCGCGAAGGCGATACCGCCGGCGACGAGTGCGCCGACGACGATGGCGGCCAGGACGACGAAGACGGGATTGCGCGTGGCGGACCGCGGGGGCCGGGTGGCGGCCTGGACCGGCTCGTCGCGCGGTTCGACCGGATCGACGGCGGTGAAGTCGTCGTCGATTGCGTCGGGCGCGTCGTGGTCGGGCTGGTCGCGGTCAGGGTCGGGCTCGTTCATCGGGATCCATCATGCCTGGTCGATCCGGCCGGGCACACCCGCATCAGCCGATGCGGACAACGGGTCGCGCGGCGAGGGCTGCCTACACTCTCGGTGATGCCCGCCGATTCCTCTCCCGCACCCGGCCCCGACGCCCCACCGGACCCCGAGCTGGTCGAACTGGCCACCCGACTGTTCGAGATGGCCCGCTCCGGCGACGCCGCCACGCTGGGCGGGTACGTCGACGCCGGGGTGCCGGTGAACCTGCGCAACCAGTCCGGCGACTCGCTGCTGATGCTCGCGGCCTATCACGGCCACGCATCGGCAGTCACGGTTCTGCTGTCTCGCGGCGCCGATCCCGACCTCGCCAACGACCGCGGGCAGACCCCGCTGGCCGGTGCGGTGTTCAAGGGATTCGACGATGTGGTCGGGCTGCTCGTCGACGCCGGGGCCGACCCGCACGGCGGCACCCCGTCGGCCGCCGACGCCGCCGCGATGTTCGGTCGCGACGATCTCCGGGCGCTCTGGAGCTGACCCGCGGGCCGGGCCCGGGTTTCACTTCGGTGGCGTGATCGGGTTCGCATCGCGCGCTCCAGTAGGGTTTGAAGGCGTGATCGACCTGAAGATTGTTCGTGACGACCCGGATCTGGTCCGTGCCTCGCAGCGCACCCGCGGCGAGGATCCCGGCCTGGTGGATGCCCTGCTCGATGCCGACGCGGCCCGTCGTGCGGCCATCGTCGACGCCGACACGTTGCGATCCGAGCAGAAGGCTCTGGGGAAACAGGTCGGTAAGGCGCAGGGCGACGAGAAGCAGGCGCTGCTCGCCAAGGGCAAGGAACTCGCCGAGCAGGTCAAGGCCGCGGTCGCGCGTCAGTCCGAGGCCGACGAGGCCGCCGCGAAGGCGCACCGCGCGATCTCCAACATCGTCGCGCCCGAGGCTCCCGCCGGCGGCGAGGACGACTACGTGGTCCTCGAGCACGTGGGTGAGCCCCGCGAGATCGAGAACCCGAAGGATCACCTCGAGCTGGGTGAGTCGCTCGGCCTGCTCGACATGGAACGCGGCGCCAAGGTGTCGGGTTCGCGGTTCTACTTCCTCACCGGACAAGGCGCCTTCCTGCAGCTCGGCCTGCTCAACATGGCCGCGCAGAAGGCTGCCGCCAACGGCTTCACGCTGATGGTCCCGCCCGTCCTGGTGCGGCCGGAGGTCATGGAGGGCACCGGCTTCCTCGGCGCCCACGCCGACGAGGTCTACCACCTCGACAAGGACGACGACCTGTACCTGGTCGGCACCTCGGAGGTGCCGCTCGCCGGTTACCACATGGACGAGATCCTGGACCTGTCCGACGGTCCGAAGCGGTACGCCGGCTGGTCGACCTGCTTCCGCCGCGAGGCCGGCAGCTACGGCAAGGACACCCGCGGCATCATTCGCGTGCACCAGTTCGACAAGGTCGAGGGCTTCATCTACTGCAAGCCCGAGGACGCCGAGGCCGAGCACCAGCGTCTGCTGGGCTGGGAGAAGGACATGCTGGCCGCGATCGACGTGCCCTACCGCGTCATCGACGTCGCCGGTGGCGATCTCGGGTCGTCGGCCGCGCGCAAGTTCGACTGTGAGGCATGGGTTCCCACGCAGAACACCTACCGGGAGCTCACGTCGACGTCGAACTGCACGACGTTCCAGGCCCGTCGCCTCTCGATCCGCTACCGAGACGAGAACGGGAAGCCGCAGACCGCGGCGACGCTCAACGGCACGCTCGCGACGACCCGCTGGCTGGTGGCCATCCTCGAGAACCACCAGCAGCCCGACGGTTCGGTGAAACTGCCGCCCGAGCTCGCGAAGTTCGTCGGCACCGACGTTCTCACACCTCGTTGATCTGAGCCTGCGTCATGACCAGCGGGATCGTCATCGCGGTGATCGGTGCGCTGGCGTTCGCCGCCGCGGCCGTCCTGCAGGCGCTCGGCGCCGAGCAGGTCTCGCAGCGCGCCGCCATTCGTGAGGAGCGTCGACGGTCCGCGGCGGCCCACCCGTCGCTGAAGTCCACCGCGCTGACCATGCTGACGGTGCCGTTCCTGGTGGGGTTCGTCTTCGACATCATCGGGTTCATCGCGACGATCATGTCGGCGCGGCTCATCCCACTGTTCCTGTCGCAGACCATCATCTCGGCCCGGCTGGTCGCCACGGCACTGCTCGCCATGGTCGTGCTGAAAGTCGGCCTCACCATGCGTGATTGGATCGCCGGTGCGGTGGTCGTGGCTTCGTTGATCCTGTTGGCGGTGTCGGCAGGCCGCGAGGGGGTGGACCACACCGCATGGATGCGCTGGGCCGTGCTGGTCGCCGGGCCCGCGCTGATCCTCCTCGGCCTGATCGTGATGCGCCGCTTGAAGACCCACATCGCCACGGTCACCGGTCTCATCGCCGGCGCGGTGTTCGGTGTGATGGCGGTGGCGTCTCGAATCCTGGACGGCATCGACCCCCTCGACCTCACCGTGCTGTTCACCGACCCGGCTCTGTATGGGTTGCTGCTCAGCGGGATCGGCGGCTTCTACCTGTTCACCGTGGCACTGCAGACCGGCTCGGTGAACGGTGCCGCGGCAGCTCTCGTTGTCGGGCAGACGGTGCTCCCGGGCGCGGTCGGCATCGCCTTCCTCGGCGACGTAACGCGCGCCGGCTGGGGACCGGTCGCAATCGTCGCCTTCATCGCTGCAGTCGGCGGCGGAGTGGTGCTCGCGTCGTCGGGTGCCGTCACCGCGGTGGAGACCGCCGACGCCACGAATGCGCCTCGCGGGTACGGACATCCGCCGCGAGAACTGGGCCGACCCCGCTAGCTCGCGGGACGACGCCGGGTCTGCAACTGGGTTGAGGTCACGAGACCGGCGAACAGGAAACCGGCGGCCACGAACAGCGACCAGCGGGTGGCGTCGGCGAAACCGTCCGACAAGGCGTCGGCGACCTCCGGGCCCTCGGCTCCGAGCCGGCCGCGATCACCTTCGTCGCGGATGCTCGGAATGGTGCTGCCCGCGGAATCGCGGGTGGCGTCGACCAGTGGTGCCGACACCTGAGCCGGCAGCGCGACCGGTTCGAGCCGGTCGGTGAGGCTGTGCGCGAGACCCAGCGAGAGGACCGTGCCCAGGATCGCGGTGCCGAGTGCCGCGCCGAGCTGGCGGGCCGTGCTCTGGGTCGCCGATCCCTGGCCGGATTCTTCGGTGGGGATGTCGACGAGGACCGTGCCGGTCAGCTGGGCCGACGCGAGTCCGAGGCCCGCGCCGTAGACGGCGAGCAGGAGCGCCAGCACCCAGGCGGACGACGAGGGACGCAGATAGAACGCGAAGGCCAGGACGCCGATCACCTCGAGACCGAGACCGATCATCACGGTCCGAGGTGCGCCGAATCGGCCCGCCACGTGCCGGGCGGCGCCACCGGAGGCGAAGGCGCCGAGCGCCATCACCGCCAGGACGTAACCGGCGCCGAGAGTGCTGAGACCGTACGCGTTGACCAGGAACAGCGGCAGCACGAGCAGCAGACCGAACTCGCCGATCGCGACCGTGGTCGCGGTGAAGTTGCCCCAGCTGAAGGTGCGGTACCGGAACAGGGACAGGTCGAGGATCGCGGATCGCTGCACCCGGGCGCGATGGCGTTCCCAGACGATGAACGCCGCAAGCGCTGCGAGACCGACCACGACCATGACCGGTGTCGCGGAGACCGGTGCGTCGGTCGACCACGTCATGCCGGGGAGCTTCAGGTCGGCAGTCGGGGTCCACCATCCGATGCTCTGGCCTTCGATGAGGGCGAAGATCAGCGCGCCGAAACCGATCATGCTGAGCAACAACCCGACGATGTCGAGTCCCGGTACGGAGATCTCGGCCTTGGTCTCGGGGACCACGAGCATCGCGCCGATGACGACGAGGATGCCGATCGGGACATTGACGAGGAAGATCCAGCGCCAGGAGAAGTCGGTGGTGAGCCAGCCGCCGAGCAACGGTCCGATCGCCGCCATACCGGAGATCACCGATCCCCAGATGGCGAAGGCGATCACCCGGTCACGGCCCCGGAATGTCGCGTTGACGGTCGAGAGCGTGCACGGCAGCACGAATGCGCCGCCGATGCCCTGGACGAGCCGGGCGAAGATCAGGGTCGCCGAGTCGTCGGCGAGTGCTGCCAGGAGGCTGCCGCCGAGGAACACGCCCACACCGACGATGAACAACAGTCGGCGTCCCACCCGGTCACTGAGCCGGCCGGCGGACAGCAGCAGGGCGGCGAAGACCACCGAGTAGAGACTGTTGATCCACTGCGCGTCGGTGAGATCGAGTTTCAGGTCGTCGATGATGACGGGCAGCGAGACGTTCACGATGGTGCCGTCGACGACGATCATCGACAGGCCCGTCGCAAGAACGCCCAAGCCTAGCCATTCCTGCCGACCTGCCCGCGGTTCCTGGGTGTCGTCGACCCGCGTCTCAACGCTCATCGGTTGGGCCTTCCTGTCTCGACCAACTCCGATCATGGGAAAGATCGATTGGACCAGCACATGTCGGTATTTGTCCCGACCGGTGGACTTGTTGGCGCAGATTCGAGCACCGGGGTGGCACGGATTCGATCAACTGGCTCCGGTGGGATACTGCGGATCTGGACATCGGGCAGGACGTGGTCTTCGGGTAGGACGTGGTCTTCGGGTAGGACGGGAACAGGTCGGGGAATGGCAGCCATGGGTGATGCGCGAGCGGGGCTGGTCGGACGGGACGCCGAACTCGCCGCGCTCCGAGCCTTTCTCGACGACGCCCGGAGCGATGGCGCCGCTTTGCTGCTCACCGGCGATCCCGGAGTCGGCAAGACGGCGTTGCTCGACGCCGCCGTTGACGCCGCCGCCGACGCGGGTATGCGCGTCATCCGCGGGAGCGGCATCGAGTTCGAGTCCGAGCTCGGTTTCGCTGTCCTGCATCAGCTGGTCCTCCCGCTGGCGGCCGAGCTCGGCCGTCTCCCGGAGTCCCAGCGCGCTGCTCTCGAGGTGGCGTTGGGTCTCGGAGTCGGCAACGCCCCCAGTCAGATAGCTGTCCTGAACGCTGCGTTGGGGTTGTTCGCCGAGGCCGCGGCCGACGATCCTCTTCTACTCGTGATCGATGATCTGCACGTGGTGGATCAACCGAGCATCGCCGCGATCGGCTTCATCGCCCGGCGGGTGCACGGGCGGCGGATCGGAGTTCTGGCGGCCCGGAGGTCGGGACCCGACGGTGCATTCCGGCCGACCGGCGTCGCCGAACTGGACGTCGCCCCACTGACGGATGCGGACTCCCTCCGCCTCCTCGCGCGTCGTTTCGCTCATCTGCCCAAGCGAGTGCTGTCCTCGGTGGCCGACGACGCGCAGGGCAATCCGCTGGCACTGCTCGAGTTCGCCGGGACCACGGGCGCATCGGGTGAGCGTGCCGGCTGGGTGGGCGGGCCGGCCCGAGATGTCAACGCACTCTTCAGCGCTCGGATCGGTCAATTACCCGAGCGGACCCGCGACCTGCTCCTGCTGGCCGCCCTCGAGGGTTTCGGCGATCTCCACATCCTCCAATCGGCAATTGCGCCTGCAGGATTCGACGACCTGGCCCCCGCCGAACGCGATCACCTGGTGATCGTCGCGGAGGACGATCACACGATGCGGTTCCGGCATCCGCTGGTCAGGTCGGCGGTGGTGGACGGTTCCACCGCAGAGCAGCGGCGCGCCGCGCACCGGCGCCTCGCGGACGTGCTGGTCGACCGGCCTGACCGTCGTGGCGTCCACTTGGCGAAGTCGACGACCACTCCTGATGAGTCGGTGGCCTCGGTGGTCGAGGTGGCGGCCCAGACCCGCTTGCGTCGAGGAGATCCGGGTGGCGCGGTCGCGATGTTGCGGCGGGCGGCGGAGTTGAGCCCGGACGCCGGAGACGGGAGGCGGCGGTTGTCGCAGGCCGCCTACGTGGCCGCCTGGACTGCCGGTGAACTCGACACCTCTCATGAACTGTTGGACGCGATCAAGGGTGTTCCCGGAGGCCAACCGATCGGCGCCACCGCGGCGGCCGCGCTTCTCGTCCTCGTCACCGAGGGTGACGCCGACACCGCGTACACCATGTTGATGCCGGCGCTCGAGGCTGCGACGTCCGTCGACGGTCCGCGCACCGGCGACGTCGAGGACGCTCTCTTCACGCTCACCCTCGCAGCGGACTATCTCGGCGGTCGCGAGTACTGGCAGCCGTTGATGGACCTCGTCGGGCGATTCCCCGACCCGTCACCGGCATCCGCAGCCACGCTGGCCCGCGTCCACCATGATCTCGGCTTGATGGACAACGAGCAGCTGCGGCGCCTCGACGCGGCGATCGACCGTCTGCGCGATGAGACCGACACCGACATCGTGATCCGCACCGCGCTGGTCGCCTCGTACGTCGATCGCCTGCCCGGATGCCGGGAGTCTGTAACGCGGGTCATCCGTGACGGCGGTGCGGTCGGATCGAGCATGCCTGGTCTCATCTACCTTGCCCTCGATCATCTCTATGCTGCAAGGCTTTCAGCGGCGTCGGATGCCGCAGCAGAGCTCATCACACTGTCCGAGAGGACCGGGTACCCGCTGTGGGCCCAGGTGGGGCACTACGCCGCGGCGATGGCTGCCGCGGAGCGCGGGGACCTCGACGAGTCCATCGAACATTGCGAGCGGATCTGGGGCTGGTCCGGTCCTCGCCGGGTGCACCGGCTCGTGAAATGTGCCCACTTCGCCAGGGCCAGGGCGGCACTCGGAGTCGCCGACTTCGAGACGGCTCACCGCCACGCGGTGGAGGTGTGCACACCTGGTGAGCTCGCCCGATTCAATCCCGAGGCGGTATGGGCTGCACCAGATCTCATCGAGGCCGCAGTGCGCACCGGGCGGATCGACGAGGCCCGTGCACACGCCGAAGCGTTCCGGTCGGCCGGCCTCGAACGCATCTCGTCGCGATTGGCTCTCATCTCCGGATTGTGTAGTGCGGCGGTGTCAGAACCCGACGAGGCCGTACGGATACACGAGGAGACCCTGACGATCCCGGGCCTCGAAGAGTGGCCCTTCGAGATCGGTCGAGTGCACCTCGCGTACGGTGAGGTTCTTCGTCGTCAGGGTCGGGCACGTGATGCTCGCCGGCAGTTGGACGCTGCGCGGAAGTTGTTCGCCGAGATCGGCGCTCGTTCATGGGAGAATCGTGCGAACACCGAGCTGCGTGCCACAGGGATGAGTCGGGCGCAGTCCGGGTCGGAACTCACCCCGCAGGAGCTCGAGGTCGCGAGACTGGCCGCGTCGGGTCTGTCGAACCCCCAGATCGCCGAGCGGTTGTTCCTGTCGCCACGCACTGTCTCGTCGCATCTGTACCGGGTGTTCCCCAAACTCGGGATCACCTCGCGGGCAGCGCTTCGTGATGCGCTCGACGCATCTGCAGATGCCGACCGGCAATGATGTAACCGTCTGCCACACAGGGTGTTGTCTACCGGCTCCCGTGGATGACGATCCGTTC
>NZ_BAHE01000035.1 GCF_000298235.1 Gordonia namibiensis NBRC 108229
GATGCGCCGAGCTGACCGGCCAGCGCACCGTCGGCATCGATCGCGCCGGCGAGCGCACCGGCGATCAGCGGTCCGGCGCCCGCACCGAGTTCGAGGCTACCGGCGACCAGGGAGTCGAGGGCAGCACCCAGCGTGGCGCCGAACTGTGCCGCCACCGCGCCCCCCGCGCCCAGCCCGGCGGACAGGGCCGCACCGAGAGCGACGGCCAGCTGACCGGCCAGGTCGAGATCACCGAAGGCGATACCGCCGAGGTCCAGGTCGGCGAGAGAGAGGCCGGACAGGTCGACATCCCCGAGCCCGATACCGCCGAGGAGACCGCCGAAGTCGAAGTCGCCCAATCCGATTCCGCCCAGTCCGATTCCGCCGAGGTTCACCCCGCCGAGGTCGAGGCCACCACCCCCGACGTTGATGCCACCGAGATCGACGTCACCGAGGCCCAGCCCACCGAGACCGAACCCGATACCGCCCCCGGCGCCACCGCCGACGGCCCCGCCGATCGCTCCGCCGCCGGCACCGATGGCACCGCCCAGGCCACCACCGGCAGCGCCGCCGGCAGCCAGGCCGGAGTCGGCGACGAGCGGCGCCGCGGCCGAGATGTGGGCGGGCGTGATCCCGGTGAGCCCGGCGCGGTCGATCGCGGCCTGGGGGTCACCGCAGTAGGTGTTGAACGCGTCCTCGTCGCGGAGCAGACCGAGGATGAAGTCGAGTACCGCATTGGTCGGCATGGCGTCGTTCCTTGCGTCGGAGAGATCGCAGTTCGATCCCGTGTCGAGTTCGACGCTAGGCAGCGGTGGGCTCCGGGACATCGGGGCAAATCCCTAGTCCTGTCACGGACCCGGTGAACGGGGGATCGACCCGGGAGTCTCCGTGCACCGGTAGGGGGCAGGGAGTTTTCCCCTAATCGCGGCCGAAACGCTAACGGCCGGGTCATGGCCCGCGACACACTCTGTGACGTGCAGCGCCCGCATCGGCCGCGGCACGCGCCATCAGACGAACACCCACGCCGCGCGAGTGGCCGGACGGTGATCGCCATCGACCACCCCGCGGGTGGGAACAGGAGCTGACCGACATGGGCATCACGATCGGTGTGAAGGTCGGGAGCGCGAACAGTGTCGCGGTCGTCGCCACCGAACACTCGTGGGAGAACTCGCTCTCCGTCGAGACCACCGGCCTGGTGGGTTCCGGCGACTTCCTGGACCGCGTCGGCGATCCGGTACCGGTGCTCGACGACCGCGGACGGAGCCGACCCGCCGCACAGATCCACGCCGAGGCGGTCGCCGCGCTCCTCACCCGACTCGACCTCGCCGATCCGGTCGATCACCTGGCCGTCGTGCATCCGGACACGTGGACGTCGCAGGCCGTCGACGAAGCCCACGCTGCCCTCCTCGAGCGGGACGACCTGCAGACGGGCGAGATCAGCTGGGTGCGGGAGTCGCGCGCGACGCTGGCCGCCGTCGAACACAGCGAGGGTGCCCTCGGCGAGGGCCTCGTGATCGGCTACGACCTCGGCGCATCGGCGCTGACCGTCACCGTGCTCGCCACCGGCGACGAACCCCGTGTGGTGAGTCGGCCGTTGCGCCTCGACTCGGTCAGCGGAAACGAGTTCGACCGGCTGCTGCTGGCGCACACGCTGCGGGTCACCGGTGTCGACGCCGAACTCGCCGACCCCGGTCGAGCCTCGGCGGTCCTCGACGATCTGACCCGGCTCCGCACCGAGTGCCGAGCAGCCAAGGAAGCCCTGTCGGTCGACACCGACGCGGTCGTCGACGTCCGGGTGGGGGAGGCGACCACCGTCGCCCGACTCGTTCGCGACGACGTCGAGGAGTTGGTCCGGGGACCGATCGCGGAATCGGTGGCGCTGATCCGCGAGGCCCTCGCGAGTGCGGGGGCAGACCAACCGGGAGGACGCCCGAGCCCGGTGACGGCGATCGTTCTCGGCGGCGGGGGCGCGTCGATCCCACTCGTCACCGAGGTGATGTCGGCAACCCTGCGCATGCCGGTCCTCCTCGACCCCCAACCCGGTTCGGCGTCAGCGGCCGGCGGTGCACTGCTCGGTATCGCCGCGCTCGGCGCGCGTGCCTCCGCCGCGCTCGAACCGACCACGGAGATCCCGGGGCAGGCGCTCGGACCGTTGCCGGGGGAACGTCCGCTGCGCGAGATCGAGCCGGCGCCCAGTACTCCGGTCGCGACTCCGGCGCCGCGTCTGTCCCGGCGTCGGCGTGGAATCCTGATCACGGCGGGCGCCGCGGCGTTGGTGCTGGTCTCGGCGACCGGACTGTCGGTGGGGACGGGTCTCGTCGGGTCCACCGGCGAGGCGACGCCGCCTCCCGCCGGTGCAGTGACGACGGTCGACGCGACTCCGGGGAAACCCGGCCGACCGGCGCCGACCGTCACCGAGGCCGCTACCGGAACCCGGGCCGCCGCCACCGGCACGGGTACGCGGGCCGCGGGAACCGGCACCGGTACGGGAACCCCGGCCCCGCGACGATCGACCGCGGCCGCCCCGGCGGGTACCTCGGCCCCGGGAACCACCAGCGCGCCCCGCGGCGGTCAGGCACCCTCGACCGGTGGACAGGCCCCCGCACCGGCGGCCCCGCCTCCTGCGCCGGCGCCCGTCGATTCGGTTCCCGCGCCCGTGCCCGATCCGCAACCGAGCCCGGATGTCTCCGAGCAGCCGAGCACCGGGGGCGGAGGCGGGGGCCGCTCGGGCGGTGTCCTGCAGGTGCCCGGCCGGATTCTCGACGGCACCGGTCAGGTCCTGTGTGGCGTCACCCGTGTCGTCTGCTGAGGCCGGGCGGGCGACTGTCTCGCCCACCCCGACCAGCGGTGATCGCCGGGATCCCGCGTCGACCTGGGTCGACGACATCCTCGGCCGTGCGCGCACGAGGTTCCCGCTCTGCGCGGTTGTCGTCGGCATCCCGGGAAGCGGACGCAGTGCGCTGCTGAACGTCGTGCACGAGCGGTTGCGCGAAGTCGACATCCCGGTCAGCGTCGGCATGCCGGCCGGTGGCGACACGGTCGGCCCGACGCTGGTGCTGGCCGACGACCTCCACACCTGGCCGGGTGACCTCGTCGCGCGGATGGCGACGATGATCGACGCCGGAACCATCGGTCTGATCGCGACGACCGAACCACGGGAAACCGACCCGGCCCTTCGCGCGGTGCTCGACCTCGCCCGCCGCTCGGGCGCGGTCCTCGAGCTCGGCACGATGAGCACGGCGGACGTACTCGTTCAGGCGGCTCGTACCGGTCTCACGCTCACGCCGGCGACCGCGTCGCTGATCCGACGACGCTGCGGTGGTGCGCGCAACGTCGTGACCGCTGCGTTGCTCTCGATCCGGGAGGAAGCGGCGGCAGCGGTGCCCGGAGAGACCGTCGACGAGCTGGTGATAGTCGAGCGCGTGGCGCGCGACCGTCACCATCGTCTGCTCCGGGGCCTCGACCCGACGACACTGTCCGTCCTGGCCCTCGCTTCGCTGCGGGCGCCGTTGGACCCGGGGAGCCTCGCCGAGACGCTCGACGTCCCGTACGAGGCAGCGGTCGAGGCACTCGACCGTGCGCGGGGGACCGGCCTGCTGCGCGGTGCCGACGTATTCGTTTCCGCGGCAGGTGATCCGCTACGCGCGGTTGTCGGAAACCGGCGGCTCGACCAGCTCCGCCGTACGTCGGTGGCGGTGCGTCTGCGGGCAAGTGAACTGACCGTCGACGACGCGTTGCACGCAGCGGAAGCGGGGATCGAGGACCCGCGTCTGGTCGACACCCTGCTCGCCGGTGCGGCTGATGCCACGGCGGCACGCGCGGTGGTCCTGCTCCGTGCCGCCGATCGTCTGGAACCGGGGCGTGACGACGTCCGCCTCCTGATGGCCCAGCGCGCCTTGGTTTCCGGTGATGTCGACGGCGCGGGCGAGGTCGCGGACCTCCGGCTCGAGTCGGCTCGACCCACGGAGAAGGGGATCGAACACTGGGTGGGGATCGCGGCCCTCGTCGCGGCCCAGCGTGGTCTCGGTTCTCACGCAGCTGATCTCTACCGTTGGCTCGGTCCCGACAACATTGCGGCCGAATCCCTTTCGGCCGTCACGGCGTTGGTGGCGGTCGGGGACAGGGCATCTGCCGCGGCGGTCGCCGCCGCTGATGCGGGGCGCCCGCCGGTGGGTGCCCGAGCAATACGGTCACGGGCGGTCCGGGGCCTGCTCGCGTCGGTGTGCGCCGACCACGAAGACGGTGGCGACGCGGTCGGTCTCGTGGTCCGCGGGCTCACGTCGGCCGTTCCGGGCGGGCGCGATCCCTCGATCGGGAGGACCCTGCACGCCGCGACCGCACTGGCGCTGAACAGCGGTGACCTCGACGCGGCCCGCGCGCTTCGGAAAGCTGCGGGTGACTCCGCCGCAGGAGCTCTGCTCGATGCCGAGATCGCGCTGACCAGCGGGGACCTCGATGCGGTCATTCGTCTGCTGCCGACCGAGGAGCCCGCCGGGGCAGCCGACCGATTGCGGGCGCATGCCGTCCGCCTCGGCCACGGGCGCCGCAACGGCGACACCTCGGCACTCGCCGCGCTGTGGCCCGAAGCGCCGGCGCTGCTCGCCGCGACCGAGATCGACCTCTATCTCCTGCAGTCCCTCGCCGAGTTCTGGCAGGCCGCTGCACGACTGGACGTCACGGCGTCGATCGACCGGCACATCAGCGCGGCCGATCGGTTGCTCGAATCAGTGGGCAATCCGGTGACCTGGGCGGCACCGTGGCATTTCGCCGGAGTCCAGGCGGCGGTCATCGCTCGCGATGCCGAGCTCGCAACCGAGCGTCAACGACTGCTCCAGGGAGTTGCCGGGAGCAACGAGACCGCCTCGGGCCTCGTGGCGGCTGCCCGCACCTGGATGGCGCTCACCTTCGAGCCGGTCGGCAGCGTCGACGACGCGCAGGTGGCCGCCGCGGTGGCTGCCCTTCGGTTGCGTGGACTGACCTGGGAGGCAAGCCGTTTGGCGGGGATCGCGGCGCTACGCACCGACGACCCGGGCAGGTCGGCGGGCCTGCTGGAGACGGCCCGGTCGGTCGACGCCGATCGTCGCCGCCCCCGCCCCGTCGACGGCCTGCTGACCGAACGCGAGGCCGAGGTCGCACGTGAACTGTTGCAGGGTTTCACCTACCGGGAGATCGGGGCCCGCTTGTTCATCTCGGCGAAAACCGTGGAGCACCATGTATCCCGTATCCGACGCCGTTTGGATGCGGGTTCGCGCTCGGAATTGATGGCCGCATTACGGGCCGCGGGATACAGCTGATTTCGCGATTTCATCCCCAAGAAAGAATTCGATTCATACCCACCTAAGGGCGCAATTCATACCTACGTAAGCACAATGTGAGGGTCGGGTGCTCTGTCCGAGTTGTCGCGAATCGATGTTATTCGATCGGCAATTCACCAATTTCAATTGTGTGATGTGTTCCTCAAAAGGGGTGGTAGCCCTTGTTTTCGTTTGTTACGTTCGCCGATGTCCATAAATCGAAATAAATGGAGGTCGGGAAACACATGAAACGTAATCTCATTCGTGCAACCACTGTCGGCGCAGCTCTCGGAATCGCGGGACTCATCGCACCTGGCGTGGCAAATGCCGCACCGGTGGACGAGAACAATTGCGCAAAGGTCTCTACGCCGGGTAACACCGCCGGCTGGGGAAATGAGTTCTCCGACGAGGAGGGGCAGGCCGGAAAGTACTCCGACGTCAACGTCAACGACGAGGACGGTTCGCTGCAGTTCGTGACCACCGCGACCACGCCGCGACAGGCCTCCTATCACGCCGCAGGCCAGTTGCCGCTCGCTGACGTGGCCAAGAAGCCGCTGACATTCCACAAGTCGGCGGGCCAGGCGAACTGGCAGATCCGCGTGACCGGAGCAGAGACCGGTCAGGGTAACGGCTTCGCGACTCTGGTCTGGGCCGCCCCCGAGGGCAAGACGTTGGCCGACGCGACCGATTCCGACCAGTGGTGGGCGACGCGAAACCTCCCCGGTATCCCGCGGGCTCAGACCGCAACCCTGGCTCAGCTCATCCAGGCTGCCGGTGACGACGCGGTCGTCGACCACTACGGCATCTCGAGCCAGCCAACGGACAGCACCGGGACCGTGAACATCGACAATGTCTCGTTCAACGGCTGCACCACGAACTTCAAGGCCACGGATGACGCCGGTGGCTTCGGCTCGCTGGAGAACCTCTTCCCGTGATGTCGGCCTGATTCGACGCAACGCGTTTGCACGGACCCGCGACCTGGTCGGTCGCGGGTCCGTCGTGCTGCGTCGGGTGTTTGGCACCAACATCACGTAGGTACTTCTGCGACACGCCGTACACGAGGGCCGGGGCGGCAGAAGGGAGCTGCGGTGAACTGGTCGTCGATCTTCGGTTTCTCGGTGCCGGTCGAGGAGTCGATCGTCCGCGGGACCGTGACGTTCTTCGTGGTGTTCGTCCTGATGCGCGTGGTGGGGCAGCGGGAATCAGGTGGACTGGGTCTGACCGATGTGCTGCTGGTGGTGTTGATGTCCGAGGCGGCCGCGGCCGGGCTGCAGGGCAGCCGTATCTCCTCGGTGTCCGACGGCACGATACTTGTCGCGACCGTTCTGTTCTGGAGCGTCAGCCTCGACGCGCTCGCCTATCGGTTCCCGCGTATCGCCGGCTGGGTGAAGGCCAGGCCGCGCCCTCTCATCGAGGACGGCACATTGAACCGAAAGGTGATGTTGCGCGAGTTCATGACCTACGACGAGGTAATGTCCCAGTTGAGGTTGCACGGGGTCGACGAGCTCGCGTCGGTCGAACGCGCCTACGTCGAACCCAACGGAATGATCAGCATCATCCGCGTCCCCGGACCGTCCCCCGACTGAGTGCTCTCCCGCCGAGCCTGTTCTCCGTGCCGGTTGAGCTTGTCCGACACCACCGCAGGCCCCGCGACCTCTCGGTCACGGGGCCTGTGGTGTTTCCAGTGATCAGCAGGCGTCCTCCACTCACCACTGGTCGAATCCGACATTGGCTTGCGGGAAGCCGGTGTCGATGTTGCTGTTCATCCAGTACTGCTGCGACCGGGGGCCCCAGATACCGCTCATGTCGGTGTTCACGTTGAACTTGTGGTTGGTGAGCTGGTAGTTGGCGGTGGGGCCGAAGAGGCCGATGCGGTACATCGCGTTGACGTCGAGGTGATTGTTGAACGGTGCGACGGCCGTGATGGTTTCGGTGGCACCGGGGTAGAGGACCTTCTTCGGTGCGTTCACCCACTGGCCGCCGTCGGCGTTGCTGCCGATCAGGTACTCGGGCTTGTCGGTGTGGTTGGTGATCGTCATCGCGACCGTCGGCTCTCCCGGGCGGGTGATCGGCATGGTGCCGGCGTGGGCTGCTCCGGAGGCACCGAGTGCGATGCCGGCGGCTGCGGCGAGTCCGAGGGTTCCGGCTGCGATGCGGGACGCGATCTTCATGGGGTTCTCCGAGTCTCTGGTGAGGGTCTTTGTGTGGTTGTTCCGGGCTGTCCCGGTGACACCAATGACTTTCCTCGGAAAACACCCCGCCCGGATTCCGCCGACCGGGTGATGCACCGGTGGATTGCCGCATCCACCGATCGGTGGACACAAGCCCAGACCGGCGCTGAAAACCGCCCCTGGGATCGGCCCCCGCAATGCACCCTCCACAGCCCGGCCGACGACATGGTGACAGCGAGGCCGCTGCACAGGGCTCTTATCGGGGGCGCTTTTCGGCGGGCCGGGGTCAGACCTCGCGCGCGGGCACCTCGACCACGACGGCGGTCCCACCGCCGGGCCGGTTCTGCAGGGAGAACGCACCGCCGACCCCCTCGATACGTACTCGCCGCGAGGCCAGGCCGATGTGGCCGGCGGCCTGGCGACGACGCATCAGTTCCTCCACCTCGATCTCGTCGGGGAGTCCGACACCGTCGTCGACGACGACCAATCGCGCGACCCCGTCGTCGAACTCGGCCGTGACCTCCGCGGTGTCGGCGTCCGCGTGTTTGACCACGTTGGTGAGCAGCTCGCGTGCCGCGGCGAACAGCAGCGAGTCGGCGGTGGTGCGCAGCTCGGTCGGCCAGGCGGCGGTGTCCACCGAGATCGACGGTGCGCCCGCGCGGCTGCCGTACGACGACGCGAGGTCGGTCAGTGCGACGGCGAGCCCGGCCTGTTCGAGGACCGCGGGATGCAGTTCGCTCAGGGTCGAGCGGAGCAACCGTGCCGAGTCGCGCAGGGCGCCGTCGACCCGGTCCAGGGTCACGGGATCGGCCGAGCCCCGCAGTGTCGCAAGCTCTTGCCGTGCGGCGAGCACATATTGGAGTGCGCCGTCGTGGAGGCTGTCGGCGAGGTCACGGCGTTCGCGCTCCTCGATCTCCATCGTCGCGTCGAGGAGTCGGGCGCGTTCGGCGGCGAGTGATCCGATGGTAGTCACCCGGGATCGTTGTAGGCGGGACAACAGGACCGCCCCGACCGCGAGAGCTGCGACCACGAGGATGCGCAACACGATGATCGACCAGGGCTCGCCGTTCGAGTCCCGGGCGAGGACGTTGGCGACCGCGTAGACCACCACCGTCGACGCCACGACCATTGCACAGAGGCGCGGCTGCAGCGAGATGGCCGCGATCATCGGGACCAGAGCGAAGCCGGCGATCAGCGCATCGGTGGTCCAGCTGACCTCGTTGGACATACCGGCGACGACAGCCAGGATCGTCAGCAGCAGAAGGTCGATCGGCAACGCGATCCACGAGTAGCGGACCATCCAGGACTGGTGGCTCCGGGCCACGACGGCTCCGGCGACACACCAGGCCGCATAGAGAACGGCGGTGACGACACTGAACACAGCCGCATGGTCGGGCGGATCCAGGCAGACCGTCAGGAGCACGAAGAGTGCCAGGAAGAGTCGCAGGAGCACCTGGATCCGGATTCCGCGGATCGCGTGGTCGACGAGGATTCGGTGGATGCGCGGCTCGTCGGCGAACTCGCCGAAGCCTAGATAGACGGTCAGACCGGCGATCTCGACGTCGGAGTTGCGCATCACCCGCCGGTTACTCGAGAAGGCCACGACGCATCGCCTCGGCCACCGCGGCGGCACGGTCGGAGACCCCGAGCTTCTCGTAGAGACGCTGGGTGTGGGTCTTCACGGTCGCGGCCCCGATGTACAACTCGGCGGCGACCTGCGGAATCGACTGTCCGCGTGCGAAACCGGCGAGGACCTGCCGTTCGCGTTCACTCAGGGCCGGTGCATCCCGCTGGGTCTGGGCTCTAATCTCCCCGGCCAGGCCGGCCGCGAGCCCCGGGGGTACCACGGTCTCGCCCTTGGCGACCCTGGTCACCGCGCCGACGATCTCGTCGCGGTCGGCATCCTTCGACAGGTAACCGGCGGCGCCCTCCTGCAGCGCCCGGAAGACGATGGGTCCCTCGGTGACCGCGGACAGCAGGAGGACACGCGTCGGCAGCTTGTCGCGGGTGAC
Source organism: Gordonia namibiensis NBRC 108229 (assembly GCF_000298235.1). Lineage (GTDB taxonomy): Bacteria > Actinomycetota > Actinomycetes > Mycobacteriales > Mycobacteriaceae > Gordonia > Gordonia namibiensis. Next base: position 9,457 of record NZ_BAHE01000035.1, read on the forward strand.
CGCGTGGGCCAGCTCGACACCGGTCATCCCCGGCATCTGATGGTCGACGACGGCGACGTCGGGATTCTCGCGCCGGATGAGTTCGAGGCCGGCGGCGCCGTCAGCGGCCTCGCCGACCACCCGCACCCGACCGCTTTGCGTGAGACCCCGCGACACCCCGTCCCGGAAGAACGGGTGATCGTCGACGACGACCGCGGTCACGAGGGTTTCCATCGCCCCAGAATACGGGGCATACAACGCGTTTCACCCGGTTACACGGGTTTCGGGGCCTTACTCGGCGTGCTGCTCCTCGATGAACTCGAACAGACGGAACTCCGAGCCCGGGTCGGTGCGCGAGGCGGTGGTCGGCGTCCGGTTGCCCGCGTCGGCATGGATCCGGGCGACGATCTCGGGGAGATCACCGTCGAGCGTGTAGGCAGCCATGTACCGGTGGGTGGCCTCGGGATCGGTCGACTTGTATCGCACCGCGCTCGTGACGCCTTCCGTTGCAAGTATTTCCGGAAGGTGATGGGTGGTGTACCACTCGTTGAACTCGTCCTCGACGGAATCGTCGCGCGGATGGGTGAAGGCGATGTAGAGGCCTCGTGCCATGGTCTTTCCTCTTTCTCGAACCGGGATCGGATCAGGCGGACGGGAGTTCGGCCGGGGGAAACAGGCCCGCGCGGGACAGCTGGCCCGGCACCGTCGTCCCGAGCATCTCGCCGAGCCGGCGGGCGCCGTCGATGAGTACGGACGGGTCGACGCCGGTGTCGCATCCGCTGCGGTCGAGGAGGTACCAGAGGTCCTCGGTGGCGATGTTGCCCGTCGCGGCCGGGGCGAACGGGCATCCGCCGATACCGCCGAGGCTCGCGTCGAGGGCCGACGCCCCGAGCTGCAGCGCAGTGAGAGCGTTGGCATAGCCGGTGTTCCGTGTGTTGTGGAAGTGCCAGCGCAGCGGCATCCCGGGGGCTTCCCGGCGGGCTGCGTCGGCGAGTGCGACGACCTGTGCCGGAACTCCGACGCCGATCGTGTCGGCCAGGGCGATCTCATCGGGCTGTACATCGCTGCACCGTCGGAGCAGGTCGGCCACCCGCTCGACGGGAACCTCGCCCTCGAACGGGCAGCCGAAGGCGGCGGCGATGGTCACGGTGGTCTTCAGGCCCGCATCCGATGCCCGCTTGGCGAGACGATTCCACAGGTCGACGCCCTCGTCGGTGCTGGTTCCCTGGTTGCGCCGGCTGAAGGTGTCCGACGCGACGACCACGATGTTGACCTCGTCGAGACCGGCCGCGATGGCGCGATCGAGTCCGCGCTCGTTCAGGACCAATCCGATCCAGGAGACCTCGCCGCGCGGCAGGGCAGCGGAGACCGCCTCGGCATCGGCCATCTGCGGGACCCGCTTGGGATGGACGAAACTCGTCGCTTCGATTCGACGGAGACCCGCTGCCACCAGATGATCGATGAGTTCGAGTTTGGTCTCGGTCGGCAGGAGCGTCGCCTCGTTCTGCAGGCCGTCGCGGGGCGATACCTCGACGATGGTGACCGACTCGGGGGTGATCGACGAGGAGGTTACGGAGGACGGGGTGTGGGGCATGACTGTGTCCGGCTGCTCGGACGCCGTGTTGTTTGCCATGCCCGGATGTTCCCCCAGCCGCAGAATGTATGCAAGTGGACGGACGTCATGTGTCCATTACGTAAGAAGTTCCAGTAATTAACGAGTTTTCGGTTGTAGGCCGACTGTCGCCGGGCTAACATGTATGCAATCTAGGAGGTAAGAGTGTCTCAGGCATCACAGCGCGCCACGGATCTCCTCCGCGCGAAGATCCTCGAAGGTCGATGGAAACCGGGTGATCGGCTCGCCGAGGTCGAACTGGCCGAGATCCTCGAGGTCAGTCGTACGCCGGTGCGAGAAGCGCTGTCGCGATTGGCCGTCGAGGGTCTGGTCGAGATGTCCCCGAACAAGGGCGCCCGCGTGGCGACCTGGTCGGAGGCCAGGCTGAACGAGATCTTCGATCTCCGTTTGCTTCTCGAGCCGGTGGCCACCGGCAAAGCGGTGGGCCGGCTGAACGACGACGAGATCGACGAACTCGAAGAACTCGCCGTTCGTATGCACGAGCACGGCCGCCCCGGTGGAGATCGTGACTTCAGCGAGATCGCCCGGTTGAACCGCAAGTTCCATGCGACGTTGATCGAGAAGGCCGAGAGTCTGCAGCTCGAGGCGACGCTGACGTCGGTCCGGCACATCTCCTTGGCGACCCGCAACTACCAGCACTTCACCGAAGACAGCCTGTCGCGCAGCCTTTCTCATCATTTCGAGATCGTCGCGGCGGTCCGGGCCGGCAACTCCGACTGGGTGGAGGCGGTCATGCGCTGCCACCTGCACAACGCCCGCACCGCGATGCTGGGCGCGATGAGCAACCCGACCATCGGTGCAGACAACACCCGTGACGGCATCGGCGCCATCCTCGCCTGACGCCACACCGACGTATCCAGACCGACCCGGAGAACATCCGGAACCCACCCCGACAGACCACATACCGCTTGCGAACAACGGGCCGTCGACGGCCCGGTGACCCCTTCTTCATCCAGAGCGCCCGCGCAAACCCCTGCGTGTGGTGGCGATGACGCATACATCCATCCGGCCCGGCGCATCGGGCTCCCAACGAACAGGAAGTACGAGATGAGCAACGAGACCATTCAGACCGCCCCCGAGCACGACCAGGTCGGACCGCTGTCCGATCTGCGCGTCGTCGAGATGGGCCAGCTCCTGGCCGGACCGTTCTGCGGCCAGCTGCTCGCCGATTTCGGCGCCGAGGTCATCAAGCTGGAGGATCCGGGCCGTGGTGACCCGATGCGTCAGTGGGGCCGCAAAAGCGCTCAGGGACAGTCACTCTGGTGGCCTGTCGTCGGCCGGAACAAGAAGTCGGTGACCTGCAACCTGCGGACCCCGGAAGGCCAGCAGATCGCCCGCGACCTGATCGCGACCGCCGACATCCTCATCGAGAACTTCCGTCCGGGCACGCTGGAGCGCTGGGGTCTGAGCTACGAGGAGCTCAGTGCGCTCAACCCGAAGCTGATCATGGTGCGGGTCACCGGTTACGGCCAGACGGGGCCGTATGCGCCGCGGGCCGGTTACGGTTCGATCGGCGAGGCGATGGGTGGATTGCGTTACATCACCGGCGATCCCGACAGCCTTCCGAGCCGGACCGGCATCTCCATCGGCGACTCGCTCGCAGCCGTCTTCGCGACCATCGGTGCACTGACCGCACTCCACGGGGTGCGCCGGACCGGCCGTGGCCAGATCGTCGACTCCGCCATCTACGAGGCAGTGCTGTCCCTGATGGAATCGACCGTGCCGGAGTACCAGCTGACCGGTTACCAGCGGGAGCGCACCGGCTCGATTCTGCCGAATGTCGCACCCAGCAACGTCTATCCCACCGCCGACGACTCGAGCATCCTGATCGCGGCGAACCAGGACACCGTCTTCCGCCGCCTCGCGGAGGCGATGGGCGAGCCCGAACTCGCCGACGATCCGCGGTACCACAACCATGCCGAACGGGGCGCCAACCAGGTCGAGCTCGACGACCGCATCGCCGAGTGGACCCGCCGTCAGCAGTCCGACGATCTCCTGGCCCTGCTCGAGGAGAAGGGCGTGCCCGCCGGCCGTATCTACCAGGCCAAGGACATGCTGGCAGATCCGCACTTCGCCGCACGTGAGGCCATCGTCACGCTGCAGCACAAGGTCTTCGGCGACTTCCCGGTCCAGAACGTGGCCCCGAAGCTGTCGTCGACGCCGGGCACGATCCGCTGGCTGGGACCGGAGCTCGGTGAGCACACCGCCGAGGTCCTCGGCGACGTCCTCTCCCGTACCCCCTCCGACATCGACGAACTCCGGACGTCGGGCGTCATCTGACAATCCGGGACAAGACGTAACGCAGAAGCAACCACGGACCGGCAGTTGTATGCAATGCTAAGGATCTGCGCCGTTCCCGGACGTGTCTGCGAACGAAAGTATGCAATAGAGCGCTAGAAAGGAACGTCCAATGTCTGCATGGAAGCAGAGCACTGCGGCCGAGCTGAGCCCCGAGTCGCTCGCGGCCCTGATCCGCAACGAGATCCCCGCCATCCGCATCGAGAACTTCGCCGATGCCGAGGAGTGCGCCGCGTTCACCAAGGCGGTGTACGACTCACCCGACCTGAAGTCGTACAGCGTCGCCACCCCGACCCACTACCTCGGCCTGGTCATGTACGAATACCGCCAGGACGGCGGACGCAAGCAGGAGTTCTTCGACGCAGTCCCCGAAGCCGTTGCGGCGCAGGAGAAGCTGTACAAGCAGTCGTTCGACGTTCCCCAGCGCTTCCGCGACCTGATCGGCGCGCACCACCCGGGTGACGTCCTCGTCCCGTCCGAGCCCGACTACGGGGACTACTGCCCGGTGGTCGTCCGCATCGCGTCCAACGGCGTCCACCTGCACGCCGACTACGCACCGTACAACTCCCCGGACTGGGCCATCGGCGGCATCGAGGACCAGATCACCTGGAACCTCTACACGCAGTGCCCGTCCGTGGGCGGCGAGACCACCGTCTACAACAAGCCGTGGGTGCCCGCCGAAGGTGAGGATCCGGCACGCGGCCTCCCCGACGGCTCGGTGGAGACCGACGACTCGATCGAGAGCTTCACCTTCGCACCCAAGGTCGGAGAAGTGGTGCTGTTCAACCCCCGCAACCCCCACAAGATCGCTGCCGGCGCCACGGAAGGCGAGGGACGCGTGTCCATCGGCTCCTTCCTCGGGACCAAGGGCGCCGACCTGTGGATGTGGTCCTGACCATCGGGACCCGACCTCCCCTGAACCACTGACTCAAGGAGACAGACATGGCAATTGACCCAGAAGACCGGATGATCAAGCCCAGCGGGCGCCTGTTCACCAAGAACTCCGACATCCCTGCCGACCCGGTGAGCCTGATCGAGGACACCGTCGAGGACGGCGAGCTCACCGTTCGCGCGCTGATGGTCGGCGAGGAGATGATCTTCGTCGAGGCGTTCAAGGGCAAGGGAATGATCGATCCCACCCACCAGCACGACGACCACGAGTCGATCGGTTACCTGCTGCGCGGCAAGATGCGCGTCGTCATCGGCGAGGAGGAGTTCATCGCCGAGGCCGGCGACGTCTGGCTGCACCCGCGCGGCGTCCCGCACATGAGCGAGGCCCTCGAGGACTCCATCCAGCTCGAGATCAAGTCGCCGCCGCGCAAGACCTGGTACACCGACGCCGAGCTCGCCGAGCGCGCGAAGCGTCAGCCCGCGAACTGACCACTGCCGCCACCCCTCCCGGCGACAGCGGTACACGAACGACAACGCCCCGGCCACCCGCCGGGGCGTTCTCGTGTCTCCGGACCGGGATGCCAGATCCACAAGCCGCGCAATGCATCCGGTGCTCCGGTGCGTGTCACGGCACGGTCGGCCCAGATACGACAGAGCCCCTCGAGCAGATCGCTCGAGGGGCTCTGTGCGGGAAACGAGATGTCAGGCAGCGCCGTTGGTGGCACCCGAACCGGCCAGGGGGCCGATGGTCTCACCGGTGATGAACTTCGACTCGGGGGAGACGAGGAAGGCGATGGTGCGCGAGACGTCGATGGGCTCGATCCACGGGACACCCATCGGGTTGATGACGTAGGCCTCTTCGATCTGCTCCTGGGTCGGGTTCTCGATGCCCGGCAGGAAGAGTGCCTCGCACGCGTCGTTGCGGATCATGTCGGTGTTGACGTTGGTCGGGGTGACGGCGTTGACGGTGACGCCGCTCTGGGCGACCTCGAGGGCTGCCGACTTGACCAGACCGATGACGCCCCACTTGGCGGCGCAGTAGTGGGCCAGGTTGTTGAAGCCGATGTGGCCGCCGCCCGACGAGGTGGCGACGACGCGTCCGTAGCCGGCCTTGACCATGTGGGGCAGAACGGCGCGGAACGAGTTGAAGACACCGGTCAGGTTGATGTCGACGGTCTCGGCCCACACCTCGCCGCTCATCTCGGCGATCGGGACGGCGGTCATGATGCCGGCGTTGGCCAGGAGGATGTCGATCTTGCCGAAGCGCTCGACGATCTCGTCGGCGAAGGCGATGAGACCGTCGAGGTCCCGGACATCGACGACGCGGGCGTACGCCTTGCGGCCCTCGGCCTCGATGAGGCGGACGGTCTCGTCCAGGTCGGCCTGCGTGGCCATCCCGTAGGGGGTCGTCACGTTGTCCTTGACGGAGTCGACGATGACGATGTCGGCGCCCAGGCTGGCGAGGTGGACGGCGTGCGAGCGGCCCTGGCCGCGTGCGCCGCCGGTGATGAAGGCGATCTGCCCGTCAAAAGTACCCATGTCAGATTTCCTCTTTCCGTTGCTGTTTGACACTGAAGTTCTGGGGGGCCGCGTCAGCGACCGAGGGCGGTGGCGCCTGCGTCGGCCACCGTGACGTCCTGCTCCGTCGATCCACCGCTGACGCCGAGGGCGCCGACCAGCACACCGTCGATGTGCAGCGGGACGCCGCCGCCGAAGGGGGTGAACCCCGGGACGCTGGTGATCGACCCGGCGAACGAGGCGTTGGCGGAGCCCGCCTCTTCCCACATGGAGGTCGGCTGGCCCATACCGACTGCGGTGTAGGCCTTTCCGCCGGCCATGCTCAGCCCCATCAGCGGGCTGTCGTCCATCCGCTGCGAGGCGATCTGCTGTCCGGCGTGATCGACGACGACGAGCGCCATCGGCACCGAGATCTCGGCTGCCTTCGCACGCGCCGCCGCGATCACGGCCTCGGCGTCGTCCAGCGTGAGGACGGTTCGTTGACTGGCCATGGCTACTCCTCTGTGTGCTTGCCCCACCGGTTGTTTCCCGGCTCGGGGCGCAGCGTGATCTTCCTGGTTGGGCTGCCTGCTCAGTATGACCGTCGACGGCCGACTGCGCAATGGACATGTATACAACCGTCCAAGTTCTCTTAACGCTGCTAAACAGCGTTTTAGGGCTCTCCGACGCCGAATCTGGGCCCAACTCGTTGGTAAATACCCTGTTAATCGACGCGATCTGGGCTACTCTTTGCCCGTGGTCCTGCCATATGGTTTGACGCGAAGCAGTGATCTGCCACGACCCCCCATGTACACAAAATCCCCCGAGAACCCCGGATTGTGTGCAGTTTTCCCGAAGGAGATCCATGGTTGACGTTCTTGGCTACCGCAACGTCTTTGGCGTGCTCGCCCCCTCGACGAACACGGTCGTCGAGCCGGACTACTACCGGATGACGGTGCCCGGCGTGACGCCTCACGTCGGCCGCATCCACATCCGCGACCAAACCCTGACCAGCAACGAGGACTTCGAGGGTCTGCTCGAGCAGATTCGCGCCGAGATCAATGCCGCATGCGAGCGCGTGTTGACCTGCGACCCCGACTACCTCGTGATGGGCATGTCCGCCGAGACCTTCTGGGGCGGTGTCGAAGGCAACCGGCAGTTCACCGAACAGCTCGAGAGCTTCTCCGGCCTGAAGGTCGCCACCGGTGCCGACGCCGTGCGCCGCGGACTCGACCTGTTCGGCGCCAAGCGTCTCGGCGTGGTCACCCCGTACCAGCCGATCGCCGACGAGAACGTGCGGCTCTTCCTCTCCGAGGCCGGCTACGACGTGGTCAACCTCAAGGGACTGCGCTGCCCCTCCGCGGTGGACATCGCCCGCGTCAGCGAAGACGAACTGCGACAGGCGATCCTGGAGGTCAACGGCCCCGACGTCGACGCCATCGTCCAGGTCGGCACCAACCTGTCCATGGTCGGCCTCGCCGACGAGGCCGAGCGCTGGCTGGGCAAGCCCGTCATCGCCATCAATGCGGCCACCTGGTGGCACGCGCTGCGTTCCAACGGCGTCACCGACCAGATCCACGGGTTCGGCACCCTGCTGCGCGAGCACTGAGCCCCAGCCCCGAACCACGCTCTGCACAACACTTTCGAGGAGAACCGATGAAGAAGACAGCATCCTGGATGCTCACGACGGTCGCCGCAGGCGCCCTGCTCGCGGGCTGTACCAGCGCAACCGCCGACAACGGCTCGAGCGCGTCCGGTGAGAAGGTCAGCAACGCCTGCACCCAGGCCGCCGGCGCCATCGTCGACAAGGCCCGCGAGGCCACCCCGCTGATCGTGCCGGAGGCCCCGCTCGATCTCGCCGCCGCCAAGGGCAAGAACATCTGGATGATCATGGTTGTCACCAACCAGTTCACCTCCGCTGCCGCCGAGGGCTTCAACGAGGCCGCGGCCGCCGCCGGCGTCAAGGCCACCGTGTACGACGGCCAGGGCCAGACGAACAAGTTCAACGAGGGCATGGCGCAGGCCATCGCACAGAAGGCCGACGCGATCGTCCTGCTGGGCATCGAGCCGGCCATGCTGTCCGGCTCGCTCAACGACGCTGCGCGCGCGGGCATCCCGGTCATCAACGCCCTGTCGGGTGACGCATCGGCCCCGCTGGCCAACGGCGTCTTCGCGAACGTGAGCGCCGACTACACCGCCGACGGCGCCTCCCTCGCCGCATGGACGCTGGTCGACTCCAACTGCTCGGCGTCGACGTTCTTCGCGCAGCCGACCGCGATCGAGATCTACCAGAACATGGCCAATGGAGCCGAGAAGGTCTACCGCGAGAACTGCCCGGACGACTGCTCGCTGGACATCCAGGAGATCGACCTGGCCAACGCCGCGACCGACCTCCCCCAGAAGGTCGAGACGGCGATGAAGCGCAACCCGGACACCACCTACGTGATGACCAACTGGGACTCGGGCGTCACCTTCGTCGAGCCGACCGTCGCCATGACCAACCCCGACGCCAAGATCCTCGGCCGCGACGGCATCGCGACCAGCCTCGACTCGATCCGCTCGGGCAAGGGCCAGGACGTCACCATGGCGGCCCCGCCGGAGGCGTGGCTCGGCTGGGTGATGGTCGACAACGCGGTGCGCGCGGTCACCGGCGCCCAGCCCTCGGGCATCGTCATCCCCACCCGTCTGGTGGACGAGACCAACATCGGCGGCTCGAACGCCGAGGTGAACCCCAATTACAAGGATTTCCAGAACTCGTTCAAAGAGGCCTGGTCCAAGAACTGATCCGCGCGCGGGCTGAGCATGCCCGCGGCACACACACGGAGACATCATGAGCAATGACCTCGGCACCGTTGCGGCGCCCCCCTCACGCCCACCGGCGATCCAGAAGTCACCGACCGAATCGGTGGCCGGCTCCACAAAAGCCCGCCAGAGCACATCGTTCGTGGAACGCTATGCGCTGGTAGGACTCCTGGTGCTCGCGTTCGCGCTGTGCGCCGTCTTCCTGCCCGAGTTCCGGTCGACGGGCATCGTCTCGGCGATGGTCAACTCGCAGGCGATCATCCTGCTCCTCGCGCTGGCCGCGACCCTGGCGCTGCGGACCGGTGACTTCGACCTCGCCATCCCGGGCGTCATGGTCACCAGTGCGTGTGTGGTCGCGGTCATGTCGACCAACGGGTACTCGCCGGCCGCGGTGATCCCGGCTGCTCTGGCGGTCGGGCTCATCGTCGGCCTGATCAACGCCCTTCTGGTCGTGAAGGTCGGGGTGGACTCGTTCATCACGACACTCGGTATGTTCACCGCCCTCTCGGGCATCGGATACGCCATCACGGGTTCCAAGATCGTCACCGGCGTCCCGGACTTCTACGTGGAGCTCTCGCGGGCCAAGCTCCTGGGCCTGCCGATGACCACCTGGTACGGCTGGCTGCTCGTGGCCGTGCTGTGGTTCGTGTACCAGCGCACCCCGATGGGCCGCTACATGCTGTTCATCGGCGGCAACCGTGATGCCGCTCTGCTGGCGGGTATCTCGGTGGCACGTATCCGCACGATCACCTACGTGGTCTCGGGTGTGGCCGGTGCCCTGATCGGCATCATCCTGGTCGGCAACCTCGGCGCGATCGATCCCGGTATCGGCAGCCAGTACCTCCTGGCCCCGTTCGCCGCGACGTTCCTCGGTGCCACCGCGATCACCGTCGGCCGCTTCAACGCGATCGGCACCCTCGTCGCGGTCTACCTCCTGGTCGTCGGCATCACCGGCCTCCAGCTGGCCGGCGCGGCATCGTGGGTCAGCCCGCTGTTCAACGGTCTGGCACTGATGATCGCCGTCGCCCTCGCCAAGCTCGTCGGCAAGCGTCGCGGAGCCGCGTGATGACGCCGGAGTCGGCGGCCGCCACCCTCCCGGGTCGGGGAGGGGGCGGTACCGCGGGTCCCGCACTGCAGATCGAGGGTCTGTCGAAGCAGTTCGACGGCAACTACGCGCTGCACCCGCTCGACTGGGAGGTCAAGCGCGGCGAGGTTCACGCCCTGTGCGGACAGAACGGCAGTGGCAAGTCGACGATGATCAAGTGCCTGGCCGGCTACTACCGGCCGGACAGCGGTCGGGTGCGTCTGTTCGGTCGCGAGCTCGACCTGCCGGTGCGCAACCCGGCCGAGCACGGCATCGCCGTCATCCATCAGGACCTGGGTCTCGCCCCGGAGATGACGGTGCTCGAGAACATCGGCGTCGCAACCGGTTACGGCACCCGTGGCTTCGGCTGGGTGCGTGATCGCCAGGAGGCCAAGGCCTGCCGCGAGATCGCCGAACGTCTCGGCATCGAACTGCCGCTCAACACCTTGGTCGCCGACCTCAGCCCGGCGCAGCGTGCGCTCGTCGGTCTGGTCCGAGCGGTTCGCGCGCTCGGTGACGGGCACGACGGCCACCTGTTCATTCTCGACGAACCGACGGCGTCGCTGTCGCACAGCGAGGCGGCACAGGTCACCGCCATGATGCGCAGTGTCGCCGAACTGGGTTCGAGCGTCATCTTCGTCAGCCACCGGCTCAGCGAGGTGCTCGACGACTGCGACTCCGTCACCGTGCTGCGGGACGGCAAGCGGGTTCTCACCCGGTCCACCGCGGGACTCACCCGTTCGGACCTGGTCGCCGACATCCTCGGCCGGCGGCTGACGGACTACTACCCGGATCCGCCGGAACGCGCCGGTGCCACACCTGCACAGCTCGTGCTGGAGAACGTGAGTGGCGGTGTGGTGAAGGATCTCTCGGTCACCGTCGAGAAGGGCGAGATCGTCGGGTTCACCGGCCTGGCCGGCATGGGTCACGAAGAACTGCCGCTGGTCCTGGCCGGCAAGCTGCCGCGCACCGGTGGCACGGTCACCGTCGACGGCACCACAGTCGAACCGAACCGACCCCGGGCCGCCATTGCCGCCGGCCTGGCGCTGGTCCCGGGCAACCGTCATCGAGACGGTGTCTGGCTCGACGCCTCGGCCGCCGAGAACGTCACGCTGCCGAGCCTGGGCTCGTTCACCAAGTTCGGTGTCGCGACCAACTGGCGCAAGGAGCGGTCGACGGCGATCGACCTCGTCGAGGAGTCGGGTGCCGTTCCGGCGCAACCGCATTGGCCGATCCGCCAGTTCAGCGGCGGCAACCAGCAGAAGATCGTGCTGTCCAAGTGGCTGCACCTCGACCCGACCGTGCTCCTGCTCGACGAGCCCACCCAGGGCGTCGACGCCGGTGCGTCACGTCAGCTGTTGGACCGGGTCGCCGACCTCGCCGCCGACGGTGCGTCGGTCCTGGTGTTCTCCGGTGATCACGAGCAACTCGCGGCGATCTGCCACCGTGTCCTCGTCCTGCACCATGGAGAGGTCGTGGCAGAACTGCCGCGGGCCGAACTCAGCGAGCAGGCTCTCCTGGAAGCGTGCGAACAGAAGGTGGAGGTCGTCGCGTGAGCGATCACGGGAACACGGTCACCGACGCGGACGGCATCGCCGCCGACTACGCGAAGGCGGGATTCGGTGGCGCGCTGGGCTGGGGTTCCCGGCCCGCGCTGCTGATGATCGACATGATCGAGGCCTACTTCCGGCCGGGATCGCCGTTCTGCCTTCCCGATCCGGAGGTGGTCGACCGGTGCGCCACGCTCCTGGAGGCCGCTCGCCGTGCGGGCATCCTGATCGTCCACACGCGGGTGGAGTACACGCCCGGCCTCGCCGACGGCGGTGTCTTCGTCCGGAAGGTGCCCGCACTGGGTGTCCTCGAGGCCGGTCATCCGGACGGCCTGGGTGAGTTCGTCGAGCCGCTGCGTCCGCAAGCGGGCGAGGTCGTCGTGGTCAAGCAGTACGCCTCGGCGTTCTTCGGCACGTCGGTCGCGGCAACACTGGTCGCCAACGGCGTCGACTCGGTGTTCGTCGCCGGCGTCTCGACCTCGGGGTGTGTGCGTGCGAGTGCCACCGACGCCATGCAGCACGGGTTCATCCCGAAGGTCGTCGCCGATGCCTGTGGGGATCGCAACCCCGCGGTGCACGACGCGAATCTGTTCGACCTCGACGCCAAGTACGCCGACGTCATCGATCTCGACACGGCGTGCGCGCGAATGGCGTTCACGGACTGACCATCCAGGCGCCCCGGACGGCGCCACCGCGCACGATCCCCCCACGTGGCGCGACGGTGCCGCCGGGCGTGTCCATCACGTCGACGGGTCGAGGATCACTCCATACATGCCCACCATCCCCCCGGTGGTGGAGCGATCCTCGTGGGTCCTCGTCCGGATGGACACCGCACGGCCGGTGACGATCTCCCAATGTCGTCACCGGCCGTTGTGTCTTTTCCGGGTTCGGCGCCTCAGCTCGCGGAGTCGGTGCGAGTGGGTGCCGTCACCGTGATGAACCGGGCCGCGGTCTCCACGGCCTGGCGGGCCTCGGAGGACAACCGCGGCATCAGCTGGAAGACATGCCCCTGGTCCGGCCACGCCTGGATCACCGAAACGCCACCGGCACCCACGATCTCGGCGTGGGTGGCCCGGGCATCGGCACCCATGACCTCGAGGGCCCCGTACTGGATGAGCGTCTTGGGAAGCGTCATCCCCGGAGTCAGGCGGATGCGCATGCGCGGATGGTCGGGGTCGGCGGTCCGGGTGTACAGACGGAGGATTTTGCGCGCGGTGACCGCGTTGATGATCGGGTCGTGGACGCCGCTGCGCTGATTGTCCACTGCCAGATCGAAAGTCGGGTCGTAGAGCGGGGAGAAGAGCACCATCGAACCGGGCTGCGGGGTGCGGGTCGCGTGGTTGACGGCGAGGATGTCGAGCGCGAGGTGTCCACCGGCGGAGTCGCCGGCGATCACGATGTCCTCGGCGCGATAACCCTGTGCGAGAAGCCATCGGTAGCCCCGGATCGCATCGTTTCCCGCGCAGGGCCACGGATGTTCGGGACCGAGCCGGTAGTCGAGGCTGAATGCCGACAGCTCCGTCAGATTGCCCAGTCGCGCGACGAGCCCGCGGTGGGTGCGCGGGGAACACACCACATATCCGCTGCCGTGGAGGTAGTAGATGACCCGGCTGCCCGGTCGCGGCTCCGCGGCACGACGACCCGTCACCCATTCACCGCGGATCTGACCTCCGCGGAACGTCTCGCGTACCGGCACGACGCTCGTCCCCGACGGCGGCGGGTTGAGCCGTTCGATGGTCAGGTTGAGTCCGGGGCGGGCCCGCTGGATCATCTGCGCCGTCACCCGCGGATGGCTTCGCCGCGCGGCGAGCATCATCGGCCAGGTCACGCGGGCGAGGTAGGCGTTGACGGCACGTGACCGACGGGATCCGTGCGGGTCCACACCGAGTCGGCCGAAGGGGTTCTCGTCGTCCGCGGGCAGGAACGGGGCACCGCCCGGCACAGAGGTGACGCTCATCACCTGACGGTATCGGCGCAGGATGTCCGAAGCGCGGCAATCGGCCGGGGCGTCACCGGACCGGGACCAGGCCGCGATCGAGTGGCTGCCACGATGGTTCCGTGTCGTTACGTGCGAGGGCCGGCGACTTGCTCGGCAGGCACATCGCGGTGATGTCGGTACACGCCCGATTTCTCCTCTGACGTGCAGTAGGGCGGTCGTTGTGGTAGCCGGATTTCGATAGTGGGCACCCCACGTGGAAAAATGACACACAATGCTCATACGGCAGCCCGCGGGCGCCCTCTGTAGTGCTGCGCGTAAGCCGAGATGAGCAGGGTGTTCGGGCCCCGACGATGCGGCCCGGAGGAATCCGTCAGCAACGGCGCTGACGGGGCCCACCGCCATGTGATTGTCCGCTCTGCCCCGGGTCAGCCCCCAGGGGCGGCAGAAGACGCAGCTGTGGGGGACAGCGAGGTCCGCTAGGCGATCAGGCCGGCAACGGAGCCGGTGATACAGGCGGGGGTGGCCCCCAAACATTGACGACGGTTAGTGCGTGCACCCCTTCGCACGCAAAGTGAGGCGAATATGAAGCAGGCTCCGGGACCGGTCGGTCTCTACGACCCACGCAACGAGCACGATTCGTGCGGCGTGGCGTTCGTCGTAGACATGCACGGACGACGCAGTCGCGACATCGTCGACAAGGCGATCATGGCCCTGGTCAACCTCGAGCACCGCGGTGCCGCGGGTGCCGAACCGAACACCGGTGACGGTGCCGGGATCATGATCCAGGTTCCCGACCGCTTCCTGCGGGAGACGGTCGACTTCGAGCTTCCCGCCGAGGGCAGCTACGCGACCGGTATCGCCTTCCTCCCGCAGGGCTCCGAAGACGCTCGGCTCGCCTGCGAGGGCGTCGAGAAGGTCATCGAGTCCGAGGGTCTGACCCTGCTCGGCTGGCGCGAGGTGCCCACCAACGAGAACTCGCTCGGTGCGCTCGCCCGCGACGCGATGCCCACGTTCCGTCAGGTCTTCATCGGCGGCGCCGAGGGCATGGAACTCGAGCGCCGCGCCTACGTCGTGCGCAAGCGCGTCCAGTACGAGCTCGGCAACAAGGGCGCCGGCGCCGACGGCCCCGGCCGCGAGACCGTCTACTTCCCGTCCCTGTCGGGCCGGACGTTCGTCTACAAGGGCATGCTGACGACCCCGCAGCTGCGGGAGTTCTACGTCGACCTGCAGGATTCGCGCGTCGAGAGCTCGCTGGGCCTCGTCCACTCGCGCTTCTCCACCAACACCTTCCCGTCGTGGCCGCTGGCGCACCCGTTCCGCCGCGTCGCCCACAACGGTGAGATCAACACCGTCACGGGCAACGAGAACTGGATGCGGGCCCGCGAGGCGCTCATCAACACCGAGGCCTTCGGTGCCGACGCCGCGTCGAAGATCTTCCCGATCTGCACCCCCGGTGCCTCCGACACCGCTCGTTTCGACGAGGTGCTCGAACTGCTTCACCTCGGCGGCCGCAGCCTGCCGCACGCGGTCCTGATGATGATCCCGGAGGCCTGGGAGCGTCACGAGTCGATGAAGCCCGAGCACCGCGCGTTCTACCGCTACCACTCGGCGCTCATGGAGCCGTGGGACGGCCCGGCGTCGGTGTGCTTCACCGACGGCACCGTCGTCGGCGCCGTGCTCGACCGAAACGGTCTGCGCCCCAGCCGCATCTGGGTCACCAAGGACGGCCTCGTCGTGATGGCCTCCGAGGTCGGCGTCCTCGACATCGACCACGCCGACGTCGTGCAGAAGATGCGTCTGCAGCCCGGCCGCATGTTCCTCGTGGACACCGCCGCCGGCCGCATCGTCGACGACGAGGAGATCAAGGACGAGCTGGCCGCCGAGCACCCCTACGCGGAGTGGCTCGAGAAGGGCATGGTCGCCGTCGACGACATCGAGGCACAGCCCCATGTGCACATGCCGCACGACCGGGTCGCCCTGCGCCAGCAGGTCTTCGGTTACACCAGCGAGGAGCTGAACCTCCTCGTCGCGCCGATGGCCAAGACCGGCGCCGAGGCACTCGGTTCGATGGGCACCGACACGCCCATCGCAGTGCTATCCAAGCGCCCGCGCATGCTGTTCGACTACTTCCAGCAGATGTTCGCGCAGGTCACCAACCCGCCGCTCGACGCCATCCGCGAGGAGGTCGTCACCAGCGTCGGTTCGACCATCGGCTCCGAGGCCGACCTGCTCAACCCGAGCCCCGTGTCGTGCCGCCAGATCGAGCTGCCGCAGCCGGTCATCGACAACGACACGCTGGCGAAGCTGGTCCAGATCAACGACAACGAGTCGCTGCCGGACTTCCGCAGCGTCCACATCCACGGCCTCTACCCGGTGGCCGAGGGCGGTGCCGGACTCCGCAAGGCACTCGACGAGATCCGTGCGAAGGCCAGCGCCGCCATCGAGGACGGCGCAAACCTGATCGTGCTGTCCGACCGCGAGTCCGACGAGAACCTCGCGCCGATCCCGTCGCTGCTGCTGACCGCCGCGGTGCACCACCACCTGGTGCGCGAGCGCAAGCGCACCCGCGCCGGCCTCATCGTCGAGTCCGGTGATTGCCGCGAGGTCCACCACGTGGCGACGCTCGTCGGTTTCGGTGCGGCAGCGGTCAATCCGTACATGGCCTTCGAGTCGATCGAGGACATGGTAGAGCGCGGCGTGCTCGGCGACGTCGACTTCGCCACCGCGAAGAAGAACTACATCAAGGCCGCCAGCAAGGGTGTGCTCAAGGTGATGAGCAAGATGGGCATCTCGACCATCGCCTCCTACACCGGCGCACAGCTCTTCCAGGTCATCGGCCTGTCGCAGGCGACGGTCGACGAGTTCTTCACCGGACTCATCAGCCAGCTCGACGGCATCGGTCTCGACGAGATCGCCGCCGACGTCGCCGCCCGCCACGCTCTGGCGTTCAGCGACCGACCCTCGGAGCGCGCGCACCGCGAGCTCGAGGTCGGCGGTGAATACCAGTGGCGTCGGGAGGGCGAGTACCACCTGTTCAACCCGGACACGGTGTTCAAGCTGCAGCACTCCACGCGCACCGGCCAGTACGGGGTGTTCAAGGAGTACACCAAGATGGTCGACGACCAGTCGACCCGTCTGGGCACGCTGCGCGGCCTCTTCGACTTCAACTTCGGTGACCGCGACCCGATCCCGATCGAGAAGGTCGAGCCGGCCAGCGAGATCGTCAAGCGGTTCTCGACCGGCGCGATGAGCTTCGGCTCGATCTCGGCCGAGGCCCACGAGACCCTGGCCATCGCGATGAACCGTCTCGGCGGTCGCTCGAACTCCGGTGAGGGCGGTGAGGATCCGCGTCGTTTCCATCACGACGAGAACGGTGACTGGCGTCGCAGTGCGATCAAGCAGGTCGCGTCGGGACGTTTCGGCGTCACCTCGCACTACCTGTCGAACTGCACCGACATCCAGATCAAGATGGCGCAGGGCGCCAAGCCCGGCGAGGGCGGTCAGCTCCCGCCGCACAAGGTGTACCCGTGGGTCGCCGAGGTCCGTGGCTCGACGCCGGGCGTCGGCCTGATCTCGCCGCCGCCGCACCACGACATCTATTCGATCGAGGATCTCGCCCAGCTGATTCACGACCTGAAGAACGCCAACCCCAAGGCGCGCATCCACGTGAAGCTCGTCAGCGAGGTCGGCGTGGGCACCGTCGCCGCCGGTGTGTCGAAGGCACACGCGGATGTCGTGCTCATCTCGGGTCACGACGGCGGCACCGGCGCCTCGCCGCTGACGTCGCTCAAGCACGCCGGTGCGCCGTGGGAGATCGGTCTCGCCGAGACCCAGCAGACCCTGCTGCTCAACGGTCTTCGCGACCGCATCGTGGTCCAGGTCGACGGTCAGATGAAGACCGGCCGCGACGTCGTGATCGCCGCACTGCTCGGTGGCGAGGAGTTCGGTTTCGCGACCGCACCGCTCGTCGTCTCGGGCTGCGTCATGATGCGCGTCTGCCACCTCGACACCTGCCCGGTCGGCATCGCCACCCAGAACCCGCTTCTGCGTGAGCGTTTCGCCGGCAAGCCGGAGTTCGTCGAGAACTTCTTCCTGTTCATCGCCGAAGAGGTCCGGGAGCTGTTGGCACGCCTCGGCTTCCGCACGCTCCAGGAGGCCGTGGGCCATGTCGAGGCCCTCGACACCACCAAGGCCCTGGCGCACTGGAAGTCGGAGAAGGCGGGCAAGCTCGACCTGACGTCGATCCTGACCATGCCGGAATCGCCGTTCATGAACCAGGATCTGTACTGCTCGGGCGTCCAGGATCACTCGCTGGAGAAGGCGCTCGACCAGCAGCTCATCGCGCAGAGCCGCGACGCGATCGACCACGGCACCCGCGTGTCGTTCACGTCGAAGATCACCAACGTGAACCGCACCGTCGGCACCATGCTGGGCCACGAGGTCACCAAGACCTATGGCGCACAGGGCCTGCCGGACGGCACGATCATCGTCGACTTCACCGGTTCGGCGGGCAACAGCTTCGGCGCCTTCGTCCCCAAGGGCATCACGCTGCGCCTCGAGGGCGACGCCAACGACTTCGTCGGCAAGGGCCTCTCGGGCGGCCGCCTGGTGGTCCGTCCGGCGCGCAACGCGCCGGCCGACTTCGTCGCCGAGGACAACATCATCGCCGGCAACGTGATCGGCTTCGGTGCCACCGCGGGCAAGATCTTCCTGCGCGGCATCGTCGGCGAGCGCTTCTGCGTCCGTAACTCGGGTGCGACAGCGGTCGTCGAGGGTGTGGGCGACCACGGCTGTGAGTACATGACCGGTGGACGCGTCGTGGTGCTCGGCGAGACCGGCCGCAACTTCGCGGCGGGTATGTCGGGCGGTATGGCGTTCGTCTACGACCCGGACGCCAAGCTGGCCGACAACCTCAACACCGAGCTCGTCGACCTCGAGCCGCTCGAGGCCGAGGACATCGAGTTCCTCGCCGCCATCATCGACGAACACCGCGCCGAGACCGAATCCCCGGTCGCCGCAGCGCTGCTCGCCGATTGGGACACTGCCCAGACCAAGTTCGCCAAGGTCATGCCGCGGGACTACAAGCGCGTGCTGCTGGCCATCTCCGAAGCGGAGAAGACCGGGCGAGACGTGAACGAAGCGATCATGGAGGCCGCACGTGGCTGACCCCAGAGGATTCCTCAAGCACCCCGAGCGGGAGCTGCCCGACCGTCGCCCGGTCGAGCTGCGACTGCTCGACTGGAAAGAGGTCTACACCGACTTCGACAAGGATCACCTGAAGACGCAGGCGAGCCGCTGCATGGACTGCGGTATCCCGTTCTGCCACAACGGTTGCCCGCTCGGGAACCTGATCCCCGAGTGGAACGACCTGGTCTACAAGGACCAGTGGCGCGACGGCATCGAGCGTCTGCACGCGACCAACAACTTCCCGGAGTTCACCGGTCGCCTGTGCCCGGCACCCTGTGAGGCGTCGTGCGTGCTCGGCATCAACCAGCCGCCGGTGACCATCAAGCAGGTCGAGGTCGAGATCATCGACAACGCCTTCGACAACGGCTGGGTCACCCCGGTCCTGCCGTCGGAGAAGACCGGCAAGTCGGTGGCCGTCGTCGGCTCGGGCCCGGCCGGACTCGCTGCCGCACAGCAGCTCACGCGTGCCGGACACGACGTGACGCTGTTCGAGCGGGCCGACCGCATCGGCGGTCTGCTGCGCTACGGCATCCCCGAGTTCAAGATGGAGAAGCGCCACATCGACCGCCGTCTGGCGCAGATGGAGGCCGAGGGCACCGTCTTCCGCACCGGCGTCAACGTGGGCGTCGACATCACTGTCGAGCAGCTGCGTGCCGACTTCGACGCGGTCATCCTCGCCAACGGTTCGACCATCGGTCGCGACCTGCCGATCCCGGGCCGCGAGCTCGACGGCATCCACCAGGCGATGGAGTTCCTGCCCCAGGCCAACCGGGTTCAGCTCGGCGACACCGTCGAGGGCCAGATCACGGCCAAGGGCAAGAAGGTCATCATCATCGGCGGTGGCGACACCGGCGCCGACTGCCTGGGCACCTCGCTGCGTCAGGGCGCCGAGATCGTCCACCAGTTCGAGATCATGCCGAAGCCGCCGATCGAGCGCGCCGAGTCGACCCCGTGGCCGACCTACCCGCTGATGTACCGCGTGTCGTCGGCCCACGAAGAGGGCGGCGAGCGTGTCTTCTCGGTCAACACCGAGCAGTTCCTCGGCGAGAACGGCAAGGTCACCGGCCTGAAGGCGCACGAGGTCGTCATGCGTGACGGACGCTTCGAGAAGGTCGAGGGCTCGGACTTCGAGCTCGAGGCCGACCTGGTCCTGCTGGCGATGGGCTTCGTCGGCCCGGAACGCGAGGATCTCCTCGACAAGATGGGCGTCGAGTACGACGCCCGCGGCAACGTCAAGCGTGACAACAACTTCGCCGCAGTCGGCCAGCCGGGCGTGTTCGTCGCCGGTGACGCCGGCCGTGGCCAGTCGCTGATCGTCTGGGCGATCGCCGAGGGTCGTTCGGCCGCCGCGGCCGCCGACGAGTACCTCACCGGTGCGTCGGATCTACCGGCCCCGATCGTGCCGACCCAGGTCGCCCAGCGCTGACCTGACGGCCACCACGAACGAGAACTCCCGCTCACCGAAAAGGTGGGCGGGAGTTTCGTTTTCTCGGCTACACACCCGGGGGGCGCGGTCATACACTCGGGCTATCGCAATCCATCCACCGAAGGGGCAGCCCATGCGTCGAATCCTCGCCATCATGTGCACTCTGCTGTGTGCGGTCTTGGGAGGGTTCGGGTTGAGCACGCCGCGTGCGGACGCGGCGCCGGCCGGTTGCCCGGAGATCTACGTCCTCGCCGTTCCGGGAACCTGGTCCAACGGCGTCAGCCCCGGCGTCCTGGGCGCGGTCACCTCCGGCCTGGGGCCGGAGACCAGGGTCCAGTACGTCGGCTACGACGCGACCGCGTTCCCATGGGAGAAGGCGATCTACGGCAAGTCGAAGGCCCAGGCCGTCGCCAACACCCGCGGCCTCGCCCTGCAGATGCTGGCACGGTGCCCGGGCACCCGGATCGCACTCGTCGGGTACAGCCAGGGCGCCGACGCCGCGGGCGACCTCGCCTCGGAGATCGGCACCGGCCGCGCCATGATCCGCCCCGGTCAGGTCGCCGGCGTGGTGCTGATCTCCGATCCCCGACGCTCCCGCAAGGACAACGTAGTCGGCCCGGCCCTGCGCGGTGAGGGCAGCGGCGGACCCCGACTCGACGGGATGGGCTGGCTTCTCCCGCGGGCATTCACACTCTGCGAGCCGACCGACATGTACTGCAACACGCCGCGGGACTTCTACATCACCCGTATCGCCGGCTACCTGGCCGAGACCAGCGATCCGACGCCGAGCCAGATCCTCCAGTACCAGGCGGAGGCGGCCGTGATCGTGCGTGAGTTGCTCACGCTCGGCGGCCCCGGCGCGATCGTCCAGGAACTGGGCAACAAGCGGGCCCGCGAGCAGATCATCTCGTTCAACAAGTTCCTGCAGTCGGGCTCGCACGGCACCTACGGCGACTTCCAGGTGAAGCCCGGCGTCAGCGCGGTCACCTGGGCCAACCGTTTCCTCGCCGGTCTGGCCTGACCTACTTCCGGCCGCCCAGGATCGATCCGAGGATACCGCCGAGGAGGTCGCCGCCGCCCTGCTTGGCGCCACCGCCGGCTGCGCCCCCGAGCATTCCGCCGAGCAGGTCGCCGAGTCCTCCGGCAGCACCGCCACTGTTGCCGCCACCCAGCACACTGCCGAGCAGATCGCCCAGGCCGCCGGTGCCGGCCTGAGAGGTACCGCCACCTCCGCCCAGCACCTTCTTGGTGATGTAGCTCAGCACGATCGGGGCGAGGATCGGGAGCAGTTTCTGGACCAGGCCCTGATCGACGGCCGCAGCCGGTACCTGGTTGCTGACGGCACCCGCGACCTCCGGGGTCTTGTCACCGAAGATGTGGGCGACGATCTTCGAGCCGTCGGCGGTGTCGACGTCGTCGACGCTGATCTCCCCGGCCGCGAGGTCGTTGTCGTGTTGCGCGAGGGCGCCGACGAGCTTCTGTGCCGACGCTTCGTTCGCGGTCTGCGCCTGCAGTCCGGCGAGCAGAGCAGGGATCGCCTGTCCGGCGGCAGCGCGAGCGGAATCCTCGTCGACGCCGAGCTGCTGGGCCAGTGTGTCGTAGGGGAGGCGGGACAGGAGGTCGTCGATGTCGGACATGTCGGCGCTACTTTCGGTCAAGAACAGTGAAGGTCCACGTGAACCTACTGGATCCGGCCCCCACCCACCAGAGCCCGAGGTCCCGGCGGGTCCCGCCGCCGATGGGCGAATTGGTCCGGATGGATGGCATACGCCGCCGGGTTCGCTGCGTAGCATTGGCGCTGGTAGATGCCGCGTCGCTACCCGGACCGTAACGCCCTGCATGCCATGATCGATCTAGTCGGCAGGTACGACGGTCACGAATCCGGGACACCGGGGACGTGGAATCTCACATGTCGACGGGGCTCGGGGTGAGTGGTGCAAACCACGAAAATTCCTGGAGACAGCGATGAGTACTGTCGCTACAGTAGATCAAAGTCAGAGTCCGTTGTAACGAATGTGAATGCACCAGGAAGTGATTGGTCATGAAGTTGGCTGACACATTTCACTCGCCCCGCCGGGGCTCATTGCTGAATTCGCTCACCGGGGGGCGACTCGGCGGCCGTCGAGTTCACTCATCGACGTTCCCCGCCGAAGCAGAACGACTCATCACTCCCGCCGAGCTCAGGCGGCTCGGCGTCCGTTCCTGATCCGGGGGGATCAACACCGGGGGTTTCGGTGTCCGGGGGGATTCTCAAACCTCTTCGCGGGCGACCCGCACACTCATCCCGCCCACCTCGACCACATCGCCGAGCGTGAGCTGACGACCCCGCCTGGTCTCGACCTCACCGTTGACGGTCACCAGACCGTCGGCGATGACCTCCTTGGCCTCGGCGCCGGATTCGATGAGGTTGGCCAGTTTCAAGAACTGGCCGAGGCGGATGGAGTCGTCGCGGATCGTCACGTCGTACACGGTCCCGATCATGCCCCGTGTGCGCGGAGTCGGCCACACCGGTACGAGCACACCGGTACACCGACGCAGATATGTGCCGCCGCATGATCGAATCAGCGTGGAGTGCCGGAGCGTTACCGCGCGGGCGACTACCGTCGACGCATGGCCACCGACACCCCCCTTGCGCCGGTCGACCCGTCCAGCCCCGACGAACATCCCGAGGCACTCCGGCGGACACCCACCGCGGCTGACCGCCGCTCCCTCGTCCTCCTCGACAAGATCAGGCGCCCTACCGGATTCGGTCGCAACGCGCCGCACATCGCGGGCACCGTCGTCGGCGTCCTGGCGACGATCGCGTTGTTGTCCAGCCTCATTCCGGCATTCCGGCGGCTGATCCACGACCCGCGGCGCTACGTCGACGACTACATCATCACCCTGCCCGACACGAGCTTCGCGTGGGCGTTCGTCCTGGCGTTGATCGCCGTCGCGCTGTCGGCACGCAAGCGAATCGCCTGGTGGATCAGCGTGATCTACCTCGTGCTGTTCATGGTCGGCAACGTGCTGTACCTGATCCCGTCACTCGAGGACGACCTCGACGTCACGGCCTGGGACCGCACCAACATCTACATCGGCCTGGTCATCGACCTCGCCGCGCTGGTCTTCCTGCTGTCCACCTACCGGCAGTTCCACACCCGCGTCCGCCGCGGTGCGATCCCGGCGTCGCTCGCCACTCTCGTCGTCGGTCTCGGCATCGCGACGCTGCTCGGCTGGGCGCTCGTCTGGACCTTCCCGCACACCCTGACCCGGGCAGATCGGTTGCCGTACGCGTTCAACCGCGTGGTCGCCTTCGGTGCGATCGACCAGGACGCCTCCTTCGACGGTCGCCACACGCACGTCTTCGTCAACGGTCTGCTCGGTCTGTTCGGCGCGCTGGCGCTGATCGCCGCGGCGGTCGTGTTGTTCCGGTCGCAACGACTGCGCTGGCTGATCACCGCGGAGGACGAGTCGTTGATCCGCGCGCTCATCACCCGGTTCAACGACGACGATTCGCTCGCCTACTTCTCCACCCGCCGGGACAAGGCGGTCGTGTTCTCACCGGACGGCCGCGCCGCCATCACCTATCGGGTCGAGGTCGGCGTCGGCATGGCCGGTGGTGACCCCATCGGTGATCCGGAATCCTGGCCCGACGCCATCGCCGAATTCCTCACCCTCTGTGAGAAGTACGGATGGCATCCGGCCTCGATCGGGTCGAGTGCACGCGGCGCCGCGGCCTACGACGCCGCCGGTTTCATCTCCCTCAACATCGGCGACGAGGCAATCCTGCACACCCGTGAGTTCAGCCTGAGCGGCCCGGCGATGAAGGCCGTGCGCCAGGCCGTCACCCGCACCCGGCGAGCCGGTGTGACAGTGCGTATCCGGCGCCATCGGGAGATCGGTGACGCCGAGATGGCCAAGGTCGTCGCCCGTGCCGACGACTGGCGCGACACCGACGAGGAACGCGGTTTCGCGATGGCGTTGTCGCGCATCGGCGATCGCGCCGACGACGACTGTCTGCTGGTCGAGGCCGTGGTCGGCGAGGGCACCCCCGACGAGAAGGTCGTCGGCATGCTCTCCTTCGTCCCGTGGGGCCGTCGCGGCGCCTCGCTGGACCTGATGCGACGCGATCGCCAGGGACCGAACGGCGTCGTGGAGACGATGGTCGCCGAATTGTGCCGCAACTCCGAACAGTTCGGCATCACCGAGGTCTCGCTCAACTTCGCCGCCTTCCGGGCGTTCTTCGAGCAGGGGCCGCAGATCGGTGCCGGTCCGGTCATGCGCGCCGGCTACTCCGTCCTGATGTTCGGTTCGCGGTTCTTCCAGATGGAGTCGCTGTACAAGTCGAACGCCAAGTACCTGCCGGACTGGCAGTCGCGCTACCTGTGCTTCGAGGACAACCGCATCCTGCCGCGCGTCGGACTCGCCGCGATCGTCACCGAAGGGTTCATCACCCTGCCCAAGTTCGGGCGGGCCAGGCACTACTCCGAGGGGCAGCCGTCGATCCCGGCCGGCGTCGACGCGCCGGCGCTGATCGCCGAACTGGAAGCGGAGGCAGCGACTCCCGAGGGTGCCGTCGTGCACCGCCCCGAGCAGGTCCGGGTCCGTCTCGACAAGATGGACCGGCTCGTCGAGCGTGGTTTCGATCCGTATCCGCCCGCCGACCAGCCGACCCACACCATCGCGCAGGCGCGATCCGAACCGGAGGGCACCGTCGTCACCGTCGCCGGCCGCGTCACGCGTCTGCGTGACTTCGGCAAGGTGGTGTTCGCCGACATGCACGACTGGTCGGGCGAGGTTCAGATCCTCGTCGAGGACTCGCGGGTCATCCCGGGTACTCCCGACTTCGGTACCGATGTCGACCTCGGCGACCTCATCCAGGCACGCGGTGTCGTCGGCACCAGCCGCAAGGGTGAACTGTCGATCCTGATCGACGCGTGGCGGATCAACGGCAAGTGCCTGCGTCCCCTGCCGGACAAGTGGGCGGGCCTCACCGATCCCGAGGCCCGCGTGCGCCAGCGCTACGTCGACCTCGCGATCAACGAGGAGAGCCGGAAGAACCTCGCGATCCGCAGCCTGGTGGTGAAGTCGTTGCGCGACTTCCTCGCCGCGCGCGGCTTCCTGGAGGTCGAGACGCCGATCCTGCAGCAGATCCACGGCGGCGCCAACGCGACACCGTTCCAGACGCACATCAACGCCTACAACCTCGATCTCTACCTGCGGATCGCGCCGGAGCTCTACCTGAAGCGCCTGTGCGTCGGCGGTGTGGAGAAGGTCTTCGAGATCGGTCGCAATTTCCGCAACGAGGGCGTGGACTTCAGTCACAATCCGGAGTTCACGAGCCTGGAAGCCTATGAGGCACACAGCGACTACCTCAAGATGCTCGACCTCACCCGCGAGATGATCCAGCACGCGGCGACGGCGGCCTACGGCGAACCGGTGATCATCCGTACCGACGCCGACGGAAACGAAGAGCGCGTGGACATCTCGGGCGAGTGGCCGGTGAAGACCGTCCACGAGGTGGTGTCCGAGGGTGCGGGGGAGGAGATCACCCCGGAGACCTCGGTGGAGCAGCTCCGCGCCGTCTGCGATCGTCTCGAGATCAATTACCGCCCGGACTGGGATGCCGGACAGATCGTGCTGGAACTCTACGAACACCTCGGCGAGGACCGCACGACCTTCCCGACGTTCTACACCGACTTCCCGACGTCGACGTCGCCGCTGACCCGCGCGCATCGCAGCAAGCCCGGCGTCGCCGAGCGCTGGGACCTGGTGGCGTGGGGTGTGGAGCTCGGCACCGCCTACACCGAGCTCACCGATCCGGTGGAGCAGCGCAAGCGTCTCACCGAGCAGTCGATCCTGGCCGCCGGTGGCGACCCGGAGGCGATGGAGCTCGACGAGGACTTCCTCCAGGCCCTCGAGTACGCGATGCCACCCACGGGTGGTCTGGGCGTGGGCGTCGACCGCGTGGTCATGCTCATCACCGGCCAGTCGATCCGCGAATCGCTGGCATTCCCGCTGGCCAAACCGCAGGACGCCTGAGCGCAGGCACACTGGTCGGGTGAACCCGATGACGCGCACCGACGGTGACGAGGCCTCCGCGCCAGGCGACTTCGTCACCGTGGGGGAGCACCGGCTGCATGTGCTCGACGAGGGTTCGGGCCCGCCGCTGCTGCTGATGGCGGCACTGGGCAGCAACTGGTTCGACCTCGATCCGCTGGTGGCCAGGCTCTCCGCGTCGTGGCGGGTGATCCGCTACGACCGTCCGGGTTACGGGTTGTCGAGTCCGGTCGGGCGCCAGCACCTCCCGACCCTGCTCGGCGAGGTTGAACGGATGGTCGCGGTACTGGACGCCCGCGGTGTGACCGAACCCGTTGTCGTGGTGGGGCATTCGCTGGCCTCGCTCTATGTGGAGGCCTTCGCCCGGCAGTACCCCGACCGGACGGCGGGCGTGGTCGTGCTCGACGGCTCCTATGTGCTTGTGCCGTGGCGCCTGGTGCCGTTGTCGTTCCGGGTCGGGAACGCGCACCGCCTGATGGGTGTTGCGCGAGCGGTGACGAGCCGCGTCGGCATCCAACGCTGGCCGAGCCTGCAGGTGTGGAAGCGGGTCGTACCGGCGCCTCCCGAGGGTCGGGGTGAGCAACAACGCCGTTGGGGAGCCCGCATCTTCGGACAGCCGCCGTTCCTACTGGCAATGCTCGTCGAGAACGCCGCCTTCGGTGCGATGAACAAGACCCTGCGCGGTCTGCGTCGAACCGCCCCGATGCCCCGCGTGCCGGTCGTCGTGGTGGTCGCCTCGTCGACGCTGCGCGGATGGCGGGCGTTCTGGGAGTGGAAGCAACGGCGCTATTCGGAGATCCTCGGCGCCGACGAGATCGTGGTCCTTCCGCAGGCCAAGCACTTCCTGGTCTCCGAGCGGCCGGACGAGGTCGCGGAGATCATCGACGGCCTCGGTGGAGAACGGCAGCCCGAACCTACCCGGGAGTAACCCGAAACTTGCGGTAACACCTAAACTGGTCGGCATGAGTGAGCTGACCTTCACCCCGACGGCTGATCTCGTCGACGAGATCGGGGCCGACGTCCGTAGTTGCGACACCCAGTTCAACCAGTACGGCGGGAACCGCGAGTTCGTCGGCCGCGTCACCACGGTCAAGTGCTTCCAGGACAACGCGCTGCTGAAGTCCATCCTGAGCGAGTCCAACCCCGGCGGCGTGCTGGTCATCGACGGCGACGCCTCGGTGCACACCGCGCTGGTCGGCGACATCATCGCCGAACTCGGCCGGTCCAACGGCTGGGTGGGGATCATCGTCAACGGCGCCATCCGCGATGCCAAGGCCATCGGCGGGATGACGATCGGCGTCAAGGCGCTGGGCACCAACCCGCGCAAGTCCACCAAGACCGGTGCCGGCGACCGTGACGTGCCGCTGACGATCGGTGGCGAGACCTTCAACCCGGGCGACATCGTCTACTCCGACGACGACGGCATCGTGCTCGTCAGTCCCGAGAGCTGACCGCCCGGTCCTCGACCGTCCATCGCAACACGTCCCGAGCCTGCACTGAGGAGACCCGAAATGCCGAAGCCCACTGCCGAATATTTCGCCCGTCTCGGGGCCCTCGTCGCGATCGACGACGCCGCGAGCCGTCCCACCCGGTCGGTGCTCGAGGCCTTCAGCGGCACCGAGATGGCCACCATCCCGGTCGCGACGGCGGAGGACCTCGAGACCGCGGTCGCCCGCGCGCGCCAAGCGCAGCAGGGGTGGGCCGCCCGGACCCCGGCCGAACGCGCCCAGGTCCTCGACAAGTTCTCCGACCTCGTCTTCCGCAACGCCGAGTCGCTGATGGACATCGCGCAGGCCGAGACCGGCAAGGCCCGGATCTACGCGCAGGAAGAGGTCATCGACGTCGCGATCACCGCGCGTCACTATGCGACCGCCGGACCCAAGCTGCTCGCCGACCGCAAGGTCAAGGGCATGCTGCCCGGCGCGACCAGCGTCCGGGTGCGCCACCTGCCCAAGGGCGTCATCGGCGTCATCAGCCCGTGGAACTACCCGCTGACGCTGGCCGTGTCGGATGCCGTCGCGGCACTCGTCGCCGGCAACGGCGTGGTGATCAAGCCAGACAGCCAGACCCCGTACTGCGCTCTCGCGCTGGCCGATCTGCTGTACCAGGCGGGTCTGCCGCGTGAGCTCTACGCCGTGGTCCCCGGACCGGGCGGGGTCGTGGGCCAGGCCATCATGGCGTCCACCGACTACGTGATGTTCACCGGCTCGTCGGAGACCGGCGCCGGCCTCGCCGAGCAGGCGGGACGTCGACTCATCGGTTTCTCGGCCGAACTGGGCGGCAAGAACCCGATGGTCGTCACCGCGAACGCCGACATCGCCAACGCCGTGCAGGGCGCTGCGCGCGCCGCGTTCTCCAACTCCGGCCAGCTCTGCATCTCCATCGAGCGGATCTACGTCGACAAGCGGATCGCCGACGAGTTCGCCGAGCGTTTCGCGGCATTTGTCTCGATGATGAAGCTTTCGGGCGCTTACGATTTCACCGCCGACATGGGTTCGCTCGCGTCGGCCGCACAGATCGACACCGCCGAGGCACACGTCCAGGACGCGGTCGCCAAGGGCGCCAAGGTCCTCGCCGGTGGCAAGCGCCGCCCCGATCTCGGACCGTTCTTCTTCGAGCCGACGGTGCTGACCGACGTCACCGACGACATGGTGTGCTACGCCAACGAGACCTTCGGGCCGGTCGTGTCGATCTACCCGGTCGACTCCACCGATGAGGCCATCAAGCTGGCCAACGACACCGAATACGGGCTGAACGCAAGCGTTTTCGCGGGCAGCAGCGCAGAGGCGCAGGCCGTCGCCGAACGACTGCGCGCGGGCACGGTCAACATCAACGAGGGCTACGCCGCCGCCTGGGCGTCGACCGCCGCACCGATGGGTGGCATGGGTATCTCCGGCGTGGGCCGACGCCACGGCGAAGAGGGCCTGCTCAAGTACACCGAGGCGCAGACGATCGCCGAGCAGCGGTTCATCGGCATCGATCGTGCTCCGTTGGTGCCCAAGAACATCTACCGTGCGATCACACCGACCGCGGTCCGCGCGTTGAAGTACCTTCCCGGCCGCTAGATCTCGATCTGGCCGTTTCGCCACGACCCGGCACCGGGTCGTGGTTACCGTGGCTCCTGTGACCCCGACACGTCGTGAACTCAGGAAACCCATCCGGTCGACGGCCCGCGGGCTCACGGCGATCACCGCCTCGGCGGTCGCGATCGCCGGGGTGTTCGCGGCGGTGCCGGCGGCTCACGCCCAGGCGCCGCTGAAGGTGACGACGGTCGCCTCCGGGCTGACGATTCCCTGGGGCGTGGTCGTGGCGCCCGACGGGACGGTGCTGACCGGGGAACGCGCGGGGAGGTTCGTCGCCGTGCGGCCCGGCGGAAAGCGCGTCGACGTCAGGGCCGACCTGTCGAAGACCTTCGCGGTCCACGAGGCCGGGCTGATGGGACTCGCCATCGACCCTCGCTTCTCCGAGAACCGGCGGGTGTACTCGTGTCAGGCGGAATACACCGTGCCGGGCGCCTTCACCGTGCCCGAGCCACTGGCCGGCGCACCCATCCCGGCGCCGCAGACCGGCCAGACCACCAAGGTGGTGTCGTGGCGGGTCAGCGCGGACTGGACGCAGATGACCCGCGAACGAACGCTCCTCGGCAACATCCCGGTGAACTCGTCCGGCAGTCGTGCGGGTTGCGGACTCGCCGTCACCCCCGACAGCATCTGGGTCGGTACCGGCGACAACGGCATCCCGTCGTTTGCCCAGGACCGGAAGTCCCTGGGCGGCAAGGTCTTGCACATCACGCGCGATGGCAACCCGGCACCGGGCAATCCGGACCCCCGCAGTCCGGTGTTCAGCCTCGGCCATCGCAACGTCCAGGGAGTCGCGGTGGCCCCCGGTTCCGGCCGCGTGTACGCGGTCGAACAGGGGACGAGCCGAGACGACGAGCTGAACCTGATCGTCGCCGGCGGCAACTACGGCTACAAGCCGGACCGCACCCCGCTGATCTACGACGAGTCCGTGCCCATGACCGACACGCAGCGCGTCCCGGGCGCGATCGGACCGGTGTGGAGTTCGGGCAACTCGACGATCGCGACACCGGGCATCGCCTTCCTGCCCAACAGTGGCTGGGGTCCCTACAGCGGGGGACTCGTGCTCACCGCGTTGAAGGGCCAGCGTCTGGTCTTCCTGAAACTCTCCGACGACGGACGCCGGGTGGTCGCGAAGACCGAAGCTCTCGAGCAGAAGCACGGCCGGCTGCGGAGCGCTGCCGTGGCACCCGACGGGTCACTCGTGCTGACCACCAGCGACGGTGACGGGGCCGACCGCATCCTGCGGGTGCGCTGGGAAGGCTGACCGTGGCGACAGGTAACGGAACGAGCGGCCGGTGACGACCGAAAGGCTGACCACGTTCCGACGCGGTCCGTACACCTTCGACGTGCTCGACGCCGGTCCGCGCGACGGGGAACCGATCGTGTTGTTGCACGGATTCCCGCAGCGGGCGAGCTCGTGGGATCTCGTCGTTCCTCTGCTGCACGACAAGGGGTTCCGCACGATCGCCCCGGACCAGCGCGGCTACTCGCCCGGGGCGCGACCCACCCGACGCCGGGACTATGTCCAGGGAGAGTTGGTGGCGGACGTGCTGGCGCTGCTCGACGCCGCGGGGGTCGACGATGCGCACGTCGTCGGACACGACTGGGGTGCGGCGGTGGCGTGGACACTCGCGGCCCATCACTCCGACCGGGTGCGGACGTTGACCGCACTGTCGGTTCCGCACCCCGGTGCGTTCCTGCAGGCGATGCCCCGTGGACAGTTCCTCCGGTCCTGGTACATGCTCGCGTTCCAGATCCCGGCGCTGCCCGAGAAGTTGCTCGGGCGGTTGATGACCGCCCGGCCGGATTTCGGTGTGCGCATGGGACTTCCGGAACCGTTCGCCTCCCGCATCGTTCCGGACGTCGCGGAGTACGGGGCGTTGCCCGGCGCGTTGGGCTGGTATCGGGCGATGCCCATCCCAGACAAGAGGTCGACGCCCCGGCAGGTGCGGGTTCCGACGACGTACCTCTGGGGCGACCGCGACATCGCCCTGGGCAGGGTCGGTGCGCAACTGTGCTCGGGATGGGTCGACGCTCCGTACGACTTCGTCGTCCTGCCGGGTGTCGATCACTGGCTCCCGGAATCCCGGCCGGACGAGGTGGCGGCCGCGATCTGCAGGCGCATCGAGTCGTCGGCTGTCCGATAGGTCCCAGTTGTCGGAGAACGTATCCGGATTGATGCTTCGACCTGGGTTTAGATCCTGATCGCGTAGGTAATCCGGCCGATGTGAACCGATCTGATCGAGTGACCCACCCCGAGGCCCCTGAGGTCGTAGGGTCGGACCCAGATCGCTCGGAGGGTACCCATGGAGCAGCTCGTGGGAACGAAGAGGCAACCGACGACCGCTTGCGAGGTCTCGTGACACGAATCGAATTGCAACAAAGGCTTTTCCGTGGCTGAACGCGGCGCAACACCCAAGGTCTCCCCGCTGCGTCGAGGTTTCCTCGGCGCGATCCGGCACCTGTTCAACCCCCTGCACCCCGACGACTACCTGGAGCTGATCAACCCGCTCTGGACCACTCGGGAGCTGCGCGGGCGGGTCGTCGAAGTACGACCCGAGGGTGCGGACGCGGCAACGGTGTGGATCCAACCGGGCTACGAGTGGCCGGGCCACCAACCGGGACAATATGTGCGTCTCGGAGTGGTCATCGACGGGGTGTTCCATTGGCGCGCTTACTCGTTGACCTCCGACCCCCACCCTCGTGACGGTCTGATCAGCGTGACGCCGAAGCTGGTGGAGGAAGGCAAGGTCTCGCCCTACCTCGTCCGCGGCATCCGCCCGGGGGAGATCGTGCGGCTCGGTGAGATCGAGGGTGTGTTCACGCTGCCCGATCCGCTGCCGGAGAAGATGCTGTTCATCAGTGCGGGCAGCGGCATCACCCCGATCATGAGCATGCTCCGCGACCTCGACCATCGCGATCGGGTCGATGACGTGGTCGCGATCCACTCGGCGCACAGCGACGAGCAGGTGATGTTCAAGTCCGATCTCGAGTCGATGGACGAGCGGCACGACGGATTCGATCTGACGTTGCGCATCACGGGGCGGGACGGCCGGATCAAGGCGACCGACCTCGACGAACTGTGTCCGGACTGGCGTGAACGGCAGGCCATGTGTTCCGGACCCCGCGAGCTCCTGGACAGTCTCGTCGAGCATTTCGAGTCCGAGGGCGTCGGCGATCGAATCCATCTCGAACGTTTCCAGCCGATCATCGGCGGGAACGCGGGTGAGGGTGAAGGGGGCACTGTCCGGTTCACGCGCAGTGACACCGAGGTGACCTGCGAGCCGGGCCAGCCGATCCTCGTCGCCGGCGAAGAGAACGGTCTGGAGCTGAAATTCGGCTGCCGGATCGGGATCTGTCACACCTGCACCGGGGTACTCAAGCAGGGAAGTATCCGGGATCTGCGAACCGGCGAGGTGAGCTCGCCGGAGGGATCGAGCATCCGCATCTGTGTGAACACCGCCGAGGGAGACGTCGACGTCGACCTCTGACCGAAGGTCAACCTCTCCATCACTGACCGAAGGGACCAGAAAATGACAGCCACCGATACCGGACAGCGCGTGACCAGCCCGTTGGCGCACCTCGACCAGGCGACGCTCGACAAGCTCGCCGAGGAATTCGACGCCATCCACGACGAGGTCTACGGCGACCTCGGTGACCGCGACCGGCGCTACATCAAGACCGTGATCGCCACGCAGCGACAACTCGCCGCACTCGGCCGCATCGTTCTCCTCAACTCCCGTTCGAGGGGTGCCTGGGTCGCCGGGACCGCCTGCCTCGGCATGGCCAAGATCCTGGAGAACATGGAGATCGGCCACAACGTGATGCACGGCCAGTGGGATTGGATGAACGATCCCTACATTCACTCATCGGTGTGGGACTGGGACACCGCGTCCACGGCCGAGGCGTGGAAGCATTCCCACAACTACATCCACCACACGTTCACCAACATCCGCGGCTTGGACAAGGATCTCGGTTACGAGATCATGCGCATCGACCCGAACCAGAAGTGGCATCCGGTCTATCTGCTCCAGCCGTTCTACAACGTCCTGCTGACCGCCTTCTTCGAATGGGGGGTCGCGCTGCACGATCTCGACCTCGAGGCGATTCGTCGCGGTGAGAAGCCGATGTCGGAACTGGTCAAGGACCTCAAGGGCATCGCGGGCAAGATGCGCCGTCAGGTCGTGAAGGATTATCTCGGTTGGCCTGCGATCAGCGCAGGGGCATTCCTGCTGAGCCAGGCCGCGACCGGTGGCGCCATCCGGCAGCCGTCGACCTCACGGATCGGCAATGTGATCCGACGCCGCGCCGGCCGTCGAGGACGAGCCGCTGCGGCGGCGAAGTTCGCCGACCAGGTTCTGCCCGGCGCAGAGAGCACGTTCGTGCGCACCCTGGCCGCGAACTTCACCGCCAACATCATCCGCAATGTGTGGGCGCACGCGATCATCTTCTGTGGTCACTTCCCGGATCAGACCTACACCTTCAGCAAGGAAGAGGTCGAGAACGAGACCCGCGGCGGCTGGTACGTCCGGCAGCTCGTCGGAGCCGCGAACATCGAGGGCAGCCCGCTGTTCCACGTCATCAGCGGCAACCTCGGCTACCAGGTGGAGCACCACCTGTACCCCGACATGCCGAGCACTCGTTACGCAGAGGTCGCCCCGAAGGTGAAAGACATCTGCGAGCGCTACGGATTGCCCTACAACACAGGGCCTTTCGGCCAGCAGTGGGCACAGGTTCACCGGACCATCGCGCGACTGGCCCTGCCCGGCGGCAAGCCACGGCCGAAGCCCGGCGCCTACCACCGGCCGCCTCACTCCAGGGGAGAGCAACAGGGCCCCAGTGAGGCCGCACGGTTCCGCGGACGGCTGCCTGCCGACCACCCGAACGCCGGACCCGAGCACGAGTCGGGCGGTGTGCAGGTCTCACCGCCGCCCCGGTAGGACGAGTCTCAGCGCAGGACGCGCCGCAGCACCACGAAGACCAGCGCCGCCACGACCGCCGCCAGCCCCGCGTAAGCGGGGGTGAGGTTGGTCGTCGGCGGCTCGGTCGGCGTGCCGGAGCGCAACTGCGCGAAAGTGGCTCGCGCAGCATCGGATTCGGCGACGACATCGACCGGCGGGTGCGCCGGCGCCGGCGCGGGGGCGGGAGTCGCAGGCGAGGCCTCGGATACCGCCGGAGTCGCCGCGGCGGGCGCTTCGGTGACGGGCGGTGCCGACTTCGGCGGTGCCTTCTTCTCCGATGCCTTCTTCGCGGGAGCCTTCTTGGCGGGCGCAGCGCTCGCGGCCTTCTTCGCCGGCGCCTTCTTCTGGGCGGCCTTTTTCGCCGGTGCCTTCTTCGCGGCCTTCTTGGCCGGCAACTTGTCGCCGCCGGATTCCGCTGCGGCCTTCTTGGCAGGCGCCTTCTTGGCCGGGGTCTGCTTCGGCGCAGGCTGATCGGGAGCCGGAGCAGGGTCGGTCGCGGCCGACTCCGGGGGAGTGATCGGGAACAGGGTCGGTTCGTCGTTGTTCGCACCGTCGTCGGACGGCGTGACGTTCGGCTCCTGCTCGGTCATACGGCGCTCCCTTGCGTGTGTCCCGGGCGTGCGTGTGTCTCCGGGGTGTGCGCGCAGGGGAGACCCCCGACGCGACGCGTGGAACCCATCTTAGAGGTTCAGGATCGGACGCCGAGCCTCGCGAGAATGTCGGCGTCGATCGCGACGAGTTCGTCGTCGATCGACTGGTGAGCCGTCCGGCGCTGTGCGGCGGACATGCTCTCGGCCGCGCCGACGGCGACGTCCAGGTTGTCCAGACGCCGAGCCATCGCGGCGACGAAGTCCTTGGCGTCGGCGCTGGTGTCCTGCGCGACGACCTTGTCCAGGGCGGTGCGCGTCGTGGCGATCCGCGCGGACAGGGCCGCACCGTGGCCACTGAACTGGCGCAACACTTCTGGCGACACACCTGCGCGACTGGCCTGCAGCGCCGAGAGCTGTGCGCGGCCGGCGACCGCAGCACGGTAGGCGATCGGGACGGCGATGGGAGCCACGAGGCGCGCGACCGTGAGGTAGCGCTTGACGCTGGCCGGGCTGAACACCTTGGCGTCGGCGGCCGCCTTCGCCTCGGCACTGACCTTCTTGGTCTCGGCCTTGACCACCTTCTCCTGGGCCTTCGCCAACTGCTTGGCGGTCTTGCGCTCGGCCTTCAGATCCTTCTGCAGGTACTTGTGCTCGGTCTTGCGACGAGCCTTCTGTTCCTTCCGCCGGTGCTTGGCGTCGAACTTCGCCTCGAGCTTGGCTTTCGTCTTGAGAGCCTTGGCCTCTGCGCGGCGCTGAGCGCGAGACCTACCGTCGGAGGACAACAAACCCATCGAATGACCTTTCGCTGCTGCCGAGTGGACCGCTGCGGGCGTGGTAACAAGTACAAGCATGACACGTGGCCCGCCGGGGCCATGCGTCCGACTGCTCGAGCCGAGAAAGGGATGGCGTGGCCTCTGTGGTGTTGTCGCCGCGCGATCTGGCGGGTTGCGAGCACCGGGTTGCCCTCGACTTCGGTCACGAGGGCCGTCCCGGCACCGAACCCGACCCGCCCGGTGTGCAGCGACGCAAAGAGGCCGCGGCCGACCATCGGGCCGCGGTCCGTGATCTGCTCCGCGGCATCCACAGCGATCAGCCGGGTGCGTTCCTCGCCGTCGATCCGGAGTCGAGGGCCGCGGACCGGGTCGCCGCCACCATGAAGGCCTGCGACGCGGGTGTGGCGTGGATCTGGAATGCGGCGCTGCCCACCGACGTCGAGCACGGGCGTCGCGGCCACGCCGAACTCCTGGTGAGGGTGGGCGACGGTTACGTCCCGGTCATCGTCGTCAATCACCGGATAACCCAGCCCGCGAAGACCGCCCCGGATCCGAGTCGGCCGCCGAGCCTGGTCACCAGTCCGCTCTGGGGCTGGGCGCCCACCCCGGATCCGTATCGAACCGCCCGGCCCAACCGGCGCGACGCCCTACGCCTCGCCCAGCTCACCGCGATGCTGGTCGAGATCGGTCGCGCCCCGTCGACGGAGAGCGGTGGCCTGCGTGGCGGCGTGATCGGCGTCGACGCCGACTGCATCGTGGTGCACGACACCGGCGCCATGCTCGACGACTACCACGAGGTCCTGGACCGTCGTCGGGCGATCGCGGCGCAGCAGGTGCCGACCGAACCGCGACGCGTCGCCGAATGCCGGTCGTGCCCGTGGTGGGTGAAATGCGGTCCGGAACTGGAGGCCGTTCGCGACGTGTCGCTCGTCGCCACCGGGAACCAGGGCACCGCACTCATCGAGGCGGGCATCACGACGATCGACCAGCTCGCCGCGCACCGCGGGGATCCGCCGGAGAACTGGCCGGGCAGTGCGCGATTCGACGATGCGGTGATCGGTGCGATCGCCTGGCTGACCGGAACCGAACTCGTCCGGCGCCTGGACACCCCGCGGGTGTACCGCGCCGACGTCGAGGTCGACGTCGACATGGAGAGCTACGGCGAGCACGGTGCCTACCTGTGGGGCACGCTGCGCACCGACACCACCGCGCCCGACGAGCCGGTCGTGTACCGGCCGTTCGTCACCTGGGATCCGCTGCCCACGCGCGACGAGGCGAGGTCGTTCGCCGAGTTCTGGGCCTGGCTGACCGCCGAACGGCTCGCCGCCCGGCAGAGCGGGAAGACCTTCGCGGCGTACTGCTACTCGCAACAGGCCGAGAACCGTTGGCTGCTGGGCTCGGCCGACCGGTTCGCCGGCGAACCCGGTATCCCGACACGCCGCGAGGTGGAGGCGTTCATCGCCTCCGACGAGTGGGTCGACATCTACGAGGCCGTCGGTGAGAACTTCATCTGCCCCCGCGGCAAGGGTCTGAAACGGGTCGCGCCCGTCGCCGGGTTCGCCTGGCGCGATGACGACGCGAGCGGCGAGGCGTCGATGGAGTGGTACCGCGCCGCGGTCGCGCTGGGCGGTGGACGCCCCGATCTCGGACAGCGCGAGCGCCTGCTGGAGTACAACGAGGACGACGTGCGGGCCACAAAGGTGTTGCGGGAGTGGATCTCCGGGAGCGCCGTCGACGACGTCCCCCACGAACGCGATCTGCTGGCCCGGACCGACTACTGACCTGCCGAGGCGGTGGGATCAGGCCGGGGGGATCAGGCGGGGGACCGTCAGGAACGCAGGGTGCGCAGCGAGTCCAGGAACGATCCGCTGCCGAACAGGGCGACGGCGCCGAGCAGCATCAGGCCACCTGGGGCCACACCGACCAGGAACTTCTTGACCCCGGTCAGGATCGTGTCGGGGGACGAATCCGGCAATGCCTGAGCTGGACCGTCCGACGGTCCTCGGGGGTTCGGCACCGGCGCGGCGGACTCGTCGGAGTCGGGCGAATCCCCCTCCGGCGATCCGGCATTCGGGGTCTCGCCGACGCGGGGTGCCGATGCTCCGGCGCCTGCGGGTGCTCCGGCGCCTGCGGATGCTCCTGCGGCGGGTGCTGCCGGCGGTGCCGCTGGGGCGGGCGGACCGCTGGGGGCGGCGACGGTCGGGACGGCGTCAGGGGCCGGAGGCTTTCCCTCTCCGTCCCGCGGCGGGGTGGCGGCGCTCGGGGGCAGCGGAGCCGACGGCAGGTTCGGCCGGACGTTCACCGGCGGCGGGGGGATCACGATCCCGGTCGTCGAGGACTCCGTCGACGACCCGGTTGCCGAGGTCTCTGACGTCGCCGAAGTGCCCGAGCTCTCCGATGCGGAGGATTCCGGAGTCGAGCTCCCGGTTCCCGGGCTGCTCGTCGTGGTGGTTCCCGACGGTGTCCCGGTGCCCGACGGGGTGCCGGGCCCGTGGTGCCCGTGCCCGTGTCCGTGCCCGTGCCCGTGGTGCCAGGAGCTCCCCGGGTTTCCGGTGCCGGTCGGCGGGGAGACCCCGAAGTCGTCGTCGGAGTCGTCAGCATCGTCGCTGTCGTCAGCATCGTCGTCGGCACTGTGTGCGCCGTAACCGCCCGAGTCGGAATTGCCCGACCCGCTGTTCCCCGGTCCGGAGTCGCCGGAACCGATCGGGGCCGTCGAGGCGATGCCGGGAGCAAGAGCGAGGAACGCGATCATCGCCAGGGCGGCACAGAAAGATGCCACGGATCGACGCCGCCGGCGGCTGTGGCGAGGCGCCGGAATGCGGTGGGTCATCGATCGGCTCCGGGCGTACAGTTGTGTGTGAGGTCCAAGGGGGCGGGACGGGATCTCGACGCCCTCCGGGCGTCGCAGTGAGGTCCCCAGACCATGTGTCGTAAGCAGTCCGACAACGTGTTACCCCCCGAAATGTGAAGAACGCCACACTAACGTTCGTTACATCATCACCACAGGTGATACGCATGGCGTGCGACGGTCCGGTACGTTCTGACCGTACCGGTCGTTGCAACGGCCGAGTGCAGCGGGCTTTAATGTTTGCAAATTCAAGTTTCGCATTTCGGAGAAGATGGTCATGACTTCAGGAGGGGCGGAGAAGCCTATGGGCGACACCGGACGCACCGACTCCGATCGTTCGAGAACGAAGGAATCGGATGCACTCGATCCGGGGTTGTTCGCCCGGCGACTCGAGGAGCTTTTTCGGACCGTTCCCGGTCCGAACGGGAGGGCATACAGTGCCAAGGCGATTGCGGCGCGGTCGACGGAGCGGGGGTTCCGTCTGGGTGAGTCGTATCTGAGCCAGTTGCGATCGGGGAAAGCCAAGTCCCCGTCGTTCCGAACCGTCGAGGGAATCGCGGCCGCATTCGGGGTCGACGTGCATTACTTCCTCGAGGATCGGGCCGCGCAGCGCACCCGCGACGAGATCGATCTGATGCGGTTGCAGGCGGACACCAACGTGCAGTTGGCGGCATTCCGTCTTGCGGGACTCTCGAGCGATTCGGTCACCGTGGTGAACGAACTGATCAAGGTACTGCGCGAGCAGCAGGGGCTGCCGAAGGATCCGCCGGACGTCATCGCGGCGGGACTCAGCGACGAGAAGCCGTCGGCTGATTCGCGTCTGCGTGTGGTCGGGGAGACGAGCGAGGACTGACCCGGTTCTCGGCCTGACGGTCGAGAACCGCGTCGCACCGGTCGCCGGGCGTCGGACACGAGGATGGGCCGTGGGGTGTCGGCCCAACACCAGTCCGAACCGGTGACCGCCTCGTGGCGTTCTCTTCCGCGCTCGGTGGACACAAATCGCGTGCCCTTGCGGGGTCGTGGTTCGATTGTGCACATGCGTCGATCCGAGCGTGCTCTGGGGGTGCTGTGTCGCACCGCGTTGCGTGGACTCGATCTCGATCTCCCGCTGGACGTCACGCAGTTGTGTGACCGCTACGGCGAGCGACGGGGTCGTCCGATCCGGTTGCTGGCCCATCCGTTGCCCGCGGGTGTGCCCAACGGGATCTGGTTGGCGGCCGCCGACGCGGACTACTTCTTCTATCAGGCGAACACCTCGCCGTTGCATCGCGACCAGATCGTCATCCACGAGTTCGGGCATCTCATCGCCGGACATCAGATGCTGGCCGAGGTGTCCGTCGAAGGGCTGGCCGCACTCACACAGGACTCGTCGGACGCGGCATTGCGTCGTACCTGCTACTCCGATGACCGGGAGTGGGAGGCCGAGATGTTGGCGTCGATGATCCTCACCTGGGCCGAGGACGCGAGTACCGGCGTCGGGAGTACTGCTGCGCACGACGAGCTCCGGGGCCTCCAGCGTCTGCTGGGTGGGCACCGCGGATGGCTGTGACCGGGTCGGCCGCCACGGTCCTCGTCCTCGCTCAAGGCGTCGAGGCGGGTATCGGCATCGTCAACGCGCTCGCGGGCGTGGTCTTCGCGATCGCGTTCTGCTGGCGACTGGACCAGATCCGCCGGGCCGGCTGGGGACTCCAACCGCTGGCGATGATGGTCGCGGTCGCATCGCTGACCGTCGCCTTCGTGGTGGTCGACGAGACGGTGGCGTCCACGCTCAACACCAGGGGATTCGAAGGATTGTCGAGGGTGGCGTTCTACGCGCTCCTCGCGATCGGGGTGGCCGCGCTGGTCGTGGTGTTCTTCTTCCCCGACCGGGTGTCCCG
The DNA here is from genome assembly GCF_000298235.1 of Gordonia namibiensis NBRC 108229. Classification (GTDB taxonomy): domain Bacteria; phylum Actinomycetota; class Actinomycetes; order Mycobacteriales; family Mycobacteriaceae; genus Gordonia; species Gordonia namibiensis. Next base: position 49,914 of record NZ_BAHE01000035.1, read on the forward strand.
CGAACGACGCGCAGGCTGGGAGGCGCTGCCGCTCGTCGCGGCGCTCATCGGTCTCCAGATCACCATGCTGGTGATCCCGGAAGAGATCCGGACCGAGACCATCAGCGAATGGACCGTCCAGAACTGGGGTTTCGCGCTCTTCATGCTGATCGCGAGCGGCTACCTCACATACGGCTTCCTGGCCTGCGTCAACAGTGTCCGGAAGTTCTATGCGACGGCCGACGGGTACCTGCGGGTGTCGCTGGGTCTGCTGATGGCCGGACTCGGGTTCCTGGCGCTCGGCGCGATCGCGCAGATCGTGTTCGTCGCGGTCAGTGCGACCAATGTCGCGAGGTCCCCGTGGCTCGTCACCACCAACCGGGTCCTGGCGATCATCGGGGTCGTGTCGTTCCTGCTCGGCATCAGCTACCCGATGGTCTACTCCAGGGTTCAGACCCTCGTGGCGAACCGGCGCCGTCGTCGACTCGACACCGAACTCCTGCCGTTGTGGCGCCTGGTCACCGGCGCGGTACCGGAGGTCGTCCTCCCCGGCACGGGGCAGCTGTCGCCGACGACGCAGCTCCACCGCCGTGTGGTCGAGACACGTGACGCGTTGACACAGCTCAGCCCGTATCTGCCGCCGGTGTTCGAGTACGCCCAGGCCGACGTGCAGGTTCGGTTGCTGCGCACCGCGGTGGCGGAGATGAGGGCGGCGGCCGACGGGTCCGGAAACAAGATCAGCGGCGCGGTCCGCGACCTCGCCCCCGCCGACGGCGAGGGTCTGGAAGCGGATGCCGCACCGCTGATCAGGTTGTCCGAGGAGCTGATGGCGACCGAGGGTGCCGAGGTGGCGTCCGTCGGTCGCTCAGCCGAGGACCGGGATCCGGGACTCTAGCGCGGAGCCATCCGGATCGCGCCGTCCATGCGGATGGTCTCGCCGTTGAGGTAGTTGTGCTCGACGATGAACTCGGCCAGCTGTGCGTACTCGTCGGGCTCGCCGAGACGCTGCGGGAACGGGATGGCCTCGGCCAGGGTCTTCTGGAACTCAGGGGTGACGCCCGCGAGCATCGGGGTGCTGATGGTGCCGGGGGCGATGGTGCAGACGCGCACACCGATCCGGGCGAGGTCGCGGGCCGCCGAGATGGTCATCGCGTGGACGCCGCCCTTCGACGCGGCGTACGCGATCTGACCGATCTGGCCCTCGAAGGCAGCCACCGAGGCGGTGTTGATGATGACGCCGCGCTGGCCGTCACCGTCGATGGTGGACTCCTCCGACATGCGGTTGGCGGCCAGCCGCATCACGTTGAAGGTGCCGACCAGGTTGATGTCGATGACCTTGCGGAAGAGGTCGAGTTCGTGGGGGCCGTTCTTCCCGAGGATGCGTGCGGCCCAGCCGACGCCGGCGCAGTTGACGGCGACACGCAGAGGTGCGCCGGACTCGGCGATCGTGTCGATGGCGCCCTGGACCTGCGCTTCGTCGGTGACGTCGGCGGCGATCAGGGTGACGCCGTCGGTGGGTGCTGCCTTGTCGATCGAGGCCTGCAGGTCGAGGCCGAAGACCTGTGCGCCTGCGGCGGCGAAGCGACGGGCGGTGGCTGCGCCGAGGCCCGATGCCCCGCCGGTGACCAGAACGGAAGCGCCTGAAACGTCCATGGGTGAAGTAGTCCTTTCGCGGTACCGATTGCCGCCGGACCCGTGTCCCGGTAGTGGACGACGTGCACCGGCGCGGGGTGCACGTTCACGATAGTCAGCTGTTGCGGGGTGTCCGCGTTCAGCCCTCGTGTACACCGAGCGAACGCTCGGGAACGGCTGCTTCGGAGTCGGAGTCGGCGCGGAGTCGCCGGTCGCGACGGATGAGGAACGTGCCCACGCCGATGATGACGACGGCCGCGGTGATGGTCGCGGCGATCATCGGGGTCGACGCCCCGGTCAGGCCGGTCGCGGTGAGCCACATCGCGAAACCGAAGAACAGTACGGCCGCACCGATCGCGATGACACGCTCGGGAAGGTGCTTGCCGAGCAGGACGCCCACGCCGATGGCCAGGGCGTCGGCGGCCACCATGCCCACGGTGGAACCGATCCATACGCCGAGCCAGTCGTGGTCGGTGGCCAGGGTGATGGTGGCGAGCATGGTCTTGTCCCCGAGTTCGGCGAGGAAGAAGGCCGACATCACGGCGAGGAACACCGAGGCGCCGACTCGCGTCGCGCGGTTCTGGTCCTCGTCGTCGAGGCGGTCGCCGTAGATCGTCCACAGGCCGAAGACGAGCATGGCGAGGCCGGCCAGGACCGACATGAGATCGGTCGGCAGCGACATCCCGAGGAAATGACCGAAGAACACCGAGGCGGCGTGGACCGCGGTGGTGGCGACGGTGATGGCGAGGAGGACGACCCACCAGCGGTACCGCAGGGCGTAGGTCATCGCCATCAGCTGTGACTTGTCGCCCAGTTCGGCGACGAAGATCACGCCGAAACTCAGGAGCAGGGCAGCAATCACGAACGCCAGGTTAGTGAGCCCTAACTGGCGAACGCAACTCGTCAGTAACCCGTATCTGTGCAGGTCGGGGGCACAAAACCTAAAGTTCGGCGACCCTGATCCAGACGTGTGGGCGACCCTGGGAGAACGCCTTCGCCGAGGCCTCGGGGCCCTAAGCTGCGAGAAGCATGGCGAGCACCGCGGTGTCCGGGTCGGCGTTGGGGTCGATGCCCACCTCGTTGCGGAGGTTCACCACCGTCCCGTCGGCCTCCGCCTCGGCCCAGCCGGCCCGGTGCTCGAGCCCGAGCTCGGGGAGCCCCGGCAGCAACACACATCCCGACGCGACCTCGGAACACTCCGGCAGCGACGGACGGGTCTGCGACGGCGGATGCAGCATGACGAGCGCCGGGGGATTGTTCAGGAACTTGCCGGCCTCGACGAAGCTGTCGTCGACGACGTTTCCGATCGCGACCATCATCCCGACCGTGTCCTCGCCGCCGTGCGGTGGACGTTGCTCGACGACGCCGAAGATCGTCGTGGTCGGGAGGAAGCCGGGCCGGCACGCGATCCGCACCGAACCGACGAGGGTCTGCGTCCACTCGAGAGTGGACTCCGGCCAGCGGCCCGAGATGAGGATTCCGTTCAGCGTGCCCTCATGCTGGAACGGGGTGAGTCCGATCGGAATCGACTGCATCGTGTCCTACCTCCAATCCGGGTGGGAGACCTGGTCATTGGGACCCAGGGCCGCCGAAGATCACCCGTGTGAAAAGAATCCACCGCAGGGACGAAACGGACAAGCCGAACCACGTTCTTGTGACGGTTCGTTTACATGCGATCAACCGACGGCTCCGGGACCCAGGCACACTGGACCGGTGAAGAACTCGCCCCCGTTGCGTCCGATGGAGTTCGCGTCCGTCGCGATCTTCGGCGGCCTGACCGTCGCCGCGGTGGTCATCGCCTCGGTCATCCCGCTGGCGCAGGCGGCCGGGCTACTCGCCCCGGTTCCTCTCGCCCTCATCGCGGCCCGTACGCGGCCGCGTGCACTGCTCACCGCCACGGTGGCGACCACGGCGGTCGCGTTCGCGATGGCGGGGACCGGCGCCATGGCCACCGTGCTCGGTTCGGCGCTGATCGGCGGGATCGTCGGCGACCTCAAGCGCCGCCGCCGCGGGCTCGGGGCGCTCGGACTGGCCACGCTGGTGGCCTCGCCGCTCCTCGGTGGGGTCTCCGTCCTGATCCTCTGGGTCCTGGTGCCCCTGCGTGAGCTGACCATCGAGGCGATGACGAACTCCCTCCACGGCGTCGCGAAGTGGCTGCGCGGGTGGGGGCCCACCGATGCCGTGGCCGACGCACTCGACTCGATGAGCCGCAGCATCGCCGGCCACTGGTGGGCGTGGATCTGGATCTCCGGAACGGTCGGCACCGCGATCTCGCTGCTCGCCGCCTGGTGGATTCTCGGCGGTGTGATCGCGCGACTGCGCGACGTGCCCAGCGAGGACACACTCACCTCCGACGGGCCGGCGTCCACCGCAACCGAAGTCGCGCCGCTGCCGATCGTCGCCGAACGTGTCGGCTTCGCCTACAACCCGGACGCGAAACCGGTTCTCCACGACATCGATCTGCGCATCGAGCCAAGTGAGTTCGTGGCGGTCGTCGGCGCCAACGGTTCGGGTAAGTCGACACTCGCGAAGATCCTGGCCGGCCGTGCCCCGACCACCGGCGTCGTACACCGCCCGGGTCTCGCCGGGCTCGGCGTACACGGCGGCACCGCGCTCGTCCTGCAGCGCCCGGAGATCCAGATGCTCGGTTCCCGCGTCGCCGACGACGTGGTGTGGGGTCTGCCGCCGGATGCCGACGTCGACGTGGAGGCGCTCCTCGCCGAGGTCGGCCTGACCGGTCTCGGCGACCGCGAGACCACCGATCTGTCCGGCGGGCAGCAGCAGCGCCTGGCGATCGCTGCGGCCCTCGCCCGCGATCCACAGCTCCTCATCGCCGACGAGGTCACCTCGATGGTCGACCCGGAGGGCCGCGGGCAGCTCCTGCATCTGCTGGCGACGCTACCGGCCCGACGCGGGATCGCGGTCGTGCTGATCACCCATCGCGGCAGCGAGGCCGCGGCCGCCGACCGCGTCATCCACCTCGAGGCCGGCCGGGTGGTTCCGCATCCGCCGCACTGGATGCCGGATCCCCACCTCGACCTCGACCATGCTTCGCCGACCGCATCGTCGACGTCCCTCGCGGCACCGGGGCCGCACATCGGCGGGCCGCTGCTGGTGCTCGACCACGTGGAATATGCGCACCTACCCGGGTCGCCCTGGGAAGTCGTGGCCCTCACCGACGTCACGCTCACCGTGTATCGCGGGGAGGGGTTGCTCATCGTCGGCGGCAACGGGTCGGGCAAGACGACCCTCGCCTGGATCATGGCGGGCCTCCTGTCGCCGCGCACCGGAACGTGCCACCTACTCGACGCCGCCGGAAAGTCCACTCCCGCAGCCGGTTACGACGCCGGGGAGCCGGTCACCGAGCATGTCGGCGCGGTCGGTCTGGGTTTCCAGCACGCGCGCCTGCAGCTGCAGAAGGTCACCGTCGCCGACGAGATCATGGCGGCCGGCGGCGAGAAGGTCGGGACCGCCGAGGTCGCCCGCGTTCTCGAACTGGTCGGTCTGCCCCGGCAGATGGCGGCCGGCAAGGTCGATTCCCTGTCGGGCGGCCAGATGCGTCGCGTCGTGCTCGCCGGCCTCATCGCCCGCAACCCCGACATGCTGGTGCTCGACGAGCCGCTCGCCGGTCTCGACCCGTTGGCCCGAGAGGAGATCGTCGCGCTGCTCGCACGCCTGCGTGCCGAGGGCATGACCATCGTGATCATCTCGCACGACTTCGAGTCGCTGGACTCGGTGTGCACCCGCCGCGTCCGGCTCGTCGACGGGCAGTTGCTGCCCGACACCCATCAGAACGTCGATCAGCCGTCCGGCTGGGACGGAGGTGCCCTATGACCATGCGCACGGTTCCGTTGCGGCAGGTCCCCGGCGATTCCTTCGTCCACCGGTTGTGGGCGGGAACCAAGCTGGTGATCGTGCTGATCCTCGGCATCATGACCTGGGTGCTGCCGTCGTGGCCGGCGTTGGGGATGGTGGCCGCGATCGTCGTCCTCACCGCGCTGATCGCCGGGATCCCGTTGGGCGCCATCCCCCGTCCGCCCTGGTGGTTCTGGGGGTTGATCGGTATCGGCGTCGCCTTCAACGTCTCGTTCGCCGGCCTGCACGGCGGGCTCGTGTTCCTCCGGGCGGTGACCCTCGCGCTCGTCCTGGTGGCGAGTTCGATCCTCGTCATCTGGACCACCCCGATGGCCGACGTCGCGCCTGCGATCGCACGGTTGATGCGACCCCTCCGGCGGCTACATCTGCCCGTCGACGAATGGGCCGTCGCAATCGCGTTGTGCCTGAGAGGGCTTCCGATGCTGATCGAGGAGCTGCGCATGCTGCGCGCCGCGCACAAGCTGCGGCCGACGGCCAAGGGCCGCAGCGATCATCCGTCGGCGGAGATGGGGATCATGGATCTCATCACGGCCGCCATGTCATCGGCGCTGCGTCGTAGCGCGGAGATGGCCGAGGCGATCACCGCCCGCGGCGGCACCGGTCGTCTCACCGCTCATCCGGCCCGGCCGGGACGCGCAGATCTGCTGGCGCTCATCGTGATCGCTCTCGCCTGCGGGGTGGCCGTCGCGGTGACGCTGGTCTTCTGACAAAAACGGCGCCGGCCACCCGAAGGTGACCGGCGCCGTTGGTGTCTGGCGAAAGAGGATCAGGCAGGAACGACGAGGCCGCTGCCCTGGGTCTTCGCGCGACCGTAACGCTCGCCGGCGTCGGCCCAGTTGACCACGTTCCACCAAGCCTTGACGTAGTCCGGCTTGACGTTCTGGTAGTCGAGGTAGAAGGCGTGCTCCCACATGTCGAGCATGACGACCGGGATGATCGCGGCGGGGATGTTGCCGCTCTGGTCGGTCAGCTGCAGGATGACCAGCTTGCCACCGATGGTGTCGTAGCCCAGGATCGCCCAGCCCGAACCCTGCAGGGTGGTGGCGGCGGCGGTGAAGTGGGCCTTGAACTTGTCGAAGCCACCGAACTGCTCGGTGATCGCGGCCGCGAGATCACCCTCGGGCTCGCCACCGCCGTTGGGCGACAGGTTCTTCCAGAAGATCGAGTGGTTGGTGTGGCCGCCCAGGTGGAAGGACAGGGTCGCCGACAGTCCGTAGACCTTTCCGGCGATGCTCTCGTCCTCGCGGGCCGCGGCCAGCTTCTCCAGGGTGTCGTTGGCGCCCTTGACGTAGGTCGCGTGGTGCTTGCTGTGGTGGAGCTCCATGATCCTGCCGGAGATGTGCGGCTCCAGTGCCGCGTAGTCGTAATCCAGATCCGGCAAGGTGTATTCAGCCACGATGTTCCTCTCTGAGGTGCTTTCGTATTCCCTGTTCACACGTGGGTCCGCCGATTGTGTCGGCGCCACGCGGATGTTTCCACCCTTCCCCACACCCTGGGTGATTGCAACAAACAGGCCCGAAGAAATATCAAGTGCGGTTGAAGATCACAGGCTCAGATCAGAGCGAGTGCAACGATCACGGCCAACAGGGCGACGATGCTCAACGCGATGGTGCGGCAGCTTCTCGCGACGTCGTAGTTGGCGCGCGGTGCGCCGCGAGGAGTCCGGAGGGAACCTCGATAGTCTCCGGTCGCGTGCGTCGCCATTGTCGCCCTTCATCAGCGGATCGGCTCAGCATCCCGGTGTCGTCAGCCCGAGGGCCGCAGCGACGTGACGGGAGTCACATGCCAGGATGTGACCGCCATCATAAACAGACTGGGTCGGTTGACTCAACTCGGGAACTCAGGAGACGGCCAGGCGGCGCGCGTAGACTCGGCGCATGTCTTGGCTCGACCAGCTCTTCGCCGCCAGTTCGCACAAGCAGGAACTCATCGCGGCCGATTCCGCACTACCCGGACGCGACACCGAGATCACGGTCCCCGGAGTCCATCTGGTCCTGCAGACCCCCATGCGTGGTCGGCCGGAGGCCGACGGCTCCTACGCCAACGGCGGTGTCGGCACCTTCGACGACGGCCTGTCCGCGGTGATCCTGGCGGGTGGCTGCTTCTGGGGGATCGAGGAGATCTTCTGGCAGGTCCCGGGTGTGTACACCACGGCGGTCGGGTATGCGGGCGGCCACACGCCCAACCCGACCTACGAGGAGACCTGCACCGCGCGCACCGGTCACACCGAGTCGACGCTGGTCGTCTTCGACCCGGCGGTCATCGACCTCGAGGGAATCCTCAAGATCTTCTGGGAGTCGCACGATCCGACCCAGGAGATGCGTCAGGGCAATGACATCGGTACCCAGTACCGGTCGGCGGTCTACACCCTCTCCGACGACGACGCCGCGACCGTCGACGGGTCGGCGGCGAAGTTCCAGACCGCGCTCGATGCCGCCGGTGTCGGGTCGATCGCCACCGAGATCAAGCCGCTCGCCGCCGCGGGCGACGGACACTTCTACTACGCGGAGGATCTGCACCAGCAGTACCTGGCGAAGAACCCGCACGGTTACCGCTGCCACGCGGCGACCGGGATCAGCTACCCCGCCTGAGGTGTCCGAGCCGATCACCCTGCGGCAGTGGAATCGCACGCTGCTGTCCCGCCAGCACCTTTTGGAACGCGTCGACGAGGACGCGATCGAGGTGCTCGACCGGTGTGTTGGACTGCAATCCCAGGACCCGCGTGCGGCCTTCTTCGGATTGTGGTCCCGTATAGAAGGATTCGACGCGGCCGAACTCGACGACCTCCTCACCGAGCGCGAGGTCGTGCGGATCGCGTTGCTGCGTTCCACGGTGTTCCTCATCGATGCCGAGGACGCCCGGTGGATACGTCCGCTCGCCGAGCCGATCCTCCGGCGTGAGATCGCCGAAGCGCACGTCCCGAGGCTGGTCGACGCCGATCCGTCGCGGGTGATCGCCGACGCCGCCGAACTCCTGGCCGGCCGTGAACTCTCCGGCGCCGACCTGGGGAAGCAACTGGCGCTGCGGCATCCGGCGGAGAACCCGTCCACGCTCACCGGGATCGCCCGCTGCGGACTCCCGCTCGTCCAGGTTCCGCCGCGCGGGCTCTGGCGGGGCCGCGGGGCGCCCACCTACCGGCTGTTCGACGAATGGGTCGGTCCGGGCGAACCGGCGGTCGCGGGCGAGGACGCGCGAGCGGACCTGATCCGCCTGTACCTGCGCGGCTTCGGGCCGGCCACCGTCAAGGCCATCCAGACCTGGGCGGGCATGACCGGACTCAAGGCGCTCGTCGAGAAGATGGAGGCCGACTGGGAACTCGTCCGGCTGACCGGTCCGCACGGCGAGATCCTCTACGACATCGACGGACTCGGCCTCGCCGACGCAGACGCTCCCGCTCCGGCCCGGCTCGTGGCGCCGTTCGACCACGTCATCGCGGTCTCGGCCGACCGCGCCCGGGTCGCCGACCCGGAGTTGTTCCGCCGCACCGTCACACCCAACGGCCGGTCGCCAGGTTTCGTCTTCGCCGACGGATTCCTCGCCGGCACATGGCATCTCGACGCTGCAGCCGGGATACGGATCGAAATGTTGCGTGAGGTCTCGAAAGCCGAGAAGCGCGAGATCGACGCCGAGGCGGAAAGGCTGCGCGAATTCCTCAGTCGCCCGTCCGGGGATTACGCGAGGTGATGCAGTACGGGCGTCCCACCGGGTCGGCCATCGTCGTCCAGTGCGGGTAGTGCTCGATCGCGCGGGCGCCCCAGCCCTCGTGTCGTGCGACCTCGTCGGGGACCGAGTTGGTCGCGAGGTCGAGGTGCCCGGTCGCCGGTGACGAGCCGTCGGGCTTGGTGCCGTGCGGGTCGGACTGTCTGCGCTGCAACAGGATTCCGATGGTGATCGCGGGGTCGCGGCGCAGGGCCACGAGTTCGGGCCGGGAGCCGGGCGGTTTGAGCGGCCATCCGGTCAGCTCCGTCCAGAACGCGACCTCGGCGTCGAAGTCGGCTGCGGGGATGTCGATGCACAACTGATCGATGATGCTGATGGCGTCACCGGGCCAGCGGATCGGCCGGGACCGTGTGGACTCGCCCTCCCACGGCACCAGACAGAACACGAAACCGGCGGGCGAACGGAGGACGAGGTGGGTGCCGGCGTCGTCGCTGAGCGTCGCGCCCAGTCCCACGGCTTCCTCGGCTGCGGCATGCGGGTCGTCGGTGTGGATGTCGAGGTGGACGCCGCCTGGACCGTCGTCGACCCGTTGCACCCGGAGGTGGGGGTCACCGTGGAACGGTTCGAGGGAGGCGAACTCGCGGTGTTCGCCGCGGGGCGGCGACACGGTGCTGCCCGCGATCGCGCGCCAGAAGGTCACTTCGGCACCGAACTCGTCGGCTGGGAAATCGAGGAATGCGCTGAGCCACCTGACCTGCACGCGGGAGAGTCTACGGTGCGAGTGCACCCGGTGTGCTGCGGAATGCGCAGGCGCCCCACTTGAAACGGCAAGCGGTTGTCCGCCATTAGACTCGGGCAGATGACTGCAGGACCGCTGGCGGCGGTGGGCAAGAAGTTCGCGAAGTCGCGTGCCGAGCACGTCGCGGTGGTCCGACTCGACGGCCCGATCGGCGCGGCCGGCATGGGCAAGCACGGGCTGACCACCGACACGGTCGAGCCGGTGCTCAAGCAGGCGTTCGCCACCGACCGGCTCAAGGCTGTCGTCGTCGTGATCAACTCACCCGGTGGTTCGCCGGCGCAGTCGGAGTACATCGCCGAGCGCATCCGGCAGCTGTCCGCGGAGAAGGGCGTACCGGTCCTGGCGTTCTGTGAGGACGTCGCGGCGTCCGGCGGCTACTGGGTCGCCTGCGCGGCGGACGAGATCTTCGCCGCCCACACCTCGATCGTCGGTTCCATCGGGGTGGTGTCCTCGGGGTTCGGCTTCTCGGCCCTGCTCGACCGGTTCGGCGTGCAGCGTCGCCTGTACGCCACCGGGGAGAACAAGGCCCGGCTCGACACCTTCTCGCCGGAGGTCGCCGAGGACGTCGAATGGCTCAAGGGTCTCCAGGGGCAGCTGCACGAGGCGTTCATCGCATGGGTCCGGCAGCGTCGGGGCAAGAAGCTGACGGCCTCCGACGAGGAGCTCTTCAACGGCGATGTGTGGGTCGGGCGCCGGGCGGCCGAACTCGGCCTGGTCGACGGCATCGGCGTCATGCGGTCGGTGGTCGCCGAGCGGTATCCCGACGCCGAGATCACGGTCATCGAGGCACCCAAGCCGTTGCTCGCACGTCTGGTCGGCAATCAGATGTCGGTCTCCGGTCTGGCCGAGGGTCTCACGTCGGGCGTGATTGCCGCGATCGACCGCGCCCCCGCGGTGCGGACCGGGTTTCTACACCGTGACTGACGGGTAATACCAGACCCAGTTCGGGGGGATTCCCCAAGGGTTTGTCCCCACGTTATCCACAGGTGTGTGCACTGGAAAGAAAATGCACCACCGGTCGACCCCTGCAGTTTCGTGAATTTCCTACGCGCACATCGGTCTAAACGAGTGATCGCAGTCACATCGACAGGGGCTTTGGCCAGGGTTTTTCCACAGTTTCCACAGCCTCATCCCCAGGTTGACGGTGAGGTGTGGATTGTGGACAGCTGTCTGTTTGCCGCATGTGGATAAAGCTATGATGATCAGCATAGGTCGCTTTGGGCGGTCTGTACGATTCAGAATGTGAGCTTCACAACACTGCTGAGAATGGCCGTGCAGGTGACGTGACGCCCGCGGGGCCTCGACTGTGCCACCATGGAAATCGTGACCATGGGCGACATCACGCAGGTGCCGGTGACCGATTTGCCGGACGACTTCACTCAGACGGCCGACGCGGTGATGCTCGACGTCCGTGAGGACGACGAGTGGGCGAACGGACACATCCGCGGCGCCGTCCACATCCCGATGGCCGAGATACCGGGACGACTCGGCGAACTCGACCCCGACGCCGACCTGTACGTGGTGTGTCATTCGAGCGGGCGCTCGATGCGGGTGCTGCAGTACCTCGCGCAGGTCGGGTACGACGGGATCTGCGTGCGCGGCGGAATGCTCGCATGGCAGGAACACGGCAAGCCCGTGGAGTTCGGCACCGGGGACGGCGGGGGCGACGCCCACTGATGATCGACCTCTGTCCGCGGTGCCGTATCCAGGCGCCGCACCGCCCCGGGCGCGAGCACTGTCCTCGCTGTGGCGGCCCGCTGAGCGTCGTCGACGACGCCGCTCGTGCGATGTCCGCACCCGCGCGCCCCGCGCCGCCCCGAACGGCGCCGACCGGCCGGCTGTACCGCGGTCGGAACGTCCGCTGGGTTGCGCGGCGTCCTCCCGAGGCCATCCCCAGCCGCCGCGGACCGTCGGGCCCGCGCGGCCCGCGTCTCATCCCGCGCTACGTCTACATCCCCACCTGGGGTCTACACGACGAGCCGTTGGCCGCCGACGCGACGCACGACCGGATCGACTCGTCACGGGCACGCCTGCTGTTCGCGCTCGTGGTGGCCGGTACGGCGCTCGCGGCGTCGGCGGTCATCCATCTGGTCCGCTACGTCCTGCTGGCCGTCAACCGCACCCAGCCGCTCCCGGAACCGCTGATCGTGGTCTCCGACTGGTTGATCGTGTTCGCGGGTGTGGCGGCCTTCCTTGCCTACGTCTGGGCGACCCTCGCGTTCACCCGCTGGGTGATGGACCTGAGGGCCGGTACCTATGAGGAAGCCCGGCTCCTCGACCCGAGGCGTCCCCTGTGGGTGGCGGTGCTGGTGGGGGTCCCGCTGGTGAACCTGGTCGGTGCGCCGCTCGTGATCGGCGAGGTCGTGGCCCTGCGCGTGGCCCACGATCCGTCCCTCGATGCCGAACTCGTCGGCCGCCGTGTCCGCCGGCTGTGGGTCGCGTGGGTGGTCGTCACCGTAACCGCCGTCCTGGCGCTGATCGCCCGTGCCGTCGCGTGGGGATCGGACTCGGTGCAGACCGGGGCCAACGCGCTCACCATGGTGATCCTCAGCGCGGCCGTCTCGGCCGCCTTCGCCTTCTGGATGGCACGCCGCGTGCCGGTGCTGTTCGACGCCGCCACGGCGGTCCCGGTCCCGAAGAGAAGGTGGGTGGCGGTCGGATGAACTCAGGTGTGAACGTGGGCGCGGCCGAGAAGGTGTCGCGCTCGGGTAAGCCCGCGGTGGTCGCGCACCGCGGCGCCTCCGGGGACCGTCCGGAACACACCCTGGCCGCATATGAACTCGCACTCGCGCAGGGTGCGGACGGACTGGAGTGCGATGTCCGGCTCACCGCCGATCACGAACTCGTCTGCGTGCACGACCGGACCGTCGACCGCACCTCGAACGGTTCCGGCATCGTCAGCGAGATGACGCTGGCCCAGCTCCGCGAACTCGACTTCGGAAGTTGGCATTCCGCGGGCGATCCCGCGTCGATCCTGACGCTGCGCGAGCTGCTCACGCTCACCTTGGACTGGCGCCGGCCGGTCCGGTTGTTCATCGAGACCAAGCATCCGGTGCGGTTCGGCAGTCTCGTCGAGCAGAAGCTCCTCGAGATCCTCCACGAGTTCGGCGTCGCCACCCCGCCGTCGGCCGATCACAGTCGCGCCGTGGTCATCTCGTTCTCCTCTGCCGGCGTCTGGCGTATCCGCCGCCATGCCCCGATGCTCCCGACCATCCTGCTGGGCGACACCGCGCGCGTACTTGGCGGCAGTGCGGCGACCGCCGTCGGGGCCACCGGGATCGGTCCCTCGGTGATGACCCTGCGGCAGTACCCGGATCTCGTCGACCGCGCCGCCGCGGCCGGGCGCGTGACGTACTGCTGGACCGTCGACGAACTGGTGGACGTCCAGCTCTGCGCCGACCTCGGGGTGCGCTGGCTGGCCACCAACCATCCGGCCAAGGTCCGCGACTGGCTGGTGACCGTCGACTGAGCGCGGCTCTACACCTGCCCAGGCTTCTCGGCGCTCTGACCGGCTCGTGAGAGAGTGGACCGATGGGCAAGAAGAGCAAGCGGGGCAGTGGACCCCGCCCGGGAAGCAATCGCGCCGAGCGGGTCGCCGCTCGTAAGGCTCGGCAGGCGGCGTCCATGGCACCGCCGCCGCGCCCCTTCGCAGGGCTGGCCTCCGAATGCGATTTCGTGGCACTGCGGACCTTCGTCGCATCGGCGACCGCACGTCTCGAGCTGACGGAGCCTGCCGACACGCGCAACGACGTCTCCCTCGTGACGATCCTGCCGGGTGCCGGTCCGGCGCTGGCACGTGAATCCAACGGCGCCACAGAGGGTTTGGTGGGCCTGCAGACCGAACCGGATCGCATGGCGCCGGCCGTCGAGCTGGCCGCCGCCATCGCGTGGGCCGCGCACGCCGAGGCCGGCAGCGAGTTCGACCTCGAGTCCGCCGACGAATCGCCCTCGCTCGACGAGGTGCTGAAGGCCGACGCGATCCTGGACATCACCGTGCACCAGGACTTCTCGTGGTGGTTCCCGGAGGGGACCGAGGTGCCCGCCGAGATCGCGCCGATGTTCGAGCGCGCCAACGAGTCCGTGCTGCCGACCGCGCGCCTCGTCGTCGACAGCGGTTCCGGAGCCCCGTGGTGGGTGGATGCCGGCGAGCGGGCACACCTGCGCTGGATCCGCCCCGAGCCCGAGGACGACCTCATGGCCGCGATGGCCCGTCTCCATGCGGCCGGCCGTCTGACGATGGGCGAGGGCTCGCGCTTCGCCGGGTCGTTCCGCACCCACGGCCTGCTGGTCCCGGTCTTCGACCTCGACAACGAGATGCACCACGAGGAGTGGCAGGCGGGTCTCAACCAGCTCGATCAGTGGCTGGGCGAGGCACTTGCCGACTCCTCGGAGCTGACGATCGCCGAGCGGAGCTCACGCGACGGCATCCGCGGCCGCCAGGTCACCCTGCGCTGAGCGTGAACTTCTGAAAACCGTTTCGGCGGCGCGACTTCGGATGAAGTCGCGCCGCCGATGTCGTTCCGGGGCTCGTGCCCAGATGTGCCTAGATGTTGCCTCCGGCAACGGGCGGCGAGGTCGGGTCGTCGGCGGTGGTGCTGTTGAACTCGCGCTCGACGAAGTTCTCGAGGTCGAACAGATTGCCCTTGCAGCGGTCGGCGATGGTCTGGAGGGTCGTCATGGTGGCGACCTCCTCGACCTGCTCCTTGAGGAACCATTGCATGAACTGCTCGCCGAGGTAGTCGCCGGTGTCGCGGGCCGACTTGGCGAGATCGACGATCTGCTGGGTGACCGTCTTCTCCTGCTCGAGAGCGAGATTGATCGGTGCCTTGTAGTCCTCGAACTTGTTGTTCGGGGCGGAGACGCCGGGGATCTCGACCTCCATGTCCCGGTCGAGGAAGTACTGCACGATCATCATGGCGTGGTTGCGCTCTTCGACGGCCTGGCTGTAGAAGAGCTTCGCCAGCTGGGGCATGTCGTGGTTGTCGAAGTAAGTGGCGACCGCGATGTACTGCTGCGAGGCGTAGAACTCGTTGCCGATCTGATCGTGCAGCAGCTGGTGGAACTTCGTGAATTCGGTCATGCGTCCATCGTAGGTGCCGAAAACTGCCGTCTACCAGCAAGTTCAGGCTAACTAAGGCAAGTCTGACCTGTCTTTGGACAGCCTGGCCACCCTGGTCACCCGGCGTCGACGAGCAATTCGTCGGGGATGGGCTGACCTGCGCGTAGGAGACCGAAGAACTGCTCGGTGGTCTCCGTGACCGGTAGTGCCAGACCGTCATCGGTGTAGATGCTCTCGCCCGTGGGTGTGGTGGTTGTCACCGGGTCGCGGAGCGCGAACATCAGCGAGGCCAGATTCCAGATGTGGTCGCGCTCGTCGACGGTGAGAGAGTCGATGGCGCCGCCGATGAAGCCGAACAGCCGGAACGGGTTGAACAGCACGGCGGGGCTCGTTGCGCGAGAGACCAAGGCGGCGAGGAACTTCCGCTGGTTGATGACGCGCTCGAGATCGGCCCGGGGGAAGGCACGGGTCCGGACGAGGCCGAGCGCCTGGCGCCCGTTCAGGTGATGGCACCCCTTGGACAGTCTGAGCCCGGCCTTGGGGTCGTTGAGCGGTTGGTCGATGCACATGTCGACACCCCCGACGGCGTCGACCAGGGTGTCGAAACCGCCGAAGCCGATCTCCGCGTAGTGGTCGATGTGGATGCCGGTCAGGTTCTCGACGGTCTGCACCAGCAGCTGCGGACCGCCGATGTTGTACGACGCGTTGACCTTCAGGCTGCCGTTGCCGGGGATCTCGACGTAGAGGTCGCGCGGGATGCTGACGACTGTCGCCTTCCCGTTCCCGGGCGGGTTGTGCACCAGCATGATCGTGTCGGTGCGCGAGCCATCGGCGTCGCCGGTGGACAGGTTGGTGCGCTGGTCGGCGGACAGGTCGGAGCGGGAGTCGGTGCCGACGATGAGCCAGTTGGTGCCGGGAGTGTCCGACGGCCGCCCGGCGTACGCGGGGAGCGCGTCGATGCGGTCGAGTCGCGAGTCGTAGTAGAAGAGCAGCCCGGCGCTGCCGAGCACGAACACGAGCAGCAGGATCAGCAGGATCTTGCCGACCCGCAGCGTGCGCCTGCGACGACGCCGGGGACGCGGCGGTTTGGCGGCGGGCGGGGAACCGGCGGGCGGCGCGGGCGGACGCGTCGACGACCGGCTGCGGTCACCTCGGCGTTCGCCG
>NZ_BAHE01000034.1 GCF_000298235.1 Gordonia namibiensis NBRC 108229
GCCCGGTACCGCCTCCCGGCCCACGCCCCGCACCCCGACCCATCGGCGGTCCCGGAGGTCAGCGGCCGATGGCACCTCCCGGGGCGCCCCGTCCCGCAGGCCCGCCCCGTTCGGTGGCCCCGGGGCAGTCCCCGGTCATGACGTCGCTGGTCAAGACCGGTGATCCCGCCGACGAGCCGGCCTCCGGGTCGCCCGTCGCCGGCGACTGATCGGGCGTCGTACAGGTGCCGCTCTGGGGTGAGCTGCTGGTCGCGGCCGTCATCTTCGTCGGCCTGGTCGGGATCGTCGTCCCGATCCTGCCGGGAACGCTGCTGATCGCCGGCGCGCTGCTCGTCTGGGCGATCGTCGTGGGCGGCTGGGCCTGGTCGGTGTTCGCCGCAGCCCTCCTCGTGCTCGTGGTCGGCGAGGTCATCAAATACATCGTCGCCGGAAAGTCGTTGCGTACGGACGGAATCCCGAACCGAACCGTCGTGGTGGGTGGAATCGTCGGGATCGTCGGTTTCTTCGTCGTGCCCGTGATCGGTCTGCTCCTGGGCTTCGTCGTGGGTGCGGTGGCCGCCGAACTCGTGCGGACCCAGAGCCTCGAGTTCGCCTGGCGCGGTGCGGTGGCCGCGCTCAGGGCCGCGGCCAAGACGATCGGCATCGAACTGCTCTTCGCGCTCGTCGCCACCAGCATCTGGACGGGCGGCGCCTTCGTCTGGTGAGGCTCGTTCTCCGAGAACGGGATACGCCCGACCCCCGCGTGCCAGAATGGCGCCTGTGCGCATCGGGATGACGATGCCCGTGATGGAGCCGGATCTCGACGCAGAGACCCTCCACTCCTGGGCCACCACCATTGACGACGGCCCCTTCAGCTCCCTGTGCTGGGGTGAGCGGATAGCGTTCGACAACCCCGAGTGCCTGACGTTCCTCGGCGCGGTGGCCGCGTGGACCCGGCGCGTACCCCTGGTGATGACGGTCGTGGTGCCCCAGCTGCACGACCCGGTCATGCTCGCGAAGGCACTGGCGACCGGAGACATGTTGTCGGAGGGCAGGCTCACGGTGGCGCTCGGAGTCGGCGGCCGGCACGAGGACTACCGGGCCGTCGGCGCGGACCCGTCCACCCAGACCATGAGGCAACTCGCCGACCGGGCGGAGACCATGAAGCAGGTCTGGGCCGGCGAGAAGCTGACCGAGTCGGTGCTTCCGGTCGGGCCGCCGCCGTATCGCAAGGGCGGTCCGTCGCTGCACGTCGGAACCACCGGACCCAAGACCATCCGCAGCGCCGTCGACTGGGCCGACGGCATCGCCGGCGTCACCCTCGACCTCGATGCCTCGAAGCAGAACGAACTGTTCGACGTCGCGCGGTCGGCGTGGGCCGAGGCCGGGCGTCCCGCACCGCATCTCGCGACATCGTTCTGGTTCGCCATCGGCGAGGGGGAGGCGCCGCGGGCGCAGGTGACCCGGCATCTGCACCACTACATGAACTGGATTCCGTCGGAGTTCGTCGACGCCATCGCGCCCACGACGGGGTGGTCGGGTACCGAGGCCGAGCTCACCGAGGTGCTGCGCCGCTTCGCCGACATCGGCACCGACGAGGTGCAGCTCATCCCGACGAGTTCGGACCCCGACCAGCTCCGACGCGCCGCCGATGTGGCCGCGGCCTTCGCCTGATCGGCCCGGAGAACAAAGTTGCGGCAGTTGGTTCCGGAATCCGGAACCAACTGCCGCAATGCGTCGGTGACTAGTGGGCGGCGCCTGTCCCGGGCTTGAGCATCACCAGGCACAGCACGGCGGCTGCGGCGGTGAGGGCGCCCGAGAAGATCAGGCACAGCTGCATGCCGTCGAGGAAGGCGTCCCCGACGGCGTTCATGACCGTCGGGGTGTCCGCGCCGAGGTCGAGACCTGCCACGGCACCGAGCCCCCCACCGTCCACCGCGTCGACGACGCGCTCGCGCAGCTCGCCGTCGATTCCCGCATCGGCGAGCTGCCGTGGAAGCGAGCTCACCGCGCCCGCCGTGAGCAGGGCGCCGAGGACGGCCGGACCGAGCGCACCGCCGACCTGACGGAAGGCGTTGTTGCCCGCTGCCGCCATGCCCGCCAGACGGTAGGGCACCGCGGCGACTGCAGTCGCGGTCATCGGGGCCATCACGAAACCCATGCCGAGACCGAGCACGACCAAGCGCCACCCGATCGCGGCGAACGAGGTGTCGGCGTCGATGGTGAGCAGCGCGAACTGTGCCGCGGCGACCGCGGCCAGGCCGCCGCCGATCAGGATGCGCGCCTGGACCCGGTGCATCAGCTTGCCCGCAAGCGCACCCACGACCATGGAGGCGCCGTTCATCAGCGCGAGGCGCCAGCCGGCCTCGATCGTGCCGAGTTGCTGCACCAGGCCGAAGTACATGCTGAGCACGAAGATGAAGCCGATCAGCGACAGGAAGCTGATCATCGCGATCAGTGTGGTGACGGTGAAGGCGCGACTGCGGAACAGTGCGAGGTCGAGCATGGGGCTGTCGGAACGACGTTCGACGGCCACGAACGCCGCGCCCGAGAGCACCGCGATGATCAGGGCGACGATCACGCGGGCGTCGCCCAGTCCGTTGACGCCGGCCTCGATCACGCCGAAGACCAGTGCAGTGACCGCGACGGCGGTGGTCACCTGACCGGGCCAGTCGAGGCGCCGGTTGTGCGGCGCACGCGATTCCGGAAGCGCGGCCAGGGCGATCGCGAAGGCGGCGACGGCGAACGGGACGGGCAACACGTAGATGAATCGCCAGCCGAGGTTCTCGGCCACCGGTCCGGCGATCATCGGCCCCACCGTCAGCGCCAGCATCAGCGACGACGCCCAGATACCGATGAACTTGCCGCGTTCCCGGAAGTCGGGGACCGCGTGGCTGATGAGCGCGAGGGTCGTCGGGAGCAGGGCCGCGGCGCCGGTGCCGGCCAGGGCCTGGCCGACCCACACGAAGGCGATGGACTGCGCCGACAGTGCGACGACGGCGCCCACCGCGGACAGCGCGAGGCCGGTCAGATAGACCTTGCGTCGACCGTGGACATCGCCGAAGACACCAGCGGTCAGGATAAACGCCGCCATCGGCAGCACAAAGGCGTCCTGCACCCAGGACAGCTGCGCCGTCGACGCGCCGAGGGCGTTGCCGATCGCCGGCAGGCTCACCGCGACGCTGGTGATCGGCAGGTAGGCCACGAAGACGCCGAGGCAGGCCATCACGATGGTGGCCGTCCGGCGCTCGGGGGGAGCGGGAAGGGTGGTGGACGTGGTGGTCACGCACACTCGCTTTCGATGTCAGGGGTGGCACGGTCCGACCGGACGCGACCACGGGTCGTCGTCTCGGATGGGGCCCGGCGATGGTTGCCGCGCGAAGCGCAGGACCCCAATTGTCCGGGGTGGGGGTACGAAACCTGCAACCAAAACGATCTGCGCGGCACATTTGTCGGTTGGGGCGACGGAGGTCGGTAGTATTCCTCCACAATGGACGACACCGACGGAACAATCCTCCGCGCTCTTCAGGTGTATCCGCGCGCATCGTTCCGCCTGCTCGGGGAGGTCGCCGGAATCTCGGAGCAGACCGCGGCGAGGCGGTACCAGGCACTGCGCCGGGCCGGGGTGACGAGAGTCGTCGGAGTCGTCCGCCCGGCGGTGCGTGGCGATGCGGAGTGGGTGGCACGTGTGCGATGCCGCCCGGACCGGTTGGAGCCGCTGGCCGCGTCCCTTGCCCGTCGACGTGACGTGGTCTTCGCCTACGTCGTGTCCGGCGGGTCCGAGATCGTCTGCATCGTGCGGGCGCCGATCGGGGACGTCGGCGACGATGCGCTGCTCGCGGCGCTGCCGTCACGCGCAGCGGTCCTCGACCTTCACGTCGATCTCCTGTTGCACGCCTTCAACCCGGGTTCGGCCTCGAAGTGGACCGGCTTCGGCGGGTGGTTGCCGGAGGAGTCCCGCGCGCTGCTGGCCGCGGCGGCGTGCGGTATCGCCGGCGCCGACGAGGAACCCGAGGGCGGTGGGCTCATCGAGAACGCGCGCCTCACCGACGACGATGCGCCGCTCATCGATGCGCTGACGCAGGACGGTCGGCTGCCGCATCGTGAGCTGGCGCGTGTCTGCGGGTGGACGGTGGGACGAGTGCGTCGACGACTGCGGACCCTGGAACAGAGCGGCGCGCTGCAGTACGACGTCGAGATCCTGCCGGAGCGGCTGGGTTTCGGGCTGAGCGCCACCCTGTGGCTCAAGGTGTCGCCGCACGCCATCGATGCGGTGGGCGAGGCGGTCGCCGCGCACGACGAGGTCGCGTTCGCGGCGGCGATCAGCGGCGAACACAACCTCATGGTCTCGGTGATCTGCCGCGACGCCGACGACTTCTACCGGTATCTGCGCACCAGAATCGGTGCGATGGAAGGGATTCTCGGCTACTCGGTCAGCATCCGCGTCCGGCGGTTGAAGCAGACCGCGTCGCTGGTGGTGCAGGGGCGTCTGATCCAGCCGGTGTGACTCCGATTGATCCCTCGATGACACGAACCTGCTGTTCGGAAGTGCCGGATGGGGGCGTCGTGCGCGGTAACTTCCTTCTGTGACCTCGCCGACGACCGACAATCAGGGCCTGGTGAGGTTGTGCGTGCTCGCCGTCGTCGCCGGTTGCGTGACCGGTGTCCTCGGCGGGGCTTTCCGGTGGTGCCTCGACCATCTCAACCGGTGGCGGTTCGAGATGCTGGACTGGGCCGACGGTCTCGGCGCCCCGGGGTGGCTCATACCGGTCGCACTGACGGCCGCGGGTGCGGCCCTCGGTGCGTTCATCTCGCACCTGGTGCCGATCGCGGCCGGTAGCGGCATCCAGCACGTGGAGGCGGTCGAACGTGGTGAGGCGGAGCCGGCGCCGCTGCGCGTGATCCCCGCCCGCTTCGTCGGTGGACTGGCCGCGATCGGCTCGGGTCTGATCCTCGGTCGGGAGGGCCCGACCGTGCACATGGGTGCGGCCGTCGGTTCCGAGACCGGGCGCCGTGCCAAGCTCGACGAGCACGACGTCCGCGTCATGCAGACCTCGCTCAGCGGGGCCGGTCTCGCCGTCGCCTTCACCGCGCCCGTGGGTGGCGCGCTCTTCGCGCTCGAGGAGGTGGCCCACTCCTTCCGGATCCGGGTGGTGGTACCGACCATCCTCGCCGTGGCCGCGGCGGTGGCCTGCGGCCACGTGATCCTCGGCGACCGGCCCGATTTCCTCGTCGGCGTGGTCGCGCCGCCCTCGATCACCCTGCTGCCGGTGTTCGTGGTCTTCGGTCTTCTCAGCGGCCTCATCGGGATCGCCTATGGCCGAGCGGTTCTCGGGGCGATCACCGCGGTTCGGGGGATCACGCGCGTCCCGCAGATCGCGAAGGCCGCGATCATCGGCGCGATCGTCGGCGGCCTGATGGCCGTCGACACCGACGCGGCCGGTGGCGGAGACAACCTGGCGCAACAGATCTTCGACGGCTCGGTGGTCCTGCCGGTGGTCGCCGCACTGTTCATCGTCCGGTTCGTCGCCGGACCGCTGTCCTACGCCGCGGGCACACCCGGTGGTCTGTTCGCGCCGATGCTCGCACTCGGTGCGTTGTGGGGTGTGCTGTTCGCCGCGGGCCTCGAGGCCGTGATCCCGCAATCGGATTCGACGCTGCGCGATGCCCTCGTGCTCGCGGGCATGGCCGCACTGTTCGGCGCGGTGGTGCGGGCGCCGCTCACCGGCATGGTCGTGGTGATGGAGATGAGCGCGACGACGACCGTGGCGGTCCCCATGCTCGCCGCGACCGCGGCGGCCGTACTCGTCGCACATCTCTCCGGGACCCCGCCCGTCTACGACTCGCTGCGGGAGCAGATGCTCGCCAACGACGCCGGCCGCGAACGGGATCCAGGCGCCTAGAAGGTGCGGGTGTGTGCGCCGAGCGGCACGATCAGCGGCCCGCCCGAGATCGGGTCCGTCATCACATGTGCCCGCAGGCCGAAGGCCTCGTCGAGCATCTCGGCGTCGATGACCTCGGCCGGGGTGCCGGTGGTGACGATGGCGCCGTTCTTCATGACCACCAGCGAATCGCTGTAGCGTGCCGCGAGATTGAGGTCGTGCAGGACCATCACCACGGTCTTGCCGTGGTCGTCGCGGAGGCGGCGGACGAGGTCGAGGACGTCGATCGAGTGGGCGAGGTCGAGGTAGGTGGTCGGCTCGTCGAGCAGGATGAGGTCGGTGCCCTGCGCGAGCGTGAGCGCGATCCAGACCCGCTGGCGCTGACCGCCGGAGAGGGCGTCGAGCGTTCGGTCGGCGAGTTCGAGGGTGTCGGTCATCTCCATCGCCTCGGCGACGGCGGCTTCGTCGGCCGCGGTCGCCTGCTGGTACCACCGCTGGTGCGGGTGCCGGCCCCGGCCGACGAGGTCGGCGACGGTCAACCCCTCGGGGGCGACCGGGTTCTGGGGCAGGATCGCCAGGGTCCGGGCGATCTGCTTGGGCCGCACGTGCGCGATGTCGTCGCCGTCGAGGTAGACCGTGCCGGCCTTGGGCGGCAGCAGTCGGGCGAGGCATCGGAGCAACGTCGACTTACCGCACCCGTTGGAGCCGATGATGGTCGTGACCTGGCCGTCGGGGATGTCGATGTCCAGGCCGTCGATGACGACCCGCTGGTCGTAGCCGACGGTGAGTCCGCTGCCGCGGAGCCGGGGCGTCGCCTGCGGGGCGTTCTCGGTGGGGGAGATGGTCATACGGTCGCCTTCCGGGACATCGCGATCATCAGGTAGATGAGGAACGGTCCGCCGATCGCGGCGGTGACGATGCCGACGGGTAGGCCGCCGGGCAGCACCGTGCGGCACAACAGATCTCCGCCGAGCACCAGGGATGCACCGACCAGGCCGGACAGAAGCGGGGTCGGCACCGCGGTCCGGGCCAGGCGCAGTGCGATCTGCGGGGCGAGCAGGGCGACGAACGCGATCGGTCCGGCGGCGGACACGCACAGCGCACTGACCAGGACCGCGGTCAGCAGCAGTGTCGTGGACACCGCGCCGGTGCGGACGCCGAGTCCGCGTGCGAGATCCGGTCCGAGGCTCAGCATGCCGATCTGCCGTGAGAGCACGACGATCACGGCGATCCCGAAGACGACGCCGCCGACCACCGGCCAGACATTGGACCAGCCCACGTTGGCGACCGAGCCGACCAGCCATACCTGGGCGCGTCCCACATCGCGGATGTCGGCGCGGGTCAACAGGAAGTTGGTCAGCGCCTGCAGCATCCAGGTCATGCCGACGCCGATCAGCACGAGGCGGAACGGGTTGATGCCGCTGTTGGCCTTGCGGCCGGGCCATGCGAGCACGTACATGAGCGCTGCGGTCAGCAGCGCGCCGATCATCGCCGACGCCGGGACACCGAGGTCGCCGAACCAGCTGCCCCAACTCGTGTTCGAGAAGGCGATGGCCGCGACCGCCGCCGCGCTCGCTCCGGCGGTGATGCCGAGGATGTCGGGGGTGGCGAGGGGATTCTGTGAGATCAGTTGGGTGAGAGAGCCGGAGCACCCGAGCCCGATGCCCACCAGCAGTCCGACGAGGGCCCGGGGGAGCGCGACGTCGAAGACGACGACGTTCTCGATGCGGGTGCCACCGCCCAACAGGATTCGCGCGACGTCGATCGGGGTGAGGGGGAAGTCGCTGACGCCGACACTGGTCAGGAACAGCACCACGGCGAGTACCGCGGAGACGAACGCGACGACGAGCATGCGTGTGCGCACGACGAACGACACCGGTTCGATCGCGACGCGGTAGCCACCGGGATGCGGGGCGATGCTGCGCGCACGAGATCCGGTCCCACCGGCAGCGGGCTCGGGCGTCGTCACGTCGGAGGAGTTCATACGGTTGCCAACTTCTGCCGACGGACCATGAAGATCAGGAACGGAGCGCCGACCAGGGCCAGCATGACGCCCACCTGGACCTCACCCGGGCGCGCAACGACGCGGCCGAGGATGTCGCAACCGACGAGGAGTATCCCGCCGAGCAGCGCCGAATACGGGATGATCCAGCGGTAATCGGCGCCGACGAACGCTCGGGCGATGTGCGGCACGACGAGTCCGAGGAACACGATGGGCCCGCAGGCCGCGGTGGCGGCGCCGATCAGCAGGGTGATCGTCAGGATGCCGAGCGCGCGGATCAGGACCACCCGCGAGCCCAGCGCCTTGGTCATGTCGTCGCCGAGGCTGAGGACGTTCAGGAAGAAGCCGCTCGCCAGCGCGAACACCAGTCCGACTCCGATGAACGGCAGGCTCGCCCAGAACACGTCGATGCCACGGCCTGCGGTCGAACCGACGCTCCAGAACCGCCACTGGTCGAGCGAGTTGGTGTCCACGAGCACGATCGAGGAGGTGATCGCGGTGAGCATCGCCGTCAGGCCGGTGCCGGCCAGGACCAGGGTGAGCGGACTCGAGCCGCTCAGTGCCGACAGCCCGAAGACGACGGTCGCGGCGATGATCGCGCCGAGCAGACCGAAGAACATGAACGCGACGGGGCTGGTGATCCCGACCAGGTAGATACCGGCCACCACGGCGCATGCGGCTCCGGCGTTCACGCCGAGGATGCCGGGATCGGCGATGGGGTTACGCGTGTGTCCCTGGGTGAGGGCACCGGCGGCGCCGACGGCCAGACCGGCGAACAGACCGAGGAGGGTCCGGGGGACGCGGAGGTCCCAGACGATGCCGTCGACGTCGGTGTCCTTGCTGATCGCCGGCATCCGGAGATCGAGGAGGGCGGCCCAGATCTCGGAGATCCCGTCGGCGAAACTCGCCCAGACCTCGTCGAGCGGGACGGGGCGGGTGCCGAAGAGCACGGAGGCGACGACCAGCCCCACCAGAACCGCGACCAGCACGGGAATGCCGAGAACACGGAAGGGGCGGCGCACGAAGGGTTACCTTACCAACGCTGTTCGGCGACGCTCGTGGCGCGGCATCGTTCATGTCGTTCGGGTAACGAAAGACCGCACCGGAGTGAGTGGAGGTTGTGTCTTCGGTAACACTGCGGTGAGCTCGGATCGATATGCCCAGTGTTTCCAGGGTTGTGAAAACAGGAGGATCGATGAAGTCACTCAAACGGGCCGTTGTCGGGGTTCTGGCTGCGGGAAGCATCGCGGCAGGAACGCTCGTGGGTGCCGCGCCCGCGCAGGCCGCCGTCCCCAACCTGCAGATGACCGGTGGGGTCTACTGCCAGTTCGGTGCCCCGGGTACCCCGTGGAACCAGGCGTGGAGCATGACCCGGTTCATGCGCGTCACCGCGCGTGACGGCGAATTCCGCAACGTCACCCTGCAGGAGACCGGCGGCGCGACGAAGTTCAAGGCGCAGCTGAAGAAGAACGAATCCCTCACCATCAAGACCACCTGGTTCGGCTGCTTCCCGTCGTCGATCTCCGGCTACGCGATCTCCGACTACGCCGAGAACCTGACCGACAACGTCGGTTTCTGGTGGAACGTCCGTCGCATCGACAACCCGTTCGACCGCTTCGGCACGGGCTCGTCCGCGTCGGCCGCCCAGGTGACCGGCGGCGGCAACAACGTCAAGGGAGTGCCCACCATCCCCGGGCGCTGAGTCCGGAACGAACAAACGAGGGGCGACCGGTGAGAACCGGTCGCCCCTCGTCGTTGTTGTTGCTGAGAGCGCCTCAGGCGGACGGACGCGCCACCTTGTGGGGCTCGGATGCGGCGAGCATGTCCTCGCGTTCGACGACCTTCACGCGCTCGCGGCCCTCGGCTGCACCGAGTGCGCGTTCGTGCTCGTCGAGGCGGTACCAGCCGTCCCACGTGGTGAACGGGATGTTCTTGGACTCGAGCAGCTCGATGATCGCATCCTCGCCGGGGGTGCCCGGTGCGAGGAGCTTGTCGGCTTCCATGTCCTTGAGGATGCAGTCGACGGTCTCGTTGGCGTCGCCCTTGGTGTGGCCGATCAGGCCGACCGGACCACGCTTGACCCAACCGGTGGTGTAGACGCCGGTGAGCTGCTCACCCTCGTCGAACACGCGTCCGGCCTCGTTGGGGATGACCCCGGCCTGGGAGTCGAAGGGGATGTCGGGCAGGTTGTCCGACAGGTAGCCGACCGCACGGTAGACCGCGCCGACCTCCCAGTCGGTGATCTTGCCGGTGGGCTTGACGTTGCCGGTGCCGTCGAGCTGGGTGCGTTCGGTGCGCAGGCCGACGACCTTGCCGTCTTCGCCGAGGATCTCGACGGGGCTTTCGAAGAAGTGCAGGAACAGCTTGTGGATCGCACCCTGCTTCGGTTCGCGGATCGCGTAGTTCTCGATGATCGTGGCGACCTGGTCGGTGATCTTCGAGCCGCGACGGGCGACGGTGGAACCCTCGTCGTAGTCGATGTCCTCGGGGTTGACGATGACCTCGATGTTGGGCGAGTGGTCGAGCTCCTTGAGCTCGAGCGGGGTGAACTTGGCCTGGGCGGGTCCGCGGCGGCCGAAGACGTGGACCTCGATGGCCTTGTTGGCCTTGAGCCCTTCGTAGACGTTGGCCGGGATCTCGGTGGGCAGCAGTTCGTCGCCGGTCTTGGCCAGCACGCGGGCGACGTCGAGGGCGACGTTGCCGACGCCGATGACGGCGACCTTCTCCTGCTCCAGCGGCCAGGTGCGCGGGAAGTCGGGGTGGCCGTCGTACCAGGCGACGAACTGTGCGGCGCCGTAGCTGCCCTCGAGGTCGATGCCGGGGATGTCGAGGGCGCGGTCGTCGGTGGCGCCGGTGGAGAAGATGATCGCGTCGTAGTGCGACTTGAGTTCGTCGAGAGTGATGTCGGTGCCGTAGTCGACGTTGCCGAGCAGGCGGACCTGCGGCTTGTCGAGGACCTTGTGCAGGGCGGTGATGATGCCCTTGATGCGCGGGTGATCAGGCGCGACGCCGTAACGGATCAGTCCGAACGGAGCCGGCATACGCTCGTAGAGGTCGATGCTGACGCCGCGATCCTTCGCGGTGTCGGACTTCATCAACGCGTCGGCGGCGTAGATCCCGGCGGGACCGGCACCGACGATCGCAACCCGAAGCGGGCGGCTGTTGTCGCTCATGGAGTAGGTGTCTTCCGTTGCTCGGCGCGCCCCGACGCAGGAACCGGATCCGAAACCCTTGATTCTGGTGTCGACACGCTTGGGTATGGCCTATCCCTTCTACGGTAGGCGCTCGGTGTCTACGACCAAAACCGGCTGTGAGGTAGTCCTCACTTCTCGACGTCACCGTGATGACGTCGCGTCCTGCGCGTCAGCGTGAGCCGGCTGCTTCGGCGAGGGGACCGACGGCTTCACCGGCCACCCACGGGATCGTCAGCAGGGTCGGCACCGACATCGCGCTGCCGACCTCTTGGGACAGGTAGGCGACACGTCCCGACCGCGCCACCTCGAGGCGCGTGAACGCCGGATTCGACCGCAGTTTGTCGTTCGAGCCCTCCCAGTCGACGGCCACGACGACGTCGGCCGCGTCGAGCCGGTCGAGGCTCTCGGCAGGCAGTTCGCCGTAGAAACCGCTGGTGATCGCATCGCGCAGGGCGGTCGGGAAGGTGAGGCCGTAGCCGGCGACAGTCTGCGCGCGACCGTCCTCGGGTCCGTACACCGAGACCCCGCCCGTGGGGCTCGCGGTCACCACGACGGCGGTCTTTCCGGCGAACTGCGGGTTCTTCGCCCGGATGCCCGCGAGAAAGGACTCGGTCTCGCCGACCTTGCGTCGGGCGAGGTCGGGTTGTCCGATCGCGGTGCCGATCTGGATGGTCTGCGCGGTCCACGGCACCTGCCAGGGCTTGTACTGGGCGGGCCGGAGGATGGTGGGTGCGGTCTTGCTGAGCAGGTCGAACTGGTCGCGGGTGGGGTCGGCGCCGACGGCGGTGATCAGATCCGGGCTCGTGGCGAGCGCCTTGGGGATCTCGTTCCCGAGGGCCGCCGAGGTGTTGGAGAGGACCACCGGTTGGGAGTCGCCGATCAGTTCGGCATTCCACGGCGCCTTCGACTGGTCGGGATCGGCGAACGGGGCGATCGTCGTCGGCATGACGCCGAGGGCCAGCAACGTGTCGGCGTCGCCGACCCCCAGGGCGGCGATCCGCTGGGGGGCTTTCTCCACGACCGCCGGTGCGTAGACCTGCTGCAGTGTCACCGGGATCGCGCCGGCCTCCGGGGCGGGGACCCGTGCCGAATCGTCGGCGACACCCTCGTCCGGGGCCGAGCAGGAGGTCACCATCAGAGCCGTCGCGACCAGCGCGAGCAGGAGTCCGGACAGTCGATGGGTGTGCAGACGCATGAGGGTCCTCGCCGGTCGACGGAAGCAGTGAGGTCCACCTTACTTACGGATCACGGAAGTTCCTGCCCCGGCGATTCGGTACGGGAGGCCGGAGAAGCCGGACGGAGGTCACACCAGGACTGTCGTTACACTTCGCGCCATGGCCAAAGCTGCAGGCGGGGGCCCCGACAAGCCCACCGGTAAGGGCGCCGCACCCCGGAACACCTCGCGGGGTGCCGCGTCCCCGAGGAAGCCTGCCCTCGGCAAGGCCGGGTCGGACGACGACGTCGACGCCGCCCTCGTCGAGGAGACACCGCCGAACTGGAAGAACGCCTGGCCGTTCTTCGCCGCTGCGGGTGTGGTCGCGCTCCTCGCCCTCGGGATCGTCCTGTCGAACATCTCGCGTCCACCCGAGGACCGCGTCAGCGACGACGCGCTGGTCCAGTACGCGATCAACGACCAGTACACGGCGCGCAACGGCCCGAACTACGCCGAGTACCGGGCGAACACCTGCGATGCGGACCTGAACAAGGTCGAGTTCGTCTCCGAGGCCCGATTCCTCGCCGAGAACCAGGCGTCCCTGGACGCGAACGGCCCCATCGAGATCCCCGAGATCACCGACCTGGTGGTCGACGGTGACCGGGCGACCGCGCAGGTCCATTGGCACTATAAGAACACTCCCGATGACAAGAAGGTCGTGGATACGACCGTGGTGCGCGAGAACGGCGAATGGAAGGTGTGCTCCTCATGACCTATGCCGGCGACCTGACCCCGCGGGAAGCGTGGGAAAAGCTCGAGAACAACCCCGACGCGGTCCTCGTCGACTGTCGGACGCAGGCCGAATGGTCCTTCGTCGGCGTCCCCGACCTCGAGATACTGGGCAAGCGCACGATCTTCGCCGAGTGGACGACATTCCCCGAGGGTCGTCGAAACGAGCAGTTCGTCGAGCAGCTGCGCAGCGCCGGGGTCACCGATGACCACGAGGTCATCTTCCTCTGCCGCTCCGGGCACCGATCGATCGGCGCGGCCGAGGCGGCGACCGCCGACGGGATCGGCAAGGCCTACAACGTGGTCGACGGGTTCGAGGGTGCCCTCGACGAGAACGATCATCGAGGTGCGTCGGGATGGCGCGCCGAAAACCTGCCGTGGAGGCAATCGTGAGTCCTGATCTGTCCGTGGGTTATGAACTGCCGGAAGGTCTTTCGCCCGACACCATCGCCGTCCGCGGCGGCCTTGCCCGCTCCGGGTTCTATGAGACCGCCGAGGCGCTGTACCTGACCAGCGGATATGTCTACGACTCCGCCGAGGCCGCCGAGCGTGCCTTCACCGGCGAGGACCAGCGATTCGTCTACTCCCGCTACGGCAACCCGACGGTCCACATGTTCCAGGAGCGACTGCGGCAGCTCGAAGGTGCCGAGGCCTGCTTCGCAACCGCCAGCGGTATGGCCGCGGTGTTCGTGGCGCTCGGTGCGCTGCTCAAGGCCGGCGACCGGCTCGTCGCCGCCCGCAGCCTGTTCGGCTCGTGCTTCGTGGTCTGCAACGAGATCCTGCCGCGCTGGGGCGTCGAGACCGAGTTCGTCGACGGCGAAGACCTCGAACAGTGGGAGCGGGCGCTGTCCAAGCCCGCCACCGCGGTCTTCTTCGAGACCCCGTCGAATCCGATGCAGACCCTCGTCGACGTCGCCAAGGTGTCCGAGCTGGCCCACGCCGCGGGCGCGAAGGTGGTCCTGGACAACGTCTTCGCCACCCCGCTGCTGCAGCGCGGCCTGGATCTCGGCGCCGACGTCATCGTCTACTCCGGCACCAAGCACATCGACGGTCAGGGTCGCGTCATGGGTGGTGCCGTCCTCGGCACCAAGGAGTACATCGACGGCCCGGTGCAGCAGCTGATGCGTCACACCGGTCCGGCGCTGAGCCCGTTCAATGCCTGGACGCTGGTCAAGGGTCTCGAGACGATGCGCCTGCGCGTCGACGCCTCGGTGTCCTCGGCCCTGCGCATCGCCGAGTTCCTGGAAGCCGACCCTCGCGTCCGCTGGGTGAAATACCCGTTCCTGCAGTCGCATCCGCAGTTCGAGCTGGCCAAGAGCCAGATGTCCGGTGGCGGCACCGTGGTGACCTTCGAGCTCAACGACCACGACGGCATCGACGGCAAGAAGCGCGCCTTCGAGGTCCTCAACGCGCTGAAGGTCATCGACATCTCCAACAACCTCGGTGACTCCAAGTCGCTCATCACCCACCCGGCCACCACCACGCATCGCGCGATGGGGCCCGAGGGACGGGCAGCGATCGGTCTCAGCGACGCGGTCGTCCGCCTCTCGGTTGGCCTCGAGGGCATCGACGACCTGCTTGCGGACCTGGATCAGGCGCTCGGCTGACGGGTAAACCCACCCTTTTTCGGCAGAGCCACCACCCCTCGGGGTGCTGGGTTTGCCGAAAAATGGTGGGTTTACACAGCGTTAGGGCAGCTCCGCGATCCCCAGCGCGTTCAGCACGGTCCGCAGTTTGAACGCGGTCTCCTCCAGTTCCGCTTGCGGGTCGGAGTGTTCGACGATGCCGCCGCCCGCCCAGGTGCGCAGGCTCCGACCATCGGCGGCGAGTTCGGCGCAGCGGATGGTCACCATCCACTCGCCGTCGCCGGCGGCGTCGCACCAGCCGACCGCGCCGGCGTAGAAACCGCGGTCGCCCTCGACGTCCCGGATGATCTGTGCGGCAACATCGCTCGGGGTTCCGCACACCGCGGGAGTGGGGCCGAGGAGCAGCGCGAGATCGAGAGCGGTGGTCGCCGGGTCGCGGAGTGTTGCGCGGATCGGGGTGGCCAGGTGCCAGACCTCGCCGGTGGACTCGAGCTTCGGCTCCGACGGCGCGTCGATGTCGTCGCAGAGAAGTCCCAGGCGTTCGCGCAGGTGGTCGACGACGAAGGCGTGTTCCGCGAGATCCTTTGCCGAAGCGAGCAATTCGTCGGCGGTGGCACGGTCGACGGCGGGGTCGGCCGACCGCGCCGCCGAACCTGCGTATGGGTGACAGGTCACCGTCGAACCCGACTTGCGAAGCAGGACTTCGGGACTCGCGCCGACCAGCCAGGTGCCCGAACCCGTCGCGGCGCCGACATCCACGCCGAAGGCGTTGTGTCCGGCGTTGCCGCCGGCCAGGGCGTCGATGAACTCGTCGGGCCGGACCTCCTCGTCGAGGACGAGATCGACGCTGCGCGCGAGCACCACCTTTCCGACGTCGCCCGCGACGATGCGCTTGATCGCGTGCGCGACACGTTCGCGATGTTCGTCGGCACCGGGGTGGAGCACGGTCGAGATCGCTCGTCGCGACAGCGGTCCGGTCCCGGGCAGCGGTGCTTCGCCGGTCCGGAGTCGTGCGGGGGCGATCAATGCCGCCGGGTCGCGCACATCGAAGGGGATCGCGCCGGTCAGCGACGCGACTTCGCCCGCCCGTAGCGCGGCGGACGCCTCGTCGACGTCGGTGAACGACCGGACCACCCCTTCGCCCCGCACGGTGCCGTGCGGACGCGACAACACGAAGACCTCACTCGATGACACGACAGCCAGGGTACAGGTAAGCCTGTCCTAACTAGGAATCACGGTGAATCTAAATTGACACCCTTCTCGGGGATCCGCGAACCTTGTCGCAGGTCATGAGTGCCAGTGACAAGCCCCGGCTCGCTGGTCGGCAACCCTCCTCCACGGTGGGGTGCTCCGGGTGACGACCTGGCTGCGTTCGAACCCGAATGCGGCAAGTGTGGATTCTCGAGGAGTTCTTGTCATGACTGCTGTGCTCTCGGCACCCGTCACCATCGTCCGCCCGACCCGTGCCGCGGGGTCCGCGATCCCGGACCGGGCGCCCTCCATCCCGGCGCTGGCACCGGTTGTCGGTGCGGATGCGCAGGTTCCCGTCGCCGCCGGACACAGCGTCGGCTACGCCAATCTCGACTACGCGGCGAGCGCCCCGGCGCTGGCATCAGTGGCCGCGCAGGTCGCCGGCGCCCTCGGTGAGTACGCGAGCGTGCACCGCGGTGCAGGTCACCTATCGCAGGTCACCACCCGTCGCTACGAGGCTGCGCGTGAGACCGTGCGCGATTTCGTCCGCGGCCGCGTCGACGACACCGTCGTCTTCACCCGTAACACCACTGACGCGATCAACCTCGCAGCCCACATCACGCCCGGCGACGTCGTGGTCCTCGACATCGAGCATCACGCCAACCTGCTGCCGTGGTGCGCACCGAAGGACGGTCGGAATCGGGCTCGCGTGGTCACCGCCTGCGACACGATCGAGGACACCCTCGTCGCGATCGAGTCCGAACTCGCCTCGAAGCCGGCGTCGCTGCTCGCGGTGACCGCCGCGTCGAACGTCACCGGCGAGGTCCTGCCGATCAGCAGGCTCGCCTCGATCGCCCATCGCCACGGGGCGCGAATCCTGGTCGACGCGGCGCAGCTCGTCGCGCATCGCCCCATCTCGATCGTCAGCCACGGCATCGACTATCTGGCCTTCTCCGGTCACAAGGCCTACGCACCGTTCGGTGCCGGCGTCCTGATCGGACGGTCCGACTGGTTCGACGCCGCCGACCCGTACCTCGCCGGCGGGGGAGCGACCGCCGACGTCGAGCTGGGCGGCGGAGAGAGCTCGGCCGGGACCACCTGGCACACCGGCGCCGCCCGCCACGAGGCCGGCTCGCCGAACGTGCTCGGCGCCGTGTCGATCGCCGAGGCGTGCGCCGCGCTGGCCGAGCTGGGCCCGGAGGCCATCGGCCTCCACGAACTCCGGCTCTGCGAACGCCTCGACGCCGGTCTCGCCCACATCGACGGCATACGTCCGCTGCAGATCTTCACCGACTCGACCGACCGCGTCGGCATCGCCGGCTTCACCGTCGACGGCGTCGCACCGCGGGTCGCGGCCGAGTACCTGAGCAGCGAGCACGGAATCGGTGTGCGGGACGGCAAGTTCTGCGCCCACCCGCTGCTCAAACGCCTCGGCCATCCCGAAGGTGCCGTCCGCGCGAGCTTCGGTGCGGGCACCACCTCCGACGACATCGACCGCCTGCTCGACGCACTCGGCACGCTCTGCGCCACCACGACCACCACCCGACCAGAACTCGACGAGGGGTACCCCGCATGACCATCCAACTCGACACACCGCGCAACGCCGTCACCATCGGCCGTCCCGGCTTCCAGGTCGCGATCGCGGGAGATGCTGTCGCCCAGACCTTCCCGATCGTCGTGCGTCGCGAGACCCTGCGGGACGCCCAGCGGGCGCGCTCGCTGCTGCGGGCCGGCACCCATGACCAGGCGAACTTCGTCGTCGCCCTCGAGGTCGAGGTGGCCATCGCGCCGCACGCGGCATCAGCACGTGCCGCCGTCGCGCAGGCCGGAGCCGCCACCGACAACTCGGAGACCATTCGCTACGTCGGCACGACCCACGGCCTGATCACGCTCCTGCGCGACGTCTATGCCGCCGAGGTCGCCGACGCGGTGATCCTGGTCCCGATCGACGGGTCGGCCACCGACCGTCGAATCCGCGAGCAGGTGCTCCCGGTCTTCGCGGACGTGCGCCACCGGGTCGCCTAGGTTTCGGGCCAGACCGAACGCAGAATCGCCGCCGCCGGCTCACGATCGCCTTCTGTACGTGGCGATGTGGCCGGCGGCGGCGATTGTGGTTCACCCCGTTAGAACACGAACCGCCGACGACAGCGTGTGTCGTCGGCGGTCGTGAACGACTGCTCGGGTGGCGTCAGCCGCGCGAGGGCTCGTTGGCGTCGTGCGGGTGAGCGGCGAGACGGTCGATGGCCTCCTGGGCCACCTTCTCGGCGGCTTCCCGGCCGACCCAACCGCCGGGCTGGACCTCCTTGCCGGGCTCGAGGTCCTTGTAGTGCTCGAAGAAGTGCGAGATCGGACCCAGCTCGTACTCCGACACGTCGGAGATGTCCTTGATGTGGTCCCAGCGCACGTCACCGGCGGGCACGCACAGCAGCTTGTCGTCGCCGCCGGCTTCGTCGGTCATCGTGTACATGCCGACGATGCGGGCGCGCACGATGATGCCGGGGAAAACCGACTCGGGCAGCAGGACCATCGCGTCGAGCGGGTCGCCGTCCTCGCCGAGGGTGCCGTCGATGTAGCCGTAGTCGGCCGGGTAGCCCATCGAGGTGTACAGGTAGCGGTCGAGGTAGACCTTCCCCGTCTCGTGGTCGACCTCGTACTTGTTTCGGCCACCTTTGGGGATCTCGATGGTCACATCGAATTCCACTGTTCCTCCTGGCAGTTGCGGATCGGGGTGTGATCGCCGGACGGCCCAGATGGCCGCGCGTCGCAACAACGATACTGTTAGTCCCACGACCTCGGGCTTCGTACCCCCGCAGTTCGCGGGTGTTTCGGGCCCCGGGTCGCGCATATCCGACATTTCGGCCGGTGTCGTATCGGTCGGTCAGTGCAGTATCGGTAAGGGCAGTGCGAGAGATCCGGAGGCTTCGTGGGCGCAACCACCAGACCCGCAGGTCGTGATGGCAGACCCCGCAGTCGCAGACTCCTCTGGTGGACGATCGTCGCCGTCGTGGTCCTCGCGCTGGTGTCGACCGCCGCCGTGGTCGTGGCGCTCCGCCTGGACAAGGAGGCCGAGCTGCCGCCGGGTATCCCGCCGCAGCCCGCCGCGATCTCCCTCGACCCGCAGATCGACCCGGTCGCCGCCACCGCTCCGGCCCCGACCCCGGCCGGGGTGTCCCAGGCGATCGCTCCCGCGCTGCGGAATCCGGCGCTCGGCGTCCTGAGCGGCATGATCTCGGACTCGCTGACCGGCGAGGTCCTGTGGTCGCGCAACCCCACCCGTCCGCGCATCCCGGCGTCGAACGACAAGGTGCTCTCGGCCGCGGCCTTCCTCGAGGCCATGCCGCACGATGCGCGCCTGACCACGACGGTTGTCGCCGGGTCGAACGGACAGGTGATCCTCAAGGGCGCCGGCGATCCGACCCTGACCGCGCAGCCCGCCGATGCCGACACCTTCTACAGCGAACCCGCCCGCATCGCCGACCTCGCCGAGCAGATCAAACAGGCCGGCATCCCGGTCACCTCGGTGGCGGTTGACCTGAGTGTTTTCTCCGGCTCGACGATGGACCGGACCTGGGACCGTCGGGACATCCAGGGCGGCGACATCGCACCGATCGAGTCGCTGATGGTCGACGGCGGCCGCCTCGAACCGCTCGACGAGTACTCGCCGCGGTCTGCGACGCCCGGGATCATGGCCGGTGAGGCTCTGGCCGCAGCGCTCGGCGTCGATGCGCCGGTGAGCGAGGCGTCCGCACCCGCCGGCGACCGCGTCGTGGCGAAGGTGGAGTCCGCACCGCTGGTGACCCGGGTCAACGACATGCTCCGCTACAGCGACAACGTGCTCGCCGAGACGCTGTCGGTCGAACTGTCGGTGCATCGCGGCGGACCCGCGACCCTTGCCGCCGGCGTCGACGCGATCGGGCAGGTCCTGTCGACCACCTTCCCCGACCAGTGGAAGGGCACCACGCTGGCCGACGCGTCGGGCATCTCCTACGCCAATCGCACGACGCCTGCGCTGCTCGACGCCGTGATGACAGCGGCCAGCGGAGCCTCGCATCCGAAGCTGCGACCGATGCTCGACGGTCTGCCGATCGCCGCCGGTACGGGCACACTCGCCGACCGTTTCCCGGTCGCCACGACACCGGGTGCCGGGTGGGTGCGCGCGAAGACCGGAACACTCACTGGCGTCAGTTCGTTGACGGGCATAGTCCAAACGATCGATGGCCGCGTGCTGTCGTTCGCCCTCATGTCCGGTGGCACCTCGCCGGCGGACGCGAGACCCGCCTTGGACGCCGTGGTGGGTCAACTCAGAGAGTGCGGGTGCCGATGAGCATGTCAGGAACCGACAGCAAGGCCGCGGTCGAGCCGGTGGGAGACGACACCCGCCTGAGCATCGGCTCGCAGATCGACTGGACGCTCGCCGCGTCGACGGCGAAACGGCTCGTCCGTCCCGGTCCCAAGACCACGGCCTACACCTACGAGGCCGCGCAGGCCGAGCTCGCCGACGCGGCCACGCGTGCGGAGGCACCGGTCCGCGAGGTCACCGGTCTCGCCGACGGGCTCCGCATTCCGACAACCCGAGTCCTGGACCGGTCGGGGTGGATCGACGCGGCCTCGGTCTCGATGCGATCGATGCTGGGATCGGAGGCCGGTCTCGAGATGACCTCGCCCGGCCTCGCGGCCAAGTTCGGCGGGGTCCAGGCCGGCGGTCTGCTCGCCTTCCTCTCCACGGCCATCCTCGGCCAGTACGACCCGTTCACGCCGGACCCGGAGACCGGTGAACCCGGCGTGCTGATGGTCGTGACACCGAACATCATCAACGTCGAACGCCAGCTCAAGGTCGTGCCGTCGGACTTCCGTCTGTGGGTGTGCCTCCACGAGGTCACGCACCGCGTCCAGTTCTCGGCCAATCCGTGGCTGCGCGATTACATGCAGGACAACGTCGCCGTCCTCACCTCCGAGACCGGTGAGTCGACCACCGAGATCGTCACGCGGATGACCAAGGCGCTCAAGAGCTCCGAACCCCGCGAGAAGGGCATCATCGGTGCGATGCAGCTGC
Organism: Gordonia namibiensis NBRC 108229; assembly: GCF_000298235.1. GTDB lineage: Bacteria > Actinomycetota > Actinomycetes > Mycobacteriales > Mycobacteriaceae > Gordonia > Gordonia namibiensis. Next base: position 20,830 of record NZ_BAHE01000034.1, read on the forward strand.
TGCAGAGTCCCGAGCAGTTCGACGCCTTCCAGCGGATGATGGTCCTCGGCACGCTGCTCGAGGGGCACGCCGACCACGTGATGGATGCCGTCGGCCCGGCGCACGTCCCCACCGTCGCCCGCATCCGGACCGCCTTCGACAAGCGCCGCAAGGCACCGCAGAACCCGGTGCAACGCATCATCCGCGCCCTCATCGGCATGGACGCCAAGATCGCGCAGTACGTCCGCGGCAAGGCCTTCGTCGACGAGGTGGTCGAGACCGTCGGCATGGAGCGGTTCAACACGGTGTGGACCTCGCCCGAGACGATGCCGCTTCCGGACGAGATCGACACGCCGCAGGCATGGATTCGACGCGTGCTGTGACGCGGGTGGTCGCGGATTTCGCGACCACCGTTCTCGACGACCCGCACGCCTCCGTCTGCGTCGGGCTCTCCGGCGGTGCGGATTCGCTCGCCCTCACCGCGGCCGTCGTTCGCGCGGGACTCGACGTCACCGCACTGGTCGTCGACCACGGTCTTCAGGAGGGTTCCGCCGGGGTCGCGGCCCGGGCCGCCGACACAGCTCGCGAACTCGGTGCCGCCGCCCGGGTGCTCGAGGTCAGGGTCGGGACCCGCGGCGGCCTCGAAGCAGCCGCCCGCGAGGCGCGGTACGCCGCGCTCGACGCCGCCCGGGACGGCCGACCCGTCCTCCTCGCACACACCGCCGACGATCAGGCCGAGACGGTGCTTCTCGGACTCGCTCGCGGCTCGGGGGCACGATCCATTGCGGGTATGCGCGCGTGGAAGGCGCCGTGGGGCCGGCCGCTGCTCCGAGTACGTCGCATGCAGACGCTGGCGGTGTGCACCGAACTCGGACTCGCCGTGCACCATGACCCGCACAACCGTGACCCCCGGTTCACCCGGGTGCGGTTGCGCGCGGAGGTGTTGCCACTGCTCGACGACGTGGTCCGGGGCGGCGTCGTGGATGCGCTGGGCCGCACCGCACAGGCACTTCAGGACGACAACGACGCCCTCGACGCCTGGGCGGGGGCGGTGTGGGGGAGCGCCCGCACGGTCGACGGACTCGAGATCGGACCGCTGCAGGACGTGCCGAGGGCGGTGCGGACCAGGGTGATCCGTCGCTGGCTGCTCGACGTCGGGGCCACCGAGCCGACGAATCGGGTGATCGCCGCGGTCGACCGGCTCGGCGGTGAGAACGGGGGCGCGCAGGTGGCGATCGGCGGGGACCCGGGCGTGCGGACCGTCGTGGAACGTAGTGGTCAAACGCTGACGGTCCGCCTCACCGAAAGGTGAGACGGACCGTCAGGAAAAGGTCTGCGACCTACTTCTTGGGTGCCTTGAAGGGCGAGTTGATCGTCTGGAAGTACTGGAGGCCGGCACCGATCAAGGTGCCACCGCCACCGAGTGCGAGGCCGACGAGGCCGCCGACTGCAGCAGCCGGTGCAACTCCGACGAGACAGCCGACGACCGGGGCGACGACGAAGAGGACGAAGCAGGCGAGCGCTCCGCCGACGATTGCGCCGATGATGGTACCGACCAGCGACGAGACGGAGGTGCCCACACTGAGCTGTTGCTGGAAGCGGGTCAGCGCCTGGTCGTCCCGCTCCTGGCGCGTGGTCGGTGCGGCGACCTGGTGCCGCGCGCTGTCGCGCAGGGTCTTGACCTCGGCCGCGTTGACCGCCACCGAACGCGCGTTGTTACGCGACGGAATGAGCGTCACCTTGTTGCCGGCCTGACGCGCGTCAATCGGGAACTGGCGATCCTCCATGCGATATGCGAGAGGCATACGGAAGACTTCCGCGCCGCCGAAATCACGGATGGTCAGCGTGCCGTTTTCGGTGCTCGCCGAGGCATTGTGCAGGGTGAGGGTCAGCGACGACTGATTCCAGTTCGCATCGTAGGTCGCCGGCCCGAACTGCTTGGGGGCAGCCTGAGCGGTGCCGGCGAGTGCCGTGATCACCACGGCGGCAAGGGAAATGGCAACGGCGACCAGTGTGCGCGTGGATTTGCGCGACAAGGCCCCGTCCTGTCGTTCAGTTGACATGAAGGAATTCTTTCCATGAAGGGGAGTTCCCCGAAGGGGGGATTAGGGAACTGGGGTAGATCATATTCACAGGTCGAAATACCCCTGCTACCCACGTTGCTTGCGGGTCGACCAACATTCACAAACCCGGCAAAACAATTGTGAAGAAAAGTTTCGCAAGGGGCCGATGTTAAAGTTCGTTATCTGACTGTTATACATGCGAACTACTGCGACCGCAAATTCGTCCAAACGGTCTAACCCCTACTCGCGAGTAATTTCGAACGACCGTGCTACCCGTCGGCCATGTGACCCGCGAAACATGACAAGCTGTAAAGGTGCAGTCCGCTGACCCCTATGCCGCTGACATCGACGCTGTTCTGATCACCGAGGAACAGATCAAGCAGCGCACCGTCGAACTCGCCCGATCCGTCGCATCCCGGTACACCGACATCGAGGACGACCTGGTCCTGATCGGGGTGCTCAAGGGAGCGGTCATGTTCATGACCGATTTCGCGCGCGCCCTCCCGATCCCGTCCCAGCTGGAGTTCATGGCGGTGTCGAGCTACGGCTCGTCGACCTCGTCGTCCGGCGTCGTGCGGATCCTCAAGGACCTCGACCGCGACATCGAGGGCCGCGACGTCCTGATCGTCGAGGACATCATCGACTCGGGTCTCACCCTGTCGTGGCTGATGAAGAACCTCGCCACGCGTTCGCCCCGCAGCCTCGAGGTGTGCACCCTGCTCCGCAAGCCCGAGGCCGTCCGGTCGCCGGTGCGCGTCGCCGACGTCGGCTTCGACATCCCGAACGAGTTCGTCGTCGGGTACGGGCTCGACTACGCCGAGCGCTACCGGGACCTGCCCTACATCGGGCGCCTCAAGCCCGCGGTCTACAGCAGCTGATCCGCCAGACCCCGAACCCGCCATGACCTGCGCGCCGTGGCGGCGATCATGCGACGGGAACGGTTTCACCAGCGTGATCGTTGACCGGTAGCCTCAATGTGTACGTCGATGGGAAGGACATGGGAACGGAGTGGGCGCCGGGACTCGATCCCGCACGCCGGTCGAACCCCCACCAACTGGCATGAACCGTAAGACAGTCTTCCGCAACCTCGCCATCCTGGCGCTCGTCCTGCTCGCCCTGTGGGGCTGGAGCGTGATGAGCGACTCCGACCGCGAGTACCGGGGCGTCGACACCTCCGTCGCGCTGGAGCAGCTGAACAAGAAGAACACCAAGTTCATCAGCATCGACGACCGCGAGCAGCAGCTGCGCATCGAGCTCAACTCGCCGATCAAGGTCGACGACGCCGACGCGGACAAGATCAGCACCAAGTACCCCGCCCAGGCCGGTGAACAGATCTTCGACGCGGTCCAGGAGACCGGCACCAAGTACACGACGAACGTCAACGAGCAGTCGGTGCTGTGGCAGATCCTGATCTTCGTCCTGCCGATGATCCTGCTGTTCGGTCTGTTCTTCTTCGTGATGAGCCGCATGCAGGGCGGTGGCCGCGGCGGTGTCATGGGCTTCGGCAAGTCGAAGGCCAAGCAGCTCTCCAAGGACATGCCGAAGACGACCTTCGCCGATGTCGCCGGCGCCGACGAGGCCGTCGAAGAGCTCTACGAGATCAAGGACTTCCTCCAGAACCCGGCCCGCTACCAGGCCCTGGGCGCGAAGATCCCGCGCGGCGTGCTGCTGTTCGGCCCGCCCGGAACCGGTAAGACCCTGCTGGCGCGTGCGGTCGCCGGTGAGGCCGGGGTCCCGTTCTTCACCATCTCCGGCTCGGACTTCGTCGAGATGTTCGTCGGTGTCGGTGCATCCCGCGTGCGAGACCTGTTCGAGCAGGCCAAGAACAACAGCCCGTGCATCATCTTCGTCGACGAGATCGACGCCGTCGGCCGCCAACGTGGTGCAGGCCTCGGCGGTGGCCACGACGAGCGTGAGCAGACGCTGAACCAGCTGCTCGTCGAGATGGACGGCTTCGGCGACCGGTCGGGCGTCATCCTGATCGCGGCCACCAACCGTCCTGACATCCTCGACCCCGCACTGCTGCGCCCTGGTCGCTTCGACCGCCAGATCCCGGTCGGCAACCCCGACATGGCCGGGCGCCGAGCCATCCTCAAGGTGCACGCCAAGGGCAAGCCGATCGACTCGAGCGCCGACCTCGACGGTCTCGCCAAGCGCACGCCGGGCATGTCCGGCGCCGACCTGGCCAACGTCGTCAACGAGGCCGCCCTGCTCACCGCGCGTGAGAACAAGCAGACCATCACCGGCGAAGCACTCGAGGAAGCCGTCGACCGGGTCATCGGCGGACCGCGTCGCAAGAGCCGGATCATCAGCGAGCACGAACGCAAGGTCGTGGCGTACCACGAGGGCGGACACACCCTGGCCGCGTGGGCGATGCCCGATCTCGACCCGATCTACAAGGTGACGATCCTCGCCCGGGGACGAACCGGCGGTCACGCCCTCGCCGTGCCCGAGCAGGACAAGGACCTGATGACGCGCTCGGAGATGATCGCGCGACTGGTGATGGCCATGGGTGGTCGCGCCGCCGAGGAACTCGTCTTCCACGAGCCGACCACCGGAGCGTCGTCGGACATCGACCAGGCCACCAAGATCGCCCGCGCGATGGTCACCGAGTACGGCATGAGCGCGAAGCTGGGCGCCGTGCGGTACGGCCAGGACCAGGGTGATCCGTTCCTGGGTCGTTCGATGGGTGCGCAGTCGGCCTACTCGGCGGAGATCGCCAGCGAGATCGACGACGAGGTCCGTCGACTCATCGAGGCAGCGCACACGGAGGCGTGGGCCATCCTCACCGAGTACCGCGACACCCTCGACGTGCTCGCGACCCAGCTCCTCGAGAAGGAGACGTTGACCCGCAAGGACCTGGAGAAGATCTTCTCCGACGTCGTCAAGCGTCCGCGGATCACCGCGTTCAACGACTTCGGCGAGCGGACCCCGAGCGACAAGCCGCCGGTGAAGACGCCGGGCGAGCTAGCCATCGAACGCGGCGAGCCGTGGCCCCCGCCGGAGGCGGCGAAGATCCCCGAGCCCGTCGGTGCGGGATACCCGGGTGGCTCGCAGGTGCCGGGTCAGGTCCCGAACTACCCGCCGGTCTATCCCGAGCCGGGTGCTCAGGGCGGACCGGTCCCGCCGACGGGAAATCCGACTCCCCAGTACCCGAACCCGCAGTACCCGGGTGGCCAGTACCCGGAGCACCAGCAGTACCCGGGAGGCCAGAACCCGGCTCCCACGCACCCGAATCCGCAGTACCCCAACCCGGGTCAGTCGGCTCCGCCGCCCGGTGGTCCGTACACGGGCGGTACCCGCCCGGATTATGGTGCGCCGCGCGACTGGTCGGCACCGGGATGGCCGCCGGAGCAGCCCTCGACCGATCGTCCCGCCTCCAACGGGACCAACGGCTGGGGCCGGCACGGCGACAACGGGAATGCCCGGCCGGACAGTGCCGGTGAGGGTGATGACGGGCGAAGCTCGTAAGGTTTGACGCATGACGATCAGCGAGGGGCGCGACACCGTGGTGAACGGACACCGGTCGGAGTTCGATCAGGCACGTGCCGAAGCCGCGGTTCGCGAGCTGTTGCTGGCGGTCGGCGAGGACCCAGACCGTGAAGGTCTGCTCCGGACGCCCACCCGTGTGGCCAACGCCTACCGTGAGATGTTCGCCGGGCTGTACACCGACCCCGACGAGGTTCTCGCCACCACCTTCGACGAGGACCACGACGAGCTGGTGCTGGTGAAGGACATCCCGATGTACTCGACCTGCGAGCACCATCTGGTGTCCTTCCACGGTGTCGCGCATGTCGGCTACATCCCCGGGGAATCGGGCCGCGTGACCGGCCTGTCGAAGCTGGCCCGGCTGGTCGACCTGTATGCCAAGCGCCCGCAGGTCCAGGAACGCCTGACCACTCAGATCGCCGATGCCATCATGCGCAAGCTCGAACCCCGCGGCGTCATCGTCGTCATCGAAGCCGAACATCTGTGCATGGCGATGCGCGGCATCCGGAAGCCTGGGGCGACCACCACGACGTCGGCTGTCCGCGGAATCTTCAAGACCAGTGCGGTATCCCGCGGCGAAGCCCTCGACCTGATCACCCGGTGACCCCGGCCGATCCCCCGATGACACCCTCGAGCGCGGTCCCGGCCGGTGGTGGGAACCACCGGACACTGGTGATGGGCGTCCTGAACGTCACCGCAGACTCCTTCTCGGACGGCGGCCGCTACCTCGACACCGACGCTGCGGTCTCGCACGGACTCCAGCTGATCGAGCAGGGCGCCGACCTCATCGACGTCGGCGGTGAGTCGACGCGTCCGGGTGCCATCCGCGTCGCCCCCGACCTCGAGGCCGAGCGCGTCGCCCCGGTCATCGCGGCCCTCGCCTCACAGGGGGTCGTCGTCTCGGTCGACACCATGCGCGCCGACGTCGCAGCCGCCGCGATCGAGGCCGGTGCCTCGATCGTCAACGACGTCTCGGGCGGTCGTGCGGACGCCGACATGGCGCGTGTGGTCGCCGACGCGGGACTGCCGTGGATCCTGATGCACTGGCGGCCGGCGGGCGAGAGCACGGACCGTCGGTTCACCCACCGCATCGGTGATGTCGGCGGCTATCGCGACGTGGTCGCCGAGGTGAGCGGCGAGTTGCTCGCGCAGGTCGATGCCGCGGTATCCGCGGGCGTCGACCCGGACCAGCTCATCCTCGATCCCGGACTCGGCTTCGCCAAGACCGCCGAACACAACTGGGCGCTACTGCATGCGCTGCCGACCTTCATCGGGCTGGGCTTCCCCGTCCTCGTGGGCGCCTCCCGCAAGCGTTTCCTCGGCACACTTCTCGGTCGCGACGGCGTCGACCGTCCGCCCGCCGGCCGCGACATCGCGACCGCGTCGATCTCGGCGCTCACCGCCGCGGCCGGCGCGTGGGGCGTACGCGTCCACGATGTGGCGAGCACCTACGACGCCGTGACCGTCGCCGAGGCCTGGCGTGCGGGCGGCTCACGCACCACGTTCGGAGCAGGAGGGTCGCATGGCTGACCGGATCGAACTACGCGGACTGAAGGTTCGGGGCAACCACGGGGTCTTCGACCACGAGCGCGAGGACGGCCAGGACTTCTTCATCGACGTCATCCTGTGGCTCGATCTGCGTGCCGCCGCCGACACCGACGACCTCGCCGAGACCGTCGACTACGGCGCACTCGCCCAGCAGGTCGCCGCGATCGTCGGGGGTGAGCCGCGCAACCTGATCGAGACGGTCGGTGCGGAGGTCGCGGAGACGATCATGGCCGACGAACGCATCTCCGCCTGCGAGGTCACCGTGCACAAGCCGTCGGCGCCGATCCCGCTGACCTTCGACGACGTCGCGGTGGTGACCCGCCGTTCCCGAAAGGGCATGCGATGAGTCGCGCGGTTATCTCGGCCGGCTCGAATGTCGGGGACTCCCTGGGTCATCTGCGGTCAGTGGTCGAGGGTTTCGCCGACGAAATCGTGGCGGTGTCCGCGGTGTATGCCACACCGCCCTGGGGTGGGGTCGAACAGGACGACTTCCTCAACATCACCCTGATCGTCGACGGTCCGCTCAGCGCACGGCAATGGCTGGGCCGGGGCGCCGAACTGGAGCAGGCCGCCGACCGGACCCGTGAAGTCCGTTGGGGCCCGCGAACTCTCGACGTCGACGTCATCACGGTGACAGAGTCCGGCCGCGTCGTCGTCGACGACGACCCGGTGCTGACGCTTCCACACCCGCGGGCGGCGCAGCGTGCCTTCGTCCTCATCCCGTGGCTGGAGATCGAACCGGAGGCCACCCTGTGGACGCCGGAAGGGGAGCGGTCGGTGCGTGAGCTGATAGATGCCCTCGACGCCGCCGAACGAGACGCGGTGCGTGCCGTCGAGCACCTCCGCCCGGCCGGGGGTGGCGCATCATGACGCTTCCCGACCCACGCCGTCCGGGGCAGGACGACGAGGAAACCGGTCTCGGACCCACCCGACTCCGCGATCTCGTCGTCATCGCCGCGGTCACTGCGATCGCCGCGTGGATTCTGGTGCGCTACAACTACAACGACTTCCCGCCGCTACCGCTGCTGGCCGGGATCGTGCTCTACGTGCTGGCCGCGCTGGAGGTCGTCATCGCCTTCGTCGTGCGGTCGAGGGTGGAGTCCCGCGAGGTGGGTCGCGCTCGCGGACAACTGCATCCGCTCACTGCGGCGCGAGTGCTGGCCCTCGCCAAGGCATCTGCCATCCTCGGGGCGATCGCCGTCGGCGTATGGGCCGGACTGTTGGTCTTCCTCCTCGGACAGCAGGATGTGACGGCCGCCGACCAGGACCGGCCCGGTGCGATCGTGGGTCTGATCGGCGGGGTGCTGTTGGTGTGCGCGGCGATGTGGCTCGAGTACTGCTGCCGGGCGCCCGAGGACCCGCCCGCCGTCGGCGAATCCTGACCTCCGTTTCGGTGACCACCGCGGGGTGTTCGGGATCGGTGCACGGAACCGGTCCCATCGGATGTGGCGGATATGGGCGACATAACACGTCGCCGATCTGAGAAACTCCGACCCGGTTCGCGTGTGAATGTACTGACAGCGGGTAAGTTCACGATCATGACGACCTCGAACGGCCGTTCTGCCGACTCGCGACGCTCCAGTCGGTCGGCGGCGCAATGGCTGCTCGGTCTGTTGATCGTGCTCGCCCTGGCGGCAAGCGTACTGATGGTCTTCACCGACCGCCTGTCGATCCTCGGCTCGCTGGCGGTCATCGCTGCCCTGTGGGCGGCGGTCATCGGCGCGATCCTCGTGACCAAGTTCCGGCGGCAGGCCGAGAGCGCGGAGGCCAAGAGCAGGGACCTCCGGCTGGTCTACGAACTGCAACTCGAGCGGGAGATCGCCGCGCGTCGTCAGTACGAGCTCGATGTCGAGACGACCATCCGCAAGGAGATCACCGCCGAGTCCAACGAGGAACTCTCCGAGCTCAAGGCCCAGGTGCTCGCACTGCGTTCGAGTCTGGAAATGCTTCTGGGAGAACCCCTCCCGGATCAGCGGGCCGCGCTGTCGAACGAGAAGATGCGTGAGCTCGCCTCCGGTCTGTCCGGCGCCCACGCGGGTTCCTTCGGCGGGGAGTTCGGCGGCGTCCCGCCCTATCGCTCAACCTACGACGACGACGGCCTGCGCGCCGCACGCGACTTCGCGGCGACCGCGCCGACCGCGGACGACGGTCGCCACACCGGGCCGGTCGACCCGAACGAGATGACCGAGGTCATCCCCGTCATCACCGACGACCCGATCTCCGGTCGCATCGCCACCGAGGTCCCCGTCGAGGAGGTCGACCAGCACTCCGCCGGTTCGGCACCGTTCGCCCAGGGGGCCGATGAGTCCTCGACCGCCGACACCGACGCAGCCGACGATGTGTCGGACGCGGAGATCGTCGACGATTCGCGCACTACCGACGACTCGGCCGCTTACACCGATGAGACCCCGACCGACGAGTGGGCCACCGCTGCGAGCTCCGAGGCCCCGGCCGAGACCGCCGAGAGCGCCGAGACCGGTCCCGCGCCGGACGAGGAAGAGGCTTCGAGCTCCGAGGACGTGGCCCCCGCGTTCCTCGGTACTGCCGGTCGTCACGAAGGAAACGACGGACGCCCCGCCTCGGCCTACGGTGGTGGCCGCCGTCGACGCGCAGCCGACGACGACTCCGAGTCGGCACATTCGGCGGGCCTGCCGGTCTCCGAACTGCTCAGCCAGCTGCGCCAGCAGTCCGGCACGACCGGTGGCGGGCGCCGGCGTCGCGAGGGCTGACCCTGCGCATCGCCGCGCCGCCCGGACGAAATCGCCGGATCACCATTTCTCGCCGGTAAGTGAATTCATTTTCGGGTTTTTTCGAGCTTGACCGAAGCATGTCGAAAATTGCCGGTCCGATCACCTCCGGAATGGGTCGACGCGGACGGAAAATGTCTGTTTCCCGTGGTCCGAAAGCTGCTTTCGGCAGACGATTCGGCGAATTCGTATCAGTTTCGTCATCCGGTTGGATCAGTTTTGTGACTCAGGTGCGAATTCGTGCCATCGAAGTTGGACGATCGCCCTAGACTGCCCGCATGAGCGGAGCTCTGGCAGGCGGTGAGCCCGGTCTGGTCGACCGGGCCGGCACCGCTTGGGTGCCGGTCCGCCACACCGACCGCGGCTCCGCGATCAAACGGTCGCTGGTGAGTGCGTCGCTGTTCCTGCCGTTGCTCGCGTGGTGGCCGATGGTGTTGTGGCTGTTCACCTTCGATCCGCTCAACGAGACCCCGTTCCCGGAGTACTACGCGGACTATGTCGCCAACGGGCCGGCGACGAGCCTGATCCTGATCTGGACCCTCACTGCGCTGATGCCCGTGTACATGGTCCTGGTGCTCGCGTTCTGGTCACGCAGTGTGGTCCGTGCGGCCATCGCGGTCCCGGTCGGGGCGATCGGGGCGTTGGGTTTCTGGGGCGGTCAGGTCCCGGTGCTGGTCCGCTCGGGCGAATACGGGATTCTCAATTTCTGCTCCGAGCACATGCCCGCATGGGTCGTGTTGCTGATCGTCGCGTGGTCGATCGCACGCCGGAGACAATTCTGGTGGGTTCTCGCCATTCCGGTCATCGCGTTGCTCGCGATCAATGCCTACGAGGGGTGGGCGGCGAATCCGGTGGACACGATCGTGAACGGCACCGGCGATCTCCTCGGGGTGCCCGCGGCCGAGGTCCTCGATCCCTTCTCGCCGCGTTTCCGGTCGCCGTTCGACGACGCCGTCGACATCATCGCCGGCGTGGTGACGCTGTGGATCGTCGACGCGGTGATCGGTGCGCTGGCGCGACAGGACCGACCCGAGCCGACGACGTACACCGACGACCAGCTCTGACCCTCCGCCGTGGCACGGGGCGTCGACCCCGCTGAAAAGCGCCCATAGCGTCCACCCGGGTCTGAAAACCGCCCCTGGTATCTGCCCCGGTCTGGAAACCGCCCCTGGAATGCGCCCCTGGGAACCGCCCCGGTCTGAAAAGCGCCCCTGGGATCCGCCCCGGTCTGAAAAGCGCCCCTGGTATCCGCCCTCCAGAATCCCTCCGCGAGCGATCGGCGTCG